>NZ_NXGB01000003.1 GCF_002850605.1 Pasteurella oralis
TTGTGGTTGAGTGTTTTTGTGTAGTATTTTTGCTTGGTTGGATAGACTGGATAGATTGGTTATACAAAACGCATGTTTTATACTGACATGCGTTTGTACTTTTAAGAATGATGGAATGTTAACTTCTTAGGCTTTTAGCTTCGGTGTTATCATGATTCAATGAGAAGTGTGATAAAACTTCACTAAAACTGACTGCACTTATATATAGATGTAATGAATTGAGATTGGTACTAACTTAATTAAAAAATGATTCTTCTATATATGCAATCATAAAATAAAGTGCTACAATCACGCGTTCAGAAACGAATCCCTATTTTTTTAGATTAAGTAATGGATTAAATTATGGCGTTAGAAATTAAGAAAAATACGCACGAAGATGATAGCTTAAAGTCAAAAGGCCTAAATAGTTTTTTATGGATTTTAGTTGTTGCTGTCATTGCAGGGGCGGCATTAGGTAATATCTACCTTGTAGAACAATTTTCTACCCCAATTCGTGTTGTTGGTGTAGTTATTTTATTGCTTGTTGCGCTCGGTATTGCGGCATTAACAAATCAAGGCACAAAAGCACGTCATTTTTTCAGCGAGTCGAAAATTGAATTAAGAAAAATTGTATGGCCTTCGCGTCAAGAAGCAACTCAGACCACTTTTATTGTTGCAGGTGTCACAATCCTTGTTTCATTAATTTTATGGGGATTAGATTCAGTTATCGTTGCATTAATTACGTTCTTAACAGATTTGAGGTTCTAATATGACAGATACCGCACCAAAAAAACGTTGGTATGTATTACAGGCTTTTTCAGGTTTTGAAGGGCGTGTGGCAGCAACTTTACGTGAATATATTAAATTACATCAAATGGAAGATCAGTTTGGTGAAGTACTTGTCCCAACAGAAGAAGTTGTTGAGAATGTGGCTGGGAAAAGACGTAAAAGTGAACGTAAATTTTTCCCTGGCTATGTATTAGTTCAGATGGAAATGAATGATGAAACTTGGCATTTAGTACGTAGTGTTCCGCGTGTAATGGGATTTATTGGTGGTACAGCCGATAAACCTGCACCGATTTCACAGCGTGAAGCGGATAGAATTTTAAACCGTTTACAAGAAAGTTCAGAAAAACCACGTCACAGAAAAGAATTCCAGCCTGGTGAAGAAGTTCGCGTCACTGAAGGACCATTCGCTGACTTTAATGGTACTGTGGAAGAAGTGGATTATGAAAAAGGTCGCTTAAAAGTGTCTGTTTCTATTTTTGGTCGTGCAACACCAGTTGAACTTGAGTTTAGTCAAGTGGAAAAAACAAACTAGATTCTGACCGTATTTTATTAATGCTTGATGTAAGCATAAAGTGCAATCATATTTTGAGTAATTTTACTTGAAGTTTGGGCTGTATTTAATTAGAATACAGCCTTTTCGTAAACAGGGGAGCTAGTAATAGCGTTATTACCCATTCTAGAGGAAGCTAAAAATGGCAAAAAAAGTACAAGCCTATGTTAAGTTGCAAGTTGCAGCTGGTATGGCTAACCCATCACCACCAGTTGGTCCTGCATTAGGTCAACAAGGTGTAAACATTATGGAATTCTGTAAAGCATTTAACGCTCGTACTGAGAGCTTAGAAAAAGGTTTACCAATTCCCGTTGTTATCACTGTATATGCAGACCGTTCATTTACTTTTATCACCAAAACACCACCTGCCGCAGTATTATTGAAAAAAGCAGCTGGTATTAAGTCTGGTTCGGGTAAACCGAACAAAGATAAAGTGGGTAAAGTCACTTTAGAGCAAATCCGTCAAATCGCTGAAACTAAAGCGGCAGATATGACTGGTGCATCTATCGAAACTAAGATGAAATCAATCGCTGGTACTGCTCGTTCAATGGGCTTAGTGGTGGAGGAATAATACGATGGCTAAATTGACTAAAAAAATGAAAGCAATCAAGGCTGGCGTAGATTCTACTAAAGCTTATGAAATCAACGAAGCAATCACTGTATTAAAACAGTTTGCAACTGCAAAATTTGTTGAGAGTGTAGATGTTGCGGTTAACTTAGGTATCGATCCTCGTAAATCTGATCAAAACGTACGTGGTGCAACAGTATTGCCACATGGTACGGGTCGTTCTGTACGTGTTGCTGTATTCACGCAAGGTGCGAATGCAGAAGCTGCTAAAGAAGCTGGTGCAGATTTAGTTGGTATGGAAGATTTAGCAGACTTAGTGAAAAAAGGTGAAATGAACTTTGACGTCGTCATTGCTTCTCCTGATGCAATGCGTGTTGTTGGTCAATTAGGTCAAATTTTAGGTCCACGTGGTTTAATGCCAAATCCTAAAGTTGGTACTGTAACACCAAACGTTGCTGAAGCTGTGAAGAATGCAAAATCAGGTCAGGTTCGTTACCGTAATGATAAAAACGGTATTATCCACACAACAATTGGTAAAGTAGATTTCAGCGAAGCACAGTTAAAAGAAAACTTACAAGCGTTATTAGCTGCATTAGCGAAAGCAAAACCGACGACATCTAAGGGTGTATTCATCAAGAAAGTAAGTATTTCTACAACTATGGGTGCTGGTGTAGCTGTTGATCAGTCTTCACTATAATTCATAGAATTAATTAAAAAAAGACCGCACTTTATGGCTATAAAGTGCGGTCTTTTCTATGAAAAATAATTATTGGCTAACTTTGATAAGTTGCCAAAGTCTTGCCACGTTTTGTGCAGTAGAAATTAGATTTTCTCTACCTTTTTTCAAAGTAGTTTCTAAATTTTCTACTTGGCGTAGTATCGGAAAAACAGCATCAATACCAATATCATATATCACTTCATAGTCTTCCTTTAAACTTCCAACAATTGCAATGACAGGTTTGTTAAAGTGTTTTGCAACTTTAGCAACTCCAGCTGGTGTTTTCCCTTGCGCTGTTTGGCTATCCATTCTGCCCTCTCCAGTAATAATTAAATTAGCACTCTCAACTTGTCTTGTTAGATTGACGGCATTAATGACAATATCTACGCCTGATTGTAGTTGGGCATTAGGAAGTAATAATAAGCCCGCCCCCATTCCACCTGCTGCGCCGCTACCAGGTTGTTCACGAATGTTAAGATGATATTGCTGCTCCACAATAGAAGAAAAATGATATAGCGCACGATCAAGCTGTTGTACCATTTCTACAGTCGCCCCTTTTTGTGGACCAAAAACGGCAGATGCTCCGTTTGCACCGCACAAAGGATTAGTAACATCACAAGCAATTTGAAGTTCTACTGCTTTTAGACGTGGGTCAAGATTGGTAAGATCAATAGCAGAAAGTTGCTGCAATGCAGCTCCGCCTAATTGAATTTCTCGCTGTTCCTGATCAAAGAACTTTCCACCTAATGCTTGTAGCATACCAACACCACCATCATTGGTGGCGCTGCCACCGATGCCGAGTATGATTTTTTTTATGCCGCTTTCAAGTGCTGCTTTAATTAATTGTCCCGTCCCAAAACTAGTTGTTTTTAATGGGTTTCGCTGCTCAGGTGGTACTAAATGTAACCCTGAGGCAGCCGCCATTTCAATGAAAGCAGTGTTTCTATCTCCTGATAGTCCCCATGTGGCAGAAATAGTATTACCAAGTGGAGCTATCACAGATGTTGAGATTAAACAGCCCTGTGTAGCATCGATAAGAGATTGCACTGTACCTTCACCACCATCAGCCATTGGTACTTTAATATATTGGGCGTGGGGAAAAATTTTCTTGAAGCCCGTTTCAATAGCATTAGCGACCTCAAGTGCGGTTAAACTTTCTTTAAAAGAATCAGGTGCAATCACAATTTTCATATTAAGATCCTATTAAACTAACACTAAATACAGCAGATAGACGGTTAAGATACCAACGATCCCCATGATAAAAGTCAGCATCGTTTGAGTACGATAGCCTTGTTGTGGCGTCATTTTAGTGAAATTAGTCACAACCCAGTAGTAACTGTCATTTGCATGGGATACACACATTGCACCCGCTGCAATTGCCATTACAGTTAATGAGGCTGCAATTTCAGAAGTTAAACCTAATGCACTCATTAACGAATCACTAGCGTTGAACATACCCATAATTGATGCTGTAGTAATAATTGCTACTGTTGAGCTACCTTGTGCTGTTTTTAAAATAGCAGAAATCAGGAATGGGAAGAAAATACCCGCAGTGCTGATGATATGCGCATTTTGTTTAATATATTCAACGAATCCTGCTTCAGTAATCACTTTACCTAATACTCCACCCGCTGCGGTAATAAAGAGAATAGGCCCCACTAATTTTAAAGTGTCATTTGTTAATGTATCAAATTCTGAGCTTTTACCAGACTGAATCAATAATAAGATGGCAAAAATAACACCAATAGCAAGAGCAATAATTGGATTTCCTAAGAACTGTAGCAATATACCCAAATTACCTTCTATTGCCATGATTTTACTGATTGAGCCTAATGCCATAAGTAAAATAGGTATAAAAATAGGTGCTAAACTTAAGAAACCACTTGGTAATTGGCCATATTGTTTGAGTAGTTCATCATAGCTTTTGCTAATGACTGGATCTGAATCATCTTCAATTAAAGTAATATTTTTACTTGTCCATTTTGCAAAAAGGTAACTAGCAAATAAGACGGGAAGTGAGACAACAGTCCCCATTCCAATGACAAGTAATAAATTATGGCTTAAACCAACCGCACCTGCTGCTGCAATTGGTCCTGGAGTTGGTGGTATAAAGACATGCGCAGCATAAAGCCCTGCACTCAACGCCACTGCCATACTTACTGGATTAGCGGCAATTTTTTTACGCAGAGCTTCACGTATCGGATTGAGAACAACAAAGCCACTATCACAAAAAACAGGGATACCAACAACCCAGCCCATGATCAGCATCGCAAGTTCAGGTTTTTTCTGACCAATGATTTTGACAACCATATCAGCAAGTTTTAGTGCAGCGCCTGTTTTTTCTAAAATGGTGCCTATGATTGCTCCAAAAATAATTACAATCCCAATACTTTTAAAGGTACCACTGAAACCATCACCTACAATACTCGGGATCTTATTGAGACTAATCCCAGCGATGAGTGCTAACGAAAGTGAGATAGTCATTAATGCTAAGAAAGGATGAACTTTGAGTTTTGCGATTAACCAAATCATAATAATGATGGCAATAACAAAACTAATAATGAGTGTAATACCGCTCATAATAACCTCCTTTATGTTGTTTAGGTTCAATCATTATTATTGTGAATTTGTACTAAAAAAGCTTTGTATAAAACTACAAGAATGTACAGGATGAAACGGAATTTATTGTTAGTTTGGCTAATTTTAAGGCAATAATAATGTACCCAAATATAAGATAAATAAATCAGTTATCTTATTGAAAGATAAACTAGTTATTTGCTCTATTTTATGGAGGCGGTAGCGCAATGTATTAATATGAATGAATAGCTTTTGGCTAGTGAGAGATAGATCACAATTTGATAAAAAATATTGTTGTAATGTTTTTCTAAGTAGGTGGTTTTGATCTTGTTGAATGAGTTTTTGGATTGGCTTGAGTAATTCTTCCGCTTGCCAAGAGCGAGTTAAATTTTGTAACAGGACAGGTAGCTGATATTGTTCAAAAAAGTAAATTGTTTTTTTAGGATGATATTGTAAACCATATTCAAGGGTCGAAAGTGCGGTTTGATAAGAATAATGTATTTTAGATTCACCAGTAAAGTAACCGCCGACAGCTATGTGATAATTGTGTAATATGGCTGTTTCTGGTAATAATTTAGCCAGCTCTTTGTGCTTAATTTGTGTTTGAGGAAGTAATAGTACAATTTTATCGAGTGCTAAAATTGCTAAATGATGAGTAAAATGAGGTTGTTGAAGATAGGTGATGAGTTCTTGTAGTAATTCTGCGCTAGTTGTAGATAATTGAATGATGACAACAATGTAAGGTTGCTGTAAATCAACATCAAAGAAATGAGCTTGTTGTTTAAGTTGTGTTATTTGTTGTGTTTCATCAAGCAGTTGCAGGATGAATTCTTCTTTATATCGATGTAGCCAACGTTCTTGCTCTAATAAAATATATTGCTCAATAATTAATTCAGCGGTCATTTTGACTAACTCGGTATAAGATCTTACTTTATCAGGTTCACCAGAAATACCTACCGCACCTACAATATTACCCAAATAGTTGATTGGCATATTGATACCTGGTTTAGCCTCAAAGTTCCATTTTTCTGCGAGCGTTTGATCAATTTCTACCACTTTATTTTCGCGTATCGCTACAATAGCGCCAATGTGTTTTTGGTTTACACGAGAACTGTCACCTGAAGCAATAATAATTCCATTTTCATCCATTACATTGACCGAGTTTTGGATAATGTTCATTGTACGGCTGACAATTTTTTGTGCGGTTTGTTTATTAATCTTCATCTCAATATATTGCACCTGATCACTGTATAAGACGTAATAATTTTGTATTATAGATTTCGTTGTCAAATGAGTTTTATAACAAAGTAAGCTTTATTAGCAAAACCTGAGAGAAACATCATAGCAGTAGTTTATTTTTTGATAAATTATATTTACAAAACAAGAAATTCTGATTATAATCCCGCATCTGAATTTTGCCATATAAATATAGTGGTGAAAATTGATGGTGCTTGACCAATTTCAAGCCCCGTCCAAGACCGTAGGGGAAATCAAGTGTTTCTTAATTATCCTACGTAGATGGTGAACAGAATAAGAATTTTTCTTGCTTCTGTGCACCGAAGTCGTCCTCATATTATTATTTATATGAGGTAATTTAAGTCCGAGAAATCGGAGTGTATTCAGGAGCTAAAAGCCAATGGCATTAAATCTTCAAGACAAACAAGCAATTGTTGCTGAAGTAAACGAAGCAGCCAAAGGTGCCCTATCAGCTGTTATCGCGGATTCTCGTGGTGTAACAGTAGATAAAATGACTGAATTACGTAAAGCAGCTCGTGAAAACGGTGTTTCAATGCGTGTAGTACGTAATACTTTATTACGTCGTGCAGTTGAAGGTACTGATTTTGAGTGCTTAAAAGATACGTTTGTAGGTCCAACACTTATCGCATTCTCTACTGAGCATCCAGGCGCAGCAGCCCGTTTGTTCAAAGATTTTGCAAAAGCAAACGATAAGTTTGAAATTAAAGGTGCAGCCTTTGAAGGTAAGATCCAAGATGTTGAATTCTTAGCAACATTACCAACTTACGACGAAGCAATTGCACGTTTAATGGGTACAATGAAAGAAGCTGCGGCAGGCAAACTTGTTCGCACTCTTGCAGCATTACGCGACAAATTACAAGAAGCAGCTTAATTCAGCCGTTTCTTTACTCGTTTAACTTTTTTACTTTAGGAATTGATTGTTATGTCATTAACTAACGAACAAATTATTGAAGCGATCGCTTCTAAATCTGTAACTGAAATCGTAGAATTAATCACTGCGATGGAAGAAAAATTTGGTGTTTCTGCAGCAGCGGCAGCAGTAGCTGTAGCAGCAGGTCCAGCAGAAGCAGCTGAAGAGAAAACTGAATTCGATGTAGTTCTTGCAGGCGCAGGTGCTAACAAAGTAGCAGTTATCAAAGCAGTACGTGGTGCAACTGGTTTAGGCTTAAAAGAAGCTAAAGACTTAGTAGAATCTGCTCCAGCAGTATTGAAAGAAGGCATCTCTAAAGCTGAAGCTGATGCACTTAAGAAAGAATTAGAAGAAGCTGGCGCACAAGTAGAAATCAAATAATTTTGGTTAACTTGTTAGCCCTTCAAGGCTCGATGGCTGGTGGTTTTTCCATCAGCCATTTTGTGCTATCAAAACAGGAATAAATTTCTCCGTTTGGTTTTTTCTGTTTTTCTCAAATTAATTAAGTTGACATAATTTGGGGTATCCGCTCATCAGAAGTAAGGTTCAGAGTGCGGTCATCTGGAAACGGTATCTTAATAACATACATCGCATACATAGTGTTTATTTCGATAACATTATGTGTTTGGTTCACTGAAACACAGCAGAGGAACCCTATGGTTTACTCATATACCGAGAAAAAACGTATTCGTAAAGACTTCGGCAAACGCCCGCAAGTTTTAAATGTACCTTATTTATTAACAATCCAACTTGACTCTTTTGATAAGTTTATCCAAAGAGATCCAGAAGGTTTGCAAGGATTAGAAGCTGCATTCCGTTCTGTTTTCCCAATTGTCAGCAATAATGGCAATACTGAATTACAATATGTCAGTTATCAATTAGGTGAGCCAGTATTTGATGTAAGAGAATGTCAAATTCGTGGTACTACTTACGCTGCGCCATTACGTGTTAAATTACGTTTAGTCAGCTATGATAAAGACGCTGCACCGGGCACAATTAAAGATATTAAAGAACAAGAAGTATATATGGGGGAAATCCCATTAATGACCGATAATGGTACCTTTGTCATTAATGGTACTGAACGTGTTATCGTGTCGCAATTACATCGTAGCCCAGGTGTATTCTTTGATTCTGACAAAGGTAAAACCCATTCTTCAGGTAAAGTTTTATATAATGCGCGCATTATTCCTTATCGTGGTTCTTGGTTAGATTTTGAGTTTGATCCAAAAGATAACTTATATGCGCGTATTGACCGTCGTCGTAAATTACCTGCAACTATTATTTTACGTGCATTAAACTACACTACAGAGCAAATCCTTGATCTTTTCTTCGATAAAGTTGTTTTTGAGATTAAAGATAACAAATTGCTTATGACATTAGTGCCAGAGAGATTACGTGGTGAGACAGCAACCTTTGATATCGAAGCAAATGGTAAAGTTTATATTGAACGTGGTCGTCGTATTACTGCACGTCATATTCGTGTATTAGAAAAAGATAATGTTACACAAGTTGAAGTACCAACGGAATATATTGTTGGTAAAGTGGCTGCTAAAGATTATGTCGATTTAGATACTGGTGAGGTGATTTGTCCTGCTAATATGGAAATTTCGTTAGAAATGTTGGCGAAATTATCACAAGCAGGCTATAAAACTATTGAAACGTTATTCACTAATGACTTAGATCATGGTCCTTATATTTCAGAAACATTGCGTGTTGATCCTTCGAATGATCGTTTAAGTGCGTTAGTTGAAATTTATCGTATGATGCGTCCAGGTGAACCACCTACGAAAGAAGCAGCAGAAAATTTATTTGATAATCTATTCTTTTCATCCGATCGTTATGATTTATCTGCAGTGGGTCGTATGAAATTTAATCGCTCTTTAGGTATTGATGAAGAGACTGGTAGCGGCATTTTAAGCAATGATGACATCATCGGTGTGATGAAGAAACTGATTGAGATCCGTAACGGTCGCGGTGAAGTGGATGATATTGACCACTTAGGTAACCGCCGTATTCGTTCAGTGGGCGAAATGGCGGAGAATCAATTCCGTATTGGTTTAGTGCGTGTTGAGAGAGCGGTGAAAGAACGCTTGTCTTTGGGCGATTTAGATGCCGTGACGCCACAAGATTTGATCAATGCAAAACCTATTTCTGCGGCGGTGAAAGAATTCTTTGGTTCTTCACAACTTTCACAATTTATGGATCAAAATAACCCGTTATCAGAAGTGACGCACAAACGTCGTATTTCTGCATTGGGTCCGGGTGGTTTAACACGTGAACGTGCAGGCTTTGAGGTGCGAGATGTTCACGCAACGCACTATGGTCGTGTCTGTCCAATCGAAACACCTGAAGGTCCAAACATTGGTTTGATTAACTCACTTTCTGTTTACGCGCGTACTAATGACTATGGATTTTTAGAAACACCATATCGTAAAGTAGTGAATGGTCAAGTGACGGAAGAAATTGAATATTTATCTGCAATTGAAGAAGGTAAGTATGTTATTGCACAGGCGAACTCAAATTTAGATGAAGATTTCCGTTTTACTGATGCTTTCGTCACTTGTCGTGGTGAACATGGTGAATCTGGTTTATACCGTCCAGACGAAATTCATTATATGGACGTTTCAACTCAACAAGTGGTTTCTGTTGCTGCGGCGTTAATCCCATTCCTTGAACATGATGATGCGAACCGTGCATTAATGGGTGCAAACATGCAACGTCAAGCAGTACCAACATTGCGTGCGGATAAACCATTAGTCGGTACTGGTATTGAAAAAGCAGTAGCAGTGGACTCTGGTGTCACTGTTATCGCGAAACGTGGTGGTACAATTCAATATGTTGATGCTTCACGTATCGTAGTAAAAGTCAATGAAGATGAAACGATCCCAGGTGAAGCAGGTATTGATATTTATAATCTTGTTAAATATACCCGTTCAAACCAAAATACTTGTATTAACCAAGTGCCTTGTGTGTCTTTAGGTGAACCTATTGGGCGTGGTGAGGTGTTAGCTGATGGTCCTTCAACGGATTTAGGTGAGCTAGCACTTGGTCAAAACATGCGTGTCGCCTTCATGCCTTGGAATGGTTATAACTTTGAAGACTCGATGTTAGTGTCTGAGCGTGTGGTACAAGAAGATCGTTTCACAACAATTCACATTCAAGAACTTTCTTGTGTGGCGCGTGACACTAAATTAGGCTCTGAAGAAATCACAGCAGATATTCCAAATGTGGGTGAAGCCGCATTAAGTAAACTGGATGAATCAGGTATTGTTTATATTGGGGCAGAAGTTAAAGGCGGAGATATTCTGGTGGGTAAAGTGACACCAAAAGGTGAAACACAATTAACTCCAGAAGAAAAATTGTTACGTGCAATCTTCGGTGAAAAGGCCTCAGATGTAAAAGATTCTTCATTACGTGTACCAAACAGTGTATCGGGTACGGTTATCGACGTTCAAGTCTTTACTCGCGATGGTGTCGAAAAAGACAAACGTGCGCTTGAAATCGAAGAAATGCAGTTAAAACAAGCGAAAAAAGACCTTGTGGAAGAATTAGAAATCCTTGAAGCTGGCTTGTTTACTCGTGTACGTAATCTCCTTATCGCTGGTGGTTTTGAAGCGAAAAATTTAGATAAATTAGACCGCACTAAATGGTTAGAGCAATCATTAAGTGATGAGTCACAGCAAAATCAATTAGAGCAGCTTGCTGAACAGTACGAAGAATTACGTAAAGAATTTGAGCGTAAGCTAGAAGTTCAACGTGGCAAGATCATTCAAGGTGATGATTTAGCACCAGGCGTATTGAAAGTAGTGAAAGTATATCTTGCTGTTAAACGCCAGATTCAACCAGGTGATAAGATGGCTGGTCGCCACGGTAACAAAGGGGTTATCTCAAAAATTAATCCTGTGGAAGATATGCCATACGATGAAAACGGTCAACCAGTTGATATCGTGTTGAACCCGCTGGGTGTTCCATCACGTATGAATATTGGTCAGATCTTAGAGACGCACTTAGGTTTAGCTGCGAAAGGTATCGGTGACAAGATCAATGCCATGATCAAGCAGCAACAAGAAGTGGCGAAATTGCGTGAGTATATGCAAAAAGCCTACGACTTGGGTCACGGTTCACAAAAAGTGGATTTAAGCACTTTCACTGATGAAGAAGTGATGCGTTTAGCACAGAACTTACGTAAAGGTTTACCGCTCGCAACCCCTGTATTTGATGGTGCACACGAAAGCGAAATCAAAGGTCTATTAGAGTTAGGTGGTTTACCGACTTCAGGTCAAATTACTTTATTTGATGGTCGTACTGGTGAGAAATTTGAGCGTCCAGTAACTGTAGGTTATATGTATATGCTCAAATTGAACCATTTAGTTGACGACAAAATGCATGCGCGTTCAACGGGTTCTTATAGCTTGGTTACACAGCAGCCATTGGGTGGTAAAGCACAGTTCGGTGGTCAGCGTTTTGGTGAGATGGAGGTATGGGCTCTTGAAGCATACGGTGCAGCATATACCTTACAAGAAATGCTAACTGTGAAATCTGATGACGTGAACGGTCGTACTAAGATGTATAAAAACATCGTAGGTGGTACACATCAAATGGATCCAGGTACACCAGAATCTTTCAACGTAATTATGAAAGAAATTCGCTCGCTTGGTATCAATATTGATTTGGATGAAGATTAATCTGACATCATAGCCAAGCTTGGTGTGAAGCAATGTACGCTCAAGTGCGGTGAAAATTTTTAAAATTTCGACCGCACTTGAATAAGTTTAACTCCGACAGGAGCAAATCTGTGAAAGACTTAGTTAAGTTTTTAAAAGCACAATCAAAAACAAGTGAAGATTTTGATGTGATCAAAATTGGTTTAGCCTCACCTGACATGATCCGTTCTTGGTCATTTGGTGAAGTTAAAAAGCCTGAAACCATTAACTACCGCACATTCAAACCAGAACGTGATGGTCTTTTCTGTGCCCGTATTTTTGGACCAGTAAAAGATTATGAATGTTTATGTGGTAAATATAAACGCTTAAAGCATCGTGGTGTGATTTGTGAAAAATGTGGTGTTGAAGTTACGCAAACTAAAGTACGTCGTGAGCGCATGGGGCACATTGAACTTGCCTCACCAGTGGCGCACATTTGGTTCTTAAAATCACTGCCGTCTCGTATTGGTTTATTATTAGATATGCCATTACGTGATATTGAGCGTGTATTATATTTTGAATCATATATTGTGATTGAGCCGGGCATGACTGATTTAGAAAAAGGTCAGCTGTTAACCGAAGAGCAGTATTTAGATGCAGAAGATCGTTGGGGTGATGAGTTTGACGCAAAAATGGGTGCAGAAGCAATTCAAGCCTTATTGCGCGATATGGACTTGCCTCAAGAATGTGAAAACTTACGTGAAGAATTACAAGAAACCAACTCAGAAACGAAACGTAAGAAAATCACTAAACGCTTAAAATTATTAGAAGCCTTTATTCAATCGGGTAACAAACCAGAATGGATGGTGATGACGGTATTACCCGTATTACCGCCAGATTTGCGCCCATTAGTCCCGCTTGATGGTGGTCGTTTTGCAACTTCGGATTTGAACGATTTGTATCGTCGTGTGATTAACCGTAACAACCGTTTAAAACGCCTTTTAGACTTAATCGCACCAGATATTATCGTGCGTAACGAAAAACGTATGTTACAAGAGTCTGTCGATGCATTATTAGATAATGGACGTCGTGGTCGTGCAATTACTGGTTCTAACCGTCGCCCATTAAAATCACTTGCGGACATGATCAAAGGTAAACAGGGTCGTTTCCGTCAAAATCTATTAGGTAAACGTGTTGACTATTCAGGTCGTTCAGTAATCACCGTAGGTCCATACTTACATCTACATCAATGTGGTTTACCGAAGAAAATGGCATTGGAATTATTCCGTCCGTTTATCTATGCAAAATTAGAAAGCCGTGGCTTCGCTTCAACGATTAAAGCAGCGAAGAAAATGGTTGAGCGTGAAGATGCGATCGTATGGGATATCTTAGCTGACGTGATTCGTGAGCATCCAATTTTATTAAACCGCGCACCAACCTTGCACCGTTTGGGTATTCAAGCATTTGAACCTTTATTAATCGAAGGTAAAGCGATCCAATTACACCCACTTGTTTGTGCGGCGTTTAACGCGGACTTCGACGGTGACCAAATGGCGGTTCACGTGCCATTGACATTAGAAGCACAGTTAGAAGCCCGTGCATTAATGATGTCAACTAACAACATTTTATCACCAGCAAACGGTGAACCAATTATCGTTCCTTCACAAGATGTGGTATTAGGTCTGTATTATATGACTCGCGATAAAGTGAACGGTAAAGGCGAAGGCATGTTGCTACAAGATCCACGTGAAGCGGAAAAAGCGTATCGTACAGGTCAAGCAGAATTACATTCACGTGTGAAAGTGCGTATTACTGAATATGCGAAAAACGCGGCAGGTGAATTTGAGCCACAAACAAACTTAGTGGATACCACTATTGGTCGCGCTATCCTATGGATGATTGCACCAAAAGGTATGCCATTTAGCTTGTTTAACCAAACCTTAGGTAAAAAAGCAATTTCTAAATTGATTAATGAAAGCTATCGCCGTTTAGGGATGAAACCGAGTGTGCTTTTCGCTGACCAAATTATGTATACTGGTTTTGCTTATGCAGCACGTTCTGGTTCATCAGTGGGTATCGATGATATGGTGATCCCAGCGAAGAAATATGAAATTATTTCTGCAGCAGAAGAAGAAGTCGCGGAAATTCAAGAACAGTTCCAATCAGGTCTAGTGACAGCAGGTGAACGCTATAACAAAGTGATCGATATTTGGGCTGCAGCAAATGAACGCGTAGCAAAAGCGATGATGGAAAATCTGTCTACAGAAGAAGTCATTAACCGTGAAGGTCAGCCAGAAAAACAAGCTTCATTTAACAGTATCTTTATGATGGCAGATTCTGGTGCGCGTGGTTCTGCAGCACAGATTCGTCAGCTAGCGGGTATGCGTGGCTTGATGGCACGTCCAGATGGTTCGATCATTGAAACACCAATTACCGCAAACTTCCGTGAAGGTTTGAACGTATTACAGTACTTTATTTCAACTCACGGTGCGCGTAAAGGTCTTGCGGATACAGCATTAAAAACAGCAAACTCCGGTTACTTAACCCGTCGTTTAGTGGACGTGGCACAAGATTTAGTGATCATCGAAGATGACTGTGGTACACACGAAGGTATCGTGATGACCCCATTAATTGAGGGTGGTGATGTTAAAGAAGCATTACGTGATCGTGTATTAGGGCGTGTTGTTGCAGAAGATGTATTAAAACCAGGTACTGAAGATGTATTAATCCCACGTAATACTTTATTAGATGAGAAGTTATGTGATGTGATTGATGAAAACTCAGTCGATAGCATTAAAGTACGTTCAGTTGTAACTTGTAATACAGACTTTGGAGTGTGTGCAAAATGTTATGGACGTGATCTTGCACGTGGTCACTTAATTAACCAAGGTGAAGCGGTGGGTGTGATTGCAGCACAATCAATCGGTGAACCAGGTACACAGTTGACCATGCGTACGTTCCATATCGGTGGTGCGGCATCTGCGGCAGCGAAAGAATCCAGTGTTCAAGTGAAAAATACAGGTACATTACGTTTAGCTAATGTGAAATTCGTGACTAACAACGAAGGTAAATTAGTATTAACTTCACGTAACACAGAACTAACGATTATTGATGCTTTTGGTCGTACAAAAGAACATTATAAAGTGCCTTACGGTGCGATCCTAAGCAAAGCTGATGGCCAAGAAGTCAAGGCAGGTGAAACGGTTGCAAATTGGGATCCACATACTATGCCAGTTGTTTCTGAGGTAAGTGGTTTCGTGAAATTCATGGATATCATTGATGGCTTAACTGTAACCCGTCAAACGGATGAATTAACTGGTTTATCATCAATTGTTGTACAAGATGTAGGTGAGCGTGCAACGGCTGGTAAAGATTTACGTCCAGCGATTAAACTTGTTGATACAAAAGGCAATGATATTTTAATCCCAGGCACAGATGTAGTTGCTCAATACTTCTTACCAGGTAAAGCAATTGTGACTTTAGATGATGGTGCAGAAGTACACATTGGTGATCCATTAGCACGTATTCCACAAGAATCTGTGGGTACGAAAGATATTACTGGTGGTCTTCCTCGCGTTGCAGATTTATTTGAAGCGCGTAAACCGAAAGAACCAGCTATCTTAGCTGAGATCTCTGGTATCGTATCGTTTGGTAAAGAAACTAAGGGTAAACGCCGTTTATTAATTACACCAGCGGAAGGCGAAACTTACGAAGAAATGATTCCTAAATGGCGTCAGCTCAACGTATTTGAAGGTGAAATGGTTGAGCGTGGTGACTTGATTTCTGATGGCGCAGAGACTCCGCATGATATTTTACGTTTACGTGGTGTACATGCAGTTACTGACTACATTGTGAATGAAGTTCAAGAAGTTTACCGCTTACAAGGGGTAAAAATTAACGATAAACACATCGAAGTTATTGTGCGCCAGATGTTACGTAAAGCAATTATCACTAAAGCTTATGACTCTGAGTTCTTAGAAGGTGAACAAGTTGAAGTTGCGCGTATTAAGATCGTGAATCGTAAACGCGAGGCTGAAGGTAAACCATTAGTTGAGTTTGAGCGTGAATTACTTGGTATTACTAAAGCATCTCTTGCAACCGAGTCATTTATCTCAGCTGCATCATTCCAAGAAACAACACGTGTGTTAACGGAAGCTGCAGTTGCTGGTAAGCGTGATGAATTACGTGGCTTGAAAGAAAATGTCATCGTTGGTCGTTTAATTCCAGCAGGTACAGGTTTTGCTTATCACCAAAATCGCCAGAAGAAAGTCATTATGTCTGATGATATTCCAGTCAAACTTTCTGCAGCAGATGAAGAAGAGATTGCTTCAGAATTTGTGATGACTTCTGAGGATGCAAGTGCAAGTTTAGCTGAAATGCTAAATATGGTTGAAGTTGATGATGCACAATAAGCACTAATAGCTCAAAACCCCGAACAAATGTTCGGGGTTTTTTATTCGCTAAATGACCAAATTCCTTTTATAATGACCGCACTTTATTCAGTTATTATCGCCAAAAGAGCGGTCAGTTTTTTCAAAATTTTGTGAGTTTATATGAAACCAATTCAACCTAATGACACTGGATTTTGGCTGTTAACACAAGGGTCATCTTTGCATCTCATTGAAGGTCAGCTACCACAGGGAAAAGCGCTTGATTTTAATTTACAAGGTTTAAATGCGATGGTGATTGGTGAACTAGCACGACAACCAGTGTATTTAGTTGAAGAAAAGTTATCTGATTCAAGGCAATATTTCTCTTTACGTGATCAGTTATTCTTACCTGAAGATGTATTTAATGTGTTGAGTTGCGGTGTTGAACTGAATTATTTTCTTAATACACATCGCTTTTGTGGTAAATGTGGTTCCCCCACTCAAATTACAGAAAATGAATGGGCAGTAGAATGTCAAAGTATGCATTGCACATACCGTACTTACCCTGTGATTCATCCTTGTATTATTGTGGCTGTACGCCGTGGACGTGAGATTTTATTAGCTAACCATTTACGTCATAAAGGTGGAATTTATACTACATTGGCTGGGTTTGTCGAAGTTGGGGAAACCTTTGAACAAGCAGTACATCGCGAAGTTTTTGAGGAAACAGGTATTAAAATTAATAATCTACGTTATTTTGGTAGTCAGCCATGGGCATTTCCAAATTCGGTAATGGTTGGGTTTTTAGCTGACTATGAAGGTGGGGAAATTTGTTTACAAGAGACTGAGATTTGTGATGCAAAATGGTTTCGTTATGATAGCGTTTTACCAGAGCTTCCACCACGAGGGACTATTGCATTGAAATTAATTGAGCATACATTAAAGCTTTGTGCGGAAGAAGAAAGGAAAATAAAATGACAACATTAAAAAATGATCGTTATTTACGCGCATTATTGCGCCAGCCAGTAGACATGACACCAGTTTGGATGATGCGACAAGCGGGACGTTATTTACCTGAATATAAGGCAACGCGCGCAATGGCAGGTGATTTTATGTCTTTATGTCGTCATGCAGAATTAGCTTGTGAAGTGACATTACAACCGCTGCGTCGCTACGCACTTGATGCGGCAATTTTATTCTCCGATATTTTAACTATTCCTGATGCAATGGGGCTGGGTTTGAGTTTTGGTGCTGGCGAGGGACCTAAGTTCGCACATCCTATTGAAAGTAAAAGTGCGGTTGATAATTTACCGATTCCAGATCCAGAGGGGGAATTGCAATATGTAATGAATGCGGTACGTACTATTCGCCACGAACTAAAAGGTGAAGTGCCATTGATAGGCTTTTCTGGTAGCCCATGGACATTAGCAACTTATATGGTTGAAGGTGGAAGCAGTAAGGCATTTACTAAAATTAAAAGAATGATGTATGCCGAACCGCAATTGTTGCATCGCTTATTAGATAAATTAGCAAAGGCAGTAATACTCTATTTAAATGCTCAGATTAAAGCTGGTGCACAGTCAGTGATGGTTTTTGATACATGGGGCGGCGTTCTTGGACATCGTGAGTATTTAGATTTTTCATTGCAGTACATGCATAAAATTGTTGATGGTTTGATTCGTGAAAATGAAGGTCGTAAAGTCCCTGTAACTTTATTTACTAAGGGGGGAGGTCTATGGCTGGAGGCAATGGCTGAGACGGGTTGTGATGCTTTAGGATTAGATTGGACCGTCAATCTAGCAGAAGCGAAAGCTCGAGTTGGACATAAAGTTGCTTTACAGGGTAATATGGATCCTTCTGTGTTATATGCTTCTCCTGACCGTATTGAACAAGAAGTGCGGTCGATTTTAGCCGATTTTGGACAAGGAAGTGGGCATGTGTTCAATTTAGGACACGGTATTCACCAAGATGTACCTGAGAGCAGCCCAAAAGTGTTTGTTGATGCTATTCATCACTATTCTAAAAATTACCATAAATAAAGTACGATAAATCATGAGAAATCCGATTCATAAACGTTTAGAAAATCTTGAAGCTTGGCAGCATGTCACTTTTATGGTTTGCTTATGTGAACGTATGTTGCCTAATTTTCAGTTATTTTGCCAAGTGACTGAACAAGATAGTAACGCAAAAATATATCAGAATATTCTTAATCTGGTATGGGAACATTTAACTGTCAAAGGAGCTAAAATCAACTTTGAAAGCCAATTGGAAAAATTGGAACACATCATTCCAGATGTGAATGATTATAAATTTTATGGGGTGTTACCAGCTATTGATGCTTGTGAGGGGCTTTCTGAATTGCTGCATGCTATTATTGCGGGTGCTACGCTAGAACAAGCGATTAAATTGAGCCAACTTTCTTTATATACGATTAGTACATTATTAGAAACGCAAAATGAAAGTGAATTAAGCGAGAAAGAACTCAAAGAAAGTGAGGACATACAACAAGAATTAGATGTGCAATGGCAGATATATCGTAGTTTAAAAGAGTGTGAAGAACGCGATGTATCCCTCATATTAAGTTTAAAAAATGAGCTGAGAGATAGTGGAATCTCCAATATTGGTATAAAAATTGAGCAATAATGTGATGTTTATTACAATTTTTAAAAATCTTGCTTTGTTTTATCGTTAACTTAGATTAAGCTTGCTATTGCTGTAGTTACAGTGATGATAGTTATCGGAAACACACAATGTTTTTCCTTACAATTTGAATAAAAGTAGAAGGTATTTATTTATGAATAAAACGGACTTAATCGATGCAATTGCAAGTGCAGCTGATTTAAATAAGAAGCAAGCTAAAGCAGCATTAGAAGCAACTTTAGAAGCGATTTCTGGCAGTTTAAAAGCTGGTGAGCCAGTGCAATTAATCGGCTTTGGTACATTCAAAGTAAACGCACGTAAAGCGCGTACAGGTCGTAACCCACAAACTGGTGCAGAAATCAAAATTGCTGCATCTAAAGTGCCTGCGTTCGTTGCTGGTAAAGCATTAAAAGACGCTGTAAAATAATTAAGTAATCCTTTTTACACTTTGAAAGCTCTGTGAATTATCACAGAGCTTTTTATATTGTTCTCTCACTCCAAATGATAAATTAATTTACATTTTATCGCCAACTCTATAACATGCTACTCTTCGTGATTAAATTTTTAAATTAGCAAATGTACTTATTTTATTGACAGGAAATTTAGTGTATTAGCTTTGTATTATTAAAAGAGGAAAAGCAATGTGTGGTATTGTTGGTGCGGTAGCACAGCGTGATATAGCAGATATTCTAGTTAATGGTTTACATCGTTTGGAGTATCGAGGGTATGATTCAGCAGGGATTGCAATTGTTAATGAGCAACAACAGCTACAGCGTTTACGCTGTTTAGGTAAAGTAAATACATTAGAACAGGCAATTATGATGCACCCATTGCGTGGTGGAACAGGAATTGCGCATACTCGCTGGGCGACTCATGGCGAACCTTCGGAAAATAATGCTCATCCCCATGTTTCTGCAAATTTTGCAGTTGTACATAATGGCATTATTGAAAACTATCAAGCACTACGTACTATGTTGCAAGATAAAGGCTATTTCTTTCAATCACAAACGGATACTGAGGTTATCGCGCATCTAGTCGCGCGGGAAATGCGTACTGCAGCCTCTTTACTACATGCAGTACAGTCTGTTGTGAAGCAGCTTAAAGGTGCTTATGCCATTGTGGTCATGGATTGTGAAAATCCACGTCATCTTATTGCAGCACGATCAGGTAGTCCATTAGTGATTGGGTTGGGAAACAATGAAAACTTTTTTGCTTCAGATCAGATTGCGTTAGTCAATGTAGCGAGTCATTTTATTTTTTTACAAGAAGGTGATATTGCCGAAATAACTTCTGATTCAGCGCAAATTTATGATTTAAGCGGAAAAGTGGTTTTGCGTGAAAGTCAGCACATCATTTTGACAAGTGAAACTATTGAAAAGGGCGCATTTCGTCATTTTATGCAGAAAGAAATTTTTGAGCAGCCTACCGCATTAATTAATACGATGAATGGACGAATAAGCCATGAACATATCTTATTAGAAAGTATCGGGCATAATGCAGTCGCGCTGTTAGAAAAAGTTGAACATATTCAAATTGTGGCTTGTGGTACCTCTTATCATGCGGGGATGGTTGCGCGTTATTGGTTTGAAGACTTAGCTGGAATGAGCTGTGATGTTGAAATTGCTTCTGAATTTCGTTATCGCCAAGCTGTGACACGTCACAACAGTTTGTTTATTACACTATCACAATCTGGTGAAACGGCTGATACGCTCGCTGCGTTACGTTTAGCTAAAACAAAGGATTATCTAGGCACTATAACAATTTGTAATGTAGCAGGTTCTACATTGGTAAGAGAATCGGATTTTGCTTTTATGACGCATGCTGGTGTTGAAATTGGTGTAGCTTCAACGAAAGCCTTTACGACCCAGTTAGTTAATTTGCTTATACTTGTAAGTGCAATTGGTAAAGCCAAAGGGACTATTTTGACTCAACAAGAACAGAATATTGTGCAAGCACTAAAATCGTTACCAACAGAAATTGAGAATGCATTGGCATTTGCACCAGTCATTGAAAGATTCGCGCAAGATTTTGTTGAAAAGCAACATGCCTTATTTTTAGGGCGTGGTGAATATTATCCTATTATGTTGGAAGCAGCTTTAAAGCTAAAAGAAATTTCTTATATTCATGCTGAAGCCTATGCTGCGGGTGAGTTAAAACATGGACCATTAGCTTTGGTTGATGCAGATATGCCTGTTATTGTCATTGCACCAAGTAATTTACTTTTGGAAAAAGTAAAATCGAATATTGAAGAGGTTCGGACGCGAGGTGGACAACTTTATATTTTTACAGATGAAAAGGCAGGCTTTTTCGCGAGTGAGGAGATAAAAGTTATCAGTATGCCAAAAGTGAATACGTTGACAGCACCTATTTTTTATATCGTCCCTATGCAGTTGTTAGCTTATTATGTGGCTTTGATGAAAGGGACTGATGTAGATCGACCGAGAAACTTAGCTAAAGCAGTTACTGTTGAGTAGTAAGCAATGAAATGAGCAAAACTTTGCAAAAACTGACCGCACTTTACTTCACTTTTGACTGTAATGCTGATTGACTATTGAAATCACTATTACACTCATTTAAGTTGTGATTACAATTTATCGGCATGGTGAATCATTACGAAACGTTCCCAAAGCTGCTCATTGCTTTCAATGTGTTCTGGATCCGTGATGATACAGTTGTTGATTGGACAGACTTTTTGGCAGGTCGGGATTTCATAATGCCCAACGCATTCGGTGCACAGTGCGGGGTCTATGACATAAATTTCATCGCCCATTGAAATAGCCTTATTTGGACATTCTGGCTCACACATATCGCAATTTGTGCATTTGTCAGTGATTAAAAGTGCCATGATCTTTGTCCTTTGCTATTGCTGTGTTAAAGTGAAGGCGTCTGATTATAATGAATACCGTTTAAAAGTGAAGTAGGAATTTTATGAACGAGAAAAAAACACTACAGCTTTCTATCTTTGTCGTTTGTTTTTTAATGTTTTTATTGTCTGGATGGTATTACTTTTCTAAGCAAAAACAAGCAGTTGAAATTATTGTTGATCGTAATTATGACTATGTCATGAAAAATGATCCTATTGGGCAAAATGCGAATGCACCTACTGATTATTATACTTTTGTCCTTTCTTGGTCTCCAGCCTTTTGTGAAAAACAACGTCAACGTTATGGTGAAGATTTACCTAACTCTTTGCAATATCAATGTGGTCTAACACAACAATTCGGTTGGGTGATCCATGGCTTATGGCCACAAAATGAACGTGCTAGACGAGTTTCTGATCAGCCTCGCTTTTGTAAAGGCGATTTACCTATAGTACCACAGGAAATTATTGAGCAATATTTACCAGAGTCACCAAGTGCTAGCTTACTACAGGGAGAATGGGAAAAGCATGGCGCTTGCGCTTTTATGCATGCAAAAGATTATTTTGAAAAACAGCGTGAATTATACCGCACGTTAAAGTTGCCAAATTATGAGCTTAGCCGCAATGAATTATTTCAATGGTTACGTAAAAATAATCAGCAATTGAAAAATGCATACTTAGGTGCGAGTCGTAATGAATTGTTTATTTGTTATGATTTGAATTGGAGAGTGATTGATTGCCCAAGAAGTCGAACAGGGTATTAATTTTTATTCATTAAATGATGAAAAATGTTTGATCTAACGCAGTTACACCCTAGTTAGAAAGGGGTATAATGCCAGCAGTTTTTTCGAAATTTTAATTTAACTGAATAAAAGAGGACAAGATATGTCAGTGATCAAAATGACAGACTTAGATTTAGCCGGCAAACGTGTGTTTATTCGTGCTGATCTGAATGTGCCAGTAAAAGATGGTAAAGTGACTTCTGATGCACGTATTCGTGCAACGATTCCAACTTTAAAACTTGCTTTAGAAAAAGGGGCGAAAGTTATGGTAACTTCCCATTTAGGTCGCCCGACAGAAGGTGAGTTTGATGAAGCAAGTTCTTTAAAACCTGTTGTTGATTACTTAAATACACATTTAGATGTACCTGTTCGTTTAGTGCGTGATTATTTAGATGGTGTTGAGGTTAAAGAAGGCGAAATTGTTGTATTAGAAAACGTACGCATTAACAAAGGCGAGAAGAAAAATGATCCTGAATTAGGTAAAAAATATGCGGCACTTTGTGATGTTTTTGTGATGGATGCTTTTGGTACAGCTCACCGAGCTCAAGCATCAACTTATGGCGTAGCAGAATATGCGCCAGTTGCTTGTGCTGGTCCATTGTTAGCGGCAGAATTAGATGCATTAGGTAAAGCATTAAAAGAACCAGCGCGTCCAATGGTTGCAATTGTTGGTGGTTCAAAAGTATCAACTAAATTAGAAGTATTAAATTCATTATCAAAAATTGCAGATCAAATCATCGTAGGTGGTGGTATTGCAAATACTTTTATTGCTGCAGCAGGACATAATGTTGGTAATTCATTGTATGAAGAGGATTTAATTCCTGTGGCAAAAAATTTAGCAGCAAGCACTGATATTCCAGTGCCAGTTGATGTGCGTGTGGGTACAGAATTTTCTGAAACAGCACCAGCAGTAGAAAAAGCAGTGAATGAAGTGCAAGATGGTGAATCTATTTTTGATATTGGCGATAAATCAGCAGAACAACTCGCTGAAATAATCAAAAATGCGAAAACTATTCTTTGGAATGGTCCTGTCGGTGTCTTTGAATTCCCTAATTTCCGTAAAGGAACTGAGATTATCTCTCATGCAATTGCAAATAGTGAAGGTTTCTCTATTGCTGGTGGTGGCGATACTTTGGCTGCAATTGATTTATTTGGTATCAAAGATAAAATCTCTTATATCTCAACAGGCGGTGGTGCATTCTTAGAATTCGTAGAAGGTAAAGTATTACCAGCAGTTGAGATTTTAGAAAAACGTGCACAAAGTTAATCTAAAAAATAACGAATAATATTATGAATGATGCGCGAAAGCGTATCATCATGGAATGAAATTATAAAAGGGTGAGTGAGACACCTTATAACAACATAAAGGAAGCAGAAAAATGGCTAAACTATTAGATATTGTAAAACCAGGTGTGGTGACTGGTGATGATGTACAAAAAATCTTTGCTTATGCGAAAGAAAATAACTTTGCAATCCCAGCAGTAAATTGTGTTGGCTCTGACTCAGTGAATGCCGTATTAGAAACTGCGGCACGTGTTAAAGCACCTGTCATTATTCAGTTCTCAAACGGTGGTGCACAATTCTATGCCGGTAAAGGTTTAAAACCTACAAGTGGTGCACGTACTGATGTATTAGGTGCGATTGCTGGTGCAAAACATGTTCATCAATTAGCTGAAGAATATGGTATTCCTGTTATCCTTCATACAGACCATGCTGCGAAAAAACTGTTGCCTTGGATTGATGGTTTACTTGATGCAGGTGAAAAACATTTTGCCGAAACAGGTAAACCATTGTTTTCATCTCATATGATTGACCTTTCAGAAGAACCAATGGAAGAGAATATGGCTATTTGCCGTGAATATCTTGCACGTATGGACAAAATGGGGATGACACTAGAGATTGAGATTGGTATTACTGGCGGTGAAGAAGACGGTGTGGATAATTCTGATGTTGATGAGTCTAAGCTTTATACTCAACCTGAAGATGTGTTGTTTGTTTATGATCAATTAAATCCAATTAGCCCACGTTTCACCATTGCTGCTGCATTTGGTAATGTGCATGGTGTTTATAAGCCAGGTAATGTCAAATTGAAACCATCTATTTTAGGTGCATCACAAGAATTTGTTTCGAAGGAACGTAATCTACCGGCAAAATCATTAGATTTTGTTTTCCATGGCGGCTCAGGCTCAAGTCGCGAAGAAATTCGTGAAGCCATTAGTTATGGTGCAATTAAAATGAATATTGATACTGACACACAATGGGCATCTTGGGAAGGTATCTTAAATTTCTATAATGCTAATAAAGATTATCTGCAAGGGCAATTAGGAAATCCAGAAGGGCCAGATTCACCAAATAAAAAATATTATGATCCACGTGTTTGGTTACGTAAAATGGAAGAATCGATGTCTAAACGTTTAGAACAATCTTTTGAAGATTTAAATTGTGTTGATGTGCTATAACGTTTTAGATAAATAGAAAATTTGACCGCACTTTTAAAAGTGCGGTTTTTTTAGCTTTTTATTTAGGAGTTTAACATGGAGTAGTAATGAGTTTATCAAAAAAGAATATCATGTCGTTATGTGTTAACTTAACTGTTGGCTTATTTTTTATATTTATCTTAACTGTTAAAGGTAGGCATAATATTGCGCCTATTTTTGGGGTTTTGATTGGCGCTGGCTATTTTATTACTTTTTTCTTAAGAAGAATGCATGGTCTATTTCATCGTTTGGTAACGCATTGATATTAAGTTATATCTTCTATTTTAGTTTGTTTTTATTTTGTTTTACATAACGGTAGAATTCGAGAACTTGATAATCCTAGCCGTTTACTTATTTTTTTACCTTTGTTACTTTTGTTTACCTACTATCCTATTCGTTTTAAAACTATAGCTATCAGTATTCTTTTTGGTGCTTTTCTTGCAAGTATTATTGCATTTTACGATTGTTTCATTTTGTCTTCTCCCATCGCTTATTCTGCCGGGATGATGCAGATTCAGGCTGGGGATATTGCAATGGATTTAAGTATGTTTTCTTTGGTCATGAGTTTATATTTTGCGGGATGTAAAAGATATTTCATAATGGCTTTTTGTCTTGTTGCGACTTTGTCAGCTCTATTTGGACGTTTTTTATCAACAGCAAGAGGTGGATGGATTGGCTTACCTATTATTGTACCGTTAATTTTGTATTGTTTTAGGCGCATTTTATCAACGAAATTTATATTCAGTTTTATCGCTATTACACTAATCGCGATAGTCAGTGTTGCCACATTACCTCTGTTTAAAGCCATGCAGCGAGTATACCAAGCCCAAGATGAGATCACGGCATATTTTGTAGCGAATAATGGTAGTACTTCTGTTGGTGCTTGTTTTGATATGTGGAAAAGTGCTTTGCTGATGGTAAAAGAAAAACCAATATTAGGTTGGAGAGTTGAGGACGTTGGTGAGGAAAAGACAAGCAGAACAGCAAACTATTAGTCAATTTGCTGGGCAGTTTAATCATGCACATAACCCGTATTTAGATGATTAATCAAAACGAGGTATTTTGGGATTGATTGCACTATTATCTATATTTTATGGCGCGTTAAAAACATTTGAAGTAAGTCGAATATAAAAATAAAAATTTGTTTTTACTTTGTTCAATAGAGTAGTACGGCTGCCCAAACGACTAACACATTCATCATTGAAATGAAAACAGCAGCAGAACCAAAATCTTTTGCTCGCCCAGAAAGCTCATGGTGATCTAAACCCACACGATCAACTACAGCTTCAATTGCACTATTGACTAATTCAAGCGCGAGTACTAACAGTAGTGAACCGAGCATCAGTGCAATTTCAATACCATTTTCAGCTAGCCAAAATGCTAGAGGTACAAGAAACAAAGCAGCAAAAAGTTCATGGCGAAAAGCAGTTTCAAATTTGACCGCACTTTTCAATCCCTTAAGTGAATAACCAGTTGCTTTGATTAAATGAGTTAGACCTGTTGTTTTATACATTTTTATTATCCTAAGCTTGATGAGTTAGAGGCGTTTAGCTTCAATAACATCTTCTAATTTTGCTAATCGAGCTAGAATTTTACTCAAAATTTGGACATTATTCAGCTCAATTTCCATATCAATAGTTGCTAATTGTTTCTTAGTATCCGTTCGACTTGAGACACCTAATACGCTGATCTTATCATTTGCTAATACCGTGGTAATATCACGTAATAGTCCGTGACGATCGCTAGCAATAACACGAATGCTGATTTTGAATCCGCTGGCATAGTTTTCTCCCCAAATGGATTCTACAACGCGTTCTGGATGAGCATTTTGTAATTCGAGGAATTGTTCACAATCGCTACGATGAATTGAGATACCTCTACCCATGGTAATATATCCCATAATGTGATCACCCGGAATTGGCTGACAACAACGGGCAATATGATGCATTAAGTTACCAACACCTTCAACAATGACATAACCTTTAGGCTTTTCTTTTTGTTGGTTATGTGCGGCACTTTTATTTGCCACATGACGTAATATGCCTTCATCGACTTCTTGTGCTGTTGTTTTAATGAGTTTATTTTGTAAGAAGTTAATTAAGTGGTTAAGGCGAATATCTCCTCCGCCTAACCCTGCATATAAGTCTTCTAAATTTTTTAAGTTATAGCGCGGTAGTGCATGTTGTTCTATTTGCTTTAATGTAATGTTTAAGCGCGTCATTTCGGCATCTAACATGTCTTTACCAGCGGGAATGTTTTTATCGCGATCTTGCTTTTTAAACCAAGCATGAATTTTGGCTCTAGCTTTTGCCGTATGTGTAAAGCCAAGATTAGGATTTAGCCAGTCACGACTCGGATTCGGATTTTTCTGTGTGATGATATCAATTTGATCACCCATTTGAAGTTGGTAAGTGAAAGGCACAATTCTTCCGCCAACCTTCGCTCCAATACAACGGTGCCCAATTTCGCTATGAATTGTGTAGGCGAAATCTAAAGGTGTTGAACCTGTTGGGAGATCGATAACTTCTCCTTTCGGTGTGAACACATAGACGCGATCGTCAAAAACTTGGCTACGCATTTCTGCCATAATCTCGCCTGAATCGGTAATGTCATCTTGCCATGCGAGTAGTTTACGTAACCAAGCAATTTTTTCTTCGTAACCAGAACGTCCACCTACAGTACCTTCTTTATACTTCCAATGTGCGGCGACACCAAGCTCTGCATCATCATGCATTTGCTGTGTGCGAATCTGTACTTCAATCGGTTTTCCACCTTGTCCTAATACAACCGTATGAATAGATTGATAGCCGTTGGGTTTTGGATTGGCGACGTAATCATCAAATTCTTTAGGAATATGTTTAAAATGAGTATGTACAATGCCGAGTGCTGTGTAACAGTCTTGTAATTTCTGTACGATAATACGTACGGCACGGACATCATATAAGTCACTAAATTCTAAGTGTTTCTTCTGCATTTTCCGCCAAATACTATAAATATGTTTCGGGCGACCATAAACTTCTACATTATCAATATTGTGTTTTAGATAGCCACTTAGCTCAGTAACAAAATCGGCGATATATTGTTCACGATCTAAGCGGCGTTCTTGTAATAATTTTGCAATGCTACGGTATTGTTCAGGATGTAAATAACGGAAACAATAGTCTTCAAGTTCCCATTTAAGTTGTCCGATACCTAAGCGATTCGCTAATGGAGCATAAATGTTAGCGCACTCTTTCGCTGCCAGCACTTTATCTTCTTCAGAACAGTTTTGTTCAGCATCACGTAGGAAAGTAATACGTTCTGCAAGTTTAATAATGACACAGCGGAAATCATCTACCATTGCTAATAGCATGCGGCGTACGTTATCGACTTGTGAATTATTGGCGGATTGGCTGACGTTAAGCTGGCGAATGTTGTCCATTTCCATGACACCTTTCGCTAATTTACTGATATTACTACCAAACTCTTCGCTAATTTGGGTGAGTTCAACCAATTTATGATTAATGATAGGATACAGCATGGCAGTTAGTAGACTGTCTGTATCCATATTCAGACTATGCAGAATTTCAACCATTTCCACACCAGAATGTAACGAACAAATTGATTGTTCATTGATTTGAGCTGAAATTTGTTGTGAATAGTGCCAAGCGCGAATAAGGCTTTCTCTGGCTGGTTGTGGCAACTCCAATTGCCCACACCATGTTTCAATCACAAAATCTTTGGGATTGAGTAAATGAGAACTTCGTACTGCAACCATAATCTATCCTTATTCTTTTGCAAATAAACTGATGGATTCTAAATGTCCTGTATTAGGGAACATATCAATCATCGCGACTTTTTGGAGCCGATAGCCAAATTTTTGTAAAATTTCAGTATCTCGTATTAACGTAGCTGGATTACAAGATACATATAAGATTTTTTCTGCATTGAGTTCGCATATTGCATTAAGCACAAATGCCGCACCACTGCGAGGCGGATCAAGTAAGATTTTATTAAATTGTTGGTTTGCCCATGCTTGATCAGCAAAGGACTTATCTAAATCTGCCTGGTAGAATTGGACATTATTGCATTGATTTTGTTCCGCATTTTTTTCAGCTTTTTGCACCATTGCCCTCACACCTTCAATCCCAACGACACGCTGGACTAAACGACTTAATGGGAGTGTAAAGTTACCCATTCCACAGAATAAATCTAACACATGATCTGTAGCTTTTAATTCCAACCAGTCTAGTGCTATATTGATCATTTGTGCATTTAACCGTTTGTTTACTTGGATAAAATCGCGTACATCAAAGTGTAATTGGAGATTATTATTGAGCTGATAATAAGGTGAATTACCATAAACTTGTTGTACTTGATGATCATCTTGTAAAAACAACATTAGCTGTTCTTGTACCGCAAAGTTGAGTAATAAAGTGCGGTCAGTTTTATTCAAATTTCCACTATAACGCAGTAGCATAGCAATACCATTATCTGCTTTTACTAGTTCTAGATGTCCTAAATTTTTAGGCATTGACCATTGTGTGAAAAGTGTATTCAATTTTGGCAACAATTGATTTAGTGCGATTTCCAATATATCACATTGTTGAATATGGACGATTCGCTGTGAATTCTTTTGTCGAAATCCAATCTCTAGCTGTTTATTATTCAGATTGTATTTCATGCTAAGTTTTACTCGACGTCGATAATGCCATTGTTCACCAGCTAACATAGGCATTAATACAGTATGAGGTTGTAATTTTGTTAAACGTTGAAATAATGCTTTTTGTTTTGCATCACGTTGGAGTTCAAGGGGAATATGTTGGCTTTGGCAGCCACCGCATTTACTATAATATGGGCATTTAGGTTGTTGTCTTTTGGGGCTTGTTTGTAAAAATTTGTGCACGATACCTTGTCCATATTGACGTTTTTCTTCAAGGACTTGAACTTCTACAGTTTCTTGTGGTAACGCATTTTCAATAAACCAAGTTTTGCCCTGTACTTTTGCAACACCTACACCTTGATAATCTAAATCAAGAATTTGTGTAATAAATTTTTGCGTGTGCTTTTGAGATTGTTTATGAGAATAAAGTAAAACCATAGTTTATTTCTGGTATAGCATATATTGAGTAAATAATTCTCGGCTTTTCAAAGGTTTATTACCTAAATAAGGTTTCAATGCAATCCGAGTAAAACGCTTTGCCGCTTGTAAAGTTGCAGTATCATTAAACTGGCGAGCTTCAAATGCAAGTAGTTCACGTCCATAAAAAGTAAAATTGTCTTTGATTACTGAAGCAATAAATCCTTTTTCTTCACGATAACGATAGGTCATATTTTCATCTACAACCTCGCCTGAGCCAGCACAATGACAAAAGTCAACACCATAGCCTAAAGTATGTAGCAGTTGGAATTCAAAATAACGTAGACTCGGTTCGACTTGTTGTGGCGCACTTGCTAGACCAGTTAAACAATGGAGATAATCTTGAAAAAGTTGTGGGTACGCTGTTTCAGGTTCGAGTACACGACTAATTAGCTCATTAATGTAAAAACCACTATACAGTGCAGTATGTTGTAGTGGCAGAGCAATGGCGGCTGACTCAACTCGAGTTAATGTTTTTAATTCAGCTCGACCAGTCCAACGTAAAAGCAACGGAGTGAAAGGTTGTAATACGCCTTTTAACGAAGAGCGTTTTGCACGTGCACCTTTGGCAAGCACAGTTAAGCGTCCTGTTTCTTCAGTGAATAAGTCAACTAATAAGCTGGTTTCACTATAAGCTCTGCGATGTAGTACAAAACCACGTTGCCAATTTTCGATAATATGCCTCATTTCTGCTAAATTAAATCGTACGTATTTTAGCAGATTTTTGACCGTACTTTTTGCTCTTTATAATTTATTTTTAACAATAAAAAGATAATAAAAGTGCGGTAATGAATACCGTACTTGAGTTTGTTATATGAGCTTTAGTTAATCTTACCGAATTTACCGCTTTGTACATCATACATTGCTTGTACGATTTCATCGTTCGTATTCATTACGAATGGACCGTAACCAGCAATAGGTTCATTGAGTGGTTCACCTGTTAAAATGAGTAGTTTCACATCATTGTTTGCTTCAATATGGACATTTTCTTCACCTTTTTCAAAAGTGACCAATTCACCACGACGTGCGATATCTTCACCATTAATTTGTATTGTTCCGTCAAGTACTAGGATAATAAGGTTATGACTTTCTGGCACTGCATAAGTGTAAGCTTTAGCTGCATTCATTTTTATATCCCACATATTAATTGGGCTAAAAGTTGTAGCAGAACCAGTTACATCATTTAATTCACCTGCAATGATACGTGCAAAACCTGCATTATCAGCTAATTCAACGACAGGAATATTTGCAGATTTAATTGCTTGATATTTTGCTGGTGTCATTTTATGTTTCTCAGGTAAATTTACCCATAATTGTACCATTTCAAACATACCACCTTCGCGTGAGAATTTCTCTGAATGAAATTCTTCATGCATAATACCTGCTCCGGCTGTCATCCATTGGACATCTCCTGTACCAATAATGCCACCTCCACCAGTGGAGTCGGCATGTTGTACTTCGCCTTGATAAGCAATAGTGACAGTTTCAAAACCTCTATGTGGATGTTCGCCGACACCACGAAAATCACTTTTACGCCCACCATCAAAATGACGTGGAGGGTTGTAATCCATTAATAGGAAAGGATCTAAATTTTTATCTTTATCTTGATAACTAAACATCGATTGGACGTGGAAACCATTACCAACCCAATGTTTTGCTGGTGCATAGTGAACTTTTGCGACTTTTTTCATGTTGTCCTCTCTTAGTTACATTGTTAGGGCTTCTTAGCGTGATTATCCGCATAAGTGAGGCTATTATATATTTTCCTTATTTTTGATAAAGTCTTATTTTATTGAAATATTTTCAAATATAAGTTAATAATTTTTGAGAGGATGAATGATGATTTAATTCACTGAAAATGAGCTTTTCTGATATGATATTTAGCAAAATAACACGGTTAATTAACATTATGAGAATACCAAGAATTTATCACTCTACTTTATTGCAAGCAGTGAAATATTGTGCGTTAAGTGAAGAAGCCGCGAATCATGTTGGGCGTGTGCTACGTATGCAAGCAGGTCAACAATTGGAGTTGTTTGATGGTACGAACTATATTTATACAGCAGTTATTACGCAATCAAGTAAAAAAGCAGTAGAAGTTGAAATCTTAAGCCAGCAATTAGATGATCGTGAAAGCCACCTTAAAATTCACTTAGGACAAGTGATTTCACGTGGCGAACGGATGGAATTTACTATTCAAAAATCCGTCGAATTAGGTGTGAATGTAATTACGCCATTGTGGTCTGAACGTTGTGGTGTAAAGTTAGATGCAGAACGTATGGATAAAAAAATCCACCAATGGCAGAAGATTGCAATTGCTGCTTGTGAACAATGTGGGCGCAATATTGTGCCTGAAATTCGTCCAATGATGAAGTTGCAAGACTGGTGTGCAGAAAAAGATGGGAGTTTAAAGTTGAATTTACATCCAAGAGCCCAATATTCAATTCGTACCCTACCTGAAATTCCAGCGGAAGGAGTACGTTTATTGATTGGCTCTGAAGGTGGGTTATCTGCGCAAGAGATTGCACAAACAGAGCAGCAAGGTTTTACTGAAGTGTTATTAGGAAAACGCGTATTACGTACTGAGACAGCCGCACTAGCAGCAATTACTGCTTTGCAAACTTGTTTCGGTGATTTAGGTTAAAAGAGAGATATGATGGAATTACAAGATCATTTTTTAATTGCAATGCCACAAATGGAAGATGAATATTTTTCTCGCTCTGTAGTTTACATTTGTGAGCATAATGATCAAGGCACAATGGGGTTAGTTCTCAACCAACCCACAGATCTGAGTATTGCAGAACTTTGTGCCAAGATGAATTTTATGATGAAAACTGACCGCACTTATGGTGATGATTTAGTGTTAGCTGGGGGACCTGTCAATATTGAGCGTGGTTTTATTCTACATACTAAAACTACTCGAGATTTCAAACACAGTTACAAAGTGACCGATCATTTATTCCTAACAACTTCTGCCGATATTATTGATACGTTCGGTACGCCAAATGAACCTGAAAAATATTTAGTTGCTTTAGGTTGTGCAAGTTGGACACCACGTCAATTAGAAGGAGAAATTGCTAATAATGATTGGTTAGTTGTACCTGCTAATGATCGTATTTTATTTGATGTATCTTACGAAGATCGTTGGTTAGAAGCCAATTTATTGTTAGGTATTCAACATCATAATTTGGCATATCAAGCAGGGCATTGCTAATGGGAATTACCGCACTGGCATTTGATTTTGGTACAAAAAGCATTGGCTGTGCAGTAGGGCAAAGCATTACTGGCACGGCTCGAGCATTGGCTGCATTCAAAGCGCAAGATGGTATTCCTAATTGGCAGCAAATTGAGAAATGTTTAACCGAGTGGAAGCCCGATATCATTGTAGTTGGTTTACCTTTAAATATGGATGGTTCAGAGCAAGAACTTAGTGTAAGAGCAAGAAAGTTTGCTAATCGTTTGCACGGACGTTTTGGTATTAGAGTTGAATTACAAGATGAACGTTTGACGACAGCACAGGCTCGTGCAGAGATTTTTACGCGTGGTGGTTATCGTGCATTAGACAAAAGTAAAGTCGATGGCATCTCAGCTTGCCTCATTTTAGAAAGTTGGTTTGCGCAGCATAGCGGCATCGAATAAAATCTAATCTATAACTCATCGTACCTTTTCTTAAATCCTTCCCCTTTGTATTTATTTTATCTAATTTGAGTTGATTTTATCAAAAAAACGTATAGAATTTGCGCCCCTTTAAATTTAAGGATAAATCTAAGGAGATACAATGAAAAGGTTTTTACCTAGTCTTTTATTGTTAGGTTTAGTTGCTTGTTCATCAAATCAACGGATATGTGACTGTTCTCAGCCTGAGTCTCAAACTGATTTAGCGACTAAATCCTCAACAACACAATTTCAACCCCTATTATCAAAAGCGCCTTCAACGCCATTTAATTTGCTTTCTTCATCTAACTCAGATGAGCAGCAAAAAGAAAAAATACCTGAACCTGTATTATTGAGCGGGTTAACGACTCCAACACCTAGTGTTAAAGGTGTTAATGAGCCAGTCCTTTCATCTGACTCATCAAATTTTATGACTTTGATGGGGCAGAATGGCACCGTACTGACGGTTTGGGCATTGGCAAAACGTAATTGGTTATGGGCTTATGCCAATATAGATTCTCAGAATTTTGGCACAATTCGTAATTGGAAAATGGAACATAGTAAACATCGTGAGCATTTTCGTTTCGTTAACCAATCTTTAGGTACTTGTATTGAAGCTTATGGTAATGGGTTGATTCATGATACTTGTAATTTAAATAGATTAGCGCAAGAGTTTGAATTATTACCAACAGATAGTGGCGCTTTTGTCATTAAAAGTGTGTCACAGGGACGTTGTGTGACTTATAACCCAGTGAGTACAACAGATTATTCAACGATTACATTATCAACTTGTGATGGAGCAACCGAACCATTACGTGATCAAACATGGTATCTCGCTCCTCCTCTATTAAAAGCTATGGCGGTTAATTAAACTAAGGAGTTAATATGCAATGGATAAAGCAATTAAGTATAGTTTTCTGTGCTGTGTTATTTAGCTTTTCAAGTTATGCTAATTTAAGTGATTTCAAAGTAGCAACTTGGAATTTACAAGGCTCTTCTGCCGCAAATGAAAGTAAATGGAATATTAATGTTCGTCAGTTATTATCGGGCGAACAAGGTGCAGATATTTTAATGGTACAGGAAGCAGGCTCTTTGCCGAGCACTGCGCTAAGAACTGCACGAGTGATTCAACATGGCGGAACACCAATTGACGAATATACTTGGAATTTAGGTACTCGTTCTCGTCCAAATACGGTTTATATTTATTATTCTCGTTTAGATGTTGGTGCAAACCGAGTCAATTTGGCTATTGTGTCACGCCGCCAAGCGGATGAGGCTTTTGTGATACATTCTGACTCCTCAGTGCTTCAATCGCGTCCCGCCATAGGTATTCGTATTGGTACAGATGTATTTTTTACAGTGCATGCTTTAGCAACAGGTGGTTCTGATGCGGTAAGCTTGATCCGTAATATCTTTACTACTTTTAATCAAATGCCAGAGAGGCGAGGGTATAGCTGGATGGTTGTTGGTGACTTTAATCGTGCCCCTGTTAATCTAGAAGCCGCATTAAGACAGGAACCTTCTGTAAGTGAAAATACAGTTATTATTGCTCCAACAGAACCGACTCATCGTTCTGGTAGTATTTTAGATTATGCGATTTTGCATGACGCAAATTTACCACGTAGAGAGCAAGCGCGTGAGCGTATTGGTGCGAGTTTAATGTTAAATCAGCTACGCTCACAAATTACTTCTGATCATTTTCCTGTTAGTTTTGTACGTGATCGTTAAGGGGAATATAATGAACAAATATTTATTGAGCTTCTTATTGAATTTGATATTAGCGTTGCCAAGTTATGCAGAATCAAACCCAGATCCAACAACTTATCCTGATGTTGAATTATCGCCTCCACCACGTGTTAGCTTACGTAGTTTATTTACTGGTGAGCCAATTCGAAATGATCACTATGGTACTCATAGCCCTTTAAATAAACATTGGGAGCTAGTGGAATATAAGGGACCAGAATATGAAGAGAACCGCGATGGTGGCACCTTAATACAATTTAAAGTAGTAGGTGCATCAAAATGCTTTGCCTTCCAAGGAGTGAGTAATTGCACAGATACAAATCATACAGTATTTAGTTTGATTCCAACAGATACAGGTTCTTTTATTATTAAAGATGTGTTATTAGGCTTTTGTTTAACAAGCCATGGTTTCAATGATTTAAATCTTGAACCTTGTGGACATACTGTAAGTGGTAAGACATTTTCTTTGGCATATCAATGGGGGATTCTACCACCTTTTGGACCAAGTAAAATTTTGGTACCACCTGCTAAAAAATAGTACAAACACTTTATTTCTGTTTTAAAACACATGTTGATATAAGTAAGAAATGAGTGACTAGGCTTTTGCTTATCTCATTTTAAAATTTGGATACAATAACACATGGAATGTGGCATGAATAAGCAAAAAAACACCGCACTAAAAAGTGCGGTGTTATTTTTTATCGTTTTATCAGCAATAAATTATGCTTGACCTTTAACGGCTTTTAATCCTAAGAAAGGTGCTTTATCACCTAATGCTTCTTCAATACGGATTAATTGGTTGTATTTTGCGATACGATCTGAACGGCTCATTGAACCTGTTTTGATTTGACCCGCCGCAGTACCTACTGCTAAATCTGCGATAGTTGCATCTTCAGTTTCACCAGAACGGTGTGATATTACCGCAGTGTAACCAGCATCTTTTGCCATTTTGATTGCAGCTAATGTTTCAGTTAATGAACCAATTTGGTTAAATTTAATTAAGATAGAATTCGCGATACCTTTTTCGATACCTTCTTTTAAAATTTTGGTGTTAGTAACGAATAAGTCATCACCAACTAATTGAACTTTGTCACCTAAAACTTTAGTTTGGTATGCAAAACCTTCCCAGTCTGATTCATCTTGACCATCTTCGATAGATACGATTGGATATTCTTTGCATAACTCTTCTAAATAATGTGTGAATTCTTGTGAAGTGAATGATTTACCTTCACCTTTCATTTCATACATACCATTTTCTTTGTTATAGAACTCAGATGATGCACAGTCCATCGCGAGAGTGACATCTTTACCTAAAACATAACCCGCTTTTTCAACAGCTTCTTTAATACAAGCAAGTGCAGCTGCGTTTGATTCTAAATTAGGCGCGAAACCACCTTCATCACCAACAGCTGTACTTAAGCCTTTACCTTTTAATACTTTAGCAAGATTATGGAAAACTTCTGCACCGATACGTAGGGCTTCTTTTAATGTTTTTGCACCTACTGGTTGAATCATGAACTCTTGGATATCAACGTTGTTATCTGCGTGCTCACCACCATTAATGATGTTCATCATTGGTAACGGCATAGAGTATTGGCCTGGTGTACCATTAAGTTCAGCAATCCAAGCGAATAATGGCATACCTTTCGCTGCTGCCGCTGCTTTTGCGTTGGCTAAAGAAACAGCTAAGATCGCATTTGCACCAAATTTAGATTTATTTTCAGTACCATCTAAATCGATCATGATTTGGTCGATTTCAGCTTGATTCGCCGCATCTTTACCAATTAATGCTTGAGCGATAGGACCGTTTACTGCTTCAACCGCTTTCAATACACCTTTACCTAAGAAACGTGCTTTGTCACCATCACGTAATTCTAATGCTTCACGTGAACCTGTTGATGCACCTGAAGGTGCTGCAGCTAAACCGACGAAGCCACCTTCTAAATGTACTTCTGCTTCAACAGTTGGGTTACCACGTGAGTCGATGATTTCACGGCCGATCACTTTAACGATTTTTGCCATTTTTATTTTCCTCTTAAATTGAAAGTAAACTATAACGAATGTGTCGTATCTTAAAATAATTCATTTCGTTTGTCTTGTGAAAAATGCTGATTAATTGATTTATATCTAGTTTTTTAAGCGGGGAAAAAGTCATTACAAAATTTAGTTTACAGCCTTTATTTAAGCCGCCTTCTAGCATAGACAATAACCTAATTTTACGTTTTATCTACATAGCTTTCGTAACGTATTGATTACTAAACAGCACTGCAAAATTAAGTAAAAATCGACCGCACTTAGTTTGTTACAATCGTAGAAGAATGTGGTCACAGATTTAGTATATGTAAATGAAATAGAAAGAGATGAATAAGTTGTTAAGAGGAATTCACTGATTGACTATGCTCTGGATTTACGCAGTGAGAAAATAGCAAAAGGTACACAGATTATAATGTGAATGAGGGGAGATAGAGCGTGATCCAAACGGAATTAAGCGATGAGTAATAAGCGCCACAATGTTGTGACGCTTACTTTATCGTATTTATTTTTTTTGATTTTCTTTAGCTGCTTTGACAAAACCAGCAAATAATGGATGACCATCGCGAGGTGTAGATGTAAATTCAGGATGGAATTGGCAAGCAACAAACCAAGGATGGTTTGGTACTTCAATGATTTCCACTAATTTTTTATCTGCAGATAAACCTGTTACTTTCAAACCTGCTTGTTCAACTTGCGGGCGTAATACATTGTTTACTTCGTAACGATGGCGATGGCGTTCTTCAATGGTTTCTGCACCATAAAGCTGATAAGCTTTGCTTCCTTCGATTAGATGGCATTGTTGGGCGCCTAAACGCATAGTGCCTCCTAAATCAGATCTATCAGAACGCGTTTCAATATTACCTTCCGCATCTTGCCATTCTGTAATTAAACCGACAACGGGATAGTCGCAAGTGCGGTCGAATTCAGTTGAATTTGCATGAGTTAAACCTGCAACATTACGTGCGTATTCAATGTAAGCGACTTGCATACCTAAGCAAATACCTAAATAAGGTACATTATTTTCGCGTGCATATTTTGCTGTAAGAATTTTGCCTTCTATGCCACGATTACCAAAACCGCCAGGCACTAAAATACCATCCACACCTTCCAACACTTCGGTACCTTTAGTTTCTACATCTTGTGAATCAATATATTTGATATTCACGTTTAAACGATTTTTGAGACCTGCATGTTTTAATGCTTCATTGACTGATTTGTATGCATCGGGCAATTCAGTATATTTACCGACCATCCCAATAGTCACATCACCTGTTGGATTGGCTTCTTGATATAACACTTGTTCCCATTCTGAAAGATCAGCTTCTGGACAATCTAAATGGAAACGTTGGCAAATGAAATCATCTAAACCTTGTGATTTTAGTAATGCTGGAATTTGATAGATTGAACTGACATCTTTTAATGAAATTACGGCTCTTTCTGGCACATTACAGAACAAAGCAATTTTGGCACGTTCATTTGGTGGGATCATACGATCTGAGCGGCAAACCAGAACATCTGGCTGAATACCAATAGATAATAATTCTTTAACTGAGTGTTGGGTCGGTTTGGTTTTCACTTCACCCGCAGTTGGAATATATGGCACTAATGTTAAGTGCATAAATAAAGTCCGCTCACGACCTACTTGAACCGCTAATTGACGTAACGCTTCTAAAAATGGTAATGATTCGATATCGCCAACAGTTCCCCCGACTTCAACAATCGCAACATCATGACCCGCTGCACCATCAATAACACGAGATTTAATCTCATTAGTAATATGTGGAATGACTTGGATTGTAGCGCCTAAATAATCACCACGACGTTCTTTACGTAGTACTTCAGAATAGATTTTTCCTGTCGTAAAGTTATTACGTTTGGTCATTTTAGTACGAATAAAGCGTTCGTAATGACCTAAATCTAAATCGGTTTCTGCGCCGTCTTGGGTAACGAAAACTTCACCATGCTGAGTTGGGCTCATTGTACCTGGATCCACATTAATATAAGGATCAAGTTTTAACATGGTTACATTTAAACCACGAGCTTCTAAGATTGCTGCTAATGACGCTGCTGCAATACCTTTACCTAGGGAAGATACAACACCACCCGTTACAAAAATATAATTTGTAGCCATATGAAACCTAACTGTTGAGATGAAAAATAGATTGAATGAATAATCAAAGACGGGAGAGTAGTTTACAGCAAAGGGTTAATTAACTCAATCATTGTACGGTGTTTTCTGCTAAAGTCGCTTTAACATCAGACAGAAATGCTATTTATACCTATGTATTCGGGTAGGTAGTTATTGTAACACGTCTAAATATTGTACATTTTTTAGCACGCTGTTGTAGGTGCTGTCGATTTTTTATAGTACAATGTCACATTTTTATATTCTGTATAGATTAAAAAAATTTTATTTCTTTTTACTTTTGAGGTTTTATATGAACAAAAACACCTTTGTAGTTGGCTTTATGTTATTTGCCATTTTTTTTGGTGCAGGAAATTTAATTTTTCCGCCCAAGTTAGGGTTTGAAAGTGGTCTGGGTTTTTGGCCTGCTATTCTTGGTTTTGTTACAACTGGAGTGGGATTGCCACTATTAGGTATTTTAGTTGCAACGCGTTATGAAGGCGGATATAAAAAAGCATTAGAAGATATTCATCCATGGATGTCAATTCTCTTACTCGGTGCAATTTATTTAACTATCGGTCCTTTCTTTGCTATTCCACGTACTGCCGCAACGGCATTTGATATGGCAGTGATTCCATTTATTGGTGAAATGGATCAAATAGCATTGTTCGTTTTCACTCTCGTTTATTTTGGTATCACGTTATGGGTGAGTTTGAATCCAACTAAAATGGTGGATCGCATTGGTGCTATTTTAACACCTGTACTTTTAGTGGCGATTATGGCTTTAGTGGTTCGCATGGCGACTATTTTAATGGGCGGTGAATATGTGAATACCGCAGCAGGTATGAGCAACCCATTGGTAACGGGCTTTATTGAAGGCTATCAAACAATGGATGTATTAGCTTCTTTTGCTTTCTCTGTTGTTGTAATGAATGCTATTCGTGCGAAAAGTGATAAAAATAGTAGTTTTATTAAGCAGGCTACACTGGCAAGTATTGTTGCCGCTATTGCGCTTGCCTTTATTTATATTGCGATTGGTTGGATTGGTAATAATATGCCATTAAGTACAGGCATGCTTGCTGAAGTATCCGCCAAAGGTCAAAACTTAGGTGTGTTTATTTTAAATGAAGCGACAACGCAATCTTTTGGCGCGCTAGGTCGAAGCCTGCTTGGCTTAATCGTTACGCTTGCTTGTTTAACGACGGCGATTGGTCTGGTTGTTGCGACATCATCTTATTTTAATAGTATTTTCCCAAAAGTTTCTTATCGTAACTATGCGATTTTATTCACGTTAATTGGCTTTGGTTTAGCAAATCAAGGTTTGAATGCGGTGATTAGTAAATCTGTTCCTGTCTTACTGGTACTTTACCCAATTTCAATGACTGCTATGTTGCTTTTATTAGTCAATTTAGTCATGCCACTACCAAGATTAGCTAAAGGTGTTTCAATTGTTCTTGTGACAATTATTTCGATTCTTTCTGTTATGGGATCAACGCTAGTCGCCAATTTACCGCTTAAAGCTTATTCGATGGAGTGGTTACCATTCGCTATCTTAGGTTGTATAGCTGGTTTGATTATTGCAAAAGTGAAATCGAATCAAGCATTACGCAAAGCAACTGCGAAATAATTTCCTGTTTCTAAATAAAAGGCAGACAAATAGTCTGCTTTTTAATTAGGTAAAATTGAATTATGAATTATGCGAGTTCGTAAGGTAATGTTAACAAAGCTAAATCGGTCTGTTCGGTGAGTCTGAATTTTGTTCCCGCTTCCACCTGATTATTCATAACGACTTGTAACCATAACATGCCTTCGAAATTGACTGCATTGATAATTGCACCAGTTTTACGCCAGTGAGTGTCTAATTGCATTTCAATTTCACTATTTAATTCAGGCGTGTCTTGGCTATTGCCAACAAAAGTGAACATCGCTCGTTTATTTGCACCACGATATTTGGCACGTGCGACAATTTCTTGCCCAATATAGCAACCTTTTTGGAAGGAAATCGTATTTTCTAAGCATTGTAGATTTAAGGCTTGGGGAATAAATTCGCCTTGTGTTACTGTGCTTAACATTGGAATACCATCTTGAATATCTAACAGGTCCCATACAGAATGTGTTGCGTTAGTTGTGATATCTAACGAGGTTGGGTGAAGCAGTAATAGGCGAGGCTGTTGGCTGTTTAGATGGATGCGGATTTGAGCTTGAATTTCATCACACGCATTGATGAGCTGTTGACCAGCTAAACCAATAATATGCCAATTCAGTTCAGTGAAAGTCACTTTTGAAAAGACAGCATATTTTTTGAGCTGTTCTAATGTAGTTAGTAACAGTTGTTTTTTGATTAAAAGACAGAAATGTTGTGCTTCCGTACGAATTAAACGGAATAATGAAGTGACTTTGCCTTTCGGATCACAATGAGCTGCTAGTGTTGAATCCCCTTCAGCAAGTTGGCTCACATCACAAGTTAATTGACCCTGTAAGAATTTTTCCGCATCTTCACCTTTTATTTCAATTAAAGTGTATTGTTGTAAATCGCAAGCAATAGTATCTTGCATTTGAGTTAATAATGAATAAGTCATATCCTTTTTCCTTACTCTAAGTTTTGAATTTGTTCACGCATTTGTTCAATTAACACTTTTAATTCTACCGCAGAATTTGTCACTTCAGTATTAATTGATTTTGACGCAAGGGTATTGGATTCACGGTTTAACTCTTGCATCATAAAGTCTAATTTACGACCAATTGCACCGCCTTTTTGTAAAATAGTTTGTGTTTCTTTCACGTGTAGTTGTAAGCGATCTAGCTCTTCTGCTACATCTACGCGTTGTGCCACTAAAACCATTTCTTGTTCCAGTCGTTGAGGATCAGCCTGTAAATTAATTTCTTCAAAGCGTTGTAGTAAACGATCGCGTTGCCATTGTAAAATGTCTGGCATTTTTGACCGCACTTTATCCGCTTCAATAGAAATAGCGGTCAAGCGTTGTTCAATTAACGCTTGTACTTTTTCACCTTCTCTCGCTCGCATTGCAATAAAGTCAGTTAATAAAGCGTCAAAGCCGCTTAACAATTGCTGACTAATAAGATCCAGATCTTGCTCTGGTGCTTCTACGACCCCTGGATAGCGTAACACATCATTTAAATTAATTTCGCCTTCACCTGCTTGTTGTTTAATCCATTGTAATGATTGGATAACTTGTTGTGCTAAGGCTTTGTTTAAATTGAGTTCAGTTGCAGTTTGTTTTTTATTATCAATCCGCAGTGTACATTCAATTTTACCACGTGTGAGCTTTTGACGCAGTTTTTCACGTAACGTATTTTCAAGACCACGAAATTGTTCAGGTAAACGAAAAAAAGTTTCCAAATAACGTTGGTTTACCGAACGAATTTCCCATATGGCATCGCCCCACTCTTGTTTTATTTCAAGACGGGCGAAGGCGGTCATACTATAAATCATGTGAATTCCTTAAGTGTTACGAAAAGATGAACTGTTAAACTTGGCTATTGTACTTGTAAATTTCGTTTCTGTCAGTTTGTTTGTATGCTAAAATAGCGCGAATTTTTTATCAGAATAGCGAATAAAAAGGAATATCTTATGCGCCCAAATGCACGTGCAAATAATCAGCCCCGCCCAATTAAAATTACTCGTCACTACACAAAACACGCTGAGGGTTCGGTGCTTGTCGAATTTGGTGATACAAAAGTATTATGTACCGCAACGGTTGAGGAGTCTGTTCCGCGTTTTTTGAAAGGACAGAATCAAGGCTGGGTAACCGCAGAATATGGCATGTTACCACGCTCAACTCATAGTCGCATGCAACGTGAAGCAGCAAAAGGCAAACAAGGTGGACGAACTATGGAAATCCAGCGTTTAATTGCACGTTCATTACGCGCGATGGTGGATTTAGCAGCGTTAGGTGAGCGCTCGATTACCTTAGATTGTGATGTAATCCAAGCAGATGGTGGTACGCGTACGGCTTCGATTACAGGCGCTTGTGTTGCTTTATGTGATGCGATTAATACATTAGTTGCAAATGGTGCATTAAAAACTAACCCGCTCAAAGGGTTAGTGGCGGCAATTTCCGTCGGTATTGTTGAAGGAGAAGCTGTATGTGACTTGGAATATGTTGAAGATTCAACTGCGGAAACGGATATGAATGTCGTCATGATGGAAGATGGCAGAATGATTGAGGTACAGGGGACGGCAGAAGGTGAACCATTTAGCCATGAGGAACTCTTAACGTTACTTGGATTAGCGAAACAAGGTTGTGATGTGATTTTTGCTGCCCAGCGCCAAGCGCTAGCAGAATAAAAGGGACTTGAGAGTGGAAGCTTATAAATTAGAATTTATTCAATTTGCGTTAAGTCGTCACGTATTGAAATTTGGAGAGTTCACATTGAAATCAGGTCGTATTAGCCCATATTTTTTTAATGCGGGTTTATTTAATACGGGCGCTGATTTAGCGCGTTTAGGTGAATTTTATGCCAAAGCGATTCAAGCCAATGGGTTGGATTATGATGTGATTTTTGGTCCCGCCTATAAAGGCATTCCCATTGCAACTACGTTATCTGTTGCGCTATTTAATCAATTTCAGGTTGATAAGCCCGTTTGTTTTAATCGTAAAGAAGTTAAAGATCATGGCGAAGGCGGTCATTTAATTGGTGCAGCTTTACAGGGTAACGTGTTATTAGTTGATGATGTGATTACTGCGGGTACAGCCATTCGCGAGTCAATGGCATTAATTGCTGCAAATAATGCGCAATTAAGCGCGGTACTTATCGCTTTAAACCGCAAAGAAAAAGGTCAAGGCGAGTTATCTGCGATTCAAGAGGTTGAGCGTGATTATCAATGCCAAGTATTGTCAATTGTTGATTTTGATGATTTGATTAGCTTCATTGAACAAGAAGCACAGTATCAACAATATTTACCCGCTATGCGTGCTTATCGGGAACAATATGGGGTGAAATAAGCGAAAAGTGCGGTCTGTTTTAAGAAAATTTTAAGCATTATGCAATATTTTAGTAAAACAGACCGCACTTTTGTCTATTTTGGAGAAAAAGAATGAGTTTTATTGGTAAATTTTTAGGACTGATTATCGGTTGGAAGTTTGGTGGCTTTTTCGGCGCAATCTGTGGCGTGATTTTAGGTCATTTGGGTGATAAAAAATTGTATGAGCTTGGTACGGTAAATTCGAGCTTTTTTAAAAGTAAAATTACTCGTCAGTCGCTTTTCATGCAAACGACTTTTGCCGTGCTAGGACATTTAAGTAAAGCAAAAGGGCGAGTGACAGAAAATGATATTCAATTAGCAACGCATTTAATGCAGCAAATGCAATTAGATGAGACTAATCGCCGTTTAGCTCAAGAGGCTTTTACGCGTGGTAAAGGGACTGATTTCCCTTTGCGTCAAGTGATTCGCGAATTTCGACTCGGTTGTGGGCAACGCGCAGATTTGTTGAGAATGTTTTTACATGTACAAGTACAGGCGGCGTTTGCTGATGCGCAATTAGAGCAAAGCGAGAAAGACGTTTTGTATGTTGTTGCAGAAGAACTTGGTTTATCTCGTTTTCAGTTTGAGCAAATGTTGGCAATGGAATTTGCTGCGCGTCAATTTACTCGCAGAGGCTACCAACAGCAAGGTTACCAAAATGGTTATAGCTATCAACAACATAGTCAGCAAAATTATGGTGGTTACCAATCACATTCTGGTCCAACAGTAGAAGATGCTTATCAAGTACTGGGTGTGGCTGCCACAGATGATCAACAAACAGTTAAACGTGCATATCGCCGTTTAATGAATGAAAATCACCCAGATAAGTTAGTGGCAAAAGGGTTACCAAAAGAAATGTTAGAAATGGCTAAAGAAAAAACTCAGCAAATTCAAGCCGCGTATGATTTAATTTGTAAAACAAAAGGTTGGAAATAATGTTATTGCCAGCAAAAGATCGTTTTCCACTTTTGCTTGCAATGATCATTGTGCTGATTTTGGTATGGTCAAGCATTGAACCTTTCTCAAGAGCGGTATGGTATGCTGAAGTTTTACCAATATTGTTAATTTTAGGACTACTTGTAGTGACTTACCGCATTTTTCAATTTAGTCATCTTGCTTATTGCCTAATGAGTCTTTGGATGATCTTACATTTAATTGGTGCCCATTATACTTTTGAACATGTGCCATTTGATTGGGGTAATCGCCTCTTATCAGCTTGGTTAGGAGAGGAACGTAATCATTTTGATCGTGTTGCTCATTACGCGATTGGATTTTATAGCTTTCCAATGGCTGAGTGGCTATTACGCCGTAAATTATGTAGTCCAGCGCTTGCTGGCTTTTTTTCTTTGTTTTTTATTATGAGCGTTGCGGCAAGCTATGAATTAATTGAGTGGCAGTATGCTGTGATTGCTGGTGGTGAAGCCGGCGCGGCATTTTTGGGTTCGCAAGGCGATAGCTGGGACGCGCAAAAAGATATTTTGGCTGACATGTTAGGTGCTATTACGGCGTTAGTGTTGTTTTATTTAGTGAGAACTGACAAACAATGCGTGTAATTTTAGCGCCAATGCAAGGCGTACTTGATCCTTTTGTGCGCCAACTTCTGAGTGAAGTAAACCACTATGATTTGTGCATTTCTGAATTTGTACGTGTGGTTGATCAGCTTTTACCACCTAAAGTGTTTTATCGTCTCTGTCCTGAATTATATCAACAAGGATTGACTCAATCGGGTACGCCAGTGCGAGTTCAGTTACTGGGGCAACATCCACAATGGCTCGCGGAAAATGCACAACGTGCCATTGAATTAGGATCTCAGGGGATTGATTTGAATTGTGGATGTCCTTCAAAAACAGTGAATGGTAGTCAGGGCGGAGCTTCATTATTAAAGCAACCGGAATTGATTTATCAAGCCACAAAAGCATTGCGCCGAGCGGTGCCAGCACATTTACCCGTTAGTGTTAAAGTGCGTTTAGGTTGGGATAGTATTGAACAAGCCTTTGCTATTGCGGACGCTGTGCAGCAAGGTGGCGCAACAGAAATGACTATTCATGGCAGAACTAAAGCAGATGGTTATCGTGCAGATCGAATCAATTGGGCGAAGATTAATGAAATTCGACAAAAACTGCACATTCCTGTAATTGCTAATGGTGAGATTTGGAATTGGCAAGATGGACAAAATTGTTTAGCGATAACGGGTTGTAATGATTTAATGATTGGGCGCGGCGCACTTAGTATTCCTAATTTGAGTTTCGTCGTGAAATACAATCAACCTAAAATGGCATGGGCGCAAGTACAACAAATATTGCAGCAATATGCGCATACTGAAAATCAGTTTGATACTGGATTTTATCATGTTGCACGAATTAAGCAGTGGCTAGGTTATTTAAAAAAAGAATACCCTGAAGCACATGCGCTATTTGAATTAATTAAAACTTGCCATGATGGACAAGAACTAAGAATAAAAATAGATGGAGCAATGATTAAATGAAATACCAATGGCTTTTTTTTGATGCAGATGAAACGTTATTTTCTTTCGATGCATTTGCTGGTTTGCAAAAATTATTTGCTGATTATGGTGTTGATTTCCAACAAACAGATTTTGATGAATTCCAGCGAGTCAATAAACCGCTTTGGGTACAGTATCAAAATGCAGAAATTACCGCAGAACAATTGCAAGTGACGCGTTTTGCCAGTTGGGCTACTCGTTTAAATAAAAAGCCAGTGGAATTAAATGATCATTATTTAATTGCGATGGCAGATATTTGTAAGCCACTTGAACATGTAGTAGAAACTTTAGCAGTATTAAAAGAGCATACCAATTTAGGCATCATTACTAATGGATTTACAACCTTGCAACGTTTACGTTTAGAGAAGACTGGGTTAGCCGATTGGTTTCAGTTTATTACTATTTCAGAAGAAGTGGGAATCGCAAAGCCTGATTCGCGTATTTTTGAACATAGTTTAGAGCTAGCAAATGTCACGGATCGCAGCCACGTTTTGATGGTTGGCGACAATCTGGATTCTGATATTTTAGGTGGACATAACGCACAGTTGGATACGTGTTGGTTACATTATAATCGCGAAAATGCGACAAATGTTATACCGACTTACAGTATTGGTCGTTTTGATGAGCTATTGGAGATTGTTTTAGCCTAGTAAAAGGCATTGTGCTGTAAGAAAGTGAGTAAAAGAGCGGTCGATTTTTAGAAAGTTTTGAAATAAAAGTGATGCTTCTCAAAGAGCGGTGCTACGTACAATTTAGCGTGCTGGCGAGATACTCTGTATGAATGTGTTTGTATGAGCTTAATTATCACACTAAAAGTGCGGTCTGTTTTCTGAAGGTTTTGGTGACGAATAGCTATCTTCTGCCAAATGGTTGGTAAACATTACAAGAGCATGGAAATTGAGAGGCGGGTCTTGTGTCCGCCTTGATAATGAAAATGTCTGATTAATTGGTTTGCTTTTTGAGTGCTGCTGAAATACATTGCTACAATGAGAGCTGTTATAATCTGTGGATTGCTCCTTTAGCCTTTCATTATTGCTTAATTACACATCTAGACCAAGTACTTTACGTCCATTGATACTAGCAATATTTACCATGGCTTCTAAATCAGGAAAGCGACACCCTGCGGCTAGTAAGCTCAGTTCTTGCCACATATCGCCTTCGCATAATGGCACCATATAATCACAGATATTATCGGTACCGATTGCAACAGTAATCCCTTCTGGAATCATTTCATCTGCTGGCGTTAATGCATTATGAAATGGCATTAAATCTTCTTTACGATTACTATCGATCCATGCCATTGGGCACGCAATCATCATCATTTGTGCTTGACGCATTTTTTCATATAAACGGTAGCGGTAATCTTTCGAATGTGCGCCAATAGAAATGCCATGAATTGCAACGACGCGTCCTTCCATACCGTGTTCAATTGTTTTGTCACAAAGTTGTTCTGTTTCTTTTTCTTTAGGAGAGTTGAATTGATCTACATGGACATGACACATGATACCGCGAGATTTGGCTGTATCTAATAAAATATCCATTGCTTCTAAGCCTCGTCCATAATCTAATTCATCACGATAAGGTAAGCCGCCTATCATATCAACCATTTCCGCACCAATGTCAAACCATTGTCTTGCGGTTGGTTCAATTACACCTTTTAGTGTTTGGTTGGCAAATTTTAATGTAATGTCGTGTTTATATACTTCACGTGCCTTGTGTGCAGCAATAATCGCACGGTCTTCGCAGATAGGATCGATATCAACAAAAGTACCAAAGGCGGTGACACCTTGTGAGATCATTAATTCAATAGATTGGCAAAAACGAGCATAATAGTCATCTACACTGGATGTACGTTTGACTTCATCAACTAAATCCCATTTTTGTTGCAAATTACTGGTGTGATAAATTCCAATTTTTTCTGGAGTCATCGTGAAGGCACGATCTGCGTGTGCATGTGCATTTACCCACCCCCCTTTTTTAATGATTTCATCTCTAATATAAGTTTTAAAACTACGAACGTGGTTTTTCATAATAGCTCCGTGAAGGCATAAAGGTGAGAGATAAGTTAGGGATCGTAGAGATAAAAAAAATCCCCAATAGCTGAGGATTTCTGATTAATCAAAAATAGAAATGGAATCAATACGTTAAGGCGATTGATGGAATAACTAGCAATGTTATGAAAAATTCTCTGATTTTTAATTAATAACATTATGTCTAAATCCTAAAAAATTGCTCGCTAGTATAAAGTGTTGAACCTGAAAAATATAATTGGTTTTGACTATTGGTCATAGCCAGTTTTCGATTATTTTTCAATGAACGAGCGATCTTGATTGAATACCTCAAGGAATAATCCTAACGGTGGGCGTTGAGAAGATTCTTTTTGGTAATCACGATTGTATTTTTGATAATTTCCTTGTTTATCAATATGGTATTGTGTGCCATCAGCTGCAACAATCACATTCCAACGATAGTTAGATACTAAAATCCAGCCTACATCTTGGTTTAAATTAAACAAATCTCGGCCTTGTGAATAGTCTGAAATTGGATTTTGCGCATGAAAAATATGTTTCATTACTGCGGGCAGTAAATCCATGTGGCTAGTTAACTTAGTTATTTGTTGTACGGGTAAGGTGTGCCAATGAATGATCATTGGTACTTGGATTTCATCACGTGCAAAATAATGATTACGTTCTTTTTTATTTAAATCATTAAATTGATAGCCGTGTTCAGCTGTAATCGCAACAAAAGTATTGGTTAAGTCGATATCGGGTAATATTGCGCTTAATAAACGATCGATTTCGGCTAATTCCAGCATATAGTCTTCAGGTGACAAATTTGGACGAATATCGAGACTTAAGTAGGCAGCAAAAGGCTTATTTTGTGTTTTTGCTGTTTGTAGCCAAGTTTTAAACAACGTAGTTTCTGATTGATTGTTAGTTTTGCGTGTTGAACGGCTGAGAGTCGGGAATAAGACTTGACGGAATAATGTTGAATTAAACTGTGTACTAGAGAATAAACCTAATTGATAGTTTTCCTGTTTTAATTTTTCAACTAAGACTGAAGCTGTTTTATTACTGAGTAGGCTATCCATATAATTAGCGCTTAAACCATAAAATAAGCCAGTAAGCCCAGTGTTATTACTATTACCGCTACTATAATGATTAGTAAATTGAGTTGAATTTGTTGCAAACTGAGCCAAATGAGGCATTTTTGCTTCAGTGATAGCGTCATAGCGTAAACCGGAAATGGTAATTAAGACCATATTTGGCGTTTGGCTTGCAATAAAATTCAGTTTTTGTTTTGGATAGTTTACTTTTAGTGCATCTAATCGACCTTGTTGTTCAATAATTTGGTCGTATTCTTCTTTATTTAAGAAACCATGTTTCTCTAAGAATGAACGTGCGGTCATTGGGTAAGAGAGTGGAAAGTTAGAGCGCTGCATGGTTATCGGACGATAAATAAACGCATCGGCCCAAGCATAAATTAAGTGGGTAGCGATAAAGGTACAGACAAAGAAAACACCGACTACTTTAAGCCATTTTTGACGTTCTAAACTACGTAATTTCTGCCAAGACCAGCGCGAGAAAACCATTTGAACTAGTAAAATAATCGGCATTGGGACAAAGAAAATTTGCCATGTACGTGATAGTTCACCGTTATCTGGGTTGACTAATAAATTCCACACAACGGTAGATAAGTGCAGATTAAAACGGGAGAATACTTCCGTATCCACCAATAGTAGTGTCGCCCCAATTGTGGTCAGGAGCACAGTAATACCGCGGAAAGTTCGCTGATTTTTGATGATAAAACTCAGTGGAAAAATAATCAGCAAATAAAGCGCAAAAACGACAAAACTAAAATGACCTAAAATGCTAATGAAAAAATACAATTTACCTAATAATGTATCTGGCCAATCGATAATAAAGGCATAACGTGTGCCGATGGCGATTGCCCATAAGATATTAAAAAAAGCAAACCAATGACCCCATGAAATTTTTCGTGAGGTTTCTTCGCGATATTGTTTGCTTACTTTAATCCACATTATATTTACGATTTTTTGTCGCTAATTGAATGTAATAGAGCATTTGAAAAGGCTTTGGCTAATGCTGTGCGTTGATTGGTACCAACACTGCTGACTAATAAATTAGTGACCATATTACCGAGAACAACGAGTGATAAATCGACAGGTGCTTGATGTTTTTCTAAAACGGCGATCATGTCATTTAAAATCGCATCTACTTGTTTATCTTGATATTTTGAATTTTTTGCCATTCTAATTTTGCATTACGAAATAAAGTTTGTGCTATATCATAACCGATTATTTTGTATATCCCAGCATTTTTTCTTATTTATAGTTAAAAAAGTGCGGTTATAATATGACGAACTTTTTAAGGCAAAATAATGGATTAAACATGAGCATAAATGTGAACGAAATTGTGCTTCATCAGTTGATGAGAACCGGTGAAGGTGAGGCAGTAAAATTAAGCACTTTGTTACGTGAACAACTACTTACAATTACATCAGAAGTAGAACAAATGATGTTGCAACTACATCAAGCCTATCAAAATAAAAGTAAAGCCTATGGTGTATTTCAAGACACTTCCCTTTTTGCTCAAGATTTAAATCGTTTACTCGAAAATGACAATGAATTTCTCGAGTTTAGTCAAAAATCGACCGCACTTTTAGCCACAGAATTAAGTAAATATTCATTTGCAGACAACGGCACGCTAGTCTTTTGTCGTTATAGCTTTTTAGCTACAGATTATCTTTTTATTGCTTTACTTGATAGTCGAGCCAGTATGTTAGTTGATGAACATTTAGATATTCATCGTACTGAATATCTTGATATTACGCAGTTTGATATTGCAGCGCGTATTAATTTGACAGAGTTAAAATTAGATGCGCAATCGAATCGTTATTTGACTTTTGTTAAAGGGCGAGTAGGACGCAAAATTGGCGATTTCTTTATGGACTTTTTAGGGGCGGATGAAGGGTTGAACCCTCAAGTACAAAATCAATGTCTATTGCAAGCAGTGAGTGATTATTGTGAGCAAGCGGATTTGAGCAAAGAACAAGCGCAAGCCGTGAAAAAGCAAGTATTTGAATATTGCAAAGGGCAGATTAATTGTGGAGAAGAGATTGAATTAACGGAACTTTCTGCCAATATGCCAACTCTAAACGAACGCGCTTTTGTGGAGTTTGCGAGTGAACAGGATTATGGCTTAGAGCCAAGCATTCCACCAGTACGTTCGGCATTAAAATCGTTAACCAAATATTCTGGCTCTGGTAAAGGTGTCACTATTAGCTTCGACGCAGAATTAATTAATCAGCGTATTTTTTGGGATGAAAGTACTGATACATTAACAATTAAAGGATTACCACCAAATTTACGTGACCAATTGCAACGGCAGTTGAAAGAACAGAATTGATTTGGCAATCCAGCAAAGTTTCGGTATTATCGTTCATCATTTGCAGTGTATAAAAAGGTAAAAACTATGCAATTTAAATCAGTTATCAGTGCTATTGTGCTGGCATTGAGTATCACCGCTTGTTCAAGTGTAGATAAAATCGTTTATCGTATTGATGTGCCACAAGGCAATTATTTAGAAGCAGCAGCGGTAAATCAATTACAAGTAGGGATGAATGCTCAGCAAGTGCAGTATCTATTAGGTACACCTGTATTAATTGATCCTTTTAATAGCGATAAATGGTATTACGTATTTTTACAACAAAAAGCGTATCAGACGCCTGAGCAGCATACATTACTGGTAAATTTTGATAAGCGTGGGGTGGTAACGAGTTTTGATTTAGATAAACCTTTACCTGATGAAAGCAAGCCTGCGATTAATAATGCAATTATTCAAGCAGAAAATACTGCGCCAAAGAGTTGGTGGCAATTTTGGAAATAGTTAATTATTTGTAGCACTTCGTGGTTTGCGTGTGCTCTTTTTTCGGTTGGTCAAAGTTGAGGATAGTCTATGCCTAAGATTTTGTTAGTGGATGATGATGTTGAATTGATAGAGCTTCTTGCTGAATTATTGACGCTAGAAGGCTTTGAGATTGATATGGCAAATAATGGCTTGCAAGCATTACAAAAACTCGATCTTAGTTATGATTTAGTCTTGCTAGATATTATGATGCCTGTGTTAAATGGGGTTGAAACGCTAAAAAGAATTCGTCAAGAATTTAGTGTTCCAGTCATTATGCTGACTGCACGAGGCGATGATATTGATCGTATTTTAGGTTTAGAGCTTGGTGCAGATGATTACATTCCAAAACCCTTTAATGATCGTGAACTGGTAGCACGAATTAAAGCAATTTTACGCCGCACACAACAGTCAACTCCTCTAGGTGTTGTTGAACTTAAAGATAATCGTAGTGAATTTATGTTCTGTGGTATTACTCTTTGCCCAGGACGCCAACAAGCTTTTTATAATGATAAAGATTTAGAGTTAACTGGAACAGAATTTGCGTTGTTACAAAAATTAGTCTTAAACCCTGGACAAATTCTTTCAAGAGAATCTTTGAGTATTGAAATCTTAGGCAAACAATTAACACCATTTGATCGTGCTATTGATATGCACATGTCAAATCTACGTAAAAAATTACCACCTCGTACCGATGGTTCACCTTGGTTTAAAACCTTAAGAGGTCGTGGTTATTTGTTAGTGTCAGAAAGATAAATAAAAAGGCTATTATTTGATAATAGCCTTATGTTTGAGGACTGTATGCCATTTGCGAAAGAAAGTTACTTTAATACTATTTCATTCCGTATTTTTGCCTTTTTCTGGCTTACTTTCTCTTTGTTATCAATTCTTATTTTTTCGATTCCATATTTCGATTCACGTATTTATTCTGAATTAAGTGAAAAAGAGCTTGCGGCTTATCAACAAGAAATTATTACTTCTATTCGCCATAATCAAATCGCACGGATTTTAGCAGGCGTACCGCTTTCTCATGCTGATCGTCTTGGTGTCATTCGCCCAGTTTTGGTGGATGAAAATGATGGGCACAATGTTTTAGGGGCATCAGCAACTGAAATTCCGCTTTTATCACAATTTATGTATTCGTCATCAAATCCTGCGAAACCGCTAAAAAAAGTATTTGGTGATGTACGTATTGTTGGTCCTTTTTCGATTCATTTAGGTGGCGAAGCAAATAAATCTTACACGTTATATTTTATTGATCGTGTTAGTGTACAAAAGGAAATCATGAGCTTTGTGTTTGCCAATCCTGCAGTATTAGTGGCATTGCTGATTTTAATTTCAACGCCATTGTTGTGGTGGTTAGCACGAAGTATTGGTAAGCCAATTAAAAATTTACAGATGTCAGCAAAAGCTGTGTCACTAGGCGATTTTAAAGTCAATAAAGATCTTGAAACTAAAGGTTCTTTTGAATTACGCCAAGTAGGGCAAAGTTTTAATCAGATGACAGAAGCGTTGGAAGATTTACTTTCTAGTCAGCAAGTATTACTGTCTTCTATTTCTCATGAATTACGTACGCCATTAACTCGTTTACAGCTGGCTTTAGCGTTATTACGTCGTCGATTTGGTGAAGAAAATACTGAAATTCAACGAATTGAAATTGAAGCGCGCCGCTTAGATAAAATGATTAATGATTTATTGTTGTTATCTCGCCAACAGCTAAATAGCCATGTAGTGCGTGAGATTTTCCCAATCAATGAATTATGGGAAGAAGTATTGGATGATGCTATTTTCGAGGCAGAGCATCGTCAACTTTGTTTCACTGTAAGACAAAATATTTCTCAACCACAAAAATATTATATTAATGGTAATAAAGGACTATTGGTTAGCGCAGTAGAGAATATTGTGCGTAATGCCTTGAAATATACACATAGTGAAATCAAAGTTTCGATTTTCTTGAAAAAGCAAGAATTAATGATTGTTATTGATGATAATGGCAAGGGATTAGATGAGTCTGAATATGATAAAATTTTTCAGCCTTTTTATCGTGTCGATGAAACGAGAACTAGAGAAACTGGTGGAACAGGGTTAGGGTTAGCTATTGTGGCAAATGTTGTTAAAGAGCACCATGGTGCTGTTTGGGCAAGTGCCAGCCATTTAGGCGGATTATGTGTAAATTTACGGATTCCTTTATGGATTAATAGTTAGTGAAAATGCCACACTGTGTTGTGGCATTTTTGGTGTGATAATTAAGCTATTCTGGGGGTGGCTGCAAGTGCTTGGAGTCTACGTAAAATTAAATTCAATACTACGCCATAAGCGGGTACGAATAATAAGATACCTACCACTAATTTAAATAAATAATCGACAAAGCCTAATTCCATCCAATGTGCAGCCATAAATGGATCGCTGCTCGCATAGAACGCAATTGCAAAGAACAGGAATGTATCAGCCATTGAACCAAAAATCATCGAGCTAGTTGGCGCAATCCACCAAGTCTTTAATTGGCGTAAACGATTAAAGACTAATACATCCAATAATTGACCAAAGACATAAGCAAAAAAGCTCGCAATTGCAATACGGAAGACAAACATATTGAATGTGCTCAGCGCATTTAAGCCTTGGTATTGGCTATCAGAAAATAACGTAGAAATTACATAGCTGATAATGAGTGCGGGAATCATCACAACAAAGATGATCCATCTTGCTTCTTTGGCGCCAAATACACGTACTGTTAAATCGGTGGCAAGAAAAATAAATGGAAAAGTGACAGTTCCCCAAGTGCTATGAAAGCGAAAGTCTTCACTTGCACCAAACACACTTAATGGCAGCTTGACTTCAAATGGGATTTGTACCAGATAGTTACTCGCAGCAATAATAAAAATATGAAAAAAACTCAAAATAATTAAAGCTCGACGAGTTTGTTGATCGCTAAAGATCGAAAATGAATGTTTCATTGTAATACCTTTTTGATTGTTAATTGGGGTGAGGGAACCCAAAAGTGAATAATAAATTGTTATTCGCTATTTGCGAGGTCGCCATCATACGCATTTCAGCTCAGAATGCAAGCTTGTTTATTGATTAAACGTTTGCACCTAGAAAGAATCTCGCTACAATAAGTTTGGTTTTCATATTTTAGGTCAATTATGTTTATTCTTTATACATTGATTGCGCTCGCTGCAGGTGTCGCACTTGCTTCTCAGGCGGCAATTAATTCTCAATTAGCAAAAGCAATGGGTGATGAACCTTTAATCGCAACCTTTATTTCTTTTGGTACTGGCGCCTTGCTTTTACTGGTCATTAGCGCAATTAAAACAGATTTGCTGACTCAGCTTGCTACAGTGACACAGCATTCTTGGTGGAAATTTATTGGAGGGTCTCTTGGGGTGTTAGTAGTATTCACCACTATATTGCTTTCTCCTAAAATGGGGATTACCAATATGCTGTTCTTTATCATTGTAGGTCAGTTAATTACGGCAATGATTATTGATCATTATGGTTTAATTAATATGCCTGTACGCGAAGTGAATATATTCAAGTTAATTGGCTTAGCCATTGTTGGTATTGGGCTTGTGACTTTCTTTTTTGGTGATAAGCTAATGAAGTTGTTTCATTAGCGTTGACAGCGTAAAAGTGCGGTCGATTTTGTGAGAGTTTCGTTGAGAGGCAGCATATATCATACAGCAAAATTTATATCAAGATGGAGTTAATTATGCAAAAAGTAACATTAAGAATCGAAGGAATGCATTGTGGTGGTTGTGTAAAAAGTGTCACGCGTATTTTACAAGAATTTGATGGCGTTGCTATTGCCAATGTGAATCTAGAGGCAGCTAATGCAGAGGTCACATTTGATCACACTAAAGTAAGCGTTGCTGATTTAATTGATGCAGTGGAAAATGCAGGCTTTGATGCACAACAAGCATAACACTTATGCAATAGAAATAGACTGTGTGTTCAGTCTATTTTTTTATCGAAATTAACTGTACACAAATGGAATAGCGCATGCAGCAAAAAATTACTATTCAAATCGAAGGAATGACCTGTCAAGCTTGTGCAAGCCGTATAGAAAAAGTGTTAAATAAAAAACCTTTTGTGCAACAAGCTACGGTTAATTTTGCCAGTGAGCAGGCACAAGTGATGTTTGAAGATAGTACACATTCAGTGCAGGATATTTTGCAGATTATTCAAAATACAGGTTTTGCGGGGACGTTCAAAACAGATGATGAAGTTGTGCTTGTGGAAAAGCAGGTAAGTCATTGGCGCCTATGGCTTTTGTTGTTAATTAACCTCCCTTTTGCTGTCGGCATGCTAGGTATGTTATTGGGACAACATCATTGGATGTTACCTGCATGGTGGCAATGTGCCTTAGCTTCAATTGTACAATTTTGGTTAGCAATTCCTTTTTATAAAAGCGCATGGGGCAGTATTAAAGGTGGATTAGCTAATATGGATGTGTTAGTCAGCTTAGGAACATTAAGTATTTATTTTTATTCTCTATTTATGTTGTTGTATAGCTCAGAACATACAGCGTATGCTATGCCGCCTGTGTATTTTGAAGCAGGTGTTATGGTATTAGGTTTTGTTAGTCTGGGTAAATTTTTAGAAGAACGCACTAAAAAACACAGCTTAAATAGCTTAGGTTTACTGCTTAAATTAACACCAAAACAAGTCAAAGTATTACGTGAACAACAATGGCAAGAGATTCCTTTAGATCAAGTACAAGTGGGTGAGTTATTACGTGCTAATCAAGGTGAACGTATTGCCGCAGATGGTATTGTACAAAGTGGGAGTGGTTGGAGTGATGAAAGTCATTTAACTGGCGAGTCCAAACCTGAAATTAAAAATGTAGGGAGTAAGGTGTTGGCTGGTGCAATGTTGAGCGAGGGTACATTAATTTATCGAGCAGAACAATTAGGTAGCCATACTTTATTGGGTGATATGATGAATGCATTATCAGAAGCACAGGGAAGTAAGGCCCCAATTGCTCGTTTCGCAGATAAAGTAGCCGCAGTGTTTGTGCCTGCCGTTATTGGTATTGCGTTATTCACTTTTGTCTTAACTTATTGGATTAGCCAAAATGCAGTGACAGCATTGATTCATGCCGTGGCAGTATTGGTGATTGCTTGTCCTTGTGCATTAGGTTTAGCGACCCCTGCTGCGATTATGGTTGGTATGGGCAATGCAGTAAAACGTGGGATTTGGTTCAAAGATGCCGCTGCAATGGAAGAAAGTGCAGCCGTAAATACGGTAGTATTAGATAAAACTGGCACCTTAACTGAAGGTAAACCACAGATCGCTACATCTTGGCTTGACCAAAATATGGGCTATTCAGCAACACAATTGCTACAGATTGCAGCTTCGGTTGAGCAACATGCCAATCATCCTTTGGCGCAAGCGATTGTACAGTTGGCAGCTGAACAGCAGCTGGCTTTATTCAACACTACACAAATTCAGATCACACTTGGTGCAGGTATTCAGGCAGTGGTGGAGGATATTGGTGTTGTGAAAGTAGGTAAGCCAGAATATTGTCAATTATTACTGCCTACACTGACAGATCCTGTTTGGCAAATTGCAAGTATTGTTGCGGTTGCTGTCGATGAACAACCAATTGGTGCATTTGCAATTGCTGATAGTTTGAAAACGGATTCTCTGGTGGCGATTGAACGCTTAAGAAAACAACATATTGATGTGTATATCATGAGTGGTGATCAACAAAGTGCAGTGGAATATATTGCTCAGCAACTTAGTGTTACACAAGCCTATGGAAATTTATCACCACGTGATAAAGCTGCAAAAATTCAGCAGCTTAGAGCGGAAGGCAAAGTCGTTGCTATGGTGGGTGATGGCATTAACGATGCGCCTGCATTGGCAACTGCTAATGTAAGTTTTGCTATGCAAAATGGGGCAGATGTGGCAGAGCATACTGCTTCAGCAACGCTGATGCAACATTCAGTTAATCAGATGGTAGATGCCTTGTTGGTTTCACAAGCGACTTTAAAAAATATTAAGCAGAATCTGTTTTTTGCTTTTGTTTATAATGTGTTAGGTATTCCATTAGCTGCTTTCGGTTTATTGAATCCGATTATTGCGGGTGCGGCGATGGCAATGAGTTCAGTTTCTGTGTTAATGAATGCATTACGCTTAAAATCGCTGAAACTTGAGTAATAGTAGGGGTTTACTGAGATTAAGAAAAAGTCTATCGAATAATATGATTCGATAGGCTTTTTTCGTGATTTTAGCGGCAGTTGCTAGCTGATAAAATAACAAAGCGTAAATCATAAGGGTTATTGCCATCTGCCTTACGCCATTCTTCATAGTCAATGTGCCAATCGTTCCAATTGATAGTAGGGAAATAAGTATCGCCTTCTAATTCTGCTTGGATTTCAGTGAGATAGAGCTTGTCTGCTTGCGGCAAATATTGCTTAAACAGTTCACCACCACCAATGAGCATAATTTCAGCAGAATCTTTGACAAAATCGACCGCACTTTCCAGACTGTTTTTCCAAATAATACCTTGCTGTTGATAAGGCTGGCGTGATAGCACGATATTGGTTCTATTCGGCAACGGGTGTCCGATGCTTTCAAAGGTTTTACGCCCCATAATGACAGGTTTACCTGTTGTATTTTTACGAAACCAAGCTAAGTCGGCTGGCAGGTGCCAAGGCATTTGATTATCTTTTCCAATGACAGCATTTTTTGTCATCGCAACGATAAGGCTGAAAGTCATATGATAGTCCTGTTATTAAGCCAGAGAAATGCGATTACTATAACATAATTTGGGGTGTAGAAAAGGAGGTTATCTTGTCGGTTTAAGCAAGAGAAAATTAATGCTTTTTTTAGTTATTAATGGTAATTTAGCCACAATTTTTGAACAAAAAAGAATAAGATGATGCTCAATATGAAAACAGATAAAACGATCGTAGTGAAATTTGGTACTAGTACCTTAACACAGGGTTCTGCCAAGTTAAATTTGCCACATATGATGGAAATTGTACGCCAACTTGCTCAGCTGCACCAAGCAGGTTTCCGTCTAGTTATTGTCACTTCTGGCGCGATTGCGGCTGGTCGTCATTATTTGAATCATCCTCAGTTGCCGCCTACAATTGCCTCAAAGCAATTGCTGGCTGCGGTGGGGCAGAGTCAGTTGATTCAAACATGGGAAAAGCTTTTTGCTATTTATGATATTCATATTGGTCAAATTTTATTGACTCGTGCAGATATTGAAGATCGCGAACGTTTCTTAAATGCAAGAGACACTTTACGTGCTTTACTTGATAATCAAATTATTCCCGTGATTAATGAGAATGACGCGGTGGCGACGTCAGAAATCAAAGTAGGGGATAATGATAATTTATCAGCGCTGGTTGCGATTTTAGTACAAGCAGAACAGCTTTATTTGTTAACTGATCAACAAGGACTTTTTGATAGTGATCCGCGTAAAAATCCAGCGGCTAAACTGATTTCAGAAGTGGATAAAATTACTGATCATATTCGTTCAATTGCGGGTGGCAGTGGGACCTCTTTAGGGACTGGTGGTATGTCTACCAAAATTAGTGCTGCCGATGTTGCAACGCGCTCGGGTATTGAAACGATTATTGCGCCAGGTAACCGAGCAAATGTGATTAGTGATTTAGCTTATGGTGCAGATATTGGGACAAAATTTACGGTACAAGCAGATCGTTTAGAAGGGCGTAAGCAATGGTTATATGCTGCACCAGCGGCGGGTGTGATTACGATTGATGAGGGAGCAGAAAGTGCGGTATTGATTCAATATAAATCATTACTACCTGCTGGGATTATTAATGTAGACGGACGCTTTTCGCGTGGTGAAGTTGTGAAAATTCGCACTCAACAAGGTAAAGATATTGCATTAGGCGTACCGCGCTACAATAGTGATGCATTACATTTGTTGAAAGGTAAAAAATCACAAGATATTGAGCAAATTTTAGGTTATGAATACGGCTCAGTTGCGGTACATCGAGATGATATGATTGTGCTATAAACTTAGGATAATACAATGAAGCAAATTAATTTACTGTTATTTAGTGTGATTGCACTTAATCTCACGAGCTGTGCTCAACCTAGTGTTTCTGCACATCCGCAAATTGAAGCACATAAACCTTTTTCAGTGACGCAAACGGAAAAACGTATAATACAATGGCATGTCAAGATAAAGACGATTGGTATTTGGATGGTTATCGTGTTGGGAAGTCGTTTCGTCAGCATAAACAAAAAATGTTAGCTCAACGTAGTACTTATTGTGAGCAGCAAACACAGCAAGCGATAGCACAAGTTTTTTTAATTTCGTGGGAAAATGGCTATCAACAAGGTTTAAAACGATAAAATGAAATAAAAGCGGTGAACTCACCGCTTTATTATTTATAGGATATCTAATAATTCCACTTCAAATACTAATGTACTAAATGGCGGAATTGATGCGCCTGCACCACGCTCACCATAAGCTAAGTTGTGAGGAATAGTTAAGCGCCATTTTGAACCCACTGGCATCATAGCTAGAGCTTCAATCCAACCAGCAATCACACCACTGACTGGAAACTCCGCAGGTTGACCTCGTTTAACTGAGCTATCAAATACAGTACCATCAATTAAAGTCCCTGTGTAGTGTACACGCACTTGATCTTGACGACTTGGTACAGAACCTGTGCCTTCAACTAATACTTCGTATTGCAAACCTGACTCAGTGATGTTAACGCCATTTTTTTTTGCATTTTCTGTTAAGAATTGCTGACCTGCTGCTTCAATTTCTTTGAATTGGGCTTGTTGCGCTTCAGTTGCTTGCTGCTGTAAGGTTTGTAAAGCTTGGCTAACCACAGTTAAATCTAATGCAGGTGGATTTTGGTTTAATACATCAAAGATACCTTTTGCGACAGCTTCCGCGCTGACATCAAGTTGACTATCTAGTAATTGTTGACCAATTTGTAGACCGATACCGTAACTGCCTTGCGCAGAAACGCTGTCTAATGAAACTTGTTCAAAAAATTGTTTGCTCATGCTATTTTCCTATTGTCGTTAAATATTATTTTTGGTGTGCTAAAATTTCACCCATCCGCACAGGGCTGTCTACTTGTAAATGATCTGCGAGCTGTACATGATCTTTTTCAAATAAATTGATGACAGTCGAGCCTAATTGAAATGCGCCCATTTCTTGTCCCTTCACTAATTTAATCGCGTTTTCACCTTCATAACGCCAAGTCGTCACTTGATTTGGACGTGGCGGGTTAACAACACCTGCCCAAACTGTACTCATGCTTGCAGTAATTGTGGCACCTACTAAAATCTGCACCATTTTGCCAAATTCCGTATCAAATACACAGATAAGGCGTTCATTTTGCGCAAATAGATTTGGTACATGTTCAGCTAAGAAAGGATTCACGGAAAATAAGTCACCTGGTACATAAATCATTTGACGTAATGTCGCATCACAAGGCATATGTACACGATGATAATCACGCGGTGAAAGGTAAATCGTTGCAAATTCACCATGTTTGAATGTGTCTGTTAATGCTTGATCGCCAGCAAGTAAATCAGACAAGCTGAAATAATGCCCTTTAGCTTGTAATAAAAGATCATGAGCAATATGCCCAATTTGGCTGATTCGTCCATCTGCTGGGAGGCAAAGTGCGGTTGGATTTTGATTAATTGGACGCGCATTTTCCGCCAGTGGGCGAATAAAAAACTCATTGAAGCTCGCATAGTCACTAAAAGCAGGTCTAGCCGCTTCTGCCATGTTGACATTATATTTTTTAGCAAACAACTTGATCACAAAATGAGTGACTGAACCCCATTGCTGTTTGGCGAACCAACCTGCAAGTTGAGTTAAATAAAGTTGCGGCATGACGTATTGGAAAGCAATTTTAATTCGTTGCCAATAACTAAGTTGAGATTTTTTTTCTAATATATTCATGGTGATAAATCATCTTTTTAAGTTAGAATAAAAGGCTTTCAAACCTCAGTGCTGGGCGATTATAGCAAGTTATTCAATTTATGTAAGTAGTTGTGTTCATTTACGCCAGTTTACCGGAGAGTCCCCCATGAATGAAAATTCACTTTTACAATTTGATCGGCAACACATTTGGCATCCCTATGCAGCAGTAAATAGTGAACTACCATTATTTGCAGTACAGCGTGCAGAAGGGGTGATAATTCAATTAATGGATGGTAGGCAGCTTATTGATGGCATGTCTTCTTGGTGGTCTGCGATACATGGTTATAATCATCCACGTTTAAATCAAGCCGCGACGCAACAGCTGGCGCAAATGAGTCATGTCATGTTTGGTGGTTTAACCCATGAACCTGCTGTACGATTAGCACAACAACTTGTTCAACTCCTACCCGCGCCATTAGATAAAATTTTCTTTGCTGATAGTGGTTCTGTTGCGGTCGAAGTCGCAATGAAAATGGCAGTACAATATCAACAAGCTAGAGGTGAGCAGCAACGCTATAAATTCGCCACTATTCGTGCAGGTTATCATGGCGATACTTGGCATGCCATGTCAGTGTGTGATCCTGTGACAGGTATGCACAGTTTATTTGCTAAAGGATTACCCGTTCAATATTTTTTACCACAACCTTGTGTGAAGTTTGATGAAATCTGGCATGATGAAGCCATTACGCCATTAGAAGAGCTACTTGCTGAAAAAGGTCATGAAATTGCTGCTTTAATTTTGGAGCCTATCGTGCAAGGTGCAGGAGGAATGTATTTTTATTCTCCACAATATTTAGTACAAGCAAAAGCATTATGTGAACAGTATGGGATATTGCTGATTTTTGATGAAATTGCAACAGGGTTTGGGCGTACTGGTAAGTTATTTGCTTATCAACATGCACAAGTGCTACCTGATATTATGTGTCTTGGTAAAGCACTGACTGGTGGCTATTTGACTCTCTCTGCTACAATTACGAGTCAACAAGTTGCTGAAACAATCTGTTCTGGTGAAGCGAAATGTTTTATGCATGGACCAACTTTTATGGCAAATCCATTAGCTTGTGCCATTGCTGCTGAAAGTATCCAATTATTATTAGACAGTGACTGGCAAAGCAATGTGCAGCGGATTGAACAACAATTTAAACAAGAATTACATGCTGCGCAAATGCTCTCTGCGGTAAAAGAAGTCCGAGTGTTAGGGGCAATTGGCGTGATTGAAATGAAACAAGCTGTCAATATGGCGACTTTACAACTACGTTTTGTGAAAAATGGCGTATGGGTTCGCCCGTTTGGTAAGCTGGTATATTTAATGCCGCCTTTTATTATCCAGCCTCATGAATTATCGCAGCTTATTGCAGGCACTATTCAAGCTCTAAGGGAAGAATATGGCAATCTATAATCATTTCAGTCAGCAACTTGCCGGTTTGCGTGAACAAAATCAATTTCGCCAACTGCCACAATTAACACATCTGGGGCGTTTTATTCATAAAGATGGCAAAACCATGCTTAATATGTCATCGAATGATTATTTAGGCTTAGCGAATAATGCAGCATTACGCCAAGCTTTTCTCAATCAATATCAAGATCAATTACCAAGTTTGACTTCGTCTTCCTCGCGTTTGTTAACGGGGTCTTTTCCGATTTATGATTCACTTGAAACATTGATGGCGAACGCTTTTGGTCGTGAAAGCGCCTTACTGTTTAACAGTGGCTATCATGCCAATATTGGGATTTTACCTGCTTTAGCCGATAAGCAAACGTTAATCGTGGCAGATAAATTAGTCCATGCTAGTCTGATTGATGGTATTCGTTTAGCACAGTGTGATTTTCTACGCTTCCGTCATAATGATTATGCGCATTTGGCACAAATCTTGCACAAAAAACACCGCACTTTTGCGCGTATTATTGTGGTGACGGAATCTGTATTCAGTATGGACGGTGATCTGGCTGATTTAAATCAACTGGTGGTATTAAAACAGCAATTTGACAATGTCATGTTGTATGTCGATGAAGCCCATGCCATTGGTGTTTATGGTGCAACAGGGCTTGGATTAGCACAGCAACAACAATGTATTGAACAGATTGATCTCTTAGTTGGTACTTTCGGTAAAGCTTTGGCTTCTATGGGCGCCTATGTGGTTTGTGATCAGGTGCTCAAAGACTATTTAGTCAATAAAATGCGTCCTTTAATTTTTTCCACTGCCTTGCCGCCATTGAATGTGGCTTGGACTCACTTTTTATTTGAAAACTTACCGCACTTTAGCCAGCAACGGCAACATTTAGCCCAGCTTAGTGATTACTTACGCCAACAAATTGTTCGCTTATTTAATGTTACCATGCCAAGTGAAAGCTGTATTGTGCCTTATATTTTAGGTGACAATCAGAACACGGTACAATTGGCACAGCAATTACAGCAGCAAGGCTATTATTGTTTACCTATTCGTCCGCCGACAGTACCACAAGGTACTTCGCGTATTCGTTTCTCTCTTAGTGCAGACATGACGTTTGATGATGTGACGGGATTAGTTGGCTGTTTACAGGAGTTGAGCGCGTGAAAATACAACATTTTGATCAACAAGGGCAGCATGTTATCGTCTATTTCGCTGGTTGGGGCACGCCACCAAGCGTAGTTCAGCATTTACGTCTACCTGAAAATTACGATTTAGTGATTTGTTACGATTATCAACAGTTAGACTGTGAGTTTGATTTCAAACGCTACCAAACTATTCGTGTTGTGGCATGGTCAATGGGTGTTTGGGTGGCAGAACGTATTATGCAACCTTATCAATTGACCTCTGCAACGGCAATTAATGGTACTGGCTATCCTTGTCATGATCAATTTGGGATTCCTTGTACTATATTTGAAGGGACCTTAACAGGATTGAATGAAGAAAATCGGCATAAATTTGAGCGTCGAATTTGTGGCAATAAAACAGCGCTGCAAGATTATCAACAGTTAGCACAACGCCCGACACTTGATGAAATTTACTCAGAACTGACCGCACTTTATCAAGGTTTACAGCAAGATCAACGTACCGATCTGATTCTATGGAGCAAGGCGATCATTGGTACAAAAGATAAAATTTTTCCTGCGCAACATCAACGTGATTATTGGCAATCTCGTTGCCAAATCACAGAAGTTGAAGCGGAGCATTTGTTGTTTCCACAGTTTAGTCATTGGGCGCAATGTTGGGAATACCAATGCAAAAGTTAACGAAACAGCGTATTAAACAACGCTTTACGCAGGCCTTGGCGCACTATGATCAACAAGCCTTCGCTCAACAACAAATCCAACAGCGTTTAATTGATTTACTACCTTTAATGCAATGCCAAAAATTTGAAAATGTACTGGAGTTAGGTTGTGGAACGGGGGGATTAACACAAGGTTTAATGACAGCACTTTATGCACAGCATTGGGAACTCAATGATCTTTGTGATGTGCAGCAGCATTTACAGATGACACTGCCTCAGCCTTTTAAATTTCATTGTGGTGATGCAGAACAGTTTTGTTTCAGCAAAAAATATGATCTGATTGCGGCAGCTTCAGTGGTGCAATGGTTTGAAGACAAACAAGGTTTTATTCAGCGGGTGAAAACTGGCTTAAGAAAACAAGGGTTCTTGTTGTTAAGTACGTTTAGTGCGACCAATTTATACGAAGTGAAACAAATTACGGGAATTGGGTTAGACTATCCGAGTGCAGCACAATGGCAGCAATGGTTGGTGCCAGAATTTGAGCTATTGGCATTCGCACAGGAGGAGATTGTATTGACCTTTGCGCAACCCATCGAAGTATTAAAACATCTGCAAAAAACAGGCGTCAATGCGATTAGCCAACATGGATGGACTAAAACTAAATTGCAGCATTTTTGCCACCAATATCAGCAAAATTATGTCAATTCGCAACAACAAGTGACTTTAACCTATGCGCCATTGTATTTATTGGCACGCTTAAAATAGCATCAAATAAACTCAAAAAGGATAAGTATGGCAGCGACAATTTTCTTTATCAGCGGTATTGATACCGATATTGGCAAAACTATCGTCACTGGCTGGTATGCTAAAAAATTAATGCTGCAAGGCTTCTCAGTGATTACCCAAAAGATGATTCAAACTGGCTGTGAAGGTATTGCAGAAGATTTATTAACTCACCGTAAAATACAAGGCATTGAACTAACTGAAGAAGACAAACAAGGAATCACTTGCCCTTATGTATTTGATTATCCTTGTTCTCCGCATTTAGCTGCAAGGTTAGCGCAGCGCAAAATCGACAGTAAAATCATTGAAAAATCGACCGCACTTTTAGCACAGAAGTATGACTATGTGCTACTGGAAGGGGCGGGGGGATTATATGTACCCTATAACGACAGTGAAACCACCTTAGATTATATTCGTACCCAGCAATATCCCGTCATTCTAGTCACATCTGGTAAGTTAGGGAGCATTAATCACACTCTATTAAGTCTACAAGCTTGTCAGGTTAACAAGATTAAAGTGCATGCTGTTGTTTATAATTTATACCCAACAGGCGATGCTATTATCAGTCAAGAAACCCAACATTTTTTACAAACTTATTTAGCACAGCATTTTCCTAGCACCTTATTTGAAGTGATGGACTTCATTGCCTTCTGAACAGGTAGAACAAGTCATGTTTCACTTGAAATGGAGTACTATTTTGCCTAGCATAGCCTTGTTTTTTTTTAAGGTTTTATGGTGTTTAAACCGTATTATCAATTTATTTATTTGGGTTAAGGAGTTATGCAATGAAAATGTTAAAAATTTTTAAGCTTACTTTTGGAGTGATCACGCTTACTGCTTGTAGTCAAACAATGCAATCTGCCGAAAAGCATAGCCATTGGGGCTATACGGGGCATGAATCACCAGAGCATTGGGCGGCGCTTTCACCAAAATTTGCGATTTGTAGTGAAGGAAAAAGCCAATCACCAGTGAATATTGTTAACACGATTGATGGCAAGTTAGCGCCTATTAAAATTGATTATCGTCCTTCTCAGGTTGAAATTGTAAACAACGGACACACTATTCAAGTGGATTTCAAAGAGCCGACTAACCTCATGCAATTGAACGGTAGCACCTATACATTAAAACAATTCCATTTCCATGTACCAAGTGAAAATCAAATTAAGGGAAAATCTTTCCCATTAGAAGCCCATTTTGTGCATGCGGATCAAGCGGGTAATCTTGCCGTGCTTGGCGTGTTATATACATTATCAAGTGAGAATCAGCGTTTAGCACCGATTTGGAATAACATGCCACAGAAAGCTGGTGAAACTTTCAAGCTCGAAAGTGCATTTGATCCCGCTAAATTGATTCCTAAAAAACGTGACTATTATCGCTTCAGCGGTTCATTAACCACGCCACCTTGCTCTGAAGGCGTGAATTGGTTAGTGTTAAAACAATATGACCATATTAGCCAATCACAAGTCGACGCTTTTTCTGCGTTAATGCATGGACATAATAACCGTCCTGTACAGCCAATTAATGCTCGTGTGATTGTTGAATAAGGACATTTTTTGACTTAAAAAGTGCGGTCGGTTTTACAGCGATTTTTTAGTTTAAAACTCGCAAAAAACAAACCGCACTTTTTGTGCGGTTTGTTCGTGTTTGTTAGATTAGCCTGCTTTAAAACAAGCGACAAAGTGATTATCTTGTCCTTTGAGTAACGGTTTATCTGCAATGCAGTGCTGATCTGCTAATGGACAGCGGGTTCGGAATACGCAACCTGACGGTGGATTAATCGGGGAAGGCAGGTCGCCTTCAAGTAATTGAATCTGTTTGTTGCGTTCCAATTTAGGATCAGGAATAGGTACCGCAGACATCAAAGCTTTAGTATACGGGTGTTTGGTGTCGTGATAGACCTGTTCATAATCGCCTAGTTCGACAGCATTACCTAAATACATCACTAAAACACGATCAGAAATATGCTTCACTACCGCTAAATCATGTGCAATAAAAATGAGTGATAATCCCATTTCACGTTGCAATGATTTGAGTAAATTAACGACCTGTGCTTGAATTGACACGTCTAATGCAGATACGGGCTCATCACAAATGATCAATTTAGGTTCTACAATTAAAGCACGAGCAATCCCAATACGCTGACATTGACCACCTGAAAACTCATGAGGATAGCGATTAATTAAGTTTGGCAATAAGCCGACTTTCATCATCATTGCACGGACTTTTTCTTTAATTTCTTCTTTAGTTAAGTGCGGTTGATAAATTTTTAGTGGTTCAGCAATAATGCTCCCAATAGTCATCCGTGGATTTAATGATGCCAATGGGTCTTGGAAGATCATTTGAATATCACTGCGTACAGCTTTCCACTCTTTTGCATTTTGTTGGGTTAAGTCTTTGCCTAACCAAAGAATATTACCACCAGAGCTTTCTACTAAGCCCGTAATCGCACGTGCTAAAGTGGATTTACCACAGCCTGATTCACCCACAACGCCAAGTGTTTCGCCTTCATATAAATTGAAAGAGACATTATTGACCGCTTTTAAAGTTTGATGTTTAGTGAAAAACAAAGATTTGGTATCTTTAATTTTGAAATGAACGCTTAAATCTTTGACTTCTAGGATGGCTTTTTTCTCTGTCGTCATTATGCGTTTCCTCTAGTTAACTGTTCTGCTGATAAAAAGCACGCGCACAGGCGTTGATCTGCCAATATTTCTAATTTTGGTGCTTTTAAACATTGTTCTGTGGCATGAATACAACGAGGTTGGAATGGACAACCACTTGGTAGTTGAAGTAAGTTTGGTGGATTACCAGGAATAGTAATCAGCTCTTCTTCTTGACCATCAACACGTGGAACCGCACCAATGAGTCCTTTTGAATAAGGATGGCTTGGACTATAGAAAATTTGTTCTGCTGTGCCATATTCCATTGTACGACCTGCATACATAACCAACACGTTATCACAAATGCCTGCCACAACACCTAAGTCATGAGTAATCATGATGATTGCAGTATTAAATTCAGTTTTAAGTTCGTTTAATAACGTCATGATTTGTGCTTGGACTGTCACATCTAACGCAGTAGTTGGTTCATCAGCGATCAATAATTTTGGACGGCATAGCAGTGCCATTGCAATCATCACACGCTGACGCATACCACCTGAAAATTCATGAGGATACATATTCATACGTTTGCGGGATTCTGGCATTTTTACAGCATCTAACATACGTACAGATTCTTCAAATGCCGTTTTACGATCCATACCTTTGTGTAAGATCAAGACTTCCATCAGTTGCTCACCAATTTTCATGTAAGGATTAAGCGATGTCATGGGATCTTGGAAGATCATAGCAATTTGTTCTGCACGCAGGCGGTTAAGCTGTGCTTCTGGTAAATTAAGAATTTCTTCACCATTAAATTTGGCTGAACCCGCAATACGTCCGTTATCAGCAAGTAACCCCATTAAAGCGAAGGCAGTTTGGGATTTACCTGAACCTGATTCACCAACAATTCCTAATGTTTCACCCGCATTTAAAGAAAATGTTAAGTTATTGACCGCTGTAACATCGCCATCTGGCGTTTTGAAAGTGACACGCAAGTCTTGTACATCGAGTAGTAAATTTTTTGTTGTCATTGTGCTCTCCAAAGGCTTGTACTAGCGATCTTTCGGGTCAAGTGCATCACGCAAACCATCACCGATAAAGTTAAAACAAAATAGGGTAATGACTAAGAACAGCGCTGGGAATACTAATAACCAAGGTGCAGCTTCCATTGATTTGGCACCATCGTTCAGTAATCCACCCCAGCTACTTAGCGGTTCCTGTGTCCCCAGACCTAAGAAGCTTAAAAATGATTCAAATAAGATCATACCTGGTACCAGTAAGGAGGCATAAACGACTACAACGCCAAGCACATTAGGCACAATATGACGCCATACAATTTGACGAGAAGAGACACCACACACGATCGCGGCTTCGATGAATTCTTTTTGCTTCAAGCTTAAGGTTTGTCCACGTACAATCCTTGCCATGTCTAGCCAAGACACCATACCTATTGCCACAAAAATGAGGAAAATATTGCGTCCAAAGAAGGTGACTAACAAGATAACAAAGAACATAAATGGGAAAGAGTTAAGAATCTCTAGAAAACGCATCATAAAAGTATCAACTTTACCACCAATATAGCCAGAAGTTGCACCATATAATGTGCCGACTAAGACGGCGATTAATGCGCCTGCAATACCAACTAATAGCGAGATTCTACCGCCAATGGCGACTCGAACGAGCAGATCTCGCCCAGATGCATCGGTACCAAAATAATGCATTGTTTCCCATTCTGGTGGAATTGAAATGGCTCCAAAATCAAGCTCATCGTAAGGATAAGGCATGAGCATTGGGGCAAAAATAACGAAAAGGCTAATACAAAATAAAATAAATAAACTGGTTAATGCCGCTTTATTATGAAAAAAGCGACGGCGTGCATCTTGCCATAAACTACGTCCTTCAACCGTTTCTAATGTTTCCACAACGGTTTCTAGCAGTTCAGCATCTTTTTGATTTTTTAACATTTTTTATCCCTGTTAGCACTGCAAATTAATAACGGATTTTTGGATCGATAACCGCATATAAGATATCGACAACAGCATTAAATGTAATCGTTAATGCGCCAACTAAAATGGTTAGGCTTAATACTAAAGAATAATCACGGTTGAGTGCGCCATTAACGAAAAGTTGTCCAATACCTGGAATACCAAAAATACTTTCAATGACCATTGAGCCCGTGATAATACCGACAAAGGCAGGACCCATATAAGAAATCACAGGTAATAAAGCCGGGCGTAATGCATGCTTGGTTAAAATACGTCCCATTGGTAAGCCTTTGGCTTTGGCGGTACGAATAAAATTAGAATGTAATACTTCAATCATGGAGCCACGTGTGATACGTGCGATACTGGCAATATAAGATAAACAGAGCGCAATCATGGGCATTAACATGAATTTAAATGCGCCGCCTTCCCAACCACCGGAAGGTAACCATTTTAATGTGATAGAAAAAACCAGTATCAATAATGGGGCAACCACAAAGCTGGGGATGACTACGCCAGTCATAGCAAAGGTCATAATCAAATAATCCAGCCACTTGTTTTGTTTTAGTGCAGCAATCGTACCTGCGCTGACACCAAGTGTTAAAGCAACTAAAAAGGCAGAAAAGCCCAGTTTAAAGGAAACTGGAAAGGCTGTCGCGACAAGCTGATTTACCGTATAGTCTTTATATTTAAAAGAAGGACCAAAATCACCATGTGCAAGATCTTTTAAGTAAATAACGTATTGTTTGTAAAGTGGTTCATTTAAGTGGTATTTAGCTTCGATATTAGCAATGACTTCAGGTGGATAATTTTTTTCACTGGTAAATGGGCTACCTGGTGCTAATCGCATCATGAAAAAAGAAATTGTAATCAGAATAAAAAGCGTTGGAATTGCCTGAAACAAACGACGAATGATCAATTTAAACATACAAGATAATCCAATTTAAAACACGCCAACGTGTAAAAAAATAAGAAAGTGCGGTCGGTTTAGTAAAAGTATTGACCGCACTATAAAGTCGTATAAAAATTATTGTTTAACTAAATAAACATCTTTTAAGTAGTAGTTTTTACCTGGGTGCTTGGTCGCAAAGCCTTTTACATAAGGTTTTACCATACGAGGATCAACATAGTAATACATTGGTACTAATGCTGTATCTTTTTCTAGCTGTTGCTCAAGTTTAGCGTAAACTTCTGCACGACCTTCATCACTCTCTACTTGGTAGGATGAGGCTAATAATGCATCATATTCTGCACTCTTATAGAAAGCAGTATTGTTACTACTGGTTGATAAGAAATAGTTTAAGAACGTTGTTGCTTCGTTATAGTCAGCACACCAGCCTGCACGAGTGACATCATAGTTACCTTGATGGCGTGAGTCTAAATAGGTTTTCCATTCTTGGTTTTCTAATTTAATGTTTACTGCACCATCGAGATTTTTCTTCCAAATAGAAGTTGCCGCAATCGCAATTTTCTTATGGTTATCTGAAGTGTTGTAAAGTAAGTTGAAAGTTAATGGATTATTCTTATCAAAGCCAGCTTCTTTTAGTAATTCGACAGCTTTTTTATTACGCTCTGCTTGCGGTAAGTTTGACCACTCAGGCGTTGTGATTTTTTCACCGCCATTAATATAAGGTGGTGTAAAATTATATGCAGGAACTTGACCTTGCGCAGTCACTTTTTCAGTAATAATGTTACGGTCCATTGCCATTGATAAGGCTTTTCTTACACGAACATCATTGAATGGTGCTTTTTTATGATTGATTTCATATAGATAAGTGCATAGCACCGGTGGTGTATATACTTCATTTGGGAATTCGGCTTTTAATTTAGCAAAAAGCTCTACTGGAAGTGCGTAGTTAGTGATATCTAAATCACCTGCGCGATAGCGTGAAACATCAGTATTTTCAGAGGTAATTGGATAAAGCGTGACATGAGTTAATACTGTTTTTGGGTGGTTCCAATAATGATTATTTGGTACCATCTCTAATTTTTCATTGATGATCCAATTAGTAATTTTAAACGCCCCATTACCGACAATATTTTTAAGATCAGTCCATTTATCGCCAAACTGTTCTACAAGTTTTTTATTTACTGGTGCAAGTACATAGTGTTCAGTGAGTTTATCTGCATAAGGGACACTTTCAGAAAGTGTGAGTTGTAACGTATGTGCATCAAGTGCTTTTACACCTAAGTCTGTGAGAGGTTTTTTACCTGCAACAATATCTGCTGAATTTAATAATTTTAAATATTTTAAATAGCTGGAATAAGGCGAGGCTGTTTTTGGATCAGCTAAACGTTGGAAAGCAAACACGAAATCTTCTGCGGTAACAGGTTCACCATTTGACCATTTGCCATCTTTACGAAGATGGAACGTCCAAGTTTTGAAATCTGCACTATGTTCCCATTTTTCTGCGGCACCTGGAATGATATGACCATCAGCATCTGAAATCACTAATGTTTCGAAAAGTTGACGAGCAACTAATGCTTCGGGCGTTCCTTCGATTTTATGCGGGTCAAGAGAGGATGGATCTGAGCCATTATTCATTCTGAGTTCTTGCTTATCAGCAAGAACAGTACCTGCAGGTACTTCGGCTGCGAAAGCGCTTTGTGTTGCCAAAAGCGTTAACGCACTTGTTAATGCGATATTAAGAAATGTTTTTTTCACTGTGTTTGTCATAGTTTTACCTTTTTTTGTGAGTAAAAAGAACTTCTATTAATAAAGGAAAAATGGAGTGCTGTAAAGTATTGAAAGTGTGATTTGTGAGCTAAAATAGATAAATTTGATTTAGATACACCATTTGTTATTTTCTTTTGAAGTTTTTCTACTCTTTATTCATCATTTTTAAATAAATGAATTAAAATTGATGTGATGAAAAAGGTTTTTGCTAAATTTTCGGGGGAAGTTCAGTGAAAAAGTAATAATTTCCTTTGACTATTTTGTTCTCAAACGGTAATATTCACGCCCTATGCAAAAGGTAAAATTACCCCTAACTGTTGACCCAGTTAAAGATGCACAGCGTCGATTAGATTATGATGGCTATTATGCTATTAATCAGCTTGAACGTCTTTCTGAGTCAGTAAGTAAAGTGCTCAGCGATGCACAGGTTAGATTATCGTTTTTTATTGATCCACAAAAATTAGTGGTCATGAAAGGTCAAGCAACAGTTGATATTGAAGTTGTCTGTCAACGTTGTCAAAAAGCCTTTATGCAAACTATCGATTGTACATTTTGTTACAGTCCTGTGGCTAATTTGGATCAAGCCGATGTATTGCCCGAAATTTATGAGCCAATCGAATTTGATGAGTTTGGTGAAATAGATTTACTTGGTACTGTTGAAGATGAATTAATTTTAAGTCTACCAATTGTACCATTGCATTCATCTGAACACTGTGAAGTGTCCGTGGCTGAACAGGTTTTTGGCGAATTGCCCGAAGAGCTGGCAAAAAAACCGAACCCGTTCGCTGTATTAGCTAGTTTAAAGCAAAAGTAAATTTAGGAGTATAGCCAATGGCTGTTCAACAAAACAAAAAATCTCGTTCAAGACGCGATATGCGTCGTTCACACGATGCATTAACCACTGCCGCAGTATCAGTTGATAAAGCAAGCGGTGAAACTCATTTACGTCACCACGTAACTGCCGATGGTTACTATCGTGGTCGTAAAGTGATTAATAAATAATTTATACATTATTTAATTAAGGTAATCACTTGAGTCGTCTAACCCTTGCGTTAGATGTGATGGGCGGGGACATAGGTCCCCGTATTACTATCCCTGCATCCTTACTTGCGTTGGAAAATGATCCAATGCTTTCTTTATTATTGTTTGGTGATAGCCAGCAAATTCTTCCCTTACTTGAAAACATCCCCGCTTCTGTTCAACAACGCCTTACTGTTTGTCATTGTTCACGTACGATTGATAATGAACATGGTATTTCTTATGCATTGCGCAATAGCAAAGGGACATCAATGCGTTTGGCTATCGAAGCCGTACAAAAAGGTGAAGCGCAAGGTTGTGTTAGTGCAGGGAATACAGCTGCATTAATGGGGCTTTCAAAAATTTTGTTACAACCACTTAAAGGGATTCAACGCCCTGCGCTTATTTCTGTGATTCCAACTGTTGATGGCAGAAAAAGTGTTATGCTTGATCTTGGTGCTAACATTGATTGTGATGCGGAAAACTTATATCAATTTGCATTGATGGGCAGTATTTTTGTCGAAAATATTTTAAATTTGGTTTATCCGAGAGTTGCGTTACTTAATATTGGCAGTGAAGATATCAAAGGGCATAAGTCAATTCGAGATGCGGCAGTTTTATTAGAAAAGGATACCGCACTTAATTATGTTGGCTTCATTGAAGGTAACTTTTTGTTAAATGGCAAAGCTGATGTTATTGTAAGCGATGGATTTGCGGGCAATGTGGCATTAAAAACGCTTGAAGGTGCGGCTAAAAATGTTATTGCCTTACTAAAAGGTAAATCGAAAAATAGTCTACTGAAACCTGTATTTTCTTGGTTATTACGTCATTTATTTAAAGATAGCTATCAGCGTTTAAAGCAAATTAACCCAGATGAATATAATGGTGCTTCTTTAATTGGATTGGCATCCGTTGTAGTAAAAAGCCATGGTAGTGCAAATATCGAGGCCTTTTCTTATGCAATTGCTGATGCTGCATTTCAAGTGCGTCAGCAAATTCCAACAAAAATTTTAGCTGGACTCGAAAAATACGAGTCATCTGCGCATATAAAAATAACAAGTGATCATTAATTTAATATAGCGAGTTCGCTATCCTTTTTAACGAGATTTATTATGTATAGTAAAATCTTATCAACAGGTAGTTACTTACCCAAAAATATTCGTACTAATGCAGATTTAGAAAAAATGGTGGAAACCTCTGATGAATGGATTTCTGAACGTACTGGTATTAAAGAACGCCGTATTGCTGATCCACATGAGACGGTAGCAACTATGGGCTTTGAGGCAGCAAAAAAATGTTTGGCTATGTCACCGATGGATGTGAATGAAATTGATTTGATTGTTGTTGCAACAACAAGTTCAACTCATGCATTTCCAAGTGCTGCTTGTCAAATTCAAAAAATGCTTGAAATTAAAGATGCTATTGCTTTTGATGTGGCTGCTGCTTGTTCAGGTTTTGTTTATGCATTAACAGTTGCAGATCAATTTATTCGTACTGGAAAAGTCAATAAAGCACTTGTCATTGGTGCAGATCTTTTTTCTCGTACTTTGAATCCAGCAGATCGTGGTACTGTAATTTTGTTTGGCGATGGTGCTGGTGCGGTTATTTTAGAACGCTCAAATGAAGCAGGAATTCTTTCTACGCATTTACATGCGACTGGAGAAAATGCAGATGTTTTAACGCTAGCCAATCAAGCGCGAAGTGTTGAAAGCGATCCCGCATATTTAGAAATGCAAGGTAATGCGACGTTTAAAATTGCTGTACGTGAGTTAGCAAATGTCGTAGAAGAAACTCTTGAAGCAAATAATTTGGATAAAAAAGATATTGATTGGTTAGTACCACATCAAGCCAATTTACGTATTATTTCGGCAACAGCAAAAAAATTAGAAATGGATATGTCGCAAGTAGTTGTTACTCTCGATCGTCATGGTAATACTTCGGCGGGTAGTATTCCAAGTGCGCTAGATGAGGCTGTGCGTGATGGTCGTATTCAGCGTGGTCAGATGTTATTGTTAGAAGCTTTTGGTGGTGGTCTGACTTGGGGAGCGGCATTAGTTAAGTTCTAATAGCACTGGTCATGCATAAAAGTGCGGTTGATTTTTAAAAAGTTTTAATGAATAAGGAAAAAAACATGAAAAAATTTGCAATGGTATTTCCGGGGCAAGGTTCACAAGCGGTGGGCATGTTAGCTGAATTAGCAGAGCAATATCCTGTTGTACAACAAACTTTTCAACAAGCTTCAGAGGTATTAGGCTATGATTTGTGGCAATTAGTGCAGAAAGGCCCAGCAGAAGAATTAAATAAAACTTGGCAAACTCAACCTGCATTGTTAGCGGCTTCTGTTGCGATTTATCGTGTTTGGCAACAACAATATCCGAATTTAAAACCCGAATTAATGGCAGGACATAGTTTAGGCGAATATTCTGCGTTAGTTTGTGCTGATGTGATTGATTTCCAAGATGCGATTAAATTAGTAGAGTTACGTGGTAAGTTAATGCAACAAGCCGTACCAGAAGGTACGGGAGCAATGTATGCTATTATTGGTTTAGATAATGCGTCAATTATTAAAGCTTGTGCAGAATCAGGACAAGGTGAAGTGGTTTCAGCCGTAAACTTTAATTCACCAGGTCAGGTTGTTATCGCTGGTGCAAAAGCCGCAGTTGAACGTGCCGCAGTCGCTTGTAAAGAAGCTGGAGCAAAACGTGCTTTACCTTTAGCAGTCAGTGTACCTTCACATTGTGCATTAATGAAACCTGCGGCTGATCAATTAGCGGTTTCTTTAGATAATATTGCAATTAAAACACCAACGACTTCAGTGATTAATAATGTTGATGTTGCAACAGAAACGGAAAGTTCAGCAATTCGTAGCGCACTTGTTCGTCAGCTTTATAGCCCTGTGCGCTGGACTGAAAGCGTAGAAAAAATGGCAGGGCAAGGAATTGAAGTACTCATTGAAATTGGACCAAATAAAGTGTTAACAGGTTTAACAAGTCGTATTGTAAAAGAGCTTGTTGCTCAAGCAGTAAATGATGTTAATTCATTAGCATTAGCCGAACAGGCATTGGCATAAGATAGATTTTGTCTAGTATTGCTATGAAACATGGTGTTCACTTTATTGTTCTTTTGTGTAATGGCTACATTTGTTGAACATACTTTAGTGATTGTTTCTTCTGGCGCTACTTTAAATACACACGTTGTCTAAAACATTAACACAATGTAAACAAAAGTAAATTTTGAGTGTGTATTGAAAGAAATACAATATAAAGAAAAGAGTAAAGAACGATTTAAACTTCGCTGTGTCGAATTAGTGAATGAGACACAAATTTAATTAAGGAGATATTTATGCAGGGTAAAATCGCGTTAGTCACAGGCGCAACTCGTGGTATTGGACGTGCAATAGCAGAGGAATTAGTTGCGAAAGGGGCGTTTGTTATTGGTACTGCAACATCAGAGAAAGGGGCGGAAAGTATTTCTGCGTATTTAGGTGAAAAAGGAAAAGGTTTGGTTTTAAATGTATCCGATTTTGCTTCAATCGATGCAACATTAGAAAAAATCAAAGCTGATTTTGGTGATATTGACGTGCTAGTCAATAATGCGGGTATCACACGTGATAATTTATTGATGCGTATGAAGGATGAAGAATGGTTTGCTATTATGCAAACTAACTTAACATCAGTTTACTATTTATCAAAAGCGATGTTGCGTTCAATGATGAAAAAACGCTTTGGTCGTATCATTACTATTGGTTCTGTGGTGGGGTCAATGGGAAATCCAGGACAAACTAACTATTGTGCAGCGAAAGCGGGTTTAATCGGTTTTAGTAAAGCGCTGGCAAAAGAAGTGGCTTCGCGTGGTATTACCGTGAACGTGGTTGCCCCAGGTTTTATCGCGACAGACATGACAGAAGTGTTAACAGATGAGCAAAAAGCAGGTATTTTGTCGCAAGTTCCGGCAGGTCGTTTAGGGGAACCAAAAGATATTGCGAAAGCAGTTGCGTTTTTAGCTTCTGATGATGCGAGCTATATTACAGGTACAACTTTGCATGTGAATGGTGGTATGTATACCAACTAATTGTGTGAAATCAATTACAGATTTTAGGGGATAAAAGCATAGCCAAAGATTGAGGTTAATGTTAAAATCTTGGTTGCAATGTAACTTGGTTACGCCACTTTAAAGCGTAGATGAAGTAACGTAACTGTATTTTCACTGTATGTGTTTTTTAAAAGATGGTTTTAAGGTTTGACCACCAGCAAAAATCATTGTAACTTTACAAAAAATATATACACTAACTAACTCGTCGCAGTGAGCGAAAAACTAAACAATAGGAAGAAACAAATGAGCATTGAAGAACGCGTAAAAAAAATCATCGTTGAGCAATTAGGCGTTAAAGAAGACGAAGTTAAATCTGAAGCGTCTTTCGTTGAAGATTTAGGTGCGGATTCTTTAGATACTGTTGAATTAGTGATGGCTTTAGAAGAAGAATTTGATATCGAAATTCCAGATGAAGAAGCAGAAAAAATTACAACAGTTCAATCTGCGATTGATTACGTTCAAAACAATCAGTAATTCACATTTAGGCGGTTTGTATAACCGCCTAAATTTTTTCCCATCTTATCACTATCATTTCCTCATTTGATTTAAATAACTCCCTATTTTTTATAAGCATTTTACTTTTTTTGATTTAAACCAAATAATTGTTTTATTTTTCGAAAAAATTACTTAAAAGAAAGTGAAAAGGATTGTGTACAAATATAAATCAAGTATGATGTCGCTAATATTTTTTATAACATTTTAGAGGTATATCTATGCTTTATTTAGAGTTTTTGTTCCTACTACTCATGCTATATGTGGGTAGCCGTTTTGGCGGTATAGGATTGGGGGTTGTATCTGGGATTGGCTTAGTGATCGAAGTCTTTATTTTCCGCATGCCAGTTGGAAAAGCCCCAGTTGATGTTATGTTGATTATTCTTTCCGTTGTTACTTGTGCATCTATTTTAGAAGCTGCTGGTGGCTTAAAATTTATGCTGCAAGTCGCAGAACGTATTTTACGTAGTAACCCGAAACGTATCACATTACTTGGTCCAATCGTTACTTATTTAATGACATTTATGCTTGGAACAGGTCACTCAGTCTATTCGATTATGCCAATTATTGGTGATGTGGCATTAAAAAATAAAATTCGCCCTGAGCGTCCAATGGCAGCAGCATCTGTTGCATCTCAATTAGCGATTACGTCAAGTCCACTTTCTGCAGCAGTAGTATTCTATCTTGGTAAAATTGTTGAATTACCCGGTTTTGCACATATTTCCTTATTAGATATTATTTCAGTTACCGTTCCTGCAACCTTTATTGGTACACTTGCATTATCTTTATATAGTATGCGCCGTGGTAAAGAGCTAGAAGATGATCCAGAATACCAGCGCCGCTTACAAGATCCAATTTGGCGCGATCGTATTTTAAATACAACAACGACAACGTTAAATGAAGAGTTACCGCCTGCGGCAAAACAATCAGTTTACTTATTTTTGCTCGCTTTAGCTGTTATTGTCATTGTGGCGATGTTCCCTGAAATTCGTACTATTGGTGAGGGTGATAAAGTTAAACCTATTTCGATGTCACTTATTATCCAAATGATGATGCTCTGTTTTGGCGGTATTATCTTATTAGTGACTCGAACTAATCCTCAAATTGTACCAAATGGTGTTGTATTTAAATCAGGTATGGTGGCAGCTATTGCAATTTTTGGTATTGCATGGATGAGTGATACTTACTTCAAATTCGCTATGCCAGAGTTTAGAGAAGGTATTACTTCAATGGTAAGACATTACCCTTGGACCTTTGCACTTGCGTTATTTGCTGTGTCAGTAGTCATTAACAGTCAAGCTGCAACGGCTGTCATGATGTTACCTGTTGGTCTTGAATTAGGTCTACCTGTGGCATTATTGGTCGGTTTAATGCCCGCTACTTATGGTTATTTCTTTATTCCAAACTATCCATCAGATATTGCAACAGTCAACTTTGATGTGACAGGTACAACAAAAATAGGTAAGTATTACTTTAACCATAGCTTTATGGTACCAGGACTTATTGGGGTTGTGACAGCTTGTTGTGTTGGTTATGTGATAGCACAAATCATGATTTAATTTGTGATTTTTGTTATAAAAATGCGGTCAAAGTTAAAATATTGACCGCATTTTTCATATCATTTGGTTATTTCTCTTTCTATATTTAAGGAACATGTATGTTTAGAGCGTTAGGACAAATTTTCACAAAACTGACCGCACTTTTATTGCTTGTATTCAGTGTCAATACGATGGTTGTAGCAGAAACTGCAGAGTCAAAGCAAAAATTAGATGAAATTGAAAGGCTTCTCTTTATTCATGGGACCGAAGGTCCTGTCAAATTTCCTTTACCTGGTGGTGTTTTTGACTTGCCTAGTGATATGGTACTTTTGCCTGGATTTTATGCTAATCAATTCATGGAGCTTATTGGTAATAACGCGGATATAGGTCGTTTAGCAATAGTGATGAAAAAAGATGACCCTTCTTGGATTTTTGATATCGTCTATTCTGATATCGGTTATATCTCAGATAAAGAAGCAAAAACATGGGATATAGATGCACTGTTTGAGAAATTGCGAGAAGGTGATAAAGAGCTCAATGAGATTCGTCGTGAAAAAGGTGCAGCAGAAATTGATACCTTAGGTTGGGTCAAAAAACCAATTTACGATGACAAAAAGCACCATCTCGTTTGGGCTATTAATTTAAAACCAATAGGACCTAATGTAGAGGAAGGGGCTAGCAATATTGTTAATTATAATGCTTATCTGCTTAGTCGTATAGGTTATATCGGGTTATCATTCTTGACTGAAGAATCAACATTTGAGTCTGAGCAAGCGATTGCGGAAGAGCTGCGTGAGCGTATCCACTTTAATGAAGGGGAAGGATATGAAGATTTTACACTAGGGAAAGACAAAGTTGCTTGGTTTGGGATATCTACTTTAGTTAGCGGTACATTTGGACAAAAATCAAGTTTATTTACAGAGAGAGATAAATTTTTTTTGCTAGTTGCGATGATTATTATTGCGGTTGTATTGTTTGCTGTTATTGCATTTAAACGATTATTAAGACGGAAGTGTTAATTTCATCGAATAGCCATGATACAGTTCAGTAATAGAAAAGCCTCAAAATCAATTTTTGAGGCTTTTAACATTTGAGTTGTAAAACTATGAACGCTTCATAATCTCGAAGAATTCATCATTAGTTTTTGCTACCATGAGTTTATCAATGAGGAATTCCATTGCTTCCACTTCACCCATTGGGTTAAGAATTTTACGTAGGATCCACATTTTTTGTAACTCATCAGGTGTAGTGAGTAAGTCTTCTTTACGTGTACCTGAACGATTAAAGTCGATTGCTGGGAAGACACGTTTTTCTGCAATTTTACGGGATAGATGTAATTCCATATTACCTGTACCTTTGAATTCTTCAAAGATAACTTCATCCATTTTAGAACCTGTATCGACGAGAGCAGTGGCAATAATGGTTAAGCTACCGCCTTCTTCTACATTACGTGCTGCACCGAAGAAGCGTTTTGGGCGATGTAATGCATTTGCGTCCACACCACCAGAAAGAATCTTACCAGACGCGGGGGTCACGGTATTATAAGCTCGTGCTAGACGGGTAATTGAGTCTAGTAAAATCACAACATCTTTTTTATGCTCAACTGAGCGTTTTGCTTTCTCAATAACCATTTCTGCCACTTGCACATGACGCGTTGCTGGCTCATCAAAAGTTGAAGCAATTACTTCACCTTTTACTGAACGTTGCATTTCAGTCACTTCTTCTGGACGTTCATCGATTAAAAGTACGATAAGCTCACATTCTGGATAGTTGTGGGTAATACTTTGCGCAATATTTTGCAATAACATTGTTTTACCCGCTTTAGGTGGCGCGACGATAAGACCACGCTGTCCTTTACCAATAGGCGAAGCTAAATCTAAGATACGAGCAGTTAAGTCTTCTGTTGAACCGTTACCACGCTCCATTCTCAAACGAGAATTAGCATGTAATGGAGTTAAGTTTTCAAATAGGATTTTGCTACGTGAAACTTCAGGTCTATCGTCATTTACTTGATCAACTTTTAATAAAGCAAAATAACGTTCACCTTCTTTAGGTGGGCGAATTTTACCTTCAATTTTATCACCAGTTTGTAAGTTGAAACGACGAATTTGGCTTGGCGATACATAGATATCATCAGGACCAGCGAGATAGGAACTGTCTGCTGAACGTAAGAAACCGAAACCATCTGGTAAAATTTCTAATACGCCGCCACCAAAGATGTCTTCCCCACTTTTGGCATGTTGTTTTAAGATAGCAAAAACAATGTCTTGTTTGCGTAAACGCGCTAAATTTTCTAAGCCCATTTGTCCTTCGCCGAGTTCGACAAGTTCGGAAACGGGTCTATTTTTAAGTTCTGTAAGATGCATAATATTTGAGGGTTGTTATTGATTTGATAAAAAGAATAAATGAATGAATATGTGATTTTTTAGAATGTGCGTAAATTATCACTAAAACCCGCTACTGTCTAGTTTTAGCCCGGATTTTTGTGAAAAAAATTGAAAAAGTGCGGTCAGTTTTTGGGGATTTTTCTACTTCATGCTATTCTTAGCACAATTTTTTCTAAGCGATTTCTTATTTTTTATGCAAAATAATTATTTAACTCAACTCCGTTTTACTGATTTGCCTTTAAATAGCAAAGTATTAAGTGCACTACAAGCGAAGGGCTTTGATTATTGTACGCCAATTCAAGCACTTTCTTTGCCTATCAGCTTGGCTGGGAAAGATGTGGCGGGACAAGCACAAACAGGCACGGGAAAAACAATGGCATTTTTAACAGCCACTTTTCACCATTTATTAGAATGTCAAACAGGATCTTCTTTTTCACAGCCTCGAGCATTAATTTTGGCACCAACCCGTGAATTAGCAGTCCAAATTAACAATGATGCTGAGTTGTTAGCTAAAGCAACAGGGTTAAAAACAGGTTTAGCCTATGGTGGAGATGGTTATGATAAACAGTTAAAAGCGATTGAAGAAGGTGTTGATATTTTAATCGGCACGACTGGACGAGTAATTGACTATGTCAAACAAGGCATTGTTTGCTTAGATCAAATTCAAGTGGTAGTGCTGGATGAAGCTGATCGTATGTTCGATCTGGGATTTATTAAAGATATTCGCTATTTGTTGCGTAAATGCCCGCCACCACAACAGCGCTTAACTATGTTATTTTCTGCTACATTATCCTATAAAGTGCGTGAGCTAGCATTTGAAGATATGAATGAGCCTGAATATGTCGAAATTGAGCCATTACAAAAAACGGGTCATCGTATTAAAGAGGAGCTATTTTATCCATCAAATCAAGACAAAATGGCGCTGTTGTTGACTTTATTAGAAGAAGAATGGCCAGAACGTTGTATTATCTTTGCCAATACGAAACATCGCTGTGAAGATATTTGGGGTTATTTGGCCGCAGATGGGCATCGTGTCGGCTTATTGACTGGCGATGTTGCACAGAAAAAACGCCTTTCTTTATTAAAGCAGTTTACTGATGGGCAATTAGATATTTTAGTTGCGACTGATGTAGCTGCACGCGGTTTGCATATTGCTGATGTGACGCATGTTTTTAATTATGATTTACCTGATGATCGGGAAGACTATGTACATCGTATTGGACGCACGGGGCGTGCTGGCGAAAGTGGTGTTTCAATCAGTTTCGCGTGTGAAGAATATGCAATGAATTTGCCGGCAATTGAAGAATATATTGCACATAGTATTCCTGTTAGTCAATATGATGCAAATGCGTTATTAGTATTACCAAAGCCTCATCGTATTAAGCGAAGTGGGCATTCAGCGAAGAACCACGCTAATATGCAGCGGAATTCGCAAAATAAACGGCATTTAAAACGAAATTTCAGCTAAGTTATACGCATTATTTTTTCCAGATGGATTTTAGTACAAAAGGTAGATAATTGAGTGTAACAAATAAGTTAAAGGATATTAATTTGAATACATTGACTGATTTTATTATCGATAAATTAGATGATTTAAAAGCAACAGATATTTTACATCTTGATGTACGTGGTAAATCACCGATTACAGATGATATGGTAATTTGTACTGGTACATCAAGCCGTCATGTTTCTTCTTTAGCGCAAAATTTAATTACAGAATGTAAACGCGCTGGTTTTGAAACTTTTGCTGATGAAGGTCTAGATACGGCAGATTGGATTGTTGTGGATTTGGGGCAAGCGATTGTTCACATCATGCAAGCAGACAGCCGAGAAATGTATCAACTGGAAAAACTGTGGGGCTAAGTTGTGAAAATTCAACTGATCGCCGTTGGGACAAAAATGCCGACTTGGGTAACACACGGGTTTGAAGAATACCAGCGTCGTTTTCCAAAAGATATGCCGTTTGAGCTTATTGAGATTGCTGCGGGTAAGCGTGGTAAAAATGCGGATATTAAGCGTATTTTGGAACAAGAAGGTAAAGCAATGCTAGCTGCTTGTGGTAAAAATCGAATTGTCAGTTTAGATATTCCTGGCAAACCTTGGACTACAGAACAGTTAGCTGTCCAGCTTGAAGCATGGAAACATGATGGTCGTGATGTATGTTTATTAATTGGGGGACCAGAAGGATTATCGCCAGAATGTAAAGCAGCAGCTGAACAAAGCTGGTCATTATCGCCTTTAACTTTACCACATCCATTAGTGCGTATTGTCGTCGCAGAAAGCTTATATCGAGCTTGGTCTTTGACTACTAATCATCCTTATCATCGTGAATAATTGATTAATTCCACTATGAATTTGAAAAAATTGCTGTCACAACCACAACAAGAACTAATTCGAGATAAAAAATCGGAGCGCAATCTTTTTGCACGCCGTGCATTAGTGTCTTTTATTGTTGTGCTAATTTTATCAGCAATTTTGGCAACCAATTTGTACCACTTACAAATTATGAATTATGACAGTTATCAAACACGCTCAAATGGTAATCGGATTAAGTTATTGCCTTTGCCCCCCACTCGCGGCTTGATTTATGACCGTTATGGTAAACTTTTAGCGGAGAATTTAACTTTCTTTGGTTTATATATAGTGCCTGAAAAAGTGGAAAATTTAGACCGCACTTTTGAAGAATTAAAGACAATAGTTGGATTAACCGAAGAAGATATTGACGCATTCAAAAAAGAACGTCGCCGTTCTTCTCGTTATACTTCGATTTTATTAAAACCACATTTAACGGAAGAACAAATTGCTCGCTTTTCAGTAAATCAATATCGTTTTGCTAGTTTAGAGATTAAACCTTACTTCAAGCGTCATTATTTGTATGGTGAACCGTTGACACATATTTTAGGTTATGTAGCAAAAATTAATGATAAAGACGTAGAGCGTTTGAAAAAAGAAGATAAATATGCCAATTATGCTGGTACACATGATATCGGTAAGTTAGGTATTGAACGTTATTATGAGTCGCAGTTACATGGCACAACAGGGTTTGAAGAAGTTGAGGTTAATAACCGTGGTAAGGTGATTCGTAAATTACGTGAGCAACCTGCTATTGCCGGTAAAAGTATTCATTTGACGATTGATTTAGAGTTACAGCGTTATATTACTGATTTACTTGGTAATCAAAAGGGCGCTGTGGTGGTACTTGACCCGAAAGATAATAGTATTTTGGCGATGGTTTCTACTCCAAGTTATGACAATAATTTGTTTGTTGGTGGGATTTCAAGTGCGGATTATAGACGCCTTTTAAATGACCCTAATCGACCTTTATATAGCCGTGTGACACAAGGCGCTTATCCACCAGCGTCAACTGTTAAACCTTTTATTGGTGTCGCGGCGTTATATGAAAATGTGATTACACAAAACATGACAATTTTTGATCCCGGTTATTGGATTTTACCAAATACGACGAAACGTTTTCGTGATTGGAAAAAAACAGGACATGGGCATACTGATTTAAATAAGGCTATTGTAGAGTCTTCTGATACTTATTTTTATCAAACCGCTTATAACATGGGAATTGACCGTTTGTCTGATTGGATGAAACGTTTTGGTTTTGGTGTGCCAACGGGTATTGATATTCAAGAGGAAACAGCGGGTATTATGCCAAGTCGTGACTGGAAGCAAAAACGGCATAAACGACCTTGGGTGCAGGGGGATACGATTTCAGTAGGAATAGGACAAGGCTATTGGATAGCAACGCCATTACAAGTGGCAAAAGCGACAAGTATTTTAATCAATAATGGTAAAGTGCATACCCCTCATTTGATGAAAAGCATTGAGGGAAGTGCGGTCGAATTTTATCAAGATCCTTTATTGTATGAGGATATTACTGAACCAAAAGCGGCTTATTGGGAAGCAGCTAAACGTGGTATGTATAATGTAGTCAATGCTTCTAATGGTACTGGACGTAAAGCTTTTGTGGGGACGAATTATCGTGTGGCTGGAAAATCGGGCACAGCACAGGTCTTTAGTTTAAAAGAAAATCAGACTTATGATGCAAGTGGACTGAAAAAAGAATTACATGACCATGCATGGTTTACGGCTTATGCGCCTTATGATGATCCTAAAATGGTGGTGGCAATTATTTTAGAAAATGCGGGTGGTGGCTCCAGTGTCGCAGCGCCTGTCGTGCGACAAATTATGGATTATTACCTTAATCAACGTTTACCACAAATGAATCATTTATCAACAGCGCCACAAACGGAATCTGAGGTGATTGAATAATGCGCGAAAAGAACATTTGGCTTTTACTATGGCAGAAGTTACATATTGATTTATGGTTACTATTAGGGCTTATTGCAATTACGGGTTACGGTTTATTAGTGCTATATAGTGCCTCTGGTGGTAATGAAGCGATGTTTCGTAATCGTTTGGTTCAGGTGTCATTAGGTTTTGCAGTGATGTTCATTATGGCACAATTTCCGCCTAAATTTTATCAACGCATTGCACCACTTTTATTTGCTGTTGGGATTATTTTATTAATTTTGGTTGATGCGATAGGTACCACAAGTAAAGGTGCACAACGTTGGTTAGACATGGGATTATTCCGTTTTCAACCTTCTGAAATTGTTAAGTTAGCAGTGCCATTGATGGTGGCAGTTTATTTAGGGAAGCGTCATCTTCCACCAAAATTGAGTCATACTTTCATTGCGTTAATTTTAATTTTAGTCCCCACTTTTTTGGTTGCGATTCAGCCTGATTTAGGCACCTCGATTTTAGTGAGTGCCTCTGGTTTGTTTGTGGTTTTTTTAGCTGGAATGAGTTGGTGGTTAATTTTGATCGCTGTTATAGGATTGGCTGCTTTTATCCCAATTATGTGGTTCTATTTAATGCATGATTATCAACGTACACGTGTGTTGACGTTATTTGATCCTGAAAAAGATCCTTTAGGCGCGGGCTTTCATATTTTACAATCTAAAATTGCCATTGGTTCTGGTGGTTTGAGTGGTAAAGGCTGGATGGAAGGAACACAATCTCAGCTTGAGTTTTTACCTGAACCACATACAGATTTTATTTTCGCTGTATTAAGTGAAGAATATGGCATGATTGGTTTTCTGATTTTAATGGCAATTTATTTGTTTATTGTTGGAAGAGGGCTAATCATTGGTTTAAATGCGCAAACGGCATTTGGGCGCATTTTGGTTGGGGCAATTACACTCATTTTTTTCGTTTATGTGTTTGTCAATATTGGTATGGTGAGTGGAATTTTACCCGTGGTTGGTGTGCCTTTACCCTTATTTAGTTATGGTGGTACCTCATTTGTGACATTGATGGCTGGCTTTGGTTTAATTATGTCAATTCATACACATAAGGAGCATTTTCTAAAGGGAACTAATTAGCATTTTGACTATCTTAGATTATGACTAAAAATAACAGAACTAACTCATGATGAAACAAAAAACTTTTCAGATATTGACCGCACTTTTTGTTGCTTTAATTGCATTAAGTACAAAAGCAGAAATGACAAAGCAGTTATTTGGCTTACAAGGACCTAAATTAACTTATCAACAACCAGATACTAAATCCTATTCTTATTGGATAAAAGGTGTAGGTTACCGCACTCAAACAACCAATGAAGCGAAAGCTTATTCAAGAGAAGGTATTGCCAGTTTTTATCATCGAAAATTTCATGGTAGAAAGACATCGAATGGTGAAATTTACAATGAAAATTTATATACTGCTGCACATAAAACTTTACCAATAAACTCGTATGTTTTAGTGACAAATTTACGTAATAACCGTAAAGTGATCGTGCGTATTAATGATAGAGGACCTTTTGTTAAGGGGCGAATTATTGATTTATCACGTGCAGCGGCGAGGGAAATTGGGATTATTGGCAGTGGGATTAGTAAAGTACGAGTGGAAATTTTTTCTGTTGATCAACAAGGTAAAATTTCAGGTCCTGCCACTGCGGCTTTAACTAAGTTGGCAAAAAATCAAGCGGTTGCCAATAGATTAGATAACAGTCTTGTAAGTGATACAGCCACGAGTGAGCGACTAACAGATAAGGTTACATCAACAAAGAGAACAGCAACTGATGTAACCGCATATAAAATTCGTGTCCTTAGTTTAGATTCAAAACAGCAAGCCGAATCTTTGATTGCACGGCTTGGGCGTGATGACCTAAAAGTAGAAATTACCCCGAATGACACAAAATTTGATATCCACTTTGGGCCTTTTAGTGAAAAATCCCAAGTTGATGAATTAAAAACACAGTTGAGGAAACTCAATTATTCTAAACCATTAATTGTATATACATTTGGTAATTAATCTAAATCAGGATACTGACAGTATGTTTAAAAAAGTCGTAAAGAGAACGCAGGTTACACTTATTGTAAGTTTATTTGTTGCATCAAATGTCGTTGCACAAGATATTGACTATGGGATTGGTGCGCCGCAATTAAATGCACAGACATTTATTTTGATGGATTATAATTCTGGCGCGGTACTTGCCTCATTAAATCCAGATCAACGTCAATATCCTGCTTCATTAACAAAAATGATGACCAGCTATGTGGTAGGAGATGCGTTAAAGCAAGGCAAAATCAGTAATACAGATATGGTAACCATTGGCGAGAGTGCGTGGGGTAAAAATTTTCCTGGCTCTTCTAAAATGTTCTTAAATTTAAATCAGCAAGTTTCTGTTGCTGATTTAAATCGTGGTGTGATTATTGTGTCAGGCAATGATGCTTCAGTGGCTGTTGCAGAGCATGTTGCTGGTTCAGTACCAGCGTTTGTTAATGTAATGAACAAATATGTAGCACAATTTGGTTTAAAAAATACTCATTTCACCACAGTACATGGTTTAGATGATGATAACCAATATTCTTCGGCACGAGATATGGCACTTATTGGTGCGCATTTAATTCGTGATTTACCAGAAGAATACCGTATTTATGCAGAAAAAGACTTTACTTTTAATAAGATTAAACAGAATAATCGCAATGGTCTGCTTTGGGATAAAACTTTACAAGTTGACGGTATTAAAACAGGTCATACTGATAAAGCAGGTTACAACTTAGTTACTTCCGCAGTGAATGGGAATAACATGCGTTTGATTTCTGTAGTAATGGGTGTGCCAACCATTAAGGGTCGCGAGGTTGAAACTAAGAAACTTTTACAGTGGGGATTTGCAAATTTTGAAACTTTCAAAACACTTGAAGCAGGTAAAGCGGTTTCCGACCAATCCGTGTACTATGGCAACAATAGTAATGTTGCATTAGGTGTGCTGCAAGATGGTTTTATTACTATTCCGAAAGGAAGACAAACAGATTTAAAAGCGCGTTATGAGCTGCATTCAAAATATTTAAAAGCACCATTGGCTAAAGGACAAATTGTTGGGCAGGTGGTGTATCAGCTCGATGGTAAAGATGTGGCAAAAGTCGATTTACAAGTGATGCAAGAAGTACAAGAAGGTGGCATTTTTGGTAATGCGTGGGATTGGTTAGTATTAACAGTAAAAAGTCTGTTTGATTAATTCAATTTCGTCCTTATCTTGTAATAAATAAATTGGATATTTTTATGACCGCACTTTAAGTGAATAGCTTAAAAGTGCGGTTACATTTTGGTTAATTTTAGGATATTGAAATGACAGAAAAAACAGTACAGCTTAATGACCTTCCGCAAGCAAAACTAAAAGATCTTTTAGCGTTTCCATGTACATTCACTTTTAAAGTTGTTGGGAGTAATCGTAACGATTTAGTGGATGATATTGTTGCTGTAGTGCAAAAATATGCTAAAGGTGATTATAATCCGCGTGAACAAGTAAGCAGTAAAGGTACCTATAATTCTGTTTCAATTGATATTGTGGCAGAAAATATTGAGCAAGTAGAAACCTTATATGAACAACTAGCCAACATTAATGGCGTAAGAATGGTGTTATAACAGCGAATGGTAAAACAAACAGAACTTATCGTTCGTCAATTAGGTGTACAGCACTACCAAGACATTTGGCATAACATGCAACGTTTTACTGATCAACGTGATGTACAAACACCCGATGAAATTTGGTTAGTACAACACTTGCCTGTGTTTACACAAGGGCAAGCAGGTAAAGCGGAACACCTTCTCCAACAAACGGCAATCCCTGTTGTACAATCCGATCGTGGTGGACAGATCACTTATCATGGACCGGGTCAGCAAGTCATGTACGTGCTAATTGATATTAAGCGCCAAAAGGCATTAGGTAATGAGCTGAATGTACGTCAATTAGTTACCGCACTTGAACAGACCGTGGTACAAACATTAGCAGATTATGGACTTAAAGCCTATGCCAAGCCTGATGCGCCAGGCGTTTATATTGATGAAAAGAAGATTTGCTCACTTGGTCTACGCATTCGTAAAGGATGCTCTTTTCATGGGTTAGCACTGAATATCAATATGGATTTGTCGCCTTTTCATTTCATTAATCCTTGTGGTTATGCGGGATTAGAAATGTGTCAACTCGCTGATTTTATTCAGCCAGCTGAAGCAACTTGTGAGCAAGTTGCACCAAAATTAGTTGCACACTTTGCCCAATTATTAGGATATAATGCAACAAAATTTTAACATCTCAACGAAATTTGAAATTTTGCGAAAACTGACCGCACTTTTCAGATAGCGTGATTGGAGTAAGGAAGTCAAATGGGCACACCTTTTAAAATGGAACGTGGCGTGAAATATCGTGATGCTGCTAAAACGTCCATTATCCCAGTAAAGAATATCGATCCTGATCAAGAGCTATTAAAAAAGCCTGAATGGATGAAAATTAAGCTGCCAGCGAATTCGGCAAAAATTAATAGTATTAAAAATGGCATGCGCCGCCATGGTTTGCATTCTGTATGTGAAGAAGCGTCTTGCCCAAATTTACATGAATGTTTTAATCATGGTACTGCGACTTTTATGATTTTAGGTGCGATTTGTACGCGCCGTTGTCCATTCTGTGATGTGGCACATGGTAAACCATTGCCCCCTGATCCAGAAGAACCACGTAAATTAGCGGAAACTATTCAAGATATGAAGTTGCGCTATGTTGTGATCACTTCAGTGGATCGTGACGATTTGCCTGATCGTGGTGCAGGACATTTTGCAGAATGTGTTAAGGAAATCCGACAGCTTAATCCAGATATTAAAATAGAAATTTTAGTACCTGATTTCCGTGGACGAATTGAGCAGGCACTAGATAAGTTAAAAGATAATCCGCCTGATGTATTCAATCATAATTTAGAAAATGTACCACGTTTATATCGTGAAATTAGACCTGGCGCCGATTATGAATGGTCATTAAAGTTATTGCATGACTTTAAGGCAATGTTCCCCCATATTCCGACAAAATCAGGTTTGATGGTTGGGCTGGGTGAAACTAATGAAGAAATCTTAGAAGTGATGCAGGATCTGCGTAAAAATGGCGTGACGATGTTAACATTGGGGCAATACTTGCAACCAAGCCGCCATCATTTGCCTGTTGCGCGTTATGTACCACCAATAGAGTTTGATGAGTTTCGTGATAAAGCACAGGCTATGGGCTTTGAGCATGCAGCTTGTGGACCATTTGTGCGCTCATCTTATCATGCCGATCTACAGGCTAAAGGTGAAATTGTGAAGTAACTTATTAGGCTAGAAAAAATGGAAAGTATAAAAACTTTCCATTTTTCATTAGTAGTGATTTGCAAAAATTACTAGATTGGATAAGCACGATTTAAATCATATTTAAATAGTACTAATGCCATGCCGATTAATAAAATATCTTTGAAAATAAAGCCATTAAAACCGAGTTGTGGCAATAAACTTACCGTGACAACAGCAGTAATAAAAACTAAAAAGCTACCTAGCAAACCGACTTTAGGTCGACTAAAGCCCATTGCTAAACTCACATAAGCAATAGTCTCAACTACGCCTAGTAAATAGCTTGTATTATGAAAACCTAATAAGTCATACAAAAAATTTAACCAACTATTTGCGATAATTGGTTTCAGCCCCTCGACTTCGAATTCAAACCATTTCGTGTTACCAAAAACAAAAAACAGAATAATTACGGTCAGACGCAGCACAACGATATCAATTTCTGACTGTTGAAATTTTTGACGCCATGTTTTCATATTGCTTTCCTCAATGATAATAGAATAAAACAGCAATAAGTTAGACGAAGCAATGACATATCTCTTACAAAATTATTTCGAATTTAATGCTGAAACATTTTCGGCGTAAATAAAAATACCTGTATCTATTTGAGTACAGGTATCTATTTGTTTAAGTCCTTGGTAGGAAATTATTCTTTTCCTTTATCATTCACAATTTCACGGTATTTAGGACTATATTACCTAATGAAATGTTTATGATGACGGGTTAAAATTTTGCTAACAACATGGCTTCTAATTTTTCTTGGTCAGCAGCAAATTTACGGATTCCATCAGCCAATTTTTCCACTGCCATCGCATCACTATTGTGCTGCCAGTAGAATTCCGCTTCAGTTAATGGCGTTGGTTTGGCTTTCACCTCACCAGTGTAGCTTAATTTACGCACCAATGGACTGGTATTTTCTTGTAATTCTTTTAACAATGCTGGCGCAATAGTTAAACGGTCGCAACCTGCTAACTCTGTAATTTCACCTACATTACGGAAACTCGCACCCATCACGATAGTATTATAACCATGTTGTTTATAGTAATTGTAAATTTTCGTCACGGAAATCACACCCGGATCTTCCGCTGGCGCATAATCTTTTTTATCACCGTTCGCTTTATACCAATCTAGAATACGACCCACGAAAGGCGAAATTAAATACACTCCTGCTTCAGCACAAGCACGTGCCTGAGCTTCAGAGAATAACAGCGTTAAGTTACAGTTAATTCCTTGTTTTTCAAGCGCTTCTGCTGCACGGATACCTTGCCAAGTGGAGGCGATTTTGATCAGGATACGCTCATTGGCAATCCCTGCTTCGTTATAAAGTGCGATTAATTTTTTCGCTTTTTCAATTGTGGCGTCGGTATCATAAGAAAGGCGTGCGTCCACTTCAGTTGAAATGCGTCCCGGTACAATTTTTAAGATTTCTAAACCAATATTCACGGCTAATTTATCTTCTGCATCGATTAATTGTTGTTCTGGGCAGTCACTTTTTGCTTTTGCATAGGCAATCGCTTCATCAATTAAAGGGGCATATTGTGGCAGTGCGGAAGCACTTAAAATTAAAGATGGATTAGTTGTGGCATCTTCTGGTTGATATGTTTTGATTGCTTCGATATCACCAGTATCGGCAACAACAACCGTCATATTACGTAGAGAATCAAGTTGTGTGGTCATAGTTTTCCTCATTTAATAAGTATAGATTAGATGCTAGAGTAGTCTTTTCATTTCACAATAAATGTTTTCTACTGATTTAGGTCCAACAATGATTTGGTATTGATTTGCGATGGAAAATAATCCATTTACGCCATTTATTTTTTCAATAGCAGGTTTATTTATATGACTTTCATTATTAATGATGACATGTATGCGGCTAGCACAATGGCTTAGTGCACTGATATTTGTGGAACCACCGAGTTGTTTTATTAATTGGCTCGCAATATCCGTAAATGCGTTGCTAATGTTTTTATTTGATAAGGTGTTTAATGCGCTGTTGATTAATAGGTGGAAATTTTGGGCATCCCAAGCACTACGTCCCACAAATAATCCATCAATATTAGGTTGAATGATTAACTCCTTAGTATTTTCTAAATTAACACTGCCACCATATAAAACAGGTATTTTTTGACTTGCTTCACCAAACAGCTCAAACAGGCATTGCTTAATGACACCATGTTTCTCATTTGCATATTCTGATGTAGCAGGTATGCCGTTTTCACCGATTGCCCAAACTGGTTCATAAGCAATCCATAAATTTTCTAAAGCTTTACTCGGCACAGATTGTAAACCAACTTTTAATTGTGTTCTCAGCACTTCATTGGCGGTGTCAGTGTTTTTTTGCGCTAGAGTTTCTCCAATACATAACAATGTCTTAAAACCATGCTTTAACGCTGCGACGACTTTCTCATTTTCTTCCTGATCCGTTTCATTAAAAATGTGGCGTCGCTCAGAATGTCCAATCATGACTAATTGAACACCTAGCTCCTTTAACATTATTGGGGAAATTTCGCCTGTAAATTGCCCTTTATCATGAGGATTCATATTTTGAGCACCAATCATAATTTTATGCTTGTCCGAATGATTGGCGACAGTCATGACAGCATCTTTTAATGCAACATAAGATGGGATAACAAATAACTCAATAGCATATTCTGATTCAAGTTGCTGTCTGACTTGAGATAGTTGTGATAAATAGTCAATCGTATCGTTATTACCTTTATACATTTTTAAATTAGTGCCAAAATAAATTTTTTTAGACATAATCTAACCCCTTAAAGATTTTTGACCAAAACTCGACAAGGCGCACCATCCGCATTTTCAATTGCTATTGGTAACATTAACCCTTCTACACGTGTACTCGTAATTTTATTTGTATTACAAATATATTCTACTAAAGTCACACCTTTTAATAATAAATGTTGATGAGTAACATGCTTCGATAAGGGTTTTTCTATCGTATTATGTAACCATGCTCGAATAGGGTAGTCTTGAGGGAAATCAAATGTGACTAACTTTAAGTTTTTTTCAGATAAATACTTTGCGCCATCTTCTGTGATATAAGGCGATTTTCCCCAAAAATCAGTAGTATTATAATGATAATGGGTATCCCAACATGTTTTGAAAATAATTCGCTCGACATTCTCTTTTGGCCAAATTGACTCTAATATTTCTGCTGTAATGGCAAAGTTATCTTGAATTTGTTCAGATAAATCTAATACATGAAATAATCCAATATACACATCAGGCGAGATATCTAAAATATTGTAAGCATTTTGCTGAATATGACTAAGCGCGTCCATATGCGTAAAAGCATGACAAGAAACTTGTAATTGTGTTGCCTCAAATAAATCGCCTGCATCGAAATTGCCTTTTTTCTCAATATGAGTTTGCCAACGAACATGGTTAGTACAAATTGGCATTGATAAATCTATCCAATTACTCATTATTTACTCCTTATTTAAATAATAAATCTGGTAGGAACGTACTAAATTCTGGGACCAGAATGAGTAGTACGAGTAAACCTAATAATGATAATAAGAAGGGAATACTTTCTTTTAACACTTTAATCGGTTCACATTCTGCAATATTTGCCGATAGGAAGATTAAATAACCTACTGGCGGAGTGACTAAACCAATCATCAGATTTAAAATAATCACTAGACCAAAGTGAACTGGTGCAATACCAAATTGATTGACTATTGGCATGAAGACTGGAACAAGGATAGTTAATGCGGCAGTTGGATCCATTATCATCCCGATGAAAAGCACAATAATATTAATTAATATCAACGCTTCTAATGGACTATCGCAGACAGAAGACACCCAGTTAGCAACTTGATGACTGATTTGCAGACGTGCTATCATCCAAGCAAAAATAGAAGATGCACCTACAATTAGCATAACAGTAATCGTACCTTTTAAAGAAGAAATGAAAGCTTTTTTTAAGCGTTCAAGATTTAACTCTTTATAAACAAATGTACCAATTAAATAGGCATAAATAACAGAAACAGCTCCTGCTTCAGTTGCTGTGAAAATCCCTGAAATAATCCCATATAGGATAATAATTGGACAAAGTAATGCCCAAACTGCATCTTTGGCGCTCTCTTTGACTTCTTTAAGATTAAATTCAACTGCACTATTACCATAACCTTTTATTTTTGAAATAATGAAAGTGATTAATATCAATGTAAGCGCTATCATTAAGCCAGGAATAATACCTGACATAAACATTTTTCCAACGGAAACGCCAGCTCCTGCTAATGCTGCAAAAACAATCATAGGAACACTAGGTGGAATGATAGGCCCAATAATTGAGGCAGATTGAGTTAATGCCGCTGAAAAAGGTGCTGGATAACCTCGTTTTTTCATTTCTGGGATGAGAGAGCTTCCAATTGCTGCTGTAGAGGCAACAGCTGAGCCACTAATAGAGCCAAAAAATAAGCTAGAAAAAATATTAATATAAGCCAATGATCCTTTCCAACGCCCAATAATTGAAGTGACAAAGCGAATAATGCGATTTGTTATTCCGCCAACACTCATTAATTCTCCAGCAAGGAAGAAAAAAGCAAGTGCTTGTAGTGCATTAGTGTCTAATCCTTGCATGACTTGTTGGGCAACAATAGTAACTGGAATATTAGGTAAAAAATAGAATAGCGTGACAATTGAAGCGAAAATAATACTATAAAATAAAGGTAAACCTAAAACAGTTAATAAAAACATTGTTCCTAATAAAATGATGAATGACATTATAAATCCCTCACTTTTTTAGTTTGAATTAATGCGATTAAGGCTAATATAATTCTGATCGCTTCTAAAGATAGGCAAATGATAAAGGGAACATAAACCCAAGAAATTGAAATTTTAAATGCAGAATAATAGCTATTAATATTCATTGTATAAAGTTTTATCCCACCTTTAATAAGTAAGAAAAGACAAACAAGCATAATACAATAGAGTAATGATGATAATATCCAGCCAAATTTAAACTTCTCAAAAATCATTATTCTAAGTAATGGAACTTGGATCTGGGTTGTAGTTAAAATTCCGAATATAATCATATAGGTATAACAAAATCGTAAGAACTCTTCAGCCCAAGGGAAGGAGATATTAATAACATAGCGAGTAATGACTTGAGTAAAAGTCATTATGACAAGTATTGCAAAAAATATACATCCTAAAGAAAGAAAAGTATTATTGATAAATTTATTATAACGTTCAATCATAATTCCCTCTTGAATATTAAAATGGCTAGTGTTTAGTATATTAATCACTAGCCATTTATTTATTACTTGGTTTCAACAGTTTTATTAATTAATTTATCACCAAATTTTTTAGCATAATCATTCCATGCTTTTTTCGCCCCTTCTTGGAAAGACGCCGTATCTGGTGAATATTCAATTTCCATACCTTGTTCTTTTAATTTGCCAAGATATATTTTATTTTCTTCAATATTTAACGATTTTTCTAATTCAGCACCTTCTTTTGCCACTTGTAATAAAATTTGCTGTGTTTCTTTATCTAATGAATTAAAGGTATCTAAATTCATCGTCATCGGTGCAGCGGTATAAGCATGGTGTGTCAGAGAAAGATATTTTTGTACTTCTTGTAAATTATTATTGTAGATATGATGTACTGGGTTTTCTTGACCGTCTATGACACCAGTTTTTAAAGAGAAATATACTTCATTAAATGGCATTGGTGTTGGGTTAACGCCCCATTCTTTAAACGCTGAGATATGCGCTGGATTAGGTGTGGTTCTTAATTTTAAGTGAGATAGGTCACTCACTGTTTTTATTGGGCGTTTATTATTTGTGATATCTCGAAATCCAACTTCATAAAAAGCTAAACCTTTTAGTCCTACTTTTTCAAAAGAGGCGAGTAAATGTTCTCCTACTTCGCTTGTTAAAACTTTTTCAACATGCGCTTCATCTCTGAATAAAAATGGTAGATCTAATAAATTTAATTCCTCATTGAAGGTGGTATAGTAAGGATTTCCGACCACAACAATATCAATTGTGCCCATACGAACCCCATCAATTTGTGCGCCAGAGTTTCCTAATTCACTATTAGGATGTAATTTTATAGTAATACGACCATTTGATAATTCATGCGCTCTTTTTGCCATTAATTCTGTTGCTTTTGTCACCGTATCACTTGGTGAGCCATAATGGCTGAGTGCAAATGTATAGTTACCTGCTGCTATAGACATGCTGGAAAATAAAGTTAATGCTATTGCAGAAGAAAGAAGATTACGTTTTTTCATAAGTCACACCCTTTTAGTTGAGATAAAGACAGTTGTTAACATCCTAATATCTATATAGATCTATGATATTTAGAATCGATTTCATTAATTTGCGCGACTTTAGGCGCAGAGCCTCCTCCTGCAAAATCGCACGCTAACCATGTTTTTAATAAAAGCTTGGCTAATTCAACACCTATCACTCTTTCGCCAAAACAAATAATCTGTGCATCGTTACTTTTTCTTGCACGTTCTGCTGAAAAAACATCATGGCAAACAGCAGCACGAATGCCAGGAATTTTATTGGCGGTAATACACATGCCTATGCCTGTACCACAAGTTAAGATTGCACGGTCGTATTGACCTTGTGCAACGGCAACTGCCACTTTCTCAGCAACATTTGGATACAATGTGGTATCACCCGCACCCGCACCAAAATCATCACATTCAATTCCTTGTGAATTTAAAAAATGAATTAATTCCATTTTTAAATTGTAAGCCGCATCGTCACAGCCAATGGCGATTTTCATGTTTAGCTCCTTATTAAGTTATTAACTTTTAGTTAAACTTAAAATTGTATTGATATTACTTGCTGTAGTTGCAATGATATTAATAATTCCTGTCCTTAGTGCGCCTAGAATAGCGGTTGCTTTGGTATTTTCAGAAGCAATACCGATGACGCAAGGTATATTTCGTAAATCATCTAAGCTCAAACCAATTACTCTGTCATTCATTACTGTATCTGCAGGTTCGCCTTGAAAGTTAAAAAAACCATAGCCTGCAATTTCGCCTACTACGCCTAAATTCATGCGTGCAGCAGTAATTTCCTGTGGTGTAAACCAGCCTAATTGGACCATATAGCTATTTTCATTCATGTCGCCAATTCCGACTAAAGCAATATCAGCTTTGCGTGCTTTATCTAAGGTTTCTTTTATGACGCCATTTTGTAAAAAAATATCTCTAAATTCGGGTTTTTCTAAATAGGCGGGTGAATATAAGGTTTCATTAGTTCCATTAAATTTACGTGCAAGATTACGGCAAATATGGTCAGCATCTATTGGTGAACCAATACGATGTGTGCCTCCTATTCCACAAATAAACTTACAATTTTTTTCTGGCAAAACACCTACATATTCCCCGACGGCCGCTACATTTCTGCCTTGGCCCACTGCAATTGTCATTCCATCTTTTAATGTTGTTGATAAATATGCATTCACTAAGGCAGCAACTTGTTTGCGCTGCTCATCTTCATTTGGGGTATCTACTGCAATTAATGCACGTTGAATACCAAATTCTTCTATCAAGCGTTTCTCTAATTTTGAGGTAAATATTGGATGATATTTAACATTAATTTCTACTATTCCTTCTTGGCGCGCTTTTTTTAACAATCGTCCCGTTTTAATACGAGAAATATTAAATTTATTTGCAATTTCTTCTTGAGTTAATTCATGTTCGTAATAAGAGATAGCGATTTCAGTTAATAAGTCCATTTCTTTTTCATTCATTTTTTTATTTGTTCCTTTATAATATTTTTAATATATTCGTTTGATTTTATTAAGGTATTTTCTATCACTTCTAATGGGATTTTTTCAGTTGTTTTTTTAGGTGTTGAATCCAATTCCCGATATAGACGTAATGGTATTTCAAGGCTACAAGGAATAGTTTCTTTAATTAATTGCTCGATGATAGGTTTGTAATTGATTTCACCTTGCCCAATTGGTACAAAACGGAATTTATCTTGATCTGTGATCACATCTTTAATATGAAAATAACAGCAATGTGTAATAGATTGAATTGCTTGCGAAACTACATCTAAATTAGGTTGGTAAGTCATCATATTACCAGGATCAAAATTTAATGCATAATATTCTGTTCCTAATATTTCTAATAATTCAATTCCATCGTTTAATGTTGTAAACGCATTGAAGTTATAATCCCCGGCATTTTCTAAACAAAGTATGCAATTAAATTCTTTTAATAATGGTTTGAGCGAAATTAGATTTTTGATTAATTTATCTTTATTAATGAGTTGGGCGGTACAAACGTTGATATATCGCGCACCAATTAAATTAGCAAATTTAATACGTGGCAGAAAAATAACATCTAAGTTATCCGTCGCTAAATCCATCGTACAACCTAATGCTAGCGTATTTAATTGATACTTCTGTTTTAATGAATGAATATAGTCAGCATTTGTTTGACTAAATAAGTCTTCTTTTAGATTACTCACATAACCTTGATTGTAGGCTAATTCAAAAAAATTAAAGCCGCACTTCTTAATTGATGAGAGTGTCGTATCTAAATCATAACCATCATAAATAGAAGTATTTACTGCTAATTTCATGTTATTCATCACGTTCATTCCATTCATCAAATTTCAACATAATACATATTCAGCTATATTGACTGATAGACTGTTGTAAAACACAATAAAAGTTTGCAATCATTTTTTGTATTAATTGTGAGTGAAATATTTATTTTATTAAACATATTTCACTCAGATATGTACTTATTGATTCACAAATTCAGCCATATATTTGAGAATTAATGACATGGATACAGCCCCTGGATCCACATAGCCTAATGAGCGTTCTCCTAAGCTTTTAGCCCGCCCAAAAACAGCAACTTGGTTACGCGTATTTTCAGCCCCTTCTGCGGCCGCTTTAGCAATACTTGTCAACGCTACTTTTAATGGATCTTGTTCCACTTTTTCAGCTTGTTTTTGTGCTGCAACTAGAGCATCAACCATCGTTTTGTCACCTGGTTTTGCTCCCCCGCGTGTAAATACAGCGTCAGCACCAGCAGTCAGAAATCGAGCAAGGACTGATGTATTGAAGTCTTGTTCACCAGCAATTGCTTTACCACCTGCGCGAAATAATGTACCGAAAATAGCACCTGAAGCACCTCCCATACTGGACATCATTTTAGTGCCTGCATTTAAAAATAATTCACCAATATCTTTGGGTTGAAAATCACTCTTTTGTAAAAGTTCCTGTACCGCAGTGAAGCCTCGTAGCATACCTAAACCGTGATCACCATCGCCAATTTTTAAATCAAGCTCTGTTAAAGTTGGTTCACTTGCTATCATTTTTTCAGCGGTATATAGCAACAATGCTTTTGTTTCGATTACATTCATTTTATTTTCTCCATGCAAAGCCATCACAAGGTAAATCGTATAGTTTCTGTAGCTCATCATCTAAACGGAAAAGCGTTACAGAATAACCTGCCATTTCCTGTGAGGTACAGTAAGAGCCAATTAGCGTGTCATAAACTTGGATACCTCTTTGGGCTAATTCTTGATGAACTTTTCGATTGGCAATAAGCAATTCAGTATAAGTTGCTGCCCCGAGATTGTTGATAGTCACACACACACGATCTCCAGTATGTAATCCAATATCGTTACAAATACGTTCAACAATTTCCTGATTAATTTCATCTGCACTTGTTAACTTTTGGCGTCTTACACCTGTTTCGCCATGAATCCCCATACCAAGTTCTAATTCATCATCGGCTAACTCAAAATTGAATTTTCCTGTTTGTGGGATAGAACAAGCAGCAAGTGCTACCCCCATTGTGCGTGTATTAAAATTGGCTTTAGTAGTCACAGTATGTAGTTTTTCAAGATCATAACCTGCTTCAACAGCAGCACCTGCAATTTTTAATACATACATATCGCCCGCTACGCCGCGTCGTTCTTGCATTCTCTCAGGAGGCGCAGCAGAAATATCATCGGTCACTCTTACTGTTTTAACTTGAATACCTTCTTCTTCTAATAATTCCGCTGCAATATCAAAGTTCATGTTATCGCCAGCATAGTTACCATACACGAATAACACGCCTTGCCCTTTTTGAGCAGCTTTTGTTGTTTCAATGATAATGTCTGGTGATGGAGAGGTAAAAATTTCGCCTAAGGCTGCTGCATCGGCTAGCCCTTTACCGACAAATCCAGCAAACATAGGTTCATGCCCACTTCCTCCGCCAGTTACTACGATGATTTGCTTATCGTCGATATCACGACGAATTACTCCGCTATAACCTTCCACTTTGAGCAGTTTTCCACCGCAAGCGTATAAAAGACCTTCTAATTGTTCCGCTGGTACATCATTTGGATGATTGAGCAATTTTTTTGGTTTTCTAGTCATTTTGTTACCCTCAGCAAAGATTATTTTTGATTTAACACACCTGTTCCCATTCGCACAGCAATATTAAATGCCGCTTCTAGTGCGGTCGGAATTGCAACATTTTTACCATGCAAATCAAACGCAGTGCCGTGATTAGCCGTTGTGATAGGAATCGGAATTCCGCCTTGCACAGTGACACCACGCTCAAATCCTAAAATTTTAAGTGCGGTAGAAAATTGATCGTGATACATCGATACCACACCATTAATTTTTAAACGTTCTACTTCACGCATTGTGGTATCGCCTGGGAATGGACCATAAACATCAATGCCTGCTTGACGTGCTTTTTCCATACCAGGTTTAATGATTGTCATTTCCTCATCACCGAATACACCACCTTCGCCACCATGTGGATTTAAAGCTTGTACTGCAATTTTAGGCTTCTCAACACCAGCTTGTACTAAAGAGCGGTATAGTAAATGAATGCAGTCAAACACAGCTTTTACTGATAAATTTGGCACAATATCTTTGAAAGGAATGTGAGATGTGACTCGTGCTGCCCAAATATCATCAACGACATTCAGCTCACAAACGAATTCATTAAAATCAGTTTGTTCAGCAAACCAGTGTAATTCATCTCGATACCGCAATCCACCCTTATGCATAGCTTGTTTATTAAGTGGAGCAAAGCAAATTGCTTGAACGTAACCCATTTTGGCAAGGTTTAAGGCAATTTTTAGTGTTTCTAGTATATAAACTCCACTTTGTTCTGTTGCTTTGCCATATTCAAAAGGCGTCGGATGTGAAGATTTATGTGCAATAAGGGCTGGAATGCCTCGTTTAAATGCATATTGCGCCATACTATTAAAAGAGATTTCTTCATAAACAAACCGCACTTTTGCGATTTCCATTCCTTTTTCTAATTCGTCTTTATCTGCAACTAATACGATGTTTGCTTTTTCTCGAATATTTTCTTGTGCTAAAAGCTTCGCAACCAATTCTGGTCCAATGCCTGCTGGATCGCCTAAAGTCAGTGCTATAGTGGCTTTGGTCATGATTCTTCTCCTAAATGTGGTATAAAATAGATGATCAAAAGATCTCTGTTGTAACTTTTGTTTGATGTATTAAACCAAATTTTTAACTTTTATAATGTGATACATCTCACATAATTGAATTTATTTCTCAGATAATATAGGTTTAAATTCAAAAGGATTTCGCTTGTAACTCATTATTGACGAGAGTCAAAGCGTGATTTCGATCACAAATTCATTATTTCATCCATTGAACAAATGAATTGTAGTGTTTATATTGAACGCTGATGAAATACTTAAAATGATTTATTTATGAAGCAGGGGGGATTTATTAAGCCTTTTTATCCTTATTAGATATAAAACCACCAATGGAGGCTTTAACTATGAAAGCATCATTATTTAAGCAATTAACTATCGCAGCATCTCTATCTTTACTCACTCATTTTACTTTAGCTAAAGATCTTGTGGTATCAACGACAGCCAGTTTAGGTTCGCTTCAGTATGATACGACACAGCATTTTGTTGAAATAACCAATAACAAGCTCTCTCAAGCTAACTTAAACTATCAATTAAAGTTTTTTGGCTCGGGTCAATTAGGGAATGATAAAGATACACAACAAAAATTGAAATTAGGTACTATCGATATCGCATTACTTTCTTCAACACTTGCCACAAATATTCCACAAATGGCTATCTTTGAATTACCTTTTTTGATCACAAATCGTGAGCAATTAAATAAGATTGAAAAAGATGTTTTTTATCCTTTGATTGCGCCTGAAATTGAAAAGAAAGGCTATAAAATAATTGGGCTTTGGGAAAATGGTTTTAGAAGTATTACAAATAATACACATCCAATTAACAAGCCCAAAGATCTCAAAGGGCTGAAAATTAGAACACCAAGTAGTTCTTGGCGCCTGAAAATGTTCAAAACATGGGGCGCTAATCCAACGCCAATTCCATTTGGAGATGTATTTATTGGTTTAAGAACGGGCGTAATAGATGGTCAAGAAAATCCATTGACCAACATTTATGCAGCTAAGTTACAAGAGGTACAAAAGTATCTGAGTATTACTAACCATGTATATTCTCCAGCCTATCTTACAGTGGGCACTAATACTTATAAAAAATTACCAGAGAACGTACGACATATTATTGAAGCTGGTGCTAAAGAAGCGCAAATTTGGGGCTATGCTCAAGCAGCACAGCGAGAAAATGAGCTAGAGAAGAAATTATCTGAAAGTGGCATGGTGATTAATAAAGTAGATATTCAAGCATTTATTGACGCTAGCCAGCCGATTTACGATGAGTTTATTTCTGAAGTACCAAATGGTAAGGCTCTGTTAGATAAAATTCAGGAAGCGATTAAATAGGAAGATGACCAGGAGTAAACTCTTATGGATACATTATTTAATCTGGCAAAAAGAATCCTAACCATTATTTCAGTCCTTATTTTAAGCGCATTAACCATAATCATTATTGTCTCTATTTTTGCGCGATTTTTAGGTAAATCATTATATTGGTATGACGAAGTTTCTGCCATATTACTGGCATGGCTTACATTTTATGGGGCAGCTTTGTGTGCACTAAATCGTAATCATATGGGGTTTGGTAATTTTGTTACTTCAATACCAATACATCTAAGAAAAATAATTTTTTGTATAACAGAAGTTCTAATTATTGGATTCTTTAGTCTATTAGCTTGGGCTGGGTTCTATGTTCTATCTATTTTTGGTGATGAAACATTAACGAGCCTTGATTTTATTTCTTTAGCAACAGCGCAATCTGCTTTGCCAATTGGTTGTGTATTATTTGTTATTGCAGAAGTGCTATCAATACCAAAAGCTTTTCATTCTATGGTGAAAGGCAAGACACAAGATGATGAAGAAATAGAACAAGCCTTAAGAGAAGTAGAAAGTAACGTAGAGATGAAAATGGCAAGGGAGAAAATACAATGATCGCATTCTTAGTCCTTATTGGTCTTATTATGCTTGTGATGATTAATGTGCCAATTGCTGTTGCTATCGGTATAGTATCTTTAGTCGGTATGTTAACTACTAATAGCTTTGATTCTGTATACAATGTTGCACTGTCAGTTTTTGATGGTGCCTCTAATTTTTCATTACTTGCAATTCCGCTTTTTATTCTTGCAGGCGTGCTGATGAATACAGGAGGGATCTCTGTCAGATTAATCAATTTCGTTAATGCGTTAATTGGCTTTGTCCGTGGTGGGCTTGCTATGGTCAATGTCGGTGTTTCAATGATCTTTGCTGAAATTTCTGGTTCGTCAGTTGCTGATGTTGCTGCATTAGGCTCTATCCTGATTCCAGCGATGAAAAAAAGAGGTTATAGCTCTAGTTTTTCAGCTGCAGTGACGTCATCTTCTGCTTCTTTGGCTGTCATCATCCCGCCATCTTTACCAATGATTATTTATGGTGCAATGGCTGATGTTTCGATTTCGAAATTATTTATTGCAGGACTTGCAGCAGGTGGGATTGCATCATTAGGGATGTTTGCGGTGTGTTATTATTACGCTGTTAAATATAACCTGCCTCGAGAAGAACATTTTAGCTTACGCAAATTATGTAGTGCTTTTAAAGATGCATTTTGGGCATTAACATTACCTGTACTTATTTTAGGAGGAATTATCTCAGGCTTTACTACAGCCACAGAAGCCGCTGGCTTAGCAGTATTATTAGCATTAATTATTGGTTTCTTTATTTATAAAGAATTATCAATTATTGCAGTTTATAAAGCATTAGTTGAGAGTGTAAATGGTACGTCTATTGTCATGTTACTTGTTGCAACCTCTGCTGTACTTGGTCTATTTTTAACAGAACAACAAGTTCCTCAGCAAATGGCATCGACGATTTTGAGCATATCTGATAATAAATATGTTGTGTTAATGATGTTAAATATTATGCTATTTATTATTGGAATGTTTTTACATGGTGCCGCAGCTATTATTCTCGTTGTCCCAATTGTTATGCCACTAATTAACCAGTTAGGCATTGATCCTATTCACTTTGGTATAATATTAACCCTTAATATCGCAGCAGGTCAGCAAACGCCACCAGTAGCCAGTGTCTTGATTACTGCCTCATCAATTGCTAAGAAAGACATTTGGAGTGTGACAAAAGATAATGTTTGGTTTATTGCAGTATTGTTGATGACATTAATGATGGTTACCTATATTCCAGCATTAACGACAGGGGTAGTAAGTCTATTATATTAAAAAGAGATATTGATGTATCCAAAAAAGGCCTAGTTTGATCTAGGCCTTTAGTTCTTATTATCACTTATTGATGAGGTTTAGAGCGATAATGCGCTCGAACTCTCTCAATTCGTCCAAATCGACATCTGAGATAAGTATGTACATATACTACTTTCGTTAGCATATAATTCCTTATGTATTGTTGTTGAAGAACTATTCGCACGGATATGATTAAAATATCAGTCTTATTGAAAAAGGAGTCAGATAGTAGTACACTCATCAATCCTTAATAGATATGTGTGCTTTTATTTGTTTCAAATGGAAGTTCTTAATATCCATTATCCTAGCCAATACTGGCAGGTATTGGCTACCCCGTTAAAAAAATACTTTTAGTATTAATTTAAAATATAGTCATAAAGAAGAGCTAAAAATAAGTTAGGGAAATTCTAGATCAAAAGTTTTGTGATTGCAAGGGCGAAGAAGAGAAAATGTGAGTAAATAAAGAAAAATAAACTTGCAATATAATGAAGTGAGTTAAAAAAAATGAGAACTGAATCCGAGTTCCCTAACAAGAATACAAAATTTATTTTCCAGTATTTTGCTAAAGCAGGAACTTTTAGTATATATGTGGCACGCCCTATTGGATTCGAACCAATGACCTACGGCTTAGAAGGCCGTTGCTCTATCCAGCTGAGCTAAGGGCGCATTTCAAATGGATATCTAAATTGGGGAAGTGGTCGGCGAGATAGGATTTGAACCTACGACCCACTGGTCCCAAACCAGTTGCGCTACCAAGCTGCGCTACTCGCCGACGAATGTGTAGCATTATAGTTTTCTTTTAATTCCAGTCAATTAATTTTTTCTATTTTTCATTCAATCGCACAAATTAATCTCAATTTCACTTACATTTGAACTAGTTTTCTGACAAAATAGCAAACGTTTTCTTTCACTAAATTAAAGGACAGATTAATGACTGCACAAGTGATTTCTGGCACAGAATTGTCTAAAAAAATTAAATCAGATATAGCACAAAAAATACAACAATATATACAACAAGGTAAGCGTGCGCCAGGATTAGCGGTAATTCTTGTTGGAGCAGATCCCGCTTCACAAGTTTATGTTGGCAGTAAGCGTAAAAGTTGTGCAGAAATTGGGATTCAGTCCAAATCTTATGACTTGCCTGACGTGACTTCGGAAGATGAGTTATTAGCTTTAATTGAGCAACTTAATCAAGATAGAGAAGTTGATGGTATTTTAGTTCAGCTACCGTTACCGAAGCATATTGATAGTACGAAAGTAATTGAACGAATTGCACCAGAAAAAGATGTAGATGGTTTTCATCCTTATAATGTTGGGCGTTTATGTCAGCGTATTCCTACATTACGCGCTTGTACTCCTTACGGTGTGATGAAATTATTAGAAACGACGAGTATTAATTTATATGGACAACATGCTGTTATTGTTGGCGCGTCAAATATCGTAGGTAGACCGATGGCATTAGAGTTATTGTTAGCAGGTTGCACGGTGACAGTGACTCATCGTTTTACCAAAGATCTTGAACATCATGTACGTCAAGCAGATATTTTAGTTGTGGCAGTAGGTAAGCCACAGTTTATTCATGGTGATTGGGTAAAAGAAGGTGCAGTGGTCATTGATGTTGGTATCAATCGTATCGAGGGTAAACTCGTTGGTGATGTGGAATATGATGTTGCAGCAGAAAAAGCCAGCTATATTACACCAGTTCCCGGCGGTGTTGGTCCAATGACAGTGGCAATGTTAATGTTTAATACATTAGCAGCTTATGAAATGCAGACATCATAAGCAGATGATGAGAAAAAAGTGCGGTCGATTTTGACCGTCTTTTTTTAGCTTGTGTATTTATTTACATTTGAGTCTAGAGGGTAATCATGCAAGTCGGAAAGCAGAATGTTATTGAAAATAGAAATTATAGTGTAAAAGAAGCAATAACTTTTGTTGAAAAAATTAACATTTAAGATCAGAGTTGACTTTGCTAAGCAGAATTTTAAGTGATAAAAAGACGCTACTGATAGCGCAGCGTCTTTTTATAGATATTTCTGATTCTGATTTAGAACGGGATATTATCTTCTTCAAAGCCCATATCCATTGGTGGTTCATTTTGCGGTGCGGGCTTTTGTGCTGGACGGGCAGGTTGTGAGCTAAAGTTATTGCCATAGTTGCCACCAGCAGGTGCATTGTATTGTGATGCAGAGGCTTGAGGTGCATAGCCACCTGCTTGTGGTCGATCGTTGCGGCTGTCTAGCATTTGTAGAACATCACCTTGGATTTCGGTAGTATAGCGATCTTGGCCATTCTGATCCTGCCACTTACGCGTTCTTAAACGCCCTTCAACATACACTTTTGAACCTTTGCGTAAATATTCCCCCGCCACTTCAGCCTGACGGCGGTAGAACACGATGCGGTGCCATTCTGTGATTTCACGACGTTCGTTAGTGTTTTTATCAATCCAGCTTTCGCTTGTTGCAACACTAATATTCGCTACGGCTTCACCATTTGGCATTGTGCGAATTTCAGGATCATTGCCTAAATTTCCCACGATAATTACTTTATTTACTCCAGCCATATAATCCTCTTTCTCATTTTGAATTGGGGTGAAAATTCTTATTATTTTGCCCTAAAATAATAAAAAAATCTATGTTTAAAACAAGTGTAACTGGATATTTGCACAGTTATTTGAGAATATGCGATAATGATCGCAATTTGAACACTTGCTAATGGCTTTTTATATTTATGGATAAAATTGAAGTACGTGGGGCGAGAACCCATAATTTAAAGAATATTAACTTAACTATTCCACGTGATAAATTAATTGTAATTACAGGTCTTTCCGGTTCAGGAAAATCTTCTTTGGCGTTTGATACTTTATATGCAGAAGGGCAGCGTCGTTATGTAGAATCCCTTTCTGCCTATGCACGCCAATTCTTGTCTTTAATGGAAAAGCCCGATGTGGATCATATTGAAGGGCTATCTCCCGCGATTTCGATTGAACAAAAATCAACTTCTCATAATCCGCGTTCGACTGTGGGGACTGTCACTGAAATCCACGATTATCTACGTTTGTTATTTGCTAGAGTCGGTGAGCCACGCTGTCCGACTCATCAAGTTGCGTTAACTGCACAAACAATTAGTCAAATGGTAGATAAAGTGTTGAGCTTACCTGAGGACAGTCGAATGATGTTACTTGCGCCAGTAGTCAAGGAGCGTAAAGGTGAACACGTGAAATTGCTCGAACAAATTGCATCACAAGGGTATATTCGTGCACGAATTGATGGCGAGATTTGTGATTTGTCGGATGCACCTAAATTAGAATTACATAAAAAGCATACTATTGAGGTAGTAGTAGACCGTTTTAAAGTGCGTGCTGATTTATCCACAAGATTAGCGGAATCTTTTGAAACTGCATTGGAATTATCGGGTGGTACAGCCGTAGTTGCTTCAATGGATGATAGTAGCGCTGAGGAATTAGTATTCTCTGCAAATTTTGCTTGCCCACATTGTGGTTATTCTGTACCAGAATTAGAGCCACGCTTATTTTCTTTTAATAATCCTGCGGGTGCTTGTCCAACTTGCGATGGACTAGGTGTGCAACAATATTTTGATGAAAAAAGAGTAGTACAAAATCCAAGTATTTCTCTGGCAAGTGGCGCAGTGAAAGGCTGGGATCGTCGTAATTTTTATTATTATCAAATGCTGACTTCATTGGCAAAACATTACGATTTTGATATTGAATTGCCATTTGAAGCATTACCGAAAAGAGTGCAGCACATTATTTTAAACGGTTCGGGTAAAGAAGAAATTGAATTTCAGTATATGAATGATCGTGGTGATGTTGTTGTACGACACCATGCTTTTGAAGGTATTTTGAATAATATGTCACGCCGTTATAAAGAGACAGAATCAATGTCAGTGCGTGAAGAATTAGCCAAAAATATTAGTACTTGCCCTTGTCATGATTGTAGCGGTTCTCGATTACGCCAAGAAGCTCGCCATGTGTATATTGGTAGCACAAATTTGCCAGAAGTAGCAGAGAAGAGTATTGGTGAAACGCTACAATTTTTTACTGAGCTAAGTTTAACTGGGCAGCGGGCGCAAATCGCTGAAAAAATCTTGAAAGAAATTAAGGAACGATTACAGTTTTTAGTGAATGTCGGTTTGGATTATCTTTCTCTTTCGCGCTCAGCAGAAACATTGTCAGGTGGTGAGGCACAGCGCATTCGTTTAGCAAGCCAAATTGGTGCGGGCTTAGTGGGGGTGATGTATGTATTAGATGAACCTTCAATTGGTTTACACCAACGCGATAATGAACGTTTGTTAAATACGTTGATTCACTTGCGTAATTTGGGCAATACGGTCATTGTAGTTGAGCATGATGAAGATGCCATTATGGCGGCAGATCATATCATTGATATTGGTCCGGGAGCAGGTGTGCATGGGGGGCAAGTAGTTGCGGAAGGAACAGCAAAAGCTATTATGGCAAATCCGCATTCGATTACAGGTAAATTTTTATCTGGTATTGAAAAGATCGAAATTCCGCAAAAACGGACCGCACTTGATAGGAAGAAAGTACTTAAATTAAATGGTGCTACAGGGAATAACTTAAAAGCAGTCAATTTAGAAATTCCAGTGGGATTGTTTACTTGTGTGACAGGGGTATCAGGTTCAGGGAAATCCACATTGATTAATGATACCTTATTTCCTTTGGCGCAAAATGCTTTAAATCGCGCAGAAAATACACAATATGCACCTTATAAATCGATTTCAGGGTTGGAATTTTTTGATAAAGTGATTGATATTGACCAAAGTCCAATTGGTCGAACACCGCGTTCAAATCCTGCGACTTACACTGGATTATTTACACCAATTCGCGAGTTATTCTCAGGAGTGCCAGAAGCACGTGCACGAGGCTATAATCCCGGACGTTTTAGTTTTAATGTTCGTGGTGGGCGTTGTGAAGCTTGTCAGGGCGATGGGGTTATTAAAGTTGAAATGCACTTTTTGCCTGATGTCTATGTGCCTTGTGAACAATGCAAAGGCAAACGTTATAATCGCGAAACTTTAGAAATTCGTTATAAAGGCAAAACAATTCACCAAGTGCTAGAAATGACAGTGGAAGAAGCACGTGAGTTTTTTGATGCGATTCCACAAATTGCACGTAAGTTACAGACGTTGATGGATGTAGGGTTATCTTATATTCGTTTAGGTCAATCCTCCACGACCTTATCTGGTGGTGAAGCACAGCGCGTGAAGTTAGCAACTGAATTATCAAAACGTGATACAGGGAAAACCTTGTATGTGCTTGATGAACCTACGACAGGTTTGCATTTTGCTGATATTAAGCAGCTACTAACCGTGTTACATCGCTTACGTGATCAGGGCAATACGATAGTTGTGATTGAGCATAATCTAGATGTGATCAAAACAGCAGATTGGATCATTGATTTAGGTCCTGAAGGAGGAAGCGGTGGTGGTCAGATCATTGCAACAGGTACCCCAGAACAGGTTGCTGAGGTACAATGCTCACATACTGCACGTTTCTTAAAAACTATTTTGCAAAAAGGCTAAAAACTTAAATAGCTTTACGTTAAAATACAAGGGCTATTTAGCATTATTTTACACTCAATTTAGGAGAGTTATATGAAAAAAACAGTATTAGCACTTATGCTTTCATGTGGCGTCGCAGCATCAGCATTTGCTCATAGCCATGCGGCAGATCATAAGCACAGTGGTGAAATGTTAGAAGTGAAAGTCGAGTTACTTGATCCAGTCAAAGGTAATCAGGATGCAGGTAAAGTTGTGATTACTGAATCCGCGTACGGTTTAGTCTTTACACCAGAATTAAAAGGATTAACGGTGGGTTTACATGGTTTCCATATTCACCAAAATCCAAGCTGTGAAGCAAAAGAAAAAGAAGGCAAGCTTGTTGCAGGTTTAGGCGCGGGTGGTCATTGGGATCCGAAAAATGCAGGTAAACATGGTTATCCATGGTCTGATGAAGCACATTTAGGTGATTTACCAGCGTTAACAGTAAATGCAGATGGTACATCGACTAACCCTGTGTTAGCTCCGCGCTTAAAACATTTAGATGAAGTAAAAGGTCGTTCAATCATGATTCATGCTGGTGGCGATAATCACTCAGATCATCCTGCACCATTAGGCGGTGGCGGTCCACGTATGGCTTGCGGTGTAATCAACTAAGTTGAGTTTTCTACCAATCAAAAGCCTAGCATTGTGCTAGGCTTTTTATGAGTTAAAGTGCGGTCTTGTTTTGTGAAAGTTTTAAGCTAAACGTTGGCGCACAATTTCAAATAGACATACGCCTGTCGCCACAGACACATTTAGAGAGGAAACTGAACCTGCCATTGGAATACTAATTAATTGATCGCAATGCTCACGAGTCAGGCGGCGCATGCCATCGCCTTCAGCTCCCATTACTAAAGCTAATCCTCCCGTTAATTTGGTTTGATATAAGGTTTCTGTTGCTTCACCAGCAGTACCGACGACCCAAATATTATGCTGCTGTTGTAAATCACGTAAAGTCCGTGCCAAATTCGTTACTCGGATTAAAGGCATCACTTCTGCTGCACCACAAGCAACTTTACGGGCAATAGAAGTGAGCTGTGCAGATTTATCTTTAGGGACAATCACTGCACAAACCCCAGCAGCATCAGCAGTGCGTAAACAAGCACCTAAATTATGTGGATCTGTGACACCATCAAGCACTAATAATAATGGGTGAGTTTTATTGGCTAAAATATTATCTAAATCGGCTTCATTGAGCTCTTTAGCAGACTGTACACGAGCGATAATTCCTTGATGAACTTCACCGTCTGCTTTTTTATCTAAGGTTTGCCGGTTTAAGAATTGCACTGAAATGCCTAAATTATGTAGTTCATTTAACAGTGGTTGTAAGCGCTTATCTTCGCGCCCTTTTAAAACATAGACTTCAATTAAGCGCTCTGGTGCATGATTTAAAAACGCACCCACTGCATGAATGCCATAAATATTTTCACTCATTTATTTTCTCTTTTTGGCTGATTTTGACTTTGTTTTGTTGCTAGATGATTTGTTTGAAACTTTTGATTTTCTGACCGCACTTTGGCGTCCTTTGCTTTTGTTGCGTTGCTTTTCAATACTTTCTGCATAACGCTGATTTTTCTTTATTTTATCTTTTAAGGTTTTACCTTGGCGTAGTGGCTTGCGTTCACTTGCCACTAAAGAAAAATCCACTTGACGTTGTTCAAGACTCACGGCTTCTACTTTAATACGTACTTTGTCACCAAGTCGATAGATCATACCACTATTTTCACCAATTAAGCGCTGCTTAGCTAAGTCAAATTGGTAATAATCATTATCTAAAGTCGAAATATGTACCAAACCATCGATGAATAAATCATCTAAGCGTACGAATAAGCCAAAGCCAGTGACAGAAGAAATAACACCACTAAACTCTTCACCGACATGATCTTGCATGTACTCACATTTCAACCAGTCAGCAACATCTCGAGTCGCATCATCGGCACGACGTTCAGTCATTGAGCAATGATCACCTAATAGATCCATTTCATCGAAGGAATAATGATATCCTCCAGTATCGGTTGTTTTGCGTTTTGAACCTTTTAATTTAGCTAAAATATATTTAATGCCACGATGGAGGGTTAAGTCAGGATAGCGCCGAATTGGTGAAGTAAAATGCGCGTATTCTTCTAAAGCCAGACCAAAATGACCAATATTATCAGGTGAATAAACAGCTTGGCTTAATGAGCGCAATAACATAGTTTGAATCAGTTCATGATCAGGACGTTCTCGTACTTGCTCTAACAATTCGGCATAATCAGCGGTTGTTGGTTTCGTACCACCACCTAAGCCTAAACCACATTCATTCAAGAAACCGCGGAAAGCGGTAATTTTTTCTTCACTTGGACCTGCATGAATACGGAATAGAGCAGGTTCTTGGTGTTTTTCAACAAAACTAGCCGCTGCAATATTGGCTAAGATCATACATTCTTCGATGATTTTATGTGCGTCATTACGAATAACAGGTTCAATACGTTCAATGCGTCCCATTTCATTAAAAACAAATTTACTTTCAATAGTTTCAAAATCAATGGCACCGCGTTGATGTCTTGCTGCGATAAGTGCTTGATACATTTTGTGTAGTTCTTGTAAATGCGGAACGAGGTTATGGTAACGCTCGCATAACTCTTGATCACCTTCCAGAATACGTGCAACTTTGGTATAGGTTAAACGTGCATGCGAGTTCATAACAGCTTCGTAAAATGTATAACCCGTGATTTTGCCTTTAGTTGAAACGTTAAGCTCACAGACCATACATAAACGGTCGACTTGTGGATTGAGTGAACAAAGTCCATTAGAGAGAATTTCGGGTAGCATTGGTACAACTCGGTTTGGAAAATATACCGAGTTACCGCGTGCATGTGCTTCGGCATCTAGTGCGCTACGTAGGCGCACATAATAGCTCACATCAGCAATTGCGACCCAAAGGGTCCAGCCACCACCTCGTTTTTTCTGACAAAAAACCGCATCATCAAAATCACGTGCATCTTCGCCATCAATAGTCACTAATGGGAATTGACGTAAATCGACGCGACCTTCTTTTGCTTGTTCTGGTACTTCTTCACTGAGTTTTGCGACTTGTTTTAACACCGCTTCAGGGAATTGGTGTGGGATATCGTGATTACGAATCGCAATTTCAACTTCCATACCTTTTGCCATGTTTTCGCCCAGTACTTCAGTAATCATACCGACAGGTTGAGTAAATGTCGCAGTACGAGGTTTTAATTCAACTACGACGACTTGTCCCATACGTGCACCTTGACGATGTTCATTTGGGATCAAAATATCGCGATTAATACGACTATCATCAGGCACAACATAGCCAATACCATCTTCAAGGAAAAAACGCCCTACAATTTGTTTTTTACGTTGTTGTAATACACGGACGATACGGACTTCTTGGCGACCTCGTCGATCAAATCCATTTGGTTGAGCAAGCACATAATCGCCATGCATGACACGTTGCATTTGGTTATTTGGGATGAACCAATCGCTGTCTTTGCCTTCCACTTGTAGAAAACCATAGCCATCACGATGACCTAATACGCTGCCTTTTAATAAATCTAATTTTTCTGGTAGGGCATAACGTTTACGTTTAGTAAAAACAAGTTGCCCATCATTTTCCATCGCACGTAAACGGCGGCGCATGGCTTCTTGTTGTTCTTCTTGTTTAAGTGAAAATATGGCGAATAACTCTTCTTTTGAAATAGGGGCATTATGTTGGCGAATAATGTCGAGGATGAATTCACGGCTAGGGATAGGGTTTTCATATTTGGCAAGTTCTTCTTGATAGTTAGGATCTTGCGATAACTTACTTTTCTTAATCTTTGACATAGGTTGTTCCTTTTTCAAATGAAAAACGACATACATTAAACTAGCGCAAGTTTGACACTCCGCTACCGTGAAAGCAAGCACAATACTAGGTAGAGAGAGAATCAATTGGATATTATGCTATTAAAGAATGCTTAAATAGGAAAGACAAGGCAATTTTCGATAATTTACAGAAAATTTTCTGTTATAAAGGTACATTTTTTGGTACATTTATGACAATTTTTTCAATACTCAAACTCGAGTATTCATCATTCAATTTAGTTCAGCGGAATTCTTATGTTATTCAAAAAAATTCGTGGTTTATTTTCAAATGATCTGTCGATTGATCTTGGTACAGCTAATACTCTCATTTATGTTAAAGGGCAGGGTATTGTCTTAGATGAGCCTTCTGTCGTGGCTATTCGGCAAGAGCGTTCTGGTGCGTTAAAAAGTATTGCTGCTGTCGGTAAAGATGCAAAATTGATGTTAGGACGTACGCCCAAAAGCATTGCCGCAATCCGCCCAATGAAAGACGGGGTAATTGCCGATTTTTTTGTGACTGAGAAAATGTTGCAATATTTTATTAAACAAGTACATAGCGGTAACTTTATGCGACCAAGTCCACGTGTTTTAGTATGTGTACCTGCTGGCGCGACTCAGGTTGAGCGCCGTGCGATTAAAGAATCCGCTATTGGCGCGGGTGCGCGTGAAGTTTATTTAATCGAAGAACCAATGGCAGCCGCTATTGGTGCTAAGTTACCTGTATCGACGGCAACAGGTTCAATGGTGATTGATATCGGTGGCGGTACTACTGAAGTGGCAGTGATTTCATTAAATGGTATCGTTTATTCCTCTTCTGTACGCATTGGTGGTGATCGTTTTGATGAGGCCATTATTTCTTATGTACGCAAAACATTTGGTTCAATTATTGGTGAGCCAACTGCAGAACGTATTAAACAAGAGATTGGAACTGCATGTATCCAAGATGGCGATGAAATTCGTGAAATTGAGGTGCATGGTCATAATTTAGCAGAAGGGGCACCTCGTTCCTTTAAATTAACTTCTCGTGATGTATTGGAAGCTATTCAACAGCCTTTAAATGGTATTGTTGCGGCAGTACGTACAGCACTAGAAGAATGCCAGCCAGAGCATGCTGCAGATATTTTTGAGCGCGGTATGGTTTTAACTGGCGGTGGCGCGCTTATTCGTAATATTGATGCGTTGCTTTCGAAAGAAACTGGCGTGCCAGTCATTATTGCTGAAGATCCATTAACTTGTGTTGCACGCGGTGGTGGTGAAGCGTTAGAAATGATTGATATGCACGGTGGCGATATTTTTAGTGACGATATTTAATTTCATACAAAAGTGCGGTAAATTTGACCGCACTTTTCCTCACCTTTTTATTGCTGACATTACTAGTCTGATTCAGGTATGAAACCCATTTTTGGAAAGGCTCCGCCTTTAGGTCTTCGTTTAATTTTAGCTATTATTGCATCTATCGCATTAATTGTGTCTGATGGACAAACTAATGCGATGATTAAAGCTCGTAGTGTTATGGAAACAGCAATTGGTGGATTATATTACCTTGCTAATACACCTCGTACTGTACTGGATGAAGTGTCTGATAACTTAGTTGATACGAATAAACTACAAATTGAAAACAAAGTGTTACGTGATCAGCTACGCGAAAAAAATGCAGATTTATTGTTATTAGATCAACTTAAAGTCGAAAACCAGCGTCTTCGTTTACTCCTTAACTCACCTTTACGTACTGATGAATATAAGAAAATTGCTGAAGTACTGACCGCAGAAACCGATGTTTATCGTAAACAAGTTGTTATCAATCAAGGGCAGCGTGATGGCGCTTATGTTGGTCAGCCAATTATTGATGAAAAAGGTATCGTTGGACAAATTGTTTCTGTGGGCGAAAATACGAGTCGTGTATTGTTATTGACTGATGTAACCCATTCGATTCCAGTACAAGTATTACGCAATGATGTGCGTTTAATTGCAAGTGGCACAGGACGTAATGATGAATTAACGTTAGATAATGTGCCTCGTTCAGTGGATATTGTAAAAGGTGATTTATTGGTTACATCGGGATTAGGTGGACGTTTTTTGGAAGGCTATCCTGTTGCAATTGTTGAATCTGTATCACGTGATGGGCAAAATTATTTTGCTACAGTCACGGCAAAACCATTGGCTTCTATAGAACGCTTACGTTACGTATTATTATTGTGGCCAACGAATGAAGAGATGCGAAAAGTTCAATCTATTTCACCAGAGGATATTCGTCGCACAGTACAGCAACGTTTAGAAAACCAAGGCGCAGAAGCGGATAAAGTGAAAAAAACATTAGTAAAAGAAGAAGTAGATAATCATTTACCTGTAGGGGAAGATGTTAACCCAATCTTAGAGAATCCAGCCGAAAATAATCAAGCATTACCTGTGTCAGAGCCACAACAAAGAGAGGAAGAGTAATGGAAAAGCGCTTTTTATTACAATGGTTAATCCTCATTTGTACTTTTATTGTGGCATTAGTGATGGAAATTGCGCCTTGGCCTGCAGATTTCCAAAATTTTAAACCAGCTTGGTTAGTCTTAGTCTTGTTATACTGGGCGCTTTCAGTACCAAATAAAGTGAGTATTGGAACGGCATTTGTACTTGGTGTGGTTTGGGATTTAGTACTTGGCTCAATTTTAGGTGTACATGCATTAGTCTTATCGGTGTTTATTTATTTAGTTGCTTTAAATCACCTGATTTTACGTAATTTATCTTTGTGGATGCAAAGCTTGCTCGTAGTTTGCTTTGTATTTGCTATCAGAATTAGCATTTTTCTAATTGAACTATTCTTGCATAGTGCTGCATTTAATTGGCAAGAGATTTATGGGGCGCTGGCGAGTGGTCTATTATGGCCTTGGGTCTTTCTATTACTTCGCCGTATTCGTCGCCAATTACAATTACGTTAACAATAAATTGTGAGTAATTTTATACTATTGTTCTGTTTGACTCAGATGAGCGAATTTCTTTCTTGTGAAAGATCGTCTAACTTGGAGCTAAAAATAAGGCAGCTGATGTTAAGCTGCCTTTTTGATTGAATTGGTGTTGTATTATCAGTCACAATATTATTTAAGAAATAAACTGAGATCTTCCTCTTCAACTTCTTGTCCCTTTTTCCATTCTATTGTGCTAAATAATCCTAATGAATTATCGACTAAACGTACATATTCTAATTCAATTTCCCATACTGAAAGTCGGCGGATGAGCTGATGAGAGTAAGTCTCTTCGTAGAGTTGGAAAGCAGTTTCCGCTTCTTTACCATAGAGCTGTTTGGATTTGCCAGTAAATTGCACACCTTGCAATGAAGGAACAAAGCGAGTAGGAACAAAAATCGTCCCTGCTACTTGAGGATTTTTCATGATGATTTTAGCATGATGAGTTTGTTCACCAGTCACATAAATTAATCGCTTCAAGTCTTCATCAAAGACATAGTAAAGTCCGTTTGCCCAAGGTAAGTCGTTTTCTGTACAGGCAAGAGTAAATGCATATTGCTTTTTAATAAAGTCCACAAGGCGTTTTTGCATGTTTTATTCTCATTATTTTTACAAAAGCGTTTTTTAAAATCCTTGGTATTCTGACACAATTTTGTACAGTGAGTAAATAACTTTTATCAGGGAATACAAGGATATAGCTATTTTTGTTATTCCGGATAAATGTACTTGTTTTTTTTATTTAATGAAATACATGGAGTTGACAAAAGGAATGAAGATTATCTTTTGTTGGCAGAGAAGCTGTTTTAATTTTATTCGTGATTAGTTAACAGATTACTGTTAATGCAAATGATCACTTAAAGGAACCAATTGATGTGAAGTAAAATTGAGATCTGAAATTAAAAAAGAGATGGGATTCCATCTCTTTTTTAAAATTAGCGTAAAAATACAGGAATTTTACTTTCATATTCGGCAATTTTACTTTCATGTTGTAATGTTAAGCCAATATTGTCTAAACCATTTAATAAGCAATGGCGGCGGAAACTATCGATTTCAAATGGATAAATTTTGCCATTTGCCCTGACTGTTTGTGCTTCCAAATCTACAGTAATTTTCGCCCCTTCATTGGTGACTACAAATTTAAATAATTCGTCTACTTCTTGCTCACTTAAACGAATAGGTAACATCTGGTTATTTAAACTATTACCGTAAAAAATATCAGCAAAACTTGGTGCAATAATGACACGAATACCATAATCATCGAGCGCCCAAGGTGCGTGTTCACGAGAAGAACCACAACCAAAATTTTCACGAGCTAATAAAATACTTGCACCTTGATAGCGAGGATAGTTAAGTACGAAATCTGGATTGGGTTGCTTTCCTTCATCATCTAAGAAACGCCACTCATGGAATAAATGCGCGCCAAAGCCAGCTCGAGTCACTTTTTGTAAAAATTGTTTTGGAATAATTGCGTCGGTATCGACATTCGACGCATCAAGTGGAACAGCGATACCAGTATGTTGTTTAAATTCTTTAGGCATATCGTTTTTCTCTCTTAATTACTGTTATCTTTACTTTTACCATTATCGTTACTTGCGTCCTCTCTCTTTTTGGCTTGTACAAAAAAGGAGTAAAAACACACTCTGATTAAACTACTTTTATCTCTTTCCGTGTGGATTTTCTTCACGGAAAATAAGTTGTCTCCACTTTGCTACGCAACATTATTCCCCTAAAAATTCCCACTGCATTTGGGCAAGTTTACATGGGGTGATCGTTGAGTAGCTGTGAAAAGTACGGTTGATTTTAACAAGTTTAATTTAATTCCACGTTGCGAATATCAACAAACTTACCATAAACCGCTGCCGCCGCTGCCATTGCTGGGCTAACTAAGTGAGTACGTCCTCCACGCCCTTGGCGCCCTTCGAAATTACGGTTACTTGTTGAAGCGCAACGCTCACCTGGTACGAGTCGATCATTGTTCATAGCTAAACACATTGAACAGCCTGGTAAGCGCCATTCAAAACCTGCTTCAATAAAGATTTTATCTAAGCCTTCTTTTTCTGCTTGTTCACGTACTAAACCTGAGCCGGGTACGACGAGAGCTTGGACACCTGCTGCGACTTTACGCCCTTTAGCTATCGCTGCTGCTGCACGCAAATCTTCAATACGTGAATTAGTGCAAGAACCAATGAAAACTTTGTCAATCGTAACATCTGTTAATTTGATACTATGTGGTAAGTTCATATAAGCCAAAGCTTTTTCTGCTGATTGGCGTTCGATTGGATCAGCCATCTCAGCAGGGTTGGGGATGGTTTGCTCAATACCAATGACTTGTCCGGGATTCGTTCCCCAAGTAACTTGAGGCTGAATGTCGCTAGCTTCTAAAGTCACTATTGTGTCAAATTGCGCATCGTCATCGCTATACAACGTTTGCCAATAAGTGAGAGCATCATCCCAATCTTTACCTTTTGGTGCATAGGGTTTATCTTTCAAATAAGCAAATGTGGTTTCATCTGGCGCAATAATGCCCGATTTGGCACCTAATTCAATCGCCATATTACACACAGTCATGCGACCTTCCATAGAAAGATCACGAATAGCTTCACCACAGAATTCCACAACATGCCCTGTGCCACCACCCATTGTTGTTTTGCCGATAATAGCTAGCACGATATCTTTAGCTGTTATGCCTTCACGTACTTTACCGCGTACCTCAATTTTCATTTTTTTCGCACGGGCTTGCTTAATGGTTTGGGTGGCTAACACATGTTCTACTTCCGAGGTACCAATACCAAAAGCTAATGCTCCAAATGCGCCATGCGTTGCAGTGTGAGAATCACCACATACAATGGTCATACCGGGTAAGGTTAAGCCTTGTTCAGGTCCCATAACATGTACGATCCCTTGATTGATATGGTTAATATCATAAAGGGTGATACCAAATTGATCGGTATTTTTGGCTAATTCCACCATTTGAATACGCCCCATTTCACCAGAGCCAGCTAAATCACGGCTATCAGTAGGCACGTTATGATCCATTGTTGCGACAGTTTTACTTGGTTGACGAACTGCTCGTCCCATTGCTCGTAAACCATCAAAGGCTTGTGGCGATGTGACTTCATGTACCAAATGGCGATTAATATAAATCAGCGGTGTTTCACCAGCAGATTCGTGGACGATATGAGCGTCAAAGAGTTTTTCGTATAGGGTTTTGGACATTGTATTATTCCTAATAAAGTTTGGGATTTAATGATGTTATTCTTCATGCTTTCTCTATTACTTTTCTTTGTTTGACCAAAGAAAAGTAACCAAAAGAAAGGTGCCCCTGCGATTTTGCTTTTCTTTACTTAAAGGACATTTTCCTAAAAGTTTCCTGACACTCAGGCGAAACCGAAGGGAATTTATCTGAATATCAATGAAAAGTGCGGTCAATTTTTTAAAAGTTTTATTTCACCGCTTGTGCGATTAAATCGCCCATTGCTTTGGTTGAAATGGGTTGGCTTTCATCGGCTAAGTCTGCGGTCCGGTGTCCTTCTACGAGGACTTTTTTCACTGCGTTTTCAATTGCTGTGGCCGCATCGTTTAAGTTAAAACTATGACGTAACATCATGGCAGCAGAAAGAATTTGTGCAATTGGATTAGCAATACCTTTGCCTGCAATGTCAGGTGCTGAACCACCAGCAGGCTCATATAGACCAAATCCTTGTTCATTAAGACTAGCAGAAGGCAACATCCCCATCGAACCTGTGATCATGGCACATTCATCTGAGATGATGTCACCAAAGATATTTGAACACAGTAAAACATCAAAAAATTCAGGTTGTTTGATCAATTGCATAGTCGCATTGTCAATATAGATATGATCTAGTTTCACTTTTGGGTAATCTTTTGCGACTTCAGTGACGACTTCACGCCATAATACGGAGCTAATTAATACGTTAGCTTTATCAACTGACGTGACGTGTTTGCTCCTTTTCATCGCGGTGTCAAAAGCAACACGAGCAATACGTTCAATTTCATAACGGTGATACACTTCTGTATCAAAGGCTTTTTCAGTAGCTCCTTCGCCTTCACGGCCTTTTGGTTGACCAAAATAAATGCCACCTGTTAATTCTCGTACAGTCACCATATCAAAGCCTTTCGCTGCAATATCGGCACGTAATGGACAGAATTTCTCTAAACCTTGATAAAGTGTGGCTGGGCGTAAATTACAAAATAACGCAAAGTGTTTACGTAATGGTAATAATGCTCCACGTTCAGGTTGTTGAGTTGGTGGTAGATTTTCCCATTTCGGACCACCAACTGAGCCAAACAAAATTGCATCACTTTCTTCGCAGCCTTTTAACGTAGCCTCTGGTAGTGGTGTAGCATGGCGATCAATCGCAATTCCACCTACATCAAACATGCGGTAGTTTAATTTGAAATGGTATTTTTGTTGAACAACATCTAATACTTTAATGGCTTCTGCCATGATTTCTGGACCAATTCCGTCACCGCTTAAGACGGCGATATTGAATGTTTGCATTTAGGATTCCTTTGTTTTTTGATTAAACTTGATTGTCTTAAGCTTGTTTATTTGCTTTGTGTTATTTGCTACTTTTCTTTGTTTTGTCAAAGAAAAATAACCATAAAGAAAGATAACCCTGCTAAGTTTTTTTCCCCTCTTTCTATTCACATTTTTTGACGAGAAGTTTAGAACTCACCAACCTCGTTAGTTCAAACAGGCTAAATTTTCTTAAAAATATGAATTCCATTCAGTGGTTTAGAAGGAAAACCATCACACTACTGCAAAAGTGTGGTGTTTTTTTATACACTTGCAATTTTATGTAATTTTAAATCTGCTACTTTTTGTGAACGATAAATCGCATTGATGGCATGGATTAATGCTCTAGCGGAGGATTCGACAATATCTGTTGCTAAACCAACACCGTGAAAGCGTCTGCCATCGTGTTCGACTACAATGTCTACTTGCCCTAAAGCTTCTGCACCTTCACCTTTAGCTGTTAAATTGTAGTTCAACATTTTTATCTCTAGGCCTGTGATCGCCAAAATCGCATTGTAAACTGCATCCACTGGACCATTTCCACCGTTTGATACTTGACTGACTTTCTTACCATCTAATTCAACTTGCACAAATGCCGAAGCAGGTAAGTGGCTAATACATTGTGAAGTGATCACATCTAAGGTTAAGCGATCTTCGTCGCCTTGCTGCATGTCGATAAATGCTAATGCTTCTAAATCGTAATCAAAAACCTGACCTTTTTTATCCGCCAATTTTAAGAAGGCTTGGTAAAGTTTATCTAAATTATAGTCACTTTCTTGATAACCCATTGTTTCCATATGACTTTTTACTGCTGCGCGCCCAGAACGGGCAGTTAAGTTTAATTGTTCTTTTTTCAAGCCAATACTCTCTGGAGATAAAATTTCGTAAGTATTTTTATGTTTTAGCATACCGTCTTGATGGATGCCCGATGAATGTGCAAACGCGTTAGAACCCACGATAGCTTTATTTGGCTGGATTGGCATGTTGCATAGTTGACTCACCATTTGGCTAACACGATGAATCTCTTGAGTATTAATTTTACTATCTAATCCCTTGAATATATCTTGACGAGTTTTGATTGCCATCACGACTTCTTCTAATGCCGTATTACCTGCACGTTCGCCAATACCGTTAATCGTACATTCGATTTGTCTTGCACCATATTGCACCGCTGTTAAGGAGTTTGCTGTTGCCATACCTAAGTCGTTATGGCAATGCACTGAAACAATTGCTTTATCGATATTGGGTACACGGTTCATCACATTATGAATAATGTCGCCAAATTGGGTTGGTAAAGTGTAACCTACTGTATCAGGGATATTGATGGTTGTTGCACCAGCATTAATAGCAGCCTCAACAATACGACAGATATTATCAACGCCAGTACGCCCCGCATCTTCACAAGAAAATTCAACATCATCAGTATAATTTCTGGCACGTTTTACTGCCTGAATTGCCATATCCACCACATCATCAAAAGTACGACGTAATTTGCTCTCTACATGTAATGCTGAGGTTGCAATGAAGGTATGAATACGAAATGCTTCTGCAACTTTTAAGGCTTCAGCAGCAGCATCAATATCTTTATCTACAGCACGAGATAATGCACAAACACGACTATTTTTAATATGGCGCGCAATAGTCTGTACAGATTCGAAGTCTCCTGCCGAAGAAACGGGGAAGCCGACTTCCATTATATCAACGCCTAAACGCTCTAACGCTAACGCAATTTGTAATTTTTCTTTTACTGTTAAGCTGGCTTTTAAGGCTTGCTCACCGTCACGTAATGTTGTATCGAAAATGATGATATTATTGTTTGCCATGTTGTGTTCCTTACGTTTAGTTTTTTGACTAAAGTGCGGTGTGTTTTTAGAAAATTTCGATAAAAAAACCCGCCTATTTAGTGCGGGTCAAATTGATTGGATTTTTTGTTTACTGTTTTTTATCCACAACTTAGCCGCACAACTGAGGTGAGAGCAGAAGATTGAGTGATAAAGAAACAATATTGCACATAAAATCAAACCATTATTGGAAACTGGATGTTTCTCATCTTACTGATAAAAAACGGGCTGTCAAATAAAAATTTGGTATTTAATTTGCTTTTTAGTGCATTTATTATAATTTCATTAGTGTTAAATTCTAATTGTTTTTTAATTTTTGAATTTTAATTCTGTTATTTTGGTTGTGGATGCAGTTTTGTACTAGCTTTTGTTTAGATAAGATACAAAATATTTGTTTTTTATTTTTACAAAAAATTAACAAAAAGTACGGTCAAAATGTTATATTTTTTGACCGTACTTTTAACAACGATGAAAATGAGTAGACATTATTGGAATGTATTACATTGGTTCGGATCACCTGTATTTAAACCACGTTTAAACCATTGTAAACGTTGTGCTGAAGTGCCATGAGTAAAGCTATCTGGTACAACATAACCTTGGCTGCGTTTTTGTAAACGATCGTCACCAACTGCCTCGGCAGCATTAAAGGCTTTTTCGATATCACCACTTTCAAATAAACCTGTTTTCGCTGCTTGGTGTCCCCACACCCCAGCAAAGCAGTCTGCTTGTAATTCTAATTTGACTGATAAGCGGTTCGCTTCGCTTTGGTTTGTTTGTTGACGTAGACGGTTGACTTGTGGAAGGATACCTAATTGATTTTGAATATGGTGTCCGACTTCATGGGCAATGACATAAGCGAAAGCTGCTTCACCACCGGCACCAAGCTTATGTTTCATGTCACTATAAAAGGATAAATCAAGATATACTTTGTTATCATTTGGGCAGTAAAATGGTCCGATCGCGGATTGTCCTGTGCCACAAGCAGTATGAGTAACACCGTTATATAACACCATAATAGGTGCTTGATAGCGTTGATTGTGACGAGCAAAATAGTTATCCCACACAATTTCTGTGTCAGCCAGTACTACGCGAGATAAGCTATTTAGTTCTTGTTCTTCTTGTTGATTAAGAGCAGAAGACTGCTGTAAACCAAGATCTGGTGTACCGACTAAGCCTGATAAATCAATACCATAATAGGCACTAATAAGGAGGATAATTAAGCCTAGAATGCCCGATTTTTTACCTCCACCATGACCTACTGCGGAACGCCTATCTTCCACATTTGTACTTTCTCTACGACCACGCCAACGCATGTGAATACCCTTTCATTGAATTTAAAACTAATATTCTAGCGCAAATTGCTTAAAGTGCAGTCAAATTTAAGAAAGAATTTTCAAATAGTGTAAATATTCTGCTTAACAATGGACTTCATCAAATTATTTAGTTAAGGTGGTTGACGAGTATTTAATAACAATGAGGAATTTAATATGGGATTATTTGATTTCGTTGGTGAGATTGGTCGTAAACTATTTTCAAAAAAAGAAGATGCTGCTGATGCAGTTGCTCAGCATATCAAAGAAGACAACCCAGGCATTGAAGATGTTGTTGTGAAAGTCGAAGAGGGTGTTGCAATTATTGAAGGCACAGTCGATTCAGCGAGCGTGTTAGAGAAAGTGATATTGATGGCTGGTAATGTTGCAGGTATTACGGAAGTGAAAGTCGATAATGTGACCATTAAAAATGGTGAACGTTTAGCGGGTGAAGATGAATTTTATGTGATTCAAAAGGGTGACACGTTGTGGAAAATTGCGGAAAAAACTTATGGCAATGGCACAAAATATACCGCGATTGTTGAGGCTAATAAAGAAGTCATCAAAGATGCTGATAAAATTTTTCCAGGACAAAAAATCCGCTTACCAAAAGCGCTGTAATCAGTCAGTAAACATGAGAAAGGAAAGCCCTCAATGCTTTCCTTTTTATTTTAGTTCAAAAAATGTACAAATATACGTTTTTGTTCGGCATTTTCTCGACTGATGTGTTTTATCTCGTTATAATTCGTCGGTTATTTTTAACTTTAATTTTTACTAACGTGTTCGGTGTGTGCGTTCGCCGAGTGCAAATTCATTTTGAGGTAATATAATGTCATTTACTATTGAAACAACTCAAGGTCTTGAGCGTCGTGTTCAAATCACCGTTCCATCTGACACTGTTGAAAGCGCAGTACGTGAAGAATTAAAACGTGTTGCAAAAACTGCGCGCGTTGATGGTTTCCGTAAAGGTAAAGTACCACCACACATTATTGAAAAACGTTTTGGACCATCTGTCCGTCATGATGTATTGGGCGAATTATTACAAAGCCACTTTTTCAATGTAATGATTGAACAAAAAGTTAATTTAGCGGGTCGCCCGTCTTTTGCAGTTGAGCAGTTTGAAGCAGGTAAAGATTTAGTTTTCACTGCTACTTTTGAAGTGTATCCAGAAGTTGAATTAAAAGGTTTAGAACAAATCAAAGTAGAAAAACCAGTTGTTGAAATTACGGATGCAGATATCGAAAAAATGATCGAAGTATTACGTAAACAACAAGCAACTTGGGCAGAAAATACTGATGCGGCTAAAGCAGAAGATCGCGTTGTGATCGATTTCGTTGGTTCTGTTGATGGTGAAGAATTTGAAGGTGGTAAAGCAGAAGACTTTACTTTATTCATGGGTCAAGGTCGCATGATCCCAGGTTTTGAAGAAGGTATCGTTGGTCATAAAGCAGGTGAACAATTTGATATCAATGTGACATTCCCAGAGGAATACCATGCTGAAAACTTAAAAGGTAAAGCAGCTAAATTTGCAATTAATTTGAAAAAAGTTGAAGTGATGGTATTACCTGAGTTAACAAATGAGTTCGTAGCGAAATTTGGTCCAAATACGAAAACTATCGATGATTTACGTAATGAAATTCGCAAAAATATGCAGCGTGAATTAAAAAATGCATTAACAGCTAAAGTAAAAGGTCAAGTTATTGATGGTTTACTCGAGCAAAATGTCATTGAAGTACCTGCTGCTGCAGTAGAACAAGAAATCGAAGTATTACGTGGTCAAGCTGCACAACGTTTTGGTGGTAACAATGAACAAGCCGCACAATTACCGCGTGAGTTATTTGAAGAACAAGCGAAACGCCGCGTGCAAGTTGGTTTATTATTAGCAGAAGTCATTGCATCTAACGAATTAAAAGTGGATGAAGCTCGTGCAAAAGCAATGATCGAAGAAATTGCTTCTGCTTATGAACAGCCAGCTGAAGTTATTGAATATTACAGCAAAAATAAAGAGTTAATGAATAATATTCGTAACGTTGTATTAGAGGAACAAGCTGTTGATGCAGTACTTGCACAAGCACAAGTGACTGAAAAAGCTGCTTCTTTTGATGAAGTGATGAATACACAAGCATAATTTATTAGTGTTTTAAACAATTAATTTTTGCGTGATTAAGTGCGGTCAGAATTTTAATAATTTTGACCGCACTTTTTTATCGCGATAAGAAATATTCGAGTTAGAAAAATTTGAATTTTCAGGTAGAATAACTGAATGCATTAAATTTTATTAAATTGGATTGAAAGAGGTAAATATGAGTGTAATTCCTATGGTTGTAGAGCAAACCTCAAGAGGTGAACGTTCTTACGATATTTATTCGCGTTTATTGAAAGAACGAGTCATTTTCTTAAGTGGCGAAGTAGAAGACCGTATGGCTAATTTAATTGTCGCTCAGTTGTTATTTTTAGAATCAGAAGATCCAGAGAAAGATATCAATATTTATATTAATTCGCCGGGTGGTTCTGTCACCGCAGGGATGGCAATTTACGATACTATGCAATTTGTTAAACCTGATATTCGAACACTTTGTGTTGGGCAAGCCTGTTCAATGGGTGCATTTTTGTTAGCGGGTGGTACAGCAGGTAAGCGTATTGCGCTACCTAATGCTCGAGTCATGATTCACCAGCCCCTCGGTGGTTTCCGTGGTCAAGCATCAGACATTCAAATCCATGCACAAGAAATTCTAAAAATCAAACATACTTTGAATGAGCGTTTAGCATTTCATACTGGTCAAAGCATTGAACGTATTGAACGCGATACAGATCGTGATAATTTCATGTCAGCAGAAGAAGCGAAATTATATGGTTTAGTTGATGAAGTGTTAGAAAAACGATAAGAATTTAGGATACAAAATGGAAAAAGACACTGAATTACATTGTTCTTTTTGTGGTAAAGAGCAAAAAGAGGTCAGTAAATTAATTGCAGGTACTTCGGGTTATATTTGTAATGAATGTATTGAGTTGTGCCATCATATGCTGTTATCAGATGAAACAGAAGAAACAAGCTCAGAAAGTGTAGAACAACAAAAGCTACCAACACCACATGAAATTCGGGCACATTTAGATGGTTATGTGATTGGGCAAGATTACGCAAAGAAGGTGTTAGCTGTAGCGGTATATAATCACTATAAGCGTTTACGTTCTGATAAAAAAATTACCGATGTGGAACTTGGTAAAAGTAACATTTTGTTAATTGGACCAACAGGAAGCGGTAAAACCTTATTAGCCGAAACAATGGCTCGTATGTTAAATGTTCCTTTTGCCATGGCTGATGCAACAACATTAACTGAAGCAGGTTATGTTGGTGAAGATGTTGAGAATGTATTACAGAAATTAGTACAAAGCTGTGATTATGATGTAGAGCGTGCAGAGCAAGGTATTATTTATATTGATGAGGTTGATAAGATCACGCGTAAATCTGAGAATCCCTCTATTACACGTGATGTGTCAGGTGAAGGTGTACAACAAGCTTTATTAAAATTAATTGAAGGTACGGTTGCATCAATTCCGCCACAAGGTGGTCGTAAACATCCGCAGCAAGAAATGTTACGAGTGGATACGTCAAAAATTTTATTTATCTGCGGTGGTGCATTTGCGGGCTTAGATAAAGTCATTGAAAAACGGGTACATGTGGGTTCTGGCATTGGCTTTAGCGCTGAGGTTAAAGGTAAGCAAGATAAAGCCACGTTAAGTCAATTATTTGAGCAGGTAGAGCCAGATGATTTAATGAAATTTGGCTTAATTCCTGAATTCATCGGTCGTTTACCTGTAGTCGCGCCACTTGCTGAATTAGATGAAGACGCGTTAGTGAAAATTTTAACTGAGCCGAAGAATGCATTAATTAAGCAATATCAAGCGTTATTTGGTTTAGAAAACGTGGAATTAGAATTTACACCACAGGCTCTAACCGCGATGGCGAAGAAAGCCTTAGAACGTAAAACTGGGGCAAGGGGATTACGCTCTATTGTTGAAGCAATCTTGTTAGACACTATGTATGACTTGCCTTCTTTGGAAAATCTGAATAAGGTGATTGTGGAAGAAAGTACAATTACTGAAAAACAGCCGCCAAAGCTAGAATATAAAAATTAATCATTCAATCAAATAAAAGTGCGGTTAATTTCACCGCACTTTTTGTTTATTCACTTGATTTATTAAAAATTATCCTCATATTAGACAAAATGTCCTAATTTAACTAAGAGAGTTCGGAATGAGCGTCAAAAAACAGAAACAAACCATTCCAGTGTTACCATTGCGTGATGTCGTCGTCTTTCCTTATATGGTGATGCCATTATTTGTCGGTAGAGCAAAATCAATTCGTAGTCTTGATGAAGCAATGGAAACTGGTAAGCAATTATTATTAGTTTCACAAAAGCAAGCCGATTTAGAAGAACCGACCATAGATGATGTTTATGATGTTGGTACTGTAGCAAATATTATTCAGTTATTGAAATTGCCTGATGGTACAGTCAAAGTATTAGTCGAAGGGCAGCAGCGTGCCAAAATTAACCATTTGGAAGATAATGGCGAGTTTTTCTGTGCAGAAATTAAGCCAATTGAAACAGAATTTGGTGATGATAAAGAACTTGCTGTAGTTAAGAAAGCCACGTTAGCTGAATTTGAAAAATATGCGAAGTTAAATAAAAAGGTGCAACCAGATGTGCATTCAGCGTTAGAACGTATTGATGAATTTGATCGTTTAAGTGACACTTTGGCAGCACATATGCCAGTAGCAGTGAAACATAAGCAAAAAGTGTTAGAAATTCCAAATGTCGTTGCACGTTTTGAGTATTTGCTTGGTTTAATGGAATCAGAAACAGATTTATTACGGGTTGAAAAACGTATTCGTGGTCGCGTAAAAGAGCAAATGGAAAAAACACAGCGTGACTACTATTTGAATGAGCAAATTAAAGCGATTCAAAAAGAGCTTGGTGAAACGGATAGTGTTGATGAAATTGAACAGCTTCGTCAAAAAATTGAAGAAGCGAAAATGCCTGCGGAAGCAAAAGAAAAAACAGAGGCAGAACTACAGAAATTAAAAATGATGTCACCAATGTCTGCTGAAGCTACAGTAGTACGTAGTTACATTGATTGGATGATACAAGTTCCTTGGAACAAACGTACAAAAGTGAAAAAGGATCTTGCTAAAGCACAGCAAGTATTAGATGCCGATCATTATGGCTTAGAGCGTGTCAAAGAGCGCATTTTAGAATATCTCGCAGTACAAACGCGTTTAAATCAAATCAAGGGTCCTATTTTATGTTTAGTCGGACCACCAGGCGTGGGTAAAACCTCATTGGGGCAATCTATTGCACAAGCAACGGGACGTAAATATGTACGCATGGCATTAGGTGGTGTGCGTGATGAGGCGGAAATTCGAGGTCACCGTAAAACGTATATTGGCGCTTTGCCGGGTAAATTGATTCAAAAAATGGCAAAAGTAGGGGTAAAAAACCCATTATTCTTGCTTGATGAAATCGATAAAATGAGTTCAGATATGCGTGGTGATCCTGCTTCTGCCTTATTAGAAGTACTTGATCCAGAGCAAAATACTACATTTAACGATCACTATTTAGAAGTGGATTATGATTTATCCGATGTGATGTTTGTGGCAACTTCAAATTCAATGCGCATTCCTGCGCCATTGTTAGATCGTATGGAAGTTATTCGTCTTTCTGGCTATACCGAAGATGAAAAATTGAATATTGCGACACGTCATTTATTGGCAAAGCAAATGGAGCGTAACGGCTTAAAAGCAGGTGAGCTTGAGATTGAAGAGAGTGCAATTCTCGATATTATCCGCTATTACACACGTGAAGCTGGTGTGCGTAGTCTTGAACGTGAGATTTCAAAAATCTGCCGTAAAGCAGTGAAGAACTTATTATTAGATAAGAAGTTGAAATCAATCAAAGTGAATACTCTCAATTTAGCTGAATTTTTAGGTGTGAAGCGTTTTGAATTTGGTCGTGCGGATACACAAAATCGTGTGGGAGAAGTAACAGGGTTAGCTTGGACAGAAGTTGGTGGGGATTTACTCACTATTGAAACGGCATCCGTGCTTGGTAAAGGTAAGTTAACTTACACGGGTTCATTAGGCGATGTCATGAAAGAATCAATCCAAGCAGCAATGACAGTCGTACGAGCAAGAGCAGAAAAATTAGGTATTGCTTCTGATTTCCATGAAAAACGTGATATTCATATTCACGTACCAGAAGGCGCTACGCCAAAAGATGGTCCAAGTGCTGGTATTGCAATGTGTACAGCGTTAGTGTCTTGCTTAACAGGTAACCCAGTGAAAGCTGATGTCGCAATGACTGGTGAAATTACATTGCGTGGAAAAGTATTACCAATTGGTGGACTAAAAGAAAAATTATTAGCTGCACATCGTGGCGGTATTAAAACTGTGATTATTCCGAAAGAGAATGTAAAAGATCTTGAGGATATTCCAGATAATGCAAAAAATAATTTAACTATTCACGCAGTGGAAACGATTGATGAAGTGTTAACTATTGCATTAGAAAACGCACCAACAGGAGTTGAGTTTGTGAAGCTTTCACCAGTGAGTGCGGCAAAAGCAGTACGTAAAAGCCGTTCAACTTCACGTAAAAGTGCGGTCAATTAATTGATACTTTTGTAAATTAAGCCAAGTTGTTATGATTTGGCTTAATTTTATTTTGCCCGTGCGAATAGAGGGACTTTCTATTATAATCGTAGGCATTTTCTGTTGATTAAAATAATATTTATAGGATAACGACAATGTTAATTGAAAAACTTCACAGTATGACAAGCAGTTGGGTATCAAAGTTACTGCTGGGTATCATTGCTGTCGCTTTCGTGCTAAGTGGTGTGACAGGCTATGTGTTTACTCGTGTGGATACATCTGCAGTAAAAGTAAATGGCGAGGAAATTTCACAGCAAACTTTTTATCAACGCTATGAGTCGGAGTCAGAACGTTTGAGACAACAACTTGGTGCTCAATTTGCCGCATTATCAGGTTCACCAGAATTTATTGCTGGTTTAAGACAAAGTGTATTAAATAATTTAATCAACCAAGAATTATTGCGTCAGTATGCAGATGATTTAAAAATTGGTATTAGTGACGAACGTATCAAACAACAAATTGTCACCAGCCAAATTTTCCAAACAGAGGGTAAATTTGATAACAATCTATACCAGAGAATGTTGCAATTAAATGGGTTCACTGCGGATGCTTATGCCAATATTGTGCGTGAGGCATTACGTTTAGAGCAATTACAAACAGGATTAGCAGAAAGTGAGTTTATTGTACCTGCCCAACAAGCACAGTTGACAGAATTATTTTTTCAAGCGCGTAAAGTGCGTTTAGCACCGTTTTCAGTAGAAGATGTGATGGCAAAGCAAAGTGTATCTGAAGAAGAAATTAAAGCCTATTATGAAGCAAATAAAAGTGCATTTTTAGTGCCAGAATTAGCGAAAGTACAATACATCACCTTGACCAGAGCAGATGTCGAGAAAAATATCCAAGTTTCTGATGTAGAAATTGCACAATATTATCAAGACAATAAAGCACTTTATGTTTCACAAGGTCAGCAACGTTTATCTCATATCCAAGTCGCCACAGAAGAAGAAGCACAAGCAATTTATAAAGAATTACAAGATGGTGCAAATTTTGCTGGTTTAGCCGGTGCGCGCTCTTTAGATAAAATTTCAGCACAAAATGGTGGTGATTTAAGTTGGGCTAGTGCCGGAACATTCCCAAAAGCTTTTGAAGACGCGGCAGATGTGTTGGCTGTGGGTCAATATAGTCAACCAGTGAAAGTCGATAATCACTATCACATTATCTTAGTCACAGAACGTAAAGAAGCTTCAGCTTTACCATTAGAAGTAGTAAAAACGCAAATTGCGGATCAAATTCGTCAAAATTTAGTAAATAATCAATATTATTCGATTGAAAAACAAATTGCTGAAAAAGCATTTGAGCATCCAGAAGGTTTAGAAAAAGCAGCAGAAGTGGCGGGTTTACAAATTCAACAAACGGATTATTTCTCTGCAAATGATGTGCCTGCTGAGTTAAATTATCCAAATGTGGTGGCTGCGGTATTCCACTCTGATATTTCACAAGGTGGTGTGAACTCTGAACCGATGAATGTTGGTGAGCAGCATGCGGTAGTAGTTCGTGTATTAGAACATAAAGCAGAAGGGACTAGAACATTAGAAGAGGCTAAAGCCGATATTACTGCGTATTTAACGCGTCAAAAAGCAGAAGAAATTGTGCTGGCTGAAGCATCTAAAGCCGCTGAAGTATTACGTACTGATTCTAAAGCCGCATTACCTGCAGGTATTCATTTTGCCGATGAAGAAAAATGGATATTTGCGGATAATCGCGATCCTGCATTAAATAATGTGATTTTCTCAATGCAGCTCAATGATGATAAGCCAAGCTATACCGCAGCAAAAGCGGGTAATGGTAATGTTGTATTGGTGGAATTAAGTGCGATTGAACATGGTGCTTTAACTGCAGCTGAAAGCGAAATCTTTACACAACAAATTGCACAAGCTCGTCAAATTGAATTACAAAATAAATTACTACAAGCTCTACGTGCTAAAGCCAAAATTGAAGTGAATGAACAATTCTTTAAACAAGCTGAAGAACAGTAATTCATGTTTATTTAAGCGCCTAGCATAATCCGCTAGGCTTTTTTGTCTCTGTGAGTGGTAAAGTGCGGTCAGTTTTGGTGAAGTTTTAAGATGATGTTGCACTGATATAGTACTCAAATCCTATCTGGATCAAGGGATACAATATACAATGTGTTTTGGATTTTAAGTCATACTTGAGTCTGATTTTAGTTATAAACGCGAATATGACATTATGACAATTTTTCTACATTGTACTTTGAACCATGCTAGAAATTTACGCTATCGACTCAAGCGATTTATTGTTCTGGCAGCCAACCTAAACCAATGGCTTTATATAATGAAATTAAGTTATTGGCTTTGGCTAATTGGTTGTCTAATAGTTTTTCTTCAAGCATGAATTGATCGAGTTTTGTTTGTAAAGTGCGATCAAATGTCTGTTCACCGTATTGAAACAGTTTCTGGCTATCGATACTTTGTCGTTGTTTAGTCGCTAAAGTTTGCGTTAATAAGTCATGCTGATGAGTAAGTGCAAATTGTAGTTGATAGCTACTGTCGACTTCCGCGAGTGCTTTCAGTAATGTTTGATCATATTGAAGTAAGGCTTGTTGTAAGCGTGCATCAGCAACTTTAATATTGGCTTGAATACGTCCGGCAGTAAAAATAGGGAGCTGAATTCCTGCACTGATAAAATTTTGCCATGCATTTAAAGTAGGTAAATCACTATCTAATTTAATTCGTCCTGTTTGCCATAAAAATTGAATATCGAATCGAGGTAATAAATCCGCTTTAGCACTGGCTAATTTTGCAGCATGGGCATTAACATTTGCTGCTTGTGCTTGAATATCAGGGCGTTGAGTCAATAAATCACTCGGATGAATTCCTTGAGGTGGTGCAGGAAGGTGGACCAGTACATCTGCTTTTTTCATTTGTGTTAGATTTAACTTGAACGTTTGAGGAACTGAACCAACTAAGATGGCAATAGCGCGCTGATATGTATCGAATTGGGCTTGCAATATTGCGCTTTTAGCTGTGATTGATTGTAATTGACTTTTTACTTCATTAAGCTCATAAGCTGTAGTTTGTCCCGCGTTAAAACGCCCAGTAACATAACGTTGTAAATCTTGTAGAGTCGTTAAGGTACGTTGTAAAAGCGCTTGTTGTTTTATGGTGTGTAAAGCTTTTAAGTAATAACTTGCAATCTCGCTAGCAATCAACATTTGGCTACCGTAAACCTGCTGTTGTGATGCGGCTACTGCAGCTTGTGCTGCATCCTCATCGCTTTGTTTTTGCCCAAAAATATCAGGTTCCCAAGCCGCACTTATACCTCCAACGCGATTTTGTGGACTCATATCAAATTGTTCAATATCTATATGCGCTTTTCCTAGATTGCCCGTTGCGGCAAGTGTTGGAAACAGTCTAGCATGTGCTAGTTGAGCAATAGCTTGCGCTTCTGCTAATTGACTTTTAGCAATAGCAATATCATAGTTGTGCACTAATCCTCGTTGAATCAAATCAACAAGCAGTGGATCTTGCCAACTTTCCCACCATTGTTGTATGGCTTGTTGACCAGAATTGATATTCGCTTGAGTATATTCGGTAGGTAATGTGATTTGCGATGGCAAATCAATTTGTGTATTTTGACAACTTGTTAAAAATGCGCTCAAAACAAGCGTAATCAACGTTTTTTGCATAATCTTTTTCCTTAGCTTTGGCGAGCGAGCATACTTCTAAAACGTAAAATAGCAATACTAATAAATAGTGCTCCCATCAATGTAATGATCAATACGCGTGGCCAAATTACAGCCATACCAGCGCCTCGAAACAACACATCTTGTCCTATGGCGATAAATTGAGTGAGTGGCGAAAACTGCATAATGTGTTGCACAATTAGAGGCATATTTTCTAGTGGAGATAAACTGCCAGAAAGCAAATAAAGTACGATATAAACAGGCAAGCAAAGTAAACTAAATTGTGGCATAGTTGGCGCATGTGTGGCGAGATAAATCCCCAGTCCTGCCATTGAGGAGAGAAAAATTGCTTCCGTTGCAATAAATAGACTAATAGAGCCATTAATAGGTACATCGATAAATTTGTGTACGACAAAATATAAAGACAGGAATGCCGCAATAAGAATGATTAAACCATTAGCCAAAATCTTTGAAATCACAATTTCACTGGCACTGACTGGCATCACTAATAAATGTTCAATCGTGCCATGTTCTCGTTCACGAATCACGGCAGCACCGACGAGAATTAACGTCAGTAATGTTGAATTCCCCGTGATTTGGGTGACGGGCATATACCATTCTGTTTTTAAATTACTGTTAAACAGGACATTTATTTTGGGGGTAATCAGCCTGGTGTCTATTGGTGTTTTAGTTAGATATTCGGTGATTTGTTGACTAATGATTTGTTGTAAATAGCTTGCTCCTACAGCCGCTTGTGACATGGCGGTGGCATCCACTAATAATTGTAATTCTGGTTGTTTATTCGCAAGTAAGTCTGCTGTGAAATTAGCTGGAATAGTCAACACAAAAATATATTCACCGCTGTCCATTGCATCATCAATTTGTTCAGGCTTGATTTCGACGACTTTGTTGAATTGTGGCGGTAACATCGCATCTTGAAAACGGAAAGAAAGTGCGCTTCGATCTTCATTTAAAATAGCAACTGAGGCATTTTTGACTTCTGTCGTAATTCCTTTTGCGATAGAGTAAATGGTGATGGTAAACATAATAATTACCAGTATGAGTAATGTAAAATCACTAAAGAAGCTGCGAATTTCTTTACCACATAAGAAATAAACATTTTTTATCCATTGTTGCATGTCATTTCTCCTGTTTTTTCAAAAGGATACAAGTTAGTGCTAAATAAATGGCAAAAAAGAGGAGTAGCACGGCGTATAAATCTAAAAAGTGGCTAAAACCTAATCCTTTAGTAAAGGCTCCTAAACTAATTAAATGATACCAACTTGTTGGAAAGCCTAATCCCATCCAATAACCAATGCCTGTAATTGTTGAACGTGGGTAAAGTAAGCCCGAAAAATTAATCGTTGGAATGATAGTGATAATGGCGGTAGCAAAAATCGCTGCAACTTGAGATTTAACAAAGGCAGAAATGAGTAAACCGAATGCTGTTGCGGCTAATACGAGGCACAGCGCACCTAAGCTCATTGCCCCAAAAGAGCCTGTCATTGGCACCTCAATGACCCAAATTACTAGCGCAACGAGCATTAAATAATTTAGCATAGCTAAAAAAACATAGGGTAGCTGTTTACCGAGTACATATTGTAAGATGCTGGCTGGTGAGCCATAGAGATTAGTAATTGAACCAATTTCTTTTTCACGTACTACGGCAAGGGCTGTCATCATAGATGGAATTAACATTAAAGTGACCATGATTAAGCCGGGAGAAATTGCATTTACGCTACGGAAAGTTTGGTTATACATAAATCGCACTTCTAAGCTAGCCACTTGTGGCAACGTAATGCTATTTTGCTGATAAAGCTGTTTTTGGTATTGGAACAGAATTTGTTGTATATAAGCAACCATATTTTCGCCAGTAAAAGGCATCGAACCATCGACATAAAAAGCAACTTCTGGCTTACGCTGCTGTAATAAATCTCGTCCAAAGTGGGGCGGAATTTCAATGATTAATCTTGCTTTGCCTGTCTTTAAAAATTCGCCCAAATTCGACCGCTCTTTGATGGGTTCAAGTGCTTTAAAATAGGCAGAGCTACTAAATTGCTCAATGAGTTGGCGACTTTCATAACTTTGATCTTGATCGAGTACGCTAAAGCTTAATTCATTGGTGTCAAAAGAAATTCCCCAGCTGCCAGTAAATAAAAGAATAATTGGACCTAAAATTGCAAAGATTAAACGGATACGATCACGGAGGATTTCTTTTCCTTCACGTAGTGCAAAGGTCCAAATGCAACTGAACCAATATAAAATGGGATGAGGAGTACTATTCTCTTGCAAGGATGTCACTTCGTTTGCTATAGGTTGATCTGGTGTTATTGTTTGTGAGATTGATTGATCAGATTGTTCTGCTAAAAAGTCGATAAAAGCTTGCTCTAAAGTGTCAGCATTACGTTGCTGGCGTAATTGTTCTGGCGTACCTACCGCTAATACTTTTCCTCGATGCATTAAAGATATACGATCACAACGTTGCGCTTCATTCATGAAATGAGTTGAGACAAAAATAGTCATTTTTTCTTCGCGTGAAAGCTGCGCTAGATATTGCCAAAACATATCACGTGCAGCTGGGTCAACACCAGACGTTGGTTCATCTAAAATTAACACTTTAGGATGGTGTAAACAGGCTGCGGCAAGTTGTAGGCGTTGGCGGATACCAAGTGATAATTGGCTGGGTAAGCTATCGGCAATATCGTCAAGTTGAAACTGAGTTAGTGCTTGATTGACTGCTTCGTGACCTCTTTTGCCTTCGAGTTCATACAGTTTGGCATGTAAGATAAGATTTTGGCGCAGCGTTAACTCTTCATAAAGTGAGAATGCTTGTGACATATAGCCCACTTGTTTACGTGTTTGCATGTTATCTGCATCAATAGGACTACCTAATAATGTGGCGCTTCCCGCTGTAACATCTAATAATCCAGTCAACATTTTCATAGTTGTGCTTTTGCCGCATCCATTTGAGCCTAAGAAACCAAAGATTTCACCTTGCGAGATTTGGAAGCTGACATTATCAACTGCAGTAAAATCGCCAAAAACTTTGGTTAATCCTTCTGCTTCAATGGCAAACGGCTGAGTTGGATCTGGCAAAAAAGGTGGAATTTGGCTTGAATCCCAGTGTGTTTGTTTAGATTCTGGTAACAATTTGATATAAGCTTGTTCAAGATTATTAGCTTGTGTTACTTTTAGTACTTGTTGTGTAGGCGCATGAATGAGAATCTGCCCTGCATCCATCGCAATTAAATATTCAAATTGTTCTGATTCTTCAATGTAAGCTGTCGCAACAACGACTGTCATACCTTGATTTTCATTGCGTAATTCATTGACTAATGTCCAAAATTGGCGACGTGATAGAGGATCAACACCTGTGGTTGGTTCATCTAAAATTAATAAATCAGGATCATGAACTAACGCACAACATAAACTGAGTTTTTGTTTCATGCCTCCGGAGAGTTTACCCGCAGCACGCTGGGCAAAAGGAGCTAATCCTGTGGCACGCAATAAACGAGTAATACGTATTTGGCGTTGTTGAGTATTTAAGCCAAAAAGACGCGCATGAAATTCGATATTTTCATAAACGGAAAGGGTTGGATAGAGATTTTTGCCTAAACCTTGTGGCATAAACGCAATCCGTTTCAATAAAGATTCGCGTTCAATCTTATTTGCTTGATTCAAACCAAAGACTTCAACGCTGCCTTGTTGAATGATTTTTACACCTGCAATAAGTGATAATAATGTTGATTTTCCGACACCATCAGGCCCGATTAACCCAACAGTACAGCCTATCGGTAGTGCCAGTGACACACGATCAAGTGCGGTCGTTTTTTGGTAAGAATGTGATACATTCACCAAGCGAATAGCATCCATTACGTACCTCTATTGTTATTTTGGTAGCTTAATTTGTAGTTCTGGTGTCCAATCGGTTGTGTTAAGACGGACAAAACCATTACCTGTCATACCGCCTTTCAGATAGTTAGCGTATTGTTGTGCAATATCAGCAGGGATTTGGAGCTTGACTTTGAACATCAATTTTTCACGTTCTGTATCCGTTTCAACAAATTTAGGGGTAAATTGTGCTTCTGCTGCAACATAGGTGACTTTAGCAGGAAAAACCGCCTCTAAACCATCAAACACAATACGTGCTTCCGTATTGAGTGGAATTTGATTTACTATTGGTGCAGGGAGGAATAAATTCATACTTGCATCAGTTAAATCTAGCAAGCTGGCGATTTTATGTCCTGCTGCAATGACATGACCATTATCGACTAATTTATATTCAACACGTCCAGCTTTAGGCGCTTTAATTTGTAAATCATTCAGCATGGAAGTGATTTGAGCGAGTTGTGCATTGGCTTGTTCAACAGCAGCTTGTGCTTCTGTCGTGGCAATTTCTAAAGCATGTAAGTTAGCTTTTGCGGCATCACGTAAGGCAATCCGCTTTTCTAATTCGGCTTGTGAGATTAATTTGTTACTTCGCAGTTGTGTTGCATTATCAACATCAAGCTGTGCAGTTTTGAGTTGCTGCTGTTGGGCTTCAATCTGTACTAACGTGCGTTTAACAGCTTGTTGTACTTGTTGTTTTCTTGCTGTGGCAGTATCGACTTGTGCTTGGATAGTGTCAGAAGAGAGTGTAGCAAGTAGGGCATCTTTTTTGACATATTCGCCTTCAGTGACGAAAACTTGTTGAATTCGTCCAGCATATAAACTAGCAACATCTAAGCGAGAAAATTCTAAACGTCCATTTGAATGGGCAAAATGAGTGGGTTCAGTACCTTGATGGTATTGATTCCAGTAGAAACCAAATCCAATGGCAATGAGAACAATCAGAACGAGTGCTTTTTTCATTACGATCCCCTTATAACTAAAGATATGTAATGTGGTGAAGATTATAACACAAATCGAATTCGAAGTGAAAAAATTGCTAGAATTTGACCGCTCTTTATGGTATAAAGCACCCCGTTATTTTGACTTTTGAAAAATAACATTGACATTTAATTTTTAACTTAGACATCACACACATATCTTGAGGGTAAATCGGGGTGCCAAACGGTCGATTTGCTTGGTATGTGGAGGCTAAACCCCAAATTTAAAAGGAAAATATTATGGCACAAGTTTCAATGCGCGATATGCTACAAGCTGGCGTTCACTTCGGTCACCAAACTCGTTACTGGAATCCAAAAATGAAACCATTCATTTTCGGACCACGCAACGGTGTACACATCATTAACTTAGAAAAAACAGTTCCTATGTTCAATGATGCGTTAGTTGAATTAACGCGTATCGCAGGTAACAACGGTAAAATCTTATTCGTTGGTACAAAACGTGCAGCAACTGAAGCAGTGAAAGCAGCAGCATTAGACTGTCAACAATATTATGTAAACCACCGTTGGTTAGGTGGTATGTTGACTAACTGGAAAACAGTTCGTCAATCAATTAGACGTTTAAAAGATTTAGAAACTCAATCTCAAGACGGTACTTTCGACAAATTAACTAAGAAAGAAGCATTAATGCGTACTCGTGAGATGGAGAAACTTGAATTAAGTCTTGGTGGTATCAAAGAGATGGGTGGTTTACCAGATGCGTTATTCGTTATCGGTGCAGATCATGAGCACATCGCAGTGAAAGAAGCAAATAACTTAGGTATTCCTGTATTTGCTATCGTTGATACTAACTCAGATCCAGATGGTGTTGATTACGTTATCCCTGGTAACGATGATGCAGCACGTGCAATTCAATTATATCTTTCAGCAGCAGCAGCGGCAGTTAAAGAAGGTCGTAATCAAAATGCTGTATCTGAAGAAAGTTTTGTTGCAGAAGCTGAGTAATTTAAGTAGATAAGGCGAAAGCCCTTATTATTAATCACAACGATTAATTGGTTAGCAGGGGGCTTGATTGAGTTCCCTGCTTTTTTATATAAAAGTGCGGTTAAAAAATTGCACAAAATAGAGTGGACAGAGGATTAAAAAATGGCTGAAATCACAGCATCATTAGTAAAAGAACTTCGTGAGCGTACTGGCGCAGGTATGATGGAATGTAAAAAAGCGTTAGTTGAGGCGAATGGTGATATTGAATTAGCAATTGACAACATGCGTAAATCAGGTCAAGCAAAAGCGGCTAAGAAAGCAGGTCGTGTAGCAGCAGAAGGTGTAATCCTTGCACGTGTTGGTGCAGGTTTCGGTGTGTTAGTTGAAATGAACTGTGAAACCGACTTCGTTGCAAAAGATGCTGGTTTCTTAGAATTAGCAAATGAAGTAGCAGATTATGCATTAGCAAACAAAGGTGTGACAATTGAAGCACTTCAAGCACAGTTCGAAGAGAAACGTGCAGCATTAGTTGCTAAAATCGGCGAAAACATGAACATTCGTCGTGTTCAATTCTTAGATGGCGATGTGGTTGGTTCATACTTACATGGTGCAAAAATTGGTGTGTTAGTTGCAGGTAAAGGTGCTGATGAAGAATTACTTAAGAAGATCGCGATGCACGTTGCAGCGAGCCGTCCAGAATTCGTAAAACCAGAAGATGTTTCTGCAGATGTAGTTGCTAAAGAACGTGAAATTCAAGTTGCTATCGCGATGGAATCAGGTAAGCCACGTGAAATTGCAGAGAAAATGGTTGAAGGTCGCATGAAGAAATTCACTGGTGAAGTTTCATTAACAGGTCAGCCATTTGTGATGGACTCATCTAAATCAGTGGGTGATTTCTTAAAAGAAAATGGTGCTGATGTAACTGGCTTTGTGCGTTTCGAAGTAGGTGAAGGTATCGAGAAAGTAGAATCAGACTTTGCAGCAGAAGTTGCAGCAATGCAAAAAATCTAATTTCTAAAATCAAGGCGAGGTAACTCGCCTTTTCTTTGTCAGAGAGATGGATATGAGCACTTACATCTCTTTTGAGAACCTGATATGAAGTGCGGTCAGAAATAACAAAAATTTGTTGCTTACAGAATCAAAAGAGGTACAAAATGAGCCAACCAATTTATAAACGAATTTTATTAAAACTCAGTGGTGAAGCATTACAAGGTGATGAAGGCTTCGGTATTGATCCTTCAATCTTAGATAGAATGGCATTAGAGATTAAAGAATTAGTTGCAATGGGCGTTGAAGTTGGGGTTGTACTTGGTGGTGGTAATTTGTTTCGTGGCGCAAAACTAGCAAAAGCAGGGATGAATCGTGTTGTGGGTGACCATATGGGTATGCTAGCAACAGTGATGAATGGACTTGCTATGCGTGACGCACTACATCGTGCAGAAGTCAATGCAAAGTTGATGTCTGCTTTTCAATTAAATGGTATTTGTGATACTTATAACTGGTCTGAAGCGATCAAAATGTTACGTGAAAAACGTGTTGTGATTTTTTCAGCAGGGACAGGTAGTCCATTTTTTACTACAGATTCTGCGGCTTGTTTACGTGGCATTGAAATTGAAGCAGATGTCGTATTGAAAGCAACTAAAGTTGATGGAGTATATAACTGTGATCCAACGAAAAACCCTGATGCAGTACTTTATCACAAACTGAATTATGCAGATGTGATTGAACAAGAACTACAAGTGATGGATTTAGCCGCATTTACTCTTGCGCGTGATCATCACATGCCAATTCGTGTGTTTAATATGGGGAAATCTGGTGCATTACGTCGTGTCATTTTAGGGGAAGTTGAAGGCACATTAATTTGTGACTAAAATGTTATCGTGATTTTTATATTAATTTAGATTAAACTTACAGCCAAGCTATTAACTCAGATTTATTGACTATAAAGAAGGAATTCTTGTGATTAATGAAATTAAAAAAGATACGCAAGCGCGTATGGAAAAAAGTTTAGAAACCTTTAAAAACCATATTTCTAAAGTACGTACAGGTCGTGCTCAACCAAGTTTACTTGATGGCATTCAAGTAGAATATTATGGTTCACCAACGCCATTACGTCAGTTAGCAAATGTCGTCGCTGAAGATGCACGTACATTAGCAGTTACGGTATTTGATCGTAGTTTAATTAGTGCTGTAGAAAAAGCGATTTTAACATCTGATTTAGGTCTGAATCCCTCATCAGCAGGTACGACTATTCGTGTACCATTACCTCCATTAACAGAAGAACGTCGTCGTGATTTAATTAAGATCGTAAAAGGTGAAGCGGAACAAGGTAAAATCGCTGTACGTAATGTGCGTCGTGATGCCAATGATCAAATCAAAGCATTGTTGAAAGATAAAGAGATCAGTGAAGATGAAGAGCGTAAAGCACAAGATGAAATTCAAAAAATCACTGATACTTATGTGAAGAAAGTTGACGAAGTATTAGCAGATAAAGAAAAAGAATTATTAGATTTTTAAGCTCTTTATTATAGATTAAAATTAAAGGCGCAGTAAGTTACTGCGTCTTTTGTTATGTTGGAAAAGAAAACAATAGAGCTAATTTAAATCAGGTTTAAATAATGAAAGTGCGGTCTAAATTTATGCAAAATAAACAAAATATCGTAGTGTTAGGATCGACAGGATCGATTGGAACAAGTACTTTATCAGTGATTGAACATAATCCTGAGAAATATCATGCTTTTGCGTTAGCTGGCGGGCGCAATGTTGAATTGATGTTCCAACAATGTTTGAAATTTCGACCGCACTTTGCTGCCCTCGATGATGAGTGTGCGGCAAAACAATTAGCCGAAAAATTAAAAGCCCATCAATGCCCAACGCAAGTTTTATCAGGTCAAACAGCTATTTGTGAACTATCCGCACATCCTGAGGTCGATATGGTAATGGCAGCGATTGTTGGTGCAGCAGGACTATTACCAACTTTATCAGCAGTGAAAGCAGGCAAGCGTGTTTTATTAGCGAATAAAGAAGCTTTAGTCACTTGTGGTCAATTATTTATTGATGAAATTCGTAATAATAAGGCGCAACTGCTACCAGTTGATAGCGAACATAATGCTATTTTTCAATCCTTACCTCCAGAGGCGCAACAACAAATTGGATTTTGCGCACTTTCTGAATTAGGTATTAGTAAAATTGTGTTAACAGGATCAGGGGGACCTTTCCGTTATATGGAATTAAGCGAGTTCGCACATATAACACCAGAACAAGCTGTCGCTCATCCAAATTGGTCTATGGGGAAGAAAATTTCGGTAGACTCTGCAACAATGATGAATAAAGGTTTGGAATATATTGAAGCGCGTTGGTTATTTAATGCTAATGCAGACGAAATAGAGGTGATTATTCATCCTCAGTCTATTATTCATTCAATGGTGCGCTATATTGATGGTAGTGTACTTGCGCAAATGGGAAATCCAGATATGCGGACTCCTATTGCTGAAACTATGGCATATCCAAATCGAATTTTTGCTGGTGTTGAAGCATTAGATTTTTATCAATTGAATGGATTGACTTTCATACAACCAGATTATCAACGCTACCCTTGCTTAAAATTAGCGATTGATGCATTTTCTGCTGGTCAATATGCAACCACTGCTATGAATGCAGCAAATGAAATTGCAGTAGAAAGCTTTTTGAACCATCAGATTAAATTTATCGAAATTGCACAAGTAAATCAGCAAGTTGTAGATAAAATTTCACCACAAAGAATTACTTGTATTGAGGATGTACTAGAAGTTGATCAAAAAGCACGGGAATTAGCAAAAACAGTAATTTTAAGTTTTTAACATCACTATCCCTTATGGTATAGTGGCGCAAAGTGCGGTCAGAAATTTGAGAATATATGATAGAACTTGATCCAAACAATATTCCACAGCATGTTGCCATTATTATGGACGGAAATGGGCGTTGGGCGAAACAAAAAGGCAAAATGCGTATTTTTGGTCATAAACATGGAATTAAAGCAGTACGAGAAGCCGTATCTTATGCTAGAAAAGTGGGAATAAAAGTCCTCACTTTATATGCATTTAGCAGTGAAAATTGGGCACGTCCAGAGCAAGAAGTAAGTGCATTAATGAGTTTATTCATGCAAGCTTTAGATCTAGAGGTGAAAAAGTTACATAATAATAATATTAAATTGAATATTCTTGGCGATGTAACAGGGTTTAGTTCTAATTTACAAAATAAGATTGCGCAAGCAGAAAAATTAACAGAAAACAATACGGCGTTAACATTAAATATTGCCGCGAATTATGGTGGATGTTGGGATATTGTGCAAGCAACACAAAATTTAGCACAACAAGTTAAAGAGAATAAAATTGATGTTTCAGATATTAGTGCAGAGTTATTGCAACGTTATTTAGTCACTAGAGAACAGCCACAAGTTGATTTGTTAATTAGAACGAGTGGTGAACAACGAATTAGTAACTTTTTATTATGGCAAATCGCTTATGCTGAATTATATTTTTCAGATGTACTTTGGCCAGATTTTAATGAAAAGGAATTTAGTAAAGCAATTATTGCTTATCAACAACGCCACCGCCGTTTTGGTGGCTCAGAATAATAAGAGGATTAAATTTTGCTTAAAGAACGTGTCTTATCTGCAATTTTTTTGATTGCAATTGTATTTGTGGCATTATTTTTCTTTTCTCCTTTCTACTTTGCTCTTGCCTTAAGTGCAGTTGTTATACTTGCTGTTTGGGAGTGGACGCAATTTGCACAGTTTAAGTTACCTTTTTGGCGTTTGGGGATTACAGGGCTTGCTGCTGCATTTTTATTTTTATGGATTTATGGCGAAAGCGATTATTTAAATGCGGGGCGAGTTTTTGAAGATTATATGCCTCTCATTCTTTTATCTTCAGTGATATGGTGGGCAGTCGCATTAGGTTTAGTGGTCAACTATCCTAAATCAGCAGCGAGTTGGGGAAAAAATAAGTTACTTCAGTTTATCTTTGCTTTTTTTACTCTTATTCCTTTTTTAGCTGCTGTATTGCGTTTACGTTTAGATCATTACATCACGGATCAATATCATGGCTTAGCACTTTTATTGTATGTCTTTATTTTAGTATGGAGTGCTGATTCAGGCGCTTATTTTGCTGGTCGTAAATTTGGTAAGCATAAACTTGCCCCTAAGGTATCACCAGGTAAAAGCTGGGAAGGCGTATTTGGAGGGTTAATTACAGCAGGTGTATTAGCCACAGTTTTCATTCAATTTACCCAACAAAGTTTGTTATCTGGTGTATCAATTCCTGCTTTTGTCGTGCTTTCTGTTGCAACTGTTGCCGTATCTATTTTAGGTGATCTGACAGAAAGCATGTTTAAACGTGAAAGTGGTATTAAAGATAGTAGTCAATTAATTCCGGGACATGGTGGAATTTTAGATCGTATTGATAGTTTAACTGCCGCAGTTCCATTCTTTGCTTATTTTTATTTTTTTGTCATTTAGTACTCAATTAGGAACTAAAGAATTATGTCGTTTTTGTGGTCGTTTACCTCTTTTATTATTGTTATTGGTGTATTAGTGGCAGTACATGAGTACGGCCATTTTTGGGCTGCTAGAAAGTGCGGTATAAAAGTACACCGATTTTCTATTGGTTTTGGTAAAGTATTATGGTCACATACAGATAAGCAAGGTACAGAGTTTGCACTATCTGTTATTCCATTAGGCGGTTATGTCAAAATGTTAGATGGCCGTAATGAAGATGTGCCTATGGCATTAAAATCACGGGCATTTGATCAAAAATCAGTAGCGCAACGCGCATTTGTCATTGCTGCGGGTCCTATTGCTAACTTTCTATTTGCAATTTTGGCTTATCTGCTGATTTATACTGTTGGAATTCCAAGTATAAAACCAGTTGTAGCTGAAATCACACCTAATTCTATAGCTGCTCACGCCCAAATTGAACCTCATTCTCAAATTATGGCAGTTGATGGTACGCGGACTGCAGATTGGGAAACGATCAATATGTTATTGGCAACTAAAATGGGTAACCAACAAATTGTACTTACAGTTGCGTCCTTTGGCTCTGAGCTTGAGTATCAAAAAACGCTTAATACATCTGGTTGGCGTTTTGATCCTGAAAAAGAAAGTGCAATCACAGCATTAGGTTTGCAACCAGTTCGAACTAAAGTAGAAATGACTTTGTCTAAGGTGCAGTCTGATTCACCAGCAGAGAAAGCAGGATTGAAAGTCGGTGATAAAATTTATGAAGGTTCAAGCTTAATGAACTGGCAAGATTTTCTTAAATTGGTACAAGATGGTAAACCTTTTACAGTAAAAGTTGAGCGTGAAGGACAGTTTTTTTCAACGTTACTGACGCCCGAATTAAATAATAAAGAACGTTGGTATGTCGGAATTGCACCGACAGCTGATCCAATCTCTGATAAGTATCGAACAGAGCTAAAATATGATATTCTGGAGGCCTTGCAAAAAGCCGTTGAGAAGACGGTTCAGCTTTCATGGTTAACGATTAAAGTGATTAGCAAGCTGTTTACTGGCGATTTATCTTTGAATAATTTAGGTGGGCCGATTTCTATTGCAAAAGGCGCGGGTATCTCTTCTGAGATAGGGTTTATTTATTATTTGGGCTTTATGGCATTGATCAGTGTTAATTTGGGCATTATGAATTTATTTCCTTTGCCTGTGCTTGATGGAGGTCATTTAGTTTTTTTAGCAGCAGAAGCAGTGCGTGGTAAACCACTTTCTGAACGAATTCAAAACGTAAGTTATCGAATTGGCGCAGCATTATTAATTACATTAATGAGTTTTGCCTTATTTAATGATTTTTTACGTTTATAATTAATTTTTTACTTACAGGATAACATTCACGATGAAAAAACTTTTAATTGCGAGCTTATTATTTGGTTCAACCAGTGCATTTGCTGCGCCGTTTGTTGTTAAAGATATTCGTGTCGACGGTGTCCAAACAGGTACGGAAGGGAATGTACTAGCAGCACTTCCTGTTCGTATTGGACAGCGTGCAACAGATAATGATATTGCTAATGTTGTGCGCAAATTATTTATGAGTGGTCAATATGATGATGTTAAAGCAACACGAGAAGGCAATACGTTAGTTGTGACTGTTATGCCAAAACCGATTATTGCAGATGTTGTATTAGATGGTAATAAGTCTATCCCAGATGAAGCATTGAAGCAAAATTTAGATGCGAATGGTTTTAAAGTAGGGGATGTTTTAAATCGTGCGAAGTTGGAAGAGTTTCGTAAAGGTATTCTTGAACACTATCATAGCGTTGGTCGCTATAATGCGAAAGTCGATACCATTGTTAATACCTTACCAAATAACCGTGCTGAAGTGAAAATTCAGATCGATGAAGATGATGTTGCTTTATTTAAAGAAATTACGTTTGAAGGTAATACTGTTTTCAGTACAGGTAAATTAGTCGATCAAATGGAATTACAAACAGATTCGTGGTGGAAGCTGTTTGGTAACAAGTTTGACCAGACTCAATTTAACAAAGATCTTGAAACAATACGTAGTTATTATTTAGACCGTGGTTATGCACAATTTCAAATTGTAGACACTGATGTCCAGTTAGATGATAGTAAGAAAGAAGCACGCGTTACAATTAAAGTTAAAGAAGGTGATTTATTTATTGTAAAAAGTGCACGTATTATCGGTGACGTAGGTGGCATGTCAGCGGAGCTTGCCCCTGTTTTAGATACAATTCAAATTAATGGACCTTTCCGTCGGGCTGATATACTAGATGTTGAGCAACGTATCAAAGCAAAACTAGGTGAAAGAGGCTATGCAACCGCACAGGTAAATGTGCATCCTAGTTTTGATGAACAAAATAAAACAATTTCATTAGATTTCATCGTCGAAGCAGGTAAAACTTATACTGTACGTCAAATTCGCTTTGAAGGTAATACAGTCAGTGCAGATAGTACATTACGTCAAGAAATGCGCCAGCAAGAAGGGGCATGGTTATCTTCAGAATTAGTGGAACTTGGTAAGTTACGTTTAGACCGTACAGGTTTCTTTGAAAGTGTTGAAACAAAAACAGAAGCTGTACCAGGTTCAGATCAAGTTGATGTAATCTATAAAGTCAAAGAACGTAATACAGGTAGTATCAACTTTGGTGTCGGTTATGGGACTGAAAGTGGTTTAAGTTACCAAGCAAGTATTAAACAAGACAATTTCTTAGGAATGGGATCATCAATTAGTTTGGCTGGTTCACGTAATGATTATGGTACAACAATTAACTTAGGTTATAACGAGCCTTATTTTACGAAAGACGGTGTCAGTCTTGGTGGCAATGTCTTTTTTGAAGAATATGATAGCTCAAAAAGTAGCACTTCTGCTTCTTATGGTCGTACTACTTATGGTGGAAACTTAACATTAGGTTTTCCAGTAAACGAAAATAACTCTTATTATTTAGGTGTTGGCTACACTTTCAATAAATTGAAAAATGTTGTGCCTGAATACAATCGTGAGCTTTATTTAGCGGCAATGAAGTATGACAGTTGGACATTTAAAGCGCATGACGTTGATCTTTCTTTCGGTTGGAATTATAACAGTTTAAATCGCGGTTATTTCCCAACTAAAGGGATTAGAGCAAATGTAGGTGGACGTGTTACGATTCCAGGCTCGGACAATAAATATTATAAGTTAAATGCGGAAGCACAAGGTTTTTATCCACTTGACCGCGAGCATGGTTGGGTGATTTCTAGTCGTATTAATGCGTCCTTTGCTGATGGATTTAGCGGTAAACGTTTACCGTTCTATCAAAATTATAGCGCGGGTGGTATTGGAAGCTTACGTGGCTTTGCTTATGGTGCAATTGGACCTAATGCAATTTATCGTACTAAGAACTGCCCTAATGACTACTGTTTAGCCAGCACTGATATTATCGGCGGTAACGCAATGTTAACTGCAAGCGCCGAACTCATTGTACCGACGCCATTTGTAGCGGATAAAAACCAAAATTCAGTGAGAACATCATTATTCGTTGATGCAGCGAGTGTATGGAATACACGTTGGAAAGCTGAAGATAAAGCCAAATTCGCGAATTTAAAACTTCCAGATTATAGTGACCCAAGTCGTGTTCGTGCATCAGCTGGGGTGGCATTACAATGGCAATCACCAATTGGACCTCTAGTATTCTCTTATGCGAAACCAATTAAAAAGTATCAAGGTGATGAGATTGAGCAATTCCAGTTCAGTATTGGTGGCACATTCTAGTAACATGTTGGAACTTATGACAAAATTCGTAGTCTAAACGCGTATCTGTGCCTGACAGTAAAGGCACAGAATATAATTTAATATTATTTACTTAATAGGAAAATGAACCAATGAAAAAAGCATTAAAAGTAACCGCACTTTCTTTAGCATTAGCATTCACATCTTCTTTAGCTATGGCTGCTGAGAATATTGCATTTGTAAGTGGAGATTATTTATTCCAAAATCATCCAGATCGCAAAATGGTTGCTGAAAAGTTAGAAGCTGAGTTTAAATCAAGAGTTGAGAAACTTGCAGAAAATAAAAAGCAAGTAGATGAGAAAATCGCAGCCTCGCAGAAAAAAGTGGAAGCAAAAATTGCTGCATTACAAAAAGAAGCGCCGAAATTACGTAGCGCAGATATCAAAAAACGTGAAGAAGAAATTAACAAGTTAGGTAATGCAGAACAAGAAGCGATTAACAAACTGGTTGTTGCACACGATGAAGAAGTGAATAAATATCAAGAAGATTATGCAAAACGTGAACGTGAGGAAACAACAAAATTAGTTAACAGCATTCAAACTGCAGTGAATAACGTAGCTAAAGAGAAGAAGTTTACTTTAGTATTGAATGAAAGCGCAGTGGTATTTGCAGATGATGCAAAAAATATTACTGAAGACGTATTAAAAGCGATTCCTGCAACACAGGCGAAATAATGCAAGTCTATTCTCTACAAGAATTAGCACAACAAATCGGCGCTGCCATTCGTGGTAACGCCGATGTTGTTGTTGAAAGTATCGCGCCTTTAGATAAGGCAAATGACAAGCAGCTTACTTTTATTTCCAATACTAAATTTCGCACATTATTACCAGAATCAAAAGCCGCTATCTTGGTTGTTTCGGAAGCGGATATAGAATTCTGTGCAGCACACAGCAATTTATTAATCGTTAAAGATCCTTACGTCGCTTATGCTGTTTTAGCACAATATATGGATAACACGCCAAAAGCGGCTTCAGGCATTGCACCAAGCGCGGTTATTTCTGAAAGTGCAATACTAGGTAATAATGTATCAATTGGTGCCAATGCAGTGATTGAAGATGAAGTTCAACTGGGTGATAACGTTGTTATCGGGGCGAACTGTTTTATTGGTAAGAAGACTAAAATTGGTGCAAATACACAGCTTTGGGCTAATGTCAGCGTTTATCATGATGTTGAAATTGGACAACATTGTTTGATTCAATCAGGTGCTGTAATTGGTAGTGATGGTTTTGGTTATGCTAATGATCGTGGTCGCTGGATTAAAATTCCTCAGGTCGGGCAAGTGATTATTGGTAATCATGTTGAAATCGGTGCTTGTACTTGTATCGATCGTGGCGCGCTTGATGCAACGGTAATTGAAGATAATGTGATTATTGATAATTTATGCCAAATTGCACATAACGTACATATTGGAACAGGTACTGCAGTTGCTGGTGGTGTGATCATGGCTGGCAGTTTAACTGTTGGTCGCTATTGCTTAATTGGTGGGGCAAGTGTGATCAATGGTCATATGGAGATTTGTGATCAAGTGACGATTACTGGAATGGGCATGGTGATGCGTCCAATTACAGAACCTGGTGTTTATTCTTCTGGTATTCCGTTGCAAACCAATAAAGAGTGGCGTAAAACGGCTGCACTGACCTTAGGCATAGATAGTATGAACAAACGACTGAAAGCCTTAGAGAAGCAATTTGAGAAGAAGTAACGTAAAAAACGAGCCGCACTTTTTCGCGGTTCGTTTTGTATTCAACGGTTAAATACCGTATAATTTGGCTAGTTTTATCATTTTTATTTTTAATTGAAAGGTACTATTGTGACAACTGAAAATACTGTAGTAAAAACCATTGAAGCAAATGAAATTATGACCTTACTGCCACATCGTTATCCGTTCTTACTTGTGGATCGCGTAACGGATTATGAAGCAGGTAAGTGGTTAAAAGCAGTAAAAAATATCAGTGTAAATGAGCCTTGTTTTACAGGTCATTTCCCTGAACAGCCTATTTTTCCTGGCGTACTTATTTTAGAGGCAATGGCACAAGCGACAGGGGTTTTAGCTTGTATTACACACCGTAAATTAGAGAATGAACTATATTACTTTGCTGCAATTGATAATGCGCGTTTTAAACGCCCAGTGTTGCCTGGCGATCAAATGATTTTGGAGGTTCACTTTGTGAAAGAACGTCGTGGTGTAACGCGTTTCACGGGTGTTGCGACAGTGGATGGACAAGTTGTCTGTGAAGCTGAATTAATGTGTGCTCGTCGTCCTGCATAATAATTAAGGAGTCAAGAATGATCCACTCAACAGCGCAAATTCATCCAACTGCCATTATCGAAGATGGCGCTAAAATTGGTGAAAATGTTGTTATCGGTCCTTTCTGTATCGTTGGTGCAGAGGTTGAAATTGGTCGCGGAACAGTTTTACATTCTCATGTGGTTGTTAAGGGTATTACTAAAATTGGTTGCGATAACCAAATTTTTCAATTTGCAAGTATTGGTGATACTAACCAAGATTTAAAATATCAAGGTGAACCAACGAGGACAGTCATTGGTAATCGTAATCGTATTCGTGAAAGCGTGACCATTCATCGTGGGACAACTCAAGGTGGTGGTGTGACTGTTATTGGTGATGACAATTTATTGATGGTCAATGTGCATGTAGCACATGATTGCCGTATTAAAAATCGTTGTATTTTAGCTAACAACGCAACGCTTGCTGGTCATGTTGAATTGGATGATTTTGTGATTGTAGGTGGTATGTCTGCAATTCATCAATTTGTCATTGTAGGGGCGCATGTGATGCTGGGTGGTGGTTCTATGGTGAGTCAGGATGTTCCACCTTATGTGATGGCACAAGGTAACCATGCAAAACCATTTGGTGTGAATATTGAAGGGCTAAAACGCCGTGGCTTTGATAAACCAACACTACATGCTGTGCGTAATGTATATAAATTAATTTACCGCAGTGGCAAAACATTAGAAGAAGTGATGCCAGAGATTGAACAAGTTGCGGCGAAAGAATCGGCGATCAGTTTCTTTGTTGAATTTTTCAAACGTTCAACACGTGGAATCATTCGTTAATTTATTGAAATTTTACAAAAATCGACCGCACTTTTTTCGTTTAAAAGTGCGGTTGTTTTTTATTTAGGATCTGAATATGGAACAACTAACAAAATCAAATCCAACAATTGCGATTGTTGCTGGCGAAGTGTCAGGTGATATTCTTGGTGCGGGGCTAATTCGTAGTTTAAAAATTCGTTATCCCAATGCGCGTTTTATTGGTATCGCTGGGCAACATATGCTGGCAGAAGGTTGTGAAACTTTAGTTGATATGGAAGCGCTTTCGGTAATGGGATTAGCTGAGGTGGTAAAACATTTGCCTCGCTTATTAACTATTCGTCGCCAGCTGATTCAAACCATGTTAGTAGAAAAGCCTGATATTTTTATTGGGATTGATGCTCCCGATTTTAATATTGATGTAGAGTTAAAATTAAAACAGCAGGGAATTAAAACTATTCATTATGTTAGTCCATCAGTTTGGGCATGGCGGCAAAATCGTATTTATAAAATTGCTAAAGCAACTAATTTAGTATTGGCTTTTTTACCTTTTGAAAAAGCATTTTACGATCGTTTTGATGTGCCTTGCCACTTTATTGGTCACACTATGGCGGATGCGATTGCATTGAAACCGAGCCGTCGAGAGGCTTGCGCGTTTTTACAACTTGATGAAAAACAACGTTATGTCGCTATTTTAGTGGGGAGTCGCAGCGCAGAAGTTGAGTTTTTAACTCCTCCTTTCTTACAAGCAGCACAGCTGTTAAAACAACAATACCCTGATTTACAATTTTTAGTGCCATTAGTAAATGAAAAATGTCGTCAGCAGTTTGAGCAAATTAAGGCACAAGTTGCACCAGAACTCGAATTGATTTTATTAGAGGGTAAGGCGCGCCATGCCATGATTACCGCAGAGGCAACCTTACTTGCTTCGGGTACTGCCGCTTTAGAAGCGATGTTATGTAAATCACCAATGGTGGTTGGCTATCGTATGAAGAGCACAACTTATTTTCTTGCCAAACGTTTGGTCAAAACGGAATACGTATCGCTGCCTAACTTATTAGCCAATGAAATGTTAGTGCCCGAATTGATTCAAGACGATTGCACAGCAGAGAAATTAGCAGAAAAGCTTTCAGTTTATTTAAGTCAAGAGGAGAGTGCATTACAACAACGTCATCAGCTGATTCAGCGCTTTATTGATTTACATAAGTTGATTCAGTGTGATGCCGATCAACAAGCGGCGCAAGCGGTCGTGGATTTATTAGCAGAATAAGGAAATAACATGGAATTTAAATATCCTGCAGGTATTGAGTTAATTGCTGGTGTAGATGAAGTTGGACGTGGTCCACTTGTCGGTGCTGTAGTGACTGCGGCGGTTATTTTAGATCCACATAAACCAATTGAAGGATTAAAGGATTCTAAAAAATTATCTGAGAAAAAACGCTTATTGTTAGCTGAAGAAATTAAGCAAAAAGCACTTGCTTGGAGTTTAGGGCGAGCAGAACCCGAAGAGATTGATGAATTAAATATTTTACATGCCACGATGTTAGCCATGCAAAGAGCGGTAGAAAATTTAAAAATTCAACCGCACTTAGTGTTAGTCGATGGGAATCGTGTACCAAATTTAAAGGTTCCAGCACAAGCGATTGTGAAAGGTGATGGCTTAGTCGCTGAAATTAGTGCGGCTTCGATTTTAGCCAAAGTTGCGCGTGATCAAGAAATGAAAGAATTAGATCGGCAATATCCACAATATGCTTTTGCGCAACATAAAGGCTATCCAACTCAATTGCATTTACAAAAGTTAGCTGAATTTGGACCTTTACCACAACATAGACGAAGTTTTTCTCCTGTGCGAAAACTATTCGATAATGTATAATTAATCAACAAGTTAACTTTGGGAGTTCATCGTGGATCTCGACTTGCAAAATGGATTATGGGCTAGCCCATTGTTTTGGGTTTTAGCACTGTTATTTAGTGCAATTGTGTTATTTGTACGTAATAAAATCCGCATGGATGTGATTGCATTATTGGTGATGGTCGCATTTTCATTAAGTGGGATTTTGACAGTTAATGATGTACTGGCAGGCTTTAGTGATCCGAACGTGATTTTAATCGCTTTGTTGTTTATTGTTGGTGAAGGGATTGTCCGTACAGGTATTGCTTATCAAGTTAGTGAATGGTTACTGAAGGCGTCTAATAATAATGAAACCAAAGTACTCATTTTATTAATGTTAGCCGTTGCTAGTTTAGGCTCATTTATGAGTTCAACAGGGATAGTAGCAATTTTTATTCCTGTGGTATTAGTGATTTGCCAACAAATGAATATTTCACCAAAACGTCTTATGATGCCACTGAGTGTGGCTGGTCTTATTAGTGGCATGATGACATTAATTGCTACAGCGCCTAATCTTGTCGTGAATGCTGAGTTAATCCGTAATACTGAGTTTCGCTTTAAGTTTTTTGACTTCACGCCTATTGGTTTAGTGGTATTGACTATGGGCATTTTGTACATGTTAGTGGCTCGCCGTTGGCTGACAGATCCTAACGAACAAACAACGAAAGAGACCAGTCGTCGTTCTATGAATGACTTGATTAATGAATATGGTTTACGTGAACGGACTAAACGATTAGTGGTTAAGAAAGGCTCTTTGTTTATTGGCAAAAATCTAGATGAATTGCATTTGCGTTCCAGTTATGGCTTGAATGTATTAGCAATTGAGCGTTGGAAACGTTTTAGACCAAACTTTATTGCCGCATTAGGTACCTCAGAAATTCGTGAAAAAGACATTTTACTGATGGATATTAGTAATCCCGCATTCGATCTTGAACAATTTTGTCAGGAAAATCAGTTAGAAATTGCCGAAATTAGAACGCAAAACTTTTCGCAACAAGCAAAATCTATTGGTATGGCGGAGATCACTTTAGTCCCTGATTCAGATTGTATTGGTAAGACTACTGCAGAACTGCGCTTCCGTTCACAATTTGGTTTAAACGTAGTTGGCGTCAAGCGCGATGGTGAAGTGTTGGCAGGTAATTTTTCTGAGGTAAGTTATTCTTTAGGGGATTTAATTTTAGTCGTCGGTGACTGGAAAGCGATTGAGCAAATGCAGCATCATACTAAAGATTTTTATGTTTTAAATTATCCGTTAGAAATAGAACGCGCTGTCCCAGCAGCAAGTCAAGCGCCACATGCTGTGTTATCAATTTTGACGATGGTAGTATTGATGGTCACTGGTGCTGTACCTAATGTGATTGCTGCACTTATTGCTTGTTTAATGTTAGGTTATTTTCGTTGTGTTGATGGTAAAAGTGCCTATGAATCCATTCATTGGTCTAGCTTGGTACTCATTGTCGGCATGATGCCATTTTCTATTGCATTACAAAAAACAGGTGGTGTCGATTTGGCTGTAAAATTAATGCTAGATGCAGTTGGTGGACTTGGATTGCATGCTGTGTTAATGAGCTTATTCTTACTTTGTGCAGCCGTGAGTTTATTTATCTCTAATACTGCAACTGCAATTTTAATGGCACCTATTGCAATTACGATTGCCCATCAATTACAAGTTTCACCAATGCCGTTTGCGATGATTATTGCCGTAGCGGCTTCCGCTGCCTTTATGACGCCCGTTTCTTCACCTGTAAATACTATGGTACTTGGACCAGGTGGCTATAAGTTTGCTGATTTTGTCAAAGTTGGTGTGCCTTTTACGTTATTAGTCATGGTAGTAAGCGTATTTTTAATTCCCCTATTGTTTCCGTTCTAAATTGAGGAGGGAAAATGAGTATTTATGATTTAAAACCAAAATTTCAGAATCTATTACGTCCTATAGCAGTTAAACTCGCTATACGTGGCGTGACAGCAAATCAAGTGACGTTACTTGCTTGCGTTATTTCAGTGGTTTTGGGCATTGTATTGAGTATGCTTGCTTGGGTACATTGGTTGTTTATTTTGATTCCAATTTGGTTATTTGTGCGAATGGCATTAAATGCCATTGATGGCATGCTTGCACGTGAATTCAATCAAAAATCACGTTTGGGGGGGTATTTAAATGAAGTGACCGATGTGGTTTCCGATGCAGTATTATATTTGCCGTTTGCTTTAGTTGCACCTTTCGATCCCTTATTGATTGGTTTGATTATTTGGTTGGCAGCACTCACTGAATTTTGTGGTGTATTAGGGCAAGTACAAGGGCAAACCCGTCGTTATGATGGACCTTTAGGTAAAAGTGATCGCGCCTTTTTATTTGGTTTACTTGGTTTAGTTTATGTTTTTGTACCACAGTTACCTGATTGGCTATATTGGCTTGCATGGGCAGTGATTTTATTATTAGTACTGACTTGTGTGAAACGTGTTCGAGGCGGATTAGCTGAAGAACCAACGTTAAAGGCTGCGGAAACTTTCCAAAAACAGACCGCACTTGATATCCCAACTGATGTTGAACAAGGAGAAGACAATGCTCGCTAAATTGGTAGATTTTATCCTCTGTCGTTTTACTTCTTTTATTACAGGTGTTCGCGCACAAAAAAATATTGCACAACAAGCAACTGACAAACATCGTTTGTATTATGCAAACCATAATAGTCATGGTGATTTTATTTTATTGTGGGTGTCATTACCTTATGAAGTACGCAAAAATACACGTCCAGTTGCTGGTGCAGATTATTGGAAAAAAGGGAAAGTACGCCGCTTTTTAGCTGAGAAAGTATTCAATATGTTATTGATTGAACGTGGTAGTGATGATCCTAAAGTGATCACCGATAAGATCAGTGAAGTACTACAGGAAAGTTCATTAATTATTTTTCCAGAAGGTACGCGCAAAATCGATGACGATGTACAATTACAGCCATTTAAAAGTGGTTTATATCATGTGGCAAAACAGAATCCCGATTTAGAACTTGTCCCTGTTTGGATTAGCAATATGCATAATGTGTTACCAAAAGGCTTTATGCTGCCAATCCCATTGTTATGCGACTTATATCTAGGCGAGCCGTTGAGCTATCAACATAATGAAGACAAAGCAGATTTCTTAGTACGTGCTGAAAATGCATTATTAAGTTTAAATCCAAAGTATAAGGGAGAATAAAAATGGAAATATGGCAACTCTTTTGGGGATTAATTTTTACCCTTGTTATCGCTTCATCTATTGGTTATGCACTTAAATGGAAAGTCGGTTTTGCAACACCACATGCAGTAATTGATAACCTCAATGCGCGTATTAATGCATGGTGGGTCATGATTTTGATCATCTTTATCGCTGCATTTATGGGTTTTTATGGTGTCATTGCTTTATTTTTCCTCATTTCGTTTATGGCATTACGTGAGTTTCTCTCCTTAATTTATATTCGTCGTGGTGATCACCTTGCGTTGGCGGCTTGTTTTTATGTCATTTTACCTGTGCAATATTATTTTGTGGCGATTGATTGGTTTAGCATGTTTACCATCTTCATTCCTGTCTATGCTTTCTTATTTTTACCTATTTTGTCTGCGTTGTTAGGTGATGCTTCTCATTTCTTAGATCGCTCAACTAAAGTCCAGTGGGCGATTATGATTTCCGTATTTTGTATTTCACATATTCCAGCTATTTTAACGCTAGATATTGATGGTTTCGAAGGTAAGCATTTATTGTTGATGATTTTTTTAATTTTAGTCGTACAAGCAAGTGATGTGCTGCAATATGTTTGGGGTAAACTGTTTGGTAAACATAAAATTGCACCTACATTATCGCCATCAAAAACAGTGGAAGGGTTTGTGGGCGGTGTGATTAGTGCATCAATTTTAGGCGGATTATTATATTGGCTAACGCCATTTACACCCATTCAAGCTATATTAATGAGTTTGCTAATTTGCTTAATGGGTTTCTTAGGTGGATTAGTGATGTCTGCAATCAAACGCAGTATGGGCGTGAAAGATTGGGGTAACATGATTAGTGGACATGGAGGAATGTTAGATCGGATGGATAGCCTTTGCTTTGCTGCTCCAATCTTCTTCCATGTTGTTAGGTATTATTGGGTTTAGTCGTAGATAAAAAAGAGGAAAACATGACCGCACTTTTAAAGATTGGTTTAGTTTCAGTGTCTGATCGTGCTTCACAGGGAGTTTATCAAGATCAAGGCATTCCAGAATTACAAGCATGGTTAACAAATGCATTATGTGAGCCATTTGAAGTTGAAACCCGTTTAATTCCAGATGAACAAGCACAAATTGAAAAAGCATTATGTGAGTTAGTAGACGATTACCATTGTCATTTAGTATTAACGACAGGTGGGACAGGACCAGCGAAACGTGATGTCACTCCTGATGCTACTTTAGCAATTGCTGATCGTGAAATGCCGGGCTTTGGTGAGCAAATGCGTCAAGTCAGTTTGCATTTTGTGCCAACGGCAATTTTATCGCGCCAAGTCGGTGTCATTCGTAAAAATAGTTTGATTTTAAATTTACCGGGTCAGCCTAAAGCAATTAAAGAAACGTTAGAGGGCGTAAAAGATGAACAGGGCAATGTGATAGTGAAAGGCATTTTTAGCGCTGTGCCTTATTGTTTACAATTGATTGATGGCATTTATATTGATACTAAACCCGAAGTGATTGAAAGTTTTCGACCAAAATCAGCCCGTCGAGAAACCTACTAACGTGCGGTCAAAAATAGGAAAATTTTATGAAAAAGATCGAAGCAATTATTAAACCGTTTAAGCTCGATGATGTGCGTGAAAGTTTATCGGATATTGGAATTACTGGCATGACAGTTACTGAAGTGCGTGGTTTCGGTCGTCAAAAAGGGCATACCGAATTATATCGTGGTGCAGAATATATGGTGGATTTTTTACCCAAAGTGAAAATGGAAATCGTCGTGACAGACGAACAAGTAGAACAATGTATTGAAGCTATTATCGAAACCGCGCAAACTGGCAAAATTGGTGATGGTAAGATTTTTATCTATGATGTAGAACGTGTCATCCGCATTCGTACTGGCGAAGAAAATGAGGATGCGATTTAGGTATGCAAAATCAATCTTCGATTTTAAAGGTATTACTGGCATTAGCTGCGATAGTCATTATTCTTGCAGGAGTGAAAGCCGCAACTGAAATTGCTGTTCCTTTTTTGCTTGCTTTATTTATCGCGATTATTTGCGCACCAGTGATTAAATTCATGACAGATCGCAAAGTACCTCATTGGTTAGCGATTACGATCTTGCTAGTGATTATTTTTGTGATTGTGTTTTTCTTACTCGGTTTAATAAATAGTACGATTCGTGAATTTACTCAGTCGATTCCACAATACCGTCTTTTACTATCAGAACGTGTTGCGAGCGTAATGGCGTTAGCGCAAAAATGGAATATTCCATTGAGTATTTCACAAGAACGAATAATGGAGCATTTTGACCCAAGCATTATCATGAACTTTGTCAGCCGGGTATTTTTAAGCTTTTCGGGTGTAGTGACTAATATTTTTGTATTAATGCTGGTTGTGATTTTCATGTTAAGTGAAGCGCCATTTGCTAAACATAAATTAGCCGTTGTGTTTAGTTCAAATTCACAAGATATTGCGAAAGAAGAACGTTATATCAATCGTGTATTACAAGGAGTAATTAGCTATCTTGGCGTTAAAACACTGACAAGTTTATTAACAGGTTTTTGTATTTATCTATTACTGGAAGCGTCGAATGTTCAATATGCGATTCTATGGGCAACGTTAGGCTTTTTGTTAAACTACATCCCGAATATAGGTTCGATCATTGCGGCAATACCCATTGTTGTTCAAGCTTTACTACTTAATGGATTTCCGACTGGTATTGGTGTGGCTATTGGTATTACAGTGATTAATATGGTTGTCGGTAATATTCTGGAGCCACGTATGATGGGCAGAACCTTAGGTTTATCCACTTTAGTTGTTTTTCTTTCATTGCTTTTTTGGGGATGGTTACTTGGTACTGTGGGAATGTTACTTTCTGTTCCACTTACGATGGCACTTAAAATTGCCCTCGAAGCTAGTCCAACAACTTTAAAATACGCGCTATTATTAGGTGAAGTCGAAGAAGAGGACATTATCCCACCTTCAGAAGAACAAGTTTAAAATTACGAAAAAACGCACCGCACTTTTTGCTTTCTGCGATCCAGATCGTAAAAAAGTGCGGTGCGTTTTTATAGCATTTGGGGAAATTGCTAGATTAATACGCAGTAACTCTGTACAATCGCAACTCATTTTTACAGGCGATTATCTATGCCGCAATGTGTAATAACGAGGCTTTATGTTAGACAAACAAACTTGTGTTGAAAATGCAGTAACAACAATCAGTTGTGCCGCAGAATCGACAAAGAAAATTAATTTAATGAACTTAACACGTCAACAAATGCGTGAGTTTTTCAAAGAATTAGGCGAAAAGCCATTTCGTGCTGATCAATTAGTGAAATGGATTTATCATTTTGGCGAAGATAATTTCGACAACATGACCAATATTAATAAAAAGTTAAGAGATAAATTAAAACAAGTCGCTGAAATTCGCGCGCCAGAAGTTGCAGTAGAACAGCGTTCTGCTGATGGTACGATTAAATGGGCAATGCAAGTAGGCGATCAGCAAGTAGAGACAGTGTATATTCCAGAGGCGGATCGTGCCACCTTATGTGTTTCTTCTCAAGTAGGCTGCGCTTTAGCTTGTACTTTTTGCTCAACTGCACAACAAGGATTCAACCGTAACTTAACTGTATCTGAAATTATTGGTCAGGTATGGCGAGCATCCAAAATTATTGGCAACTTTGGTGTTACTGGTGTACGTCCAATTACGAATGTAGTGATGATGGGGATGGGGGAACCCTTATTGAATGTGGCGAACGTGGTGCCAGCTATGGAGATCATGTTAGATGATTTTGCTTATGGTTTGTCAAAACGTCGTGTCACTCTATCAACTTCTGGCGTCGTGCCTGCATTAGATAAGCTCGGTGAAATGATTGATGTTGCTTTAGCGATTTCATTACATGCTCCTAATGATGAGCTACGTGATGAGATTGTGCCAATTAATAAAAAATATAACATCAAAATGTTAATAGATTCAGTCAATCGTTATTTGACAGTATCTAATGCTAATCATGGTAAAGTGACGATTGAGTATGTGATGTTAGATCATGTGAATGATAGCATTGAGCACGCACATCAATTAGCGCAAGTGTTGAAGAATACACCATGTAAAATTAATTTGATTCCATGGAACCCTTTCCCAGCAGCGCCTTATGCCAAAAGCTCAAATACACGTATTGATCGCTTCCAAAAAACCTTAATGGAATATGGTTTTACTGTAATTGTACGTAAAACACGTGGCGATGATATTGACGCGGCTTGTGGACAGCTCGCAGGCGATGTGATTGATCGAACTAAACGTACTGCACAGAAAAAGCAATTTGGTGAGCCAATTTCAGTGCATAATCAATAAAAATTAAGTAAAAAGGAGAAAAAATGAACTGCACTTTAATACTGATTTGGCTTAATATTTTTTCTCTTTTACTTTCAGCTTGTGTATCACAAGTGGATACTGCGACATTTAATAAGCAACAGGCGGCGAAAGCACGAGTCGAATTAGGTTTAGGTTATTTAGCACAGCGTCAATTTACACAAGCTAAACTGAATTTTGATAAGGCCCTTGCTTATGCCCCTAATTATTATTTAGTACATTCCGCATTAGCTTATTTTTATCAGGAGCAAGGTGCATTTCAATTAGCTAACCAAGCTTATTTAGCAGCACTTAATCTCGCTCCCCAGCAAAGTGATGTTCTGAATAATTATGGTGTTTTTTTGTGTAAGCAAGCGAAGTTTGAACAAGCTTATACCCAATTTAATCATGCTTTAGCTACTGCTAATTATTATCAGCAAGCTGATACTTATGAAAATATAATTCTTTGTGCATTTTCGGCAAAAGATAGCGAACGTTATCAGCAGAATTTGCAATTGTTAGCTCAAATCGATGCTTCTCGAGCGCAAAAACTTCTTCGTTTATTCGCATTAAATTAGTAAATTATCGAAAAACGAGAATTAGGCTCAGTTATCTATGTAATTACTATTGCAAAAGCCACCTTACAACTTTAAACTTTACCCTTTGAATTTTGTATGAATCGATGGTGCTAAATGAATAATGCGACAAATAATCTTGAATCTAACGCCTTGACCCTCGGCGAGCAATTTCGCCAAGCTCGCGAGGCACTCAATCTATCTCTTGAAGATGTTTCTAAAAAAATCGCACTTAGACCCTCGATTTTACAATTGATTGAAAATAATGAATTAGTCCAAAGTACTATTCCTGCTGCTTTCATGAAAGGTTATGTGCGTAATTATGCAAAATTTTTGAAGTTACCTGAATCAGTTTGGGTACATGCAAGTTTTGGCGAAGACCACAAAAATGATTTGGGTAAAAATGCGCGTGCGACTAGGGCGGTTAATCACTATTCTTCACATAACCATTGGATTGGTTGGCTAAGCTTATTAGTCGTATTCATTGTCGCCGGCATGACAGGTCTTTGGTGGTGGGAAAATTATAAACAATCTAATGCTGAGCGTGATAGTTTAGTTCAAAGTTATGTAGAAACTGTGCCAAAAACGTCACCAATTGAAAATAGTACGCCTCCGACTATTATTGTGAGTAACCCTGTCGAGATTACTACACCAAGAACCGCAGAAACATCTCCTATAGAAACAAATATTAATTCAGTTGATATTCCAGTGGTGATTAATCCACAAGATAATCAACCAATTACTTCTGCGGGTGTATTAAAAGCAGAAATGGACAAATTAGATGAAAAAACAGATAAGCCTATCACTGATAATATGCCTGTTTTGACAGAATCAAATGTGCTTGATATTGAATTCACAGGAACTTGCTGGATTAGTGTGCAAAATGAACAAGGTAAAATTCTTGCACAAAAAGAATATAAGCAAGGTGATACATTGAGCTTTGATGAAGAGGGGAGTTACTCGCTTATTATTGGTGTACCTGGTAATGTAAAAATTACTTATAAAGGTGAAGATTATCCATTAAAAGTAGATGGTCGTGTCGCAAGATTTAAATTACCACAATAATGTGGAATATGGGATAACAAAGCAAAATGTTAGCAAAACCAACAATTAAACGCAGAGAATCAAGCAAAATTTATGTCGGTAATGTACCTGTTGGCGGTGATGCCCCTATTGCTGTGCAATCGATGACAAACACTCGTACAACCGATGTAGAGGCAACGGTCGCGCAAATTAAAGCACTAGAACGTGTTGGTGCCGATATTGTACGTGTTTCTGTGCCAACGATGGATGCGGCAGAGGCATTTAAATTAATTAAGCAGCAAGTAAATGTCCCTTTGGTTGCTGATATTCATTTTGATTATCGTATTGCATTAAAAGTGGCTGAATATGGTGTAGATTGTTTACGTATTAATCCAGGTAATATCGGACGTGAAGATCGTATTCGTGCGGTAGTGGATTGTGCGAGAGATAACAATATTCCAATTCGTATTGGAGTGAATGCAGGCTCGCTTGAGAAGGATTTGCAAGAGAAATATGGTGAGCCAACACCAGAAGCATTATTAGAGTCTGCATTACGTCATGTTGAGATTTTAGATCGTTTGAATTTCGATCAGTTTAAAGTCAGTGTAAAAGCCTCAGATGTATTTTTAGCCGTTGAATCTTATCGTTTATTAGCAAAAGCGATTAAACAACCATTACATTTAGGGATTACTGAGGCGGGAGGAGCGCGTGCTGGCGCGGTGAAAAGTGCGGTCGGTTTAGGCATGCTTTTAGCTGAAGGTATCGGCGATACCTTACGTGTATCATTAGCTGCTGATCCAGTCGAAGAGATTAAAGTGGGTTTTGATATTTTAAAATCACTGCGAATTCGTTCACGTGGCATTAACTTTATTGCCTGCCCAACCTGCTCACGCCAAGAATTTGATGTTATTGGTACAGTAAACGCACTTGAACAACGTTTAGAAGATATTATTACACCAATGGATGTTTCAATTATTGGTTGTGTTGTGAATGGACCTGGAGAAGCGCTAGTTTCAGATTTAGGCGTGACGGGTGGTAATAAGAAAAGTGGTTACTATTTAGATGGTGAACGTCAAAAAGAGCGTTTTGATAATGATGATTTGATTAATCAATTAGAAGCCAAAATCCGTGCGCGTGTGGCAACACAAGATCCAAAAAATAGAATTATTTAAAATAACAAGAGAAAGAAGTAGGACATATTATTGTGGCAAAAACAATTCAAGCAATTCGTGGTATGAATGACTGCTCGCCGACTGAAAGTCCATTATGGCAGTGGGTAGAAGGCAAAGTGCGGTCAGTTTTACAAAATTATGGTTATTCTGAAGTCCGTATGCCTATCGTGGAAAGTACCCCTTTATTTGCGCGTGCGATTGGTGAAGTAACTGATGTTGTTTCTAAAGAAATGTACACTTTTTGGGATAATGATGAACAGCTAACTTTACGTCCAGAAGGAACAGCCGGCTGCGTGCGAGCAGCGATTGAACATGGCTGGATTTATAATAATGAACAACGTTTATGGTATATGGGACCTATGTTCCGTCATGAACGTCCACAAAAAGGGCGTTATCGTCAATTCCATCAAGCTGGTGTCGAAGTATTTGGTATTGCTAACCCAGAAATTGATGCTGAATTAATCATTTTGACAGCACGCTTATGGAAAGAACTCGGTATTGATCAGCATGTGACTTTACAGCTGAATTCAATTGGTTCTTTAGAAGCGCGTAAAAATTATCGCTCTGCATTAGTGGCATTTTTACAGCAGCATGTAGCGTTATTAAGCGAGGAAGAAAAAGAACGTTTAGAGAAAAATCCGTTACGGATTTTGGATACGAAAAATCAAGCATTACAAGAGGTGTTAAACGATGCACCTAAACTATTAGATTATTTAGATGATGACAGTCGTGAGCATTTTACCCAGCTTTGCGAGTTACTTGATGCGGTAGGTATTCCATATGAAATTAATCCTAAATTAGTACGCGGCTTAGATTATTATAATAAAACTGTATTTGAGTGGGTCACTTCTGCATTAGGTGCACAAGGCACAGTTTGCGGCGGTGGACGCTATGATGGTTTAGTTGAGCAGCTTGGTGGTCATGCAGCTTGTGGAGTTGGTTTTGCAATGGGGCTAGAGCGTTTAGTGTTGTTGGTACAAGAGGTGAATGCTGAAATTAGCTTGCCTAATGCCGTCGATATTTATCTTGTTTATCAAGGAGAAGGAACAACGCTTGCTGCTTTCCAATTAGCAGAAAAACTTCGTACTACCTTACCGCACTTACGTACTATGTTACATTGCAGTGGTGGTAACTTTAAAAAGCAATTTAAACGCGCAGATAAAAATGGAGCGACGTTAGCATTAGTGATTGGCGAAAGCGAAGTGCAAAATCAGCAGGTTGTGGTGAAGCATTTACTTGGTGGTGCGGAACAACAAACACTTGCATTGACTGATGTTGTTGATTACATTAAGAATCATTTTTAAGCAAGAGGAAAGAGTAAGATGGCTTATACTCCAGAAGAAGAACAAGAACTAAATGAAATTAAAGCGTGGTGGAAAGAAAATTATAAAGTCTTAATCGCTTCGATTGTGGTGGCATTTGCAGGTGTGTTTGGTTGGAATTATTGGCAGAGTTACCAAGCTAATAAGATTCAGCAAACATCAGTATTTTATGAGCAAGCAATTTATAGCTCACAAGATTTTGCCACTAAAAGTGCACAAATTGATCAGTTTGTACAAGCACATAACAAAACGAGTTATGCTGTTTTAGCGTTATTAGAAAAAGCAAAATTAGAAGTTGAAAAGGAAGAGTTTGCTCAAGCAGAACAGTCATTAAAACAGGCATTAGCACAATCATCAGATCAAACGCTATCTTCAATTAGCGCATTACGTTTAGCCTCTGTGCAATTTCAACAACAAGCATTTGATGCTGCGTTAGAAAGTTTACAATTGGTTAAGGAAGCAAGTTGGGATAGTCGTAAGAGTTTATTAACAGGCGATATTTTACTTGCTAAAGGCGATAAAATTGCGGCTAAAGCCAGTTATGAGCAAGCGCTGCAAAATGCCTCTGCTCTAGAAGCTCAATGGTTGCAAGTGCGGTTAAATAATTTATAGTTTTCATTGAATTGAAAAAATCCCCAAAAAACTTGGGGATTTTTTTATGACTAGAATTGTTAAAATCATCTTCACATTTTGTATTATTTTTATGCTATATTGCCACTTTTGTTGTACTGTAATAATGAATTAATAAAAAAATGGATACACAATTTTATTTACCTCTTGAGAGCCACCAATTACCCGTTCCTTATCAAACTATGTCTAGACGCATTCGCGTTTTGTTACCAAAAGATTATGCAGTAAATCCAAATAAATTTTATCCCGTTGTTTATATGCATGATGGGCAGAATGTGTTTTACAGCAAAGAGTCTTTTAGCGCGCATTCTTGGAAAACGATTCCTTTGATTAAAAATAATGTTGCGTTGGCGGATATGATCATTGTGGGTATTGATAATGATGGTGCTAATCGTGTAAACGAGTATTCTACTTGGCAATTTGATACGAATGTATATTCGGGAAAAGAAAATATTGGCGGAAAAGGTAGGGAATATGCGGATTTCATTATTCATGTTGTCATGCCTTTTGTGAATAGCACTTATCGTACTAAGCCTCAGAAAGAATATACAGCGATGATTGGTAGTTCATTGGGTGGCAATATTACTCAGTTTATGGGGATCGAATATGCAAATTATATCGGTTGTTTAGGTGTTTTTTCATCAGCCAGTTGGTTGACACCAAACGATTTCCAGCGCTATTTTGAGAATCATGATTTAGATTTGAATCAAAAAGTTTATATTCAAGTGGGAACGCAAGAAGGTGATGATACAGATAGCCAATTTACGACAAGTAATATACAGCAATTGTATATTGATGCATCGTTAAGTTATTATCAAACTTTATTACAAAAAGGAATGCCGATAAATCAAATAAAACTCGAAATTATTGCTAATGGTATTCATTCAGAAACACAGTGGGCACAACATCTTCCGAATTGTTTATATTTTTTAAGTCAGGATTGGTAATATGCATTTTGAACGTTTAAGCCACTACAGTGGTTATCTTCAGCGAGAAATGAAATTAAATCGTTATGGTCATACAGGACTGCCTATTTTAGTTTTCCCAAGTTCAGGTGGTACGCGTAATGAATATGCTGATTTTGGTATGATTGACGCCTGCCAGCAATTTATTCATCAAGGAGCGGTACAGTTTTTTACGTTATCAAGTGTTGATAGCGAGAGTTGGTTAGCGAATTGGAAGCACCCTCATGATCGCGCTCAAATGCATACTGCTTATGAAAAATACCTGATAGAAGAAGCTATTCCTTTTATTAAACATCATGCTCAATATTTTGCTCCCATGATGGTTACTGGCTGTAGTATGGGTGGGTTTCATGCTGTCAATGTGTTTTTACAACATCCAGATGTGTTTAACAAAGTTATTGCATTAAGTGGTGTTTATGATGTGCGTTATTTTGTTGGTGAGTATGGTGATGATCCATTAGTCTATCGTAACTCGCCAAGCCAGAATTTATGGCTGCAACAAGATGAGTGGTTTTTAAATAAATATCGTGAAGCTGATATTGTTATTTGTACAGGCCTTGGTGCTTGGGAACAGGATGGCTTACCTTCATTTTATCAATTACAACAAGCGTTTGCTGCAAAACAGATCCCCGCATGGTTTGATACTTGGGGACATGATGTCGCGCATGATTGGGATTGGTGGCGGATCCAAATGCCTTATTTTTTAAATAAATTGAATTTTTAGGAGGTCCTATGAATTACATTGTGATTTCACCTTATTACCCTGCAAATTTCCAAACATTTTCCATAAAAATGCATGAATTAGGCATCAATGTATTAGGCATAGGGCAAGAACCTTACGAGCAACTACCTGAAAACTTACGTGTTTCTTTAACTGAATATTTTAGAGTCAATAATCTTGAAGATATTGATGAAGTAAAAAGAGCGGTTGCTTTTCTATTTTATAAACATGGACCGATTGATCGTATTGAATCACAAAATGAATATTGGCTTAATAATGACGTATTATTGAGAGAACAATTTAATGTATTTGGTTTGAAATCAAGTGATTTGCTAAAAACCAAACGTAAATCAGAAATGAAAAAAATTTTCCAGTCTATTCCAGTCCCTGTTGTTGAAGGTGCATTAATTAGAACAGAAAAAGAACTTGATAGTGCAGTGAAAAAATTGGGCTTACCTTTGATTGCAAAACCTGATATTGGTGTGGGAGCTGGTGGTACATTTAAATTAGCATCAAAACAAGATGTGGCTGATTTTAAACAACAATGGCAAGGACTTGATTATTTTTTAGAGCCATTTGTTGAGGGAGACATTATCACTTATGATGGATTATTGGATCAAAATGGGAATATTTTGTTTGAAACCAGTTTGGTCTACACCATTAGCCCAATGGAATTGTTTAAGAGAACACATGATATTGGTTATTATGTTATCAAAAATGCCGACGAAAAATTAAAGCAATATGGACGAGCAATTACTCAAGCTTTTGGTATGAAAGAGCGCTTTTTCCATTTAGAATTTTTTCGCTTACCTAATGATGAATATGTGGTGATTGAATATAATAATCGTCCACCTGGCTCTTATATTTTAGATATCTACAATATGGCATATCAAATTGATTTATATAAAGAATATGGTCGTGCAGTACTTGGTAATCGTGAAAAAGTTAGCGTATTTGATGAGATGATTTGTGTAGCACAATCAAGACGTTATGATATTACATATTGTTATTCTGAAGCGGATATCTATCAGAAATACGGACAATATATTATTGCAAGATTAGAAACTCCACGCGCATTTGCCGATTTGCAAGGGGATGTTGTGTATATAATAAAAACGGATAATGAAGACTTAGCGCATGAAATCATGCAAGCAGTCTATCTTCGTGCTTAGGATAAAATGCCCAACTATTTTGGGCATTTTTGTTGTTTTGATTGAATGGTTTTAAGGTTTTTAATATGGCATTGCAAATTGGTATTGATTTAGGTACGACAAATAGTTTAATTGCGCAATTTATAGATGGAGAAACACGTTTAATTCCTAATCGATTAGGTCATTATTTAACTCCTTCAGTGATTAGTGTCGGTGATGATGATTCTCTTTTAGTTGGCTTGCCTGCTCGTGAGCGTTTATCGACTAAACCTCATTTAAGTGCGGCTGCTTTTAAGCGTTTTATGGGCACGGATAAAGTATTTTATTTAGGACAAAAGCAGTTTCGTGCAGAAGAATTATCTGCACTTATTTTAAAAAGTTTGAAGGAAGATGCGGAGGCGTTTTTAGACGAAGAAGTCACTGATGTCGTGATTACTGTACCAGCCTATTTTAATGCAATTCAACGTCAAGCGACGAAAGCTGCTGCACAAATGGCTGGGTTAAATGTACTACGTTTGCTTAATGAACCCACTGCAGCAGGACTAGCTTATAATTTACAAGAAAAACCAGATGATACTCGCTTTATGATTTATGACTTAGGAGGCGGGACATTTGATGTTTCAATTCTAGATTACTTTGATGGTGTGGTGCAGGTGTCTGCCAGTGCAGGTGATAATCATCTTGGCGGCGAAGATTTTGTGCAAGTGGTTTATCATTGTTTCCTGCAACGTTGTAAAACATTGACAGAAAAAGAGCGTGCTAAAATCAGTGAAAATAAAGAACTTTGGCAAATATTTGAAAGTGCAAAGCGTACATTGAGTCAGGAAAAATTTGTTGATATTACCTTAGTTATTGATGGAAAAGAACACGCTGCCCGAGTGACTTTTGATGAATTTCATCAAGCTTCGCAAGGGTTGTTAGCACGTTTACGTAAACCTTTAGAAAGGGCATTACGTGATGCTAAATTACGTCCGAGTCAAATTGATGGCATTATTCTTGTTGGCGGTGCAACCAGAATGCCGATGATTCGTAACATGATTGGGCAGCTTTTTCAACGCATTCCGCAAGCCAGTATTCATCCTGATGAAGCTATTGCTCGTGGTGCCGCAGTACAAGCCGCTTTAATTGCGCGTCATGCAAGCGTAGAAGAAGTTGTGCTCACTGATGTGATGCCTTTCTCATTAGGCACTAATACAGTAAAAGAATTTGATGGGCGCAATATCGGAGGGCAATTTGCCCCTATTATTGAGCGTAATATGCCAGTTCCTGTTTCTCGTGTACAAACTTTTAGCACGGTATTTGATAATCAAACACAGATCCGCTTTGAAATCTTGCAAGGTGAATCGCCATTGGCAAAAGAAAATTTGCAGTTAGGTGAGATGAGTATCCAAGTTCCTGCAAAACCTGCGGGAGAAGTTTTAGTGGATGTACGTTTTAGTTATGATTCTAATGGACTATTGGAAGTGGATATTAGTAATCAAGATTTAAAGTTACAAGTATCTGATGTTTTCCAACAAAATGCACAAAGTTTAACAGTAGAGGAAATTGAGCAATCTCGCCAAAAATTGACCGCACTTAAGGTACATCCACGTGATCAAGAGCAAAACATTTACTTGTTAGAGAAAGCAAAACGCTTATATGAAGAATATTTAGGTGAGAATCGTCAAATAATTAGTGAACATATGGGATACTTTTTAACCGCGCTTGATAGCCAAGATGAAATTCAAATTCGTCGAGCACAAAAACATTTTAGCGAGTTTTTATCTCGTTACGATAGTGGTTGGTTATTATAAGCAAGTGGGCGGTGATTTTTTATGAACTGTTGGGATATTTTAAGTATTGAGCCGACGAGTGATGAGCGAACGATTCGTCGTGCCTACGCCAAGCAACTCAAAATAACACGCCCTGACGAAGATGCTGAAGGATATCAACAATTACGCGCAGCTTTTGATGAGGCTTTATCTATTGCACCTTATTATCAAGAACAAGAGCAAGAAGAATGGGAATGGCAGGATACAACGGAAGATATTGCTGTATCAGATGTACAACAGCAATCTGTAGTTATCGAACTTGAACAACCACCCGTTGCGGTTGATTTAGCAGTAAGTAATCTATTGGATGACGTTCCGAATCAAGATGATGTTTTACTGAGCTTTGAGCATGAGCCGACTCTTCATGTTATCGAACAAACTGATGAACAGTCAGCTTCAACACAAGATGAATCAGCATTTGCACCAACTTTGTTAGCGGTTGAGTCTACTGATGAGCCAGTAAGTCAACAAAATATGAATATTGCATTAACTTCAGTAGATCAAGTGTTAGCCGATATACAACAACGTTTTGATCAAGCGGGTGTTCAAGGATTGATTGCAGATTGGGGGTTGATTCAGGCGCAATTAGCACTTTTACCTTTGGAAGATAGCGATTATGCATCTTGGTCATTATTGCAATTTTTAAAACACAATTTAATTGGAAACCCTTATTTATGGGCGCAATGGTCAAATTATTTTCATTGGCATGATGATTACCAAGTCGACACTTTTTTATCTTTTGATGAACAAGAACAATTGAGAGAGCATTTGTTTATTGCAGATTTAGTCAGTGATAGCTCATTTGGTGTTGAAGAATATCCAGTTGCAAAGAAATTGATGAGCCAAATAGCGAAAGGTCGTCACTTTTTACTTAATGTTTTTTATACTTTCTTAGTTTATCCATTCTTGCTTTATGAGCAGCCAAAGGGTTACCGCTTTTTATTTGATGAATATAATTTCACTTTTTTAAAAATACATCAGCGCAGTAAGTATTTAAGAATACTGTTGCGCGCTTATCTGATGTATATTTTGTGTTTTTTACCTATTCAAGCCGAAGCAGAGTTTTCTGGGCAAGTACTTGCGACGAGTTTTTTATTTTTATTGATGATGGGACTCTTTTCTATTTTTGCTCCGATGATCTTGCTTTTTGCACCAAAAAATCAGAAGTTTAGGTTGATTGTGGGCGTAATATTGCCTGTTGTATTGCTTATCCCACTCTATTTTCAACAATTAGATAGCTTCATCGTACAGCAACCTTTGTTATGTTTTGTTATTGTCTGTTTTTTATGGGGCTGTGTAGATAATGAAACAGGTTGGCAAAAGTTTGGTTATAACCTAGCAGCATTTGGACTATTTTTGCTATGTGGTTTGAAGGAAGTAAATGCAGGATTAGATGCGTTTCTTATTATGTTGGCGTTAGTTTGGATTAATAGTAATTTATTTTTGACACAATATTATCCTGCTGTTTATGCCAGTTTATATGACAAAATGAATACGCCTTTCGTACCATCACCTAAAAAAGTGACTGAGCTGCCTTTGTTAATTTTGAATAGCTTAATCAGCATGTTATTGTGGTTTTATTTATTACCATCGTTAGTGGGGCATTGGTTAGCAAGAACACATGATCGTGGCAGTATTTTTGAGATTTTGGCAACGACGCTATTCATATTAGCCTGTTTAAGTCAATTTACCGCCTACGCATTATTTTTATTTTATCCTGTGTTGTTATGCATTTACTTGTTGCAACTGGGCATCAAGAAAATAGTTTTTTATTTGTGGGATCGTAGATAAGGAAAACACATGATGAATAAAGTTAAACTGCCTCCTCCCGTTGTGTTTATATGCTGTGCGATAGCGATGGCGTATATTCCTGTCTTAATTAGTTTTCCGCAATGGCTGTGGCTGATAGTCAGTTTAGTTTTAGTGAGTATGTTAATTGCAGGGATGAGTTTGTGGCAATTTTTACAAGCGAGAACAACGGTGAGTCCACTTGCATTAGAGCAAACTTCCACATTAGTGGTGACTGGCATTTATCAAATCAGTCGCAATCCTATGTATTTAAGTTTAGCATTGTTGCTATTAGCTTGGGCGCTCTGGTTGGGGAGTTTAAGTGCGGTCATTTTTTTCATTATTTTTGTTGCGGTCATGACAAAGTGGCAAATTAAACAAGAAGAACAAGTATTAGAGCGTTTATTTGGGCAAACTTATTTAGATTATAAACAGAAAGTGAGACGATGGTTATAATGAGCGTGCGATAAAAAAAGCAAAGTGAGTGAACACTTTGCTTTTTTATGTAATGGCAATAAGTTATTTGGTTAAATCGACTTGATAGACTGCGAATCCGACTTCATCCGTTCCGACTTGTTTTACTGGGTATTGTGCTTTGTCTTGAATAAATTGTTTTGCTTTTTCGCTTAGTGATGTTTCAAAACGAATATCCAATTTTGCTTTTGTGTTAATTGGAGCAATACGCCAGTTTTTATCTGCACTTGGGCGAACTTGACCTTGTGCTTTACTTTCTGCCGAAATATAATTAGCCAAAATTTGACGGTTTTCATCTGGTGCAGCAAAGACAATATGGTTATCACCTGTGCCAGGGAATTTAGCGCCATAAGCACGATAGTTATTCGTTGCAATTAAGAATTCCGCTTTTGGATCTACTGGTTTGCCTTGATAGGTTAAGTTGATAACACGATGTGATTTATCGTTAATCAATTTACAATCGCCGTCGTAACGTGCCGGTTGAGTGATATCGAATTGATATTCTACACCGTCAATCACGTCAAAATTGTAAGTACGGAAACCTTCCCAATCTAATAAACTTTGTGGTTGTTCATTATTTGGATCGATTTGTTTAAACATACCCGCGCTACATTCCAACCATTCTTTTAATTCAGCACCAGTGACTTTTACAACAACCAATGTGTTTGGATAGAGATATAGATCTGCTGCATTACGGAAAGTGAGATCACCTTTATCTACTTCAGTGTAACCCGTTGGATCATTTTTACGACCGCCTGCTTTAAATGGTGCGCCTGCACTTAACACAGGTAAGCCCGCTAATTCAGGTAAACCTTTTACGACATTCTCAACATAGGCTTTTTGTGCTTGGTTAACAATTTGTACTGTTGGATCATCTTGTACTAAGGCCAAATAGCTGTACATATTGTCATCCGCTTTACCAATTGGTTGAGAAACGAATTCACGAGTTGCTTGGTGAACTGGTGCTAAAAGTGCACTGATTTCTGGATGATTTTCAACTGTCGCTTTTTTGTTTTCTGCATCATAAATTGGGCGTAGTTCTGCTTTACCATCTGTCACCAACCATTTGCCATTGACTTGTGATAAAGTTAAATCGACGACACTAATGTTGTTGCCCCAATAACCTGCCATACTTTCTGGCACGCCTTTGACAGTGCCTTTCACAATATCTACATTGGCTGATTTCGCAAATTCTTTATTTGGGAATAAACGGTGTGCATGACCAAAAATAATGGCATCTAACCCTTTTACGTCAGCAAGATGGAATGCCGCATTTTCTTCGCCTTCTTGGTATGGCTCATCTGATGGACCTGTATGAGCAAGTGCAACAATAATATCTGCACCCTTTTGTTTTACAATTGGCACGTATTTTTCAGCGGTTTTCTTAATATCATGCGCAAGTACTTTACCATCAAGATTGGCTTTATCCCAAATCATAACTTGTGGTGGCACAAAACCAATATAGCCAATTTTGATCATGTGTTTTTGACCATTGCTATCAACAACTGCTTTGTCTTGGATAAAATAAGGTTGGTAACGCGGCTCACCAGAATCTGCTTTGACTACGTTGGCATTAATGATAGGGAATTTGGCTTGACGGATGGAATCATCAAGGTAGTCTAATCCATAGTTAAATTCATGGTTACCTAAAGTTCCTACATCATATTGCATTGCATTTAATGCATCAATCGCTGGATTAGATTTACCTTCTTTATAACCTTTAGCTGCTTGATAATCAGCGATTGGGTTACCTTGAATTAAGTCACCATTATCGACTAATACGCTATTTGGAACTTCATTGCGTGCTTGTTTGATTAACGATGCGGTACGAGTAAAGCCAAACTTTTCTGTTGGCGCATCTTTATAATAATCAAAATCTGTTAAGAAACTATGTACATCTGTGGTTGCGATAACACGTAATGAAACAGCATTTTGCGCGGCAGCAGATACATATTTAGATGCAGTAAACGTTAAAATACTGCACGCACCTAATTGTAGAAAACGTCTTCTATCCATAATGACTCCTTAATATAGAAATGAGAAAAATTAGGGGGTATTCATTCTAGAGAAATTGTGGCTGCTTCTCTAGTGGTTTCTGCTCAGATAATGTGATCTTTCTCATAAAATAGAGAAAAAGTGCGGTCTGTTTTCGTGAAATTTTGTAATAAAAAAATCCCCTCGCTTGAGGGGATTGAGTAGAAATTAGTTTGAACAGTTGCAATGTTCTGTTTTTTTAGCAAAACGTTCTGCAACGAAATCCCAGTTTACCACATGCCAGAATTCTTTGATGTAGTCTGGACGACGATTTTGGAATTTTAAGTAATACGCGTGTTCCCACACATCTAAACCTAATAATGGATAGCCTTCACAGCCTGCGATTTCTTTACCCATGATTGGTGAATCTTGGTTTGCAGTCGAAACTACGGCTAATTTACCATCAGCTTGTAAAACTAACCATGCCCAGCCAGAACCGAAACGTGTTGCTGCTGCTTTTTCAAATTCTGCTTGGAATGCTTCAACTGAACCGAAGTCACGAACGATAGCGTCTTTTAATTCACCTTGCAAAGTTGTGCCTTTCTTCAAGCTTTTCCAGAATAAAGTGTGGTTTAAATGACCACCTACATTGTTGCGTAATACTGTGAATTTATCAGCAGGAACTTGAGCAAGTTTTGTTAATAGTTCGCCCGGACATGCAGTTGTTAGTTCTGGTAAGCTTTCTAAAGCGACATTCGCATTGTTAATGTAAGCTTGATGATGTTTAGAATGATGGATTTCCATTGTCATTGCATCAAAATGAGGTTCTAATGCATCGTAGGCATAGCCTAATTCAGGTAGAGTATAAGCCATAGTGATTTCCTTTAATTGAATAAAAGTAAGGGCATTATTGCCATAGAAAGTAACAATATTTTAACAGAAAAATTGATTGAGATCATTATTTCTCTGTATTTTTAACAAAAAATCTCGGGGCAGATATCAGAACCTGCCCCGTATTTATTGCATAACGCGTTAAGCACAAGTGGATTGAACATTGGCGGCAGCAATCGCGACCATATTAATGATCCGACGCACAGAAGATGCGGAGGTGAGAATATGAACTGGTTTATTCATCCCCATTAAAATTGGTCCGACTGTAATTGGAGTGGCGGTGCCCTGTAATAGGTTCAAACTGATCCGTGCGGCTTCCATATTTGGCATCACCAATAGGTTTGCCGCGCCTTTTAATGGACTGTCTGGCATGATGTCCTGACGCAATTTCTCATTTAAAGCGACATCACAATGCATTTCGCCATCAATGATTAAGTGCGGTGCTTTTTCCTTCACTAGAGTTAAAACTTCGCGCATTTTGACCGCACTTGGATCATCAAAAGTACCAAAGTTAGAATGTGACACGAGTGCAATTTGCGGTTCAATACCAAAACGACTCACTTCATTTGCTGCCATAATTGTAATTTCAGCAAGCTCTTGTGCAGTTGGATTTTGATTGACAAAGGTATCTGTAATAAACAAATTACCCGTTGATAACACTAATCCATTGACGGTGGCAGGCGTCGGTACACAAGGTTGGACACCAATCACTTCTTTAATGTTGCTTAAATGTGAAGCATAAGGACCGACCAGACCACATAACATCGCATCTGCTTTACCTAGTTCTAATAAAGTGGCACCAATAACCGTTGGGTTATGTAACATTTTGCGCTGGGCACCAGCAGGCGTAATACCTTTACGTTTGAGTAAGTTGTAATAAGCATGACAACATTCTTCAAAATAAGGATTATTTTCAATGTCGATTAATTCAAAATCTCGTCCTTCTTGTAGTTGCAAGCCAAGTTGTTTGATTTTTTGCTGAATGACAGTTGGGCGTCCAAGTAAAATAGGATTGGCGATACCTAACGTAGCAATTTCTTGTACTGCATGTAGCACACGTGATTCTTCACCGTCAGTCAGTAAAACGCGTTTTTTATTTTGTTTTGCTTGGGCAAACACAGGTTTCATAAATAAGTTTGTTTTATATACAAACTGTGTCAGGTTTTCGATATAAGCATCAAAATCCGTAATTGGACGCGTGGCGACACCAGAATCCATTGCCGCTTTGGCTACTGCTGGTGCGATTTTGACAATCAGACGTGGATCAAATGGTTTTGGAATTAAATATTCTGGACCAAAAGATAGCTCAGTTTCGCCGTAAGCTGATGTGACTACTTCGCTTTGTTCTGCTAAGGCAAGATCAGCAATTGCATGGACTGCCGCTAGTTTCATTTCTTCATTAATCGCAGTTGCACTCACATCTAGTGCGCCACGGAAAATAAATGGGAAGCAAAGTACATTATTGACTTGATTTGGATAATCGGAACGACCAGTACACACAATTGCATCAGGGCGAACTGCTTTCGCGAGTGGTGGTAAAATTTCTGGCTCAGGATTAGCAAGCGCAAGAATTAATGGGTTTGCAGCCATCGTTTTGACCATATCTTGTGTCAATGTGCCCGCGGCAGAACAGCCTAAAAAAATATCTGCGTCATTAATCACTTCAGTGAGTGTACGTTTGCCATTATCTGTAATGGCATAGCGTTTTTTGGTTTCATCCATTCGCTCATCACGACCATGGAAAATTACCCCTTTGGAATCACATACCACAATGTTTTCACGTGGTAAGCCAAGACTCACTAATAAGTTTAAGCATGCGATAGATGCCGCACCTGCACCAGAAGCCACTAATTTTACTTTAGCAATATCTTTTTTTACGATACGTAAACCATTTAGTACTGCAGCAGCACTAATAATCGCAGTACCATGTTGGTCATCATGGAAGACTGGAATTTTCATGCGCTCACGTAGTTTTTGTTCAATATAAAAACATTCAGGCGCTTTAATATCTTCTAAATTAATACCACCAAAAGTAGGCTCAAGTGAGGCGATAATATCAACTAATTTATCTGGATCACTTTCATCAATTTCGATATCAAATACGTTTACCCCTGCAAACTTTTTAAAAAGGACACCTTTTCCTTCCATGACGGGTTTGCCTGCGAGCGCCCCAATGTTGCCTAAGCCTAATACAGCACTACCATTAGAAATCACTGCGACTAAATTACCACGTGAGGTATAACGATAAGAGGCAGCAGGATCAGCTTGAATTTCCAAACAGGGAACCGCAACACCCGGTGAATAAGCTAACGCAAGATCACGTTGTGTGGCGAGAGATTTAGTTGGGGTTACTTCAATTTTCCCCGGTGTTGGATATTCATGAAAATCAAGTGCAGCTTGGCGTAATTGTGCATCCATAAAACAGTCCTCTTGTGGATAGATAAATAAAGATTGAGATTCAACATTATAAATAAAATAACAATAAAAAATGTGATATGAAACACAGTATTCATATTTTAGTTACAAAGTGTTATTGCTTATTTTTTGACAACATATCGCTTTGTCGCGGAAAAGTAGTAGAATACTTGAGTAGATAACTTGGTGTATTAGGATAAGAAGTTAGGATTGTAAATGCGATTAGATAAGTTTTTAGCTGAGAATACAGGATTAACACGTTCACAAGCAAATAAAGCCTTAAAGCAAAGTGCGGTGACAGTAAATGGCAAAATTGAAAAAAGTGGTGCACTGAAAGTGAATTCTGAAGACCAAATTTACTTTGATGGTGAGCGATTATCTTGGGTTGAAGCGGGGCAGTATATTATGTTGTATAAGCCACAAGGCTATGTTTGTTCTCATGATGATGGTGATTATGCCACGATTTATCAATTGATTGATTATCCTTTGGCAAGCAAATTACATAGTGCAGGGCGTTTGGATGTGGATACTACAGGGTTGGTCCTGCTAACTGATGATGGTCAGTGGTCACATCGAATTACTTCGCCAAAATATCATTGTGAGAAAACTTATTTAGTGACGCTTGCTGATCCTGTAGAAAGTCACTATCAACAAGCTTGTGCCGAAGGCATTTTATTACGTGGTGAAAAATTACTAACCAAACCCGCAAAGCTCGAAATTATTGATGATTACAATGTAAATTTAACGATTAGTGAAGGGCGCTACCATCAGGTTAAGCGAATGTTTGCGGCGTTAGGTAATAAAGTGGTTGCTTTACATCGCTGGAAAATAGGAGATGTTGAGTTAGACGAAAATTTAGCCGAGGGGGAATATCGTTCTTTGACTGCCTGTGAAATTAGTTGTTTTAATAAAGGATAATATGGCTATTGAACATAAATCGGCGCAAGTAAGTACTGTTTTTATTATCACTTTAGGGATTTTATCTATGTTACCGCCCTTAGGTGTTGATATGTATTTGCCTGCTTTTCTGTTAATTGCGAAAGATTTAGCAGTTACACCAGAACAAGTACAACATACTTTGACATTTTTTGCTGCAGGAATGGCAATTGGGCAGCTATTTTGGGGACCTGTGGGGGATAGTTATGGTCGTAAACCTATTATCTTACTTGGTGTGATGATCAGTACAATTGCCGCCTTTATTTTGACGAATACTTATTCTATTGGTAATTTTACCCTACTTCGTTTTATTCAAGGTTTTTTTGGTGCTGCGCCTGTTGTTTTAGTTGGTGCTATTTTGCGAGACTTGTTTAGTAAAAACGAACTGTCAAAAATTATGTCATCGATTACGCTTGTCTTTATGTTAGCCCCCTTACTCGCTCCAATTATAGGTGGTCATTTAGTTTCTTGGTTTCATTGGCATGCTATTTTTTATGTCATCAGTATCATGGGATTATTATCCTGTTTACTTGTCTCGATTATCATCCCAGAAACACATCATAAAGAAAAACGTATTCCTTTAAGATTAGGCGTAGTAGGCAGAAATTTCTTAAGCTTGTGTCAGCAAAAAGAAGTGCTTGGCTATATGTTTGCTTCTGCTTTTGGTTTTGGTGGTTTATTTGCCTTAATTACAGCAGGCTCAATTGTTTATGTCGGGTTGTATGGTGTGCCAGTCGATCAATTTGGCTATTTTTTCATGTTTAATATTGCAGTGATGGCAATTGGCTCTTTTATCAATGGACGAATTGTCAATCGTGTTGGGACTGAAGTGATGTTACGAGCTGGATTGATGGTCCAATTTATGGCAGCGATTGGTTTAGTGATGGTTTCTATTTTTGATCTTGGTTTTTGGGTTATGACGTTCTGTTTAGCTATTTTTGCAGGACAAAACCCATTAATTTCTTCTAATGCAATGGCCTCAATTTTAGAAAAATTTCCTAAAATGGCAGGTACAGCAAATTCTATGGTGGGTAGTGTGCGTTTTGGCACTGGCGCAATAATTGGCTCATTAGTCGCATTAATGCCCATGAAAACGGCTGCACCTATGCTATTAATGATGGCATGTTGTAGTGTTGCGGCAGTGAGTTGTTACTATTTTTTAATTTATCGGGATGCGAAGAAATAAAATGACGAAGCTCACTATTAAAGATATTGCGCGTTTAAGTGCGGTAGGAAAATCGACAGTTTCACGCGTGTTAAATAATGATCCTAATGTCAGTGATAACACCCGCGAGCGCGTCCAAAAGATTATTGCGCAATATGGTTTTCAACCTTCTAAATCGGCACGTGCGATGCGAGGGGTTAGCGATCGCGTGATTGGGATCATTGTTACTCGCTTATCTTCCACAGCAGAAAATCAGGCACTATCAAGTATTTTACCGTTGCTTTATGCACAACAATGTGAACCCATCATTGTCGAAAGTCAATTTAGCCCACAATTAGTGGATGAGCATCTTGCTTTTTTTCATCAGCGCAGAGTTGATGGTGTCATTTTATTTGCTTTCAGCGAATTAGAAGAACAATGCCTACGAGCTTGGCAGCATAAAATGGTCGCTATTGCCAAAAATTATTCTTCACTTTCTTCTGTTTATTATGATGATCAAAAGGCGGTACAGTTATTAATGACACACCTTTATGCACAAGGACATCGCAGGATCAGTTATTTAGGTGTGGATGATCGAGATATGACAACGGGTTATGCCCGCCATCAAGCTTATTTGCGTTTTTGTCAACAGCATGATTTACAACCTTGCGCGTTACAAGGTGAATTAGGTTATGAGTGGGCTTATCAGCATACAAGTGCGGTCATTTTTCCAGAAGTTTCTGCTTTAGTTTGTGCTACTGATACTTTAGCTATTGGCGCATTAAAATATTTGCAAGAACAGCAATTAACGCATATTCAAGTTTGCGGAGTGGGTAAAAGCCCATTATTACATTTCTTATTTCCTAATGTGTTAAGTGTTGATTTAGGTTTCGCACAAGTCGGCGAAATTGCGGTAAAACAATTATTTGCTTTACTGGAAAATCAGCCAATTCAACAACACTGTCTTGATTGTCGATTAGTTTTTTAATGTGATAATTCGATCTTTTTTATTAAATTTGTGATCTTGATCGCATTTATTTGATTACATTTGGGAACGTTCCCATTGATTAAATAATCAACATATTTATAATAAGCAATAAGTTAATTTCTTCTCCCTTCGATTATGAAAAAAGAGGCTATTTATGGCAAAAATCGATCCAAATGCAGTAGATAAAATCATTGAATATGTTGGTGGTCGTGACAACATTGCAGCGGTAACACATTGTATTACTCGTTTACGTTTTATTTTAAATGACGATGCAAAAGCGAATGCGGAAATGCTTAAAAGTTTACCAATGGTAAAAGCCAGTTTTGCCACAGGTGGTCAGTATCAAGTTGTCATTGGGCAAGAAGTGGGCGATTACTACAAGATTTTACTTGAAAAAACAGGTTTAGCGAATGCGGATAAAGAGCAAATCAAAGCGGCTGCGCGTCAAAATCAAAAATGGTATGAGCGCAGTATTTCTCATTTAGCCGATATTTTTATCCCATTATTGCCTGCATTGATTAGCGGTGGTTTGATTTTAGGTTTCCGTAACGTGATTGGTGACATCAAAATGTTTGAAGATGGCACTAAAACATTAGTGGATATTAGTGCATTTTGGGCAAGCATGCACAGCTTCTTGTGGTTAATTGGTGAAGCGATTTTCCATTTCTTACCTGTTGGGATCTGTTGGTCAATTGCACGCAAAATGGGAACATCGCCTATTTTAGGTATCGTATTGGGGGTAACGCTTGTTTCGCCGCAATTAATGAACTCTTATGCATTAGGCTCACAGCTACCTGAAGCATGGGATTTTGGCTTCATGGCAATTGAAAAAGTCGGTTATCAAGCACAGGTCATTCCCGCGATTATGGCAGGATTAGCATTATCCTTTATTGAGCGCTATTTAACCAAAATTGTGCCAAGTTATTTGAATTTAGTTATTGTGCCTGTCGTATCAATTATCTTATCTGTTTTCCTTGCACACTCTATTATCGGTCCTATTGGTCGCGAAATTGGTAATGGTGTTGCTTTTGTTGTGAAACATGCAATGACAGGTGATTTTGCCCCAATTGGTGCGGCACTCTTCGGTTTCTTATATGCGCCATTAGTTGTGACAGGGGTACATCAAACGACATTAGCTATTGACTTCCAAATGATTGGTAGTATTGGTGGTACACCTGTTTGGCCTTTAATTGCACTATCCAATATTGCACAAGCTTCCGCAGTACTAGCGATTATCTATGTGAATAAAACGGCAGAATCGCGTGAAGTGTCAGTACCAGCGGCTATTTCGGCTTACTTGGGGGTAACAGAACCTGCAATGTATGGGATCAACTTGAAATATCGTTTCCCAATGTTGTGTGCAATGGTGGGATCAGCGGCGGCTGGTTTAATCTGTGGTTTAGCGGGCGTATTAGCAAGTAGTATTGGGGTTGGTGGCTTGCCGGGAATTCTCTCTATCCAACACCAGTATTGGGCTGTTTATGCCTTAGCAATGGCAACAGCGATTGTGGTGCCATTTATCCTCACTACGATTGTTTACAAACGTAAAGAAAAAGCAGGTACTTTGAGCTAATCATTCCACTTTCTCTTCTTACTCAGCTGGAGGGAAAGTGCGGTCTGTTTTTACAGAATTTAGATAAAAGCATTGTTCAACGGGGGGAATAGGTGTTAACGCGTGACGTTATTTTAGAATACATCGCGAATAAATATGCTATTTGCCCCGACTATCCTTGGCAAGATAAGCCTGATTACGCGGTATTACGTCATCAACATAATCGTAAATGGTTTGCATTGATTTTAACTGTACCAGCAGTCAGTTTAGGATTATCAGATACAGAACAAATCGATATTGTTAATTTGAAATGCGAACCTGCAGTAATTGATAGTTTACGTCAAAGTGAAGCGATTTTTCCCGCCTACCATATGAACAAAACACATTGGTTTAGCTTACGTCTGAATAGTACTTTTTCACAACAACAAGCTTATCATTTAATCGACTGGAGTTTTGATTTAACTCGTTAGTTGATATCAATACAATTTTATAAGGGAACAAGATGAGTAGTAAAAATTGGTGGCAAAACGGCGTGATTTACCAAATTTATCCGAAATCTTTCCAAGATACGACAGGGAGTGGTACAGGGGATATTCAAGGCATTATCAAGCGATTAGATTACTTAAAAGAATTGGGAGTTGATGGGCTTTGGATTACCCCAATGTATGTTTCGCCACAAGTTGATAATGGCTATGATATTGCTAATTATCGTGATATTGATCCAAGTTATGGCAGTATGGCTGATTTTGAGCAGTTAATTGCTCAAGCACACCAACGTGGTATCAAAATTGTAATGGATATGGTGTTTAACCATAGCTCTACTTTCCATCCATGGTTTGTTGAAGGTGAAGATCCAAATAGTGCTTACCATGATTATTATATTTGGCGTGAAGAACCCACTAATTGGAAATCTAAGTTTGGTGGTTCGGCATGGAAATGGTCTGATAAAGCACAGAAGTACTATTTACATTTATTTGCTCCAGAACAGGCAGATTTAAATTGGGAAAATCCAAGATTGCGTGAAGAATTGTTTGCGATTTGTCAGTTTTGGGCAGAAAAAGGCATTGATGGTTTGCGTTTAGATGTGGTGAACTTGATTTCAAAACCTGAACAATTTGAAGATGATGACGAAGGTGATGGACGTCGTTTTTATACCGATGGACCTAAAATTCACCAGTATTTGCAATTATTAAATCAACGTGCGTTAACGCCTTATGGCTTAATGACTGTTGGCGAAATGTCTTCCACCACATTAGAAAATTGCCAACAATATGCCAATTTAGCAGGCACAGAGCTGTCGATGACTTTTAATTTCCATCACTTAAAAGTAGATTATCCAAAAGGTGAAAAATGGAGCTATGCCAAACCAGATTATGTGCAATTAAAATCTATTTTTAACTATTGGCAACAAGGTATGCATGGTCAGGCATGGAATGCATTGTTCTGGTGTAATCATGACCAGCCACGTATTGTGTCGCGTTTTGGTGATGAAGGGCAATGGCATCAACAGTCAGCCAAAATGCTGGCGATGATCTTACACGGTTTGCAAGGAACGCCTTATATTTATCAGGGTGAAGAATTTGGTATGACAAATCCAAACTTCACTACGATTGAACAATATCGTGATGTAGAAAGTCTGAACGCCTATGCAGAATTGCGAGAGAAAGGGATTGATGAAGCATTAATCATGCAAATTTTGGCACAAAAATCCCGTGATAACGGTCGTACACCAATGCAATGGGATGACTCAGAACAGGCGGGATTTACTACGGGAACAGCTTGGATTGAAGTAGCGAAAAATTATTCACAAATCAATGCAAAAGCCGCTTTAGCGGATAGAAATTCCGTGTTCTATACTTATCAGGCATTGATTGCATTGCGGAAAAAATTGCCTATTTTAACTGAGGGAGATTATCAAGATCTAGCACCTGAACATCCAGCGTTATGGTGCTACCAACGCCAAACAACACATGAAAAATTACTCATTTTGGCTAATTTAAGCGAAGTAGAACAAGTCGTTGCGCTACCACAAATGTGGTGTAATCAACATGTTACTTGTTTGATGAATAACTATGATGAAGATGTCATACCTGAAGCCAGAATGACATTAAAGCCTTATCAAGCCATCTATCTGTATAAATGATTTTTTCCAAATCATGTGATAGCAAAATATTGTGTTGACTAAAGTGCGGTTGATTTTCGCACTTTTTTATTTATTGCTTTAACCGTGTTTCTGTGGATAGATAACTAGGAAAGTGTAATGGCATGGGGAAAATGGCAAGTTGATATGAGCCTGAATTATCACTTTTTGCTAATGAAGCGATACTAGAAGAAGGTAAATTGTAAGATCAAAAAATGGCAGAAATGATACAACGATTATTGGAAGAAGAACGAAATAAAACGAGTGATGATCTAATTAATTAGCTAGTTTTATTTAAATGAATGAAATTGTCTATTGAATAAATAGGCGATTTTTTTGTTAGAAATCATAACTTTTGTTTTAAATCAATAAACCCTATGATCCACCTCTAAAGAGGTAGCATTTTCCGAGTTCGATCACTACGCCAAGTTTATTGCTTATGATAGAATGCGAGCCATTAATAGGTGGAATTGATTAATTATGCAAAAATCTTATCAATTAAAAACAGAAAAGCTAGCTTGCCAGCGTGGCGGCAAAATATTATTTACGGAATTAAATTTAATAGTGAATAGTGGCGATTTTGTACAAATTGAAGGGCATAATGGTATTGGTAAAACCAGTTTATTACGTATTTTAGTGGGATTAGCCCAGCAACTTGAAGGCAATGTGTTTTGGAATGATGAGCTGATTCAAAAACAGCGTGAAGCGTATCAATATGATTTGCTCTATTTAGGTCATCATTCAGGGATTAAACCCGAATTAACGGCTTGGGAAAATTTGAAGTTTTACCAACATATTAGTGCTTGTGAGCAGGATGAAGAGAGATTGTGGCAAGTGTTAGAAACCGTTGGATTATTAGGGCGCGAAGATATTCCTGCTGCGCAGCTTTCCGCTGGGCAGCAACGACGCATTGCATTAGCACGCTTATGGCTATCTAACGCACCCTTATGGATTTTAGATGAACCTTTTACGGCGATTGATAAAAAGGGTGTGCAAGTATTGACCGCACTTTTTGAACAACATGTTCAGCAAGGGGGAATTGTGATTTTCACTAGTCATCAAGATGTGCAAAGCCATTTACTCACTAAAGTGCGGTTAGAAAATTATAAATTTACGGATTGACTTGTTAGTGAAGTGAGCAAGTTAGCATAACAATTAAGTCATAATATGATATTTACTCAAATCATCAAACGAGAACTGCGCATAGCCATGCGCAAACAAGCGGAAATTTTAAACCCACTGTGGTTCTTTTTGATTGTGATTACTTTATTCCCTTTAGTTATTGGACCTGATCCAACATTATTATCACGGATTGCACCAGGAATCGCATGGGTTGCTGCACTCTTATCGGCATTATTATCATTCGAACGTTTATTCCGAGATGATTTTGTTGATGGCTCATTAGAACAACTAATGTTGACAGCACAACCTTTAGCATTAACTGCCCTAGCTAAAGTGATTGCGCATTGGCTATTAACTGGATTGCCATTAATTTTATTATCACCGATTGCAGCTTTGTTGCTTTCATTAGATATTCAAATTTGGTGGGCATTAGTACTCACATTGTTAATTGGTACACCAGTGTTAAGCTGTCTTGGCGCGATTGGCGTTGCATTAACTGTCGGATTACGTAAAGGTGGTGTGCTATTAAGTTTATTAGTTGTACCTTTATTTATTCCAGTTTTAATTTTTTCTGCTTCAACGCTTGAAGCGGCGAGTTTGAGTATGCCATATCATGGGCAACTCGCTATTTTAGGTGCAATTTTAGCGGGTGCAATGACCTTGTCACCTTTTGCTGTTGCGGCTGCATTACGAATTAGTTTAGATCAATAAAAGGATTGCTTTATGTGGAAGTGGTTACACCCTTATGCAAAATCAGAAACTCAGTACCATTTGTGTGGTAAATTTTTGCCAATTACTGCTATTTTGACCGCGCTTTTACTCGTCACTGGTATCATTTGGGGCTTGGCCTTTGCACCAGCAGATTACCAGCAAGGTAATAGTTTCCGTATTATGTATGTTCATGTACCAACAGCAATTTGGTCGATGGGCGTGTATGGTTCAATGGCTATTGCTGCATTTATTGCGTTAGTCTGGCAAATTAAACAGGCGCACTTGGCAATGATTGCAATGGCGCCTATTGGTGCGTTATTTACTTTCTTAGCCTTAGTGACAGGGGCGGTCTGGGGTAAACCTATGTGGGGAACTTGGTGGGTTTGGGATGCACGCTTGACTTCTGAATTGATTCTGTTCTTCTTATATTTAGGTGTGATGGCATTATATTCTGCGTTTCAAGATCGTGCTGTCGGTGCGAAAGCCGCAGGTATTTTATGCTTAGTTGGGGTGATTAACCTACCTATTATTCATTTCTCAGTAGAGTGGTGGAATACGTTGCATCAAGGCGCAAGCATTACTAAATTTGAAAAGCCATCTATAGCCACACCGATGTTGATTCCATTAATTTTATGTATTTTCGGCTTTATGATGCTTTATATTTGGTTAACTTTAATTCGTTATCGTACTGCTTTAGTGAGAGAGGACAGTAAACGTCCTTGGGTACAGGCTTTAGCGAATAACCTGAAGTAAGTGTTGGGGGAAAAGATGTTTTTTGAAACTTGGAATGATTTTTTTAGTATGGGTGGCTACGGCTTTTATGTCTGGTTAGCTTATGGTATTAGTTTAGTTGCTGTTGTGGTTTTGATTGTACAAAGTATAAAAGAACGAAAATCGATCTTAAAAGAGGTTATTCGTGAGCAACAACGCCAAGCACGTTTACAAAAAAATGAATCAAGAGGTGCACTATGAACCCAAGACGTAAATCGAGAATGGCAATTGTTCTTTTTGTTTTACTCGGTGTTTCTGTTGCATCGGGTTTAATTTTGTATGCATTACGCCAAAATATTGATTTGTTTTATACGCCAACTGAAATTGTGTATGGCAAAGAAGAAGATGGCAATAAAAAACCGCAAGTTGGTCAACGTCTGCGTGTTGGTGGCATGGTGGTTGCAGGCACTGTTGAACGCGATCCAACGAGTTTAAAAGTCAAATTCGATCTTAATGATATTGGTCCTTCTATTACGGTGGAATATGAGGGGATCTTGCCTGATTTATTTCGCGAAGGACAGGGCATTGTTGCTCAAGGGGTGTTGAAAGCACCGACTGTTTTAGCCGCAACCGAAGTCTTGGCAAAACATGATGAAAATTATGTGCCGCCTGAACTGGATGCACAAATGCAAAAAGTGCATAAGCCAATGGGAATCTCTGATCTCAAAGGTGAAAGTGAACGTGATCGCCAAGAAAAAGCTTATGAATATAAAACCGAACGAGAAGGTCAAAAATGATCGCTGAATTAGGAAATTATGCTTTAGCGTTAAGTCTTGCCATCGCTATACTGGTGGCAATTTTTCCTTTATTGGGGGCTGAAAAAGGCAATGTACAGTTAATGTCATTAGCTCGTCCAATGACTTATGGTTTATTCATTAGTTTAACTGTCGCTTTTATTGCGCTATCTTATTTATTTGCCGTAAATGATTTTTCTGTTCAATATGTGGTAAATAATTCAAACACAAATTTGCCTTTACATTATCGTTTATCTGCGGTTTGGGGTTCTCATGAAGGCTCGCTTTTATTATGGATTTGGCTATTAACTTTATGGGGGGCAGCGGTTGCCTTGTTTAGTAAACAATTGCCCCAAGAAGCAGTTGCTCGTGTGTTAGGTATTATGGGGATCATTAGTATTGGTTTCCTGATTTTTGTATTATTTACCTCTAATCCATTTAATCGTACTTTTCCTGATTTTCCTGTTGATGGCAAAGAACTCAACCCGCTATTACAAGATGTTGGATTAATTTTCCACCCACCATTACTTTACATGGGCTATGTTGGTTTTTCTGTTGCTTTTGCTTTTTCTATTGCTTCCTTAATGACGGGTAAGCTTGATACTGCATGGGCAAGATGGTCCCGCCCTTGGACAATGGCTGCTTGGGTATTTTTAACTTTAGGTATTGTGTTAGGCTCTTGGTGGGCATATTACGAACTTGGCTGGGGAGGCTGGTGGTTCTGGGATCCTGTCGAAAATGCATCTTTCATGCCTTGGATTGCGGGAACAGCATTATTACATTCATTAGCTGTGACTGAAAAGCGCGGTTCTTTTAAAGCATGGACTGTATTACTGGCGATTTTAGCTTTTTCGTTATGCTTACTAGGGACTTTCCTTGTTCGTTCAGGGATTTTAGTTTCAGTACACGCTTTTGCCTCTGATCCAACACGTGGGTTGTATATTCTTGCTTATTTGATTGTAGTGATTGGTGGGTCGTTGGCTTTATATGCTTATAAAGGGAGTCAAATTCGTTCACGAGATAATGCAGAACGTTATTCGCGTGAAAGCATGTTGTTACTGAATAATATTTTATTAATGACGGCGCTTTCCGTCGTGTTTTTAGGCACGTTGCTGCCTTTAGTGCATAAACAACTAGGGTTAGGTACAATTTCTATTGGTGCGCCATTCTTTGACCAAATGTTTTTAATTATTATGATCCCGTTTTCACTATTACTCGGTATTGGACCTTTAGTGAAGTGGCGTCGTGATGAATTCTCAGCGATTCGAACCCCTGTACTACTTAGCTTGCTTGTCATGTTGATTGCAGGCGTTGTGTTACCTTATTTTTTACATAATCGTATTACGGTAAGTGCAGTATTAGGTTGCATGATGGTGGTGTTCATTGTGATATTGAGTTTATATGAATTGCACCAACGCGCAACACATCGCTCGAGTTTCTTTGTTGGGTTAACTAAGCTTTCTCGTTCTCATTGGGGTATGGTATTAGCGCATTTAGGGGTAGCGATGTCTGTATGGGGAATTGCTTTTAGCCAAAACTATAGTGTGGAACGTGATGTGCGCATGAATGTAGGTGATACTGTACAAATTGCGGATTATCATTTTACTTTCCAAGGTATTACTGAAGCGAATGGACCTAACTATTTAGGTGGTAAAGCACAAGTCGATATTGCTAAAAATGGTAAGGTCGAAGCGATTTTATTTGCTGAAAAACGTTTTTATACAGTCAGTAAAATGACGATGACTGAAGCCGCTATTGATTGGGGATTCAGCCGTGATCTTTATGTCGCATTAGGTGAAAGTTTAGGAGATGGTTCTTGGGCATTACGCTTATATTATAAACCATTTATCCGTTGGATTTGGTTTGGTGGTGTATTTATGGTGCTAGGTGGATTACTTTGCATGTTTGATCGCCGTTATCGTTTTTCTAAGTTATTAAAAAAGGGTGAATAATGAATAGAAAACTTTATCTTCCCTTAATGTTATTTTGTGTATTAGTTATTACATTTGCGGTGCAATTGCAACGTAATGCACAAGGTGATGATCCTAAGGCATTGGAATCTGCTTTAGTTGGCAAAGCTGTGCCAATAAAATTGGCACCTGATCTATTAGAAAATAAGCAACATAACGCAGAGATTTTTCAGCAAGGTAAACCGATTTTGCTAAATGTCTGGGCAACTTGGTGCCCAACTTGTTATGCGGAACATCAGTATTTGAACCACTTGGCACAGCAAGGAGTGACAATTATTGGTTTAGATTATAAAGATAAAACTGATAAAGCGATTAAATGGTTGAAAGAGTTAGGTAATCCTTATCAAATTGTGTTGAAAGATGAAAAAGGTGCATTGGGACTCGATCTTGGAGTGTATGGGGCACCTGAAACCTTTATCATTGATGGTAAAGGCGTAATTCATTATCGTCATGCTGGTGATATAAATGAAAAAGTCTGGCGTGAGAAATTGCAGCCTATTTATCAAAAGCTAATGGAGGCAAAATAATGAAAAAACTGACCGCGCTTTTCTTATTATTGCTGAGCTTTTCAAGCACTGCTGCGATAGATGCGCTTAATTTTAGTTCAGTAGAGCAAGAAAAAGATTATCATGCTTTAACACAAGAACTACGTTGTCCACAATGCCAAAATAATAATATTGCTGATTCAAATGCGACTATTGCAGTTGATATGCGGCATAAAGTACTTGAATTATTACAAGAAGGGCATTCTAAGCAAGATGTCGTGAATTATATGGTTGAGCGTTATGGTCATTTTGTCACTTATGATCCACCACTTACGGTGGCAACCATTGCATTATGGGTCATTCCTACCATGTTGGTTATTTTAGGGGTGGTTGTGTTGTTTCGTCGCCAACCCAAAGCTGTACAAAGTGCGGTGGATCCTGAGTCAATGTTGAGTGATGACGAGAAACAACGTTTGCAAGATTTGTTAAAAGAGAAAATATCATGAGTTTTTGGTTAAGTGTAACAGTATTGACACTGGTTGTGGCATTAATTTGTTTTTATCCGCTGTTTAAAACAGTAAAACCAATCCGTACAGCAGCGCATGCAGTGAAACGTGATGAATTAAATAAAGCGCTGTATTTTCAGCGTTTAGCAGAAATTGAGCGTGATGAAGCGCAAGGTTTGTTAGTTAACGCAGAACAGTTAAAAACAGAATTGCAACAAGCGTTATTAGAAGATATTCCTGCTACGACTAAACCGCAATCAATGGCACAAAAAAGCTATGGCAGACTATGGTTTGTTTCTGGCTTGCTGACATTAGGTATTTTATCAACGATAACTTATTTAAGCGTTGGCTCATGGCAAGCCGAAGCAATGTTAGAAAAAACCTATCAAAAGTTACCGCACTTTTATGAGCGTTTGAAAGATGAACAGAATAACCCGTTAACAGAGAGTGAATTACAGCAATTTTCTACGGCATTGCGTTTACATTTACAAAAATCGCCTCAGGATGCTAAAAGTTGGTGGTTACTTGGGCAAGTAGCAATGAATACGGATAAAGCTCAATTGGCATTAGATAGCTATGCGAGAGCAAATAAACTTGAACCTGACAATAATGAATATAAGTTATCTTATGCACGTATCTTGATGTTTTCTGAAGATCCAACGGATAAATCACAGGGAGATAACTTGTTAAAAGAAGTCATTCGCCAAGATCATAGCAATCTTGAGGCTTTAGGTTTGCTTGCTTTTCGTTATTTTGAAGTAGAAGATTACAAAATGGCTGCAGTGACTTGGTCAATGATGTTACGTTTACTTGGTGATGATGATCCAAGAAAAGCGCTAATTGAGCGTAGTATCCATTCAGCAAGAGCTTCGCAAGAGGCACAAGACGCAGAGAAACATGAACAACTTGTGCCTAAACAATAATTAAGTTACTGATTTTTCTATCAATGGGGAATTTGATATTTACGTTGTAAGTAAAAGTGGAATTCCTCTCTTATTTTACATTTAATATAAAAGGCGTATAATCAATGGTATTTTTTAAAAGGGAAAACTATGAAATCGCCAATTATCGGCTTTCATCATATTGCGATTATTGTATCTGATTATCATAAGTCGAAGCAGTTTTATACCGAGCTTTTAGGTGCAGAAATCATTAAAGAAACTTATCGCACTGAACGAGGGAGCTATAAGCTTGATTTGAAGTTGAGCGATGGTAGTCAAATTGAATTATTTTCTTTTCCAAATTCCCCTTTACGTGTAACAAATCCAGAGGCTCGTGGGTTACGCCATTTAGCTTTCAGCGTAAAAGATCTTAATGCGGCTGTTGTATTTTTACAACATAATAGCGTTGTTTGTGAACCAATTAGGATAGATCCTATCACAAGTAAGCGTTTTACTTTTTTTCGAGATCCAGACGGTTTACCTTTAGAATTATATGAAATATGAGAGAAAAAATGCATTTTAAAGTATTGTTGTTTGCAAGTTTATTATTATCTAATGTCAGTTTTGCAGAGTCTTGGTTTATCCATATTTCTGAGAATTCTTTTACGAAAACTTACGGTTCACCAGAAACACAGCACAGCGATGAACGCTCTTTATTAGATATCCATAATGAACAACCGACTCATATCGCTTATGTCAATCGTAGTTCTACACGTAAGTTAAATCCAGGGATGGATATTCAAGATGCAGAAGCATTGGGTAAAAGTATTGAATTTGAAGTATTCCAAATTAATGAAACAAAATCCTCACATACTATTTTTGAATCAGGCGCGGGTATTTGCAAGGGGTTTAATTCAAGAGTAGGTGTTGATGTGACTGATGCGACTACCTATTATGTCGTGCCAGTTAATAAAGCAGAGTATTATACCAATATTTCGACGGCAACCGTTTCATCAAAAGCAGATGCTAAAAATATGCAGTATGTACCAGTGTTTTATATTCAAGATCCTAAGTTGGCGAAAAAAGTGCAAGCAGAGGAAAATAAGCAAGGTAAGAATTTGGCAGATCAAAACATTCAACATCGTAAGAATATGTTATCTGGTGTAATTTGTCGCTAAATGATGAGAGGAGTATTTATGAAAAAGTTAGTCCTATTATTTGCTATCGTGTTGTTAGTTGGTTGTGCACAAAAAGCTGAGCAAACGAATGTGCAAATGGATTTGAAAACATTAGAACAGTATAACCAGCGAGTAAAAAGCGGTGATACAGTGCCAGTAAGTAAAAAGCAGGCTTATTCAAAAGAAGTTGAGTATCCATTAAATGCCAGCGACAATCGTCCAAAAGCTGAATCTCGCCCAAGATACCAACAACCATCGGTAGTATTGGTGCCAAGCATAGGTTATCATTATAGTCGTTGGTACTAAAGCCGTTCATATCTTGTTAAGACTGCATTAAAGTGCGGTCTTTTTTTTACAAATTTAGAATTTCTTTAACGAAAGGAATCGTGAGTTTGCGTTGTGCTTGCAATGACGCATGATCTAGCTTTCTTAGTGCATCAAATAAAGTTTGCATATCGCGTGCTAAACGCTTGAGGAGAAAGCTAGCCACTTCATCTGGTAGCTCAATACCACGTTGATGTGCATTTTGTTGTAATACGTGAATTTTTTGTTGATCATTTAATGGATTGAGTTGATAGCTTTCGCCCCAACGTAAACGCGAAGCCAGATCGGGTAATTTCATCCTAAGTGCAGTTGGTGACTGGTTAGCGCTAATTACTAAAATTGTTTTACCAACAGCTTTAATTCTATTAAATAGATCAAAAATAGCTAATTCCCATTCTGAATTTGTTGTGACTGCATGCAAATTATCTAAACAAACTAATTGTTGGTATTCTAGATTTTCCAATACGGCAGGAGAAAAATATTGCGATTTTTCTAAAGGTACATACATCGCAGGGCGCTGATGAATGAAAAACTCATTAGTAATTGCTTTTAATAAATGGCTTTTACCACTGCTTTGTTCTCCCCAAATATAAAAGAATTGTTGTTCCGGTTGGGCAAAATTTTTACGCAATGAATTGAGCAACAATAAATTATTGTCAGGGTAAAAATTCTCTAACGTTTCATCATCAAGTTGATGAATAGGTAAAGGTAATTGAAAATTATCTAACAAAAAATAGCCTATTTAATGCGGACAAAGAGTGTTAAGAGTAAACGAAAAAGGAAGGGTTAAGCAAGGCTTAACCCTAATTTTCTTTATTGATTGTCTTCGACGAAAGTGTTTTTCGCTTTTGGTAGAATTAAATTGAGTAAGATCGCAACCACTGCACATAAGCTAATTCCTTTTAATGAAACCTCACCAAAGTTTACAAACATGCCGCCAATACCAAATGTCATGACGACTGAGATAATACAGAGGTTGCGTGCTTCGGTCACATCTACTTTACCGCGAATAAGTGTACTCATTCCTACAACTGCGATAGAACCAAACACTAACATCATAATCCCGCCCATCACAATAGTAGGAATGGTTGATAAAAAGGCGCCAACTTTCCCACAGAATGAGATTGCAATTGCCCAAACGGCAGCCCAAGTCATAATGTTTGGGTTAAAATTACGAGTTAACATGACTGCACCTGTAACTTCTGCATACGTTGTATTTGGTGGACCACCTAAGAATGCCGCAGTACTTGTTGCCACACCATCACCTAATAACGTGCGATGTAGCCCCGGTTTTTGTAAGAAGTCTTTGCCTGTGACTGAACTAATCGCCATGATTCCGCCAACATGTTCAACTGCTGGCGCAATTGCAATTGGTAATAGATATAAAATCGCTTCAAGTTTGAATTCTGGCGTTGTAATTTCAGGGATACTAAACCAAGGTGCCTCTAAAACTGGCTGGAAATTGATCAGACCTAAGAATAAACATAAAACGTAACCAACAGTAATCCCAAACATGATTGGAACCAGCTTCATAATCCCTCTAGCAAAAACAGCAACACATAATGTCGTGAGTAGTGTGACCATTGAAACGAGAACGGCATCATTATATTCATAATTGCTATTTTTCCCTAATGCCATATCTACTGCGACTGGGGCTAATCCCATTCCAATAATAATGATAACGGGACCTACAACTACAGGTGGAAAAACGCGTTGTAATGCGCCGGCACCTTTTAATTTCACTAAGGTACTAAGCGCAAAATACGCCATACCCGTGAATACTAAGCCGCCCATTGTCGTGGCGATTCCCCAAGTGGCAACGCCATATTGAATAGGTGCAATAAAAGCAAAAGAAGAGGCAAGGAAAATAGGGACTTGTCTACCTGTGCAAAGTTGGAATAATAAAGTACCAATACCCGCTGTTAATAATGCGGTATTAGTATTTAACCCAGTAATGAGTGGAACCAACACGAGTGCACCAAATGCAACGAAAAGCATTTGTAGACCGACGAAGGCTTGTTTAGCTTGATTTTGATTTGTCATTTAAGTTTCAACTCTCTGTCTGAATTAACTTTTAATTTACAACGACGTAAATTACATGGAAAAAAGCAGCATTTGAAATGCTGCTTACATTTAAATTATTTCGTACCAAAAATTTTATCACCTGCATCACCAAGACCAGGAATGATGTAGCCATGTTCGTTTAAGTGGCTATCTATTGAAGCGGTGTAAAGCTCGATATCGGGGTGAGCTGCTTCTAGTGCTTTAATACCTTCTGGTGCGGCGACCAGAACTAATACTTTGATATGCTTACAACCTTTTTCTTTTAATAGATTAATCGTGGCGATCATAGAACCACCAGTTGCTAACATAGGATCAACGACAATAGCCAAACGCTCTTCTAAGTCGCTGGCTAATTTTTGGAAGTAAGGGACAGGTTCAAGTGTTTTTTCATCACGATACATCCCCACGACACTAATACGTGCACTTGGTACGTGCTCTAATACACCATCCATCATGCCTAAACCTGCTCGTAAAATAGGTACGACGGTTACTTTTTTCCCTTTGATTTGATCGATTTCGACAGGACCACACCAACCATCAATAATCACTTTTTCTGTTTCTAAATCTGAGGTTGCTTCATAAGTGAGTAAACTGCCGACTTCCGTGGCTAACTCACGAAATTTTTTAGTATTAATATCAGCAGAACGCATTAAACCTAGTTTATGCTTTACCAGAGGATGCTGTACTTGTACTAATTTCATTGTATGCTCCTTTATTCACAAAGTTAAAAATAAAATCAGTAAATTCTAAAACAGAATGAATAAAATTAATAGTAAGTAAGCGCATTAATTTTATATTTTTTATAGATAAAAAAACGGTCTGAAAACAGACCGCTCTTTTTATGATGTTATTCTTCTTCAGCGGCATAGCCTTGTGCAGGTAGCAACTGATGATCAAGAAAGGCTTGTCCATTAATCAGTTTTAGTCGATCTTCGACGAACCATTTAACTACTAAAGGATAGATACGGAGTTCTTGTTCTTTTACTCGTTCTTCAATGTCAGTCATTTCATCATCAGCAAAAATAGGCACTTTAGCTTGCAAGATAATTGCACCACTATCTACTTCTTCATTAACAAAGTGAACGGTCGTGCCATGCTCCTGCTCACCAGCATCTAATGCTTGTTGATAGGTATGTAGACCTGGATATTTAGGTAATAAAGAAGGATGGATATTCAGAATTCGTCCAGTAAAACGTTGAGTGAATTCTGCACTTAAGATTTTCATGTAGCCAGCTAGAACAATTAAATCCGCTTGGACAGATTCAATGTAATCGGCAATTTGCTGATCCATTGCAAGATGGCTATCAAATTCTTGGCGTAGAAAAACTTTGCTAGGAATAGCCGCACTTTTAGCACGTTGTAAGCCAAATGCATCTGCTTTATTACTGATAACTGCCACGATTTGTGCTGGAATTGCACCTGATCTACAGGCATCAATTAATGCCTGTAAATTAGTGCCTTGACCTGAAATTAAAACAACGATCTTTTTCATTAGCGCATGATCACTTGTGCTTCATCTTGTGTAGCAGGTTCAACTTGACCAATTAACCATGCATTTTCACCAGTTTGCTTTAATAGAGCTAAAGCCGTGTCGACATCTTGTTGCGGTAAAGCAATGATCATCCCCACACCACAGTTAAATGTGCGATACATTTCGTGTGTATCAATATTGCCTTTTTCTTGTAGCCATTTGAAGATAGGTTGCCATTGCCAGCTTGCTTCATTAATCACTGCTTTCACATTATTTGGTAGTACACGTGGAATATTTTCCCAGAAACCACCGCCGGTTAAATGTGAAATTGCATGCACATCAACTTGCTTAATTAATTGTAGGATGGATTTGACATAGATTTTGGTAGGTGCCAGTACTTGATCTGCTAGGGGTTTGCCTGCAAGTTGTTCTTCAGCGGGATTAATACCTGCTACCTCAATGACTTTACGGATTAAGGAATAGCCATTAGAGTGTGGGCCGCTAGAACCTAGTGCGATAAGTGCATCACCCGCTTTCACCTTGCTGCCATCAATAATTTCAGATTTTTCAACGACACCGACACAAAAACCAGCTAGGTCGTAATCGCCAGCATGGTACATACCTGGCATTTCTGCAGTTTCACCACCAACAAGCGCACAACCTGATTGTTCACAACCATTAGCGATACCTTTGATGACGCTCGCTGCAATATCGACATCTAATTTACCTGTGGCATAGTAATCAAGGAAAAACAACGGTTCTGCACCTTGTACGACTAAATCATTTACACACATTGCAACTAAATCAATACCGATGCTCTCATGGCGGTTTAAGTCGATGGCTAAACGTAATTTAGTCCCAACACCATCTGTACCTGAAACTAAAATAGGTTCTTTATATTTACTTGGTATAGCACAAAGTGCACCAAATCCGCCTAGTCCGCCGATCACTTCTGGGCGGGTAGTACGTTTTACATCAGCTTTGATTTTTTCAACGAGTGCATTACCTGCATTAATATCAACACCAGCATCTTTGTAACTTAATGATTGTTTACTCACAATAATTTCCTATAAAGTAATAGACGATAAATTTCAACCGCGTGAATTGTATCACGCTTAAGCAAACGTTTGCGATAGTTGTTTTATAATTTTTTCTTGCTTTTAAATTTGTTTGTTATTTTCATAAAAGTGGATAAAGTGCTTTTACCGGTGGGATTCTCTCGTTAGAATAAGAAATTTGCATATTGTTGAGATTTTTTCTCAACGGAAATGATTTTACAAGGAGTGAATCATGAAAAAATTAATGTTTATTATATTGGGCATTCTGAGTTTCAGCGCCTGTACTCAGCGACCAGTAGCAGAAAAGATAAAACCTGAAGAAGTGAATTTTACTCCACCTTCATTAGTTCAATCTGGTTTTGTGCGTTTAGAAGAAAATCAATTTATTGACACTTATAGTGTAAAGAAAGAACAGGAAAATGAACATCTGGTTTCTTTTGATCTTGTTGAAAATCTGACACAAAGTGTATACGCCTATCCTGAACAACCACAACAATATGCCAAGTCACTACGTAAAGCTTTTTTTGTTAACTGTGAAAGTCATGGATTAACTTTACTTAATAGCACTTACTACACTGAGTTTTGGGGCAAGGGGATTCAATCGCCAGCGACTATCCAAAATAGATCTTTAGCTAGAGTGTATAAAAATTCTCCGTTTCGAATCTTAGGTCAAGTGGTCTGTACGGGTATTTATCAGCATTAAATCAAATCTTTTTCATTGTGATAAAAGAAAAATGCAGTCAATTTACACTGCATTTTTTTATATAATTTAATTATAAGAATAAATTATATTAGATTTTATTTTTATGTAGCATATGTTTTTGTATACCTCAAAATGGTTATCTTGGTGTTTTCTGAAAGAAATCTTGTCAAAACACTTTAATTTCTGGCATTTAAAGTACTTTTTATACTCATTTAGAGGTATTTTTTATGCTACAAATTCTACCCTTCTAATTAGTTCCATACAAAATTTTGATCCAAAACAATAAATTATTAAATACCTAAGCAAAATTGATGCTTATTTGTTATTTTTAGGCTGACTTAGATCTCTTTTTTATTAATTATCATATTGTTTTTAATGATAAAAATTCTCATTAGCAACATTGTGATAATTGATAGTTTTGTTGGCATTTGTATACACAAATCATCTTAAGGTTAAACCTGTTTTATGGAGTAATTATCGTGAACGCATTCAAAAAAAGCCTACTTGTTGCTGCTTCGCTAGCATGGGGTTTCTCAGTTGTGCCAAGTGCTATAGCTGAATATAAGCCTATTGCGCAGCCTGTTGAACCAGCAAATCCAAATTTGAAGATTGAATCTAGAAATGATCTCTTCAAAGATAAATACCCTAAACAGTATCAAAGTTGGGCTGATACTGCTAAATCCACTGATCTTGATTCTGTTAATTACGAAGATCCTCGCGTCGTTGTCTTATGGGCAGGCTATGCTTTTGCTAAAGATTACAATAAACCACGTGGACACTTTTATGCAGTGACAGATGTACGCAATATTTTACGTACGGGGGCACCAATGATACCAGATGCAGGTCCAATGCCGATGGCATGCTGGGCTTGTAAGAGTCCAGATGTTCCACGCTTAATTGCAGAACGTGGTGAAGCAGGTTATTTTGGTGCAACTTGGGCAAGTGGTGGCGCTGAAGTGGTGAATCCAATTGGCTGTGCAGACTGTCACGACACGACTTCCAAAGAATTTGCCGAAGGAAAACCAGCATTACGTATCGCACGTCCATATGTATTACGTGCATTAGAAAAAATTGATCACAAATTTGAAACCGCAGATAAAACGGATCAGCGTGCGGCTCTTTGTGCTAACTGTCACGTTGAATACTATTTTGCCGGTGATTTAAAACAAGTCACCTTCCCTTGGGATAATGGAATTACCGTAGATGCGATGGAAAAATATTATGATGATATTGGTTTCGTCGATTGGACCCATGCAGTCTCAAAAGCTCCAATGTTAAAAGCCCAGCACCCAGATTATGAAACTTGGATGTTAGGTGTACATGGCAAAAATGGTGTCACTTGTATTGACTGTCATATGCCAAAAGTACAAGGGGCTGATGGTAAAGTGTATACAGACCACCAAATCGGTAATCCATTTAATGCTTTTGAAAGCACCTGTGCAAACTGTCATGATCAAAGCAAAGAAAAATTAAAAGAAATGGTGAAATCACGTAAAACAGAAATTAAAGATGTGATGTTACGCCTTGAAGATCAACTTGTTGCAGCACATTTTGAAGCAAAAGCGGCATGGGAAGCAGGTGCAACAAAAGAAGAAATGAAAGATGCGTTACAATCAATTCGTCATGCACAATGGCGCTGGGACTATGCAGCGGCAGGTCATGGTGGTCATATCCATGCACCAGATGTATTGCTTAAAGTACTTGGTACTGGATTAGATCGTGCAACTGATGCAAGAACGGAACTCGTGCGTGTTCTTGCAAAACATGGCATTACTGATCCTGTCAAATTACCAGATATTTCCACTGCTGAAAATGCATGGAAAGCGACTGGTGTAGATATTGAAAAAGATCGTAAAGCAAAAGCAGAATTCCTCAAAACTGTAGTTCCTCAATGGGATAAAGAAGCTCGTGAAAAAGGCTTACTTCCAGCAGAGAAATAAACAGAGGCTTTGTAAAAATTGACCGCACTTTGATGTGCAAAAGATAAAGTGCGGTGCTTTTAACACTAATTTTGAGGTAATGAAAATGAGCTTAAATTCCCTTTTTAAACAAGGAATTGCTGTGGTGATTGGTATAACTGCTTTGGGGCTTGTTTCTGTAGCAAATGCAGCACCAGCAAAAAGTGGTGAAATCAGTCCGCTAGTTTATGAGCCACAATTAGAACACCAACGTGATCCAAACCAATATTGTGCGAAGTGCCATAAATTAGAGGCAAATGATAGCCAATCAGGTGGTGATCTCCATTTTGGTAAATTCCTTGGATCACATTTATCTGAAAAAAATCCAAATACGGGTAAACCTATTACTTGTGTGAATTGTCACGGTAATATTTCAGAAGATCACCGCCGTGGAGCAAAAGATGTGATGCGTTTCCATGGTGATATTTTCGGTGATAAACAGCCGATGTATACCGTACAAGAACAAAATCAAGTATGTTTTGCTTGTCACCAACCGAAAAAATTACAGGAAAAACTATGGGTGCATGATGTGCACGCGATGAAATTGCCTTGTGCGAGTTGCCATACGTTACATCCTGCAAATGATAAGATGTCAGGTATTCCACAAAAAGAACAAGTGAAACTTTGTGTTGACTGCCATGGTGAACAGCAAAAACGTAAAGCGGCGTTAAAATCGCCACATATTTATGCGATCGAACAAAAGGATAAAAAATGACAGCTTGCTCACGCCGAAACTTTGTTTCCGGCATGGGAGCGTTAATCCTCATGACGGGAACATCAATTAAATCAGTGGGACAACAGGTTAGTGATGAGAAAAAGCCCATTCGTTACGCCATGTTACATGACGAAACTGCTTGTATCGGGTGTACTGCTTGTATGGATGCTTGTCGCGAAACAAACCAAGTTCCAGAAGGTGTTTCACGTTTGGAGATTATCCGTAGTGAACCTTATGGCGAATTTCCAAATGCGGAATATGAGTTTTTCCGCCATTCCTGTCAACATTGTAGTAATGCACCTTGCGTTCATGTATGCCCAACAGGCGCATCTTTTGTTGACCCAGAAACTGGCATTGTCGACGTTCATAAAGACTTGTGTGTAGGCTGCCAATATTGTATTGCAGTGTGCCCATATCGTGTACGTTTCATTCACCCAGTATATAAATCTGCGGATAAATGTAACTTCTGTCGTGATACAAATCTTGCACAAGGTAAACAACCAGCTTGTGTAGAATCTTGCCCGACGAAAGCATTGACCTTTGGTGATATGAATGATCCAAACAGTGAAATTGTGCAAAAAGTGAAAGAAAAACAAGTGTATCGTACAAAAGTAGAGTTAGGTACTGATCCGAATCTTTATCATGTACCAGCGAAAAGAGGGGAGCTAAGACGATGAATAGTCCATTTCATTTCCCGTCTTTAGTATGGGATCATACCATTGCGATTTACTTGTTCTTACTTGGCATTTCAGCAGGTGCTGCGATGTTAGCGGTGTTGTTAAAGCGAGCTGGTCTAGCTGGTGATGATCCTGCTGAAAATAATGTGCTTCGTTGTACAGCTTTGTTGGCACCAATTAGCATTATTATTGGGTTAGTGATTTTGATTTTCCACTTAACTAAGCCTTGGACATTCTGGTATTTGATGTTTAATTACAGCACAACATCCATTATGTCGATGGGGGTAATGCTATTCCAAGTATATATGCTGTTCTTAATTGTTTGGCTAGCGATTATTTTCCATAAATTGGTAGCAAATTTAATTGAGAAATATGCAAAACCATTAGCATTTGTGAACAAATTGATTGCGATTGCGGCAAAATTTACAGGTCTAATTGAGATTATTTTAATTGTTTTATCTGTATTACTTGGCGCTTATACTGGCTTTTTATTATCTGCTTTAATAAGCTATCCAATGCTGAATAATCCAGTGTTGCCAATTTTGTTCTTAGCCTCTGGTACATCATCTGGTATTGCTGCATTGATTTTCTGTACGTTACTCTTTACCAAAGAAGATACGCATTCTAAGTCACTTAGTTTTTTACATAAGTTTGAACTGCCAGTGATTTGCATCGAAATCTTCTTACTTGCGGCATTCTTTATTGGTTTGTATTTAGGTGGTGGACAGAAAACAGTTGCATTTGAAACCGCACTTTTAGGTGGTTTCTGGTCAAATGTATTTTGGATTGGCGTTGTGGCAATTGGGTTGTTATTACCGCTTTTCCTCAATACGATTGCAACCGACAATTTAAAACATAATAAAGGCTTTATGTTATTGGTTTCTTGCTTAGGATTAATTGGCGTGCTATGTTTGCGCTTCTTTATCCTCTATGCAGGACAAATGACATTGGCATAATGTCGTCATAGTTAATGATAAAGGCGGATTTCTTTGTATCACATTGGATTCGCCTTTTTAATTAGTAAGAATGTAATACTCAATTTATCTATAGTCATGAGTTGAATGATATGATCCCTGAACTCGGTTTTTATGCACTGATTATTGCAAATTTTACTGCGTTATTACTTGCCGTCGTGCCGCAGGTCGGTATTGTTCAGCGTAAACCAACCACGATTAGTTTTGCATGGAATTTGAGCTATTTGCTCGGGATCTTTACTTCAATTGCCTTAATCAGTTTAGCTTATTCTTTTGCGGTAGATGATTTCTCAGTACAATATGTTGCCCATCATTCTAACTCTCAATTACCTTTATTTTTTAAACTGTCAGCAACATGGGGTGGACACGAAGGTTCCATGTTGTTTTGGCTGTTTGCCCTCGCATTTTGGACTATGCTGTTTGCTTTTGCTAGCCGTAAGATGGATCCTATTATTGCTGCACGAACTTTGTCTGTTTTAGGACTGATTTGTTTAGGCTTTTGTTTATTTATTCTCTTTTTCTCTAATCCATTTGAACGTGTTTTCCCGCAAGCTTTTGAGGGACGTGATCTTAACCCGATGTTACAAGATGTGGGGTTAATTTTTCATCCACCATTATTATATTTAGGTTATGTTGGCTTTGCGGTGAATTTTGCTATTACCGTTTCTGCTTTACTAAGCGGACATTTAGATGCAGCCTTAGCTCGCACAATGCGTCCTTGGGTCTTAGTTTCTTGGTTATTTCTCACCTTAGGCATTGTACTCGGTTCATGGTGGGCATATTACGAATTAGGTTGGGGAGGCTGGTGGTTTTGGGATCCTGTAGAGAATGCCTCTTTAATGCCTTGGTTGTTAGGATTAGCTTTGTTGCATAGCTTATCTATTACTGAGCAGCGTGGTATTTTTAATTATTGGACTATTTTGTTTTCTTTGCTTGCTTTTTCTTTTAGCTTACTTGGCACATTCATTGTCCGCTCTGGCGTATTAACTTCTGTTCATGCATTTGCTGTTGATGGTGAACGTGGGATTGCCTTACTGATTTTCTTCTTTCTGTTGACAGTCAGTGCATTAACGTTGTTTGCATTACGAGTGAATTTGCAGCAAAGTGCGGTTCGTTTTGGCATAATTTCAAAAGAAAACGCAATGCTATTGCTGAATATTCTGTTAACTGTTGCGACATTAAGCGTATTTCTTGGTACTTTCTATCCTATTTTGTTTACGGCTTTTCAGTGGGGGTCAATTTCAGTTGGTGCGCCATATTTTAATACGATTTTTTTACCACTGTTTGTCATTACAGTTCTGGCGATGATTATTGCCTTGTCATTACGCTGGAAAACTTATCATAAACGTATTTTGTTGCAGCATAGCCTATTATTTATACCTGCTTTAGTTGTTGCTTATTTAATGATCAATCAATATGTACAAACTGATGAAGGGCTACACTTTAATTTGAATGCTTATATTTTATTAAGTTTAAGTTTGTGGTTGTTATTGGCAACGCTTTGTGTAAATTGGCGTAAATTGTATCTCAGACAATTGGCAATGGTATTCGCACATTTAGGTGTTGCTGTCACCGCTATAGGCGCTATTATGAGCAGCTATTATAGTAGTGAAATTGGTGTGCGGCTTGCCCCAAATCAACAGCAACAGTTAGGACAATATCAATTTCATTACTTAGGTTTTAACAATGAAATTGGTCCGAATTACACCAGTGAAAAAGCCCAATTTGTGGTTTATAAAGATCAGCAAAAGTATGCGAGCATTTACCCAGAGCGCCGTCATTACGCTGTACGTACGATGAATATGAGTGAAGTAGGCATTGATTGGGGCTGGTTTGGTGATGTGTATATTGTCATGGGAGATAAGCTTGGTGAGGGGGAATTCACTTTCCGTTTACAATATAAACCCTTCATTCGCTGGTTATGGTTTGGTGGAATTTTAATGGCGTTAGGTGCATTATTAGCAACCTTCGGATTACGGCGCTCAAAACCAGAGTAGCCTAAGCAAAATAATACAGAGTAAGAGAAACCTTATGCCGCATAATAATATGAAAAGAGTACTTTTATTTTTGCCTATTTTGGTCATTTTAGCTGTTTGTTTATTGCTATTTATCGGTTTACAACAAGATCCTAAAAAAATCGCTTCTGCGTTGATTGATAAGCCTGTGCCTGAGTTTTATCAAGCAGATTTATTGCAAGCAGAGAGAGTCTTAACTCATAAAGATTTGCCAAAGAGGGTGTTTTTATTAAATGTGTGGGGGAGTTGGTGTGGCTATTGTAAACAGGAACACTCATTTTTAATGGAACTGGCAAAATCTATTGATATTGTGGGGTTGAATTACCGTGATAAGCCTCAAAATGGCTTGGCAATGTTAACACAAATGGGTAATCCTTTTATATTGACTATCAATGATAGTAAAGGTGAGTTGGCGTTAAATTTAGGTGTGGATGGTGCACCTGAAACTTACTTAATCGATCAACATGGTATTGTACGTTATCGCTATTCTGGTTCGTTAAATCCACAAGTATGGCGGCAGTGGTTTGTGCCAGAGTTGAATAAACTAGAGGCAAAATGATGAAAAAGTGCGGTTGGTTTTGGACGAGTTTTTTGTTGTTGATGAGTACGTTAGGGCAAGCAGGCATTGTTGATACTTACCAGTTTAAAAATAGTGAGGATCGTGTACGCGCAGTTGAATTAGCCAAGTCATTACGTTGTCCTCAGTGCCAAAATCAAAACTTAGTTGAGTCGAATTCACCTATTGCTCATGATTTACGTATTGAAGTCTATAAAATGGTTGATGAAGGGCAAACCAATCAGCAAATTATTGACAGCATGACTGCGCGTTTTGGTCATTTTGTGTTATATAAACCGCCATTTCAATGGACAACCCTTATTTTATGGGGGTTGCCATTTGCATTGTTGCTTTTTGCGGTGGGATTGATGGTAAGGTATGCACGTCGTCATACTCTGACTGAAATGGAATCTGTCGAATCAGTGGTTGAACAACAGCAAGCATTACAGCAATTGTTAAAACAAGTTGAGCAAAAGGAAAAAGAAAAATGATGTGGTGGGGATTACTGATTTTTGCTGCGATTATTATTATGGTTAGCAGCTTACCTTTTGCAAAATGGAAGGATTGGCAACGTAATTATCGGCAGCAACAAAATGTTGCATTGTATCGTGAGCAAATGGCAATGAATCCTAGTCAGGAGTTAGCTCAAGAGCTAAGTCAACGTTTGTTGGAAGATGAAAAATATTTACAAAATCGACCGCACTTTGAACAACAGACTACACGCCAGCCAATCGCCGTTTCTATTAAGTCAATGTTGTTTATTACGCTATTTCTATTGGTGCTGCCTGCAGTGTATTATTTTTCCCTCGATCGCTATCAGGCAGTACGACAAGGGGAACAAGCGTTTTTGCAGCAACAGATGACGCTAATGGAGCAAGCAATTTCACAGCAACATGAAGACAAAATTGTACAAATCCAGCAACAATTACGCCAAGATCCAAATCATGCAGAAAATTGGTTAGCTTTAGGGCAAGCTTATGTGGAGAATAATGAATTTGATCATGCTTTGATTGCTTATCGTAATGCCGAAGGATTAATTGGTTCTCAGCCTTATATTTTAAGTGCGATCGCTACTACGCTTTATTATCAGTCGAATCAACAGCTCACGTTGCCAATCCAAGATTTATTGCAACGAGCATTAAGTCAAGATCCATTAGATACTGCCAGTTTATCTTTAATGGCAACGGATGCATTTGTACAAAAAAACTATCAACAAGCGGCACAGATCTGGCAAAAAATGTTAGACTCTGAACGTTCAAATTTAGATCGTAAAACGTTGATTCAACGTATTCAAATGGCTGAGATGTTACAGCAATCAAAATAACAAAGTATATTCACTGGTTATCATGAATAGTAAAGCTAGTCTTGAGAAAGTGAGCACAGCTATGTTAACCAGTGAGTGTTTAACCAATCTCCTAAATAGATAAAGGCAATGTGTTCACTTGCACTTAACAACATGAGTAATTATTCAGAAATTATTATTATTGGCGCAGGTGCGGCAGGTTTATTTTGTGCTGCACAAAGTGCTAAATTCGGTAAACAAGTTACTATTTTTGACAATGGTAAGAAAATTGGACGTAAAATTTTGATGTCTGGTGGTGGTTTTTGTAACTTCACCAATCTTGATGTCACATCACAACATTATCTTTCTCAAAATCCGCATTTTGTTAAATCTGCGTTAGCGCGTTATACCCAATGGGATTTTATTGCGATGGTCGCTGAGTATGGTATTGCTTATCATGAGAAAGAGTTAGGGCAATTATTCACTGACGAAGGTGCAGAAAAGATTGTTGCGATGTTGGAGACTGAATGCAACAAATATCACGTTAATATTCAATTACGCCAGCAAATTAGCCATGTTGAACAAGTGGAATATCATGACAAAGCACGTTTCAAGCTAGTTGCGAATGGACAGACTTGGTATTGCTGTTCATTAGTGATTGCGACGGGAGGACTATCAATGTCTGGACTCGGTGCTTCGCCATTTGGCTATCAGGTGGCTGAACAATTTGGACTTTCTATTATTACGCCAAGAGCAAGTCTTGTACCTTTTACGTGGCGTGAAACGGATAAATTTTATAGTGCACTTTCAGGCATCTCTCTCCCTATCGTTGCTACTGCACAATGTGGCAAATCGTTTGCTAACAATATGTTATTTACTCATCGTGGTCTTTCAGGACCTGCTATTTTACAGATTTCAAACTATTGGCAACCAAATGAGGCAGTGGAAATTGATTTACTACCTCAGCAAAGTATTACTGAGTTTTTACGACAATTACGCATAGCTTCACCCAACTTATGGCTTAAAAATGCATTAGTAAAAGTCTTACCAAAGAAATTGATTGAACTGTGGCTTGAACAGCACTTGATTCAAGATCAGGTAATTGCACAGTTGAGTAAAGCAGGTTTACAGCAGCTTGAAGATTTCATTCATCACTGGCAATTTTTACCTAATGGTACAGAGGGTTATCGTACGGCTGAAGTCACGATGGGCGGGGTAGATACTAAGCAGATTTCTTCTAAAAGCATGGAATGTAACAAAATCAAAGGGCTATATTTTATTGGGGAAGTAGTCGATGTGACAGGTTGGCTTGGCGGTTATAACTTCCAATGGGCATGGAGCTCTGCTTATGCTTGTGCAATGGCATTGGCTGACACTTAGTTTAATAGGTTTGTTTAATTGATGTTGAATTTTTAATAGTCACTTTCGATTGAATTGATAGATTGAGTTCACAAGGCAAGTCGATATAATGCAGGCAAAATTTAAAGGATTCGGATAAATCCCTTTATTATTTTGTAATCCGTTGTACTTCTACTCACTCTCTAAAATTATAAGGAGTTATATTATGTCTAAATGCCCATTTGATCATGGCTCAGCGACCTTAACTAATGCAGCAGGTGCCCCTATTGTTGATAACGATAATACAATGTCAGCCGGTGCAAAAGGTCCATTACTATTACAAGATGTTTGGTTCCAAGAGAAATTAGCTCACTTTGCACGTGAACGTATTCCTGAGCGCGTTGTTCACGCAAAAGGTTCAGCTGCTTACGGTACATTCACTGTGACTCAAGATATCAGTAAATACACTAAAGCCGATTTATTTAACGGCGTTGGTAAACAAACTCAAGTATTATTACGTTTTTCAACAGTAGCGGGTGAGCGTGGTGCAGCTGATGCAGAACGTGATGTACGTGGTTTCGCATTAAAATTCTATACAGAACAAGGTAACTGGGATTTAGTGGGGAACAACACACCCGTATTCTTTATTCGTGATCCATTGAAATTCCCAGATTTCATTCATACTCAAAAACGCAACCCACAAACTAACATGCGTGATGCAAATGCAGCGTGGGATTTTTGGTCACGTCATCCAGAATCATTACATCAAATTATGATTCTATTCAGCGATCGTGGTATTCCTACAGATTTACGTCATATGAATGGTTACGGTAGTCATACATATAGCTTCATTAACGCACAAAATGAGCGTTTCTGGGTGAAATTCCATTTTAAAACGCAGCAAGGTCATAAATTCTATACTAACGAAGAAGCTGCCAAAGTGGTTGGTGAAGATCGTGAATCAAGCCAAAGAGATCTTTATGAAGCAATTGAACGTGGTGAATTCCCGCGTTGGAATGTTCAAGTTCAAATCATGCCAGAAGCAGATGCACACAAACATAACTATGCATTTGACTTAACTAAAGTATGGCCACATAAAGATTATCCAATGATTGATGTCGGTGTATTAGAGTTAAATCAAAACCCAATTAACTACTTTGCCGAAGTTGAACAGGCAGCGTTTGCACCTTCTAACATTGTGCCAGGAATTGGTTTCTCGCCAGACCGTATGTTGCAAGGTCGTTTATTCTCGTACCAAGATGCGCAACGTTACCGTTTAGGGGTTAACCATCACCAAATTCCAGTTAATGCACCAAAATGCCCATATCACACCACACATCGTGATGGCGCAATGCGTGTAGATAACAATGGTGGTACGCATCCTAACTATGCGCCGAACCGTTTTGACACTTATGTACCGACACATCAACAAGAGCCTGCATTAGAGTTAGAGCGTTCAGCAGCACACTTTGATTTCCGTGGTTATGATGAGGACTACTATACACAACCAGCAGCGCTTTATAACTTATTCGATGTGGATCAAAAAGCACGTGTTGCAGCAAACTTTGCTGCAGGTTTATCTGGTGTAACAGATTGTGCGATTGTTGAAAGACAATTAGCGCATTTTGAAAAAGTGAGCACAGAATTAGCGAATGCGATCCGTGCGAATTTAGCAAAATAATTTTCTTATAAGGACTTTATGATTTTGGGCTTGAGGTAACTCAAGCCTTTTTTATGATTGAAAACAAGATTGCTATATAAAGTCGGTTTTTGCTTGCTGAGATGTGTTTAGTATCGTTTAATCCAATAATGCTGAATTACTTTATTCTCTAAGTGCACTTCATTTTCTAATATGCCATTATTTTTCATAATGACTTTACTTGAGGCAATATTATTCTTATCACATGAAAGCATCACTCTTTTGATTCCAAGTGCATCTGTTTTTTCTAACGCGAGTGCGAGCATTTCAGTGGCATAACCTTTTCCCCATTCTTGTGGATGGATAGAATAACCAATATGACCACCATATTTTAGCAGGTGCTGATTTAATTCATGTCGAATATTGATAATACCAATCATACGATTTTCATTCTTATGCCACGCGAGATAAGTACTATCACTGACTTTGTCATAGCCAAAAAGGTGAGTACCCGCAGGGGCATGAAGATAATCTAGCCAATCAGCAAAAGTTTCTGCTGAAAACTGTGCTAACTGATTTGCGCCATGTAAAACGAGATTGGTCGCTCGATAAGCTTGTTGATAATTTAGAATTTCATTTTTATGAGTTAGACTCGGTTTAATTAATATTAAACGTTGCATAGATTCCCTTTCATTTTGACTACTCATAACTTAGTATAAAGACTTCTTTTCACCCTAGTCAAATTTGTACTGTTGATAAAATCTCGCTAAAATAGACCGCACTTTCCGCCTGAATTTATGCGTTTCAAGGATACTGTTTTATGTCACAACCCCGTTTTGTTCATCTTCGAGTTCACAGTGATTTTTCAATGATTAATGGGATCGCCAAAGTCAAACCATTAATTAAAGCCTGTGTAGAAAATAATATGGTGGCGATGGGATTAACTGACTTTACCAATTTTTGTGGTTTAGTTCGCTTTTATGGTGAAGCACTTTCTGCTGGTATAAAGCCTATCATTGGCGCAGATGTGTTAGTCAAAAGTGAGCTTTGTGGCGATGAACGTTTTGAACTGACATTATTAGCAAAAAATGATGCAGGTTATAAAAATATTACTTTATTGCTTTCTAAGGCTTATGAACGAGGTTACCAAGATTTACCTTACCTTGATCAAGATTGGCTAGTTGAACATCGTGAAGGGATTATTATATTGTCTGGCGGACATAATGGTGATGTAGGGAAAAAGTTATTAAAAGAGAACCAAGCCGAATTGGAAAGTGCGGTCGCTTTTTATCAAAAATTCTTCCCTGATCATTTTTATTTAAGCCTAAGCCGAACAGGGCGTTATGAAGAAGAACGCTATGTCAGCCTGGCTTTAAAACTAGCACAATCCCATGGTATACCTGTTGTTGCTACAAATGATGTGATGTTTTTACAATCTGATGATTTTGAGGCACATGAAATTCGTGTTGCGATTCATGACAGCTATACCCTCGATGATCCTAAGCGTCCAAAACGTTATACTGAGCAGCAATATTTCCGTTCAGAACAGGAAATGTGTGATTTATTCGCTGATGTACCTTCTGCTTTAGAAAATACGCTACTGATTGCTCAACGTTGTAACGTTACTATACGTTTAGGAGAATATTTCTTACCTCAATTCCCAACAGGTGATCTTTCCACAGAAGCATTTTTAGTGAAAAAATCAAAAGAAGGCTTAGAGGAACGCTTAAAAGTATTATTTCCCGATGAGAAAATCCGTTTAGCAAGACGCGCTGAATATGATGAACGTTTACAAGTTGAATTGGATGTCATTAACCAAATGGGTTTTCCGGGTTACTTTTTGATCGTGATGGAATTTATTCAATGGTCAAAAGACAATGACATTCCTGTTGGACCGGGGCGAGGTTCTGGTGCGGGTTCACTAGTTGCTTATGCATTAAAAATTACTGATCTTGACCCGTTAGAATTTGACTTACTTTTTGAACGTTTTTTAAATCCTGAACGTGTATCCATGCCAGACTTTGATGTGGATTTTTGTATGGATGGACGTGACCAAGTGATCGAACATGTAGCAGATACTTATGGACGAGGCGCAGTATCACAAATTATTACTTTCGGTACGATGGCAGCTAAAGCAGTAATTCGTGATGTTGGGCGTGTATTAGGTCATCCTTACGGCTTTGTTGATCGTATTTCTAAATTAATTCCACCTGATCCTGGTATGACACTTGCTAAGGCATTTGCTGCGGAGCCACAATTACAAGCCGTGTATGATTCTGATGAGGAAGTCAAAGCCTTAATTGACATGGCGCGTAAATTAGAAGGGGTCACTCGAAATGCAGGTAAACATGCTGGTGGTGTAGTCATTTCGCCAAGCTTGATTACGGATTTTTCACCTTTATATTGCGATTCTGAAGGTAAACATCCTGTAACACATTTTGACAAAAATGATGTGGAATATGCGGGTTTAGTGAAATTTGACTTCTTAGGATTACGAACGCTGACGATCATTAAATGGGCATTAGATATGATTAATACGCGTTTGGCGAAAGAAGGTAAACCTGCAATAGATATTGCCACCATTCCACTTGATGATCCTGATTCGTTTGAATTATTAAAGCGCGCTGAGACGACGGCAGTCTTCCAGCTAGAGTCACGTGGTATGAAGGACTTGATTAAACGCCTACAACCAGACTGTTTTGAGGATATTATCGCATTAGTTGCTTTATTCCGCCCGGGGCCATTAGAGTCAGGCATGGTACAGAACTTTATTGATCGTAAACATGGTAATGAAGTGGTGGCTTATCCTGATAAGGATTATCAACATGAAAGCCTAAAACCGATTTTAGAGCCGACTTATGGGGTTATTGTATATCAAGAGCAGGTTATGCAAATTGCGCAGGAACTGGCAGGTTATACCTTAGGTGGCGCAGATTTATTGCGTCGTGCTATGGGTAAGAAAAAACCAGAAGAAATGGCAGCACAACGTGAAATCTTTGAAAAAGGTGCTATTCAGAAAGGGATCGACGGCGAACTTGCAATGAAAATTTTCGACTTAGTGGAAAAATTTGCTGGTTATGGCTTTAACAAATCTCATTCAGCAGCTTATGCACTGGTTTCTTACCAAACGCTTTGGCTAAAAACTCATTACCCTGCCGAGTTTATGGCAGCAGTAATGACTTCTGAAATGGACAATACAGATAAAATTGTTGGCTTGTATGACGAATGCTTACGCATGGGATTAAAAGTTGCACCGCCAGATATTAATACTGGTAAACATCATTTTAGTGTTAATGAACATGGCGAAATCGTGTATGGGATTGGGGCGATTAAAGGTGTGGGCGAAGGTCCGATTGAAGCTTTAATTTACGCGCGTAATCAGGGGGGAATTTTTAAAGATCTATTTGATTTATGTGCACGAGTCGATCTGAAGAAAATTAATCGTCGTACTTTTGAAAGTCTCATTTTATCAGGAGCATTTGATAAGTTAGGCCCCCATCGTGCCGCATTATCAAAAAACCTGGAGGATGCCTTAAAAGCCTCAGATCAACATGCTAAAGATGCTGCAATGGGTCAAACCGACATGTTTGGTGTATTGACAGAAAGCTATGAAGAAGTAGAAAAAGCCTATGCTAGTACACCACCTTGGCCTGAAAAAGTGATTTTAGATGGTGAAAGAGAGACGCTAGGTTTATATCTCAGTAGTCATCCTGTAAGCCGTTATTTAAAAGAACTTGCTCATTATAGTTCTACACGTTTAAAAGATTTAGTACCTAACTATCGCGGTCAAATCAGTACCGCAAGTGGTTTAGTTGTTGCTTCACGCTTTGCCGTGACTAAGAAAGGGAATCGTTTAGGTATTGCAACCTTAGATGATCGTTCAGGACGTTTAGATATTACTTTGTTTGCCGATGCATTAGAAAAATTTGGCGATAAATTGCAAAAAGACAGCGTAGTCGTAGTATCGGGGCAAGTGAGCTTTGATGAGTTTTCAGGTGGATTGAAAATGGCGGTACGTGACTTGATGACATTAGACGAAGCACGTAGTCGTTATGCCAAAGGATTAGCGATTTACTTATCGCATGATAAAATAACACCAGTGTTTATTCGTGAATTTAAAACGATGTTAACTCCTTATAGTGGCGGTACATTACCCATTCATATTTATTATGATAGTCCCCAAGGTCAATGCCGTGTCAAAATGGGCGTACAATGGTCAGTGAATCCAACTGATGAGTTATTAGCCGAATTAGCGAAAAAGCTAGGTGAAAGTGCGGTGGAGTTGGAATTTAAATAATGAAAAATAAGTTGATTGGCACAGCTATTTTTTTTCTTCCTATATTGAGTATTGCGATAAATTCTCATCAATTAGTCAATGATGCACGCAAACAAATTAATGTGACGGTGAGTTATGATTCCACTTATCGTAAGATGGCTTTTCCAATGGGTGATGTGCCACAACATACTGGTGTCTGTACAGATGTGGTTATTCGAGCTTATCGCCAGCAACAAATTGATTTACAAAAACTAGTTCATCAAGATATGAAGAAAGCGTGGGTAAGCTATCCCAAAATTTGGGGACTGAAAACAACAGATACGAATATTGATCATCGCCGTGTGCCTAATTTGGAAACCTTTTTCAAGCGCCATGGAAAATCACTTTCCTTAACGGATTTGTCTTCTTTTAAAGCTGGGGATATTGTGACTTGGCGTTTGCCACGTAATTTACCGCATATTGGGATTGTATCAGATAAAAAGAATAAAGAAGGTATCCCACTGATTATTCATAATATCGGGCAAGGAACACAGGAAGAAGATATTTTATTTAAGTATAAAATGATTGGACATTATCGTTATTGAATACTCTTGCCCTAAATAATAGGGCTCAATGTTGAGCCCTGATTTTTTTATTAACAGACCACTTTAATTGCTAAACCACCTTGTGATGTTTCACGGTATTTCGCATTCATGTCTTTACCCGTTTCATACATCGTTTCAATCACTTTATCGAGTGTTACCCTTGGGCTGGTTGTACGGCGAAGTGCCATACGACTAGCATTAATCGCTTTTACTGCTGCGATAGCATTGCGTTCAATACAAGGTACTTGTACTTGCCCTCCTACTGGATCACAAGTTAGACCGAGATTATGCTCCATGGCGATTTCTGCTGCAATACAAACTTGTTCTGGGCTACCGCCAAGAATTTCAGTTAATCCAGCAGCAGCCATAGAACAAGCAACACCTACTTCACCTTGACATCCCACTTCTGCCCCAGAAATAGAAGCATTCAGTTTGTAGAGCGAACCAATAAAACTGCAAGTTAGTAAGTAACGCTCTGTAATTTCAGCAGTAATGCTTTCAATAAATTTTTCATAATAAGCAAAAACGGCAGGTACAATGCCACAAGCACCATTAGTGGGTGCAGTGACTACACGTCCACCAGCCGCATTCTCTTCGTTAACGGCTAATGCATACATATTGACCCAGTCAATAACACTCATCGGGTCATTAGATAAGCTACTATTGGCTTTTAACATACGATATAGACTAGCTGCACGACGTGGTACTTTTAATGAGCCAGGTAATAGTCCCTCAGTTGTTATTCCACGTTGAATACAAGATTTCATATTTTGCCAAATTTGTTGTAAATAGCTGGTTAATGCAATTTGACCATGTAGCGCAGTTTCATTTTTCATTACCACACTAGAGAGTGTTAAGCCATTATCATGACAATGTTTTAGCATATCTGCCGCATTACGATAAGGGAATGGGATGGAATATTCATTATTATTGGCTTGATGAAAGTTTTCTTCATTAACAATAAAACCACCGCCAATGGAATAGTAAGTTTGCTGATATAGCGTAGTATTTTGTTGGGAAAATGCAGTAATGCGCATGCCATTTTCGTGTAAAGGTAAAAAAGTCTGGTGAAAAATTAAATCTTCGTCTAAATTGAATTGCACAATTTTTTGATTTTCTGCTATAGAAAGAAGTGCGGTCTGTTTGAGAGTGGAAATAAAAATTGGGATTAAATCGATATCGACGTTATGTGGTAAATAACCTGCTAGTCCCATGATGATTGCTATATCAGTATTATGTCCACGTCCTGTCATTGATAATGAACCATAAACATCTACTTGAATTTTCGCAATTTTCTCCAATTGATGCCTTGCAATTAAATCATCAATAAATTGCTTACTTGCTTTCATCGGTCCTACAGTGTGTGAGCTTGAGGGGCCGATACCGATTTTAAATATATCAAAAACACTAATCATAAAGTTCTATATTTTTATTAATTAAAAAAAGGTCGTGTATTCTACACGAATTTATAAACTTTAAAATAGTTTATAAATGATTGCTGAAGTAGTAAACAATCCCAGGCTTGTGATAAATAAGTTAGATAAACGACCTCGATAATGTTGCATGGCATGGACTTTACGTATGGCATACATTGGCATAAGAAATAAGATTGTTGCAATAATAGGACCACCAAATGATTCAATTAGCCCTAAGATACTCGGATTAATAATTGCAACGCTCCATAAAGCGAGGAAGAAGAAAAGTGCGGTCAAATAATTTAATGTTTTGGCATTAAATTGTTTATATGGTATGACTTTTGTGATTAATCCAATTAAGCCTTCTTTTGCACCTAAATAATGACCAAAGAAAGAACTAGTAATAGCAAGAAAGGCTACTAAAGGACCTAAGTAGGAAATATAAGGGTTATGAAATTTGTTGGCTAGGAAAGAAAGGATACTAATATTTTGGTTTTTAGCTTGATTGAGCTCGCTTGGTGTTAAACTCAATACACAACTAAATACAAAAAACATTACAAAAACAAGTAATAGTGTTGAAGTTAACTTTAAGGTGCGACTTGAATGTTTTTCTATGAGTCCAGCATAACTATATCGATACTGTTGAGATTGAGTAAAAGAAGAAATTGCTGGCGAATGATTAAACGAAAAAACTAAGACAGGTAGTGTAACCCATAACGTGCTGATAAAGTTAGTGAATGTTGGTAATTCAGTCAAAATGGCAATGTTCCATTCTGGAATAAGGTATATCGATAAAGCAAATAAAATGCAGACTAATGGATAAACTAAAAACTCAGTGATTTTGAGCATGATTTTCTCACTCGTTAGCATGACTCCAATTAATGTAGAAATCAGAATAAGAGAGAGGAGTATTCTATGAGGTGGAGTGATATCAAGTTGATGAACCAGAAAGGAGTCTATGGTATTTGTAATGCCATTGCCATAAATTAATAGAATCGGAAAAATAGCAAAAAAGTAAAGCAAGGTAATGAGCTTTCCTGCGGCTTTGCCAAAATGTTCTTCAACAACTTCAGTAATGTCACTGCCTTTCTTTGAAGAAGAAAGTACGAAGCGTGCGAGTCCGCGATGTGCAAAGTAAGTCATGGGACCGACAATGATCGCCATGATGACTAAAGGCCAAAAGCCGCTTTGTCCTGCATTGATAGGGAGAAACAGCACACCTGCACCAACAGCTGTACCAAATAAATTAAGCGCCCAAAGGAGATCGAATTTATTCCATTTTACATCAGACTTCTCTGTCATATACAACTCCATATTGATATAAAAATTCACAAGGATGAGTAAATAAGAAGAGTGATATATAGTAAAGGGGTTGAACAGTAAATTCAAAAGGATAGGCTAGTTAAATGTAATAAATATGATTTAGATCGTTTTTTTATATGCTGTTTGCATAAAAAATAATAGATAAATAACGGGAAATTAACAATAAATAGAATATTTCTCTGCGAATAATCAAGTGTGATAGTCATTTATTACGCTATAATTTTTAGGCGCACTTTGCTAAACCTAATGTACCATCATCAATAGTTTCTGTTTTTATACCCGTGATTTCAGCAATTTTTTCCCCTTGTTTGAAGAACACAAAACCACCATATTCCATTTTAGTCCAAGTTTCATCTTTAGTGAGAGGAAAAGTCGTAATAATAGTGACACGATCGCCTTCTTTTGCATAATCATTGAAATCAATAATGCCATCATCATCAATACGTTGTGCTTTACCAAAAGGGGCTTTTCTAGTCAGATAATGGAGATTGGTAGCACAGTGTGCAATCATCCATTCGCCATTAGATAGGATAAAATTGAAAGTACCACCTGCCGAAATCGTTTTGGTGATTTGCTGCAATGCATCAAATAGCTCATTTTCTGTTGGTTTCTGATTAAAACGAGTTTTAAGCTGGCTTACCATATAGCAGAAAGCCGCTTCAGAATCTGTACTGCCAATAGGCTGATAGAGTGAATCAGTTAAATCAGGGTGTGTAGTTAAGTTACCATTATGAGCAAATACCCAGTTTTGTCCCCATAATTCACGGATAAAAGGATGCGTATTTTCAATGTTTACTTCGCCTTGTGTCGCTTTACGAATATGGGCAATTACATTAAGTGATTTAATATGATATTGTTTAACACAATCTGCGATAGGGGATGAGTGCGCTGCATGGTTATCACGGAAAATACGGATTCCTTTGCCTTCAAAAAATGCAATTCCAAATCCATCAGAATGGCAATCTGTTAAGCCAGCTCGGCGACGAAACCCCTCAAAAGAAAAAACGATATCCGTTGGGGTATTACAATTCATTCCTAATAATTGGCACATAAAAACAACATCTAAAATAACCTTATAATTTGCACAGATTTAACACTATAATGTAGAAATTTTCAACATAAAAAACAAAAACTTATTAGATGAAAAAGTTATAAGTCATAGCGAGCTAATCACTTATTTGCTTGAGTACATTCACCAATTTTATTGCCTGTTTTGATGGAATAAATTTCACAATCATTGGCAAAAGCAATGTTACCTTTAAATTGTGTTTTAATTGCTTGTTCTGTTTGTGTTTTAACATGCTCAGTGCGTCGCATTAAATGACTAAGTACGAGATTTTTTATGTTGCCATCATGTGCAATTCGCCCAATTTCAGAAGGGCGCATATGGAGTTTTTGGGCAACATTATCTTGGCTGCTTTCTGGCACAGCATTGTGGGCAATAAATAAGTCTGCATTTTGTGTAATCAAATCTAAAGTACGCCCTTGATTACTGGTATCACCTGAAAAAACAACGGCACAGCCTGCTTTTTCGATGCGCCATGCAAGCGCTGGTAAAAGCCCGTGTTCTGTACCAACAGCTTGGATATTAAAGCCATCAATAGTGGTATGAAAAATTACTGGCTGTTGTTTATTCGCATTCACTGAAATAGGTTTTATTTGATAATTTTCTTCACCAGTTAAAAAATCAGACAGATAAGCATAGGCACCTTGTTCACCTAATAAACGAGTTAAAAACATAGTTGTATCAGGGATAACTTCATTACCCGTTGGACCATAAATCGGCAGATCTTGCTCTCGTTGCGAGAAAAAAGAGGCTTTGATTAGTGCAGGGAGATCGTTGATATGATCAACATGAAAATGGCTGACTAAAATTCCTTGGAGATCTTCAATTTTTGCTTGAGCTTGAGCAAAGCGCTGTAAGGCACCTGAACCAAGATCAACCAGAAACTTAGCTTGCCCATTTTCACGTACTAAGTAGCTTGCTGAAGCACGAGTTTGGACTGGAGAAGTGGATCTAAAAAGTGCAATTTCAGGTCCACCTGAACCTAAAATCACGACATCTAAATTTGAAGTTGTACAGCTTTTTCCTTGTGCATTGAAGGCACATGCGAATAAGAAAAGTGCAGTGGCCTTTTTCCAATAGTGCATCATATTTCCTCACCTAAGCATAATTACAATTGAATGATAAGAATGCATTATACAAAACTTTGAAAAAAACAACCGCACTTTGCGCATGTGACGCCAAGTGCGGTTCGTTTTAGATGCATTTTAACTTATCATTAGAACACGCCTTGTGCCAACATAGCATCAGCTACTTTAACAAAGCCTGCGACATTTGCACCCACTACGTAGTTAATATTGCCTCTGTCATCAGTGCCATATTTTTTACAGTTAGCATGAATATCAAGCATGATACGATGTAATTTTGCATCGACTTCTTCACGAGTCCAACTTAAGCGCTGGGCATTTTGTGACATTTCTAACCCAGAGGTTGCAACACCACCTGCATTAGCGGCTTTACCTGGTCCGAATAATACACCTGCTGCTAAGAATGCGTCAGTTGCTTCAATCGTAGTAGGCATGTTGGCACCTTCAGCTACAAGTTGTACACCGTTTGCAATTAATGCGTTAGCATCTGCGAGTTCAAGTTCGTTTTGTGTTGCACAAGGGAGCGCAATATCTACTTTTACTTCCCAAGGACGTTTACCTTCTACATATTTCAAACCAAATTGCTCAGCATATTCTTTTACACGACCACGCTTGACGTTTTTGATTTCCATTAATGCGGCGAGTTTTTCTGTAGTAAAGCCAGCTTCATCATACACATAGCCTGCTGAGTCTGAGCAAGTGACAACCTTTGCACCAAATTCCAATGCTTTCTCAATGGCATATTGAGCAACATTACCAGAACCAGAAACCGCGACGCTTTTACCAGCAAAACTTTGTCCTTTTTCGGCAAGCATGGCTTGTGCAAAATAAACTAAACCATAACCTGTTGCTTCTGGACGAATTAAGCTTCCACCAAAAGTCAACCCTTTACCAGTGAACACACTACCAGTTTGGTTAGATAATTTCTTCATCATGCCAGCTAAGTAACCGACTTCACGTCCCCCGACACCAATATCACCCGCAGGTACATCGGTATCTGGACCTAAATGGCGATATAATTCAATCATGAGTGCTTGGCAGAAACGCATGACTTCAGCGTCACTTTTTCCTTTTGGGTCAAAGTCTGAACCACCTTTACCACCGCCCATTGGTAATGTTGTTAAGGCATTTTTAAAGACTTGTTCAAAACCTAAGAATTTTAAAATAGATAAGTTAACTGAAGGGTGGAAACGCATCCCGCCTTTGAATGGACCAATTGCACTATTATATTGTACGCGAAATGCGCGGTTTACTTGCACTTGACCTTGATCATCTGTCCATGCCACACGAAATTGAATTGCACGTTCTGGTTCAACTAAGCGCTCTAATAAGGCTTGTGAGCGGTATTTTGGATTTTTTTCTAAGAAAGGCCAGATTGAAGTTAATACTTCTCTGACTGCTTGTAAAAACTCTGGCTGCGCGCCATCTCGCTGCGCAACTTTTTCTAAAAATGCTTCTAATGATGCAACTTGAGACATAATGATTTCCTTCTAAATATGATATTTGGATATGCTTGCAATTTATTGTAATTGTTTGCCTGATTCGGCACAGAACAAAGTATTCAACAGAATGAAATACTTATGCAAATATTTTTTTTCTGTATTTTTAAAAAAATAAACTTAAATTAGAATTATTCTAAGTAAGTGGTTTGTTTGTTAGATTTATTTCAATTTTAGGTTGTTATAGTGGTGAAAAGTATATTTTTTTGACGGAGAGATTGGAAATGGATAAAAAATAGTAAGTTGTTTTATTATTCATAGATTGATAGCTTGATGACTAGTATGTTGTATCAGATGTTGCCTTTTTGATAGCCGCTTAGTGTGAGTAAAATCAGTTTGTTATTTCAGAGAATACTGCTTTTAGATAATCCTATCATGATGTGATTAAAAAGATGCTGTTATAGTTGCTTATATTGCAACTATAACAACGTCTTTTTTAAGATTGAGAGGTTATACAATACCTAAGTTTTTTAACCCACCGATAATGATTTCGATACCAAGTGACATTAGTAACAAGCCCATAATACGTGTAATCACATTCGAACCTGTTTTACCCAGTTTTTTGATAACGGGTTCAGAATAACGAAACAAAATATAACACCCTAGCCCAAATAACATAATCGTAATAGATGAATAAAAATAATCTACAATGCCATGCTGTGTTGAGCCAAACACAATCGTGGCGCTAATAGAACCAGGACCAGCCATGATTGGCATCGCAAGAGGGACAACTGCAATATTATTGTAATCATCAAAGTTTTCATTTTTTTCTTCTTTGTTTATTTTATGTTCACCAATTTTCCCGTTAATCATGGTTAAAGCAATTAAAATTACAACAATGCCACCAGCAATACGGAAAGAGTCAATAGAAATATGAAAGGCATTTAAAATAAAATTACCAAAGAAAAAACTCACGAGCAGAATGATAACGATGGAAATACAAGTGATTAACCCTGTTTTGTTTTGCTGTTCTTTTGACAGTGTTGCAGTCATTGAATAAAAAATTGGTACAACACCTAGTGGGTTGACGAGTGCAATCAGTCCAATAAAGAACTGAAGATAAATGGCGAGATCCATCGTAATCACCTAAATTATAGTAGGAATATATGTGCGCACATTATATGAATGTGCCTCTCAATAAACAAGAAAAGCCACAAAAGAGAGTTGTGTTTTAACAAACTCTATGTAGTTTGTTAGCGTAGTAAAGCTATTCTCAGCATAAAGTTTGTGTATGAGGATGATGTTTTCGTAGCAACAAAATCTTGAGCTATTGCCGCAACATATCAAAAATTTGATAAAAAACGACCGCACTTTTTGATTTGTCTAATCTCAATTTAATGGTTAAAATGCCTAAATTTAAGGTCATCAAGCAAAAAGAGGTCATTTGAAAGGTTTATTTATACGTATTATCGCGATAGTAGCGTTGCTATTGTGGGCGGTAGATATGGTATTCCCTTGGCAACAAATAATGCGCTCGGAAGAGAATCGTTATACAGCGATCCAAAGTCGCGGTAAGTTAGTTGTGGGAACGATTAATAATCCGATTTCTTATTTTATTGATCATTCCGGACAGCCCGCTGGGATTGAATATGAATTGAGCAAAGCCTTTGCTGATTATCTTAATGTTGAACTTGAAATTTCAGCGATGGTAAACGGAGATGAATTATTCCAAGCCTTAGAGAATAATAAAATTGATATTGCTGCGGCTAATTTGTTATATCAACCAAAGAAGCTCGATAAGTTTCAAGTTGGACCTACTTATAACTCTGCCTCTTGGCAATTGGTCTATCGCAAAGGTACAGAACGCCCACGTGGTTTAGGTGAGTTAAAAGGTACGCTGAGTATTGCCTCTGGCTCTGAACTCACAGACTTGTTAGAAGAAGCAAAAGAAAAATTTCCCTCGTTGAGTTGGCATGTTAATGAAAAATTAACGCCTGAAGAACTGTTAATTCAGATGGCTAATGGCAAAATTGACTATGTGATTGCAAATTCTATTGATGTGTCAGCCGTTCAGCAAATTAAGCCTAATGTCGCTGTGGCATTTGATGTGGCTGATGAATCGACTGTACATTGGTACTTACCAAGTAATTCTTATAGTGAGTTACAAGCGTCTTTACTTGATTTCATGAATAATGCAATTGAAACGGGTTTAATTGCGCGTATTGAGGAAAAATATTTTAATCATTTGGCGCAATTTGATTATGTTGATACGCGGAGCTATTTAAGAGCGATTGAAACAGTATTACCTAAATTCGCGCCACTATTTGAAAAGTATAAAGGCGATTTAGATTGGCGTTTATTAGCCGCTATTGCTTATCAAGAATCTCATTGGAATCCTGATGCGACTTCACCAACAGGGGTGCGTGGTATGATGATGTTGACGAAGGCGACTGCGGATCGCATGCGTATTAAAGATCGTACCGATCCAGAACAGAGTATTAAAGCAGGTTCAGAATACTTGCATTGGCTTATTACACAAATGCCTGATACTATTGCAGAAGATGAGCGTATTTGGTTTGCCTTAGCGGCATATAATATGGGATTAGGACATTTACTTGATGCTCGTCGTTTAACTAAAAGCTTAGGCGGCGATCCTGATAATTGGTTAGATGTGAAAAAGAATTTACCATTATTAGCTGAAAAACGTTATTACACAAGTTTAAAATATGGTTATGCGCGAGGTTATGAAGCCTATCATTATGTTGAAAATATTCGACGTTATATGAATAGTATTGTGCATTATTATCGTATTCAGCAAGCACATATTGAAGAGATTGAGTTAGAAGAAAATATTAAAACAGAAGAAATCAACACAGAAGTTGAAGCAATAACAAAAACAGTTGCAACACAATAAGAGGGATGCTATGGCTAGACGTAAAAGCTTTTTAAAGCCAACAAAGAAATTGTATCGTTTATCGCAAGGACGTGCATTACGTTTAAAGCGCTTAAAACAACGTAAAGCAAGGTTATTAGCGAGGCATTCACTGCAATTCGTAGTCCAAGAAATTCAATGTTAGTGAATATAAAAAATGGTGTAGTTAAAACTACACCATTTTTATTTTTAATGAAATAACATCCGTTGCTTTGGTTTAAGGCGTTTCACTTGGCTAATAAAGAGGATAGCCAACAGCAGTGTATAGAAGCCAAAAATTACAACTAACCACTGCACCATTGAAAAGCCTAAAAATTGCCAAGAGATTTCGCTGCACGAGCCATAAGGTTGAAAGAGATAAGGAAACCATTTATCTAAAGGCAGTGTTTCTGGAAACTCAGCAAATGCAGAGCATTGTTTCCATGGTGCTGGGTGAAGTTGTAGATCTAAATGGGTTAATGTGATGAGAAGCCCTTTTATAGCACTGCCTAAACCCATCACTAAAGCAATTAAGCGTAAAATCATTGCGCTAGGATAAAGCAAGCCAAATAAGCCTGCAAAAGCAATGCCAAGTATTGCGACTCGTTCATAGATACACATCACACAGGGTTGTAATCCCATTCCATGCTGAAAGTAAAGCGCAGTCCCTTCTAGCGCTAATGCGGAAAGTAATAATAGAAACCAACCACTTCGTTTTGTTGAAAGTGTCTTAAAAAAGCTTAGCATGCTTCCTCCTGCTAGCGATTACATTGATGCAATCAGACCAAGTTGAACTAGCGCCGTCGTTGCGCTTGGTAAAAGAAATTCAACTGCTAATAAGCCAATAATAGATAATACAATAGTATAAGGTAATGCCATATAAACCATTTTACTATAAGACAAACGAATTAATGGTGCTAATGATGATGTTAATAAAAATAAGAATGCCGCTTGACCATTTGGTGTGGCGACTGAAGGTAAGTTAGTGCCTGTATTGATAGCGACAGCTAATAATTCATATTGCGATTGCGAAATCAATCCAGCTTCAAGCGCTGCTTTAGTTTCATTGATATATACTGTAGCAACAAAGACATTATCTGAAATTGCAGATAATAAGCCATTAAATGTATAGAATAAAACTAATTGGGCGTTTTCACTTGCAGCGAGAACGAATTGAATTATTGGCGCAAATAATTGTTGATCGATAATGACGGCTACGACTGAAAAGAAAACAACTAATAATGCAGTAAACGGTAAAGATTCTTGGAAGGCTTTTCCGATTGCATGTTCACTGGTGATGCCGCAGAATGAGGTCGCGAGGATAATAACCGTCAAACCAATAATACCGACTGCCGCTAAATGGAACGCTAAACCGCTCACTAACCAAATACCGATTAAAGCTTGGCATAAAAGTTTTAAGCGATCTTGCTGTGACATTTTCTGCTGATTATTGCGATCAAACTTAGCTAAGATTCCCCAGACTTTACGTGGTAATTTAGTGCCATAACCAAAAATACGAAATTTTTCTACTAATAAACAAGTCATTAAGCCACAGAACAAGACGGGCAGGGTAACTGGTAACATACGTAAAAAGAATTCTGCAAAGCCCCATTTGGCTTGTTCAGCAATAATTAAGTTTTGCGGCTCACCTACCATTGTCATGACGCCACCAAGTGCGGTACCGACACAGGAGTGCATCATTAAACTACGTAAAAATGAACGAAACTGTTCCAATGTTTCTTTATTAGTTCCTATTTTGTCATCTTTGGTAATATCAGTTGAATCATTAAAGTTATTACCAGAAGCGACTTTATGATAAACCCCATAGAATCCCATTCCTACACTAATGATCACTGCAACAACTGTCAATGCATCCAGAAAAGCAGAGAGAAAAGCAGCGCTAAGGCAAAATGCCAGTGAAAGTGTCAGTTTGGAGCGAATACTTAGCAGTAATTTAGTGAAGACAAAAAGTAATAATTGCTTCATGAAATAAATACCAGCCACCATGAAAATTAAGAGTAACAGTACCTCAAAATTAGCTAATATTTCAGCTTTTACATGCTCAGGATGGGTCATGCCTATGGCGACAGCTTCAAAAGCAAGTAAACCGCCAGGTTGGAGAGGATAACATTTCAGGGCCATTGCTAATGTGAAGATAAATTCTGCGACAAGTAGCCAACCTGCTACAAATGGACTAATCAGGAAAAAGACGATTGGGTTGATGAGAAGAAAGGTAACAATTGCGATTTTGTACCAATCAGGACTTGTTCCTAAAAAATTCTTTAGGAAAGCTTGAGTATAACTCATTTGTACTACCACCTTAGTTTAATACTTAATATTTTGAAAAAATTTTGCATATAATTGGGATAATTGTAATATATACTTCATTATACGATAATACCTAAAATAACTATTTGTTAGCTGTATCACATTTTAAATTCAATCAACTAGAAGAAACGTATGAATAATGATCAACCTCTTTTAAAAGCACAAAGCCCGGCTGGTTTAGCGGAAGAATATATTGTTAGAAGTATTTGGAATAATCATTTCCCCCCCGGTTCCGATTTGCCAGCAGAGCGTGAATTAGCGGAGAAAATAGGGGTGACTCGCACTACGTTACGTGAAGTTTTGCAACGTCTTGCTCGTGATGGCTGGTTGAATATTCAGCATGGCAAGCCAACAAAAGTCAATGATATCTGGGAAACATCAGGTTTAAATATTTTGGAAGTCTTGATTCGTTTAGATAGTACAAAATTACCGAGTTTTATTTCCAATGTGCTATCAGCGAGAACAAATATTTCAGCAATTTATATCCAAAAAGCGTTTAAATTGGAACCAGAAAAATCGCTAAGTGTCTTTAGTGCACTCGAAACGTTAGAAGATAGTGCAGAAGCCTATACTAATTTTGACTATGATTTATTCCGTAAGCTAGCTTTTGCGTCAGATAACCCTGTCTATGGTTTGATTTTAAATAGTTTAAAAGGATTGTACTCAAGAGTTGGCTTGTTTTATTTTTCAAATCCCGCAGCGCGTGCATTGGCTAACGCTTTTTATGTGCAATTACGGCAGCTTTGTGAAACACAGCAAGCCTCTGAAGTGAAAGAATGTATCCGTCAATATGGTAAAGACAGCGGTGTAATTTGGGCACAAATGCAAGAATTTTTACCAGAGAATTTTGGTGAATAATAAAAAACAGCGCATCATGCGCTGTTTTTGTTTTTACTATTTATATTATTTTTCAAATAAAACAGGCAAAGTACATTTATAATTTAAACGTACTTTTTCACCAACAGGGAAATGTTTTGGACTTTGTACGCTAAATATTGCCTTGTCTATTTTCACTTCGTATTGGCAATAAGGTCCAAGAAAACGTTTTTTAATAATCATACCTGAGCCATTGCTATCACTATGAATTTGGAAACTTTGTGGACGGACTAACCAATGAACTTGTTTTGTGTCATTAATGAGTTTGCCATTAGAAAATCTCAGTGCTTGCTCAAATTGGTATGATCCAACAGGGGACTCAAAGCGATTTTCTGCCTTGATTTCACAATCTAAATAATTCACATTGCCTAAAAATTCGGCAACAAATTTATTGATAGGCATTTGATATAACGCATCAACATTACCGATTTGAACTATTTTGCCTTTGTCCATAATGGCAAGTTTATCTGCAAAAGCAAAGGCTTCTTCTTTACTGTGAGTGACAAAAATAGCGGGAATTTGTTGGCTTTTCAAAATCTCTTTAATTTCATCAATCATTTGGTAGCGCACTTGACTATCAATATTAGAGAAAGGCTCGTCTAGCAGTAATAAGCGTGGTTCACAAGCTAATGCCCGTGCAATCGCTACACGCTGTTGTTGACCACCTGAAAGCTCATAAGGATAACGTTCTAATAAGCCTGTTAAACGCACAAGTGCGGTCATTTTTTCAATAATTTTTTGTTTTTCAACATTGCGTTTATGTTGTAAACCAAATGCAATGTTCTCTTTAACAGTTAAGTGAGGAAATAAGGCATAGTCTTGGAAAATTACCCCAATTTGACGTTTCTCAACGGGGAGTGCAGCTAAGTTTTGTTGATTAAATAAGATTTCACCTTGTTCAATATCTTGTAAGCCCGCAATTGCTTTCAATAAGGTTGTTTTGCCACAGCCACTTGCACCGAGTAAACACAAAATCTCGTTTTGTGCCATCGTGAGATCTAAATTTTTTAGTACATTTTCAGCACTATAGCCACAAGTAAGTTGAGAGATTTGTAATATAGTCATAATTAGCGATCTTTTTCTGAATTAAGTACTAGTGAACGGGTTAACCAAATCACGGGTAAGAGTCCCACCAAAACTAAAGCAATAGCAGGTAATGCAGCTTGTTCAAGCTGTTCATCTGAGGTAAAAGTAAATACATGCGTTGCTAGCGTATCAAAATTGAAAGGGCGTAATAATAATGAAGCATTAAGTTCTTTCATCGTTTCAATAAAGACCATCATCAGGGCGGTTAAAATGCCTTTGGAAAGTAATGGCATATGAACACGGCGTAGCATACCAAAACCGTTATGACCTAATGTTCGGCTCGCCATATCTAACGAAGGCGAAATTTTTTGGAAAGAGGTTTCAATGCCTCCAATTGCCATCGCAGAAAAACGCATAGTATAAGCTGAAATTAACGCGAACATTGAGCCAGAGAAAATCAAACCAACAGGTGAAAGTCCAAGCGATTTACACGCATAATTTACGATATGATCGGCACTGGTATAAGGAATAAGAATCCCAATGGCTAATACGGTACCAGGAATCGCATAACCTAATGAAGATAGCTGTAATCCATAATAAGCTGTTCGTTGTTGCAGGGGGGGGCTTTGTAATGCTAGGCGATTGAAAAAATGTAAGAATAGGGCTAAAAGTACGCAAACTATTGCTGCAATCATCGAACTGGATAAGCTGTGATAGGCGTATTTCAGGAAATTATCTGCCTGAGTAATATCAAAATAAGATATCGCCCAATAAATCAACTTAGCAAAAGGAATAAAGAAAGCAATACTGACTAATCCCCAACAATAGGCTTGAGCAAAGAACAATTTCACACCTGAAAGTGGTTTTAGACTACGTTTTTTTTCATAGCCACGTTGATATGTTTTTTGTTTACGACGGCTATAACGTTCTAACCAGAGTAAGCTAAAAATCATTAACAACATTAATAACGAAATCTGGCTTGCAGAACCTAAATCACCATAACCTAGCCAAGTATCATAAACTGCCGTCGTTAGTGTGGGTACAGCAAAATAATAAACTGTGCCAAAATCACCTAAAGTTTCCATTGCAATTAATGACGCACCTACTGCAATCGCAGGGCGAATTAAAGGAAAAGTCACTTTTCTAAATAAATAAAATGTATTTGCACCTAATGTTTTAGCACTATGAATTAAGTTTTCTGATTGCTCTAATAAAGCAACACGAACTAGTAAAAATAAATAAGGATATAACACGAGTGCTAAAACAAAACAGGCACCACCGAGTGAACGAATGCTAGGAAACCAATAGTCTTGTGGGCTATTCCAGCCAAAAAGTTGGCGCAATACGGATTGAATTGGACCTGCGTAGTCAAGTAAATCGGTGTATAGATAGCCAACGAGATAAGCTGGAATTGCTAAAGGTAAACACAACACCCATTGTAATATTTTTTGTCCAGTAAATTGGTAAGTTGAAATGATCCAAGCCGCAGGGATAGCAAAAATTAAGCTCAAGAAAACAGTACCTAAAACAAGTAGAAGTGAATTTAAACTATAGTCAGTGAGTACAGTTTGCCAGAGGTGTTGAATATTTCCCCAGTCAGCTTGCCAAGATTGGTAGAAAATGGACAATAAGGGTAGAAGGAAAAACAGCACAATGAAAAGTGCGGTCAAATTCCAGCCTGTTTTTTTGAGTAAATGCATCTTAAAATCGCAAATGTAAGTAATATCTAAAGGGCGACTAAAAAGTCGCCCTTAAATTTAATTATTCAGCATGAGTGCTAAATTAAAGATCAAATTTTACTTCGTCAATGAGTTTTAATGCTTTGTCGTAATTTTCTGCGACTTTTTCTAATGCAATATTATCTGCTTTAAATTCACCCCAAGAAGACACTAATTTAGAACGCTCAACGCCCGGTTTTACTGGATATTCGTGGTTTAACTCAGCATATAAATGCTGTGCTTTGTCACCACTTAAATATTCTACTAATTTCACTGCGTTTTCTTTATTTGGTGCATGTTTTGCAATTGCGACACCACTGATATTAACGTGTGTACCCTGTGCTTTTTGGTTAGGAAAGTTGATATAAACTGCTTCAGCCCAACTACGTTGTTTTTCATCATCTAGCATTTTACCAAAGTAATAGCTATTACCTAATGAATAGTCGCAAATTCCTTCTTTGATCGCTTTGACTTGATCACGGTCACCACCTTGTGGTTTTTGTGCCAGATTTGCTTTCAAACCTTCTAAGAATGCTTTTGCTTTTGCTTCTCCATCATGTGCAATCATTGATGCAACTAAAGACACGTTATAAGCATTCTTACCTGAACGAACACAAACTTTACCTTTATATTCTGGTTTGGCTAAATCATAATAAGTAAAATCAGCAGGTAATTTACCCACACGATCTTTTGAAGTATAGATTGCACGTGCACGTGTAGTTAACGCGAACCACTCATCTTTTGAATCACGGAAATGGGCAGGAATATTTTTCTCTAATGTTTCACTGTGAATTGGTTGTGCTAAACCAGCTTTAACAATTTCCATTACGCGACTAATATCAACGGTTAATAAAACATCTGCTGGGCTTAATTCACCTTCACGTTTTACGCGATCTACTAAACCTTTATCAGCAAAGATAACATTTACTTTTACGCCTGTCTCTTTTTCAAAGTCTTTTAACATTGGCTCGATTAAATAGGGTTGACGATAAGAATAAACGTTAACTTCGTTTGCAGCCATTGCTGATGTTGAAATAACCGCAGATAAAGCTAATGCAAGTATTGAGATTTTTTTCATAATCACATTCCTCATGATGAGTGTTGACAGTTAAAAGTGCGGTCAATTTAACCAATAATTTGATTTAAGTCAATGAGAATTATTTTTATTTAATTTTTTGATAGAAGGGACTTAATTGGACATAATAATTCGAGTAAAGTGAATAATCTATTTTGGTATCTATACGTACAGGATGGCATTTTATTGGTATTTAAAAGACTAGTTCAATTAATAATAGATACTAGTCCAACTATTTGTAGTCTTTATAAAGTAAGCTGTTCAGGCTTGCAGTGATATATTTTCGCTAATCGTTCGCAAGTTTTTCGTTGAGGTTTAGAATTTTGTTTTTCAGCTTGAGATATTACAGATTGTGTTAACCCTGTTTTTTTCGCAGCATCATGTTGCGATAATTTACGATATATACGCCAAGCTGCTAGTAAGCTCACATTTTGTTCTAACATAATGGCAAGTACATCATGAGGAATTGTGATCTCATCATGACTACTTGCCTCATAAGGCACATCTACCCAGATAATTTGGTTATCATTTAACATTGCGATTTTTTTATATTCTTCAATAAGTAAAATAACAAATAATTATTTCTTTTATTATTTATATGCATAGAAAAGGACTCGTTTTCATCAAAGCGAGTCCCTAACTATCAAGATTGGCAGCGAACAAGATTATTCTTGTTTTTTACTGACGATAAGTTCCTAAGAAACGTGCCAATTTACTTAATGCTTCTTCAATTTGATGAACATAAGGTAAAGTAACAATACGGAAATGGTCAGGAGAATGCCAGTTGAAACCACGTCCGTGCACGAGTAATACTTTTTCTTGGGTTAATAAATCAAACACCATTTTTTCATCATCATAGATATTAAATTTCTTAATATCAATTTTAGGGAACATATAAAGTGCACCTTGTGGTTTCACACAACTTATGCCTGGAATTTGATTGACTAGTTCATAAGCTTTATTGCGTTGTTCTAATAAACGCCCACCCGGTAAAATAAATTCATTAATACTTTGATAACCACCAAGCGCAGTTTGGATCGCATGTTGCATTGGAACATTGGCGCATAAACGCATAGAAGCAAGCATATCTAAACCTTCAATATAACCCGCCGCTGCTTTTTTAGGACCATTTAAAATCATCCAGCCTTGACGGAAACCTGCTACTCGATAAGCTTTTGATAAACCGTTGAATGTCACAGTTAATAAATCAGGCGCGAGGGCTGCTACATGATGGTGTATGGCATCGTCATACAAAATCTTATCGTAAATTTCATCTGCAAAAATGATTAAGTTATGCTGACGTGCCACTTCAATAATATCTAACAATAATGCTTTACTGTAAACCGCACCTGTTGGATTGTTAGGATTAATAATCACAATGGCTTTAGTACGATGTGTAATTTTGCTTTTAATATCAGCAATATCAGGGAACCAATTAGCTTCTTCATCACATAAATAATGTACAGCTTTACCACCAGAAAGTGTTGCCGCAGCGGTCCAAAGTGGATAGTCAGGCATTGGAATGAGCACTTCATCACCATCATTTAATAATGCTTGTAATGACATTGTGATCAGTTCGGAAACGCCATTGCCAATATACACATCATTGACTGTTGCACCATGAATACCTTTCGATTGATAGTATTGCACAATAGCTTTACGTGCTGAATATAAGCCTTTAGAGTCACAATAGCCTTGCGCAGTTGGAAGATTGCGAATCACATCAACTAAAACTTCATCAGGTGCTTCAAATCCAAATGGCGCGGGGTTACCAATATTAAGTTTTAAAATTTTATGCCCTTCTTCTTCAAGACGAAGAGCTTCTTTATGCACTGGTCCACGAATATCGTAACAAACGTGTTCTAATTTATCTGATTTAGGAAAATGCACCATGGGATTGACCTTATGTTTGCGCTGTAGGAATAAAGTTAGTTTAAAATAACGACACTTTACGCTTATTTGTGTAAGGAGAAAAGATTTTGTAAAACTTTCTATTAAAGTGCGGTAGAATTAACGTTTATTTTTAACTTATTTTTTTGCTAAAAACAATGCTTTTTCAACATGGATAATTTGCAAACAATTAAAGCACAGTTAATTACTCTAATTAATGCTTATCAGCCGCGTGAAAATCAAGAGATCGCAGTTTTCCAAATTCACTCGACAACGCCTCTTTGTTTGTTGTCTTGGTTGAAATCGCAACAAAGTTATCCCCAATTTTATCTGAATATTCGCGATGGTTCTTCAACTTGGGCATCTGTTGGGAAAGTTCGCTCATTTTCTGATGTGGCGTTAGCTGAACAATTTGTGCAAACCTATGATTTATCATTAATTGGTGGCTTACAGTTTTATGGCGAAACCTTATTTGTATTACCTCGCCTTTTATTGCAACAAACGCCAACAGGTTTAACGGTTACTTTATTTATTGATACTCAAGATTTTATTCAAGATAAACGGCTTGCCATTCATTGTTTAGAAACTTTTACAAAACAGACTGCACTTCAACCTGTTCAACAGCAAATTCACTTAGTCGCACAAAAAGCAAATCAAATAGAGTGGTGTCATTGGGTTGAATTAGGTTTACAAAAAATTCAGCAAGGTGAAGTGAGTAAAATTGTATTGGCTAATGAAAGTTGTTTTAAAACCTCTGAATTACTTAATCCAAATGATTTTTTGGCAGAAAGTGAAAAATACAATTTAGGCTGTTACCACTTTTTATTCGCTGAAAGTGAAAAGCGTGCTTTTATTGGTTCAAGCCCAGAGCTGTTGTATCGTCGTCAAGGATTATGTCTCAAAACCGAAGCACTTGCTGGCACTGCTTTTATGGGAGATGATGTGGAACAGAATCAACAGCAAAGTGATTGGTTATTGCACGATAAGAAAAATGAATATGAAAATCAGTTGGTTGTAGAAGGGATTTGTCAAAATTTACAACCCTTTGTACAACAAATTGTGGTTGAGGGTGTCGAACTAAAAAAGTTGCGTAAAGTACAACATTTAAGACGTAAGATCTCAGCTGAACTAAAAGCAGGGTGTGGCGATAAAGATGTACTTTTAGCCATTCACCCTACTGCGGCAGTAGCAGGTTTACCACAACTGGAAGCAAAGCAAGTATTACGAAATTTAGAAAATTTCGACCGCACTTGGTATGCTGGGACACTTGGATTTATGAATGCCTCACAGGCGGATTTCTGTGTCACAATTCGTTCTGCTTTTATTGAACAAGTAGAAAACTATAGCCAATTATGTGTTTTTGCTGGTGCGGGGATTGTTGAAGGCTCAGTACCACTGTTAGAATGGATAGAAATTGAGCATAAAGCTGCAGGCTTAGTTTCATTATTGCAACAGAATCAATTATAAATAGGGAACAATTATGTCAATAAGCGTATTTAATCGTTGTTGGTCAAAAGTGATTTTAGAGACCCTTGTACGCCAAGGGGTATCGCATTTTTGTATTGCCCCTGGTTCTCGTTCAACCCCTTTAACTTTAGAAGCTGTGCGTTTACAAGAAAGTCAACGTGTGACTTGTCATACTCATTTTGATGAACGTGGCTTAGGCTTTTTTGCTTTAGGACTCGCTAAAGCAAGTAAAAAACCCGTTGCCGTGATTGTGACGTCGGGGACTGCGGCGGCAAATTTATACCCTGCAATTATTGAAGCTCGCCAAACGGGTATCAATTTGGTTATTTTAACTGCGGATCGCCCGCTTGAGTTACTTGAATGTGGCGCAAATCAGGCTATCTTGCAGCAAAATATGTTTGCGGATTATCCAGTTGCCGCTATTAATTTACCCAAACCAAGCCAAGACTATTCTGCACATTGGTTGATCTCAACTTTAGATCAAGCTTGTTATCAACAAAAACATCAAACTGGTGTTATTCATATTAATGTGCCTTTTGCGGAACCTTTGTATGAGGCTAGCAATGATGCTGTGGATAGCCATCCATGGCTAGAAAATATTCATCGTTGGCTAACTCAGCAAAAACCTTGGATTGTACAGCAATCAGACCAAAAAGAAGTATTAATGCATGCGAATTGGGATCATTGGCGTACAATGCGTGGCATTATTGTGGTTGGTCGCTTGTCCACTGAACAAACTATGGGGATTATGGCTTGGGCAAGTACAATGGGCTGGATTGCATTAACTGATATTCAATCCAGTGTGGAAGCTAGCTTGCCTTATGCTGATATTTGGCTTGCAAATCAAACAGTGAAGCAAAAATTGTTACAAGCTGATATCGTGATTCAGTTTGGTTCTGGTTTTATCAGTAAACGTATTAACCAATTTTTAGCTGAGTTCAAGAGTGAATATTGGATTGTAGAACACAGTGAGCGTCTAGTTGATCCTATCCACCATGCGCATACACGTTTTAATGCAAAAGTTCATCATTGGTTACGAGCGCATCCGCCGCTACGTCAAAAACCATGGTTGCTCGAACCATTAGCGCTTTCTAAATTCTGTGCAAGCTTTATTGAAAAACAAGTAGGTGGGAATTTAAATGAAGCTTCTTTAGCACATCATGTTGATCGCATTTTGCCAAATAATGGGATTTTATTTTTAGGCAACAGCTTATTTGTCCGTTTAGTTGATGCTCTTGCCAAATTACCCGAAGGTTACCCAATTTACACTAATCGTGGTGCAAGTGGTATTGATGGTTTATTAGCCACTGCAGCAGGTGTTGGTATTGGTGCGAATCAGCCCGTAGTGGCAATTTTAGGTGATCTCTCTGCTTTATATGATATCAATTCGCTGGCTTTATTTAAAAAAGTCACTCAGCCAACGATCATTTTTGTGATCAATAATAATGGTGGCGCAATTTTTGATATGCTTCCTGTGGATACAGAGGTAAAAGATAAGTATTACCGTATGCCACATCATTTAGAGTTTTCTCATTTAGCTCAAACTTTTGATCTCAAATACGCTCGCCCTTACACATGGGCCGATTTAGGTGCAGTATTAAAAATGGCTTATTCACGTCGTGAAACTACATTAATCGAAATAAAAGTAGGACCGAGTGATGGAAGTAATATTTATAAACGTCTCATTGAGCAAATTAGTTATGCTGTCATCGGTGATTAAATAACCGCTTAGTAAAATGCACGTATTATGTGAGTATTTTAATAAGGATATGTCATGCCTATACTTGTTTTCTTACATGGTTTACTTGGGAGCAGCGATGACTGGCAAAAAGTCATTGAAAACTTACCGCACTTTTCTTGCCTTGCGCTTGACCTCCCTTTTCATGCTAAGGCAAAACATCATCATGTTAACAACTTTGAAGACACTTGCGATTACCTTACCCTACAACTTAACAACAACGTAGGTGATAAACCTTATTACCTCATTGGTTATTCACTTGGCGGTCGGATTGCCTTGTATTACGCGTTACAATATCTCAAGGCAAACACTACATTACAAGGGTTAATTTTAGAGGGAGCCCATCTAGGATTAACGTCGGAGCAGGAAAAGCAAGCACGTTGGCAACATGACCGATCTTGGGCGCAACGTTTTCGTACTGAACCTGTAACAACGGTACTTAATGCATGGTATCAGCAACCTGTTTTTGATGATTTAACTGAAACAGAACGTACTATATTAATTGAAAAGCGAGCAGAACATTGTGGCAATAATATCGCTAATATGCTACTTGCAACCAGTCTTGCTAAACAACCTGATTTCCGTCAGAAAATCCAGACAACATCGCTACCCATTCATTATTTTTGTGGTGAAAAAGACCACAAGTTTAAACAACTCGCCTTAGCAGCACAGTTAGATCTCACCTTGATTAAAGACGCAGGGCATAATACACATCTAGAAAAAAGCCAACGATTTGCCGAAATGATACAAAAAAAGATTATTTTTTAATCTGTTTGACCTTTAATTTAATGTTGTTTTTCTAAACGCTTAATTTATTTGCTGACGATTTCATTTATTATGATTATAATAAATGTGATTTATTTGATTTATCGCAATGATTAATTAATCATTTTTTCTGAAAATAATCATCTCATCTAAATTCAATAGGTTACCATCATTTCTTGGTAAGACTTTATTATCAAATGAAACGTATTTATTTTTTATTCTTTTAGCTATTTTATTGTTTTATTTTTGTTCAATTTTATATTTTATACTGGTACGATCAGCTGCCTAAATATATTTCATTTTTTTGTAGTAAAATTTCACCCTTCGTTAAAATATGGAGATTTTATGAGACGACATCAATATAGGAAATTAAATCCTTTCTTTTGGGGTTGTTCTACCACCATTCTTTTAGTTTATTCAGCAATCGCTCATACCAATGAACTAAATCCATTGACACAAGAGTTATTGCTATTGAAAAACAAACAACAATTTGAAAATGTTGATGCCAACTTTAAAAAAGCGCAACAGTTTTTAGAAGATAAGCAAGTTGCTGAAGAAAACGCGTTTTCTCACCTTGATGCAGCCACTACGGCTAAACACAAAATCACTAGCATATCCGTTGATCTTGCTAGTGAAAACATATCACTTGATTTTGGTGATGTCATCCAGGCTTATCAAGGTCAACCACTTTCAGCGAATGTTGTTTTTCAGTTGGTTAAAGAACTAACTGAAGTCGTTTATCGCTCTGGTTATGTCACTAGCGCAATTGGCTTAAAGAACACCAATATTAAAAATGGTGATCTTGAGTTTGTCGTACTCTGGGGCAAAGTGAAGGAGATATTAGTTGAAGGTGAAAAGCCAAAAGGTTTTAGAGATAACGCCATGGTCTCTGTATTACCTAATTTAAAAGATAAAGTTTTACGCATTTACGACATCGATCAGCTAGTTGAAATATTAAACACAACGAATAAAACAGCTAAAGTGAATGTTGTTGCAAGTGAAGAAAAAAGTATTTCAGATTTGAATATTCAAAGACAACGTTCTTTTTTTCCTGACTTAACTCTCGGTTTTAATAATTCGGGCACAGAAAGCAATGCTAATGGTCGTAATCAAGTCACAGCAAATGTTTCATGGAGTGATTTATTCGGAACGAATGATCGTTGGAATTTTTCAACAGGTTATAGATTGTATAAAGATAAACGAGCTAATCAACAACGTAATTATGCCTTGTCTTATATTCAACCTTTTTCTTTTTCAACATTAGAACTTAAAGTATCAGAGTCAGAATATAAAAAAGCATTACAAGGAATTGATACTTATTTTTCAGAAGGAAAAACTCAAACAGCAACGGTAAAATTATCAAATACTTTATTACGCAATAAAGAAACTATTCTATCGATTTATGGTGAGTTGGAGTTCAAGAAACGTTTAAGTTACTTTGCGGATATTTTGATTGGTAATTATCATAATTATAAAGCAAATTTAGGTGTCTCTTATGTGACAAATTTAGGTTATGGTAAATTATATAGTGACATTTCATATTCAAATGGTTTGCGCTGGTTTGGCGCGGATCGCTCTGCTTATGATTCAACTCGCGAAAAAACATTAAGATTATTTTCAGGGAGTATCAACTGGTATCGCCCTTTTTCACTTTTTAACCATCAAATGAATTATCAAATGCGAATTGGTGCACAATATAGCTTCGATAGTTTGTACTCAGAAAATCAATTTTCTATTGGTGACGAATATACGGTCAGAGGATTTAAAGGTAGTGCAGCCTCAGGTGATCACGGTGCTTATTTATCGCAAACGTTGACTGTTCCTTTTTATCCACAAAAAGTTTATCTCTCTCAAATCTCACCTTTTTTGGGATTTGATATTGGTAAAGTTCACTTGAAGCAAACTCATAAAATGGACACGCTAGCAGGTACAGCTTTAGGAGTGAAAGCACAAGTGAATCGACTAGCATTGTCGTTGACATATGCAAAGCCACTTAATCACGTTCGTAACGTTGATGCCCGTAATAGCAAACCTGTTTATTACTTTAGTGGCTCAGTTTCTTTTTAATATTTTAAGTTGAAGGATTAACTTATTATGAATAAAAATCGTTATAAACTTATTTTTAGTAAATCAAAAGGTTGTCTAGTCCCTGTTGCTGAATGTATTAAATCAGCAGTAAACAATGGCTCATCAGATAGTCTTTCAGAAGCGGATGCGGAGGAACCTCCCCTCGTTGAACAACATGATTTATCCGCCCTTTCATTGCTAATTAAAACCGCACTTAATCCAGTTTCCTCCGTTATGCAATTAACATGGAAACAGTTTTCGATTTTGTTACTTACGGTTGCAACAGTACCTGCGTTAGCTCAAGAGCAAGAAAAAAATAATGTTGTTGTTCAAGATGAAAATGGAAAAGCACTATTAACGGAAATTAAAGATGGGAATAATTTCATAAAATTAGATAATAATAACTCAACATCTAATGACAAAACAAAATTGTATGAAACATCAAATAAAGTTATTGTTATTGATATCGCAAAACCTAATGGTAAGGGAATTTCAGATAACCGTTTTCAGAAATTTAGTATTGAGAATGGTGCAGTCTTTAAGAATAATAAAGCTCAACAGAAATCTGCATTGGTTGGATATTTAGAGGGAAATACCAATTTAACTGAACAAGAAGCTAAAGTTATTTTAAATCAAGTCAAAGGATCTGAGTTAAGTAAAATTGAGGGGGCTCTTGAAGTTCTAGGACAAAAAGCGGATTTGGTAATTGCGAACCAAAATGGAATTACATTAAATGGTGTACAAACTATTAATACTGATCGTTTTGTTGCTACTACTAGTAAAGAAATTGATCCTTCTAAAATGATCTTGGATGTAGAACAAGGGAAAGTCACCATTGATGTGAATGGATTTGCAACAGATGGTTTGAAATATTTAGATATTGTTGCGAAGACTATTGAGCAAAAAGAAGCCATTACAAATAAAGATAAAACTAAGAAGGCAGAAACAGAAATTACTTTTATTGCAGGTAAAAGTAAATATGATTTTGATAAACGTGAAGTTGTAAAAGACTCTAATAGCACCAGTTCCACTGACATTGCAATTACTGGCGCAAGTACTGGAGCGATGCATGGCAAAAACATCAAGTTAATTGTCACGGATAAAGGTGCTGGAGTAAAACACGACGGGATTATTTTATCTGAAGAAGACATCCATATTGAAATTCATGATGGTGATGTTGAATTAGGTAATACACAGCAAATTGCTGAAACAGACAATGCTAAAAAAGTGCATGCTAAAAAAGCCGTTAAAATTACAAACAGCAACCGCACTATTATTGGTAGTGAAGTGAAAGCAGATAGTGTGGAGATTAAAGCAAAGGAAACTACACTAAGAAAAAATACGAAAGTGAGTGCGAAGTCTGCAAAAATCGATGCACAAAAGTCAATAAAAGTTGAAGAAGATGCAAAACTGGTTGCAACAAAAGCTGATATAAAAACAGCAACTTTAACTAATGACGGTCGTATTTATGGACGTGAAGTTGATATTGATGCTAATAATTTAGCAAATAATAAAGAGATTTATTCAGAGAGCAAATTAAAAATTAAAACCAAAGGTAAAAGTTTTTCCGTTTTTGAAGAGAATAAACATAAGCCTATTACATTAGTGAAAGAAGAAGCCAGTTTAAATACAGGTTTTGTGAATAAAGGAGTTATTAGTAGTAAGGGGGATGCAGAATTAACATTTAAAGATAAAACCAGTTTTATCAGCCGTGGTAATAACTTCATTAATGCTCGCGATAATCTAAAAATTAATGCTGAAAATGTAGAAATTGCGAAAGATGATGATGTTCAGTTGAGTGCTAATATTGAAATCAATGTCGCTGCCAATTTTGTCAATTATGGTACGCTAGCCAGTGGTCAGGCACTGAAAATTTCTTCTCAAGGTGGCAACATTTATAACGTTGGGGGGATTTTAGGCGCTGCTAGCTCACTGAGTTTATTTGCTAAAAAAGCTAACAGTGATAATACGGGTAACATCATTAACCAAGCTAATTCCTTATTGCATACTAATGGTCAGATGAATTTAGAAGCTGATCGTTTAGTGTATAACCTCGGTAACATTTTTTCTAAACAAAAAATGCTGATCAAGGCACACGAATTAGTTAATGATGTACAGTTATCTGGTGGAGCTGAAACAACAGGACCAGATGGAAGAATCCCTCCATTATATCGACGCAGTAATATCGCAAACCATGGTTGGCACAACAATTTCTATAATTTAGAAATGAACTTAACTGAATTAGGCAAATCTACAGTTAAAGTAGAGAATATGGGTTATATCCGTTCAGAAGGTGATTTAGAATTTATTAGTGGTAAAGGGGATAAATCCACTTTGAGAATGATTAACCATGGGGTGATTAATGTCAAAGGTACTTTGAATTCTGATGCCGATGAAATTGATAACTCAATGGTTGGGTTAGATGCTAACCTGCTTACGTCTTTCTTTAAACAGCCAGCTAATATTACATTTTATTACCAGCCAAAAGCGCGTTTTTTGTTAACCGCACTTTCAGGTAAAGCAAGTCGTAAGTTTGAGTCATTAGAAGCCTTTTTAGATGCTTTGTTAAGTCCAAATACGATTTTAACTTCCAGTAGCTACCATGCAGATAATGCTCAAGCAACATTATTACTAAAAGAAATCAACTCACCTACATTTAAACAGGCAATGGGGTTAGTGTTTGGAGCTGGGTGGCAACAAAAGTCTCATAATGAACTGTCTAAACGCTGGCGTGAGTTTAAAGAAAAACAAGATGTCAGTTTTGTATATCGTCCAGAGCAAAAAGCGAAAATTCTTGCCTCTAAATTAGGGGGAAAAATCTCCACATTACAAAATGGAGAGTATTCAGAACGTGGGCAATTCTCAGAAACTATTCAAATTGGTAAACACGTAATTGAGTTACCAAAAGCAGAATTTAGACCTCAGATTGCTGAAGACGAGTCTTTAGATGATAACGGTATTGATCTTTCTACAATTGCAGAAATACTGTCTGTTCCAAATTTATTTATTGATGACAGTGTACAATTGAAAAAACCAAATAAACTAAGTGACTCTCCAAAAATAGATGAAGAAGATGCTAATCTATTAAGTGAACCAGATTATGATAACCCAGATGAAGTTCAAAATAATGCGAAATTATTAAAAGAATTGTTAATTGAATTAAAAGAAGAGCAATATCTTAATGATGATGAATATTTTGAAAGTCGAAGAGATGCTAATCGTAAGTTTGAAAGTTTACCGAGAGATGTTCAAAGACGTTTACATGAACAGTTTGCAAAGAAAAGAGAAGAGCAAGCGGCTCGTCGTAAAGAATTAGTCGAAAAGGCTAGAGCAGAAAAAGAAAAATTGCAGCGTGAGCGTCTTGATGGCTTTAAAGAGGAAGAAGTTCGTCAAGAACGGGATAAAGTTGAAAAGCAAAAAGAAATTAAAGAGGCAGAACAACAAGAACAATTAAAGAAAGAAAAAGAAGCTGAACGTGCAAAAGAGATTGCAGAAAAACAAGCAAAAGAGAAAGAAGTACAACGTTTAGCGAATGAAAAAGCCAAAAAAGAAGCGGAATTAAAAGCTGAGGCGAAGAAAGAAGAACTCGAAAAATTAGCAGAATATGAAAAAATTCTAGAAGAGGAACAGAAAAAAGAAGCTGAAGTGTCGAAAAATCGTTTCCTAAAAGATGTGGATGATAACCGTCCTAAAGTCGAGACAGATCCGCTGTATCGGACTAAATTACAATACATTAACCAAGACGATTATTTTGGCTCTCAGTATTTCTTCAATAAAGTCGCACCAAAACCAGAGAGTGAAAAATCTGTTAAAGTCATTGGTGATAATTATTTTGAGCATGAATTAATTAATCGCAGTATTGAGAAAAAAGTTGAGAATCATCTCGCATTGAAATACAACTTAACTGATGCACAATTAGTGAAAAAATTGATGGATAATTCTTATTTCGAAGCGAAAGAACTTGGATTAGAAGTCGGTCGTGCATTAACCAAAGAACAGCAAGCAAATTTAAAACAAGATATCGTGTGGTATGTGAAAACAAATCTTAATGGTAAAGAAGTGTTTGTGCCACAAGTATACTTGACTTCGCAAACTTTAAATAATGCTGCGAAATTCAAAGGATTAGGCTCCGCATTAATTAGTGCTCGTGAAATCACACTTTCTGCGAAAAATGTACGCAATGCAGGAACAATTTCTGGTCAATCTGTACATATTGAAGCAGAAGAAAAAATCCAGAATAAAGGTGATATTTTAAGTTCCCAAAAAACGCGTCTAGTTGGTCGTAAAGGAATTGAAAATTTATCACGCTCTTATATTAATGAAAAAGGTAATGTAGAAGTTGTTCGTTCAAGAATTGAAACGGATGGGCATGTCCATCTTGAAACTGATTTAGATTCAACAATTGACTCTAGTGCATCTGTTATTAAGGGAAAAACGGGTTTTGTAAAAACAAAAGATCTAAATGTTACTGATACTTATACAGTAGAAAGGTCAAGTAAAAAAGAGAAACTATTCTCTCAAGCTGGTAGTTATATTGGTTACGCTACAGAAGATAAAACATCGGCAAATTCAGTTGCTTCTACTACGCAGTTTGATCATTTACATTTAGCTGTAGAAAATAATGTTAATCAAGTAGGTAGTAAAATTAAAGCGCGTGTACTAACAGGGATTACAAAAGGAGATTACAATACAAAAGCTGGTCAGAATTTGGCAGAAGTAACTCGTGAAGAACATATCGAACAAGTTTATTCATCTGCACATGCGAGTGGAGGAGGTAAGTCGGTTCGTCATGGAGCAGTAGGGGCTCCAACAACAAATACGGGATTAGGGGCTTTACTTGGTTTTTCGATCAGTGATAAAAAAGAAACTGAAAGTTTACTTTCGCATACAAATAGTGATTTAGAAGCTGATATGGGTAAGTTCCATGTTCTAGGTAATGCTGATATTGGTGGTGTAGATATTAATAAGCATCTTATTCAAACAGAAGTAGGAAAACTAGAATCGTCAAGTAAATCATCAACGGAAAATAAAGATGTATCAGTGGCTACTGATACTGATAAAGAAGAAAGACCATTACCAAAATTTAATACGTTAACTGCTGAAGAAATCGTAGATTTAATGTCCGAAAAAACAGATGGTTTTTATAAACAATATCAATCAGATGTTTCACAAAAAAGTTTTGAATTATCCGCGAAAGAAATTAAATCAACTAAACAAAAAGATGAATATCATCTTGATTCGCAGCGTTCTGAAACAAAATTTGGTGCAGAAATAGAAGGTCATTCTGCTATTGCTGACGCTGCAAGTCATTTAGCTAAACAGTTTATTGATGCACAAAATGGTATTAAACAAGATGGTACTGTCGCATTACAACAAGTTAGTGATGCTGTAAATCTTATTACAGGCGATTTAATAGGTAGTTCAGCAAAAATTAGTTTTGAAACTAATAAAGAAACTAAGAAACTAGTTGAAACTGGTGATATTCGTACGAAAATTGGTGGAAATGTGACCCTCTCTGCCCGAGAGGGGAGTGTGACACTAAAAAATGTTGAGAGTGGTGTAAATACAAATCTTACTTTGAATGCAAAACAAGATGTTAATATTCAAGCTGGAGAAAAAACTACTGAAATAGAAGAAACACAGTCTAGACAAAAAGTTTCTGCTGGAGTGAATGCTGGTTGTAGTGTTATGAGTGCAGGTTGCAATGTAGGTGCATCTGTTACTACCGAAGGAAATGAAAGTTTTACTCATGAAATTGCAAAAAAATATAACAATAGTTTATTGCAGGGTAAAAATGTAAATATCAATGCTGGCGGTAATTTTAATTTAGAAAGTTCAAATATTGATGCAGATTACCTTGATTTAAACGTAAAAGGTAAAACTAATATTATTTCGAAACAAGATACAGTTGATAGAAAACATGAAAGTTATGATTATAATGCTTCGGTAGGTGCATCCCTTTCAACAGCTACTGTTGTGAAGCCAACAGCTAACTTTGGTGTGGGTTATACAAATGAAGTTGAACAAAAACGTACAGTTAACAAACAAGCTGGTGTTAAAGCAAATAAGATTACTGGTAAAATTAATGACCTAAATCTTGAGGCTGGTTATATCATTAATAATGATAAAAGCAGTGATTTCAGGGTTGTTGGTAATGTTACGAGTAACGAAATTCATGATTTCCATGATAAAGATGGTGGTACTATAGGGGCTTCTGTTGGACTTAATGAACGTGGTACATCTGCCTTTAATGTTCGTGGTGGACGCGCTGAACAGAAACATTATGCTGCGACTCAAAAATCAACGCTTTCTGGTATCAATGTTGATAAGAGTAAAATCTCTGGTACTGTCACTGAAGATTTAACAAAGTCAAAAGAAGTTACTCGTGATGATACTTATGCAAGTACAGAGTTTAATTTTGAAGTTGCCGATATCGCTGAACTTGGTCAAAAAGCGAAGAATAGGCTTAAATCGTCTGATAGCCATGTTGATAACGATAGTAGTACAAATCTTTCAACTCCAAAATCTCGTGTAGCAGACGATGCGGATTCTGTGAATATTAAAAATCCAATCTATGAAAGTGTAGATTCTGTTGCACCAACAGCAAGATCTCGAAACGTTGAATCGTCAGAGATGGTGGATAACCCACTTTATAGTACGGTAGCTACGAGAAAAAGAGGTGTTAATGATGATTTACCAGAAGTACCTTCAACGAAATCACGCAGTGGTACAGCAGAAGTAGAGAGTACTTATGCGGAGATCAATACAGGTGCAAGAAGAAAAGCAAATGATCTGTTACCTGAATTACCAAATAGTGCGCAAAGCCGTGCCAAATCTATTGCAGATACTTCAGACAATATTTATGAAGACGTTAGTTCATTGAATAGTAGAACACAACGTCCATTACCAGAAGCACCAAATGCGAAAGTAAAATCTATTGACAGTGAAGGTATTTATTCTCAAATTGATGATGTAGCAACTATTCAGCCAAGAGCGAAATCAAAATCTGATGAGTCTGATTATGAATCTATCCCACTAGATGGTGGTGATCAAGCTCAGCCAAGAGTCAAACCAAGAAGTGTTGAATCTGATTATGAAACTATTCCATCTTTTGATACAGATTCTCCAACAGTAGAGCAACCACGCTCACGCTCAAGACGTGCTATCAGTGAAGAGAATGCACAAGTTGACTCTAAAGTGCAGTCGATTTTTGAGTCAACTGCCAATAAAGCGAGATCATCAAGCACGGAAGATGTGTACGCGACACTTGATAAAACACCAGAAGGTCGTGCAAGAGCGAAAGCTAAAGGTGACGAAGCCGCAGCACAAAATCCAGTGAGCAAAGCGCGTGTTGAGGATGATCTTCCACCTGCATTACCGAAACGCCCTAATGAGTTAGGCTCGGAAGTAGATTCAGGTGTGAAAGCGAAATCATCAAGCACGGAAGATGTATATACTACGCTTGATAAGACACCAGAAGGACGTGCGAGAGCAAAAGCTAAAGGTGACGAAGCTGCAGCGCAAAATCCAGTGAGCAAATCGCGTGTTGAAGATGATGTTGCACCAGCATTGCCTAAACGCCCTAATGATCTAAGTGCAGATGTTGAGTCAAGTGTGAAAGCGAAAGCTGAGCGTCCATTACCAGAAGTACCAACCACGCAGGCGTTGAGCAAAAATCGTATTACTACAGAGGGTGATTATGCTCAAATTGAAGAAAGTGTAGCGAAGCCAAATTCGAGAGCGAAACGTGAATTGCCAGACTTACCAAGCGATAATGTAGCGAAGTCTCGTCAATTGCAGAACTCAGAAGGTGATTACGCTGAAATTGGTCATGTAGCAAATAAATCGCGTTCACAAATTGATGCTTCTGTAGTAGAACCGCAATCTACACCAACTGAAGCGAATACAAATAACAATAGTAATCGTGCGAAGAAAGTTGAAACACAAGATACAACAACTGAACTTCCTGCTGTTGCAAAAGCGGAGAAAACAGAGAAATCTTGGCTCAGCAAAGTCAAAGACTTCTTTACAAGTAGTTCAAATAAAGAACAAACAAAAGAGAAAGTAAAAGCCTCAAAATCGGCAAAAGCTGAAGAACAAGATGCGCAAGCGAATGCTAAACCACGTTATGACGATTTAGAAGATAATCTGAATCTGAAAGGGTTATTGGCGTTAGAAGATCAGCGTAATAAAGCATTCGATACAACCGTATTGAAAAATGCTGAGTTCTTGGCTGAAGCAAGAGAGGCAGCGAAGAAATACATCCCAGAAGCAACCATCAAACAAATGGGTAATTCACCAGAGTTTGATGACATCATGACTGAAGGGGCGCGTAAAATCGAGAAACGTATCAATGATGCGGTGACTTTTAAACCAACAGTAGAAGAGTTCTCAGAAATTCAAGGCTTAGTGAAGAAATTACCGAAAGGTGATGTAATAGATGATGTGAGCGTTAAAACACAAAATATTACTGAAGCATTGGCTGAAACGTCAAAAACGATCCAACGTAATCCGAAATTAAAAGAGGAAGTACAAGGTGCCATTGAAGAATTCTTGAAGAGCAGTCAAGGTAAAGACTTAACAGTTGAGATGGTTGAAAAACTCAATCATGGTTTACGCCCAGATGAAGGCAGCGATCGTCAGTTGTATAAGAAAGAGACCTTGACGAAAGAGAATGCAGTATTCTCAAGTCCAGAAGCGTCAAAAATCCAATTAAGTGAAACTGTGGATTTCATTAACCAAGCGAAACATCAAGGTGTTGAGCCAAGTGTATTAGCAGGCTTAGTGTATCAACGCTTAATTGCTTACCATCCGTTTGCGGAAGGTAATGGTCGTATGGCACGCGTAATCGTGAATAAACTGTTATTAGATGCAGGTTATCCGCCATTTACGAAGTTTAATTCAGACTTTGAAACACAAATTATTCCACAAACTTTGAAATCAGCGAAATCAGCGACCAGTGCAGAAGTGGTGAAAGAATTCTTAACAGAGTTAGGTAAAAAACCTTTACCAGAAGCTTCAACACAGCCACGTGTGAAAAACACAGTGAGTGATGAAAGTGATTATGCAGAAATTGGTAATGTGGTTGCACCATCTAATAGCAAAGCAACACGTGCTTTACCTGAATTACCGTCAGAGGTGAAAGGCAAAGCAAGTCGTGACAGCGATTATGCAGACATAGATGATTTTGCTTCGACAGCAAAACGTCATTCAACGGTTGTTGAAGATGATGTTGTGAATAAAGTGGTAACAGAAGAGCCTATCTATGCAACAGTAGATAAAAGTGCGGAAGCGCGTGCTAAAGCGAATGCTCGAAGTGATGCAGCAGAAGCCGCGAACCCAAAACCGAAAGTTGCAACTTCTGAAGCAGAAGAGGATTTTGCGCCATTATTACCAATTCGCCCAGAGTTAAAAGATGCAGCAGGCGGAAATAAAAAGGCGAAGGTAAAATCTGAAGAGGCTACCTCAGAGCAAGCAGAAAAATCGTCGTTATTCCAACGTGTTAAACAATTCTTTACTGGAAAGGATTCTGCTCATGCGCAATCCTCTAAAGTAGCTAAAACGGCAGAACAAGATCTACAAGCCGCAGCGAAACCACGTTATGATGATTTAGAAGATAATATTAATCTGAAAAATCTCTTAGCTTTAGAAGATAAACGCAACGAAAGCTTTGAAAGTAATGTGTTGAAAAATGCGAAGTTCTTAGATGAAGCCAGAGAAGCAGCTAAGAAAAGTATTCCAGAGGCAACCATCAAACAAATGGGTAATTCACCAGAGTTTGATGAGATCCTGACAGATGGTGCGCGTAAAGTAGAAAAACGTATCAATGATGCGGTGAGCTTTAAGCCATCAGTAGAAGAGTTCTCAGAAATTCAAGGCTTAGTGAAGAAATTACCGAAAGGTGATGTAATAGATGATGTGAGCGTTAAAACACAAAATATTACTGAAGCATTGGCTGAAACGTCAAAAACGATCCAACGTAATCCGAAATTAAAAGAGGAAGTACAAGGTGCCATTGAAGAATTCTTGAAGAGCAGTCAAGGTAAAGACTTAACAGTTGAGATGGTTGAAAAACTCAATCATGGTTTACGCCCAGATGAAGGCAGCGATCGTCAGTTGTATAAGAAAGAGACCTTGACGAAAGAGAATGCAGTATTCTCAAGTCCAGAAGCGTCAAAAATCCAATTAAGTGAAACTGTGGATTTCATTAACCAAGCGAAACATCAAGGTGTTGAGCCAAGTGTATTAGCAGGCTTAGTGTATCAACGCTTAATTGCTTACCATCCGTTTGCGGAAGGTAATGGTCGTATGGCACGCGTAATCGTGAATAAACTGTTATTAGATGCAGGTTATCCGCCATTTACGAAGTTTAATTCAGACTTTGAAACACAAATTATTCCACAAACTTTGAAATCAGCGAAATCAGCGACCAGTGCAGAAGTGGTGAAAGAATTCTTAACAGAGTTAGGTAAAAAACCTTTACCAGAAGCTTCAACACAGCCACGTGTGAAAAACACAGTGAGTGATGAAAGTGATTATGCAGAAATTGGTAATGTGGTTGCACCATCTAATAGCAAAGCAACACGTGCTTTACCTGAATTACCGTCAGAGGTGAAAGGCAAAGCAAGTCGTGACAGCGATTATGCAGACATAGATGATTTTGCTTCGACAGCAAAACGTCATTCAACGGTTGTTGAAGATGATGTTGTGAATAAAGTGGTAACAGAAGAGCCTATCTATGCAACAGTAGATAAAAGTGCGGAAGCGCGTGCTAAAGCGAATGCTCGAAGTGATGCAGCAGAAGCCGCGAACCCAAAACCGAAAGTTGCTGAGGTGAAAGAAGATGTTGCGCCTGAGTTACCTCCTCGCACAAGTGAATTTGCTTCAACGAGTGAAAATGCAGGTAAAACAGGAAAACCTCCAGTGCCACCGAAGCCGAAATTTAAAGCTCTAGTAGAGAGTGATAATGACACTAATAGTATAGTTACTACCGCGAAAACGAAAGAAAAACCACCAGTAGCACCAAAACCAAAAGTGAAAGTCATTGTTGAAAATGATGCAGATGGTGTGGCAAAAACACGTGTCGTTGTACAACCAGAAGTAGCAGAAGGAGCACAATTGCGTTCTCGTTCACTTGCTAACAGTGATTATGCTGAAGTCACAGAAGCTGTAGTACAAGTACAACCACGTGCTAAAGCGCGTCAAAGCAATGGTAGTGACTATGAGGATATTTCTGAAGTTATAACTCAAAGTCAAGCACAAGCAAGTACAAAAGCTCGTACAGCTGAAGAGTCAGTAACTGCTCTAAACAAAATTAAAGTAGATGATGGTTTGTATGCAACTATTGATAAGAGTCCAGAAGCACTTGCAAGAGCAAAAGCGAAAGGGGATGAGGCAGCTGCTGCACAACCACCAGTTACTCAAAAAGTGCAATTAGAAGAGCAGGCTCCAGCCTTACCAAAACGTTCTGCTGATTTAATGGCAGATGATAGTGCAACTCTACAGGGAAACATTGACGCAAAATTCAGAAGTTTGCCAGTAGATGCAGAGATTGCTGATACAGCAAATACAGCTCAAGCACCTGCGAAAGCAACACCTGTGAGTGATCGTATTCAACAAAAAGAATTAGTTGAACAATCACGTGGTGTATTGAAACAAGTGCAAGACCAATTCCAACCACTGAAGGTGAAAGGCAAAATTGATGCGGTTCGTTCGTCAGTAGAAGAATATGGCGGTGAAGTGAGCTTTAAATATGCACAATCTAAAGGCGAAGTTTATAAGGAAATTGTAAAACATCTAGAAACGCAACATGGTGTGTGTGAGTCAACTTGTGCTCACTGGATTGCGAAGAAAGTTGATCCTCAAGATGACAATTTCTGGACAAGCTTATATGAAGGTGGTCAAAAAGGACACTTGAAGAAAGAAGCGATTGATTCTATTAAGAAACTTCAAACTGAATTTATTAATAGTGGTAGTGCAACTCAGCAATTTAAATTAACTGATAGTTGGCTACAAGAGCAAGGTGTTGTGCCAAAAGAGAAAAAATTTGGTAACTTAAGTCGCCGTGATGAAGTCGCTGGCACTGTTTCAAAAACAGACGTTTCAGCATTATCAAAAGCAATTTTAGATACTGGTAATGAAACTTCTGCTGTGAAGAAAATCTCTATCAATCTTGAGGGGGGGTCACATACAGTTTCAGCTGCGATTCAAGGACAAAAAGTCGTATTCTTTGATCCAAACTTCGGTGAAATGACTTTCCCTAGCCATCAAAAATTTGAAGCATGGTTGAAAGACGCGTTTTGGAATAAGAGTGGTTATGCTGGTAAACAAGATGGCAAACGTTTCTTTAACGTTGTGAATTATGAATTACCAGCAAAAACGACAAATAACACAAGTAAAGTTAAACCAGCAGCAGACGCATCTGATATTAATGCTAAAACAGGCATTAAGTCAGATTCGCAAAGTCGCTTGACTGATGAAACACATCAGATAAAAAGAGATGAAACGCGTGGTGAAAGTTATGTCGCAAAAGATAATGTGGTGACTGCAATAACAAATACCAGCTACATTCCAAAACCTGTGACTGATGTAGATGCTCAATTTGAGAAAGTCAGACAAAAAGCAAAATCTACGGATAGTGCGAAGGAGGCTGAGAAAAAATTAGCTCTTATTGCTAAAGAGTCTAAAAACCTTCCCAAAGAGCATCTATTGAAAGCAACCGATGAACTCATTAATGGTATGAGTTCAGAAGATAGACGTGTTTTAAGACAGCAAGAGCATAAAGCTGGTGCAGTATTGCCGAATAAGCATGTGATACAAGGTTTCGAAGGTGAAAATGTCAAGAGTATGGGTAAAATTCTGAAAAATATCCAATTTGACGAAAGTTATGTAGAAACAAGAAAGCAAATCAATGAGAAAATTATTGAGAAGCTTGATTCAAACAAAGAATTCCACGATTTGATGAAAGGAAAACTTTCTGGTAATGAAGAAGGTATTCGTAAATTGTTTGATATTGTTGAAACTGCAAAGCGTGAATCGCTTAAAGAAGTAACGGGTATTGAAGGTACGAAAGCAAAATTAGAATTAAATACTAAGAATGGACCATTATCTATGGGACAAGGACATTATTCTAATGATGAAGTGCATATGAATTCAACACCTATTGCAAGCTTCTTAAGAAGTAAGAAACGCAATAATCAAGAGATTCTAGATACGATTGTTCATGAATTAACACACCATGATCAAGCTCAGATCTCTAAAAATAAATATGATAAGAACCTTTCTGACAACTTGAAAAAGGATGCTAATTTATTGGCATTAAATGAAAACTATTATATTGATGCGGATGTATCAAATTTCGGGGCTTATAAAAAACAGCCATTAGAAAGAGAAGCATTCAGTTCAGGTCATAGTTTGAGCAAAGAGCTAAGTAAATTAGTCGAGAGAGGTTATCAAGGAAAAGTTCAGGAAATTCAAACTATTGAGCACTTACCAAACAAACTCAATAATTTAGAATCACCTAGAGCGGCTCAATCTGATTTGAGTGAAAATGCATTAATCTATGGATTGCAACAAGGGCGAAAAGAATTAATTGCTAGAGCCAATGCTGCAGATGTTGAAGGCAAAAATGCGATTTTAGCAGATAGCTATATTGGTAAATTAAACTTAGGTTTTGAATTTTCTCAATTAAGCTCATTTGCGAAACAAGTCAAATCAGGCAATGTAACTGAGCAAGATATTCAAGAAATTGCTTCATTTAATGAACCTACAGCAAAACTTGCACGTAGAGATGATTCTAAAAATCGTATTAATGATGCAAATATTGAAGATAATCAACGTATTATTCGTGAATTGATTAAGAATGAGAATGCAGTGGATGCATTGAAGAGAATTGCGACGCTTACTGATCAAGAGCAAAATATGTATGATGCTTTGAGAAAGAATGATAAATTCGATATGGAAGAGTTACAAGAATCTTCAAATTATACTACTGCAGAAAATCGCGCAATTCGTGAATATAAAGAGACACAAAATGCGTTAAATGATGCAAGAATGGACTTCTTTACGGAAAAAACGAAATTTATTGCAAAAGAAACGCTTGAACGTGGTGGACAGCTCTATTTTGCATTAGATGGTCTTGCGACAGATACCGCGACTTTCAAACAAAATACGCAAATTGATTTGAATCGTTTAAAAGCGGTATTTGAACCAAGTAATCCGCATTATGATTCTGTGACTTCAAGAGAGCTAAGATATTTGTATGAAAATTACAAAGATCATCCGAACTTGAAATTCACTATTAAGGATCATGTTATTGAGAATCCGCTCAAAACATTAGAGATTCCAACAGCGAATAATACTGCATCGGTAAGTGGCGAGCAAAGTACGGCATATAAAAAACAATTATTGCCAAATCTGTTCAAACGAAAAGTAAAAGCTGAGGGACCTAAAATTGAACATCTTGGTGGTAATAGCGAAAAAGATGCGTTCTATTTCCCATTAGATAAAATCGTGACGAAAGATCGTAGTATTTCTAAGGATATGAAAGTTAATATGGATAATATTAAGAAAGCCTTCAATCCTAAAGATAAACACTATAATAGTTCAGAAGCGAAAAACTTAAGAGCGTTGTATGCACAGGATCCAACGATGTCTTCTACTCGGTTTGTGATTGGAAACCAAGTGATTGAAAATCCATTTAAATCACCTGAGTTACAAGAATATATCCAGAAGCATCATGTGAGTGAGGTCGCAACGGTGAGAAAAGCGAAACCGTTACCTGCATTACCTAATAAGGCAGCTGCAAGTAAAGAGACTGCTTTGAAACAAGCAAATACCAACGCGAGAAAACCAGTGCAACCACCTAAGCCAAAAGTGGAGCAAATTGCAGATCCAAATGCAATTTATGCACAGGTAAATAAAAACAGAAAATCAAATCAAGTTGATGGTTTTTACTCAGAATCACAGCTAAGAACACGCAGTGATAAAATTGTAGAGCAAGTTAGCAATGTACTTACGACAGAGCCAACTTATGCTGACTTACAATTCTCTCATAAAACAAATCGTTCTCAGCCTAAAGGTTCAGATAATGTTGTTTATGGTGAAGTGGCTTCTAAAGTAAAAGGTAGCACACCTAACGCCTCAGAAAAGCTACAAAAATCTAAACAAGAATTGAGTAAAGGGATTATTCCTGAGTCACAGCTGAAAACCAGAAGTGATAAGGTTGTAGAGCAGGTTAGCCGAGTACCAACCACAGAACCTGTTTATGCGGATTTACAATTCCCAGCTTCAGGAATGCAGACAAAACAAGTCATTTCTTCTAGTGAGGAGACAATTTATGCAGAAGTTGGTAAGAAATCTCAAGAAGAACCTATTTATCAAAATGTTATTAGAAAAGGAGCAAAATGATAATTGAATAATTAATCACATTTTTCTAAAACAATAATGAAAAGCTAGAGTCTTGTAGTAAGACTCTAGTTTTTTTATTGTTAGTTTAAAGTGATTTAACACATTAGTAATGTAGAAGCGGAATTATGTATGAGTATATAGATGGATTGGCAATGGAGTAGATAGCAATAATAATTCAATTTACCTAAAACAGAGAGCCAATATTAAGTAGAACGCATTTGATTAGTGAGCTTTAATTAAGAGAGTGAAAGAAAACTAATCTTTAAATATACAAAAAGCAGCTATTATAGCTGCTTTTATTAATTTTCATATTGCATAGCAATATTTTTCTCTTAAGTATTTAAAAGATTATTCATCCATGTAGCCTAAACTACGTAATGCTCGTTCATCATCAGCCCAACCAGATTTCACTTTTACCCAAAGTTCTAAGTGTACTTTATTGTCAAAAAGGCGTTCCATATCTGCTCGGGCTTCTGTTCCAATTTGTTTAATTTTTTGCCCCTTATTACCAATCACCATTTTTTTCTGACCATCGCGTTCAACGAGAATCAACCCATTGATTTCATAAGTCCCACGTTCATTGAGTTTAAATTGTTCGATTTCGACAGTAACAGAGTAAGGTAATTCATCTCCAGTAAAACGCATGAGTTTTTCACGAATAATTTCAGAAGCCATAAAACGTTGTGAACGATCTGTAATATATTCTTCAGGGAAATGATGTTCACCTTCACGTAATGAATTACGTACAATTTTTTCGAGTTCATCAATGTTTTTACCTTTTTCTGCAGAAATAGGTACAACATGAGCAAAATTGAATTTGGCAGTGAGTTCAGTGATAAACGGCAACATTTCTTCTTTATTTTTGATGTTGTCAATTTTATTGATAGCTAATACAACAGAGGCTTTTGCAGCACGGAGTTTATTGAGCACCATTTCATCATCTTCATTCCAATGCGTCCCATCGACAACAAAAATAATTAAATCAACATCACCAATAGCACTGCTTGCTGCACGATTCATTAAGCGGTTAATTGCTCGCTTTTCTTCAATATGTAAGCCTGGTGTATCGACATAAACAGCTTGATATGCACCCTCAGTGTGAATCCCTACAATACGATGCCGCGTGGTTTGTGCTTTACGTGATGTGATCGAAATTTTTTGCCCTAAGATTTTATTGAGTAAGGTCGATTTACCGACATTTGGACGACCAACAATCGCAATAAAGCCACAGTAAGTTTGTTGATTGTCCATTAAAGTTGTTTCTGTCATTTGTTTTCCAGTTCTTGTAAGAGTTTTTCTGCCGCGGCTTGTTCTGCTTTACGACGGCTTGAACCCACACCAATAAAAGTGCGGTCGATATTTTGAATATTACATTCAACAGTAAATGTCTGGCAGTGCGCTTCGCCTTTTATATCAATGACATTATAAGTTGGTAGTGGTAAACGTTTACCTTGTAAATATTCTTGTAAACGTGTTTTAGGATCTTTTTGATTATTACCCGGTTTGATGTGATTTAACAGCTCTTGGTACCAATTTTGTACCACTTTACTCGCTATTTCGAGATTGCTATCTAAAGACATTGCACCAATAATAGCTTCTACACAATCAGCTAAGATGGACTCACGCCGAAATCCACCACTTTTCAGTTCACCTGGTCCCAGTGCCATATAATTACCAAGTTCAAATTGGCGCGCTAAAATCGCCAGTGTGGGTTCACGTACAAGCGTTGCACGCATTCGACTTAATTCACCTTCGTTACATTTAGGAAATTGGTGATATAAGGCTTCTGCAATAGTGAAATTTAAAATAGCATCACCTAAAAACTCTAAACGTTCATTGTGTTTAACTGCTGCACTACGATGAGTTAATGCCTGTTTTAATAATGCAATTTGATTAAAGTGATAACCAATTTTGCGTTGTAAACGTTCTAAATTTTGATTCATTCTCTCTTACTTAATTTCTGTGAATAAGCGTTCAAATCGAATGCCAGTTGGCCATTCATCTTGTTTTTTATCTAGACTTAACCAAATATAGGTTGCTTTACCAACAATATTTTTTTCTGGTACAAATCCCCAAAAACGACTATCTTCACTATTATTACGATTATCACCCATCACAAAGTACTCACCTTCAGGAACAACCCATTCTGTCACACCATTGTCTTTTGTGCGATAAGCTTTATAACGGAATCCTTCATTGGCGATTTCTTCAGGGTTAGGATACCAATGAATTTGGTGAGTCACATCACCTATTTCGGTTGTTTCTAATGGACTAGGACCATATAAGTATTCGCCTTTATGATTACGCCCAATAATGAAGTTAAATTCAGGATTTTCTACGGGTTGGCTGTAGGTAAATGCCTTAGTAACACAGTCAAGGGTACATTCTTTACCAGCTTTAGCATAAGTGAGAGTTAATTGGCGTGTATACTCATTATATTGTACTTTATCGCCTGGAGTACCAACCACTCGTTTAATATAATCTACATTGGGTTGCAGAGGCGCTTTAAATACAATGATATCGCCGCGTTCAGGTTTACCTGTTTCAATCAATGTATGTTGGAATACTGGATCTTTAATGCCATAAGCATATTTTTTTACTACCAAAAAATCGCCAATACGCAAGGTTGGTTCCATTGATGAAGAGGGAATTTGAAATGGTTCAAATAAAAATGAACGTAAGATTAATACAAACGCAAGCACAGGAAAGAGTGAGGCAATAAATTCACCTCCTTCAGAAATAGGCTCAATTTTGGCTTTTTCTTCTTCAGTTAATGCTTGCCCAGAGCGTTGTTCAGCGCGCGCAATTTGTCTTGCACGTTTTGGCAGCACCGTAAAACGGTGGTAGCACCATAAAATACCAGAAATGAGGGTGAAAATGATTAGCAAAATAGAAAAGGTATTTGGTAATGCAAAGTAATCTAATACTTTCCATATACCAAACCCCACTGCCAATAAAATCACGAGAAATAAGTTAGACATAATAGTTCCTTATTTATCTTTTCCAACATGTAGGATAGCTAAGAAGGCTTCTTGTGGTACTTCAACGTTACCTAATGATTTCATTCGTTTTTTACCTTCTTTCTGTTTTTGTAACAGTTTTTTCTTACGGCTAACGTCACCGCCATAACATTTTGCAAGCACGTTTTTACGTAATTGTTTTACTGTTGAACGTGCAATAATGTGATTACCAATTGCGGCTTGAATTGCAATATCAAATTGCTGACGTGGAATTAATTCACGCATTTTTTCTACCAATTCACGACCACGATATTGAGCATTATCTTTGTGGACGATTAAAGCAAGAGCATCAACACGTTCGCCATTGATCATAATATCTACTCGTACCATGTCGGCAGCTTGGAAACGTTTGAATCCATAATCCAATGAAGCATAGCCACGAGAAGTGGATTTTAAGCGATCGAAGAAATCAAGCACCACTTCTCCCATTGGAATTTCATAAGTCAGGGCAACTTGATTACCATGGTAAACCATGTTGGTTTGTACGCCGCGCTTTTCAACACATAATGTAATCACATTACCTAAATAATTTTGTGGTAATAACATATTACATTCTGCAATTGGTTCACGAATTTCAGTAATGTTGTTTAATGGCGGTAATTTAGATGGGCTATCAACATATAACACTTCGCCGCTTGTCAGTTCGACTTCATAAACAACTGTTGGTGCAGTTGTGATTAAGTCTAAATCGTACTCACGTTCTAAACGCTCTTGAATGATTTCCATATGTAATAAACCAAGGAAACCACAGCGGAAGCCGAAGCCAAGCGCGGTTGAATTTTCTGGTTCATAGAATAAGGAAGCATCATTTAAGCTTAATTTGCCTAAGGCATCACGAAATGCTTCATAGTCATCTGAGCTAATTGGGAATAAGCCAGCATAAACTTGTGGTTTAACTTTTTTAAAGCCCGGTAATACTGACGTCGCAGGATTATTGTGTAATGTTAGCGTATCACCAACAGGCGCACCTAAAATATCTTTAATCGCACAAACAAGCCAGCCAACTTCACCACAGTTCAACAAAGTTGTATCGACTTGTTTTGGTGTGAAAATACCGAGACGATCAACGTTGTAAGATTGTCCTGTTGACATCACTTTAATTTTATCGCCTTTGCGTAACGTGCCATTTTTTATCCGCACAAGGGAAACAACCCCTAAGTAATTGTCAAACCAAGAATCGATAATTAATGCTTGTAACGGTGCATTAGGATCACCTTCTGGTGCGGGAATTTTATGTACAATTTCTTCTAATACATCTTCAATACCAAGTCCTGTTTTCGCAGAACAACGTACTGCTTCCATTGCATCAATACCCACGATATCTTCAATTTCTTCTGCCACACGTTCAGGATCTGCTGCTGGTAAGTCAATTTTATTTAAAATTGGCACGACTTCTAAATTCATTTCGATAGCAGTGTAGCAATTAGCGAGCGTTTGTGCTTCAACTCCTTGTCCCGCGTCCACAACAAGTAATGCGCCTTCACAAGCAGCAAGCGAGCGAGATACTTCATAAGAAAAATCGACATGTCCTGGTGTATCAATAAAGTTTAATTGGTATGTTTCACCGTCTTTGGCTTTGTAATTCAAAGTAACACTTTGTGCTTTAATTGTGATACCACGTTCACGTTCTAGGTCCATTGAGTCTAAAACTTGCGCTTCCATTTCACGATCTGATAAGCCACCACAAGTTTGAATTAAGCGATCAGATAATGTCGATTTACCATGGTCAATGTGTGCAATAATTGAAAAGTTACGTATATTCTTCATATTTGAATCAATTTTATTCATTAAAAATTCGATAAAGTTAAACTGGACGATTTTACCTGAATATTCATTAGTTCGCTAGCAATAGCTAATAAGCATAATAAAATAGGTTCAGTTAAGATAGTTTTTAAGATAACAAAAATGCCTCATATCAATTTGAGGCATTTTTTATAAGATAGGTAAGTGATAGAAAATTATAAACTTTCAGTGAAAGTACGAGTAATTACATCACGTTGTTGTTCAGGTGTTAAAGAGTTAAAACGTACTGCATAACCTGAAACACGGATTGTTAATTGTGGATATTTTTCTGGGTTGTTAACCGCATCTTCTAATGTTTCGCGACGTAATACGTTAACGTTTAAGTGTTGTCCACCTTCTACTTTTACTGTTGGCGCAACATCAACTGGTAACTCACGATATTCGATTTGACCTAATTCACTTACAGCAACGATTTGATCTTCAACGAATTCACCTTTAGCACATAAACAACGCGCTTCACCTTTTTCGCTATCTAATAACCAGAATGAATTTAATAGATTGTCATTAGCCGCTTGGGTAATTTGAATACCTTTAATCATTGTATGCCTCCTAAGTTGGCGATTTGTTAATCAGTTTAAATTGGTCAGGATTTTATCAAAAATTTTGATGATTTCAAATTGTTTTGACATAGGACAAGGTATTTTTCTCGAGTAATTTTTTAATTTTGATGTAAATCAAGTTTAACAGTAAGTTTATGATTTTAAAAAAACTTTTATTTAACAATAAATAAACAATTGTTTAACATGAGTAATTCTGTAACTGTCAATTTTGCGTGAAGTTATTTATAATCAGCAATTCGCTGAAAGGAGATAACAAGAGGAGATAAAAATGAGAACGTGGAAAGATGTCATTGGTATAGAAAAAGAGCAGCCTTATTTTAAACAAATTCTTGCGTTAGTTCATCAAGCCAGAGCATCTGGTCGAGTTGTATATCCTCCTCCACAAGAAGTGTTTAGCGCTTTTCAATTAACGGAATTTGAACAAGTCAAAGTAGTTATTTTAGGACAAGATCCTTACCATGGTCCAAACCAAGCGCATGGTTTGGCTTTTTCAGTGAAACCGGGCATTGCTCCTCCTCCTTCTTTAGTCAATATGTATAAAGAATTATCACAGGATATCGCTGGTTTTCAAATTCCAAATCACGGATATTTAGTTCCTTGGGCAGAACAGGGCGTATTGATGTTAAATACTGTATTGACAGTTGAACAAGGGCAAGCTCACTCACATGCTAATTTTGGTTGGGAAACTTTTACTGATCGTGTAATTGCCGCATTAAATGAGCAACGTGAGCATGTCGTTTTTCTGCTTTGGGGAAGTCATGCACAGAGAAAAGGGCAGTTTATTGATCGCCAGAAACATTGCGTATTAACAGCGCCACATCCTTCTCCGTTGTCGGCACATCGAGGTTTCTTTGGTTGTCATCATTTTTCTAAAGCAAATCAGTATCTTGTGCAGCAAGGATTAGCACCAATTCAATGGCAATTAAATTCAATTTGAGATAGGAAATAAACATATGTTAGCTATTATTTCGCCAGCAAAAACCTTAGATTTTGAAAGTGCGGTACCAAAATTTGATTTTTCTCAACCGCACTTAACTGATTATAGTGCGCAATTAATTGAAGTTTGTCGCCAACTGTCACCAGATCAAATAGCTTCATTAATGTCAATTAGTGATAAGCTTGCAGGCTTGAATTTTGCACGTTTTGCAGAATGGCAGAAAGAACATAATCAACAGAATGCACGTGCGGCAATTTACGCGTTTAAAGGTGATGTTTACACGGGATTAGAAGTAGAAAGTTTATCACACCAAGATGTGCGATTTGCTCAACAACATTTACGTATGTTATCTGGATTATATGGTTTACTAAAACCGTTGGATTTAATGCAGCCTTATCGTTTAGAAATGGGAACAAAGTTAGCCAATAAAAAAGGCAAAGATCTCTATGCTTTTTGGGGCAATATTATCACGGCTTCATTGCAGCAAGCTCTTGATGAACAGGGGGATAATGTGTTAATTAATTTAGCTTCAGATGAATATTATAAGTCAGTGAAAGAAAATACATTAAATGCAACCATTATTAAGCCTGTGTTTTTAGATAATAAAAATGGTAAATATAAAGTCATCAGTTTTTATGCGAAGAAAGCAAGGGGATTAATGTGCCGCTATATTATTCAGAATCGTTTAACCAAAGTTGAACAGTTAAAAGAGTTTGATTTGGCTGGCTATTGGTTTGATGCAACAAGTTCTAGTGAAACAGAGTTAGTGTTTAAACGTGATTTGGTGGAATGATATGCAAAAAATTTTCTTAATTTTGACCGCACTTTTAGGGCTTTTATTGAGTGGCTGTGCAGCAGTACCGCAACTTTCAGCACCACAGCAAATTGTACATAATAAGCATACTTATGAATTAGTCGCGCAGCAAGATTTAGGACCGATGGCACGTTTCTTTTATTTGGAAAAGGGGGAAAGTTTAGCGCGTTGGAAAAGTGCGGTGGAATTATTATTGGATCGTAATAAAGCGAAAATAACCTTAGATGAGCGAGTTGCCTTACGCGAACGAGTTTACCAAAATACAGGTGTGAAGAATTTTAAATTACAAATACAAGATGACAGTTTATATGCTTTCGTTATCTATGAGCCAACGGTTAAAAATAATGATTGGCAAGTCGATGTGGCTAAAGGTAAAACAGTACAAGGTTGTGGATTTGTGCAATATCAGTATTCATTAAAAGTGCCAAGAACGAAGAAGATCCGCAATATGAGTAATGAGAAAGTTGTACGTTATTTGAAGAAGTATGTGGTAGAAAAAGAAATGAAACGTGTTAAAAATCGTGATTGGCAATGGATTTGTGCATAAATGGAAGAACAGATTTATTCTTCCCAAGTGAAAAAAGCGGCTAATTGTGCTGTTTATACTGCTTTAATGTTGATTGTTGTAAAAGGATTTGCTTGGTGGGAAACGGGTTCAGTCAGTATGTTGGCATCAATTGTTGATTCCACTTTAGATTTGGCAGCTTCGTTTCTTAATATGCTCATTTTACGCTTTGCGTTAATGCCTGCCGATGAAAACCATTCTTTTGGTCATGGTAAAGCAGAATCACTTGCTTCTCTTATTCAAAGTGCATTTATCTCTGGTTCTGCTGTTTTTCTATTATTACAAGGGATTCATCGTTTTAATGAACCACAACCTTTAACAAATACAAATTTAGGTATTGCTGTTATTTGTTTTTCCATCGTAGTAACTTCCGCATTAGTTTATTACCAAAGTCGAATTGTGAAAAAGACGGGAAGCCCTGCTATTAAAGCTGATCGCTTACATTATCAAACAGACTTATTTATGAATGTGGCAATCTTAATTTCATTAATTTTGACAGTATTTGATTTTATGCTTGCTGATGCGATTGGCGCAATTTTAATCGCGATTTATATTCTGATAAGTGCACTTAAAATGTTATTTGAGGCAGTCCAATTGTTATTAGATCGCGCTTTGCCAGAAAATGAGATCCAACAAATTGAACAAATTATTTTATGGGATAAGCGGATTTTAGGCTTCCATGATTTACGTACGCGTCAATCTGGTGCTGTGCGTTTTATTCAATTTGATTTAGAGTTGGATGATCATCTCTCTTTTTTAGAAGCACATGATATTACAGAACAGCTTGAACAGCGCTTGCGTCAAGCATTTTCGCTAGTAGATATTGTGATTCATCATGAGCCAACGAGTGTGGTTCAGGCTGAAAAATTGGAAAATGCGAAACTAGATCAAATGTAATTAGTTTTTTGATAAATTTTGCTAGAGCAGTTGCAGTGAATAGTGTAATCTTAGCGACGATTTTGAATTCATTTTTAGTTTAAAAGGTTTAGGTTATGATAAAGAAAATAGCAGTATTAACCAGTGGTGGTGATGCGCCAGGTATGAATGCCGCCATTCGTGGTGTTGTGCGTTCTGCGCTCGCGGAAGGTTTAGAAGTATATGGCATTTATGAAGGCTACTATGGTTTATATCACAATAAAATCAAACAAATGACTCGTTATAGTGTGTCAGATATTATTAACCGTGGTGGTACATTTTTAGGCTCTGCCCGTTTTCCTGAATTTAAAAATCCAGAAGTACGTGCAAAATGTGCAGAAATTTTACGCTCACATGGTATTGATGCTTTAGTTGTGATTGGTGGTGATGGGTCTTACATGGGCGCAAAATTATTGACTGAAGAACATGGTTTCCCATGTGTTGGTATTCCTGGGACTATTGATAATGATGTCGCAGGAACAGACTATACCATTGGTTATCAAACCGCACTTGAAACTGCAGTAGAAGCAATTGACCGTTTACGTGACACCTCAAGCTCTCATCAGCGTATTTCGATTGTCGAAATTATGGGACGTCATTGTAGTGATTTAGCGATTTCTGCAGGGATTGCTGGTGGCTGTGAATATATTGTTGCTTCTGAAGTTGCTTTCAATCGTGAAGAACTTATTCAACAAATTGAACGTAGTATTATTAAAGGTAAGCGTCATGCGATTATCGCGATTACTGAATTGATTTGTGATGTGAATGAGCTTGCTCGCGAAATTGAACAGCGTGTGAAACATGAAACTCGGGCAACTATTTTAGGACATATTCAACGTGGTGGTACGCCTTGTGCTTTTGACCGTATTTTAGGTTCTCGTATGGGAGTTTATGCGGTTGATTTGTTAATGCAAGGTAAAGGTGGCTATTGCGTGGGTATTCAAAATGAGCAGTTAGTACACCATGACATTATTGATGCGATTAACAATATGCGCCGCGAATTTAAAGCAGATTGGTTAGCGCTTTCTAAACGTTTAGATTAACACGTGCTTTCTAAAAACGGTGGAAATTGTCCACCGTTTTTCATTTCTTTTTTAATAAACACAATACTTCATAATGATAAGAGTGTGGGAACATATCAAATAACTGAATTTTTTCAAGTTGATAATGAGTTAAATCACCTAAATCCTTGCCCATAGTTTCTGCATTACAACTTGAATATAAAATAAAATCAGGTGCTAATTGATTGAGAAATTGCGCAAGTTTACTGCCAATGCCACGTCGAGGCGGATTGACAATCACTAATTCGGGTGTTTGATGTTGCTCAAGCGCAAAATGTGTGGCATCTAGAGATTGAAAGCGTACATTTTCTAAACCTAATTGGCGGGCAGAGAGTGTCGCTGCGGCAATAGCTGAAGCAGAAATTTCAATACCAATTAATTCAATTTTTTTAGTTGGATTGGCTTGTTGTAAAGCATTTGCACAATGTAAGCCAAAGCCACCAACCCCGCAAAAAAGATCCCAGAGCGTTTTAATAGGTAAGTTTGCTATCCAATTTTGTGCAGTCGCATATAAACCCGCAGCAACAGTCGGATTTGTTTGAAAAAATCCTTGTGGACGAATAAAAAGTGGGATTTGATTAAAAGATTCCTTCAGTGTTTGTTGGTCAGTGAGAAAAATTTCTTTATCACCTTCTAAAATGGCAGCGTGCTGTGGTTGGATATTTAGACTTACTACTTTTAGTTGCGGTAATTTATTTAACAAGCCTGTAAATTCGCGTTGAATTAAGGGTAATTTTGTTTCTGAACGTCATACAAAACGCAGCATTAAGCCACCATCAAGCTGGCTTTCTGTGAGCAGAATATACTTTAATTCCCCTTTTTGTTTTGTAATGTTGTAAGGCACTAAACCTGCTCGTGCGATAAAGTCTTTTAAAATGTGAAAAATGTTAACGAAATGTGTTGGATAAAGCGGGCAATCCGTTAAATCGACATAACTTTGTGGATGGCTCAAAATTGGACGTTCGACCACACCACTAACTGCCATTTTCGCTTTGTTGCGAAACGCACTTAATGCTGATTGATAAGGTACAAGCCATGTTGCTTGTGAACAATCTAAATGGATCAATTGTTGTTTTAAATGCTGTGTTTTGCGCTCAAGTTGGTTGGAATAAGGGTATTCTAGCCATTGGCAAGAGCGACAATGATTGGAACTGTAATGCTGGCAAGGAAGTGTTAACTGCATTTTAATTCGCATATTTAGCTTTATATTCAAGCCAATCTTGTTGAAGTGCGGTCAGTTTTTTGCGATTTTCCAGCCAACGAACATTGCTTTCTAAGCTTGGCCAATGGAATGATTGACGCTTGAATAATTGTTGTAATCGGATTTGGCGTAGTGCAAAGTGCGGTTGATTTTCGTTAAGTTTTAGGTGATCTAGCACTTGAATGACTCCTTCACGTTCATTACAGAGTAAGAGTAAGTCACAACCCGCATTGAGGGATTGCTCACAGCGTGCTACAAAATCTCCCATGAAACCTGCACCTTTCATTCCTAAATCATCGGAGAAGATTGCGCCTTGAAAGCCGAGTTGTTCACGTAATACTTGTTTTAACCAGTAGTGAGAGCCACTCGCAGGTTGAGCGTCACATTGACTGTAGATGACATGAGCGGGCATAACAGCATTTAATAAATTTTGTTCGATGAGTTGTTGAAATGGCATGATGTCTTGAGCAAAAATGTCTACTTGATTACGCGCATCATAAGGAGTTTCCAGATGAGAATCCGCGATTACATGACCATGTCCTGGAAAGTGTTTACCTGTTGTAGCCATGCCCGCTTGTTGCATACCTTGAATGAATGCTTTGGCAAGTGATGTGGTTTTTTGAGGATGGGGATGGAAGCTACGATCACCAATCGCTTTACATTGATGACCTAAATCCAGTACAGGAGCAAAGCTTAAATCAATATCTAGTGCCGCAATTTCTGCTGCCATTTGCCAGCCAGCTTGTTGTGCTATTTCTTGTTGTTGCTGTGGATCTTCAATCAACTGAGCAAATGCTTGCATCGCAGGTAGTTGAGTGAAGCCCTCGCGGAAGCGTTGTACTCGTCCGCCTTCCTGATCAACGGTAATTAACAGATCTTTTTTCACTTGTTGGCGTACAGATTTTACTAAAGCTTGGATTTGTGCGCGATCATGGAAATTTCGTGTAAACAAAATTAAACCCGCAACAAGCGGGTGGCTGAGTAATTCAATTTCTTCTGGTAAGAGTTCAGGACCTTGTAGATCGATCAGTAATGTCGACATATGACCTCTTTTTTTATTGCAAACCAATATATAAGCGATAATTTACGCTCTGTTCTGTTGGTTTTATTAATAGTATTTGTTGCTTTTCATGAGCAAGCAGGGACAAAAAGGACGCTTCTGCAAACTTTTGCTGAGTCACACCGTTTTTATCATACCAAAATAAGTGATAAGCCAAGTTCAATGGCTGTGCAGTTTTATTTTTAATCCATGCTGAATCAGCGTTGAGGTTCGCTTCAATTGCTGAGGCGATATTGGCTTCAATATTTAAAATCGGCTGTGTGGTTTTTAATAAATTAGTTGGTTTACTTGAACTACAGCTGATTAGTAGTAAACACGTGAATAAAAGTGCGGTCAGTTTTTTCATTATTTTGCCAACATTTTTCCTAAGGGTTCACCACCAACAAGGTGCATATGTAAATGGAACACTTCTTGACCACCATGTTTATTACAGTTCACGATTAAACGATAACCCTCTTCAGCAATACCTTCTTGTTTAGCGAGTTTCGCTGCAACAGTGAATAAGCGACCTAAACTCATTTCATCTTGTTCACACACATCATTTATGGTTGGAATCAGTTTATTTGGGATAATCAAAATATGGGTATTAGCTTGTGGTGCAATATCGCGAAATGCAGTAACTAAGTCATCTTGATAAACGATATTGGCAGGAATTTCTTTACGAATAATTTTACTAAAAATAGTTTCTTCAGCCATGTTGATCATCCTTTTTTAATTGAAATTGAAGATTGTGCTTTTTTAACAGAAAAAGGTAAAAATAGCAATTTTTTGCTGTAAGTTGGATTAGTAATAAGGTTGGTTAAAAATTAAGTTAAACATGGTTAAGAAATGAGTGTTAATAATTTGTTGTTTATATTTTGTCTTTGTGTTAATTCCATGAAAATAAAAGAGAATTTTGGATAAATTGATCTAGCATAAGGAAATCTTGTTTTGAATATTTTTTAATCTGTAAAATGCTTTTATTTTAGTGTAAAACTTCCTATAATTAACAAATCTTATAAAAAATAAAATTTTTTTAAATTATTCGTGCTTGCATGTTTTGTAACCGACAGCCGTTATAATGCTATTCATGTTTAGGGAGATTAAGGATGAAAACTGAAGATTCAACGTCAACCTGCATTGTGCCGCCAGTGAAGATGGCACAGATTGGCGAGGATGTCGGTGTTTATAAAGCAACTAAAAAACAACTCTATTCTTTCTTTTCTGCGATTCCAGCAGGTGCTTTTATTGCAATTGCTTTTGTCTTTTATGCCACAACTCAAACTGGTAATGGTGATGCACCTTGGGGACTCACCAAATTAGTTGGCGGTATTGTTTTCTCATTAGGTGTCATTATGGTCGTGGTTTGTGGCTCCGAGTTATTCACTTCTTCTACAATGACAGCAGTTGCACGTGTGAGTGGTCGAATTTCAACTATTCAGATGTTGCGTAATTGGGTTGTCGTGTATTTGGGCAATTTTATTGGTGCAATTTTTATTGTGTTGTTGACATGGTTTGCAGGGCAAATTACGGCTGCTAATGGACAATGGGGATTAACGATTTTAAAAACAGCACAGCATAAAATTCATCACACGTGGGTCGAAGCATTTGCTTTAGGTATTTTCTGTAACATTATGGTGTGTATTGCGGTATGGATGACTTATGCAGGACGTACGTTATTAGATAAAGCAATTATTATGATTTTGCCAATTTCAATGTTTGTGGCATCTGGTTTTGAGCACAGCGTGGCAAACATGTTTATGATTCCAATGGGGATGATGGTGGTCAATTTTGCTTCTGCTGAATTTTGGCAAGTCATTGCAATGACACCAGCACAATTTGCAGATTTAGATGTATATCATTTTGTTGTAAAAAATTTAGTTCCCGTGACGTTAGGGAATATTGTGGGCGGTGCAGGCTGTGTTGCATTAGCACAGTGGTATATTAATCGTCCACATTAGTCGGTTTTAGGTTGCAAAGTGCGGTCTGTTTTATTGTAGTTTTGATCGGCTTTGTGTAGGTATCACAGATTTTTTATTCTAATTAATAGAAGGTAATTCAATATGAGTCAATTAACTGAAGCTCAACAAAAAGCTTGGGAAGGCTTTACTCGTGGTGACTGGCAAACTGAAGTTAACGTACGTGATTTCATCCAGAAAAACTACACTCCTTATGAAGGTGACGAATCATTCTTAGCTGATGCAACTGAAGCAACTACAGCGTTGTGGAATGATGTCATGGAAAAAATCAAAGTTGAGAATAAAACTCACGAGCCATATGATATTGATTGCGACACGCCATCAACTATTACTTCACATGCACCAGGCTATATCGACAAAAGTTTAGAGAAAATTGTTGGTCTTCAAACTGATGCGCCATTAAAACGAGCAATCATGCCATATGGCGGTATCAACATGGTGAAAGGTTCTTGTAAAGTTTACCGTCGTGAACTCAAACCTGAAGTTGAACATATCTTTACTGAATACCGTAAAACACATAACCAAGGTGTATTTGATGTGTACACGCCAGATATTTTACGTTGCCGTAAATCTGGTGTCATTACGGGTTTACCTGATGCTTATGGTCGTGGTCGTATCATCGGTGACTATCGTCGTATGGCACTTTATGGTGCAGATTTCTTAATGAAAGATAAAGTTAAGCAATTTAACTCATTACAAGAAAAATTAGAGCGTGGCGAAGATATCCAAGCAACTATTCAGTTACGTGAAGAAATTGCAGAACAACACCGTGCATTAGGCAAAATGAAAGAAATGGCAGCGTCTTATGGCTATGACATTTCAGGTCCTGCAACAAATGCGCAGGAAGCGGTTCAATGGACTTATTTTGCTTATTTAGCGGCAGTGAAATCACAAAATGGTGCGGCGATGTCATTTGGTCGCGTATCAACTTTCTTGGATATTTATATTGAGCGTGATTTAAAAGCAGGCAAAATTACTGAACAAGAAGCGCAAGAATTAATTGATCATTTAGTTATGAAATTACGTATGGTGCGTTTTTTACGTACCCCTGAATACGATCAATTATTCTCAGGTGACCCAATGTGGGCAACAGAAACATTAGCGGGTATGGGCTTAGATGGTCGTACATTGGTCACTAAAAACAGTTTCCGTATCTTACATACCCTTTACACAATGGGGCCGTCTCCAGAGCCAAACTTAACTATTCTTTGGTCTGAACAATTACCAGAAGCCTTTAAACGTTATTGTGCTAAAGTGTCTATTGATACTTCTTCTGTACAATATGAAAACGATGATTTAATGCGTCCAGATTTCCAAAACGATGATTATGCGATTGCTTGCTGTGTATCGCCGATGATCGTAGGTAAAATGATGCAATTCTTTGGCGCACGTGCAAACTTAGCGAAAACATTATTGTACGCAATCAATGGTGGTGTAGATGAGAAATCTGGTGACCAAGTTGGGCCAAAAACAGATCCAATTACAAGCGAATATTTAGATTATGATGATGTAATGACTCGCTTAGATAGCTTTATGGATTGGTTAGCGAAACAATATGTGACAGCATTAAATATCATTCACTTTATGCATGATAAATATGCTTATGAAGCAGCTTTAATGGCGTTACATGATCGTGATGTATTCCGTACAATGGCTTGTGGTATCGCGGGTCTTTCTGTCGCAGCAGACTCACTTTCTGCAATCAAATATGCCAAAGTCAAACCAGTTCGCGGTGATATTGAAATTAAAAATAAAGCAGGCGAAGTGGTTGGTGTTGCGAAGAATGTGGCAGTCGATTTTGAAATTGAAGGTGAATATCCACAATTTGGTAACAACGATAACCGTGTCGATGAGATTGCTTGTGACTTAGTAGAACGTTTCATGAAGAAAATCCAAAAATTGGGTACATATCGTAATGCAACGCCTACACAGTCAGTACTTACTATTACATCTAACGTAGTTTATGGTAAGAAAACAGGTAATACACCAGATGGTCGTCGTTCAGGTGCACCATTCGGACCTGGGGCAAACCCAATGCATGGTCGTGACCAAAAAGGTGCAGTCGCTTCATTAACTTCAGTGGCTAAACTACCATTTGCCTATGCAAAAGACGGTATTTCATATACTTTCTCAATCGTGCCAAATGCATTAGGTAAAGATTATGAAGCCCAAAAACGTAATCTTGCGGGCTTAATGGACGGTTACTTCCACCATGAAGCCACTATTGAAGGCGGTCAGCACTTAAATGTTAACGTAATGAACCGTGAAATGTTGTTAGACGCAATGGAAAATCCAGAAAAATATCCACAATTAACAATTCGTGTTTCTGGTTATGCTGTACGTTTTAACTCTTTAACTAAAGAGCAACAACAAGATGTGATTACACGTACATTTACGCAAGCAATGTAAAGCGCTATATCTAAGTCTAGTATAAAGCCTCTGTATTTCATACAGAGGCTTTTTTATATTTTGAATCTTGATCCTTGTTTATCTAGCTGCTCATACCAGTACTGGTCTGGCTAGGTATCTGCCTATTGCGACTTTATGATTGCTCCAATTTTTTGCGTATAAATTAACCTTTAAGGAATAAAGCATGAAAATAAGTAAACTTTCATGTGCACTATTATGTGTATTTAGTACTGCGAGTTTAGCACAGGATGTTGTTGTATTTGGTGATAGTTTAAGCGATATGGGGCAATCAGGTTGGAATAAAAAAGCCTCTTATTTAGATGTTGATGGGCGCTACCACTTACTATATGATGAGTACCTTGCTCAAGCATTAGGCAATAAATTAACGCCTTCGACACAAGGGGGAAATAGCTATGCTTATAGTGGTGGAGTAATTGTTGGGCATAATAGTGCAAATATTAACACTCAGCCAAATTTAGCTTTGCAAAATCAAGTTAAAAATTATTTACAAGCACCAGTTAAGAAAGAGGCGTTACATGTGCTTTGGGCTGGAGGGAATGACTTAGCTACGGTATTAGCAACTGCTGTAACTAAAACCACTCCAGAGGAAAAACAAGCCTATGTATTAAGCAGTATCAAAGAAATGGCTCAAACTATGGCACAGCAGTGGGGGAGATTACAACAGGCTGGCGTGAATCAAATCATTGCACCAACTATTCCAAATATCACTTATACCCCCGAGTTTTTTGATAAATTAGGTGCTGCGGCTGGCGCACAAATCCAGTCAAAATCTTTAGGTTTAATTAAACAAGCAGATTTTATTGCAAGTTTTAAAGGCGCTGTAGAACAGCTTTTAAGTCAACCAACTCATGATTTCCAAGAATTTGAACAACATCGAGTAAAAACATTAGAAAAAGCAGCAGAGGATTTTTATAATAGCCGTTCTTGGCTGACTCAATGGGCATTATCTGCTGCTGGTTATAATGCAAAAAGTATCGCAGAAACGTTGATCAAAGAATATAAAGAAATTGTCCAACAAGCAGCACAAGCGACGGCATTATTGAATGCCAGTATTACTGCCGCATTAAATCAAGTAGGGAGCAATATTGTGCGTATTGATACGGATGGGCTATTAAAAGATATGATTACACGTCCAGCGGAATATGGCTTAACTAATACCACCACAGTTGTTTGTCAAGAGAGTACCGCGGATCCAAATAAAGCAGCTTGTAATCCAACAGATCAAAATATCGCAAATCAACGCTTATTTGCAGATAGCTTCCATCCAGGACCAAAAGCTCACAAAGCAATGTCTGATTATATTCTCAATGTATTACAGACACCAAAAGACATGGCCATTTTAATTCCAATTGTACAACAACAAACTGATCTCGCTTTTGACTTTATTCGTACGGAAAGTAATCGAAATCGCTTGAAACGTCAAACTGAACAAACAGTTGATACTATTGTAGCTTATCAAAAGCAGAAGGGTGGTCATAGTTTACATGTCGGCGCTAAAGTACAATTTAATCCACAGTGGCAATTAGCACTGGTTGCAAGCCAGCAAAAACAGGATGTACAGAGTGGTTTAATTAATGTTGATACTAAAAATCGTGTATTAAGTGCAGCACTACGTTATGACGCAGAGAGTTGGTGGCTAGCCAGTGCTTTACAAATCAATAATACACAGTTAACAACTCAGCGTGTTGCTTATATTGGTCAATCCACTCATCAACAAAGTGGGGAAACAGAAGCGCAAAGTTTGAGTATGGGACTATTCGCTGGCTATGAATGGCAATTTAATGAGTTAGCTGTTGCGTTAGTTGCAGATCTCAATAAAACGAAAACGGATATTGCCGCATTTAACGAACGCAATAAAGGCATTACACAAATGCAATTTGCCGCTCGAACAGAAAAAAGTATACGAAGTGGTGTTGGCGTTGATCTTCGTTATCAGGCAACAGATTGGCAACCTTATTTGACGACCCGTTGGGTGAAAGAATGGCAGAATGATACACCATCTATTAAGGCTAGTTTGAATGGTAGTTCGTTTACAACCACTTTAGCGTCACAAGATAAAACATGGGTGAATGTTGTCGCAGGATTACAATTTAAACCAACGAATAGTAGTTTATATGCAAATTTGGGTTTGAGTCGTGATCTTGGGCGTAAAGATAACCTATCAAATACCACATTACAAGCTGGTATTGGTATAGAATTCTAAAAAAAGTGACCGCACTTTTCACTTTTTAATGAACTAACTCGATATTTCTTTATAAAGAAATATCGAGTTGTTGTTATTGCTTTTATCAATTCTATTAATCATCTCTTACTTTTTAGTCTTATTTATGTCTTAATTGTATTTAATTAAGAATCTATTCTAATCTCAATTTTTTTATAACAATTTTGCTCATTTTCTTTTCTTCTTGGTTAATTTTTTAGCAAACTTTAGCTTAATTATTTCACAATATTAGCTTTAGTAGTAAGCGATATTAAATATGTCTTTGTAAAAATAAGTCATTAAAATACAACCTGATTCTTTATTATGCTGCATTACTAACTTGCTTTCATTTTAATCTTTTTTTAGGTGAAAATAAGACATAAATAAATTTGATTATATTTTATATTGTGCAAGGTGTTTTTTATGCATTTGATTTGTTTTTATTAGTGAAATTTTTTATTTGTTTTTATTTTTTTTGTAGAATGCCAATCTTTAATTTATTAATGACTTATTTAACTATGAATCGAATTTTTAAAATAATCAAAAAATATATATGGGAAATATATTGTGGTATCTGAATTTGCTAAGCAAGCAGGTAAAAGTAAATCCTTAAAATTAATTTTACCTCTCAGCTTAGTTTCTTTAACTGCCAGTGCTTCTTTAGTCACAGATCAAATTCCGTATGAAGATTTTCGTAATTTTGCTGAAAATAAAGGGCGTTTTCACATCGGAGCAACCAATATTCCCGTCTATGATAAGCAACGACAAAAAGTAGGTACGGTTTTACCAGATGGGGTACCAATGCCAGATTTTAGTGCAGGACATAGTCTTTCTCTAAATAAATATAAGCAACATCAATTAGGTATTTTGACTTTAGCTCATCCTCAATATGTATCCACGGCACAACATCAATATGTTGCTAAATATGACATGATTCATTTTATCAATAATCCTTATGGCTATCGGATTGTTAATTTGAATAATACTGAGCCTGATAATACAAAATTTACTGGGACCTCAATTAGTAAACATGATTTTAGTACGCCTCGTTTAAGTAAAATGGTTACGGAGATCGTGCCAAGTGAAACTATCACTGATAATGAATGGGGCTTAGTGACAGAAGCAGAAGCTATTACAGTTAGAACTGGCAGTGGAACTCAATGGGTTTGGAATTCTGCCGAGAATCATTTAACACAACAAGCAGATACTTATCAGTATTTAACTGGTGGGCTTTATTCAAGCTTTAATGTAATGTTTTATAATAATCATTTCTGGCAAAAATATAATGTGCTGACAAAAGCAAAGGATATGTTGTTTACCCATATAGAGCCAGGAGATAGCGGTAGCCCGCTCTATGTATTTGATAAAACAAAAGGTATTTGGAAATTAGCTGGAGTTACTTCTTTTGGTTCCCATACTAATATCTCTGATAATTTGAATACTTTTGAGCATGAAACGGGTTATGCTATTTTTAAAAGAAGTATATTTGATGCAAGTGTAGCTAAAAATAAAGGGACTGAGCTTACTTTAAGTAATAATCAACAAGTCGTTTGGACAAGAGAAAATGGTGAAACAGAGGGGCATAGCCAATTAAAAGACAATAATAGTGAACAGAATTTTAGTATTGCTCGGCAATCCAGTTGGAAAGTAGTTGGGGCAGATGAAGGAAAAGATCTTTATGTTGATGGCGGTAGCAAAAACGCTCTAGCTGAAATTGATATAAAAAATGATATTGATCAAGGTGCTGGAGGAATCTTTATTGGTACTAAAAAAACAAGCCACATTCGCTTATATAGCAGCAATGGTGCATCTTGGTTAGGCTCTGGAATTTGGATTGGTAAAGGCAGTGAAGTTGAGTGGCAATTAAGACAAGGGGCTAAAAGAGACTATGAGAATAATGTTATTTTCTATAAGAACTCTGATGAAAAAATCGAATTCAATGGTGACCGTTTATCTAAGTTAGGTAAAGGGACGATGAAAGTGAGTGGTGAATACACAGGGAATTATATAAATAGTGGGTTGAGTATTGGTGATGGTGAAGTTATTTTAAATACAATAGGAGCGGAGTCCTTTTTCTTATATTGAGTTAGTCAGTGGACGGGGATTGTTAACATTTGGTCAATCTAATAATCAAACCATTAATCAACGTTATGGCGACTTAAGCCAATATATTTATTTTGGTTATCGTGGCGGTAAACTTGATTTAAATGGGCAAACCTTGTCATTGAATTTGTCAAAAAGCCTGAACAATGATGAAGGGCTGAATATTGTTAATCATCACTCAAACCAGCTAGCGCGACTTGAACTTAAAGCTGAAAAAGGAGAGAAGCATATTATTAATGGCTTGTTTGGTACACGTGGTTATTCCGTCTTATCAGATTTAGATGATGCAATCGTTAATGAAGCTAATTTGATGGATAAAAAGCGTGAAGAAAGAGTAAATTTCGAGTTAGTAAAAGAGCTATTAAATAAAAAGCTTGAGTCTGATAGAAAAGATTTTATTACTAAAGCTAACAAAAAAATTTACTTATTACCACATAATGGTATTCCCATGTGGTGGGGTGTAGAAGCGAATAATTATTGGTTAGAAATTTACAGCAAACAGTTTGAAAATCGCCATAATGGACAGTTTGATATTAGTTATCAGGGTAATAGTAAAGTAAATGATAAAGTAACTAGTAACACTGACAGCATGTTACTCCTTTCAGGTGGTTTAAATCTGAACGGTAATTTTACTATTGAGAAAGGCAAGGTAATTTTCTCTGGGCAACAGGTCAGTTTTGCTGATGAATATGAAAAAATGTCATCCGTTGCTAAACCAGTGATCAAAGAGAATGAGTGGATTACTCGTGATTTCGTGATGAAAAAACTGGAACTTAAACAAGATGCAAAAGCAGAAATTGGGCGTAATGTAGGGATTTTTAGCGCAGAACAAATTATTACCAATGGTAATAATGATATTAAGTTAGGCTATTAAAAATAGTGATTCAACAGTTTGCTACAGTGGCGAAACTTTTTGGAAAAATGAATGCCAAGTTAAGGAATGGGATAAAACCACTTACGATAGTATGCCGCAGAGTTTGATATACGTAAAAGAAGGAATCCAATCAAAAGGTTCCAATAACAATATTCGAGTAGGCAAAGCGATTTTATACTCAGGAATGAATCGAGAGAATTCAAGTAATAATAATTTAGTTAATTTGACCTTATCTAAAGATGCAATTTGGCAATTGCCACGAGCAACGAAAGCAAATGAAGCTCATTATTTAGGTGATTTAACATTGGAAGCAGGTTCGAAAGTACTGCTTAATCCAGAGAATGAGTTTCATACATTTAACCAACTGAATATCCAAAAGCTTTCTGCTGGTAACGGATATTTTCGCTTTAATACGGATTTAGCTTCTTTAATTGGAAATAAAGTGATCATTCAAGAGGCTCAGGGTGAGCACATGATCTCTGTACAAGACTCAGGTAAAGAGCCTTCATCAATTAATGAACAGTCATTCGAATTTTTTAAGGTTTCTGGTAATAATACAGCTTCATTTAAATTAGAAAATGGACATATTGATGCTGGTGCATTTCGTTACAAAATGACCGATTTATTATCTCCTCGCATAAAGCTTGCTGAGCTTAAAAGAATAGATAAATCTTTTGAAGAAAAGCAACAAGCAAAACGTATTCGTGCGCTAACTGAAGAGGATAAACATGCGGCGGAGTCTTTTATTATAGAAACACCATTGTTTAAAGTAAAAGGACTTTCCCACGTTATAGAAAAATCATTTAAAAAAGAAATCAGTAAGTACACTAATACTGCAATGTCAGAGTTTTCTGCTGCGTTACATAATTTAGCTGAGGTAAATTCGAGCATTCATCAACATTTGGTACAAGAAAATTTGACAGGTAAGTCTTTTAATGTTTGGAGTGCGGTAAAAACATTAAATGCCGATTACCATAGTATGTATCATCGTGATTATCGTAAGACAGGCTCACAACAACAATTTGGTGTTGATTTTTCGGCTAACCATAACCTGTCATTTGGTACTATGCTAACTCATTCCCAAGAAAATAATCGTTTTGCGGATGTTTCTAGCAGTCGGGGACGCTTAACAATGTTTTCGGTTTATGCTAAGCATCAGCTAATGGATAGTTTATCAATTGCTATGGATTTGGGTATGGGTCAGTTGAGTAATCAAATTGTGCAAGATGAGCAATCAGTTGCAGTGAAACACAACGTTAAACAACTGGGCGCAACTTTGGCAAAAACTTTTGCGTGGGATGCTGCTGAAGTAAAAACATTAGCTGGTGCTCGATATAGTATGTTTGGAAAAACGAATTATGTACAAAATCAAGCGGTAGTACATCTTGATTCAACTCGCTTGTTGTCTTATTTCAGTGGGCTTAATTTAGGTTATCGCTGGCAAGCCAATCCAAGCCTAGTAATCAAGCCTGTTTTAGGTTGGTATTATATGTTACATCATACTAATGCGAAGCTGACAGTGAATGATCATCCGTTTAATCTCCAGTTAGGTAACCAGCAACAACTTGAAGCAGGGATGAATATTGGTATAAATAATATTCGTGTTGAATTGCTTGCTGGAGTGACAAAAGGAGAACATCTTAAACAACAGCGACGTTTCAGCGCCAAGCTCGCTATTTCATTCTAAAAGTGATGGGGATGTTTTGATCCCCATCATCAATTTTTATTTTATTTTGTAAAAAAATTGTCCGTGATTTCTGATCTGATGTAGTAGAATAAGCATAATTTGAATTGAAAATTTGCTTAAGGGAATACAATGTCAGTTTTGGCACGTTACCATTCTTATGAGTCCTGTGGCACCGTTGATGGACCAGGCATTCGTTTTATTTTATTTTTGCAAGGTTGTTTAATGCGCTGTAAGTATTGTCACAATCGAGATACGTGGGATTTACATGATGGTAAAGAAATTTCCGTTGAAGAGCTTATGCAGGAAGTAGTGACATATCGTCATTTTATGAAAGCATCTGGTGGTGGTGTCACGGCATCTGGTGGTGAGGCGGTGTTACAAGCAGAATTTGTTCGGGATTGGTTTCGCGCTTGTAAAGAAGAGGGTATTCATACTTGTTTAGATACGAATGGTTTTGTGCGTCATTATGATCATGTTATTGACGAGCTAATGGATGTGACGGATTTAGTCTTGCTTGATTTAAAACAATTGAACGATAAGATTCATCAAAATTTAATTGGTGTACCAAATAAACGTACTTTGGAATTTGCTCAGTATCTTGCAAAACGTAATCAACCAGTTTGGATTCGTTATGTTGTTGTGCCCGGATATACGGATGCAGATGAAGATATTCATTTGTTAGGTAATTTCATTAAAGATATGAAAAATATTGAGAAAGTAGAATTACTTCCATATCACCGTTTAGGAGCACATAAATGGGAAGCGTTAGGTGAAAAATATGAGCTAGAGAATGTTATGCCACCAACGAAAGAATCTTTAGAGCATATTAAGACGATCCTTGAAAGATATGGACATATTGTGAAATATTAAAAAATTTATAGATATAATAAAAAAGGCTAATAATTTAATTATTAGCCTTTTTTATTATAGTTAGGCAATGTCTAGCTATGAGTAAATATACTTTATGCTTATGAAACAAAAGGGATTTAGAAATGAAAAAACTCACTTATGCTGTAAGTATTGTATAACTTTTATTTCTATTTTCATTAGGAAAATAATTCAAAATATTTTTATTATTTAAATAAATTTATAAAAAATACGATATAAAGAAACTATTGATAATGAGAATATTTTAGCATCGATAAAATTTATAAAAGGCTATACATTAACCTATAACTGTGTAAAATACCGACACTTACTCTTTTGGTTTCTTACCTCTATGAGAGGAAAGAAAATATTTTTTAGTAAATTATCATTATAAATCATATGGTTATAATTAGGTGTTTAAGCTATGAATAAAATTATTTGGAATCATACTTCTCAAAATTGGGTGATCGTTTCTGAATTAAGTCCTGTAAAAAGTAAAACTAAGCCAGTATCAGTAGCGAAAATAGTTAAAACTACCGCTACTACGGCAGCGCTCTTGTTAGGTTTCGGATTACCTACCGCCAACGCTACATTAGGGGTAGATCTACACTTTTATAGTGTACAAACAGGGCAAACTCAAGGTGGTAGTAATTATAAAAATGACGGTGCGACAGGTGAAGATTCTTTAGCAGCTGGTATTCAAACTAATGCAACTGCTCAACAAGCTATTGCTATCGGTAGTGAAGTTACAGCCTCAGGAGAACAATCATTAGCTATTGGTAATAATGTTGTTGCAAATATGTTAGGTGCAACTGCAATTGGTAATAATACCAGAGCTACTGCTATAGGCGCTCAGGCTTTTGGTCAAAGTTCTAAGGCAACTGCAAAAAATTCCGCAGCTATTGGTCGATTAGCAACAGCTACAGGAGAACGGGCCTCTGCTTTTGGTGTTGGTAATACCGCATCTGGCATTTCATCTTTTTCTGGAGGTGATAAAAGTAAAGCGTCAGGTTCTGCTTCTATTGCAATTGGTTTAGAAGCTGATGCTTCTGGCAATGATACTATTGCATTGGGTTCAAAAGCGAAATCTAGTGGTATCAATGGAATTGCGATTGGTAAAGATGCTGCAGTGACAACAAAAAATAGTATTGCCTTAGGTTCTGGCTCAAAAGATCGTGAGGCAACTTCAGAAGATAGTGCAACAGTCAATGGTATTTCATATTCTAATTTTGCAGGTAATAAAAAAGCGGATGGAACGACTAGGAATGCTAATGAAATTAGTGTAGTAAGTGTCGGAACACAATATAATGAACGCCAAATTATTAATGTTGCACCTGGTAATATTTCAGCAACATCAACAGATGCAATTAATGGCAGCCAGTTATATATGACTCAAAATGTGATTGGTAATATTAGTAAAGGTGTAGCAAATATTGTTGGTGGAAATACGATAGTAAATCAAACAACAGGTGCTCCAGAAGGTTTTACTCAAACATTAAATATGACAGGCGATACAAAAGATACGGCTGATTATAAGCCAGCAGCTTCTGCAAAAAATGTTTCTGAAGCAATTACCCAATTAAATAATTACGTCAACGCGGGATGGAAACTGGGTGACGCAAATGGGACTGTTGTTGATCGTGTTACACCAAATGATCAAGTTAATTTCAAAAACGGTTCAAATACGAACATTCAAGTCACAAGCGATGGTAAAACCAGTAATGTCACTGTCAATATAAATGGTTTACCAATTACTTACACAACTAAACAAAATGGTAAAGATGTTCCTGTTGTTAAAGTCGGAGATAAATATTACCCAGTAGGCGAAGAAGGCAAACCTGATATGACGAAGCCAGTAGCTGATTTGAGTACATTATCAACGAATCTAGTTAATCCAGAGGCTGGTGAAAATGAGATTGGTAAAGCATCTCAATTGAGTAATGTTGCTAATGGGGCAAATACTTTTGTTTCGCCAAAAGTTGATAATAAAGATATCAAACTTGCAAATGATGGCAAATGGTATTTCTCTACTCAATTAGAACCGAATGGTTTACCAAAAGCAAATAGTGTTCCTATTACATCAGATAAAGTAAAAAATGCTTTGAATGCAACAAATAATGGTGGCCTTATTAATTTTGCGGAATCTAATCCAAATAATGCTGCTACTGTGGGAGATTTGCAAAATTTGGGTTTTGTTATTAGTACTGCAGATGATCAATATAAAGAACAAGTTCGTAATAGCAATCGTATAGAATTTGTGAGTGCAAATAAAAATGCGACTATGACAGGTACAACTCGTCCAGATGGTGTACGAGAAGTGAAAGTTACTATTTCAGATACTCCAGTATTTAAAACAGTTCAAATTGGTGGGGATAATGGACCTAAGATTGGAGCAACTACTAGTGGAGATATTGTTATTAGCAAGCAAGAAAATGGCAATGAGAATGCACCTGCTCGTATTACTAATGTAGCTCCTGGTGTTGATGGTAATGATGCTGTGACCATGAATCAACTTAAAGAGGTTAAACAAAATTTAGGCGATATAAATAACCTTATTAAGAAAAATAATAAGAAATTACATGCAGGTATTGCCGGTTCTAATGCAGCAGCAGGATTACCTCAAGTTTATATTCCGGGTAAATCAATGATAGCAGCAGCGGCAGGTACTTACGGTGGTCAAAATGCGGTTGCGATTGGCTATTCTCGATCAAGTGATAATGGTAAAGTGATATTGAAGCTCCAAGGTAATGCAAATACTAATGGGCGTTTTGGCGGTTCTGTGGGAGTTGGTTATCAATGGTAGAATTAATGTGATTTTATCATTATTAATTAAATAATAGCCACTTTTAAAGGTGGCTTTTTTATTTACCAACCGTTATAGATAATTATAGTAGTTAAAAATATGCCTTAACATAATGTGCAGGTAAAATAAAAGAATAGACTCTTTTCCATAAAAGTGCGGTTAATTTTAAACAAATTTTGGAAGACAGAAACGAGAAACTGAACTTCATTTTTCAATGTTATTCTTTTGTTTAATCACTTTTTTCTGCTCTCTACGTTTTTGGAAAAAAGTACTGAGTTTTTGGCTACATTCTTCTTGTAGCACGCCGCTGGTAATTTCAATACTGTGATTCATTTTATAATCATCAAAAAAATGAAAGCGGGAACCAACGGCGCCTGTTTTGTAATCAGAAGCACCAAAAACTAGCCGTTTGATACGACTATGTAAAATTGCACCCGCACACATTGTACAAGGTTCGAGGGTGACATAAAGAGTGGTGTTAAGTAAGCGGTAGTTCTGTAAGCTTTTACCGCCTTGCCGTAACGCAACGATTTCTGCGTGAGCGGTGGGGTCAGAATCGGTGATCGATAAATTCCACCCTTCACCAATAATATTGTCTTCATCATCAACTAAGACGGCACCTACAGGAATTTCGCCTAGGGCTTCGGCGTTATCTGCCAATGTCAAGGCATGTTGCATCCATTTCTTGTCTAACTCTGACCGCACTTTTACCTCTAACTTTGATTAAACAGAGAAGGGATATTTAATTGGATCATGGCATTGATAGCCAATAACTTTGAAATCATCCATAGTGACCCAAGTTTCTAAGTCTTCTAACGTTTTGATATCTGGATTAATTTCTAATTTTGGCAGTGGCAGTGGCTCCCGTTTTAATTGTACATTTTTCATCAGCTCGAGCTGATCTTCATAAATATGTGCATTAATAATCTTGTGATAGGCTTTACCTGCTTTTTTACCAGTAATTTGTGCCATTAATGCTAAGAAAGTGAATACTTGGATTTGATTGAAATTTAACCCCAGAGGTACGTCACAAGAACGTTGATAACTGGTAAGATAAAGCGTATCACCTAAAAGTGAGAAAGTGTGAGTATGCATACAAGGGCGTAAGCAACCGAGATCAAATTCACCTGGATTGAAAAAGGTCATGATTTCGCCGCGATCATCAACGCCTTTGCTCAAGTTATTCACAATTTTACGTAGTTGGTCAATCGTTTCCCCATTTGGTTTACGCCATGCGCGTCCTTGTACGCCATAAACACGTCCCATATCATCTGTGCCTTTACGATGTGGATTATTTAACCAAGCTTCATTTTCATTGGCATTTGCATCCCATGTTTTTGTACCAAGCTTGCGAAAATCTGCGGCATTGTCATAACCACGGATATAGCCTAAAAATTCTGCGATAGCAGCTTTCCAGTAACTTTTTCGCGTTGTAATTAATGGGAACTGATTATTAGCAACATCATAAGTCAGATCTGCATCAATGACAGTTAGACAACGTTTACCTGTACGCGCATTTTCAACCCAGACACCTTCATCAACGATACGTTGGCAGAGTGCTAAATAGTGTTTCATGAAATTTCTCCTTTTTTGACCGCACTTTTGTAGGCAAGCATAACAATGACTGCACCAATGATGATCATCGGCATAGAAAGAATTTGTCCCATCGAAATTTGCTGACCAAAATACAAGCCAAGCTGAGCGTCAGGCTCGCGGAAAAATTCAACAATAAAGCGGAATAACCCATAGAAAAATAAGAATAACCCCGCAACTGAGCCTGTTGGACGCGGTTTTTGTATAAACCAATTTAAAATGAAGAATAAAACTAAACCTTCTAGAAATGCTTCATACAATTGGGAAGGGTGACGAGGTAAATAACCACCTGATGGGAATAGCACTGCCCACGAAACATCAGTAACACGGCCCCAAAGTTCATCATTAATAAAGTTACCGATTCTGCCCATTCCTAAACCAAAAGGAATTAATGGAGCAACAAAATCCGCAGTATGCCAAAACCCACGCTTTTGTATTTTTGCTGTGATGAGCATAGATAAAATAACCCCAATTAATCCACCATGGAATGACATCCCACCTTCCCATACACGCAATAAATAAGCAGGATCTTGGAGGAAATAGTCCAATTGGTAGAAGAAGACATAACCAATGCGGCCACCTAAAAAGACCCCCATGAAACCATTAAATAATAAGTTATCAACTTGTTCTATTGTCCAGCCACTATGGGGCTGATTAGCACGACGTACAGCGAGCCAACGCGCAAAAATAAAGCCAATAAGATACATTAAACCATACCAGCGTAAACCAATAGGACCGAGTTCAAAAATCACAGGATCAAACTGTGGAAAAGATAAATAATTTGATTGCATAGCATTCCTTTATTTAAAAATCATATTTATTGCAAGAATAAGTAGCAGTACCGCAAAGGCTTTTTTCAAGATAGGCACAGGTAGTATAGTCGTCACTGTGGCACCAATTTTGGAGGTGAAAACAGAAGTGAGCGTGATACCCAATAGGGCAGGTAAGTAAACATAACCGACAAAATAATCAGGTAATCCTTCCGCTCCCCAGCCTGCGATCATAAAACTAAGCATCCCAGCAATAGCTAATAAACTGCCACAAACAGCAGAAGAGCCTATCGCTTTTTTCATATCAATGCCTCTTGAGTTTAAAAAGGGTACAATAAAGCCACCACCACCAATACCTGCTGCACTGGATGCCATGCCAATTAAAATACCTGCAATGATAGTAGATGTTTTAGTGAGCGCTTTAGTAACAGAGTTTGGTTTGACTGATAAGAACATTTTGATTGAAAGGTAGACAACTAAACAAGCAAACAATTTGGCTGAAATGTCTTTCGGTAAGTAACTGATAAAAAAGCCTGAAATAAAGGTTGAAATCATGATAACTGGAGCAAGAATTTTTACGACATCCCATACCACATTACCTAACTTATGATGCCGTTGTGCAGAAGAAAAACCTGTAATCACAATGGTGGCAAAAGAGGTACCTAGTGCACATGCCATTAGCATTGAATCTGGTACGCCGATATATTTAGGCATGAGGTAAACAAGAATGGGCACAATAATTAAGCCACCTCCAATACCAAATAAGCCAGCTAAAAAGCCAGCAAATGCACCAACTGCCAGACATATAAGAAAAAAGGTGAGCATAATCAACCCCTATATTTATGATGTTGTCTTTTAGAATTTTTAGACGAAAATGAGGATTTTTTAGCTGAATGAATTTGTTTTACATCAGTTTCAGGCTTGCTACTCAAGAAATTATAGTCTTTATTTGTGTCAAATAGGACAGCGGCAAATTCTTTCATTGCTTTACGATAGACTTCTTTTTTGAAAGCGACGACTTGACGTACTGGATACCAAAAACTGACCCAACGCCACCCATCAAATTCAGGTGATTTGCTGGATTGTATATCAATATTTTTTTCATCGGAAACTAGTTGCAGTAAGAACCAACGTTGTTTTTGCCCAATACACATTGGTTTACTGTCATGGCGTAACAAGCGCTTAGGTAATTTATAACGCAACCAATGTTTGGAAGCATATAAAATCTTAACATCTTTGGGTGATAAACCAACTTCCTCAAATAATTCTCGATACATGGCTTGCTCGGCACTTTCATTATCATTAATGCCGCCTTGAGGAAATTGCCAAGAATTTTGTCCGTACCTTTTTGCCCAGAGTACCTGTCCTTTGCTATTGCAAATGACGATACCCACATTTGGACGGTAGCCATCGAAATCGATCACCAGCCTTCACCTTAAAAAATATCTATTTAATTCATTATAAAATAATTTATCGATTGTTTCATATAATCGTTCTTTTCTCAACTGCTAATCCAAGTAGGTCGAGGCTTTATTCTCATTTTGTGAGACACACCAATTCTTTCTTACATATGCACATTATTTGCCAGCTGTGGACAACGTTGTTTATAACTACTATATAACCACAAAATAACAGAAAATTTGTGAGAAAAAACATGATATAGATCCTACGGTTATGTTATTTAGTCTCATGAGCTTTCACTTTTTAATCAAGCTGATACTTGACATTTTAATCGCTTGTTTTTTTAGGGCTTAAATTGATGTTCGAAAATACATTTTTTTCAGCAGAATAGCAGACTATTTTACTGCTTTTTTAAGATGATGAGTTATTCACTTTTTCTGTGGATAAAATTGTGGCTGAACCCATGAATTCGTTTTAATAACTCAAATTGATTAATTAATGTTTATCTTTAATTTATAATATTTTATTTAAAATCAAAGAGATATTAAGTTATCCCTTAGTGTATAGACTAGACTTAATCCTGATTATTAACTTGTTTGCTTTTTGAGCATTTTTCTAGTGCTGCACGATAACTTTGCCAATCAAAATATTGACCAGGATCTACTTTTCGACCTGGTGATACATCACAATGTCCAACAATTCGCTCTATTGTAATCAGTGGATAAGCTTGCATAATTTGTTGTGTGAGTGTCACGAGAGCATTGTATTGTTGAGAAGTAAAAGGCTGTAGATTACTTCCTTCAAGCTCAATACCAATCGCAAAATCATTACATTTCGCTCTCCCTTGAAATTCTGAAATTCCAGCATGCCAAGCACGATCACTAAAACTGACATATTGCGTAATATTACCTTGACGATCTATCAAACAATGGGCAGATACTCGCATTTGATAAATTTCTGCAAAATAGGGATGTTGCTTAGGATCAAGTTTGCCTTGGAAAAAATCATCAATATATTGCCCACCAAATTGTTCTGGCGGCAGACTAATATAATGAATAATTAACAGAGAGATATCCTGTGGATCAGGGCGTTGATCAAAGTGTGGTGAGGGGATTCTTTTGACACTATTTAACCACCCTTGTTGGATGTTTTTTTGTAATTTTTTCATCATAACATACTCATTTTGCGATCAAGATCGAGAAAAAGTGCGGTCAATTTTTTTCTATTTTTCCTTTTGTGACAGACTTTATTGGCTAAATTCATTCTTAGTCCGTTTAGCAATATTCATATTTTAGGGCTGTATCCCAGCCCATTTTTAACAAAAGGAATTTCTTATGCAACGATACATTTTTCTTACTATTCAAAAGGGATTTACTTTAATTGAGTTAATGATTGTGGTCGCCATTGTGGCCATTTTAGCGACTGTCGCAATCCCTTCTTATCAAAATTATACTAAAAAAGCTGCCATAGCTGAATTATTGCAAGCTGCCGCCCCCTATCGCGCTGAGGTCGAGTTATGTATTTATAATACGAATAACATTGCTAGTTGTAATGCGGGTAGCCATGGTATTGCAGCGGAGATTAATGCAGGTAAAAAATATTTAAAATCATTAAATGTGAAATCTGGCGTGATCACTGTAACTGGACAGAACAGTTTGGCTGGGGTGAGTTATACATTAACTGCTTCGGGCGATGCTGTTCAAGGTGTAACTTGGCAGGCAACTTGTGGTGAACATGTTGCCTTATTTCCAGCAGGGTTTTGTGCATAATGCGAGTTGATATGCCTTCATTACCTGTCACTACATTAAGTGGTGAATTGATTGAGATCCCTCCTTGTTTATGGCGGAGAAATCAGCAACAGCAAAAGATATTACTACGCTATTTTGCATTACCTTTGCAAGAGGATGAGAAAACGCTTTGGCTTGGTGTGGATTCACTGACTAATTTATCAGCTTGTGAAACCTTTGCTTTTTTGTCTGGTAAAATTGTTGAACCAATATTGTTGGCAACTCAGGAACTAAAAAATACGTTACAGCAGTTATTACCGCAACACTCGTCTATAGAAGAAAGTCCAAAAATTTGTTATCAAACGCTACAACAAACGGATGTTGAAACACAATTAGATGAACCTATTATTCAATTGTTAAATCAAATTTTTGAGCGCGCATTACAGCAAAAAGCTTCTGATATTCATTTTGAACCACAATCGAATGTATTACAGTTACGCTTTCGTGTAGATGGTGTATTGCAGCTACAACCACCATTAGCATTGTCATTGGCTAATCGATTAATCACTCGTCTTAAATTGCTCGCAAAACTCGATATTAGTGAAACACGTTTGCCACAAGATGGGCGTTTTCAATTTAAAACGGCGTTTTCTGATGTACTTGATTTACGTCTTTCTACATTAGCAACCCATTGGGGCGAAAAAGCCGTATTACGCTTGCAGCATAATAAGCCCGTTAATCTCACTTTTTCTGCTTTAGGCATGAATGAATTTCAACAACAATCTTTTCAGCGTGCGCTTAAGCAGCCACAAGGATTGATTTTAGTTACAGGACCAACAGGAAGTGGCAAAAGTATTTCACTTTATACCGCGCTAAATTGGTTAAATAGTACAGAAAAGCATATTTTAAGTGCGGAAGATCCAATTGAGATTGAGCTTGAGGGAATTATCCAAACGCAAATTAACCCTCAAATAGGGCTTGATTTTAGTCGTCTATTACGCACTTTTTTACGTCAAGATCCTGATATTATCATGCTAGGTGAAATTCGTGATGAAGAAACAGCAATCATGGCGTTACGTGCTGCACAAACAGGTCATTTAGTCCTTTCTACACTACATACCAATGATGCGAAATCAGCCCTTTCTCGCTTACAGCAGCTTGGGATTCAGCAACATGAAATTGAACACAGTTTGTTACTTGTTATTGCACAGCGTTTAGTACGCAAGTGTTGTATTGAGTGCGTAGGAAAGCCGCAAACTAATTGCAATTGCTATCAAGGTTATGCTGGGCGGAGTGGTGTGTATCAATTTCTGCAAAAAGATCAGAACGGCAATTTTGTACTTGATTTCAATACATTAAGAGAAAGTGCGATAGATAAAGTCCGTTTAGGTATTACGGATGAAAAAGAAGTCCTGCGTGTCTTGGGGGATAAATGAGTAAGTTAAAACTGTTTCGTTGGCGCGGGATTAATCGTTTAAAACAAACACAAAAAGGCATGATTGTTGCTGAAACAGAAGCTATCGCAAAACAACGATTAATTACTCGTGGTTTCCAGCAACTTAGATTACAACAAGATTGGCAGCTTTCGACTAAACCTAAAAATAGTGAGATTTGTGAGCTTTGGAGTCAATTTGCTTTTCTTTTACAATCAGCTTTGCCATTAAAAACCAGTTTGCAAATATTGCAGCAAAATTGCCTTAATATTCAATTAAATCAATGGGTAGTGAATTTATTAAAGAGCTTGGAGAATGGTATTTCATTATCAGTTGCTTTACAACATGCAGGTAATCATGTGACAACTCAAGAACGGCAATTGATCTATATTGGTGAAATGACAGGAAAATTGCCACAAATATGCCAACAAATTGCTGAACAACGTAAAAAGGCATTAGCATTACAGCGTAGAGTGCAGAAAATCTTATTTTATCCTGTTGTGGTATTAAGTATTTCTGTGATTTTAACGACTTTGTTATTACTATTTGTTGTGCCACAGTTTGCAGAAATATATGCTGAACAACCTTTACCTGTTTTCACTTCCCTATTATTAAGTTTATCCATGGGATTACAGAGGTATTTTTTACAAATAATACTGATATTGAGCTTACTCATCCTATTAATTCACTTGCAATTAAAATATTCTCTCTGGTTGAATCGGCAAAAAGTAAAATTGATTCAACGGATTCCATACTTGAATAAAATAACTCAGCTTAACCGTTTGGTACATTTTTGCCGTCATTTACATCTGATGTTGGCCGCAGGGGTTCCGTTAACTCAAGCATTAGATTGTTTTTTACCTAAACAACAAAGTTGGCAGAGAGAGACAACATTGCAATATGACTTTGTGTTAGTGAATGAAGTGCGGTCGGTTTTGCAGCAAATTTCCTATGGAAATACATTCTCTGATTCTATTAGTACCACGCTATTTCCAGATTCAGTACAACAGATGTTACAAGTCGGTGAGAAAAGTGGCAAATTTGTTGCTATGTTAGATTATATTGCTGATAACTATCAGCAGCAGTTAGAACATCAATTGGATTTGCTTGCTCAGATGCTAGAGCCTTTGCTGATGTTGCTCATTGGTAGTTTAATTGGATTAATTATGCTTGGTATGTATTTACCTATTTTTAGTATGGGAGCAGTGATGCAATGAATCTGTTGCTTTTTATCTTACTTGGTGGCATGGTGGGATTAGCAGTACGTTATTATTTATCGCATTTTGCGTATTGGGTTGCACAAGAAATTTATCAAGCATATCGTGCAATATTTGCGCCTAACATACCAGAAACTATGTCGCTATCATCAACACTCTCCCCAATAAAGTGCGGTCATTTTTTCTCTTTTTTCATCTACTTTGCTGCTGTGTTCATTATCTGCTATTGTGTGTTTAACCCACTATATCAAGCCTTGTTTATGGCCTGTTATATTAGCCTCTTAATTTGTATTTCATTGACGGATTGGTATTATCAATTGATTTCGTTACCTTTGTGTCAAGCATTGTTCGTTCTAGGGCTTGGGGCAGCATGGGCTAACATCAGTACTATTACACTTGAGCAGAGTCTGCAAAGTGCATTCAGTGGCTTTATGGCATTTTATGTGATTTATCTATTGGCTAAATGGGTTTATGCAAGAGAAGCATTAGGCAGAGGAGATTATTGGTTGATGTTAGGACTTAGTTCCGTCTTACATTGGTCACAATTGCCTTTATTAGTTTTGATTGCTTGTTGCTGTGCGATGGGATATGCATTTTTCGCAAAATTCTATAAACAGGCGTACTGTCAACTTCCCTTTGCACCTTTTCTCTGTTTAGCGGATATGGTCATGATATTGCTTAATTGGAAGCACGAAAGTATGATCAGCCTGTTTTAATAAGATAAGGAAAATAGATGACTTATATTGTTGGACTCACAGGTGGGATTGGAAGCGGTAAAAGTACAGTTGCGAATTTATTTATTGAACTGGGTGTACCTGTCATTGATGCGGATATAGTAGCAAGGCAAGTTGTACAGAAAGGCTCGCCATTATTGGCACAGATTGTGACACATTTTGGAGAACAAATTTTACTCGATAATGGTGAATTAGATCGTGCACAATTAAGAACACGAATTTTCCAACAACCAGAAGAAAAGATATGGTTAAATAACTTGCTTCATCCTGCTATTAGACAGGAGATGTTAAGGCAAATCTATGCCCAAACTTATCCTTATGTTCTTTGGGTTGTACCTTTGTTAATTGAGAATAATTTAACAGAGCTATGTCAGCGTGTACTGGTTGTTGATGTAAAGCTTGAAACTCAATTACAACGTACTAGTCAACGTGATGGCAATCAGATTGAATTAATTCAGCAAATTATTCATGCACAAGTCGATCGTTATACACGATTAAGTTTTGCTGATGATGTGATCAATAATGATGGAGATTTATCGCAAACATTAGTTGCTCTGAAACAAAAGGTGTTAGAATTACATCATCAATATTTAGCTTTAGCTAAAGCGTAAAGAAAGTGGTGAAAAATATATGTCAGAAATTTTTAATGTACCTTGTCCAATTTGCCAAAAAGCAGTGGAGTGGTCAGAGAAAAGCCCGTATCGTCCTTTTTGTAGTAAACGTTGTCAATTGATTGATTTAGGTGAATGGGCTGCGGAAGAAAAATCTATTCCTTGTGAAACAGCAGATTTTGCCATGAATGAAGAATCTGAAGATTGGAGAGCGCATTAATGCAAATTCAGCATCAACAAACTTATTGTGAAGGTGAGTTTTTCTTGTTAGATAAAATGGGTAATAAAGCAGCACAACTTACTTATTTTTTTATAGATGAGAAAACGATTAACGCTAATCATACTTATGTTTCTCCAACTTTACGTGGACAAGGTGTGGCAGAACAGTTATATCAAGCATTAGTTCGTTTTGTTGATCAAAATCAGCTTCATCTTATCCCAACATGTAGCTATATAGTAAAAAAATGGCAACGTGATAATCGATAATTCCATTTAAAGCAGGTTTAAAAGATCTGCTTTTCTCTATTTTTAAACTAACATTACACTTCTTGTTTTTTGCATTTTATCTGCTAAAATTTAACTCACTTTTTTTGAAAAATTCAACAAAAGTAAGTTCGGATGAAGGTAGCTGGAGAGTAGGGAATTGACCCTACGCCGACGAGGTAAAATCTTTCAGGCGCTGATAATAAGCAGGGACTGTTACTGGACGAACCCTTGGAGAGAGCCGTTATATTAAATTAAAAAATATAAAACGGCCGCCGAAGGCGCAAAAAGAGCGGTCAGTTTTTTCCGTTTTTTCAAACGCTCAGGCAAAAGGACAGGGGCAACAAGACTATTCGGTTTGATGTTTTACACACATTTTTTGTGTGTCATTCTATTTTAACTCTTCCGCAAAATGCTTTTGCCTCCTTGTAATTCGTTATTTTTTACGAGGATCTTTTAATGTCATTAGAATCAATTTTATCATCAGTCAACAGCTTTGTTTGGGGACCGCCCTTATTGATTTTGCTTTCAGGAACAGGGCTGTATTTAACTTTTCGTTTAAGTTTCATTCAATTTATTCATCTGCCACGTGCATTATCTTATTTATTCAAAAAAGAAAAAGGTACAAGTAAGAAAGGCGATGTTTCTTCTTTTGCTGCACTATGTACCGCATTAGCTGCAACTATCGGTACGGGGAATATTGTTGGAGTTGCCACTGCTGTGCAAGCTGGTGGTCCTGGTGCCGTGTTTTGGATGTGGTTAGTCGCATTATTGGGGATGGCAACAAAATATGCTGAATGCTTATTAGCGGTAAAATATCGAGTACGTGATAAGCAAGGCTTTATGGCTGGTGGACCTATGTATTACATTGAGCGTGGCTTAGGTATTAAGTGGTTAGCAAAGCTCTTTGCGCTTTTTGGTATTTTAGTAGCATTCTTTGGGATTGGGACTTTTCCTCAAGTTAATGCAATTACCCACGCAATGCAAGATACATTTAGTGTACCTATTCCATTAACGGCATCGATTATTACTGCGCTGGTTGCGTTGATTATCCTTGGTGGAGTGCGACGGATTGCAATTGTATCCTCCTATATTGTGCCTTTTATGGCTGTGCTTTATGTGGCGACATCTATCATTATTTTATTAATCAACTGGCAATTAGTGCCACAAGCTGTTGGGCTAATTATTCATAGTGCTTTTAATCCAAGTGCCGCATTAGGTGGTGCGTTAGGTTATACCGTAATGAAAGCTATTCAGTCTGGAGTAGCTCGTGGGATATTCTCTAATGAATCAGGTTTAGGTAGTGCGCCAATTGCTGCGGCAGCTGCACAAACTAAAGAACCTGTGCGTCAGGGATTGATTTCGATGACTGGGACTTTTTTAGATACTATTATCGTTTGTTCGATGACTGGAATCGTATTGGTGATTACCGGTGCTTGGCAATCGACAGATATAGCAGGTGCTGCCTTGACAAACTATGCTTTTACTGAAGGTTTAAGTTCTAATTTAGGCGGTACGATTGTGACTGTTGGCTTATTATTTTTTGCATTTACTACAATTTTAGGCTGGTGCTATTATGGTGAACGCTGCTTTGTTTATCTTGTAGGTACCCGAGGTATCAAGTTGTATCGTTTTGTCTTCATTGTATTAGTCGGTTGTGGGGCTTTTATTCATCTCGATTTAATTTGGATTTTAGCAGATATTGTAAATGGCTTGATGGCATTTCCAAATTTAATTGCATTGATTGGATTGCGCCACGTCATCGTCAGTGAAACGAAAGATTATTTTGATCGTTTAAAAATGAATAAAGCTGATGCAGATGAGTTAGCTTAATTTTTAATTGATTGAAATGTAAGCAAAAAGATTGAGAGGATATCAAAATAGAATCTTCTCAATCATAGCAACTTTCTTTTAATAATCTAGTATTAAATGATAATTTTTCTATCTAGATCATACTTTTGAACTTTTCCAAAAAAATTCAGCAAAAAAACTTGAAAACTGATGACAAGGGGACTATGTTGTAGTTAAGGATTATTAATCACAAGGGACATTAAGTCCCCTTTTCAACAGAGAGGTAAATGCTATGACTCTAAATATCACAAGCAAACAAATGGAAATCACCCCTGCAATCCGTGCTCATGTCGAAGATAGACTTGCTAAATTAGGAAAATGGCAAACTCAATTAATCAATCCCCACTTTATTTTAAACAAAATCCCCAAGGGCTTCTCTGTTGAAGCATCAATTGGCACGCCATTAGGTGACTTGTTTGCGAAAGCTGAGTCAGATGATATGTATAAAGCAGTTAATGAAGTCGAAGAAAAGTTAGAGCGTCAGTTAAATAAATTACAACATAAAGGTGAGGCGCGCCGCGCTGATGAACGTTTAAAAGATTCTTTTTAAACGATAATAAATTAGTAAAACTGCATCTTCTTGATGCAGTTTTTTTATTTTTATCCTCTTGGATGATAGCGTTGATGTAAATGCTTTAAGCGTTCTTTCGCAACATGAGTATAAATTTGAGTAGTAGAAAGATCGCTATGACCTAAAAGCATTTGTACTACACGTAAATCTGCACCATGATTCACTAAATGGGTAGCAAATGCATGGCGAAGTACATGTGGTGATAAGCTAGCTATATCAATTTCTGCAAGTAGTGCGTAATGTTTAATCCGATGCCAAAAAGTTTGGCGAGTCATTTGTACTGCTCTTTTACTTGGAAAAACCACATCTGAACTTTGTCCATTAAGCAAAAATGGACGACCATAAAGCATAAATTGTCGGATCCAATAAGTTGCTTCTTCTCCGATAGGCACTATGCGTTCTTTATTACCTTTACCGATGACACGTACAATGCCTTGATTAATATCTATGTTTTCGATAGTCAGTGAAACTAATTCGGTAACACGTAGTCCTGTCGCATATAATAATTCCATCATTGCTTTATCTCGTAATTCTAATGGAATTTCTACATCAGGTGAATTTAATAGAGTTGTTACTTGCTGTTCAGTTAAATACTTAGGCAAGCGAGTAGGCAGTTTGGGTGAGCTTAATACTGCGCTAGGATCATCAGCACGATATTTTTCTCGATACAAATATTGAAATAATTTACGCATTGCACTTAATAAGCGAGCTGTACTGGTTGCTTTATAACCTTGTGTTAAACGTTCTCCTAAAAAAGTTTGTAAATCTATTGCATCTAAATTCAGTAGCGTTAAGTTATGTTTTTCCAGCCATTTTGATAGTGCAGTCAAATCTAAACGATAAGATTGCACTGTATTTTCAGATAAATGTTTTTCTATCCACACTTCATTCAGAAAGAGTTCAATTAACGCGCTATCTTTCATAGTTAGCACCTTTTAAGCAAAAATGCATCTACTTTACGTGGAATAGCAACTAAAGCGAGTGCCGCAAAAGCCATCATAACAAGAAAAGTGATGGTAGGAGAAATAGGATATAACACACCTGAAAGCGCAGTGAGGAGTGCGACTGCGCCACAACCAGAAATACCATTATATAAGCCTTGGAGCTTGGCAATATGTGAAATAGGTTGTGTAGTGAAGTAGCGAATGATGGCATAGTGGCTTACTGCATAAGTAAAACTATGTAATGTTTGAATGAGGGCTAATGACATTATTTCTTCTGCGACACTGAGTGCTCCCCAGCGTATTACAGTAGCGATAGCGGATAAATAAAATAACGAACTAACTTTCCAAGTACGAAAGAGTTTGGTTGAGAAAAAGAATAACAACATTTCTGCGATCACACTTAATCCCCACAATAAGCTGGTTGTTTGTACAGAAATCCCTAAGCTCGTCCAATATAAGACACTATAGGCATAGTAAGTAGCATGTGACCCTTGAATTAATGAGATAGCGATAAGTAAACGCAGTGTCGTTTTGTTTTGTAATAAGTGTTTAAAGCTAACCTGATTTCCTATCGCACTTTGTTGATCTTCAGGCATGGGGGTTGGGATTGTCATTTGCATAGTAGCGTAAATCATTAAAAGTGCGGTTAAAATCCATACAATACTGCTTTCTCCTAATGTACCAATAACATAACCAAACACCACAACGCCGACGACAAAAGCAAGAGAACCGATCAAGCGGGCTTTACCATAGTCTAAATGGATTTGCTGTTGCCACACACTTGCAAGCGTATCGCTCAGCGGCATACCTGCAGAATTGACCATTGCAAATAAGGCGATAGCGATAAAGAGTAACCAAAAGCTTTCTGCAATGAAACTCATGCTGAAGACAATCAGGCAACTTATCCAAGCTAAATAGCGTAAAGCGTAGATCAGTTGAGAAGCTTTTTTAAGCAGGCTGGAAAAGAAAATACCACCAATAAAACGAAAGACATAAGAACTAGCGATAACTAATCCGATTAATTCTTCTCCATAAGATTGGGATTTTAACCACACGGGAAAGAAAGGGACAAACACACCGTAAGCACAAAAATAGCCGAAAAAGCTTAAAGCAAGCCAGTTAAATGCTGAAATTTTCATTAAAACAATTTTTCCATTTGTTGAGAGCGTTCGACACAAGCATGCATGGCTTGTTGAACAGTTTGTTGTAAATTTTGTTGATTAAATATAGCGAGTGCAGCAGCGGTTGTGCCTCCTTTGGAGGTGACGTTTTCACGTAGGGTGGAAATGGTAAGTTCTGGATTTTCTACCACCATTTTTGCTGCTCCTAATGCTGACTGCTGTACTAATAAACGCGCAGTAGTTTCATCTAAATTCATCGCTAACAAGGCTTTTTGCATTGCCTCCATGAATAAGAAAAAATAGGCAGGACTGCTTCCTGAACCTGCTGTAATTGCATGCATTTGATCTTCATCTGCCACCCAACAAGTTTTACCTACCGCAGCTAATAAATCTTGTGCAAAATTTTTGAGTTCAATAGGTAAATTGGTAGGCGCAAATAAGCCTGACATCCCTTCTGAAACGAGTGCTGGTGTATTAGGCATCACTCGAACAATATGTTGAGCTGAGGGTAAAAGCTGACTTAACCTTGCCTGCGAGATACCCGCTGCAATGGAGATCACCAATTTTTGGGTAAAATTGACCGCACTTAAACTGTGACAAACATCGGCGAGTACTTGTGGTTTGACGGCAAGCAGTAAAACTTCTGATTCTCTGACCGCAGTTTGATTGTTTATTTCTGTGCTTTCGACTACTTGAATACCTTTTTGGGCAAATTGCGTTAGTTTGTCAGTATTAGGATCACAAACCGTAATTTGTGCCGCAGGATAGCCTTGTTTGAGTAAACCGAAAATAATCGCTTGCGCCATATTTCCGCCACCAATAAAGCAAATGGATTTAGTTTGCATATTTTATCTCGAACTACGTTACAATATGAGGGATATTGTCGCGAATGCGACACAGAATTTGCCTATTCTACCTGAAAAAAAGAAGGAACAAACTATGTTTTGGTTTAAAAACGCCATGATTTATCGTTTAACTAAAGATTTGGATTGGTCAGCTGAATTACTACAAAATCAATTACAACGATGTGAATATCATCCTTGCCAGCAATCAGATATGAGTAAATTTGGCTGGACAAACCCTTTACGAGGCAGTGAATTGTTATATTTTTCAGTTGGCAAACAACTCTTATTGGTCGCACATAAAGAAGAAAAAATCTTGCCAGCTCAGGTAGTCAATGCTGAACTTGAACAGCGTGTGACTCAGTTAGAACAAAAAGAAAATCGCAAATTAAAGAAAGTGGAAAAACAAACGTTGCAAGATGATGTCATCGCTGGATTATTGCCGCGCGCATTTAGTAAAAGTCAACAAACCGCATTATGGATTGATACAGAGAATAATTTGATTTATGTGGATTGTGCATCAAGTAAACGCGCAGAAGATACATTGGCATTATTACGCAAATCACTCGGTTCTTTACCTGTCGTGCCGTTAGCTTTTGCTAATGAACCTAGTTTAATTATGACAGATTGGATCAGTCATGATAGTACGCCACAATGGTTGATACCTTTAGAAGAAGCAGAGTTAACTGGCAGTAGTGATACTGGGATTATTCGTTGTAAGCAGCAAAATTTAGATTCAGAAGAAATTCAATCATTATTAGTAGCAGGTAAACTTGTCACTAAATTGTCTTTGGCTTGGGAAGAGCATCTCAGTTTTGTGTTAAATGAAGACGGTACTTTGAAGCGCTTAAAGTTTGCGGATCAAATTCGTGAGAAAAATGATGATATTTTAAAAGAAGATTATGCGCAACGTTTTGATGCTGATTTTGTGTTGATGACAGGGGTGTTAAGCCAATTGATTGAGAATTTACTTGATGATTTTGGTGGTGAAAAAGAACGGTTATAAAGTGAATTTTTGACTACACAAGAGAAAGCCTGTGATTACACAGGCTTTTTTACATGTCCTTATTTTTTATAAAGATAACTACCATCTGCTTGGCGAATAAATCTTGCACCATTTTCTAAGCGAAGTTCAGTGACTCGCCCTTGTGCATTTACTGCAACTTGCACTTTATCACCTGCTTTAAAGCTGCTTAAGGCATTACCTGCTCCAGCTGCTTTTGTCATGGCGTTTACATCTGCAATATTTAAATTATGATTGCGAAAAACTTGCATTAAACTCACGCCTTGTGGAATGGTTAGCGTTTTCCCTTTATTTGATTTAGCTGGTTCAGCATCAACAACAGGTGCGGCTTTCTTTTCAGCCTTTACTTTTTCAAGGGGTTTTATTTTTTCTACTGGTTTAGTTTGTTCAATAACTTTTGCTTTTTCCACCACTTTCGGCTTTTCAACTGCCTGTACTTTCTCAACAACTTTTTGTGGTTCCACTGGTTGTTTTACTGGTTGAGGTTTTATTTCAATAGGCTGTTCAATTTTAGGTTGCTCAGTTTCAGTAGATTGTATTGTTGTCGGTGGCACGGCTATATCTGGCGCTGTTGACATATTATTTAATGTCGTATCATTTTGTACACGTTCAACAGGCATAGTCGTTGGCTCGTTTATCTTTTGCGGTTTCTTTAAATCATCCAAAATTGAATTTTCAAGTGCTTGCTGCTTATCTAAAGGCTGGAATTGAATTGGTACCGCATTACTATTTTGTTGTTCAAATGATTGGACTGTTTCAGAGCTTGGTTTTAAGGCAAAGAAAATAATCAGTAATAAAATGAGGGCTAATAATGTGACAAATAAACGACGGTGTTGTTGTGGTAATACTTGTAACATTGGCCAAGTTTCTGGATTTTTCCAGTTGATTTTCGTTGCAACAGCAACAGACGTTGCTTCGGGTTGTGCATACTGAACGTCTGCTGTTGTTTCTTGAGTATCATTTTCAGTATTAGCTATTGCTGCTTCACTGAATGTAGGTTCTTTACGTGCACTAAATTGAGATTCTGCTTGCTCCTTTTTAGCAAATAAACTTTTTGCTTTATCAAAAATTGATGGCTCTGGTTTAATCACTTTTTTCGGTGTAATTGGCTCAACTTGGTTAAACTCTAAATCCAACTCATTCTGTGCTGGATTATGTTCAACCTCTGGCTTTTGTTTTTCTGAATCCACGATAGTACCTCAATTCTAAATAGCTTAACTTATATACACTTTAAAGTGCGGTCAAAATTTGGTTTATTCTAAAGGATATTTATTGATTTTCCTATGCTGTATAAAGGGTTTTATTTGGCTCTTTCGCAATTTCACGGGCTAATTTCGGTACCAAATAGCCTGAAGTGATACTTTGTAATTCTTTGTAAATTTTTATTGCTTGTTTATCATCAATATAAAAATGGCTTGCGCCTTCTACTTTATCTAGTAAATGTAAATAATAAGGCAGAATATTAGCGGTAAACAGTTTATCACCTAATTGTTTTAAAGTATCAGCATTGTCATTGATCCCTTTAAGTAACACTGCTTGGTTTAATAAGACCACACCAACTTGTTTTAGTTTAATTATTGCTTGTGTTAATTGTTGGTCAATTTCATTTGGATGGTTGATATGTGTCACCATGACACTTTGTAAACGACAGTTTGCTAACATGTGACAGAGTGCATCTGTAATGCGTTGTGGAATCACAACAGGCAAGCGTGTATGAATGCGCAGACGTTGTAAGTGCGGTATGTTTTCTAGCTTTTTTATTAACCAGGCTAATTCATGATCTTTTGCCATTAAAGGATCGCCACCAGAAAAAATCACTTCTTCAATTTCTGGGCGAGTAGAAATATACTCTAATGCTTTTTGCCAGTTTGCTTTATTACCTTTGTTATCAGCGTAAGGAAAATGGCGGCGGAAACAGTATCGACAATTTACAGCACAGCCGCCTTTAACCATTAATAACAAACGGTTACGATATTTATGTAAAACGCTAGGTATAACCGCATTCTGTTCTTGCAGAGGATCTTGTATAAAGCCTTCTACTTGCAAAAACTCATCATTGGCAGTCATCACTTGTAGGAAAAGAGGATCTTTCGGGTTGCCTTTTTCCATTTTAGCGACAAAAGGCAATGGCACTCGCATAGCAAATAGGCGGCGTGCTTCAATATCTTTTTCAAAAGAGGTAATGGGTAAATTGAGTGTTTTTAATAATATTTTCGGATCGGAAATGGCATTTGCTAGATGATCTGTCCAACTTTGTTCTTCTCTAATTGCTATATTTTGAGTTAAAATGTGCACTTTTGAAAACAATCTCTTTATAACTTGAGGATAATATGGCTACATATACTACCAGTGATTTCAAACCAGGTCTAAAATTTATGCAAGATGGTGAACCTTGCGTGATCGTTGAAAATGAATTTGTTAAACCTGGAAAAGGTCAGGCATTCACTCGCACGCGTATCCGTAAATTAATTTCTGGCAAAGTATTGGATGTGAACTTCAAATCTGGTACTTCAGTTGAAGCTGCTGATGTAATGGACTTAAACTTAACTTACTCATACAAAGATGATGCATTCTGGTATTTCATGCATCCAGAAACATTTGAACAATATTCAGCTGATGCGAAAGCCGTTGGTGATGCAGAAAAATGGTTATTAGACCAAGCAGATTGTATCGTGACATTATGGAATGGTTCTCCTATCTCAATTACACCACCAAACTTTGTAGAATTAGAAATTGTCGATACCGACCCAGGCTTGAAAGGTGATACTGCGGGTACAGGTGGTAAACCTGCAACATTAAGTACGGGCGCGGTAGTCAAAGTCCCTTTATTCGTTCAAATTGGCGAAGTTATCAAAGTTGATACACGTTCTGGTGAATACGTTTCACGTGTAAAATAAGCAAATTTTGATTGCTATAATGTGATAAGTGAAGGCAAGCAAAGAAGCTTGCCTTTATTTTTCTTTGTCAAGATAAAATCTCTTTCTATTTATCCTTGTTACAATCTCACCTAGCAAATTCGGGCTAATCTCTTTACAATACAGACAATTTTAAATTTTATTTTGAGGTTTAGCTTTGAGCGATTTACTCACTGAAATATTTACACTGGAGCCACAGGATAATGCGCGTTTGCAAGCATTGTGTGGGGCATATGAAGGTAATTTACAACTGATTGAAAAATCATTGAACTTAACAATTTTACGTCGTAATTTTACTTTTACTATTCAAGCTAACACGCAGGAAAATAAGCTTCATCATGCTACTTTGCTGAAAAGTGCGGCTAAATTAATTCAAGTTTTGTATTTAGAAACCGCACCTGTGCGTGGCCAAATTAAAGCGCTGGATTTAGAAGATGTACATATCGCTATTCAAGAAAGTCGTATTTTAGTACAACAGAGTGAAGATACTGAAGGCAGCAAAGTATATGCTTCTTCAATTAAAACCAAACGTGGTTTGATTAAGCCACGTGGTCCGAATCAAGTTCAATATTTACATAATATTTTTCGGCATGATATCAGTTTTGGTATTGGTCCTGCGGGGACAGGGAAAACTTTTTTGGCAGTAGCGGCAGCGGTTGAGGCTTTAGAAAAGCAGGACGTCCGTCGAATTTTGTTGACTCGTCCAGCAGTAGAAGCAGGCGAAAAATTAGGTTTTTTACCTGGTGATTTAGGGCAAAAAATTGAACCTTATTTACGTCCACTGTATGACGCACTTTTTGAGATGTTAGGTTTTGAGCGTGTGCAAAAATTAATGGAACGTAATGTGATTGAAATTGCACCTTTAGCTTATATGCGTGGTCGTACTTTGAATGATAGCTTTATTATTCTTGATGAAAGCCAAAATACCACAGTCGAACAAATGAAGATGTTTTTAACGCGTATCGGTTTTAATTCAAAGGCAGTTATTACGGGTGATATTACGCAGATTGACTTACCACGTAGCCAAAAATCAGGCTTACGTCATGCTATTGAAGTATTAGAACATGTACCAGAACTGAGTTTTAACTATTTTGAAAGTAAAGATATTGTCCGCCATCCAGTAGTGGCAAAAGTGGTGCAGGCTTATGATGTTTGGGAAGCTCAAGATGAAATGCGTCGTGCTGCAATTGCTGAGCAACGTCGCCAAGAGTTTGCTGAAAAAGAGCGGTCAGAAAATTCGCTTAATGAGAATACATAAATGAAACAAGTGATCATTGATTTACAAATTGCTACTGAACATCGAGAAAACTTACCGAGTGAAGCACAAATTCAAGCATGGGCAAATCGAGCATTACAGCCTAAATTGTCAGATGTGGAAATGACAGTACGCATTGTAGATGAAGCTGAGAGCCATGAGTTAAACTTGACTTATCGTGGTAAAGATAAACCCACAAATGTGCTTTCTTTTCCCTTTGAGTGTCCAGATGAAGTCGAACTTAGCTTGTTAGGCGATTTAGTTATTTGTCGCCAAGTTGTAGAAAAGGAAGCACAGCAGCAAGGTAAAGCGCTGATGGCACATTGGGCGCATATGATTGTGCATGGGAGTTTACATTTACTGGGTTATGATCATATTGACGATGCGGAAGCAGAAGAAATGGAGAGCCTAGAAACTGAAATTATGCAAGCTCTTGGCTTTGATGATCCTTATTTGAGTGAGAAAGCATAAAAATTTTGTAAAAATAGACCACACTTTTAAACCATTTTGTAAAATAGTGGTCAAAGAAAACCTAAATTTAATCAGGGGAAAATAGGTAATCTTGTATTGGATTTTCCCTCGTCATGAGCAAGATAGGAAGAAATGATGTTTAAAAAATTACTAATTGGCTTATCGATGTTAAGTTTAACAGCATGTGTTGCTTATTATCCTTATCCACAATATGAGCCTCAATATGAACCTAAATTTGAGCCTCCTTTTGAGCACAGTGAATCCCCAAGAAAGCCAAAAGTGAATACGCCGCAATATAAAATTTCTACTGAACAAATGCACAAGTTCGTTTTGGCGCAAAATAATACGCATAGTTGTTTAGACCCAGAATTAGGAAAACAACAAGATCAGCGTTTAACTGCCTTAGAAAAACAAGTATTGAAAGATTTAGTATATGAAGAATTAGTGAAAATTGTTGGAAAAGAGAATGCGCAAACGATTTATGATGACCCTGAATCTTATCGCTATTTTCAGTTCAAATATAAACAAGTAAAACATGATATTACCAATATTCGTGAGCGTGATTGCCGTACATTAAAAGAACGTTATCAACAGCGATTTAAAGAAGCTAGACGTGCACGTGGATTAGAAGAGCCGCGTGATACTTCAATTCATGGTCGTATCCAAGAACAACAAAAATCGATTGAACGCCGAATTCGTGATCAGCAAGAAGAAATGGAACGTCGTATGAAATCACCATTTTAATGGGCATGAATTGATATGACCAGACATGTGGTTTTTTGGCAAGGTACTGAAGCACTACTTGTACAGCAATGTTTATATCAGATTGATCATTTAATACAACAAAAAAGTGCGGTATGGATTGGTGAATGTTTACCGCACTTTACTTCTATTCCTCATTTTCCTTTTCACACAGCAAAAAATTTGCTAGGTCGTGAGTTTTCATTAATTATTTATAATGGTTGGCAAGGGCTAAATTTAGAAGCCTTAGCAGTAGCAAGTGGTACTTTAACCCTGCAAGGTATCTTGTTGATTTTACTTCCTGACTGGCAGGATTTAGTGAGTCAGCCTGATCAAGATAGTTTACGTTGGTGTGGTGAAGAACAACCAATTACAACACCGCATTTTAGCCGCTTTTTCCAACAAAAAGTGGCTAAATATGCGTTTCCAGTTTATCACAAACAGACAATTCCCCCTTTTGTTTTAGCTTCTCTCCAGACAACGATATCTCAACATACACAACATTTAAGCAATAAAGTACCTACTTTTGAACAGCAGCAGATTTTATCTCAGCTGATACAAGAAAGTGTGCCCATTTTTATTGTGACAGCAAAACGTGGACGTGGTAAATCTGCTTTAGCTGGTTTATGGGCAAAATATTTAGTACAACAAAAGCAGCCTGTGATTCTGACTGCGCCAAATAAAAATGCGGTCAATGTGTTACGAGAATTTGCTGATGTGGATGTGCAATTTCTGTCGCCAGATCAACTTTATGCGCAAATTCAACAAAACCCACAGCAATTTGAACAACATTGGTTATTAATTGATGAAGCTGCCATGATTCCTTTGCCATTACTTAATCATCTCACTGCAAGTTTTAAACAAGTTTTATGTACCACAACAATGCAAAGCTATGAAGGTACTGGACGAGGGTTTTTACTTAAATTCATGGCAAATCTTAAGCGTCCTTTTGTACACTTGCAATTGCACACTCCTTTGCGTTGGCAAAAGCAGGATAAATTAGAAGCTTTTATTGATGAGTTACTGTTATTGCAAGCTGAGGATCAATTGTTACAACTCGAAAAGAGCGTGACAACTACATTCACTTACCAAGCCTACACGCAACAACAACTGGTTACACAACAAAAAATAATACCTTTTTATGCGTTGTTAACATTAGCGCATTACCGTACTTCACCCGTTGATCTACGGCGTTTATTTGATGCACCAAAACAGCAATTTTATGTTGCAGAAAGTGCACATCAGCTTGTCGGTGCGATTTGGTTGGTAGAGGAAGGGGGGCTTATCGATGAGCAATTGATTTGGGCAATTGAACGTGGTATTCGTCGACCAAGAGGTAATTTAGTTGCACAAGCCCTTTGTTTTCAAGCACACTTGCCTGATGCTTGCCGTTTGAAATCTGGGCGTATTTCACGTATTGCCGTGTTACCACAATGGCAGCAGCAAGGAATAGGGAGGCAACTTGTTGATACCTTAGTACAAGACTGCCAAGTCGATTTTCTTTCTGTCAGTTTTGGTTACACCACCGCATTAGCGTATTTTTGGCAAAAGTGCGGTTTCTTTTTGGTGAATTTAGGCGAGCAAAAAGAGGCGAGTAGTGGTTGTTATTCAGTGATTGCTGTAAAACCATTAACTGCACAAGGTGAACAGTTTTGTCAGCAGGCTAAATCCCAATTTGAACGTAATTTGGCATTTTCTTTTCATCCTTTGCGAACTGAATTTGTATTATCTACACAAGATTGGCAATTATTGCCACAAGATATTACTATTTTACAGAAATTTGCTGATTATCATACTACGCTGTCCGCTTGCTTACCTTCAATTCAGCGTTTAATGGCTGTTTCCAGCGAACAAGATTGTCCAAGCTTAAGCGCATATTGCCAACATCGCCACACCACTCAATTAGCACTAAGTAAACAAAATTGGTTGAAAAGTTGTCGTTTAGAAGTCAAGAAAATGTTGCAAAAATATACAACAGTTTTATGATATTGTTATCTTACTAAAGCAATGGGGGAGGAAGCATAATGAGCGAAAACACTAAGAAAAAAAGCTTATTGCGTAGAGTTTGGGATGAATATAATAAATTCTGTAAAGATATTGGTGTAGAACGTGGTGGGGGTAGAGGTTGTTGTTGCGTGCCAGTTGTGAAATTTGATGAAGATTGGACACCAGAAGAAAAAGCGGCGCAAGAAGCAAAAAAGAAAACATTTTAGAGAGGAAACCAAGTTTAGCTTGGCTTTTTTACTGGTTTTTTATACAGATATTTATTGGAAAAAAGCCTAAACTAGGCTACACTGTGCTCCATCTTTTCATTTTATTTTATCTCACAATATACTGTAGTTATGACAACCACCTATTTTGATTTAACTATTCCAACCGAAGCTAATGATCATAAAATTTTAGGTAATGTGCTATCTGGAGCTGAGGCGTTGATCATCAGTGAAATTGCTAGTCAGTATCATGGATTAAGTATCGTAGTGACTGCGGATACTCGAAGTGCGGTACGTTTAGAAAAAATTTTGTCACAATTCAGTCAACAAAAAATTACTTTCTTTCCTGATTGGGAAACTTTACCGTATGATGCATTTTCCCCCCATCAAGAGATTATCTCCTCACGTTTAAGTGCCTTATTCCAATTGCAACATAGCCAAAATGGGATTTTCATTTTACCTATTAGCACGTTAATGCAGCGTTTATGTCCACCAGAATTTTTACAACATAATGTTTTATTAATTAAAAAAGGCGATCGTCTAAAAATTGAGAAAATGCGTTTGCAACTGGAGAGCGCAGGTTATCGTGCAGTAGAACAAGTTTTGGCGCATGGAGAATACGCGGTTCGTGGTGCATTGTTAGATTTATTTCCTATGGGGAGTACACAGCCGTTTCGCTTGGATTTTTTTGATGATGAAATCGATTCTATTCGCACTTTTGATGTTGATACGCAACGCACATTAGCTGAAATTAACTCGATTAATTTGTTGCCCGCACATGAATTTCCTACGGATGATAAAGGGATCGAGTTCTTCCGAGCGCAATTTCGCGAAACTTTTGGCGAAATTCGCCGAGATCCAGAACATATTTATCAGCAAGTAAGTAAAGGCACGTTAATTTCAGGGATTGAATATTGGCAACCACTTTTTTTTGAACAAATGGTAAGTCTGTTTGACTATTTACCTAAGCAGAGTTTATGGCTGGATTTAGGTGACATTCAAGCACAGGGTGAGCGTTTCTATCAAGATGCACAACAACGCTATGAAAGCCGCAAAGTGGATCCTATGCGTCCATTATTGCCCCCAGAGCGCTTGTGGCAACGCATTGATGAGATTTATCATCAGTTAAAACAATACCCAAGGATAAGCTTAAAAAATGAGAAGCTCCGCTCTTCTGCTCGTCAGAAAAATTTAGCGTTACAAGCTTTACCTGAACTCACTATTCAATCGCAACAAAAAGAACCTTTGAAATTGTTACGTCAATTTACGGAACAGTTTGCAGGCAGCATTGTCTTTTCAGTAGAAACAGAAGGACGGCGTGAAACCTTATTAGATTTGCTATCTCCACTTAAAATAAAACCTCAAAAACTGACCGCACTTTCGCAAGTTACACAGCCTTATAACTTATTAATCAGTGCGTTAGAGCAAGGATTTGTGATAGCGCAAGAACCACCTTTGGCAGTAATTACTGAAACAGAGCTATTAGGCGAACGAGTACAACAGCGTAACCGAGATAAACGGAAATCTGTGAACCCAGATACGTTAATCCGCAATCTTGCTGAGTTAAAAATTGGGCAGCCAGTAGTACATTTAGAGCATGGTGTAGGGCGTTATGCTGGCTTAGTCACTCTTGAAAATGGTGGGATTAGTGCTGAGTATTTGTTACTAAATTATGCAAATGAATCTAAGCTTTATGTGCCAGTTTCATCATTGCATTTAATTAGCCGCTATGTCGGTGGTTCAGATGAAAGTGCGCCATTACATAAGCTTGGTAGTGACGCATGGGTGAGAGCACGTCAGAAAGCGGCTGAAAAAATTCGTGATGTGGCAGCGGAATTACTTGATGTGTATGCACAGCGCGAAGCGCAGAAAGGTTTTGCTTTTCAGTATGATCGAGAAGAGTTTCAACAATTTGCAGCTACTTTCCCTTTTGAAGAAACTGTTGATCAAGAAATAGCAATTAATGCAGTGATTTCTGATATGTGTCAGCCAAAAGCGATGGATCGACTAGTTTGTGGTGATGTGGGTTTTGGTAAAACAGAAGTCGCAATGCGAGCGGCATTTTTAGCCGTCATGAACCAGAAACAAGTTGCTGTATTAGTGCCTACGACATTGTTAGCACAACAACATTATGAAAATTTTAAAGATCGCTTTGCGAATTTGCCCGTAAATGTGGAAGTACTTTCTCGCTTTAAAACAGCAAAAGAACAAAAGCAAGTATTGCAACATTTAGTCGAAGGAAAAGTCGATATTTTAATTGGCACCCATAAATTACTTCAATCAGATGTGCAATTTAGTGATCTGGGATTGTTGATTATTGATGAAGAACACCGATTTGGGGTACGTCAAAAAGAACGTATTAAGCAATTACGTGCCAATATTGATATTTTGACTTTAACTGCTACGCCAATACCACGTACGTTAAATATGGCAATGCATGGTATTCGTGATTTATCCATTATTTCAACACCACCAGCACGCCGTTTAACAATTAAAACTTTCGTTAAACAAGCTGATGATAGCATTATTCGCGAAGCCATTTTGCGTGAAACTCTGCGCGGTGGGCAGGTTTATTATTTACATAATGATGTGGCAAGTATTGAAAATTGTGCTGAAAAACTGACCGCACTTGTACCTGAAGCACGTATTACGATTGGACATGGACAAATGCGCGAGCGTGAACTTGAGCGTGTTATGTCAGATTTTTATCATCAGCGTTTCAATGTACTTGTTTGTTCAACGATTATTGAAACGGGTATTGATGTGCCTACGGCAAATACGATCATTATTGAACGTGCGGATAATTTTGGTTTAGCACAATTACATCAGCTACGTGGTCGGGTAGGTCGTTCTCATCATCAAGCATATGCTTATTTGTTAACGCCGCCTGCAAAAGCGATGACGAAAGATGCTCAAAAACGTCTTGAGGCATTAGAAAGTCTAGATAATTTGGGAGCTGGTTTTATACTTGCTACACATGATCTGGAAATTCGAGGTGCTGGGGAATTATTAGGCTCCGAGCAAAGTGGACAGATTGAATCCATTGGTTTCTCACTTTATATGGATTTATTGGAAAGTGCGGTGAAGGCGTTAAAAGCAGGTCGTGAACCTTCGCTAGATGAATTGACTCAGCAGCAAGTAGAAATTGATTTGCGCTTACCTGCCTTATTACCAGAAGATTATTTAGGTGATGTGAATATGCGTTTGTCTTTTTATAAGCGTATTGCAGGTGCTGAACATAAAAATGCCTTAGATGAATTGAAAGTGGAACTCATTGACCGTTTTGGCGCACTACCAGAAGCAACACGCCATTTATTTCAGATTGCTGAATTACGTCAATTAGCGAAGCAGATCCAGATTCAAAAAATTGATGGTAATGCACAAGGTGGCTTTATTGAGTTTCTAGCAACAGCTGAATTGGATCCAATGAAATTTTTACAGCTAATTCAAGCTGAACCAACGGTTTATCGTTTTGATGGTCCAACAAAGTTTAGATTTAATAAAGCGTTTAGTAGTCACAAAGAGCGGTTAGATTTTGTGGAAAATCTACTGAAGGCGATTTTAGGTTAGCATTGGTTATCAGAGTAAAATGTCTTGAGTAAATTGTGAATAACAGCAAATAAGACAGTTTGCGGTTATTCAACTTACACGAGAATTTCCACTTTATTGTATGGCACTAAAAAAGAAAGGCAATTGTAACAATCGCCTTTTTGTTGCTAGTGCTATACGTCTTTTTATTTTTTCTTCGCGTATTTGAGAGAGTCGATAGCAACGGCAAGAATGATAATGCTACCTTTGATGATATATTGCCAGTACGGATTAACACCGATGTAGGTTAAACCATAGTTGATTACAGTGAAGATAATTACCCCAGTCACTACACCGATGACAGTACCTACACCGCCCGCAAATGACACACCACCAACCACACAAGCTGCAATAGCATCTAACTCATACATGAAACCTAAGTTGTTAGTGGCAGAACCGATACGACCTGCTTCTAACATACCACCAAAGCCATAGAACATACCTGCGATCATGTAGATGACAACTAAGTTACGTGCTACGTTGACACCAGATACACGTGCAGCTTCTGGGTTACCACCAATAGCAAAGATGTTTTTACCAAAACGTGTCTTATTCCAAAGAATCCACACTAAGAAGGTGGCGATAGCCGCATAGATAGTGATGTAAGATAGTTTAAATGTACCAAATTTAAAGAAACCTTGTGCAAAAGCAGAGAATGTTTCGTTAAAACCTGCAATTGGCGAGCCTCCGACAGCATCATAGTAAAGCGAGTTAATCCCATACACAATGATCATTGTCCCCATAGTGGCAATAAATGGCGTGACATTTAAGTAAGCAATAACCAAACCATTCACTAGACCAATGATGGCACCAATTGCACATACAGTTAAGATAACCACCGGAATTGGCAATTCTGGGAGATCTGGAAAAACGCGGTTAAAGTTATCCATCGCCTGTAATAACGTTGCAGAAATTACCGCAGCTAAACCAACTTGGCGACCTGCGGATAAGTCGGTTCCTTGTGTGACTAACAAGCCTGCAACCCCTAAAGCAATGATTAAGCGCACGGAGGATTGAGTTAAAATATTACTAAAGTTTCTTAAGTTTAAGAACGTTGGATCTTGAACAATGATGATCCCTAAGAGAATCAACAATACAAAGTAAATTGCATTTTGTTTAAAGAAATCAAGGGATTTATTTTGTTTTAACGCAGCCATAATTATTTCCTTAATTCTGTGCTTTATAAATATTTTGCAGCGAGTTGTAAAATTTCTTCTTGTGAGGTTTCTGCTGTATTAACAATACCTGCTACTTTACCATTACTCATCACGAGAATACGGTCTGTTACTCCTAATAATTCTGGCATTTCAGAAGAAATCATAATGATACCTTTATCTTTTTTTGCCAATTCCATGATGAGTTGGTAAATTTCATATTTCGCACCAATATCAATACCACGAGTTGGTTCATCTAACATTAAAATCTCAGGTTGAGTTAGTAACCAGCGACCAATAATCACTTTTTGCTGGTTACCTCCAGATAAGGAACCAATATTCGTTTTGTGTGAAGGTGTTTTCACATTCATTGAATCAATTACCCATTGAGTATCGCTTTTCATTTTCGCGTTACTGAGCAAACCAAGCTTACTAATGTAAGATTTCATATTAGAAATCAAGGAATTAAATTCAATGCTGAGATTGGCATAAATTCCAGTAGAGCGGCGTTCTTCGGTGACTAAAGCAAAACCATTATTAATTGCTTCAAAGGCATTACGATTTTTCACTTCCTTATCATGTAGTTTAATGACACCTGATTTGCGTTCACGTACACCAAAAATTGTTTCAACGATATCAGTACGTTTAGCCCCAACAAGCCCTGCAATACCTAATACTTCACCTTTACGCAGTTCAAAACTAACATCTTGAATAGAGGGTTGGTTAAGTGCGGTTAGATTTTCTACAGTTAAGATCGTCTCTTTTGGTTCATTGGTTTTCGGTGGGAAGCGTTGAGTTAATTCACGTCCAACCATCATAGACACAATTTGATCCATCGTGCTGTTTTTTACTTCAACGGTATTAATCCATTTGCCATCACGTAAAATCGTAATTTCATCACAAATTTTGAAGATTTCGTCCATTTTGTGCGAAATATAAATGATGCCACAACCACGCTGTTTGAGTTTTGCAATGATTTTAAATAGATGTTCTACTTCTTTTTCAGATAGAGAGGAAGTTGGTTCATCCATAATCACGATTTTGGCATCATAAGAAAATGCTTTAGCGATTTCGATCATTTGCATTTGTGACACAGAAAGCTTTGCCACTTTTTCTTTTGGATCGATATCGATATCTAATTCTTCAAAGATTGCTTTCGTGTCACGGTACATTTTTCCATGATCGACGAAGCCTGCTTTTAATGGGTAGCGACCAAGCCATAGATTGTCCATAACGGTGGTTTGCTTCACCAAATTAAGCTCTTGGTGTACCATAGAGATTCCGTTTTCTAAGGCCTCTTTTGATGTTTTAAAATTGACTGGTTTATCTAAGAACAGGATATCGCCTTCGTCTTTACTGTAAATACCGAATAAACATTTAAGTAATGTTGATTTACCTGCGCCATTTTCACCCATTAATGCGTGTACAGAATGAGAGCGAACAGTAAGATTGGCATTATCTAATGCTTTAACGCCAGGAAAGGATTTACAGACATTAGTCATTGTGAGCAGTATTTCACTGTCTTGATTTGGAATTTGAGTGGTCATATCCAACCTCACATAAAAAAGAGGGGAGGGTTTACCTCCCCGAGAGTTACAACTTATTGTTATAGATTATTATTTTAAGAAATCGCCTAAATTATCAGCGTCGACACCAACGTAAGGAATACGTACCACACGGTCTTTTAATTGCCATTTTGTTCCTTCAGTAGCTGGTTTACCTTTTGCAAGATTATTTGTTAATTGGACAACGGCTTTACCTTGGTTAACACCATCGTTTAATACAGTTCCTGCAATTTCGCCTTTTTTGATTAACTGTAGTACTTCTGGTAATGCGTCAACACCAAAGATTGGTAATTTTTTACCATGTGCTTTTGTGGCTTCTAATGCACCCATTGCCATACCATCGTTGTTAGCGATGATAACTTCAATTTGACTTGCTTTAGAGCTTGATAGCCAAGCATCCATTTTATCTTTTGCTAAAGCAGCGTCCCACATCCCTGTATCGATAAATAATTGTTCAGTTTGAATACCTTTATTATTTAATTCTTCGATAACAAATTTAGTACGTGCTTCTGCATCTGGGTGACCTGGCTCACCTTTTAACAATACATATTGAATTTTGCCATCTTTATTTAAGTCATAATCAGGGTTTGCTTTCCAATGTTTAGCAATTAATGAACCTTGGATTAAACCTGATTCTTTCGGATCAGTACCTACATAGTAAGCATGTTCATAGCTACCAATTGCTTTTGCACCAGGATCTTTATTGAAGAATACAACAGGAATGTCATCAGGTTTTGCTTTACCGATAATAGTTGGTGCAGCAGCAGGGTCAACTAAGTTAATTGCTAATGCTTTTACACCTTTAGAAATCAATCCATCAACTTGGTCATTTTGTACGGCTTGTGCATTTTGTGAGTCATTCATTAATAACTCAATATCTTTAAATTGTTCAGCTTCTTTATTAATTTCTTTACGCATTAGTGACATGAAGTTATCGTCATATTTGTAAATGGTTACACCAATGCGATCTGCTGCTTGAGCTGCTGAGGCAGCAACACCTAGACCTACTGCTAAAGCTACTGCGCTTAATACGGTTTTTTTCATAATAACTCTCCTGTTTGGGACTAATGGATGTTGTTATCTTTTTGCTTTTTAACCCACTTTGCCTAGATAACTGGTTGGCATGATACTGGAAAATAGTGTTCAAGACTGTGATCTCACTCACATTTGTGAAAACGATTACAATTGACTAATGAAAGTGTTAGATTGATCACATTTTTTATTTGTTTTCTTTTCAATAAATGCAAAAAGTGCGGTGAAATCTTATGAAATTTCACCGCACTTTTTATATGGTTAAATGAAAATGTTTACGTTTTCATAGCTAATGAATCCACATGGCTATTTTTGTTCTACGGAAAAACGCCTTACCAGTGTTGGATTAAATTGAATGTGGGTTGGTGCTTTGACTTCTTGATCAACTAAACTGAGCGCTAATTTGGCAGCGTAAGTTGCCATTAAATCAATCGGATAGCGAATAGTCGTTAATTTAGGAATAAGATAACGCGCAATAGGCATATCATCAAAACCAATAATAGAACATTGTTTTGGTACGTTAATGTTGTTTTCACTTAACACTGAAATTGCTCCTGCTGCCATTGAGTCATTATAAGCCACTACGGCAGTGAGATCGGAGTTATAACTTAATAGATTTATCATGGCTTCTTCTCCACCTTCAAAGTCAGGTGAACTATGAGTAATCGCATGTTCAATGATCGGGATATGATAATGTTTGAGTGCCGCGAGATAACCTTGTTTTCTTTCCACTTCATCACTAATGTAGTGATTTGAACCAATATAGCCAATTTTACAGTGTCCTAATTTAATTAAGGTTTCTGTGGCGACAAAGGTGCCTTTTTCATTATCTAAACTAACGCAACGGTGTTCATAGCCTTGCACAATGCGATTAATGATGACCATGCCTGGTACTTTTGCTAAATATTGGCTAAGTATTTCATCACTCAGTGCCTTGGAGTGAACAACAAGGCAGCTACAGCGTTTACGTAATAATGTATCAATAGCTTCTTTTTCTGCATTGTGGTAACCAATCCCAATCAAAATTGTTTTCTTATATTCTTCAGCGACTTTATCAACAGCTTTAACCAGTATAGCAAAAAAGGAGTCGGTCACATCGGTGACAACGACACCGATAGTATCAGTATTTTTCATTGCAAGAGCTTGTGCATTTGCGTTAGGTTGATAACCTAATTTTTCTACTGCCGCTTGTACTGCTAAGCGAGCTTTGGCACTGGCAGAAGGGTGGTTGTTGAGCACGCGAGACACGGTGGCGACAGAAACGCCTGCGTGTTGTGCTACATCATGAATAGTAACCATAATTAATATGACCTTTCCTTTGAGAACAACTTAATCTCATCATATAAAATTTTTGTTATGTTTGAAAACGCTTACCTTTGAATTTGACAACTAAATCACAAAAATAACGGCAAATCTGTTGAGATTTATTGATTTTGTGATCTAGTTAACAGTTTATTTTTGGTAATTTGTTATCTTATACAAATAACAAAATGTAACCGTTTTCAGTTATTGGGAGTATAAAAGATGAGTCATCAACTATTTGAACCAACCGATCACCCACATCGTCGTTATAATCCATTAACTGATCAATGGGTGCTTGTATCGCCACACCGTGCTAAACGTCCGTGGCAAGGACAACAAGAGAAAGTTGCAGAGGATGAAAAGCCAAGTCATGATCCAAGTTGTTATTTATGCCCGAATAATAAGCGGATTACAGGCGAACAAAACCCAGATTACCAAAGGCCTTTCGTGTTTAAAAATGACTTTTCTGCGTTATTAGAAGATACACCTAACCCAGAAAAAACGACAGATCCTTTATTTCAAATTTCAAAAGCACAAGGCGAAAGTCGCGTTATCTGCTTTTCGCCAGATCATAACAAAACCTTACCATTATTAACAGTCTCGGAAATTGTGGATGTGGTTAAAGTCTGGCAAGATCAGTTAGCTGAATTGGGTAAAAAATATCAATGGGTACAAATTTTTGAAAACAAAGGGGCAGCCATGGGCTGTTCAAATCCCCATCCGCATGGTCAAATTTGGGCGAATAGTTTTTTACCAAATGAAGTGGCACATGAAGATCAGACGCAACGTGCTTATCTAGAAAAATATGGTTCAGTCATGTTAGTTGATTATGCTAAGCGTGAGTTAGAGTTAAAAGAGCGAATTGTGGTTGAAACAACACATTGGTTAGCTGTCGTGCCTTATTGGGCAGTTTGGCCATTTGAAATTTTATTGTTGCCTAAAACACAAGTTAAACGTCTAACAGAATTAGATGAAGAACAGTCACAAGACTTAGCTCTAGCATTGAAAAAGTTAACAACAAAATACGACAATCTGTTTGAAACCTCTTTCCCTTATTCAATGGGATTTCATGCTGCGCCATTTAATGGTGAAAGTAATGATCATTGGCAATTACATGCGCATTTTTATCCGCCTTTATTACGTTCTGCGACGGTACGTAAATTTATGGTGGGTTATGAAATGTTAGGCGAGTCGCAGCGTGATTTAACTGCGGAGCAGGCAGCAGAACGATTGCGCATATTAAGTGAAGTACATTATAAACAAAAATAAAAGCATTATGTTAACTGGGGTTGAATACCCTTAAATAGAATTAAGAACTCTGTAAAAGAACAATAAAAAAGGAATATGAAATGACACCACAGCAATCAGCTCAAACTTTATTCCAACAAAAATTTAATACTGAACCGACTTTAAATGTTTATGCGCCAGGACGAGTGAATATTATTGGTGAACATACAGATTATAACGATGGTTTTGTCATGCCTTGTGCGATTAATTATGGTACAGCAATTAGCGGGCAAGCGCGCGAAGACAGCATTTTTAAAGTGTTTGCAGCTGATCTTGCCCAATGGGATGAATTTGATTTAGCCCAACCAATTGAACCAGAATTAAGTAAAAAGTGGACTGGTTATGTACGTGGTGTTGTGAAATTTATTCAACAGTGCTGTCCAGAATTTAAGTGCGGTGCAAATCTAGTGATTTCAGGTAATGTTCCTTTATCTGCTGGTTTGAGTTCATCTGCATCATTAGAAGTGGCAGTGGGTAAATTCTGTCAACAGTTAGCAAATTTAGCGTTGACTAATACTGAAATCGCCTTGATTGGACAACAAGCCGAAAATCAATTTGTGGGTTGTCAATGTGGCAATATGGATCAGTTGATTTCAGCACTAGGTCAAAAAGATCATTTATTAATGATCGATTGTCGTAGTTTAGAGACTATCCCTACGCCTATTCCTGAGAATATTGCGGTAATGATTGTCAATTCTCATGTGAAACATGACTTAGTCGCAGGTGAATATAATACCCGTCGTCAACAATGTGAAAAGGCTGCTCAATTTTTTGGAGTAAAAGCGTTACGCGATGTTTCCATTAAACAATTTAAGCAAAAAGAAGCAGAATTGACTGCACTTGATCCAGAAGTGGCTAAACGTGCTCGTCATGTCGTGACAGAAAACCAGCGCGTGCTAGATGCAGTTAAAGCATTACAAGCTGGTAATCTCACATTATTAGGTGAATTAATGGCACAGTCTCATGCTTCAATGCGTGATGATTTTGAGATTACTGTACCACAAATCGATTATTTAGTTGAACTTGCGCAAGTTGCCATTGGTAATGCTGGGGGCGCTCGAATGACTGGTGGCGGTTTTGGTGGTTGTATTGTTGCTGTTGCACCAATTGAAAAAGTAGAGGCTGTGCGTCAAATCATTGCAGATAACTATGAAAAACACACGGGTTTAAAAGAAGATTTTTATGTATGTACAGCATCGCAAGGAGTGGCTGTATGTTGATTCAAACTGCACAAGGAAATGCGCCAGATGGCTTGCCATTTCAGGTCTTCACTTTAACAAATAGTCATGGTATGTCCATTCAAATGATGGATTGGGGCGCAACATGGATATCTTGCAAAGTGCCCGTTAAAAATCAATTACGCGAAGTATTATTAGGCTGTCAATTAGAAGATTATCTCGTACAGCAAGCTTATTTAGGGGTGACTGTTGGGCGTTATGCAAATCGTATTGCACAGGGGCAGTTTGAGCTAAATGGCAAATCTTTCCAATTGAGTCAGAATCAGGGAAAACATCAATTGCATGGTGGTTTGCATAGCTTTGATCGGCAACGTTGGCAGTTGGTTAAGTGCGGTCAGAATTTTGTGAGTTTTATGTTGTATTCTACTGATGGTGATCAAGGTTTTCCTGGAAATGTTGAGGTTGCCGTGACTTATACATTGACTGAGAGCAATTGTGTTGAAATTACGTTTGATGCTAAAGCGGATCAAGATACACCGTTAAATTTAACGAACCATGCTTATTTTAATTTAAATGATGCAGATTATGGTTGTGATATTCGTAACCATCATTTGCAGTTAAATGCTGCTCAGTATTTGCCTGTTGATCAAGCAGGTATACCGAATGCACCATTAAAGTCTGTGCAACAAACAAGCTTTGATTTTCGGCAGATGAAGCAAATTGCACAAGATTTTTTACAAGATGAGCAATTATTAGTAAAAGGCTACGATCATGCTTTCTTATTGGGCGACAATAAAGAGGAAATGTGTGCGATTTTAACAGCACAAGATGGTTCACTGAGTTTACGAGTATCGACTTCGCAGCCAGCACTACAAGTGTATACAGGTAACTTTCTTGCTGGAACGCCAAATCGCTTTGCTGGAGTTTATACTGACTATGCAGGTATAGCGTTAGAAACACAGGCATTACCAGATACACCTAATCATCCAGAATGGTGGCAGTTAGGAGGAATAAGTCGCGCAAATGAGAAATATCATCACTGGACACAATTTCAATTTTTATAACATTATAATAATCAATGCGAATTGTTGTTTTGCCCCACTGTCTAGGGGCTTTTTTTTGCTATTATTGAGGAAATATGTTAATTTTCAACGGTCAATGTTGACGGAAACTTATTCAAATTTTTATGATAAACGAAGACCACTCGAATACTAATCAAACTGAACATTTGCAAAAGAAAAGTTTTTTTCAATCTTTATTTGGGCGTTTTTTCCAAGGGGAGCTAAAGAATCGCGAGGAGCTTGTTGAAGTTATTCGTGATTCAGAACAAAATGATCTTATTGATCAGGATACACGAGAGATGATTGAAGGCGTGATGGAAATCGCCGAATTACGAGTACGTGACATCATGATTCCTCGTTCACAAATTGTGTTTATTCAAACTGATCAAAATCTCGATTCTTGTCTTGATACGATTATTGAATCTGCTCACTCTCGTTTTCCTGTGATTGCCGATGAGCGAGATAATATTGCGGGGATTTTACATGCTAAGGATTTACTCAAGTTTTTACGCTCTAATGCTGAAGAGTTTGATTTAATGCCATTACTTCGCCCTGCGGTAATTGTGCCAGAAAGTAAGCGTGTTGATCGGATGTTGAAAGATTTTCGTTCTGAACGTTTTCATATGGCTATTGTCGTAGATGAGTTTGGTGCAGTATCTGGCTTAGTGACTATTGAAGATATTCTTGAGCAAATTGTTGGTGATATTGAAGATGAATTTGATGAAGAAGAAATTGTCAATGTACGTCAGCTTTCGCGCCATACTTACGCAGTACGCGCATTAACAGACATCGAAGATTTTAATCAACAATTTAATACGCATTTTGCCGATGAAGAAGTGGATACTATCGGTGGTGTGGTAATGCAAGCTTTCGGTTATTTACCGAAGCGCGGTGAAGATATTACTCTGGAAGGTATTAATTTTAAAGTGACTTCAGCTGATAGCCGCCGGCTTATTCAATTGCGTGTGACTGTTACGGATGAACAATTAGCCGAGATTGTGAAAGCGGAAGAAGCGAAAGAAGATTAATCGTTAATGAGTTTAACAATTAGCACGAGTTTTTACTCGTGCTTAATTATTTGGAACAAAATGAAGAAACATATTTGGGTTTATTTAATCGCAATTATTTCTGGGGCAATGGGTGTTTTCGCATTTTCTCCTTTTGATTATTGGGGATTTGCTTATATCGCTTTACTGGGCTTGATTTTTGTTGTGAAAACTGCTGAAAAACGGACCGCACTTTGGGGAGCATTTTGGTGGGGGGTAGCTTTCTTTACCTTTGGCGTGAATTGGTTACATGTGAGCATACATCACTTTGGAGGAACGCCTCTCATTGTGAGTTATCTACTTGTTGTTGTGTTAGCCGCATATCTCGCGCTCTATCCTGTACTTTTTGCCTATTTAGTACGCCGTTTTCAAGTTAACAGCCTAGCAATGTACCCTGTGATCTGGACTTTTACAGAGTTTCTACGAGGCTGGATTTTTACGGGGTTTCCATGGTTACAATTTGGTTATAGCCAAATTGATAGTCCATTTGCCCATTTAGCACCTTTATTTGGTGTGACGGGTGTCACTTTCTTTGTTATGTGGGTCAGTGCAATCATCTTTAGCATTATTACTGCATTACTTCATCAACCAAGAAAATTAAATGTTGCTCTGATTAATGTTGCGTTACTGGTCGTAGTGAGTAGTTTGAGTGCTTATACATCACAAATAAATTATGTGAAGCAAGTGAAAGAGAAAGGACTTAAAGTAACTTTAGCACAAGGCAATATTGAACAAAATTTGAAATGGGATCCTGATTATCTTTATAAAACCTTAGATATTTACCACAAGTTAATCGCGCGACACTTAGGTAAAACAGATGTTATTATTTTGCCTGAATCTGCATTGCCTGTATTAGAAAATCGTATTCAGCCTTTTTTTAAAGGATTACAAGAATTAGCTTATCAAAGCGGTACAGAAGTGATCGTTGGTACAGTATATCAAGATGAAATACAAGATAAGCTATTTAACTCGATTGTCACATTAGGTAATAAAACTCAGTCTTATTCACTTGACACGGCAAATCGTTACAATAAGCATCATCTTGTACCTTTTGGTGAGTATGTGCCCTTAGAAATGATCTTGCGCCCACTCGGTAACGTATTTAATTTACCAATGTCTGCTTTTCAAGCTGGTGATGAGGTACAATCGCCATTACAAGTGAAAAATCAGCATTTCACTGCTGCGATTTGCTATGAAATTATTTTAGGTGAACAGCTACGCCAAAATATGCAAAAAGAAACAGATTTTATTTTAACAGTTTCAAATGATGCATGGTTTGGTGATTCAATTGGTCCTTGGCAGCATTTGCAGATGGCGAGAATGCGAGCATTAGAACTCGGAAAACCAGTTATTCGCGCAACGAATACAGGCATTAGTGTATTTATTGATGAACAGGGTAAAATTGTGGCGCAAGCACCACAATTTGTTGAAACGACATTAACCTATCACATAAGCCCAACAGAAGGTAAAACACCTTATTCTGTTTTAGGCAATCTACCAATTTATGCTTTATCTCTATTACTTTTGTTAATGAGAGGATTTAATGTATTGATTCGACGTCGCCTTCAAGCCAATATTGATTTAAGTACAAACTAGAAACTAAAAACCACTTTTTAAAAGTGGTTTTTTATTAGCATTAAAAAAGCACTAATCATCAGTGCTTTTTAGTGACTATTGATTAACGACTACGGAAAATAATACGCCCTTTATTTAAGTCATATGGTGTCATTTCAATAGTTACTTTATCACCAGTCAAAATGCGAATATAGTTTTTACGCATTTTGCCAGAAATATGAGCGGTCACAATATGACCATTTTCTAATTCAACACGAAACATCGTGTTTGGCAAGGTTTCTAAAATTGTCCCTTGCATTTCAATGCAATCTTCTTTTGCCATTGGTTCCTCTGAATAAACTACAAATGTTTACCGCACTGATTAAGTTGGCGGAATCTTTTTAATAAATACTCGCGAATTATACAGTTTTTGTCTTGTTCAGGAAAGTTTTTATTATATTGGTTTCAAGAACAAGGTAAGATAAGCTACTGTGAATAGTAGCTCTTAAAATAAAAGAATAAAAGTAATGAAAAAAATTTTAATCACAGGTGGTGCTGGTTTTATTGGTTCAGCGTTAATTCGCTATATTCTGGCTCAAACGCAAGATTGGGTGATTAATGTAGATAAATTGACTTATGCGAGCAATCTTGATGCTTTAAAAATAGCAGCTGAACAGCCACGTTATTTTTTTGAACAAGTTGATATCAATGATGACAAGAATATGAAGCGTATTTTTCAGCAATATCAACCTGACTGTGTGATGCATTTAGCAGCAGAAAGTCATGTGGATCGTTCCATTGCTGGTGCTGAGGCATTTATCCAAGCGAATATTGTTGGTACTTATCGCTTACTAGAAGTTACACGAGGTTATTGGGAAACTTTGCCTGAATCTAAAAAAGCGAATTTCCGTTTTCACCATATTTCCACAGATGAGGTATTTGGTGATTTAAATCTAGATGAGTCTGCATTTACAGAGACTTCAGCTTATTGTCCAAGTAGTCCTTATTCTGCTTCGAAGGCAGCAAGTGATCATTTAGTTCGTGCTTGGCAGCGTACTTATGGTTTACCTATATTAGTGACGACTAGCTCAAATAATTATGGTCCTTATCAACATGCTGAAAAATTGATTCCATTTATGCTTCAACAAGCATTACATGCAAGACCTTTGACGCTATATGGGAACGGACAGCAGCGGCGAGATTGGTTATTTGTCGATGATCATGTTAAAGCACTCTATTTAGTCTTGACCCAAGGGCAAGTGGGTCAAACTTATAATATTGCAGCACAAGATGAACGAACGAATTTTTGTGTTGTGACTGAGATTTGTTACATATTAAATCACTTAAACGAAAGGGGAAAATTGTCTGATTTTTCAATTGATCTCGCTGATATTGATGATTTTAATCGGCTGATTACTTTTGTGACTGACCGTCCTGGTCATGATGTACGTTATGCGATGGAAACAAGTAAGATTTATACTGAATTAGGGTGGAAACCTGAAATTTCTTTTGCAGTTGGTTTACGAAGAACAGTTGAATGGTATGTGAATTATTTTTCACAGAAATGTTAAAGATATTTTTATAATTGGATACTAAAGTGCGTAAAAACTGGTATAGTGAAACGCACTTTATTTTTGTTATCACAATTCATGTAATAAAAGGATGTTTTATGCCAATGCAAATTAGCCTATCAACTCAAGCTGCAAGTGAAGTTTGGGGGAAAAATGCACTACTGAGTTTTCATCATGATCAAGCCATCATTCATATTTCTGCCAATATTGACCGCACTTTAGTACAAAAAGCAGCACGTAAATTACGTAATCAAGGAATTAAAGATGTAGAATTAGTTGGTGAAAACTGGGATTTAGAGAGTTGTTGGGCGTTTTATCAAGGCTTTTATACTGCAAAACAAGATTATGTATTGGCGTTCCCACATCTTGATGATGAGCCACAAGCAGAGTTATTGGCACGTATTGAATGTGGCGATTTTGTACGTGAAATTATTAATTCACCGGCAGAAATTATTACGCCTCTTGTATTAGCAAAACGTGCGGCTGAATTCATTGAACAGCAAGCAGAAGAATATGCAGATAAAAGTGCGGTAAGTTTTACGATTATTTCTGGTGAAGAATTAAGAGCGAAGAATTACCAAGGTATTTGGCATGTAGGACGAGGTTCGGCAAATCCACCAGCAATGTTGCAATTAGATTTTAATCCAACAGGTAAAGTAGATGCACCAGTTCTTGCTTGTTTAGTCGGTAAAGGGATTACTTTTGATAGTGGCGGGTATAGCATCAAACCAAGCGAAGGTATGAGCACCATGCGTACTGATATGGGTGGGGCAGCACTTGTTACTGGAGCATTGGGGTTAGCTATTGCACGTGGTTTGCAACAACGTGTTAAGTTATATTTATGTTGTGCAGAAAATTTGGTGAGTAGTAATGCTTTTAAATTAGGCGATATTATTACTTATCGTAATGGTGTAACAGCTGAAATTTTAAATACAGATGCGGAAGGGCGTTTGGTATTGGCTGATGGTTTAATTGAGGCTGATGAGCAGCAACCACAAGTGATTGTTGATTGTGCCACTTTAACTGGTGCAGCAAAAATGGCAGTTGGTAATGACTATCACTCAGTGCTGTCTATGGATGATAAATTAGTCGAAGCTTTATTTACTTCAGCACGTGCAGAACAAGAGCCTTTCTGGCGTTTGCCTTTCGCTGAATTACATCGTTCACAAATTAGTACTGCTTTTGCTGATATTGCTAACATAGGGACTGTACCAGTTGGTGCTGGAGCAAGTACTGCAACAGCATTTTTGTCTTACTTTGTCAAAAATTACCAACAAAATTGGTTGCATATTGATTGTTCAGCAACCTACCGTAAAACAGCAAGTGATGTATGGGCAGTTGGCGCAACAGGTATTGGTGTGCAAACATTAGCACATTTCTTATTAAATAAAGCACGTGTTTAAGGATTAAAAATGGCATTAGAAAGAACATTATCTCTTATTAAGCCCGATGCAGTACAACGCAATTTAATTGGCACAATTCTCATGCGTTTTGAGCAGGCTGGTTTTCGAATTGTAGGCGCTAAAATGTTGCGTTTAACGCAAGAGCAGGCAGAAGGGTTTTATATTGAACATCAAGGCAAAGAATTCTTTGCTGATTTAGTGGCTTATATGATGTCAGCACCTGTAGTTGCGTTAGTGTTAGAGAAGGAAAATGCAGTTAAAGATTACCGCACTTTGATTGGTGCAACGAATCCAGAACAGGCAGCTGTTGGTACGATTCGCCGAGATTTTGCTTTGAATGGTCGACATAATTCAGTACATGGCTCCGATAGTTTAGAAAGTGCTAAAAGAGAAATTGCTTATTTCTTTGTGGAGCAAGAGCTTTTTTAACCTGAAGTAATTTTTAGCATAAAAATACCACAATAAGCCCTACTTAGTGTAACTAGTGGGGCTGTTTATTATCTGTCCAAACCTAAACCTATTCTAGGTTAAACCACCCTTATTTCATCATAACTATGATGTAAACTTACAATTTCTCTTTGTAATAAATACTTGCCTTTTATATTTAAAAGCGTATGATTAGCCGTCTAGATGGCGATGCCGCTTAAAGTATTTTAAAATTAGTTAGGGAATATTCATGTCAAGTTATTTATTTACGTCTGAATCGGTGTCAGAAGGGCATCCAGATAAAATTGCAGATCAAATTTCTGATGCTGTACTCGATGAGATTTTAAAACAAGATCCTAAAGCACGTGTCGCTTGTGAAACTTATGTAAAAACAGGTATGGCATTAGTCGGTGGCGAAATTACGACATCTGCTTGGGTAGATATTGAAAATCTTGCACGCCAAGTCATTTGTGATATTGGTTATACTTCTTCTGAAATGGGCTTTGATGGCCATTCATGTGCAGTATTAAATGCGATTGGAAAACAATCTTCTGATATTAATCAAGGAGTGGACCGTGAAAATCCATTAGATCAAGGAGCTGGTGATCAAGGCATCATGTTCGGTTATGCGACAAATGAAACAGATGTATTAATGCCTGCAGCAATTACTTATGCACATCGCTTAATGGAACGTCAGGCAAATGTGCGTAAAGCAGGAACATTGCCTTGGTTGCGTCCTGACGCGAAAAGTCAAGTGACTTTAAAGTATGAAGATAACAAGATTGTTGGGGTGGATGCAGTAGTGCTTTCAACTCAGCATTGTGACAGCATTACGCAGAAAGATTTACATGAAGCTGTCATGGAAGAAATCATCAAACCTGTTTTACCAAATGAATGGCTATCAAAAGAAACGAAATATTTTATTAACCCTACTGGCCGTTTTGTTATTGGTGGCCCAATGGGAGATTGTGGCTTAACAGGACGTAAAATTATTGTAGATACCTATGGTGGTGCTGCTCGTCACGGTGGTGGCGCATTCTCTGGTAAGGATCCATCAAAAGTAGATCGTTCTGCAGCTTATGCGGCACGTTATGTCGCTAAAAACATTGTGGCTGCTGGTTTAGCTGATCGTTGTGAAATTCAACTGTCTTATGCAATTGGTGTTGCAGAGCCAACATCTATTATGGTGGAAACGTTTGGTACGGGTAAAGTAGCGAACGAATTATTAGTTAAATTAGTACGTGAATTCTTCGATTTACGTCCGTATGGTTTAATAAAAATGCTTGATTTAATTCAACCTATTTATCGTGAAACTGCGGCTTATGGGCATTTTGGTCGTGAACAATTCCCTTGGGAAAAAATTGATCGTGCTGAAGAATTGCGTAGCGCAGCGGGTTTAAAATAATTTCATCGTAATAACGTAAGGCGACATAGTTCGCCTTCTTTTTTATATGCAACAAGACACGCAATTTCGTCATTTAAAAATGCAAGTACAACGTAAATTAATCCATTGTTTACAGCTTGCTGAAATACATTTCAAATGCACCTTCCCTGTTCCAGTTGTAACATATCAGATACGTGGAGTAAAAGCGGGTGTCGCTTATTTACAACGCAATGAAATTAGATTAAATCCTATTTTATTATTAGAAAATCGTGAAGAATTTATTGCTCAGGTTGTACCACACGAATTAGCACATTTAATTGTCTATCAAGTTTTTGGACGAGTGCAACCGCATGGTAAAGAATGGCGAGAAGTTATGGCGGTTGTGTTTGATTTAGAGCCAAAAGTATATCATCAGTTTGATATTACTGGTGTGAAAGGAAACACTGTAACCTATCATTGTGCATGCCGAGAACATCATCTTACAATGCGAAGGCATCATAATGTACAAAATAAAAAAGCTGTTTATTTATGTAAAGATTGTAAATCTAGGTTGAATTTAAAGCTAGATTCTATATGACTATGCTATACTCAGTCTGCATTTAATCATTAATCAAAGAGGATGTTATAATGAAAAAATCATTACTAGTATTAGCAATGGGGACATTATTTGCTACGACAGCCAGTGCAAATTTTTATGTTCAAGGTGATATTGGTGTATCTAAAACTAAATTCAGTGCATATCCAGTGTTAGGTGATACAAAATTTGAGCCTCGTATTAGCGTTGGCTATGATTTTGGTGCTTTTCGTTTAGCAGCTGATTATACTCATTATGGTAAGTTTTCTGGTAAACATTATAATGAATCGATTACTGCAAAAGTATATGGTTTAGGTTTTTCGGCATTTTATGATTTTAATGTGAATTCTACAATTAAACCTTATATTGGGGCTCGTTTAGCATCAAATGTTTTTGATATTCAAAATACGGGTCCAAGCTATTTTAGAGATTCTAAAACGTCAAAATTAGGTTATGGTGCTATTGTTGGTGCTCAGTATAATTTGGCAAATAATTTATCTCTAAATGGTGGTATTGAATATAATAGTTTAGGTCATTCCCCAGATACTAATATTAATCAATACGGTGCTAAAGTCGGTCTACGTTACGACTTCTAATCTAGATTAATTCACAGAGTATTCATCCAAGTGCGGTCAAAAAATCAAAAATTTTGACCGCACTTTTCTTTTTCTTATTGTAATAAAATTTTCTCCTGACTCTTGAAATTCGTGTTTCTGTACTTATATCAGACTGCACTTATGTATGATTTATCAGAAAAGGAAAATATTATGTCGAATAATCAAGAAACACGTGGTTTTCAATCAGAAGTCAAACAACTTTTGCAACTCATGATTCATTCTCTCTATTCTAATAAAGAAATTTTCTTACGTGAGCTGATTTCAAATGCTTCTGATGCAGCAGATAAACTACGCTTTAAAGCGCTTTCTGCACCAGAGCTCTATGAAGGCGATGGCGATTTAAAAGTACGTATCAGTTTTGATGAAGATAAAGGCACGTTAACAATCAGTGATAATGGTATTGGTATGACGCGTGCACAAGTGATTGATCATTTAGGGACGATCGCCAAATCTGGGACAAAAGAGTTTTTAAGTTCATTAGGCAGTGATCAAGCAAAAGATAGCCAATTAATTGGACAGTTTGGGGTTGGTTTCTATTCTGCTTTTATTGTAGCAGATAAAGTAACAGTGAAAAGCCGTGCAGCAGGTGAGAGTATTGATAAAGCGGTACTTTGGGAGTCTGCGGGAGAAGGGGAATATTCGGTAGCCGATGTTGAGAAAAAACAGCGTGGTACGGAAATTACCTTACATTTACGTACAGATGAAAAGGAATTTTTAAATGAATGGCGTTTACGTGAAATTATCAGTAAATATTCTGATCATATTGGTCTACCAGTAGAAATTCTTGCTAAATCTTATGATGATGAAGGGAAAGAAACAGGTATTAAATGGGAGAAAATTAATAAAGCGCAAGCATTATGGACTCGATCAAAAAATGAGATTTCAGAAGAAGAATATAAAGAGTTCTATAAACATGTGAGTCATGATTTTGCTGATCCTCTCTTATGGGCACACAATAAAGTAGAAGGCAATCAGGAATATACCAGTTTGCTCTATGTACCAGCTAAAGCACCTTGGGATTTGTTTAATCGAGAACATAAACAGGGCTTAAAACTCTATGTTCAACGCGTATTTATTATGGATGACGCCGAGCAATTTATGCCAAATTATTTGCGTTTTATGCGTGGATTAATTGATAGTAATGATTTGCCATTGAATGTATCACGTGAAATTCTACAAGATAATAAAGTGACTGCGGCGTTACGTAAAGCCTTAACGAAACGTTCATTGCAAATGTTAGAAAAATTAGCGAAAGATGATGCACAAAAATATCAATCATTCTGGCAAGAATTTGGTTTAGTATTAAAAGAGGGACCCGCAGAAGATTTCGCGAATAAAGAAACCATTGCAAAGTTATTACGTTTTGCTTCAACACATAATGAGAGCAGTGAGCAGACTGTGTCGCTAGAAGATTATGTGGCACGTATGAAAGAAGGACAAAAAGCGATTTATTACATTACCGCAGATACTTACATTGCGGCTAAAAATAGTCCGCATTTAGAGCTATTTAATAAGAAAGGTATTGAAGTGTTGTTACTTTCTGATCGTATTGATGAGTGGATGCTAAGTTACTTGACTGAATTTGATGGCAAAGCGTTGCAAACAATTAGCAAAGCTGACTTGGATTTAGGTGATTTAGCGGATAAAGAGCAAGAAAATCACAAGGCACAAGATGAACAATATGCTTCATTTATTGAACGAGTGAAAAATTTATTAGGTGAGCGTGTGAAAGAAGTACGTTTAACTCACCGTTTAACGGATACACCAGCAGTTGTTTCGACAGGTAGTGATCAAATGACTACTCAAATGGCTAAGTTGTTTGCTGCGGCGGGTCAAACTATGCCAGAAGTAAAATATACATTTGAATTAAATCCTGAGCACAGTTTAGTTCAGAAAGTCGCAGATATTGCTGATGAACAACAGTTTGCCGATTGGATTGAATTGCTGTTAGAACAGGCGATGTTAGCTGAGCGTGGTTCGTTAGAAAACCCAGTTGCATTTATTAAACGTATGAATGCATTACTTGGAAAATTGACAAACCACTAAGTTAAAAAAGTGATAAACTAAATCCTCGATAAAAAATCGAGGATTTTTGTTTATTAGCTCAAGATAAAAGGACATACAATGATTACAGTTTATGGTATTAAGAACTGCGATACTGTCAAAAAAGCCTTGAAATGGCTTGTGGATAATAATGTTCCCCATCAATTGCATGATTACCGTGTAGCAGGCTTAGATAAGAATTGGCTGATACAAGCAGAAAAACAATTTGGCTGGGATAATTTAGTGAATAAACGCAGTACGACTTGGCGCAATCTTGATGAATCAATCAAAGAAACTTTATCAAAACAGACCGCACTTGATGTGCTTTTAGCACAGCCAACGTTGATAAAACGTCCAATTATTTTGCAGCAAGATAAAGCGTTAATTGGTTTTAATGTAAAAGAGTACGAAGCTTGTTTTAAATAAGAATACAGTTAGGGCAGATTGCAAAGTCTGCCCTTTGTTATGTGAAAGTGCGGTGTGAAATGAAACAAAATATAATTTCTCTAGCAAGTGAGTTAATTCGTCGACCTTCGATTAGCCCTGATGATCAAGGTTGCCAACAAGTGATAGCAGAACGTTTGGAAAAACTTGGATTTCAGATTGAATGGATGCCTTTTAATAAAACATTAAATTTATGGGCAAAACATGGTTCTGGCTCTCCAGTAATTGCTTTTGCGGGTCATACTGATGTTGTACCTGTTGGCGATGAAAAGCAATGGCAATATCCACCTTTTTCAGCACAGATTGTAGATGATATATTGTATGGGCGTGGTGCAGCCGATATGAAAGGTTCTCTCGCTGCAATGATTGTTGCGCTAGAAACCTTTGTACAAGCCAAGCCTGAACATCAAGGTACTATTGCATTGCTAATAACCTCAGATGAGGAAGCTGCTGCAAAAGATGGTACGGTGCGTGTGGTTGAAACCTTATTGGCTCGTGAAGAAGCGATTGATTATTGTATTGTTGGTGAACCTTCTAGTAGTCAACAATTAGGTGATATTATCAAAAATGGTCGTCGAGGTTCAATTACTGCTAATCTTTATATTCAAGGCATTCAAGGACATGTGGCTTACCCCCATTTAGCAGAAAATCCCGTACATAAAGCATTAGCATTTTTAACGGAATTAACGGCTTATCAATGGGATCAAGGCAATGCATTTTTTCCGCCGACATCTTTGCAAATTGCCAATATTCAAGCGGGTACGGGCAGTAATAATGTGATTCCTGGGGAATTATATGTGCAATTTAATTTACGTTATTGTACGGAAATTACTGATGAGCAGATCAAATCAAAAGTAGCAGTAATGCTAGAAAAGCATCAATTACGCTATCGTATTGAATGGCATTTATCTGGTAAACCGTTTTTAACGGCAAAAGGCAAATTAGTGGACGCGACTGTGAGTGCAGTAAAAAAAGTGACCCAAAATATACCGCACTTAGATACTGGTGGTGGCACTTCTGACGCACGTTTTATCGCTTTAATGGGAGCAGAAGTCGTTGAGTTTGGTCCATTAAATAAAAGTATTCATAAAGTGAACGAATGTGTTGATGTGAACGACTTAGTTCAGTGTGGAGAAGTGTATCAACAAATTTTAAACAATCTTTTGGATTCAGTATGAGTATTAAATTAAGTGCAATGCAGTTAACGGGTAAAGTACGTAGCCATTTAGTTCATCTTCCTTGTTCTTTTTCAACTCAACATTTTTTACACAAAGATGGAGTCAAGGCATTCCAAGGATTACAACAACACGCCTTGAAAAATGGGTTTAATTTACAACCTGCGAGCAGCTTTCGTGATTTTCAACGCCAACAATTAATTTGGAATAGCAAATTTCATGGTGAGCGTAAGGTACATGATGATCATGGCAACTCCTTAGATTTGAGCATATTTTCTGATTGGCAGAAAGCGCAAGCAATTTTACGTTGGTCTGCTTTACCGGGTGCGAGTCGTCATCATTGGGGCACTGAAATTGACATTTTTGATCCAAATTTATTACCTATGGATTGTCATTTACAACTTGAACCATGGGAATATGAGCAAGGCGGATATTTCTTTGAATTGAGTCAATGGTTACAGCTGAATTTAGCGCAGTTTGATTTTGTCTTACCTTTCACAAATTTACCCTCTGAAAAACAAATTGGTTATGAGCCTTGGCACATTAGTTATTTACCTATTGCTCAATATGCAATGCAACAGTTTTCACAGGCAGTATTATTGCAGGCATGGCAGAATGAAGATATTGCAGGAAAAGTCTGTCTTGAACAGCACTTAGATGACATTTTTCAACGATTTTTAATTTAATCGTTCAATTTTTTATGAGGAAAGCATAGAAAAGCGCACGCCAGAACGCTTAAGAACAAGTTAAGGGGACAATCATAAAATGGAAATTCAACAATTTACACAACAAGATATTGAGATTTTAAATGAAGAAACCTTGTATAAGGGGTTTTTTGAGCTGAAACGAGTTCAATTTAGACACAAATTATTTGCAGGTGGTTATAGTGGAATTGTGACGCGTGAGCTATTAGTCAAAGGGGCTGCGTCAGCTGTGATTGCTTATGACCCTCAACAAGATAGCGTGATTTTAGTTGAACAAGTCCGTATTGGGGCTTATCAACCTAACTCGAATCGATCCCCTTGGTTATTAGAACTGATTGCAGGAATGGTTGAAGAAGGAGAGAAACCAGAAGAAGTCGCATTGCGTGAAAGTGAAGAGGAAGCAGGGGTAAAAGTCAGTCATTTACAGCACTGTTTAAGTGTATGGGATAGCCCAGGTGGTGTAATTGAGCGTATTCATTTATTTGTAGGAAAAGTGGATAGTACACAAGCAAAGGGTATTCATGGTTTAGCCGAAGAAAATGAAGATATCCGTGTACATGTGGTGAGCCGAGAAATAGCCTATCAGTGGATCAATGAAGGTAAAATTGATAATGGTATTGCCGTTTTAGGACTTCAATGGTTACAGCTAAATTACTCAACATTACAAAATCAGTGGAGTGAAGATAAGTTCAATATGTAAATAAAAAAATGTGATTTAGGTTTAATTTTTAAAAAAATTTCATAAAGAAATATGACCTAGCTAACACTTTTTTATTTTGGTACGTGCAATTTACTTGATAAGTCGGTAATTTATAACGAGTTTTGTATTTTTTAAATTTTAGTAGTAGGAGTTCGCTTTGTTCAGTACTTATACATATGATACATCAGCGGAAGTATTCAAATTCGTTCAAATTACTGATCCGCATTTGTTTAAGGATGAAAAGGGTGAGTTATTAGGCATCAATACACTTCAAAGTTTTAAACAGGTATTGGACGAAATCAAAGAGAGTTGTTTTGATTATGATTTTGTTCTTGCCACAGGTGATCTTGTGCAAGATAGTAGTCATGAAGGCTATTTACATTTTTGTGAACAAGTAAGAATGCTTGAAAAAATGGTGTTTTGGATTCCCGGTAATCATGATTTTCAGCCTAAGATGTTTGAAATACTCAATCAAAATCAAGGTAATTTGAGTGCTAAAAAACATATTTTACTGGGAAAACATTGGCAAATTCTGCTGTTGGACAGTCAAGTGTTTGGTGTGCCACATGGTGAATTAAGCCAATATCAAATTGATTGGTTACTTTCTAAATTAAAAGATCATCCTGAACGCTATGCTTTGATTGTTTTACATCATCATATTTTGCCAACAAATTCGGCATGGCTTGATCAACATAATTTACGTAATGCGCATGACTTAGCGGACGTGTTAGCGCCTTTTAATCATGTAAAAGGCATTTTATATGGTCATATCCATCAAGAAATGGAAGGGCAATGGCATGGCTATAAAGTAATGGCAACACCTTCTACTTGTATCCAATTCAAACCAGATCATCATAGTTTTACTTTAGACTCAGTACAACCAGGTTGGCGGGAGGTTGAACTACATCCTGACGGGCGAATTGAAACAAGAGTAAAACGAATTCAGAAAGCACAGTTTTTCCCAAATATGCATGAAGAAGGATATTAATCATAAAAAAGAGCGGTCAAAAAAATCAAGATTTTGACCGCTCTTTTTTAGTATCACTTTATAAGCCTAATGCATATTTTAAAGCTTGTTTTTTTAGTAGAGTGGCTTTGTTAGTGGCAAATAAGGCGAGATTGCGTGCAATTTTGAGTGGCAAAATATCTTCTTTAAAAGCTTTATAAAAGAGATCCATACCTGATTGCATTAACAAATTATCTGCTTTGCGTTTATGTTGATAGCGCATAAGCACTTCATCACTTGCTGGGTTTTCACCTTTTTGTGTTGCTTGTTGTAAGACCTCTAATAATGCTTTGACATCTTTAAAACCAAGATTAACGCCTTGCCCTGCTAAGGGATTGATTGTGTGAGCAGCATCACCCACTAATACGATCCCTTGTTTGAAATATTCTTGTGCATGACGGCGTGTTAATTCAAAACTGTTCGCACATTTTACTTGGACTTTTCCTAAACGTGCAGGGAAAGCCTGGTTAACTTCAGTTGTGAGTTGTTCTAGTGGAAGCTGTGTTAAGGTTTGGATACGTTGTGGACTGTCATACCAGACTAAACAGGCTTGCTGATCAAGCAAAGGTAAAAAAGCTCTTGGTCCAGAGGGATAAAATTGCTGCCATGTAATATCTTGCTGTTCCAATTCAGTGTCTACAATCATTAACATACAACTTTGGCGATATTGCCAACCTGTTAAACCAATGCCTGCAATTTGGCGGAGCTGTGAATTTGCGCCATCTGCGGCGACAATCAAAGGTGCTGAATACATATCACCATTTTCAAGTAAAATTTGCCAATGTTGACCGCACTTTGTCACTTCTTTGATTGGTGAGCAAAGTGTGGTTTGTATGGTTTTAACTGACTGAATTGCCTGCCATAATCCTAATTGAATTAGATTGTTTTCGACCATAAATCCTAATTCAGAAAGTTTTAGTTCATCACTATGAAAATAGGTTGAAAAACCCTCTATTTCCCAAGTTTCTAAAGCACGATAAGGACAAATTCTCGTTTTCTCAATATGTTGCCACGCAGTTAATTGTTTTAATAAATTAACTGAGGCGACACTAATTGCAGAAATACGCAAGTCGTAAGGAGAATGAGGCGAAAAGTGAGGCAAAGCCTGTTGTTCGATGAGCTGGATATGATGTCCTTGCTGACCTAATCCTAACGCACAAGCTGCACCAACCATCCCGCCGCCTATTACAATAATGTCTTTTGGTATGACCGCCATTGTTTCTTTCCTTTTATTTTTTGCCAACTATTCTACCGCCAACGAAGGAAATTCAAAAGAAATCTCTTTTTTAACTAGCCAGCATACTGACGAGCCTGTAAAATAGCCAGTCAAATTTTTTATAGATTAACTGAATTTTTTAAAACAATATGACGCAAAAACTACATATTAAAACCTGGGGTTGTCAGATGAATGAATACGATTCATCAAAAATGGCAGATCTTTTAAATACTACTCATGGTTTAGAATTAACAGAAATTCCAGAAGAAGCAGATGTATTATTATTGAATACTTGCTCGATCCGAGAAAAAGCGCAAGAAAAAGTCTTTCATCAATTAGGTCGCTGGAAAGAATTAAAAAAACAAAATCCAGCACTTGTCATTGGTGTTGGTGGTTGTGTTGCATCACAAGAAGGCGAACATATTCGTACTCGTGCCCCTTATGTTGATATTATTTTTGGACCTCAAACCTTACATCGTCTACCTGAAATGATTAATCAAATTCGTGGGGGGAAAAGTTCGGTTGTTGATGTTAGCTTTCCAGAAATTGAGAAGTTTGATCGCTTGCCTGAACCTCGAGCTGAAGGTCCAACTGCCTTTGTTTCTATTATGGAAGGGTGTAATAAATATTGCTCATTTTGTGTGGTCCCTTATACCAGAGGTGAAGAAGTTAGTCGTCCTGTTGATGATGTGTTATTTGAAATTGCGCAATTAGCAGAGCAAGGGGTACGCGAAGTCAATTTATTAGGTCAAAACGTGAATGCATATCGTGGTGCCACTCATGATGATGGTATTTGCACTTTTGCTGAGTTATTACGACTGGTCGCTGCAATCGATGGTATTGATCGTTTACGTTTTACCACAAGTCATCCAATTGAATTTACAGATGACATCATTGATGTCTACCGTGATACGCCTGAATTAGTCAGTTTCTTGCATTTACCAGTGCAGAGTGGTTCAGATCGTGTGCTTTCCATGATGAAACGTAATCATACCGCACTTGAATATAAATCCATTATTCGCAAATTAAGAGCGGTTCGTCCTGAAATTCAAATTAGTTCAGATTTTATTGTTGGCTTCCCAGGTGAAACAGCAGAAGATTTTGAACAAACAATGAATTTAATTGCTCAGGTGAATTTTGATATGAGCTTTAGCTTTATTTATTCCGCTCGTCCTGGCACACCTGCTGCTGATATGCCTGATGATGTATGTGAAGAAGAGAAAAAACAACGTTTATATGTATTACAGCAGCGTATCAATAACCAAGCAGCACAATTTAGCCGTGCAATGTTGGGGACAGAACAACGAGTATTAGTAGAGGGACCATCGAAAAAAGATATCATGGAACTTACTGGGCGGACAGAAACAAATCGTATTGTTAACTTTGTTGGAACACCAGATATGATCGGTAAGTTTGTTGATATTAAAATTACTGATGTCTTCACTAATTCATTACGTGGTGATGTGGTTCGTACTGAAGAACAAATGGGGCTGCGTGTGGTGCAATCACCACAAGCGGTGATTAATCGTACACGTAAAGAAGATGAGCTCGGGGTAGGGCGTTATCACGCTTAATTTTGATTACTCCCATCAATAACAAAGCTGCTCAAGGTAAATCATCTGAGTAGCTTTTTTCTTTTTATTAGAAAAAAATTGTAATTTGACTTTTCTTTTAATTCTTATCATTTTCCAAACATAGGATTAAATTTATTTTAAGCAAAATTTGCTTTTATTTTACTCCATTAATAAATAGATAAATTTTGTGCATTTATCAAAAATGTTAATTTTCTCGTTTTTATGTTGATTATTTGTTGTATTTTTATACATAAATGGAGTCTTATTTCATTTTTTACCTTAAAAACTGTGATAACACTCTAAATATCGTCATTTACTCCTTTACTCCATTTTGTAACCTAATTAGTTTTAAGGCAGTTGTAGTGACAACATGCTTAATATGATGATTGGATTGAGGTATTTATGAAAAAATTTAACCCTAGTCTTTTAACACTTGCATTATCAAGTACTTTACTTTCTTCTACATTCGCTTTTGGTCAAATTACTGATACGGATAGGCTTACTTTAGGCGCAATATCACACCCAGAAATTAAGCTGTTTGATAAAAGTTTAACCGAGCAAGGCAGTGAAAATGTGCCAATTTGGCGTATTCCTTCTTTATTGAGAACAAAAGACGGTGTATTAATTGCCGCAGCAGATAAGCGCTGGCAACACCGCGGAGACTGGGGAGATATTGATACTGCAATCCGTATTAGCCATGATGATGGTAAAACATGGGGAAATATTACAACGATTTTGGATCTGCCATCACAAAATGGAGATAAATCACCAATTAGAGATGATGCGCCAACGTTTAATCCCTGGGGAATTCGTAGTAGTAATAGTGCTGAAAATAAGAAATACAGGAATTCAGCTTTTCTTATAGATGCTCAAATGGTTCAAGATCAACGTAATGGTCGAATTTTTTTAGCTGTTGATATGTATCCTGAAAGTACTGGATTATCTGGAGTTAATGATAATGGAATAAAAGAGCTAGGCAGCGGATATGTAAATATTGGTGGAAAAAATTATTTGAAGCTTTATCAATATGGACAAGCTAATGGAAATCATTGGACATTACGTGATAATGGAGAGGTTTTTGATGAAAATAATGAAAAAACAGAATATCGAGTAGAAGTTAATGGAAAAGCTGAACTAAATTTCAAAGATTTAGGCAATGTATATAAAAATGGCGAATATTTAGGAAATATCTATTTAAAGAAAGAAGATAAGAATAAAAATGTCCCATTTGTTGCGCCAAATACAGCCTATATCTGGTTGACTCATTCAGATGATAATGGGAAAACTTGGGCGAATCCTGTCGATATTACTTCTCAAGTTAAGAAAGATTGGATGCGTTTTTTTGGTACAGGACCTGGAGTTGGTCTTCAAACAAAAAATGGAAACTTAGTTTTGCCTGTGTATTATTCTAATCTTGCTGGCATGGAATCAACAGCTTTGATTATTAGTCAAGATGGTGGTAAAAGTTGGGAATTAGGTAAAAGTCCTAATGATACTCGTTTAAATGGCTATGATTCGAGAACTTCTCCTAGTAATACTAATAGGCTAACGGAAGCTCAACTTGTTGAATTAGATAATGGAGACATTAAACTTTTTATGAGAAATCAAAGTGGTAAAGTAATGATGTCAACATCTAAAGATGGAGGTTATACATGGGTTAGTACTGAAAAAATTAATGAACTGAATCATGGTTATTCACAGCTATCAGTTATTAAGTATTCTAAAAAAATTAATGATAAAGAATATGTTATTTTTTCAGGGCAATCTATATCAGGAACAAGTGGAGATGATAAGCGTCGTGATGGTAAACTTTTCTTGGGAGAAGTTCAAGCAGATGGCTCTATTAAATGGAATACTACAAAATTAGTTAGAGAAATAAAAAGTTCTGGAAAAGCAAATAGAACACATCCAAACGGCTATGTTTATAGCTCAATGGCAGAACTTGGTGATGGCAGTATCGGATTAGCGTATGAAAATACTACTGATTACACAACGATCATGTACTTACCAATTGAAATGCAAGAATTTTTCTGGCGCGATGGCAAAATATTTAGTGACATCCGTCAAAAAACGCCATTAACAGTCACTTATAATGGTACAGATTCCCTTGAGAAAATAGGTGATGGTATTGCAGTTAAACAAGGTGTGGGAGAAAGTCTAGGAGGCGTGACTGTTAGTGAAGGTACTTTAGTTTTAGCGCAAAAGGCTGAACAAAATAAAAATAAAGCTTTCACTGATGTTACGCTAAATAAAACAGGTGTTCTACAAGTTGAAGCTATGCAAAATATTGATGTATTAACTGTAAATAATGATGCTTCAGGGCATATTCAACTTACCGTTTCTGATGAGAAGACATCAAAGTTAAATATTACAAAAGCCGTATATGGTAAAGAAGTTAGGTTGCAAGTTGATTTACAGAAAAAACTGAAGCCAAATGATAAAGGTTACTATCGTGCTCAAGGTGAAGAATTACTCACGTTTAAGGATGATGGTCAAGTGAAATGGCGTTTAGTTGATAATGAATTAGCTTATGGTATGTATGTTTATACTGTTGCTTCAGTGGCTAAGCCTGGTGTATTACGTGCGCCAGCGGTACCCCATTCACTTTATTTAACAAATAAATTAATTACGGCAGACGGTAAAGCTGTATCAACAGTCGCACCGCTTAAAGCACCATCAACAGTAAATGCACGTCCACAAGTGAACCCTGTATTAGCTTCTTATTTAACCGCAAATCTTGCAATCAATAAAATGAGTGAGCAAATTCAACAAGGTTTTATGCGGGAAACACGTTTATTGCATGATAAAGAGCGCAGTATTTTTGTTAAATATCTCAATGGTAAACAAAAATATGGTTCAAATTTAAGTTTTGTTGACTATGGTTATGATTTTAATTCAAGTTATAACGGTGTAATGTTAGGTGGTAAAGTATGGCAGTCTGAAGGTGGTAATAATGCGGTTTATGTGGCATTGAATAAAACCTCTTATAAAGTGACGCCAAAAGCAGTAGATGGTGATACCAAAGCGAAATATCAAAGTTGGGGGGGAAGCGCAAATTGGCATAGTAACTTGTCTCACAATTTGATGGTAGATTTATCAACTGGCTATCAAAAACATAAGGGCGATATCGAAAACGCAAGTAATGTAAAAGGTCATACCTTTAATATTGGTGCTGATTTGGGTTATCGCTATCAATGGATGCAAAATACCTCGATTACTCCAATGTTTGGTTTACACTATTTACATGCATCTCTTTCGGATGTCAACGATAAAACCAATGACGCGTTGTTGAAGTATAATAATTTGAATGTATTAAAAACGAATCTTGGTGTTGATGTGAGTTATCGAGTTGAGATGTTTGAAGTCAAAGGACAGCTTTCTTACGATATGTACCAACAAAAAACACATCAATTATATGTTGATGGTGTAACATATAAACAAGGTAAACTCGCTGATACATTAAATTTAGGTACACAAGTTATTGCAAATATTACGCCTAAGTTTGCTTTATCAACAGAGGTCGGTTTCCAACATGCACGTAATAAAGGACAGTATTCTTTAGCAATTGGTGCTCGTTACCAATTCTAATGAAGAAAAATCACTGCATATTACAGAGTAGTGATTGGACTAAAAGAGCAATGAATATTGAGAAGGAGCTCATATTTATTGCTCTTTTTATATTGTTTAAATGGTTCCTATAAAGATGAATACTGCTTTTTAATGTTGCCTTTAGCAATAATACAGATTTAATTGCTTTTTACTGGTTTAAGATTATCGAAATGATCTTTAGATATATGATCAATATCTTGCTGCTGCGTGAATCAACGTTTTAACAGAGAAAGGGTGGTCAATTTTGAACATATTTTGTAAAGCGTTATATCTATTACTATATAATATTGTTGTTATTTGAGACAAATTTAATAAAAAATCGACCGCTCTTTTACTTTTTATACATTATTCGCAATTATCTAGTGTCATTTAAAATAAACTTTGGTAAAGTATATATATCAAAAATATGTTTATTTTTAGTTAAAATGATTTAAATGAAATGTATACTTCTAACTTCCTCAATCTTATTTTAAATGTTGACAGCTATAAAGCGTCTCATTGGCTACAATATCCGCCTAATACAGAGCATGTATCTTATTATGTTGAAGCGCGTAGCGGATATTTTGATGTTGTTGTATTTGGTTTACAAGCGTTCATCAAAGAATATTTATTAACACCAATTAGTCAACAAGATATTGAAGACGCAGAAGTAGTTCTAAGTATGCATGGTTTACCATTTAATCGTAGTGGTTGGCAGTGTTTAATTGAGAAGCATCATGGATTTTTACCATTAAAAATAGAAGCGGTACCAGAAGGTACTGTGTTGCCTGTAGGGAATGTGGTTTGTCAGATTGTCAATACTGACCCAGAGTTCTATTGGCTTGCAGGCTATCTAGAAACTGCATTATTGCGTGCCATTTGGTATCCTTCTTCTGTTGCAAGCATTTCTTATTTTTGTAAGCAAAAAATTAAACAAGCACTTGAAAAATCTGCAGATAATTTAGATGGGTTGCCGTTTAAACTACATGATTTTGGCGCAAGAGGCGCGTCTAGTTTAGAAACAGTGGCTTTAGGCGGTTTGGCTCATTTAGTTAATTTTAACGGAACAGATAGTGTTTCCGCATTGCTTGCTGCTCGTCGTTGGTATAATGCAACACAAATGCCCGCTTTTTCTATTCCAGCAGCAGAACATAGTACGATCACCTCATGGGGAAAAGAAAGAGAAGTTGCTGCTTATGACAATATGTTAAATCAATTTGCTGGTAAAGATAAGATTTATGCAGTCGTATCAGATAGCTATGATCTTTGGTATGCGCTAGAAAATATTTGGGGAAGTAAACTTAGAGATAAAGTAAAACAATTAGGTGGCACGTTAGTTATACGTCCAGATAGTGGAGAGCCAGTAGAAGTGATATGTCGAGCACTAACGATTTTAGAAAATAAATTTGGCTCAACAATAAATAGTAAGGGCTACAAAGTGCTGCCTGATTGTATACGCCTTATTCAAGGAGATGGGATCAATTGCAATTCAATTGTTCCGATTTTGGAAGCGATAATGGCACATGGATTTAGTGCCGATAATGTGAATTTTGGAATGGGAGGTGGTTTATTACAACATGTTAATCGAGATACGATGAGTTGGGCAATGAAAGCAAGCGCAGCCAAGATTGTGAGTAAATGGCAAGATGTGTATAAAGATCCAATTACTAATCGTGCAAAACGTTCAAAAAGAGGTGTACTTGCTTTAGTTAAACAACAGGAACGCTGGCAAACGGTACTTCAGCAGGAGTTAGGCGAGCGAGAAAATCAATTACGCACAGTCTTTTTGAATGGGCAATTATTGATTGATGATGATTTAGAAACGATTCGCACAAGAACTGAGAGATAAGAATATCTTTATCAAACTATTTCTCTGAATTCATTTTGATTTATTGTTTAGGCTTTTAGAGCGAAATAACTCCTGTAAATTTATTGATATTACATTTATATAGTAAGTAAAAATCCATTTTCATAGAATGGTTTTTAGTTGACAATAAAAATTTAATTTAGAGTGGACAATTTGGTACAAGCGTATAACAGTTTTATAGTAAAGTTGATGACATAGGAAATTTGCTTCCTCCCTATGTAGTTTTTTTATGCTTAGTCTATTTTACGGAAAACTGAAAACTAGGACAAAAAAGAAAAATGGATTGTATGTAGTATGTTATCTCTTCTTTAATTGAAAAACTAAAATAATTTGTTCAAGCATGATAAAAAGCGATTTGTCATTTCTAATATATCTAATAAGTTGGCTATACTGCTACTATAGCGAAATTCCTTATCAAAAATTAATCAATAAGAACGCACTGTATCGCAATTCAATAATCTTACTAAGTAAGAATTGAAAAATAAGAAAGATAAATTTTAGATATAAAAAAGACGCTTTATTGACTATCTTTTTGTATTTATTGATGTTTTGATGGTGCCCGAGGCCAGACTTGAACTGGCACGCTTCGAAAAACGAGGGATTTTTAGTCGTCTCTGTTTTTATTAGTAAAGGGGCTTTTATGTTGAATAGTTTAATAACATTTTTAAACATAAATGATTTTCTCTATATTAGAGAATGATTAAATCAAAGATGGGAAGGGAATGTATTGACATGTTTTTATCTTTTAGAGGTCTTTATGCGCCATTTTCCTTTATTTGCGCTGTTGACAGCGACAAGTTTGAGTTTAGCAGCGAATTTATCGCCTTTAGAGCAAAAAGCATTAGACCAGCTTGATGCGACCCAGCAACAACGTCAACAAGCGTTGGAAGTCCAAAAGTCCAATCAGTTTTCAGCGCAATCGGATGTGCAATTTGACAAGCCACCCTCGAGTGAGTTTCGTTTACCTATTTCGGAATCGCCCTGTTTTCCGATTGAACGTATTCATATTCTTGATTATCAAGCTTCTGCACTTCCTATTTCTGACTTTTCTTTCCAAACATCCTCTTATACCTCCTCTGATTTTTCTTATCATCTAGCTCATGTGACTGAGACTTTTCAAGCAGCACGTAGTGAGTTTAGTTGGGCTTATCATCAAGCGGCAGCAGAATTAAGCTTGATGTTGCCCCATTGTTTAGGTGGTGAAGGGATAAATGTATTGATGAAGGCAATGCAAAATCGGCTTATTGAGCGAGGTTATGTGACAACACGTGTAGTGGCAGGCGAGCAAGATTTACGTTCGGGTAAGTTACTGTTAACGGTGATACCAGGGCGTTTGCGTCATAGTTTGATAACAGATAAAAGTGGGGTGAATAAGTTTACGCGTTTAACGGCTTGGACTGCGATGGTACCGCAACAAGGTGATGTGCTCAATGTACGAGATATTGAACAATCTCTTGAGAATTTCAAACGGGTGCCGACCGCAGAAGCGACCATTAACATTGTGCCTGCAGAGGGGGAGGCGCAACTGGGGGAAAGTGATTTAGTGGTGCACTATGCTCAAGCTTTTCCGTTTCGTTTAACGTTAGGTTTAGATGATGTAGGCTCGACATCAACTGGACGTTGGCAAGGTTCAATGACTTTATCGTTAGATAATACTTTCACGGCGAATGATTTATTTTATACCAGCTTTACGCATAGCTTAACACGCCCTCATTGGGCAGGAGAGGATGATAAGGGACATCGTCAGAGTCGTAATTTAAGTTTTTATTATTCAGTACCTTGGCGCTATTGGCAGTTATCTGCTAGTCATAGTGAAAATGATTATGTGCAAGAAATCGCAGCGGCTTTTGGTTCGACGGTAATGTATTTGGGGCGAAGTGAGAACAGCAAGGTCACACTTTCTCGTTTAGTGTTTCGTAATGCACAACATAAAACGACGTTGTCGGGTGCTCTGTGGGCGAGGAAGTCACATAATTTTATTAATGATGAAGAAGTGAGGATTCAGCGTAAACGGACAGGGGGATGGGAAGTAGTTATTATGCGGAAGTACCGAATGCAAAAATAGATAGGGAAAAACGAGAGAGATTTATAAAAATTTGGGGGAGCCAAGTTCAAATGAGTACAATCCATCTTCACCCAAATTAGTTAAACCAATAAATAGTAAATAGTAAAGAGCATGGAGCATATGATGAAAATCCATTTTAAATTAATATATATCACAGGTTGCTATCCTTGTAAATTTTTAGATTGGAATTGTAATCAAAGTATAGCAGATACAAAATGGTATAAAGCGTCTCTTTTGTGTGAAAAAGAGCAACAAAAAGTTGCAAAAAAGATATTATAAGGAAAAATATACAGAAGATGTAGATATTTACATTATAGATAAGTGCATTATTTATAATGGGAAATATGAATTTATTTCAGATTCTAAATTCAAACAATAATTGAATAATTTTTTGTATTATGGATAAATAAGAAAAGTGCGGTCAGTTTTGAATGAGTTTTTGGTTTTGAGAGATTAAGCGCGTTTTTATATGACAAAGTAAGAACGAAACTAGATGAGGTTTCTGTTTAGCGTTTCAAGCCTTTTAGGTCTTTTTTCCTTTCATAAGGAATCAAAATTTCCTTTTTTAGTAAGCCCACTCCACTTCGGTGGAGTGGTTTATCCTTAAAAAATTACCCTTATTCCTTTGGCCATTTTGGTGATGATGAATTTCATCTGATTGATGGAGATGCATTAAGGGGTTGGAAAGATAGAAACCTATCTCAATTCTAAACTTATATTATTAATATTAAGGAATTGTAATAATGAATAGAAACTTTTTAATTTTTATTATCAGCTCTGCTTTAACATTATTAAGTGTAGAAATTTTTTATATTGCAATTCCTTTAACTGTTTTAGCATTAGGCTATTCTGCTGTACAAACAAGCTGGTGTACTTTTGCTTTCTTTTTACCTGTTATTTTAGTCAAGATATTTATATCTCCAG
>NZ_NXGB01000030.1 GCF_002850605.1 Pasteurella oralis
TTATATTGTCTAAAAAAATAGCAGTTAAATTTAATTTGAGGTTATTTAGTAAAAAAGGACTTGCTTGAGATAAATAAATGCCTATAATGCACGTCCGCAAGTCAGGCATGACAAGTGGTTTTATAAAGAGATTGTTTTTAAGAAAGTTTATTCATATTCTCATTAAAATCGCTTGACAGAATAAATCAATTTTATTATTCTTTTCAGCCTTGCTTAATGCAACGC
>NZ_NXGB01000004.1 GCF_002850605.1 Pasteurella oralis
CGATTAAGTTTCCTCAGTAGATACCACAAGCCATTATGGCTTGTGGTTTGTTAAACAAAATTATTTTTTGCGAGCTTCAATAATTGCATCAGCAACATTTTTCGGCGCTTCTGCATACTTCAATGGTTCCATTGAGTATGAAGCACGACCTTGAGTTTGTGAACGAAGGTCAGTTGCATAACCAAACATCTCTGAAAGTGGTACTTCTGCATTGATCTTCACAACAAATTCATTTGCTTCTTGGCCGTTAACCATCGCACGACGACGGCTTAAATCACCAATTACATCACCTACGTAGTCTGGTGGCGTTTCAACTTCAACTTTCATGATTGGCTCAAGTAATACAGGGTTTGCTTTATTAAATGCAGCCTTAAATGCTAAAGATGCTGCTAATTTAAATGCAAGCTCAGATGAGTCAACATCATGATACGAACCGAAGTGTAAACGTACACCTAAATCTACTACTGGATAACCTGCTAATGGACCAGATTTAAGTTGTTCTTGAATACCTTTATCAACCGCAGGAATGTATTCACCAGGAATCACACCACCTTTGATTTCATTCACGAACTCGTAACCTGGACCCTCTGGTTCTAATGGATATAAGTCGATAACAACATGACCATATTGACCACGACCACCAGATTGTTTTGCGTGTTTACCTTCAACATCGTTAACGCGAGTACGGATTGTTTCACGGTAAGATACTTGTGGTTTACCAATATTCGCTTCAACTTTGAATTCACGACGCATACGGTCAACGATAATATCTAAGTGTAGCTCACCCATACCAGAAATAATAGTTTCACCAGATTCTTCATCAGTATGAACACGGAATGAAGGATCTTCTTGTGCAAGACGACCTAATGCAATACCCATTTTTTCTTGGTCTGCTTTAGTTTTCGGCTCAACTGCAACAGAAATGACTGGTTCAGGGAATTCCATACGCTCAAGAATAATTGGCGCATCTTGTGCACATAATGTATCGCCAGTACCAACATCTTTCAAACCAATTGCAGCTGCAATATCACCCGCGCGAACCTCTTTAATTTCTTCACGTTTATTCGCATGCATCTGTACGATACGACCAAAACGTTCACGTTTATCTTTTACAGAGTTTAATACTGTATCACCAGAGTTGATTACACCTGAATAAACACGGAAGAAAGTTAAGTTACCCACGAATGGGTCAGTTGCAATTTTGAATGCTAAAGCTGAGAACGGTTCATCATCACTTGCATGACGTTCACCTTCAGATTCATCTGGGTTGATACCTTTAATTGCAGGAATATCAGTTGGTGCAGGTAAATAATCGATTACCGCGTCAAGCATTGCTTGGACACCTTTATTTTTAAATGCTGAACCACAACAAACTGGAATAATTTCGCCAGATAATACACGTTGACGTAAACCAACTTTAATTTCTTCTTCAGTTAACTCTTCACCACTAAGGTATTTTTCCATTAACTCTTCTGAAGCTTCTGCTGCTGCCTCAACTAAATTTTGGCGCCATTCTTCACAAGCATCTAACATATCGGCAGGAATATCTTCATAGGTAAATGTCATACCTTGATCCGCATCATTCCAGTTAATTGCTTTCATTTTAATAAGATCAACAACACCTTTGAAATTATCTTCTGAACCGATCGGAAGTTGTAAAGGCACTGAATTACCACCTAAACGTGTTTTGATTTGCTCAACGACACGTAGGAAGTTAGCACCTGTACGGTCCATTTTATTTACGAAAGCAACACGAGGAACTTGGTATTTATTTGCTTGACGCCATACAGTTTCAGATTGTGGTTGAACACCGCCTACCGCACAATAAACCATTACAGCCCCATCTAGAACACGCATTGAACGCTCTACTTCAATCGTAAAGTCAACGTGTCCTGGAGTATCAATAACGTTAATACGGTGTTGTGGGTATTGTTTAGACATACCAGACCAGAATGCTGTTGTTGCAGCAGAAGTGATTGTGATACCACGTTCTTGCTCTTGCTCCATCCAGTCCATAGTAGCTGCACCATCGTGCACCTCACCAAGTTTGTGACTCACACCTGTATAGAAAAGGATACGCTCGGAAGTTGTGGTTTTACCTGCGTCAATGTGAGCACTGATACCAATGTTACGGTATCTTTCAATAGGGGTTGTACGTGCCATTATTATTTCCTTGCTGGAATTCAATATTAAATTTTAAATATGTATAAGGCTTCACCACATAATTAAATGAGATGAAGCCTAAAAAACGTAATTGCTTAAACTAATTACCAACGGTAATGAGCAAACGCTTTGTTAGCTTCAGCCATACGGTGAACATCTTCACGTTTTTTCACTGCTGCACCTTTGTTATCTGACGCATCAGATAACTCGTTAGCTAAACGTAAAGCCATTGATTTATCACCACGTTTACGTGCAGCTTCAACAATCCAACGCATACCTAATGCGTTACGACGTACTGGGCGTACTTCAACTGGTACTTGATAAGTAGAACCACCCACACGGCGAGATTTAACCTCAACAGTTGGGCGTACGTTTTCAAGTGCTGCTTCAAAAGCTTCTAATGCTTCTTTACCAGTACGTTGTGCTAACGTATCTAATGCACTATAAACGATTTTTTCTGCGATAGATTTTTTACCATCTACCATTAAAACATTGATAAATTTTGCAAGCAATTCTGATCCGAACTTTGGATCTGGAAGGATCTTGCGTTGACCTACAACACGACGACGTGGCATTGTAATTTCTCCGTATTAAAAATTCAGGATATCCAAAACTCATCTTTAATGCGATATCTATCGCTTATTGACTGGAGTTTATGGTTTAAATAGTTTTACTAATTTAGACGTTTGGCCTTACTTAACGGAGAACCATTAAGATTTAGGACGCTTAACGCCGTATTTAGAACGACCTTGTTTACGATCTTTAACGCCAGCACAGTCTAATGCACCGCGTACAGTGTGATAACGCACACCTGGTAAGTCTTTAACACGACCGCCACGGATAAGCACAACACTGTGCTCTTGAAGGTTATGGCCTTCACCGCCGATATAAGAAGTTACTTCGTAACCGTTAGTTAAGCGAATACGGCATACTTTACGTAATGCTGAGTTCGGTTTTTTAGGTGTAGTTGTGTATACACGTGTGCACACACCACGTTTCTGCGGGCAAGCCTCTAATGCAGGAACGTTACTTTTTACAACCTTTTTCACACGCGGTTTGCGTACTAGCTGGTTGATAGTTGCCATTAAAAAAGCTCCAGTATTAAAAATTATTCATAAAAGAATGTTTATCTTCAAAACCTATTCCATACAGGAATAGACGCTGAATTTTAATCTTCAATAGGGGCGATGTCAAGAAATAAGCAGAAACTCTTTGGAAATCATAAGAATTTGTGGTTTACCGTAAATCCTAGCTTCAACTCACTCTTAACTAAAGTGCAAATTGTGGAAAATATTGTTCTGTTAATTGAATAAATTGCGATAAATCAATGACTTTTATCTTGTTATTTAAAGTGAGTAATGGCGCTAAATGACGAGCCTTAATGTCATTTTCTAAAACAAAACATGGTGCGCTTGTTTGTTGCAATAGCAAAGGGAATTTAAGTAGTAGCAAAACACCATCTTGCCATAACAAGATAGCATCTTGTTCAGTGATATGTTGTATATAGCGCTCAAGTTCATTGACATCATAGCTTGCTTGCGAAAAAGTATAGAGCATATTACCTCTTAAAAAGTTAATATTTTTTCTGCTTGACGAAGTTTTTCAACTAACAAAGTGCGGCTTATTTTTTCACAAGAAATGACTTGTTGCTGTTCAGTTAATCCCAATTGAGTTAATGAATCATAGCAGACATAACGTTGCTCAATTGCATAGAGGTCTAATAGCTTTAATCCGCTGATAAAATCTTTCTGTAAAATCAATTCTGGCTGTTGCTGTGCTAATAAATTAAATACACCATCATCAATAAAAAAAACCGCAATATCTTCTTCATTACAGAAAGCTGTTGCAGCTAATAAAGCATCTAGCCCTTCACGACTTGCTGAAGATCCGTGAGGTGCAGAACGAAAAACAAAAGCGATTTTAATCATAATGTCAAAACTCTATCAGCTTCTAATAAAGCTTGATTAAACTCACCTAACCCAGCTAACACAAAATGTGCAGCTAAATTAGTTTGCGAGGCTTTTGGCGCAGTTTGCGTATCTACCACACCACGGCGTTGTGCTGCTGCAATACATAAATGAAGCGGTACATGATATTGTCTCGAAAAATCTTGCCATGCTGCTTGTAAGTGAAATTCATCGTTAGCAGGATAAACAAATTCATTACCAATAGTCACGCCTTGTTGAAAAAAGAAAATCTGGCTAATTTGATGCCCTTGCTCAATTAAAGCCTGTGCGATTTGATAAGCCAAATATCCACCCTGTGCACCATAAATCGGCTGTTTTATACAAAGTACATAACGCATTATCTTTGTTCGTCCGAATCTTGTTTCACTTGGCGAATATACAAATAGACTGTATGACGCGAAATATCTAGACGCTCTGCCACTAAATTAATTGCATCTTTAATGTCAAAAATACCTTTCTCATACAATGAAATAACGATCTGGCGATTTTTATTGTTATTTGACACCATACGATCTGCTGTCACTTCTTCAATTGTTTTTTCAACAGTTTGTGCGACAAGTTCTTCAACTGAACTTGCAAAATTAACACTTGAGGTTTCTTGCTGTTCTTGAGTCGGCATAAATGCCTGCATAAATTCAGAAACGGGAACATCCAAATTAATATTAATACATAATAATCCAATAATCCGCTGGCTTTTATTGCGAATTGCAATAGTTACTGACTTCATCAAACCTTTACTTTTTGCTCGAGTAAAGTAAGGTTTAGATACACTATCAGTTTGCATATTATGTAATGATTTCAATGCTAAATCCGTAATTGGTGAACCGATCTGGCGATTAGTGTTATGTCCATTAGCAATGCAAATCGTTGAATGTTCTAGATCTTCTAAAGAATGGAGCACAATTTCACAATGACGACCGATAAGTGCACTGACGCCATCCACTACCGCTTTATAAGAATTCAAAATGGCTTTATCTTCATCTGTAAAAGGTCGTTTATCAGTTAACATTGCCTTATTCTCAATTATTAAAAAATAAATGACCGCACTCTCGTACTTAAGACAACAGTGCGGTCGTTTTTTCAATTATTTTTTCGCTTCAGGTTTTACATCCACAACTTCAACTTCAAAATATAACGTTGAATCAGGAGGAATGATACCGGCCCCCTGCTTAGCATATCCGAGTTCTGATGGTAATACTAATTCAATTTTGCCACCTTTTTTAATAAGTTGTAACCCTTCAGTCCAGCCCGGTACAAGCTGATTTAACTTAAGTGAAATAGGATTACCATCGGTACTATCAAAAACCTGACCATTTGGTAGCTTACCTGTATAATTTACGACAACAAAATCTGTTGCATTAATTTGCTCACCTTCTCCTATTTTTTCAATACGATATAACAGTCCTGATTTTGTTTTTTTCACTCCTGCTTTTTTAGCAAATTCAGCACGATATTTGTCACCTTCTTCTTTTGCTTGTTTCGCAATGGCTGCTAATTGTTTTTCTTGCTCTTGTTGCATTTTCTCTTGTACTGAGCGCAAGGTATTAATCACTTGCTCATTGGACGCAAGATCCGTTTTACCGGCTAATACATCTTCTACACCCGCTAACAAACGTGCATTATCATATTTAATGATACCTTTTTGTGTATCAATAATGTCTTTGGCATTGGAACCCAATAATACGCCGACAGCATAAGAAGCGTCATCATTAAATTTTTTCTCATCCGTATTAGCTAAAACTGCACTAGAAACTAGCGCACTTATCATTAAAGTAATCGCAGAAAATTTTTGAATTTTAAACATAATGTCTAATCCTTTATAATAAAAAACGAATTGAGATAGGTTAAAACGGAATGACCAAATTCACAACCTTTATTTGGAGTTTATTTATGCAAATTCAAGAAAAATTGGAACAACGCATTGCGGAATTAGAAATGAAAACCACGTTCCAAGAAAATTTACTAGATGAGTTAAACCAGTCGCTTATTGAGCAACAATTTGCGTTAGATAAAATGCAAGTGCAATTGCGTTATTTAGTAAATAAATTAAAAGATATGCAACCCTCTAACATCGCGAGCCAAGCCGAAGAAACGCCACCTCCACATTATTAATCTTTCATTAAACAAAAAAGTGCAGCATAACCGCACTTTTTTCATTTGTTTATTGCTTAATTAAGCAAAATATTTTTCTAGCTCGTCACTACCGCCAATATATTGACCACCGATAAATACCTGCGGCACACTTGTTTTGCCAGTAATGGCACGAACTGAAATTGTACTCGCGTCACGACCTAACACAATCTCTTCAAAAGTATAACCTTTCTCTTTTAATAAGGCTTTTGCTTTTGCACAGAATGGGCAACCTGGTTTAGTGATAACAGACACTGATGGCTTAGCTTGCCACTCAGGTTTAAGATATTTCATCATTGTATCTGCATCAGAAACTTTGAATGGATCACCTGGCTCTTGTGGTTCAATAAACATTTTTTCAACCACACCATTACGTACTAACATAGAATAGCGCCAAGAACGCTTACCAAAGCCTAAATCTTCTTTACTGACTAACATCCCCATACCTTCAGTAAATTCACCATTACCATCTGGAATCACAATTACATTTTCAGATTCTTGATCGGCTTTCCAAGCATTCATCACAAAAGTATCATTGACAGACATACAAATAATGCTATCAACACCCAATGCTTTGAACTCGCAAGCAAGTTCATTATAACGTGGCAAATGTGTTGATGAACAAGTTGGCGTAAACGCGCCTGGTAATGAGAAAAGTACTACCGTTTTATTATCAAATAAATCTGCGCTGGTTACATCAACCCACTGATCACCTTGACGAGTATGAAATGTCACTTGAGGAACTTTCTTTCCTTCCATTGTTGCCATAAAAGATCTCCTATATGTTGAGCAATAAATGTAAAACGAATCTTACTCCTTTATGAATTATAGTCAAATTTATGGTATAGTTTCGGGCAATTGGTCCGATCTTTTTAATTGTTTGTTTCAATGATGAGGTAAAAATGAATATCCGCGATCTAGAATATTTCGTGGCGCTTGCAGAACATAAACATTTTCGCCGTGCGGCTGATTCCTGTCATGTAAGTCAGCCTACATTAAGTGGTCAAATTCGTAAGCTTGAAGATGAGCTAGGGATAATATTATTAGAACGAACAAGCCGTAAAGTCCTCTTTACGCAATCAGGCTTATTACTCGTTGATCAAGCAAGAGCAGTGTTACGAGAAGTAAAATTACTCAAAGAAATGGCAAGTAACCAAGGTAAAGAAATGACAGGACCAATACATATTGGAGTCATCCCAACTGTAGGTCCTTATTTATTACCTTATATTATGCCTGTACTCAAAGAAGCCTTTCCTGATTTAGAACTTTTCCTCTATGAAGCACAAACTAATCAACTTTTAGAACAATTGGAAACAGGTCACCTAGATTGTGCCATTATTGCATCAGTACGCGAAGCGGAAGCTTTTATTGAAGTCCCTATTTTTAATGAAAAAATGCTACTTGCTGTCAGTGATTCCCACCCATGGGCAAATGAAAAAGCCATTGAAATGAGTAAACTTAACGGTTGTGAAATGTTGATGTTAGATGATGGACATTGTTTACGCGACCAAACTATTGGTTACTGTTTTAGCGCGGGAGCAAAAGAAAATGCACATTTTCAGGCAACTAGCCTAGAAACCTTACGTAACATGGTTGCTGCAAATGCGGGGATCACTTTCATGCCTCAACTCGCTGTCATGAACGAAGGGAAACGTACTGGCGTTAAATATATTGCCTGTTATACGCCAGAGCCTTCGCGCAGTATTAATTTAGTGTATCGCCCCGGTTCACCACTGCGTACTCGTTACGAAAGAATTGCTCAAACAGTCAGCCATGCTGTCAATGAAATTCTATCTTAAAAAGTAAGGAAAAAAGATGGCAGGAGTGAGAGCCTTACAAAAAGAAAAAACCAGACGTGCATTAATTAGTGCAGCCTTTAATCAGCTTACTGCAGAACAAAGTTTCTCTAACTTGAGCTTACGTGAAGTTGCCCGAGAAGCAGGTATTGCTCCGACCTCATTTTATCGCCACTTCAAAGATATGGATGAACTTGGCTTAACTATGGTGGATGAAGCAGGGCTGGTGTTACGTCAATTAATGCGCCAAGCACGCAAACGCTTAGAGAAAGGCGGTAGCGTGATTGTCATTTCCGTTGATACGTTCTTTGAATTTATTACGAATAGCCCTAATATGTTCCGCCTATTATTACGCGAAAGCTCAGGCACATCGCAGGCTTTTAGAACCGCAACTGCACGCGAAATTAAGCATTTTGTTGACGAATTGACTGAATATATTGCTCATCGTAACAGTTACTCACAATATGTTGCGCAAGTTCAAGCTGAAGGTATGGTCACTATCGTTTTCACCGCTGGTGCAAATGCATTGGATATGGGTAAAACAGAGCGTGAACAACTTAAACAACGGGTAATTTTGCAATTGCGTATGCTTGCCAAAGGCGCAGAGCAAATGAATCTCAAAGATATCGAATAATCTCCCGTCACAATGATGAGCAAAATTCGTAAACTCTTAACCTCTTTACTTTCACTTGCATTGACTTTAATCATCATGAGTGCTTTGCTTGATTTCATACGTCGACCAAATATACCTGTTAATGCCACAACAACTGTACTCATGGATCTAAAAAATCAGCCGTTTCTCCTCGCTCAACTCAACCAAACACAGCCTACTATTTTGTATTTTTGGGGAAGCTGGTGTGGATATTGTCAATATACCTCACCAATAATACATGCGCTGGCAGAGGAGGGATATCCTGTTGTCTCTGTTGCATTAAGTTCTGGCGATAACGAAACTGTACAAACCTATTTAGCCAAATACCACTATAGTTTTACGACAGTCAATGATCCACAAGGGGAATTAAGTCGACAATGGCAAATTGCAGTGACGCCCACGATTATTATTTTGGATAAAGGGGAAATGTCGTTTGTGACAACAGGTTTAACTACCTATTGGGGTATGAAAGTGCGGTTACTTTTAACTAAGTTTTTTTAATTTAACTTTATTTGGTTGTACAAGTAATGATTTGATCTGCAAACTCTGTTGGCGCAGGCTGATCACAAATTAAGATGTCAAACGCATCTAAATTCGCGATGTAAGCTTGTTGTATTTGATGAAATTTAGCATGATCTACTACTAAAATAGACTGCTGTGTCCTTGCCATCGCCACTTGTTTGACTCTTGCCTCATCAAAATTGAAACAGGTCACACCTTGTTTTAAATCAACACCTGCCGCAGAAATGAATGCTTTATTTGTACGAATCATTTCGAGTTCTGTTTGAGATTGGATTGGTGTTAAGAAAGCATTATGACGTGAATAACGACCACCACATAAAATCACTTCACAATTTGGCTTTTCTTGTAATATGAGAAAAGTATTAATAGAACAACAAACAGCAGTAAAGTTTAGATGATGATCAATCTCTGTCGCAATAAATGGAATTGTTGAGCCACAATCAAAGAAAACCACATCACCTTCTTCAACTAAGCTAGCTGCAATTTTCGCTAGCTGCATTTTTTCCGCCGTATTTTTTCCTTGATGTTCAAAAATTTGATACTGCTTGTTACCCTGCTTTTTGGGGTCTTTAACAATATAACCACCTAATAAAATAATTGAGCTTGCACAGGAGCTAAGATCTCGCCGAATAGTCATTTCAGACACTTTTAATATTTCAGCTGCCTCTCGCAAGTGAATCTTATCCATTTGCTTCAATAAAAATTCCAATTTTTGAATGCGAGAATTCATCTTGTCCATAGCAAGCTCAATCACTTATTAATAGGTGCTGTTTACATCCTGTAAACCATTAATAATTGCAATCCCTGCACTCGCACCAATACGTGTTGCACCAGCAGCAATCATCGCTACTGCTGTTGCCGTATCACGCACACCGCCAGACGCTTTCACTCCAATATCGCCTACGGTCTGTTTCATCAAGGCAACATCTTCCACAGTTGCCCCACCACTGCTGAAACCTGTCGACGTTTTCACAAACGCTACATTTAATTGTTTACAAATTTCACATGCTTTAACAATTTCCTCTTTTGCTAATAAGCATGTTTCTAAAATCACTTTTAAGGGTTTATTTGCGCAAGCTACTAATACTTCTGCAACATCTGCACGGACAGCATCCCATTTATTAGATTTAATTAATCCGATGTTAATGACCATATCAATTTCATCTGCGCCAGCTTGAATTGCTTGGCTTGCTTCAAATGCTTTGACTGAACTCAAGTTAGCCCCTAAAGGAAAACCCACCACTGTACAAATTTTTACATCTGTACCAGCAAGTTTTTCCTTTGCTAAAGGAATATAAGCTGAATTAATACAGACAGACCAAAATTTATTCTCAATTGCTTCATCACATAATTGAAGAATATCTTGTTCGGTTTTCTCTGCGGTTAACGCCGTATGATCAATAAATTGTGCAATTTCTTTTGCGTCCATATATCTTCCTCGTTGACAATTTGTATGCGAAATAAACTATATGGTCATATTATACATCAAAATCAAAAGAAAAATGTGACGAGGTTAACAAAAAACTCATTATTTGTGAAAAATATAACATTTTATTATTAAAAAAAACAGTATGATTTTTCTGGCACGATTGAGCTTGTATAAAATTAAATCATTTCTTCTTTGCATATCAATTCCTTCTATTATAAAAACGGTCAAAACAGACATAAAAATGATAATAAGGATTTTGAGCAAACATCAAAAACTCACATAGCATACAAAATACTTAAACACATCCGTCATAAAATCCATTACAATACATTAAGTATTAACCAACAGAGGACAAGATCATGATTATCGTAACTGGCGGTGCTGGATTTATTGGTAGTAACATTGTAAAAGCCTTAAATGAACTTGGGCGTACAGATATTTTGGTGGTAGATAACTTAAAAGATGGTACCAAATTCGCAAACTTAGTAGATTTAGATATTGCTGATTATTGTGACAAAGAAGATTTTATTGCTTCTATTGTGGCGGGTGATGATTTAGGTGATATTGATGCCATTTTCCATGAAGGTGCTTGTTCTGCGACTACTGAATGGGACGGCAAATACATCATGCACAATAATTATGAATATTCAAAAGAATTATTACATTATTGCTTAGATCGTGAAATTCCGTTCTTCTATGCTTCATCCGCAGCCACCTATGGCGATAAAACCGAATTTCGCGAAGAACGTCAATTTGAAGCACCATTAAACGTGTATGGGTATTCAAAATTCTTATTTGACCAATATGTACGGGCGATTTTACCAGAAGCAAACTCACCTGTCTGTGGCTTCCGCTATTTCAATGTGTACGGTCCACGCGAAAATCACAAAGGTTCAATGGCAAGTGTCGCCTTCCATTTAAACAACCAAATTTTAAAAGGTGAAAATCCAAAATTATTCGCAGGAAGTGAACACTTCCGCCGTGACTTCGTATATGTAGGTGATGTAGCGGCAGTAAATATTTGGTGCTGGCAAAACAATATTTCAGGTATCTATAATTTAGGCACAGGTAATGCTGAATCTTTCCAAGAAGTAGCAAAAGCCGTAGTAAAATTCCATGATAAGACTGAAGCAGATATTGAAACTATCCCATTCCCAGCGCATTTAAAGAGCCGCTATCAAGAATATACACAAGCTAACTTAGACAAGTTACGTGCAACTGGCTATGACAAGCCATTTAAAACTGTTGCGCAAGGTGTCGCGGAATATATGGCATGGTTAAATAAATAAAACATCAAAAGTGCGGTCAAAAATTTGAAAATTTCGACCGCACTTTTCTCTACTCCACCCCCAATAACGCTTCTTTTATAATTGCATAGCCACTTTTTAAAACAAATAAACTCAAAATGAAACTGGCGATAATATCAACCCATATCCAATTAAATAGATATGCACTTAAGCCAGCGCTAATCGCGACAATTGAACCCAATAGATCCGCTAACACATGCAAATAAGCCGCGCGAAGATTGAGATTTGCTTGATCGCCTTTTAACATCAAGTGAGCAACAACCACATTTACTAACAAGCCTAATACCGCAACAATTAACATTGGTAATGAAGCAATCTGTTGTGGATATTGCCAACGTTCAATTGCCTCCCAAATAATGTAAATAGCAACTAACAATAAAGAAAACCCATTTAATATCGCTACTCGACGTTGATTTTGTGGATTTAAATACAGCGCAATTAATGCAATCAACAGAGCAAAACTATCATTTGCATCCGCGATTAATGCTAAGCTATTAACGTAATAACCACTTAAAAATTCAATGATCATGAAACTGGTAATGAGCATAAAACTTAACGCAAGGATTTTACGATTCTCCGTATGAAGATGCTCATGAATATGATCATGTTTCGGCTGCAGAGGTGACATATTACTTTCCTTTTCATTACGAATGACTTTACTTACAATGGTAAAGTCTGTAGTCACTACAAGGTCAAGCTCGCTATGACAACTTTTTTTAAAATAAATGAATTAAGTAAAAAAACCAATATTCATATCGAAACAATTCGTTATTACGAAAAAATTGGTTTATTACCTAAACCACAACGCAGCACAAATGGTTACCGTTTATACGATGAGAAAACAGTACAATGTTTAGAATTTATTAAAACTTGTCGAACACTCGGTTTTAGTATTGAAGAAACCAAGCAACTACACCAACTGCAAACTAACCCGAAAGCGGATTGTCAAAATGCTGATGAAATCATCCGCCACCATTTGAATCAAGTACAAGAAAAAATTCAACAACTCAAAAAAATTGAACAATTTTTACAAACTCTCTCAACTTGTGACAAGCATAGCATTGCCCATTGCAAAGTAATGAGCGGATTAAGGATGAGAAAAGGTTAAAAAAGTATCATAAACACAGTGAAACAACTAAAAATAACTGCCTAATTAACTCAAAAAGTTATTCAGGCAGTACTTATGACAAAGCAGCTTATAGTTAAAAATGCAACATTTGTTTTGCTCGATCAACAGGTGAATTAATAAAACCAATCACAGCTTGATTAAAGAGAAAAATCCCAATAGCAATGCCAACTAATACAATGTTCGTGAGCAAAATAAATGGGATACCTAATGTATCAATTAATCCACCAGTGAATAAAGTCGATAAAGGAACACTGATATTACCAAAAAACGACATATTTAACAGAACTTTGGTTCTAATTGCCGGATCCAGCGTTTTTAGCAAATGAGAATCAACCGTGACATTAATCCAATTTCTTGCGATACCAATCATTATCATAGCAAAGATAAAAACATTGCTATAATAAGAAAAATAAATGCAGACTAACCCCAGAATAAATAAACAAGATGAAAAGACCATAAATAAATGCATATAACTGAATTGCGCTTTGATTTTTTCATACAAATAACTTCCTAAAATAATACCAATACTCATACCCGACATAGAAAAGCTATAGTCAAAAGAACTCATTTTCATTATTTCTTTTATAATATAAATAATAATTAATTGAAGTGGTCCAAAAACAATCCCCATAATCATACTGTAGAAAAACAACCCTCTAATCACATCACTAGTAATTGTATATTTAACACCCAATAACAAATCATCAAAAAATTTAATATTTTTATTTAAATTAACATTACTGTAAACATTAATTAAATTTATTAAAAAAATAGAGAGTATACTTAAAATAAGATAAATCGAGAATGCAATAATAAAATCAAAATATGCCACTATTGCGCCACCAAAAATCAAGCCTAATATACTAATAGCAGAGTTTAAACGCATTATAATGTTATTAGCCTCTGTAATACGATTTTCTTCAACAAGATCGACAATAAAACTAGTACTACCAATGCGGACTATTCCATTACCTAAAGAGAAAAAGGTTTGAAAAACCATAAGATAAAAAATATCTAATAACAAAAAATCATAAATAATGATTAATGTGATAAATGCGCTAATTTGAATCAACATTCCAATTTGAATTAGCTTTTTTCGACTAAATTTATCACCTAATGGTGAAAGCAAAAAACTGGTACTGATATAAATAATAGTTGCGGGAATTAAAGTGTAGCTCACATATATTGCTTTTTGATAAGTATCTAATATCCACCAATTGATTGAAATATTCGTTGCTATGCTCGTTAAGCTACTCAATAAAAAAGAGAAACGATATAACCAAAAATTTTTTCCTAAAGATAAGAAATTTTTCATATTTTCTCCTCAATACGAATATTGTAATGAAGATTACATAACTTATTACTAAATACAACATATTAAGATTACTATACTACGAATATCGTTCAAAGAATGTATTGGTTTTCGATAAATAATATACTTTATCTCGTTTTTCTTTCTCTTGCTTGTAAAAATTAAATCCTAGTAAAGGCTGTTATTAAACAATAATACCTAACACAATAAGTCTCAGAAAATTATTTATTATTAATAATAAAAAAGTGCGGTTAAAATCATTAAAATTTCAACCGCACTCTTATTATCATAATAAGAAAAAACTACTTAATTTGAGCTTCAATTATCCCACCACCAAGACAAACTTCGCCTTGATAGAATACCGCAGATTGTCCCGGAGTAACCGCAATTTGTGGCTCATCAAAGATCACTCGGATATTGTCATCATCAATAGGTTGAATCTCGCAGGGAATATCCTCTTGGCGATAACGGGTTTTCACGCTACAACGTAAATTTTGACGAATTGGTTGACGATCAACCCAATGTAGCTGGCTAGCAATTAACCCTGTTGATAATAACGCCGAATTATCATGCCCCTGAGCAACCACTAACACATTATTTACTAAATCTTTTTCTACCACATAAAACGGTTCTTCACTCATCCCTTTCACACCACCGATACCTAACCCTTTGCGTTGCCCTAAAGTATGGTACATCAAACCATCATGACGACCAACAACTACACCATCGACAGTTTTAATATCACCGGGTTGTGCTGGTAAATAACGTGCTAAAAAATCTTTAAACTTACGTTCGCCAATAAAACAAATACCAGTTGAATCCTTTTTCTTTGCTGTCACCAAACCTAAATCTTCTGCTATTGCACGCACAATTGGTTTTGCGATTTCCCCGACAGGAAATAAGCTTTGCGCCACTTGATCTTTACTTAAGGTATATAAGAAATAACTTTGATCTTTATTGTTATCTAAGCCACGTAATAATTGGCATTCTCCCTCTTTCTCACCGCGACGTACATAATGCCCTGTGGCAATATAATCTGCGCCTAAATCTTCCGCAGCATATTCTAAGAAAGCTTTAAATTTAATTTCTTTGTTGCACAAAATATCAGGGTTTGGTGTACGTCCCGCTTTATATTCCAGTAAAAAATGCTCAAATACATTATCCCAATATTCTGCGGCAAAATTAATTTTATGTAATTTAGTACCAAGTTTATCGCATACAGCTTGGGCATCTGCTAAATCTGCCGCCGCAGTACAATAATCTGTATCATCATCTTCTTCCCAATTCTTCATAAACAAGCCTTCGACTTGATAGCCTTGTTGTTGAAGAATAAAAGCCGACACAGAAGAGTCTACTCCCCCTGACATACCACAGATGACTTTCTTTTTACCGTTTTCAGCAAGTTCAAGTGCGGTCAGTTTTGCAAAATTTTCTTCATAAGTTTTTGATTTCATTATTTATCTTCTCGTTGATAAAAGATTTTCCCGACACGATCAATATGATCAATAAAAGGTTGATGAGTAAGGTGATGATAAATAGATAAATCGAATAAATAAGGAGAATCTGAATCATCCAAATCATGCCAAATTCTGCTGAGAGTCTTATCAGTCAAATTTTTTCCCTTAAAAGTCAAATCAATATCTGAACCAATACGATAATTTCCTTTAGCACGCGATCCATAAATAATTGCACTCTCTATCTCAGGATATTTTGCCAAAATGTCAATAATAATTTTGATATTTCGTTGACTTAAGCCGAATTTTTCCATAAAAAATGCATTCTCTGCTCTAAAGCAATAAACAAAGGTAAATATGTTTTAGTTACCATTTGAAAAGTCTTAGTTAAAATAGTTTCATCATACGTATATACCGATGCATTACGACTATTTAACATCTCCATCCAATTATCACCGTCTTCAATTAATTCATACTGAAAAGCGATTCGAGTAATATTTCGCGGTCCACCTAATTCTGTTAGCCCCTGATATTTTAGATAGTCTTGCATCACCTTCCATGCCAGTTCATGTGTAATTTCAAAGCTCTGAATAACACCTTTTTTGATAATATCTAACTCTGTGTTTGCATACTTCTCAACCTCATCGGTTAAATATGCAACGGCTTTTCGATAATTTTCAAAACGTTGCTTCCAGCGAATATCTTGTTGCATCATGTTCCCCTGCTTTAACGTATATCTTTGTACGATAGTTTTACTAGCTTAGCTTTAATTACCCACTGATAATTCATCTATCATCACAATGATTACTTTTGGATTTTATATGACACATAAACAAAAGTGCACTCATTTTAGGATGACTTGCACTTTTGTACTGAATTTGAAATGTCGAGTTACACTAATTTGGTATCAATCAAAGTGATTTATCATTCAATAAATTATTTCACTTCATAAAAGTGCGAGTCATTTTTGGCAAATTTTTCATCGTATTCTTTTTGAGCTTGTTCATCGCCAGCATCTAATTTGGCTTTCAAATTATCACATGGTTCCTCACAATCACACACTTTTTTCAGACCTAGTGATGAAATGCCACCACAACTGCCTGCAATAGTCTTACGTTTGACAATATAACCAATTGCCATGCCCGCAATAATTAATAAAAAAAGACCAAATGTAAGTAAAAAAAGTTGCATTGCATTATCCTTAATGTTGACTATTTAATAATTTTTCAAATGCTGAGGACATCTTAGCCTCAAAGCCGTTTTCTGTTTTGCTAATTAAATATACAAGTAAATTATATTTTTCAGCCACTTCTAATGCTTTTTCTTCACCTAAAACATATAACCCTGTAGATAAGCCATCCGCAGTCATCGTGGAATCAGCAAGCACTGTAATAGAAGCCAATCGATGTGCTATTGGATAACCTGTTTTTGGATCAATTTCATGAGAAAAACGACGTCCATTTTCTTCAAAATAGTTACGATAATTACCTGAAGTTGCCATAGCCAAATCTTTTAAACCAATAATTTGGGAAACTGCGCGAGAGCCATCAAAACTTGGTTTTTCAATCGCGATTTGCCAATCCTTACCTTCTATATTTTTGCCTTTAGCACGAATTTCACCACCGATTTCGACTAAATAATTATCGCCCCCTTGCTCTGCAACATAAGCGGCTACTTTATCTACACCAAAACCTTTTGCAATAGAAGAAAGATCAACATATAACTGTGGCACTGCCTTTTGTAAAAAGAATTTATCATCTTGCTGAGTTAATGTTAACTTCTCAATTCCCACCCAAGCACGTCGTGTCTCAAGTTGTTCTTCCATTGCTTCTGGTGTCGTTCGTTTCTCTGGACCAAACCCCCATAAATTGACGAGTGGGCCAATAGTGACATCCAAAGCGCCTTCTGTCACCTTATTCAAATGAATTGACTCCGCTAATACCGTAGCTAAATCTGTCGAAATCTCAATCGGAGTATCTGTTTGAGTATTCTGATTGAACATACTTAATTCAGAGCTTGCAATATAAGTCGACATTTTATTATTCACATCTTTTAGTATTATCTCTATACCCTTATGCATAGCTTCTGGTTTGACATGAAGTTTTCCATTATCAATGTATTTTACACTGTAAGTCGTTCCCATTGTTTTGCCCGTTAAAGTCACCATCTCTGCTGGCTTATCACAAGCAACTAATAACAGAACGCTGAATGCGACTAAGGCATTGGTCATCATTTTTTGTAATTTCACGTTAATTCCTTTGCGTTAAAAAGTTGTAAGTTTGGATTTTCCGCTGAATAAAAACCAAAATTGCAAATTTTCTTAAATAGAAGTGCGGTCAACTTTACAAAATTTCGTAAAAATAGACCGCACTTTGAGTGAGTTAAGATAAATGGAAATTAGCCACCAAAATCATCTAACAAGATATTTTCATCTTCAACACCAAGATCTTTTAACATCTTAATTACAGATGAATTCATGATTGGTGGTCCACACATGTAATATTCACAATCTTCTGGTGCCTCATGATCTTTTAAGTAATTTTCATAAAGGACATTGTGAATAAAGCCTGTGTAACCATCCCAATTATCATCAGGTAATGGATCAGAAAGTGCTACATGCCATACAAAATTGTCGTTTTCTGCTTGTAACGTATCAAAATCTTCCACATAGAACATTTCACGTTTAGAACGCGCACCATACCAGAATGACATTTTACGTTTTGATTTCAAACGTTTTAACTGATCAAAAATATGTGAACGCATTGGCGCCATTCCTGCACCACCACCGATGAAGACCATTTCCGCATCAGTGTCTTTCGCAAAGAATTCACCAAATGGACCAGAAATAGTGACTTTATCACCTGCTTTTAATGACCAAATATAAGAGGACATTTGACCCGGAGGTGCATCTGGCGCAGATGGCGGAGGCGTCGCAATACGCACGTTAAGCATAATAATGCCTTTTTCTTCTGGATATGATGCCATTGAATAAGCACGAATAATTGGTTCATCAACTTTAGATACATAGCGCCATAAGTCATATTTATCCCAATCCTCATGGTATTCTTTTGGAATATCAAAATCTTTATAATTCACCACATGTGGATCAGCTTCAATTTGAATATAACCACCAGCGCGGAATGGGACTTCTTCACCTTCAGGGATCGCTAATTTGAGTTCTTTAATAAAAGTCGCTTTATTATCATTAGAGATAACTGTGCATTCCCATTTTTTTACACCAAACACTTCTTCTGGCAATTCAATTTTCATGCTACTTTTCACATTCACTTGGCAAGAAAGGCGATAACCTTCTTTTGCTTCGCGTTTTGAAATATGTGAAAGTTCTGTTGGTAGAATATCTCCACCACCTTCAGTAACTTTAACTAAGCATTGACCACAAGAGCCACCGCCGCCACAAGCTGAAGATACAAAAATACCTTTACTTGCTAACGCGCCTAATAATTTACCACCAGCAGGCAAATGAATTGCTTTGCTTGGATCGTCGTTAATTTCAATTGTAATGTCACCTGAATTCACTAATTTTGATTTAGCAAATAAAATAATAACTGCTAAAGCCAAAACAATAACGGTGAACATTGCAATACCAAGAGTAATTTCCATTCTGTATCCCCTTTCTTACAACTGAATACCTGAGAATGACATAAAACCAAGTGCCATTAAGCCAACAGTAATAAAGGTAATCCCTAAACCACGTAAACCCGCTGGTACATCAGAATATTTCATTTTTTCAGTGATTCCTGCAAGTGCAACAATTGCTAACATCCAGCCAGTACCCGCACCTAAACCATAAACAACAGATTCTGCGAAGTTATAATCACGCTGTACCATAAATGATACACCACCAAAAATTGCACAGTTTACTGTAATTAATGGTAAGAAAATCCCTAATGCGTTATAAAGTGCTGGGAAATACTTATCAAGCACCATTTCAAGAATTTGAACTAATGCCGCAATGACACCGATGAAAGTAATGAAGTTTAAGAAACTTAAATCAATACCTTGTACTAATGCACTGTCTTTTAAAATATGGGTATAAACCAATTGGTTCACTGGGACAGCAATCCCTAATACCACGATAACCGCAATACCCAAACCAAACGAAGTTGACACTTTTTTCGATACAGCAAGGAATGTACACATCCCCAAGAAGAAAGAAAGCGCCATATTTTCGATAAAGACAGATTTAACGAAAAGACTAATATAATGTTCCATAGACTATTTCTCCACCTGCTCTGGTTTTAAGGTACGGATACCCCAAATAATAAAACCGATAATAAAGAATGCGCTTGGTGCAAGTAGGAATAAACCATTAGTTTGATACCAACCACCATCTTGAATAGTTTGGAAAACAGTCATACCAAATAATTTACCAGAACCAATCAATTCACGGATAAATGCAACTGAAATTAAAATTGCACCATAACCGAGACCATTACCAATACCATCAACTAAACTTTCTAACGGACGTGATTTCATCGCAAAAGCTTCTGCGCGCCCCATCACGATACAGTTAGTAATAATCAAACCAACGAAAACCGAAAGTTGTTTAGATAGACCATAGGCATATGCACGTAAAATTTGGTCAACCAAAATTACTAATGAAGCAATAATGGCCATTTGCACAATAATACGCACGCTATTTGGAATATAGTTACGGATCAATGAAATAAATAAGTTAGAAAATGCTGTTACAAAGGTTACAGCCAATGTCATCACGACTGCAGTTTCTAACTTGGTAGTGACCGCCAGTGCAGAACAAATACCTAAAATCTGTAATGCGATCGGGTTGTTGTCCATAATTGGAGATAACAACAAGCCTTTTAACTTTTTAGTATCAGCCATTGTTTAACGCTCCTGCTTTAAGTTTTGCTAAGAAAGGACCGAAACCTTTTTGACCTAACCAGAATTTGAATGAGTTATTCACACCGTTACTGGTTAAAGTTGAACCTGAAATTGCATCAATACCATGTTCAGCATTGCTTGACGCACCTTTACTTACAAATAAACCTATTTGATTATCTGAGGTATAAAGCTTTTTGCCAACAAACTGTGCTTGCCATTTCGGGTTTTCGATTTCACCACCCAATCCTGGGGTTTCACCTTGATCGTAATAAGTAATACCATTGACTGTATTACCATCAGGCTGTACTGACATAAAGCCATACATCACTGACCATAAACCTGTACCATAGAATGGTAAAACGACTTGCGTCACTTGACCTGCATCATTTTTTACAAGATACACTTCAGCAAAATTTGCACGTACACGAATATTCGCAACATCTTCTTCCGCTGCTAATTTAACGCTTTGCGCTGGATCTTTAACTGCTTTTGCAGCATCAAAACCAACTTGAGCAGGCGCAAAATCACCTGTATTTAGGTCAACTAAGCGAGCTTCAATATTTTTTGCATAGATAGTTTTGATTTCACTATTTTTAGTGCCTTCTTTTAATAAACCAGCAACACTTAAAATATTCTTTTGCTTATCTAATTCTTTTTGTTCAATTTGAGTTGGTTTAAGTAATACCGCAGAACCTGCTACGATAATAGAACAAACTAAACTCAATAACACAATGACGAGAAGTGTTCCGCCAACGCTATCTTTATTCTTAAACATTGCGAGCTCTCCGACGTTTAATATTGGCTTGAACGACAAGGTAATCAAATACTGGTGCAAATAAGTTAGCAAATAAAATCGCTAACATCATACCTTCTGGATAAGCAGGGTTAACCACACGGATTAATACCGCCATCGCACCGATTAAAATACCATACCACCATTTTCCTTTATTAGTGAACGCCGCTGAAACAGGATCTGTTGCCATAAAGAACATACCAAGTGCGAAGCCACCTAATACTAAATGCCAATGCCAAGGCATTGCAAATAATGGATTTGTATCTGAACCAATTAAGTTAAATAACGTTGAAATTGCGATCATACCAACCATCACACCAGCAATAATGCGCCAAGAAGCAATACGGGCAAAAACGATCACTGCTGCACCAATTAATAATGCTAAAGTTGATACTTCACCAATAGAACCTGGAATATTACCTAAAAATGCATCCATCCAAGTAATAGGTTGACCCGTCACAACATGTTTTAAGCCCACTTGACCTTCAACCGCCCATTGTGAAAGTGCTGTTGCACCAGAGAAACCATCAGCTGCAACCCAAACTGTATCACCAGAGATCTGTGCAGGATAAGCAAAAAATAAGAATGCACGCGCAGCTAAAGCTGGGTTCATGAAGTTTTTACCAACACCACCAAAAATTTCTTTCGCGACAACAACACCGAATGTCGTTGCTAATGCTGCCTGCCATAATGGTAAAGTTGGAGGCACAATTAACGCTAAAAGAATTGAGGTAACAAAGAAACCTTCGTTAATCTCATGTTTACGCACCATGGCAAATAAAACTTCCCAGAAACCACCCACTAAAAAGACAGTTAAATAAATAGGTAGGAAGTAAGTAGCGCCTAACAGCATTTTACTTACCCAACCAGCAGATGCCGTTAAATCTGCACCTAAAGCATTACTTAAAGCATATTGCCAATGGTTTGCAATCGCCTGTTGTAATGTGCCTAAAGCATCTGTAGCAAGGATTGCCTGCGCTCCAACGTTATACATACCGTAGAACATCGCAGGGAAAAGCGAAAGCCACACTAATACCATCATACGTTTTGAATCTAACGCATCACGCACATGAGAAGCTTTGTGCGTTACTGTACCTGGCGTATATAAAAAGGTTGCGGTTGCTTCAAACAATGCATACCATTTTTCATATTTTCCACCCGGTAAAAACGCAGGTTCAATTTTTTCAATAAAATGTTTTAAACCCATTTTTAACCTTCCTTCTCGATCTTATCTAACGCTTGACGTAAGAGCGGACCATATTCATTTTTACCAGGACAAACAAAGGTACAAAGTGCTAAATCTTCTTCATCTAGCTCTAAACAACCTAATGTTTGTGCCGAATCTGTATCACCAGCGCTCAAATCACGTAATAATAAAGTTGGAATAATATCCAATGGCATTACACGCTCATACGCACCGATTGGTACCATCGCACGCTCACCGCCATTTACTGCGGTAGTAAAGTTGAATAATTTCTTCGAGAAATGCCCTAATACAGTACGAGAAAGTGAATATTTATTTGCACCCGGCATAATCCAGCCTAAGAATTCTTTCTCACGACCCTCTTCTAAAACCGATACTTGTAATGCATAGCGACCTAAATAATCCACAGGACCTACTGCTTTTACCCCACTTAATACAGAGCCAGAAATGACGCGATTTTCGCCATCTTTCAGCTCGTTAGCGATTAACTGCGAAAGATTTGCGCCCATAACAGTACGCACTAAGCGAGGATTTTTTACCTGAGGACCCGCTAATGAAATAACACGGTTGACATCAAGTTCACCCGTTGTAAATAAATGGGCAATCGCAATGACATCTTGATAATTAATATACCAAACTGACTTTGTTGCGCTGACAGGATCAATAAAATGAATATGTGTACCACTTAATCCAGCAGGATGTGGACCAGCAAAATCTTTCACTTCTAAATTTTCAATATTTGCTGTACTAGGAATATGAGTATCAGGTGCTTTACAAAGGTATACTTTACCTTCATGCAAACGGCTTAATACTGTTAAACCTTGTAAAAATGCTTGCTCATGTTCTTTTAAAATCACTTGAGGATCAGCTGCTAATGGATTGGTATCCATCGCATTAACAAAAATGGATACAGGGGTTGCATCAATGGCAGGTACTTTACTGAAAGGACGCGTACGAAGTGCGGTCCATAATCCTGAAGTTTGTAAATTTTGACGAACTTGCTCTGAAGTAAGTTGTTTTAATTCCTCTGCAGAATACTTGGTAAAAGTGATTTGCTCGTCACCTTCCACTTTAATTACCACAGATTGTAAAACACGCTTAGCACCGCGATTAATCGCAGTTACAGTACCACTTGCAGGTGCAGTAAATACTACGCCAGGATTCTTTTTATCTTCAAAAAGTACCTGACCTTTCTTTACAATATCACCTTCGCGTACCTTCATTGAAGGACGCATTCCCACATACTCTTCACCAAGCAAAGCAACTTCGGTGATAGCATTGCCATCACAGATTACCTGCTCTGGCTTCCCAGCGATAGGAAGATCCAAGCCTTTTTTAATCGTAATCATATTGTTTGCACTACTTTTAGTCAGATTAAAAATATAGTTACAGTCAACACAACTGTAACCTCGTCTTGAGTAATGATTTCAGCTTATTGTCATAGTGCTTAGTGCGCGATAACAACAGACTTAATTTCACATAAATTAAAACTCAAATTCTGTTTTCGTCTCTATTTTGAATCAAGAAAAATGCCATCAACTGTTCAAAATACAAACGTTAAAATTTTGCTAAAATTAAACGCTTTATTTTAACCAAATAATAACTTTGGTGCCACTTCCACACTCTGTTTTTCGTTATTTTTAGCTAAAAAAAGTGATTTTTTTGAACGATGTCAAATTTTGCTCTTATAGGGTAAGTCACAATTACTCATAAAGTGTTAGCTTAATAAACATAATTTTATTGTGTAGTATTATGCATGAACGAAATAACGATTACAGTAACAATATTTAATTCAGTTTAAAAACAGTACACAAAATAAAGCCTAGTTAAATTAAAACAATTAACTAGGCTCATGCGCAAAAGTTTGAATTACACAAAACTATTCTCTAAAAAATAAACGTTTTAAACGTTGAGTAGATATTTCACCACGACGAAGTTGATCTAAGAAAACCGCTAAAATAATGACTAGACCGATAATTAAACGCTGCAAATATGAAGTCACATTTAACAATGTCAACCCATTTTGTAGTACCCCCATAATTAGTGCACCGATAGAGGTACTAATCACCGAGCCTACACCGCCTATTAAACTCGTTCCACCAATAACCGTTGCAGCAATTGCATCTAACTCATAGCCATTACCAGCAATAGGCTGTGCCGCATTCAAACGCCCCACTAAAATAACCGCACCAATCGCAGCTAAAGCACCATTAATTACATAGGCTTTAATTTCAAGTCTCTCAATATTAATCCCTGATAATCGAACGGCTTCACGATTACCACCTAATGCATAAATTTGCCGCCCAAATACAGTTTGAGTCAGTACATAAAAACTGACTAGTACAACAATTAACGCAATAATTACAGGGATAGGGATCGCAAATGTTTCTGTCAATGCAATACGTCCATTTCCTAAAAAACGTAATGCTTCTGGAAAATTATAAATTGTTTTCCCATCTGAAATAGTTAAAGCTAATCCTCTAGCAATCCCCATCATGCCCAATGTTGTTATAAAAGGCGTAACTTTACCATAAACAATCACCAGTCCATTTACATAACCACAGAGTATCCCAACAAAAATAGCAGCTAAAACAGCACCTATAACCACACACAACACGGCAAAACTTGAAGGTTCTTCACCTAACCAGTCCATCCCCCAATGTGTAAATACGCCTAAACACACCGCACTTAACGCCACAATAGAGCCTACAGATAAATCAATTCCCCCCGTTAAAATCACATAAGTCATCCCCACAGAAATCACACAAATGATAGATACCTGCAATAAAATATTCATTATGTTGTTCGCAGATAGAAAAACATCGGAACTAAAAGACATACCGATAATCATAAGCAGCAAAATGATACCAATTCCTAATTTTGAAAAGACTTTTCTTAAACTTGTCATAGCACACCTACTCATCCACACCTATCATTAAACGCATTAAATTTTCTTCTGAAATATCTGCTTTATCGGTCACTTCTTTAACAATTGTTCCTTGTCGCATCACAATCACTCTATCAGACATCGTAATTAACTCAGGTAAGTCTGAAGAAACCATCACAATAGAGCCACCTTCATTCGTAAATTGGCGCATTAAGTCATAAATTTCAGATTTTGCCCCCACATCAATACCTCGTGTCGGTTCATCAAAAAACAGAATCTTAACGTCACTTTCTAACCAACGTGCAATGATCACTTTTTGTTGATTCCCACCAGAAAGTGTTTTACTGGTTTGTTCTTGACTCTGAGAGGCAATTCGCAGTTTTTGCCGATTCTCTTCTGCCACTTGACGCTCCAGCGCTTTATTTAAAAAAAGACCATTCCAAAAACGTTTTAAAATTGGCAATGTAATATTTTCTCTAATGCTAAGCCCTAATACTAAGCCTTGTTGTTTTCGATCTTCTGTAATAAAACCAATCTTATGTTTAACTGCCTCCTCAGGAGAGCGAATCCTCACCTCCTGTCCAAAAACAGAAATTGTCCCTTGTGCCTCATCAGCACCAAAAATTGCCCTTAATAACTCTGTCCGTCCAGCACCAACTAAACCTGCAAAGCCAAGAATTTCCCCTTCATGTAAAACAAAAGAGGCGGGTTTAATATGTTTATTGGTCAAATTCTCGACTCTTAACGTTTCCCTCGTCGGAATATAATTACGCTGATATTGCGAAAAACTAATTTCACGCCCCACCATTAATTTCACAATTTCATCTGGTGATGTTTCACGATAAGCCATTGTGCCAGTTAATTGACCATCTCGTAGCACAGTAACCCTGTCCGCAATAAACTTAAATTCTTCCAAACGATGGGAGATATAAATCATTGCCACATCTTTTTCTTTTAACTGATGGATAATTTTAAAAAGGGTTTGCGTATTTTTTCGCGAGATAGACGAGGTAGGTTCATCAAAAATAATCACTTTGTATTCACTAAAAACGGCTTTCGCAATTTCGACCATTTGTTGTTGAGCAATAGATAAATCTGCAACTTTAGCATCGGGGTCAATATCTAGCTCTAACTCACTAATAATTTGTTGCGTTTTCTGTCGCATAACAGCCCAATCCATTTTTCCACAAAATGTCGCTTTTTCATTACCCAGAAAAATATTTTCTAGTACAGATAATTGGGGCACTAACATCAATTCTTGATGAATAAACCCAATACCCAGTGCCTGTGCCTCTTTCACACTTTGTGGCAGATAAGGTTGTCCCTCAAACAACATTTCGCCCTGCTCAAAAGAATAGATACCAGCAATAATCTTGCATAAAGTGGATTTTCCTGCACCATTTTCCCCCACAAGGCAATGCACTTCACCTGCATAAATGTCCATATCTATCTTCTTTAGAATCGGCACACCAAAAAAACTTTTATCAATATCTCTCAGCTTCAAGATGCAATTTTTATGTTTCATAAAATAAATCCACACTTTATTGACTTTCAATTCATAGCATAATTTAAACAGAGTATAAAAAATGTGAAAGAAGTCACGGTTTGAAAATTTTAATCTGTCTATACTGAAACTTCCTGATTCACTCTTAGAGGAGATAGATAATGGTGTCACAACTTTTCAAAAAAACGATAACTGCAACTGCATTACTCATCGCATTATCAAGTTCCGCCTTAGCTGCTGAAAAACCGCAAATTGCATTACTCATGAAAACCCTAAGTAATGAATACTTTATCACTATGCGACAAGGTGCCGAAGAAAAAGCGAAAGAAGTCAATATTGATCTTATTGTGCAAGTCGCTGAAAAAGAAGATTCGACTGAACAGCTTGTAGGCTTAGTAGAAAATATGATCGCTAAAAAAGTCGATGGAATCATTGTTACTCCAAATGACTCTATTGCATTTATTCCTGCTTTTCAAAAAGCAGAAAAAGCGGGAATTCCAATTATTGATTTGGATGTCCGCTTAGATGAAAAAGCAACCAAGAAAGCGGGATTAAAATTTAATTACGTCGGTGTAGATAATTTCCATGGTGGTTATTTAGCTGCAAAAAATCTGACAGAAGCATTAAATAATACAGGTGATGTGGCTATTTTAGAAGGCATTCCTGGTGTAGATAATGGTGAGCAACGCAAAGCAGGTGCGCTTAAAGCATTTGCTGAAGCACAAAATATTAAAGTAGTTGCTTCCCAATCTGCTAACTGGGAAACAGAGCAAGCACTTAATGTTACAACAAATATTTTAACTGCTCATCCAAATATCAAGGGAATTTTTGCTGCTAATGATAATATGGCGATTGGTGCAGTCACCGCAATTGAAAACGCAGGATTAGCTGGAAAAGTTCTTGTCGCAGGTTATGATGGTATTCCACTCGCAATTGACTATGTTAAACAAGGTAAAATGCAAAATACTATTGACCAGCTACCTAAAAAACAAGTCGCTGTTGCGATTGATAGTATTTTGAAAAAATTGAAAAAAGAAGAACTTCCTGAATTCTACTACGTTGATCCTGTCGTTGTAGATAAAGAAAAATCAAAAGAATACTAAACCACTGAACAAAACTTTCTAAAAAAGGACCGCACTTTTACACATCATATCGCAAAAGTGTGGTCTTTTTATCGGTACTTTTATTGCCCAACACCAAGACAATTTGGTGAGTTAGGAAAAGTTTCATCCTGTGCTTGCCATTCCGCTTTGTTATACAAATGTAAAGCTAGGGCATGGATACCATTTTGCAAATCTTCAGCTAAAAATTGATACACTTTGCGGTGACGAGCAACTTTAGTTAATCCATCAAAGTGATCGCTCACTAACACAACTTTAAAATGCGAATCTGTACCACGTCCTGAACTATGCATGTGACTTTCATTTTCAACATGTAAAAAGTGCGGTACAAATTCTTGCGATAATCGAGCAATCAATTCTTGTTGTTTTGACATCTATTTTTTCTCACTACATAAATAAATTTAAGGCATAAAGGCTATACATTCGTACCTAACTTTGCAAGAATAATGTGAATTAATTTTTATACTCAACTGTCTAAGCCATCAGCCCCTTTTTATCTCACGAGGACATTATGAAACTACGTAAAACTTTATCACTTAGCGCACTTATTGCCAGTAGTGTGTTACTCACTGCTTGCCAAACACTACCATCAACGCTAACTTTCACTCCTCCTGCACCAACAGCAGCAATGACGATTAATCAAAGTGCGGTCGTTTTTGTAACAGTTCGCGATAGCCGCCCTCAAACTGAAGTTTCTAGCTATGTTGCTGACGGTAAATTAATCAAGCTATCAGCAACCCCAAGTGTCTCACAGCTTTTCCAACAAGCTGAACAACAAGATTTAATCAGTAAAGGTTTCCGTATTGGTACTGCCCAAAATTCAAATGCTGCTGTTACAGTGGATGTACGTGCTTTTTATGCAAACGTAGAACAAGGCAATTTACGTTATCACATTGATAGCAAAGTTGAGATCACTATTCACGTGCAAGGTGCAAAAGGACAATTTAGCAAAAATATCAATGCTAATCGTACCTATGCGGGTGCATTCTCTGCCAAAAATCCTGAAATCCAAAAAATCTTAGGCGAAACATTTAACGAAGTCGTCAAATCAATTTACAGTGACCATGAAATAGCAAATGCGATTAATACGGTATCTACACTATAACATTACTGTAGCCAACACAGCCCATCATTCGATCCTAATACCTTATTAGGATCGAATGCTTCTCAGCAAATAGCTTAAACATCCAATACACAAAACGATTTCCTTGTTTTCCTCCTTAAAAACACAACCCTCGAATAAAATCCTTAAAACTAAATTGAATAATGTTTCATTTTTTAATCAATATTTGTTATTATTTTTTGCGAATAATTCTCATTAATAAATAAAGGACGACAATGAACAGTAAAATTTCTCCCCATAAAATTTCTGGTCTTTCCTCTACATTATTAATTCCATTATGGGCAAAAGCGGTAGAATACGAACGACCAAATTCCTTATTAAAAGATGCAGAAGCAGTCAGAATGTTGCAATTGATTGATTATGATTTCAATAAATTTACATCTGCACGTTTATCACAAATTGGATGTTGTGGGCGTACAAAGCTATTTGATCAAAAAACATTGGAATTTATCCAGCAACATCCAGATGCCGTTGTCGTTCAACTTGGCGCAGGTTTAGATGCACGTTTTGAGCGTTTAAATCAACCACAAATTACCGCTTGGTACGATTTGGATTTACCTGAAGTCATCACAATACGGCGGCAATTACTCCCTGAAAATAACAATATCTATTTAGAGGATTCGTTATTTAATACTGACTGGATGCAAATTGTTTCTGCGCACAATAAACCTGTCTTATTAATTATTGAAGGTGTGTTGATGTACTTCACAGAAACTGAAGTGAAAAGCTTTCTGGCTACAGTAGCAGAAAAGTTACCGAATGCCACAGTGATCTTTGATATTGTGCCTGTCATAGCTGTTGGTCGAGCAAAACAACATGATGCGCTTAAAAATATGAATGATAAGGAACGACCTGAATTTCTTTGGACTATTAATGATACTCAGAGGATAAAAAAATGGCATGCTAAAATGAATACGATAACAACATATTACTTAAGTGATATCTGTAAAAATCGTTATCCTTGGTGGGTCAAATGCCTCTATCTAACAACTTGGGGAAAAAATTACTTTGACCAGCGTATTGTTTCAATTCAATTTCAGCAGTAAAGCATAAGATCTTATATTGACCCTAAAACAATTTTGCAGAAAATAAAACATAACTGTTGCTTTTTTAGAGTGAAAGAAAAATTCACAAAATATAAGCCAGCAATAAAAAAGCGAAGAGAAATCCTTTCACTTCGCTTTTGCTTACTTATTAAACTAAAACACTCTTACTCAGCTAATGAGTATAGGATATTTTTTCCTTGCTCATAACTCAGAATTTGCATAACCCCATTATTAAATGTAATACCTTGTGGATTTGCAATACCACTAAACTCATAAACTTGCGTAATCTGCTTACTCATTGGATCAATTTTCAATACTTGAGAAAATTGTTTACTTACAGCATATAACGCACCTTCATGTGCAACTAATCCTGTAATGTAATAATCCGCTAAATTAGTATCTTTGCGCATCATAATGCCTTCTTTTACACTAGGCACGAATTCTTCAGAGAGTAAATTGTCTTTTTTATCAAAACGAGAAATGATTAATTTTTTATGCTTCGTATTCGGCACTGTTGCAGAATACACACTGTTATTTTCTGGTAAATAAGCCATAGATAACACATGTAACATACGAGCTCGAACTGTATTATAAGCCCCTCGTGCAGTCACAGTATATTGATCTAACCCCTCAATAAAACTAGGAAAATTTTGTTTCGCAGTACGAGTATCATCTTCTTTAAAAAAGACAAAAATTTTATTCCAACCCAAAACGCCAAATTCAGTTTCACTGAAAAATGCGCTACCTACAGGCACTCGACCATTAGCACCATTTAAGTGATCTAACACAGCAAAACGTTTTACTTCACTTAATGTACTATCCACTAAATACAAACCCCATTTCTCTGTTGTAATGAGGTACTTATCTTTACCGTTAAATGCAATATCTGTTGCTGGCGCATTAAGTGGCACTTCGATCATATCCTGCTTATGCACAACAAGTTTATTTGTTGCTATTAATGGGGCTTGTGTTGAATCAAGCGTAAATTGTAATTTAGTCGCAGGCTGGCTTGGTAAGTCTGGCTGCTCTACATCCCATGCATTACGAAATGCTGTCGGACGACTCAAGCGTTTCCAACTATCAGTTGTCCAATACCAATAATCTGGATTAAATGATAATCGTGCAGGATTACCCACGCCCATATTGGGTGGTAAACCTGTACTCATAAAGGCTTGTGCAATATTCCCACCAAGTACAATCATGAAGATGAGCATTATTGTTTTTGTTAACTGACTTAAAGGTTTATAAGATTGGCTAACAAAACTATACACATTTTGAGTAAACCAAAATAATAATGCCGTAAAAACTAACACAACGCCTTGAATCACGATTGGCCAAGTATAAGTATGTGCGCCTAAAATTTCAGCCCACCATCCTTGATGAATATCCCAAGCAAAACTGCCCGAAGAATGCCTAAAACCAGCAAACATCCCAAAAACACCGATAAAGATAATCCAACCGACATATTTAGGTTTTGGTCCATATCTGACAATCATAAAAGCAAACATAACAGTACCGATCATCAGCATACGATGTGCCCAACAGAGAATACAAGGCGATTCTTTATCGATGAATCCTAAATAAAAAGAAGCCACACCAAGTACAGCAACAATGGCAAGCGCAGATAAGCTCAATATATTATTAAATGCTTTTTCATTCATGTTGTTCTCTCCCTGCCTAATAATTCACACCTGGTAAAAGCATGCCTTTGGTTGCCATAAAAAACACAAAAAATGCACTCATCACGACTAAACAGGTAATTCGGTATGCTATCTTTTCTTTCTCTGGCTTAGCAAAAATAAGATATGCCGCTATTAGATACAAACAAAGCTGTACTGTTTCCATATAGACTCCTTGTTTAAATAATTAAATATAGAAATGTGATCTATATCACCCTTAACTTCCACTACAAAAATAAGTAGTCAAAATTGTACAGAAATATGGCACAAGTTCAGACATCTAGAATCAATTTACGCTTTTATTTTGCTTAAAATACAATCAATAACTATTCTTATTTGATCTTAAACATTTTTTATACTATTTAATTACACATAAACAATGGCTAATCTTAACAGAATATTGATAAAAAGCGTTCTATCCACTAGAAATGAAATATTAGGAATAAAGTGAAGATTGTTTGTGAAGAGGAGAAGTAATAAAACCTCAAAATAGATATATTGTAATAAGCGATATATGAAAAAGCCCGCTAACTTAATTAGCGGGCTTGAAGAATTTGGCTCCTCCTGCTGGACTTGAACCAGCGACATACGGATTAACAGTCCGCCGTTCTACCGACTGAACTAAGGAGGAATAGTGGTGCCTCGAGGCGGAATCGAACCACCGACACGGGGATTTTCAATCCCCTGCTCTACCGACTGAGCTATCGAGGCAACTCATCAGTGGTGCGTATTAAACGTTTTTTTCAGGTTTAAGTCAACACTTAAATTAAAAAAAATCACTTTTTTTTAATCGGTTGCATATTAAACAAACGAAAAGTGTAAAAAGAGCACAAATCAGCTCATTTTTTATGTTTTTTATTAAAAATAAATAACAAAAATGCTCACTACCATGACAGATAAGTGAGCTGATTACATCCTTATTTGGCGCTATTTTCTTACGCGATAACTTTTCTGGGCTTGATCTACTTTTAATAAATAGTTTCTTGCTTGTGCAGATGGATGTTTCGTAGTCAAAATTCGATACACTTGCTCTGGATACAAGCTATTAATCTTAGCAATAGCCGCATCGCGGTCTTGATCAAACACACGTAATACCGCACCCGCACCACTATTATAAGCAGAAATCATCGCAAAACGTTTTGAAGTAGGATTGTTGATACCATCTAAATATTTATTTTGTAGTAGCCATAAATATGACGTCCCTGCATCAATATTTTTTTCTGGATCAAATAAATAGGATTTTGATGGCTGACCACCTTTCCCTTTCATTTTGAAAATATCTCGTCCTGCTGTTGTTGGCACGACTTGCATCAAACCAATTGCATTTGCATAACTAATCGCATATGGGTTGAAGCTTGATTCAGTTTGCATAATACCTAAAATTAAGCTCTCATCCATATTATAACGACGTGCCATCTTACGCACTAAAGGTAAATATTTTTGTGCACGTACTGCAACGTGGTTAGCAATCATCGGAATTACGACATATTGTACAGTATGACCATTACTTAAACGGCGTGTTTGCAGCTTATTTTGTACTAAATATGAAGCAAAATTACCTGCAATAGTTGTATTTGTAATTGAACCACCTAAATGATCAATCACCTGTCCGACTAAAAAAGGACGAGAACTAATCGGTACATCACCTGATGCAAAAAGATCAATGCCATTCGCATCGGAACCCATTAATAAAATATGTACAATCGCATTATGTAAATGGCGAACATCACTTTGTGTTTCAACCGTAATCAAACCTTCATCAAAACTCACATGACTACGTGTATAAAAACGATCTGTATATTTCACATAGTCTTTGCGACTTGCCACAAGCAATTCATTCACCCCCCAAATACGATCAATATTATGGGAAAATTGTCCAGTCAAAATATCTAAACCACGTGTATCCTTTGCAAATGCTTCATCAAACTCTGAACTTTTATAAGACGAACTACCACCACAGGCAAACAAAAAAGGAATTAACGCACAAATAATATACTTTTTCATAGTTGATTATTCCGCTGGTGGCACATAACCTTCAATATGTACATCTTTACCTTCAAATAAGAAACTTACCATTTCTTGTTCAAGTAATTTTCTATGCTCCGCATTCATCATATTTAATTTTTTCTCATTCACTAGCATAGTCTGTTTTTTCATCCACTCACCCCATGCTTGTTTGCTGATAGAATCGAAAATACGCTTACCTAATTCACCAGGATACAGTTGAAAATCTAAACCATCAACTTCTTGTTTGAGATATTCACAGAATACGGTTCTAGCCATAATAATTCCTTATAAATTGCACTAATAAATTCTTTACTGGCGTTGCCAGTCCAATTTGTTCTGGATTTTGCGGATCATACCAATATTTGACCCTACTTAATACATTTGATTCATATTCTCTTTTATTTTCTGCGACTTTTTTCCAATCAGAACGATCTTGAATACTGTCTTGCATATCAATATCAGCATAAATAGGGTAAATATCTAAATGAAAATGGCTAAAAGTATGACGGAAGCTTGTCCATTCTTGATAGTATGAAATTCCTTGCTTATGTAAGAAAGCCAATACGTCTCGCTTGCTTTCAAATTGTGGGAAGCAATACAAGCCCCCCCAAATACCAGAATTTTCTCGCTGTTCTAATGCTACTTTACCTTTGGCGTTTAAAATCAAAAAATAGCTGCTACGTTCAGGTAAGGTTTTCTTAGGCTTTTTACCAGGGTAATCTTGCCAATTTTGCTGTAAATTTGCTTGACAAGTTCCTTTTAATGGACACAAATCACATTTAGGTTTGCTGCGTGTGCAAACCATTGCTCCAATATCCATCATCGCCTGATTAAAATCTGCAACTTGTTCTGTTGGGGTAACTTGCGCACTGAGCTGCCACAGCTGCTCCTCAATTTTTTTCTCGCCTGCCCAGCCTGAAATAGCAAAATAACGGGAAAGTACACGTTTAACATTCCCATCTAAAATAGGATAAGGCGCATTTAAACAGGAAGATAACACCGCACCAGCCGTACTTCTACCTATACCTGTTAATGCCCAAACTTGCTCAAAATCAGTAGGAAATTCACCATTATACTGATCTCGAATAGTCTGTGCCGCTTTATGTAAATTTCTAGCGCGTGCATAGTAACCAAGCCCAGTCCATAAATGTAATACTTCATCTAAAGGCGCATTAGCAAGTGCGGTCACATTTGGAAAAGTTTTTATAAAGCGTTCAAAATACGGAATCACAGTTGCCACTTGTGTTTGTTGCAACATCACTTCAGACAGCCAAACGCCGTACAAGCTTTTATTTTGTTGCCAAGGCAAATGTTTACGCCCAAATTTTGCGTACCAATTCAGTACCGCATGAGCAAAAAGTGCATTAGGGGAGGATAGAGCAAGCATAATCAATTACAAATAAAGTGCGGTGCAAATTATAGACGTTTTATTCAGCCATTGTGATACGAAATAAAAAAATCCACTTTAGATGATTTATTCCATGAGCACAAGCGGCACTAGCTAAAAAATGCTGACTAAATCGAGTGCACTTTTCTTCCTATCACAAAATTAATGTAGTGACATACTTTTTAACACACCATCTTTTAATATAAAGTGATGAAATAATGCGGCAATTGCATGTAGTCCCGCTAATGCAATGAAACTATTGGCGAATAGTTGATGTGCCTTGCCTAAAATAATATCGACACTAAAATAAGGTAAAGCCATACCGAATAACATGAAATCATCAACATCGGCAGTTAGTGTTAAATAACCTAAAATCGGCGTCAGCAACATACAAAGATATAACAGCATTTGCACCGAATGTGCAGCAATATGCTGTAAAAATGATAAATTATGCTGCGGTAGCACATCGCGATAAATAATGCGCAATGGAATACGAGCAATAAATAATAATATTAATAATAGACCGCTAAATACATGAATCTCACCAATCAATCCATCAGCAGGTGGATAGTCACCAGTAAAATAAGCGACTAAAACACAAAGTAAAGTGAGCCAGTGTAAATAAATCATTGGTTTTGGATATTTTGACGACATATTCATAAGCTTTCTCCAACATAAATAAAAACAAAGCTGACCATGCAATTGCACAACCTTTGTATTTTTCAGCAAAAGCCGTATAATTCGCAGCAAATTTGGTCATTATAAACAAAAAATATGTCATTTAATAAACAAGAATTAGTCCAATCAACAACTTTTGCTGATCAAAAACGCAAAACAGTTGAAGTTGCTGAGTTTACTGAAGATGGGCGCTACAAACGTAAAATTCGCAGTTTTGTTTTACGCACTGGTCGTCTCAGTGAGTTTCAAAAACATGCGATGAATCAACATTGGCACTTTTATGGTTTAGAGCACCAAAATCAACTTTTTGATTTTAAATCAATTTATGCTAATGATAATCCAGTGATTTTAGAGATTGGGTTTGGCATGGGACATTCTTTAGTCGAAATGGCACGCCAAAATCCTCATTTCAATTATCTAGGTATTGAAGTACATACGCCGGGTGTGGGAGCTTGTATTGCGAATGCAGTAGAAAAGGACGTCAAAAACTTACGTGTCATCTGTCATGACGCAACTGAAATTTTACGTGACTGTATTGCAGATCATAGTCTAGCTGGGCTACAGTTATTCTTCCCCGATCCTTGGCATAAAACAAAACATCATAAACGTCGAATTGTACAAACGCATTTTGTGGAAAAAATTAGCCAAAAACTTGCTCAAGGTGGATTTATTCACATGGCGACGGATTGGGAAAACTATGCTGAGCATATGTTGACAGTACTACAACAAGTCAAAGAGTTAAAGAATACTTCAATAACAAATGATTACATTCCTCGTCCCGAATTTCGCCCACTAACGAAATTTGAACAACGCGGACATCGTTTAGGTCATGGTGTGTGGGATTTATATTTCACTAAAAATAAAAAACATACCGCACTTTTAAAAATTTATCAGCCAACAGAGAGGAGAATCGAAAATGGCGATCAAACGTAACAGAAGACAACGTAAAAAAATGCACCTTGCTGAATTCCAGGAGTTAGGCTTCTTAGTGAATTGGCAATTCGCAGAAGGTACAGCCATTGAACAAATTGATGAAGTAGTTGATCGTTTTATTCGTGAAGTTATCCAGCCAAATGGTTTAGCTTATGAAGGAAGTGGTTACTTACATTGGGAAGGTTTAGTTTGCCTAGAAGCACTTGGAAAATGTGATGAAAGCCACCGCACTTTAGTAAAAGAATGGTTAGAGAAAAACGGTCTACAACAGATCGAAATCAGTCAATTATTCGATATTTGGTGGGAATATCCAGCAAAAGAAGCATAAATTACTGAAAAGGCGAACATAATTGTTCGCCTTTTTCATTTTAATCAGAGAATAATTCTTTAAACCTGAACATAATTCCTTGACGAATCAGCCTTTCAAGCGTAACATTCGCCCCGATTTAGTAATATGAGGACACACACTTTGGACAGTCACAGTCGATACCGAATTATATTTTTACTGTAACTTTCGCTGTTGCCTTTTATATCAGCGAAGTTCGCTGATAGATCATTTCTAACACCATTTTATTCGGCATCTTTTTATGGTTATTGAAATACCAATAACTAATAATCAAACGAAAAATGAATTATCCTTTTGCTATCACAGCTGATTTTTGTTTGATTTCTTTTGTTCATTGCGTTGTTCATAATCCAATTAAGGAGTATGACAAAATGATTAATGCTTTCACTCTTGAAGACGCTCGCCTTGTGCGCATTGACGAAGCTGAAACTACTCAACTCAATAATGCAATCTGGCTCGATCTTCTCGAACCGACTAGCGAAGAGCGCGAAATTTTACAAGAAAGCCTAGGACAAAGCCTTGCAACCTTTCTTGAATTAGAAGATATCGAAGCTTCCGCACGTTTCTTTGAAGATGAAGATGGTTTACACCTTCACTCTTTCTTCTATTGTGAAGATGAAGAAGATTATGCTGATTTAGCTAGCGTGGCTTTTACTGTACGTGATGGTCGCCTCTTTACTTTACGCGATCGTGAACTCCCTGCGTTTCGTTTATATCGCATGCGTTCACGTAATCAACGATTAATTGAATGTAATGCTTATGAGGTTTTATTAGATTTATTTGAAACCAAAATTGAGCAATTGGCAGATGTTATCGAAACCGTGTATTCTGATTTAGAAAAATTAAGCCGAGTCATTTTAGATGGCACACAAGGCGAAGCATTTGATCAAGCACTTGCGACGTTAACTGAACAAGAAGATGCAAGTTCTAAAGTACGCTTATGTTTGATGGATACACAACGAGCATTAAGCTTCTTGGTACGTAAAACACGCTTGCCGGCAAACCAGCTTGAACAAGCACGCGAAATTTTACGCGATATTGAATCCCTCCAACCGCATAATGAATCCCTATTTCAGCGGGTCAATTTCTTAATGCAAGCGGCAATGGGCTTTATCAGCATTGAACAAAACCGTATTATCAAAATCTTCTCGGTTGTGTCAGTTATTTTCCTGCCACCAACATTAGTTGCCTCAAATTATGGAATGAACTTCGAAGTGATGCCAGAAATCGGGTTAAAATTTGGTTATCCGATGGCATTAGGTTTAATGGCACTTGCTGCATTTGCTCCATATTGGTATTTTAAACGTAAAGGTTGGTTATAAAATTTAAGGTAATACAATGAACGCATTACAAGTTTTAATTTTTACACTGATTGATGTATATGGATTTATTTTAATTCTACGCGCATGGTTTCAATTTAGTCGAGTGGATTTCTACAATCCACTCTCACAGGGCTTAGTCAAAATTACCCAACCTATCTTATCTCCTTTGCGTACCTTTATTCCAACAATCAAACATATTGACTTATCTGCGCTTATTTTCGCTTTTCTATTATTTAGTATTAAATTTCCATTAGCACATTTTGTTGGTAATTTATTTATCAGCAACGCAGATATGTTGGATTATGCATTCATTGGCTTACTCACCCTAGTACGTACTTGTGGTAAAGCAATTTTCTATGTACTGCTACTTGGCGCAATAATGAGTTGGTTCAATCGCTCGCCAAATCCAATGCAATTTGTTCTCCATCAACTCACAACTCCACTGCTAAACCCAATTCAACGCATTTTACCTAATACAGGAATGATAGATTTTTCACCAATGCTATTAGCTTTTGCCTTATTTTTCTTAGATAAAGTGCTGCTTGATCTATTCGGTGTTTATTGGTTATTAGCTAGCTACTAAAAGTGCGGTCAGTTTTAAAGGAATTTTGTGACAATAACGGCATCAGCGGTAGAAAAACAAGGCGAAAACTTACGGTTGCGAATTTTTCTGCAACCGAAAGCCAGTAAAGATCAAATTGTGGGATTACATGACAGCGAACTCAAAATCACTATCACAGCCCCACCAATTGACGGGCAAGCTAATGCACACCTACTGAAGTTTTTAAGTAAAACATTCAAAGTACCCAAAAGCAGTATTGTATTAGAAAAAGGCGAACTCAATCGACACAAACAGATTTTAATCCCGAATCCGCAAGCGATCCCTGAAGTCGTATCTGCCTTATTAAAATGAAACTTTGCAAACATTCACGGCTTCTCTTTTACTTAAATAAAGCGACTTGCCAACTGATATACTTGTCTAATTTCTTTGTTTTCTAACTGCCAACTGGCTAACTCTTGCTTAATTAAATCAGGATATATCTTACTAATATCACGTAATGCATTACCCACTGACTTACGGACATACTCACTCGTATCTTCTTTTAAACCGGCTAATCGGCTAATCGGCTAATTGCCGTGGTTGGATTATCCCTAAAATAATCACGTCCAGTCCAAATCCTTAATCCTTATGTCACTGCGCGTCGTACATTTGCAATCTCACAATGCAGCCACTCATCAATCACTTCTAATGCATATTTATAACCTCGTCGTTTACAATACTCATCAAAGGCTTTTGCTAATACTTCTTGTACCCGCCAGTTATCATCTTTAGCCACTTCATTTTTCAAGAAAGCTAAAATCCCGTCTTCTAAAGACAGATAACCAAATAGAAAAACTGCATACATTCGAGTTTGATAATATTCAGATTGATAAGCACTATAGGCAAGCGGAATAAGATAGGAAAGATTGAACTGTCGAACATCTAACTTAGCTTGTTGTTCAATAGGTTTATAACCATTTAAGATAGATCGGAATTGTGAATCAAGGTGTTTAATATAGTGCTGCATTTTTCTTCTGTGGATGAAATAAATCAAACGACACTTTTATTTTTTATCTTCTTTTTCTTTGGTTCTGGTAATTCTTCATACATCTTGGTAATTAACTGAGTTAAAAATACTTTATCATCGACTTCCTCAACTAAAAGCATTGCTTTGCCACCTTCATAAGGCGACTCATAAATAGGATTCAATACCATTGAAATAGCGGATTTCACCGGTTTAATAAGAAAACGATCGTCATAAATCCCGCCAATAATTTTCTGACGATAATAAATTACAAACTCACCCATCATTGCCCGATATTGAATATCGTCTAAACCAGATAGTTGTTCTAAAACAAAATTAAGATATCCTTTAGTTGAAGACATACTTTTCTCCTCTCGCTAAATAAACAGGTTGAAAGCATTATAAACTCAACTCAAAAATACTTTTCTTTGGATTAATTTTGAATCCCTCTGCTTCTAAGATAGTTTGTTGCTGCTGTCCTTGCTCGACAACTAAACGTTTGGATTGTGTATAACGTACAAACTCTTTTGCTTTTGCAATCAACGCCGCATAAATTTCTGCGTAATTTGAGTCAGGTAATACAAAAATATCCGTTAATTGCCAATAACGTTGTAATTGAAGAGAAGAAAGACGAGGATAGAGCTGAATGAAACCAAGTGCTTGCTGGTTTTCATTAACTGCAATAAAGAAAATGCTTTCACTAAAACGAATACGATTGGTCAAAAAGACTAAAGTGCGGTCAGGATTTTCCAGCATTCCATGAGAAAGGCGATATTGCTCAAAGAGCGGTAATAGAATGTCTAAATTCCATTGTTCAGCTTTAAAAATTTTCATTTTCGTCACAATCGGGTATTTTTTGTCAAATCTATACAGTGGATTGTAGCTTTTTAAAACAAAATAATCACCTTTTACCAAAAAAATTTTTCAAATTTGCCTAAAATCAACAGAACTAAATAAAAAATTTGATATAGTAATGCGGTCATTTTTTATTAATTTAATACGGAGAAAAATTATGGCTCGTCGTCCTTTAGTTATGGGTAACTGGAAATTAAACGGTAGCAAAGCATTCACAAAAGAATTAATCGAGGGCTTAAAAGCAGAATTAGCCGATGTTGAAGGTTGTGATGTCGCAATTGCACCACCAGTCATGTATTTAGCTGAAGCTGAAGCTGCATTAAAATGCAGTTGCAGCTGTGGCAGCAAAACTATCGCGCTTGGCGCACAAAACGTTGATGTTAATGTACAAGGTGCGTTTACGGGCGATATCTCAACTGAAATGTTAAAAGATTTTGGCGCACAATACATCATCATTGGTCACTCTGAGCGTCGTACCTATCATAAAGAAAGCGATGAGTTGATCGCAAAAAAATTCGCAGCATTAAAACAAGCCGGTTTAACACCTGTATTATGTATCGGTGAAAGTGAAGCAGAAAATGAAGCAGGCAAAACAGAAGAAGTGTGCGCACGTCAAATTGACGCCGTACTAAATACGTTAGGTGCAGAAGCATTTAACGGTGCAGTGATTGCTTACGAGCCAATTTGGGCAATTGGTACTGGCAAATCAGCGACTCCTGCACAAGCACAAGCTGTTCACGCTTTTATCCGTGCTCATATCGCGAAGAAAGATCAAGCAGTAGCAGCGCAAGTGATTATTCAATACGGTGGTTCAGTCAATGATGCGAATGCAGCAGAATTATTCACACAACCCGATATCGACGGTGCATTAGTGGGCGGCGCGTCACTAAAAGCACCCGCATTTGCTGTGATCGTAAAAGCAGCAGCAAAAGCAAAAAGCTAATTTGATTTCTTTCAACCAAAAAGCAGATCTTCGATCTGCTTTTTTATTCTCTCAAAAGTGCGGTCACTTTTTTGCTTTTTTCCAACTGACAAACGCCCAAATTTTAAAATCACTACGCGCAGAAGTGAGATTTGGATGTTTGGTATAATAATCTTTGAGTTTTGCTATTTCTTGCTCACTCAACTCACCAATAGACCACTGGACAGATTGAATAAAACTTTGCTCATCCATTTTTTCTGACTGAACCAACCCGCATTCTGCCGTAATAAAATCAACGGATGCGTAGTAACCTTTCTGATGCAGTAAATTTAACGCATACATGTAATTAGGAAAACCAACAGAATCTCGTCCAATATATTGCAAAATATCTCGAGCGATAAAATCTTTTTCCACAATCATTGTCATATACACCGCTTTCTTTGCTTTAGCATTCAGTTTATCTATCGCCTGATCTAAATCTGCCACCATAGAAGAACGTGACGATACGCAAATATCACATTCAGGTACATCATCCCAATTGTCTTCCCAAGATTTACACAGTGCTTGTACATTGTAAAAGCCTAAGGCTTTTGCGCGTTGTTGCAATACGGATAACATACCTTCACTATAATCCAGAGCATATACTTGCTTAATCTGCGCAGCAACCGTTAAAGAAATTGCGCCACCACCGCAACCAACATCAAGTAAAGTATCTTCTTCGGTGAGCTCCATTCGACTAGCAAAGGCGCTAACATATTCGTTATGTAGATCGTATTCAGACTGTTGCATTTTCTCTGCTTTGCGATCCCAATCTTGAGCTGTTTTTGGCTCTCTTGCTGCAAGTTGATAGTGATTTCGATACAATTCAGCAAAATTGATATCCCAAAGGGTTTGAAGTTTAGTCATAACTTGTCCTTAAATTTTTACGTAATAGCTGCTTATCTAACTGATAAATTATTGCTAAATTTTCTATTGTTAATGTTTGTTTCGGTTTGCCATTTGCAATAATTTTGCCTTGATGAAACAAGATAACTTGATCCGCAATTTGCATACTATGCTCTGGCCGATGTGTTGTCATCAGAATAGACAACCCCGTTTACTTTAATTGAGCGATGCCTAATGTTGCTAAACACTGTTCTGCAATTGTAATGTCGACTTTTTTGGTGTGCTGTACCAAGCGAACTGAGCAGTCCTTCCCATTAGTACAACTTGTTGCACAGTAAAACGAAATAAATGGTGAACCTGTGGTACATAACCAATAAATTGCGCAAGGCGCTTTTGTATCCATCCAAAGTGCGGTCGATTTTTTAACAATTTTAGCTAACATAGCCACTCCTTTTTGATTAAGAAATCGCTATATACTATTATTTACATTGATAAAAATAAACAATTGTTATCTTTAGAAAATCTAAATGTATTTTTGTGAGAAATGTCGCATAAAAAAGTACAGAGATTATTCTGTACTTTTTTCAATGCAAATTTATCGTTTTGTTTCTGTCCTTACCCACAAATCGGCATATTTAACAAAAGTGGAGTGAGTAGAAAGGATGGCAAGCAGCAAACCTTGTTTACCGTCGAGAAAACCTGCTTTAATAATATACATCTTGATGAAGCAACCAATTGCATGAGTAAAGGCAGAAAATAAACTGCCCTTTTTACCCAACTTTTCCCGTTTTTCTGCCCAAGCTTTAGCATAACTTGCGGATTTGACTAAATAATGATGCATATCTTTATAAGTATAGTGATCTAAATCACCCGTGAGTTTCTCTACTACCGCATGAGTTGGCAACATCACTTTTTCATGCACGACATCATCATTATATTGCGTAAATTGCGTTTTATATAAACGTAATACAAAATCAGGATACCAACCCGAATGACGAATCTTGCGCCCAAAAACTTCACTTAAACGCGGAATTTTATATACCACATTATCTTTATTTTGCTGTACCGCTCGTTGAATAGATAAACGTAGTTCTGGCGTGACACGTTCATCTGCATCCAACCACAGCACATAATCACTAGTGACATATTGTTGCGCTAATTGACGCTGTCTACCAAAGCCTTGCCAATCGGTGTTTTGATAGAATTTTGCCCCATAGCTTAGTGCAATTTCTTGTGTGTTATCTGTACTGCCAGAATCTAGAATCACGATTTCATCGACCCAATCTTTTACTGTATCTAAACATTGAGCCAAATGTTCTGATTCATTTTTTACAATCATAGCAACGCTAAGTGTTGGCATACTTTTTATCCTTTATGTCTTCAATGCAACAGTTTATACTAAAGCGAGTTTGTCCATTTTAACATAACCGAATATTTATTCTATGTTGCGTTTTTTTTACACAATCTTATTGTATTTAATCCAACCCATTGTTGTGTTGTTTATGTTTGGGCGTAGCTTAAAAGCGCCCAATTACCGTAAACGACTCAATGAACGCTATGGTTTTTATTGTGGACTCACGTCACCTAAACCCAATGGCATTATTGTTCATGCTGCATCGGTAGGTGAAGTCATCGCTGCCACACCATTAATTAAACGTATTCAATTACAATATCCTGATTTGCCAATTACTGTCACAACAGTCACACCAACAGGTTCAGATCGCGTTAAAGCGGCGTTTGCAACAAGCGTATCCCATGTTTATTTGCCTTATGATTTACCTGATGCAGTTAATCGCTTCATTAGCTTTATTCAACCCAAAATTTGTATTGTGATTGAAACAGAAATTTGGCCAAACTTAATTACTCAACTGAAAAAACGTGATATTCCTTTTATTATTGCAAATGCACGTTTATCTGCTCGCTCGGCAAAACGCTATGGTTGGTTCAAGCAATCATTATATCCTGTTTTTGACAATATTAGTCTCATTGCCGCACAAGATGATGTCAGTGGTAAACGTTATTTAGCATTAGGTTACGATCCAGAACGCTTAAAATACACAGGCAATATTAAATATGACTTGACCACTAATGGCAATTTATTAGAAAAGATCAATACACTCAAAACAGAATGGGGAAAAGATCGTCCAGTGTGGATTGCTGCAAGCACTCATGAAGGTGAGGAAGAATTAATTTTAGAAAGCCATCGTTTGTTACTGAATAAATACCCAAACTTATTACTCATTCTGGTCCCTCGCCATCCAGAACGTTTTAATACAGTAGCAGAATTGATAGAAAAGCATAAATTCCGTTATATACGCCGTAGTGCAAATATCGCGCCACCAGCCACAACTCAAGTGGTGCTTGGTGATACAATGGGCGAGTTGATGTTACTCTATGGTATTGCAGATATTGCGCTCGTAGGTGGTAGCTTAGTCAAACATGGCGGGCACAATCCATTAGAGCCCTTAACTTTTAAATTACCTGTCTTGAGTGGTAAATATACATTTAACTTCCCTGAAGTCTTTACTAAATTGCTGCAAGTACAAGGCGCACTTGAGGTTAATGAAAATACTAAAGCAATCACCAATGCAGTAGAAAAATTTTTAGACTCTGCTGAATTACGCGCACGTTATGGCAATGCAGGCTATGAAGTCTTGGTTGAAAACCGTGGCGCATTACAACGTTTATTAGATTTATTAGCACCTTATTTAAGTAAGTAATTATGATAACAGTGATTTACCCTGGTACATTTGATCCTATTACAAACGGTCATCTTGATATCATTCAACGTACTGCACGTTTATTTCCAAATGTCCTTGTAGCAGTAGCGTCCAATCCAAATAAAAAGCCACTATTTGATTTAGAAACACGTGTGCAATTAGTCAAACAAGCGGTTGCTCATCTATCCAATGTGGAAGTAGTTGGTTTTTTAGATTTACTCGCTGATGTCGTGAAAGAACGTCAAATTACTGCAATTATTCGTGGGGTACGCAGCGCAAGCGACTTTGATTATGAACTCCAACTGGCGCATTTAAATCGTTTATTAACAGATGGCGTCGAAAGTTTATTTTTTCCACCATCAGAGCGTTGGTCCTATGTATCATCCACCATGATCCGTGAAATTCATTTACACCATGGCGATGTCAGTCAATTAGTACCAGAAGTCGTGTTTCATGCATTAGAAAATCTGAAAAAGTGACCGCACTTTTAAACACAATAAGGACATCTAAGATGTCCTTATTCGTGATAACCAAGTAGCAAATTTTGCCAATCTTGTTCAGTAAATTGAATGCCCATGCGTCCCACTTCTTTGATAAAAGAGCGCTGTAAACGTTGCAAATTCTCAGCTTTCCAACTGTCACCGAGTTGATGACCACTTTTATCAAAGTCCAATAACCAAAATTTACAGTTGCCCGCAAGAGGTTGTACCAAAATATTATGTGCATTTAAATCACTATGGCAGACTTGTAAATTATGCAGCTGCCGAATCAATCGACCAATTTTCTGCCAATTCTCACTAGACAATGTTGAATGTTGCAAATAGGTGGTCAAATCTTCCGCATTTTCAATTTTTTCTGTCAACAAATCAGCACGATAGAAACCAAATGCGATCTTTTCAACACGTGCACCTATAGGTTTCGGTACGGCAAGTCCTGCTTCATATAATTGTTTTAATAAATTAAATTCAGCAAAACTACGCGCTGTAGAAAGTGTCGCAAAACGATAACGATCACGATTGAATTTACCCCAAAGACCACCACGATAATAATGACGCAATGCGGTATTGACACCCAAAACATCATCTGTTTTTAAAAACCAAGTTGTACCACGTCCTTTTGCTGAACCAACTATACGGTCTTGTTTTTTCCAGAAATGTGATTGGAAGAAAGATTCTTGATCAGGCTTAGGCTGTTTAAAATTAAAGAGAAAAAAAGTATTTTTATGTTTAAATTCAAGCATATTGCCGTAGGTTCAAATCAGAGATAGCGAATAGTCACATTCTACTTTAAAATAGTTAAAATTCACACAAGATTTATTTGCATGGACTGTTTTATGGCACTTTTTAGTTCTCCTCCGCGATCGCTCTGTATTTTACGTTTATCTGCTATTGGTGATGTGTGTCATGCACTTGCCGCTGTGCAGCAAATTCAACGTTATTGGCCAAGTACCAAAATCAGCTGGATCGTAGGTAAAACCGAAGCACAATTATTAGCAGGTATTCCGAATGTGGAACTGATTACTTATGATAAAAAAACTGGTTGGCAAGGCATCTTCGCATTATGGCGACAACTTAAAGCACAACAGTTTGATGCGCTGCTTAATATGCAAACTGCTTTACGAGCCTCAATCATTTCCTTAGGCATTAAAGCTACTTATAAAATTGGCTTTGGCAAAAAAAGAGCCAGAGAAGGACAATGGCTCTTTACCAATCGAAAAATTACTGAGCCGAATAGCCCACATGTGCTTGATGGCTTTATGGCATTTGTCGATTATCTAGGTGTCCCAATTGAACAACCACAATGGCAATTACAGATCAGTGAGCAAGATCGCCAAATAGTTAAGCAATATCTTGATCCAATGCGAAAAAATCTACTGATTTCCCCTTGCTCCAGTAAAGCAGAAAAAGATTGGCTAATTGAGCGTTATGCTGAAATTGCTAATATTGCTCATCAACATAATATTCAAGTTATTTTTTGTTCTTCTCCAGCTAAACGAGAGATGGAAATGACGCAAAAAATTATTACATTATGCGACTTTCAGCCAATTGATTTATCAGGAAAAACCAATCTTAAACAGCTTACTGCATTAATTGGATTGGTCGATTTAGTCATCGCACCTGATTCTGGACCAGCACACTTAGCCACAACGCAAGGCACTGATGTTATCGGTTTATATGCTTATCATAACCCACAAAGAACAGGACCTTACTATAACTTAGCCAATGTGGTATCTGTCTATGAACAAAACGCACAACAAGAATTTGGTAAGTCCTCTGCTGAACTGCCATGGGCAACAAAACTTAAAGGTAAAAATTTAATGGCACAAATCCAAGTTGCTGATGTCGTTGCCCAAATGAAAGCGCTTAAGTTGTTTTAAAGTGCGGTCTATTTTTGCCAAGTTTTGAACCCTGTTCATCACAAAAAATTAAAGGGATAACAATGTTTGATAAAATTTATTCATGGTTTGAAAATCGTTTAAATCCTTATCCTCCCGAAGCACCTAAAACGCCTGAAAAGGGATTAGTACGCTTTATTTGGTCAAGTCTAGAAGGCATGAAAAGTTGGATCTTCTTACTTGCTTTCCTCAATATTGGTATCGGAATTGTCGAGGGTGTTGTCTTTCGTTTTATGGGTATTTTAGTCGATTGGCTAAGTGAATATACACCAACTACGCTGTGGCAAAATAAAGGTCATTTACTCATCGCTATGGCAGCGCTATTACTATTTAGTATCTTATGGGCATTTGTGACTTCTGCTGTGCGACTACAAACCTTACAAGGGGTATTTCCAATGCGCTTACGTTGGAATTTCCACCGCTTGATGCTTGGACAAAGTTTAACTTTCTATCAAGACGAATTTGCAGGACGAGTTTCAGCAAAAGTGATGCAAACCGCATTAGCCGTCCGTGATACTGTACTGACTTTGGCGGATATGGTTGTATATGTCTGTGTTTATTTCATTACTTCAGGGGTTGTTTTAGCCACACTTGATAATTGGTTATTATTGCCTTTCATTTTATGGATTGTCATATTTGCAACTATTTTACGCATTCTTATTCCGAAATTGGCCAAAACGGCTGAACGCCAAGCAGATGCGCGTTCCTTAATGACAGGGCGTATTACAGATGCCTATTCTAATATCGCTACCGTCAAATTATTCTCACATGGTGCACGAGAAGCCAGTTATGCCAAACGTTCAATGGAAGAATTTATGCTAACAGTACATGCACAAATGCGTTTAGGTACTTCGTTAGATATTCTCACTTATGCTGCCAATATTAGCCTTACATTAGGAACTGCAATTTTAGGTATCATTTTATGGCAACAAGGCAGTGTAGGTGTTGGCGCTATTGCAACTGCTATTGCAATGGCATTGCGCGTCAATGGCTTATCACATTGGATCATGTGGGAATCCGCACGCTTATTTGAAAATATTGGCACAGTCAATGATGGAATGGAAACGCTGACTAAACCACATACCATTATCGATAAAATTGATGCAAAACCAATTCATATTAATCAAGGCGAAATTCAATTTAACAATGTGAATTTTGCTTATTCACCAGATAAACCTTTACTCAAAAATTTTAACTTAACCATTAAACCAGGTGAGAAAGTTGGTTTAATTGGACGCTCTGGCGCAGGCAAATCAACTATCGTTAATTTGCTCTTACGTTTTTATGAAGCACAAGAAGGGGAAATTACTATTGATGGGCAAAACATTTGTGATGTATTACAAGAAAGCCTACGCAGCCAAATTGGTTTAGTTACACAAGATACCTCATTGCTCCACCGCTCTGTGCGCGAAAACATTATTTATGGGCGACCAAATGCCAATGAAGAGGAAATGATTTATGCGGCACAGCGCGCAGAAGCTGCCGATTTTATTCCACAGTTAAGTGATGCCAAAGGGCGCACTGGTTATGATGCACATGTTGGTGAACGCGGTGTAAAATTATCTGGTGGACAACGTCAACGTATTGCCATTGCACGTGTGATGTTAAAAGATGCACCAATTTTATTATTAGATGAGGCGACCAGTGCATTAGATTCTGAAGTTGAGGCGGCTATTCAAGAAAGTCTCGATAAAATGATGGAAAATAAAACGGTTATTGCGATTGCTCACCGCTTATCCACTATCGCGGCAATGGATCGTTTGATTGTGCTAGATAAAGGTCAAATTGTAGAACAAGGTACCCATAGTGAATTACTGGAACGCAATGGACTTTATGCCAAACTGTGGGCTCATCAAAGTGGTGGTTTCTTAACTGAACACATTGAAGACTAAAAAGAAAAATAGCTGTTATGTAAACAGCTATTTTTTAACATATTTCACATGCTACAGCAGGTAATAAATCTAGCAAAGATTAAGCCAGTAAATGTTGAAGCAACGCAGTATATATATTCACACCTGTTAATAACTGCGTTTCATCAAAATCAAACTCTGCCTGATGATGACCTGCTGTACGATCTGCACCGAGAATAAAATAAATCGCTTTGCCACCTTGCTCTTGTACACGACGTCCTAGAATCGTCGCATCTTCACTTGCATTAAACGCATAATCTGCATCAGTCCGTTTAATATCAGGCTGTTGTAACGCGATTTTCTCGACAAGCTGAATGAGTTCTTCATCATTCACCATATCGACAGCTTCCCCCATTATCTCGGTTTCATAATTGACATTAAAACTAATCGCTATACCTTTAGCAATTTGCATTACTTGTGCAACCATATATTCATTAATAGCTTTATTTTCACCTCGAACTTCTAATTGGAGTTGTGCGGTTGCAGGAATAACATTACGCCCTTCACCAGCATTGAGCACACCAACATTAATTCGTGTCATCCCTTCACCATGACGGGCAATACCATGTAGTTGAGTGACAGTATGAGCTGCAGCAAGTAGAGCATTATGCCCTAGATGTGGCGCAGCACCTGCATGGGCTGGTTTACCTTGATAACGAATATCAATTTTTGTCGTAGATAAGAAATTTTTAGGGTTCGAAATGATTGTCCCAGTATCCGCACAGAAGCTAATGTGCGAGCTAGCAAAATAATCTGCATCATCAATTACACCACTTGCAGCAATCGCGGCTGCACCTCGCACCCCTTCTTCAGCTGGTTGGAAAACAATTTTAATTTTACCACTGAGCTTATTTTTATTTTCAGCTAACCATTTAGCAGTTCCCAAGCCAATTGTAATATGCGCATCATGCCCACAAGCATGCATAAAACCATCATTAAGCGAAGCGAAATGATATTGGTTTGGAATATGCTCAGGATGAGTGGTTTCAGTCACATTAACACAATCAATATCAAAACGTAATGCAACAGTTTTACCCGGTTTACCAGTATCTAATACCGCTACACAACCAGTATACCCATTCATTTGTTCAAGCCATTTTGCTTTTGCGCCATAAGCGATCGCCTTTGCTAACCCTGTTTCGACAACAACTTGCTGGCGACCACGTACAAATTCAGGATTAATAATCTTATCACCAAGTAAAATATCAAACCCCATTTCCTCAAGATAATCAGCAATACGACTGGTTGTCCAAAACTCAGACCAACCAATCTCAGGAAAACGGTGAAATTCACGACGCCATTGGATGAGTTGTTCCAGTGTTATACTCATTGAATCACTCCTCTTTATGATTACAACATAAACAATGCTAAAAATAAGATGGCGAGAATCATGCCTGGTACAGTACGTTTAACCATTTCAACTGGGCTGACCATCGCTAAACCAGCGCAAACAATCGTCACTCCAGCAATTGGTGATGCTGTACGTCCTATCGCCCCTGCAATCGCGGCTGCCATACCTAAATTAACATGGGTATAACCTAATTCGACTGCATGAGGTGTCACCGCGGTATTGAACGCAATCGCGGCAGCATCTCCCGATCCGGTCACAATACCCATTAAGAATGGCCCAACGGTTGCTCCCCAACGGACAAATTCATTTGAATGTTTGAGAAATTCAATAGCAGTATCAATGGCACCTGTTGATTTTAGACCTGCGACAAAGACACTTGCAGCAATAATGATACCTAACACATTAGCATAAGAATTTCCCATTCCATTAAAGAACTCATTTGTGATTTTGGCTGGTGAAATACGTGTCATCACTACCGCATATAATGAACCAATTAACATCGCTTGCGGCACCCCCATTTTAGTCCATTCTAAGCCAGGCATTTTTTGTAAAGACGTACCACCAATGACTAAAATAACTAAAGGAACTAATGGCGCTAATGCATAAAGAATATTCACTTTCATGCCTTCTGCATTTTGCTCACTCTCTTTATTTTCTGCTAAATAGGCTTGGCGATGTGCTTCACCATAATCTTTAAACACGATAGCTAAAATCGTTAACATAACTGCCCCAATTGCACCAGCAATCATTGTATAAGGTGCATGAGATAAGTTAACTTGTGTTACAGTTAAGCCTGACATTTCACTTAACATCGCTGAATGAGAAGACCCTGGACTCATCATTGATCCAAAAGTACCCGCCAAAATTGCCGCCCCAGCTGTTGCTGGGCGCACGCCTGAACTTTTTAATACTGGAATTAAAGTTGCTCCAACTGCTGCTGCACAACCTGCTGCAGAAGGAATCGCAATGTTAATAAAGAATGTAATAATTGTTGCGATAGGAATTAAGAAAAACTTCAACCCACTTAATGGTTTTGTTAATAAATGGACTAAATGTGTATCACATTGAGTATATTTCATCACATAAGCAAAGCCCATACTAGAACAGATTGCCATGATCAACCCTCCCGACGTCATGCTTTTCGCAAAAGCATCGAGCGCCCCCATAGGGTTAAGAGTTGCAATAGACATTAACAACCCCACACCAATTAATACAGTACGAGTTTCATATTTTTTTATTAATAAATAGACTGCTACGATAATACCAATAAGCGCAATAATTGCTTTCAATGCCACCATAATTTGATCCCCAGCTTCTTATATTTTTAATCACTCACCAAAACAAGATATTTTTAATAACAATGATGCTTCACTATCAAAAAATCTTACACTCAGTATGCGTGGTTCACATTAATTTAGGAATTAAAAAATCGTATTTTATTGATAGGGATCACAAAATAAAATCAGAAAGAGCCGCTGAACAAAAGTTAGGTAAAGAAAACCAAATTGATTTTCTAAATCAGCCTAATAATGACCCCAACACCTCATCTCTACATGTTAAGGTTATACAACTAACCAATAAAATTTTATAAAAATAGACCGCACTTTTATTAAATGGGAAAAGAAAAAAGGCTTGGAATTCCAAGCCTTTTCGTGAGCCAATTAATCGCCCAAACGTTCTTTAATACGTGCAGATTTACCTGAACGCTCACGTAAGTAGTAAAGTTTCGCTTTACGTACTGCACCTTTACGTTTCACAGAAATACTTTCAACGATTGGAGAGTGAGTTTGGAATACACGCTCAACACCAACACCGTTAGAAATTTTGCGTAAAGTAAATGCAGAATGCAAGCCACGGTTACGAATTGCAATAACCACGCCCTCGAATGCTTGCAGACGACGTTTGCTACCTTCAACAACCCATACTTTAACTTCTAAAGTATCACCTGGGCGGAAGCTAGGTAAATTTTGTTTTAATTGTTCTTGTTCAAGTTGTTTAATGATGTTACTCATAATAATTAACCTTTTTAAATCCTAGATTGAACTGATATGTGGCATTCTATATTAACCAATTTACTGACAGAAAAATTGATTAAAAAGCTTGTCAATTACTGTTGTTCAGATTGAATCTGTTTTAACAGCTTACGTTGTTCGTCAGTCAGAGCTAGGCTTTCTAATAGCTCAGGGCGTCGTAACCATGTTCGCTCAAGGGATTTTTTTAATCGCCATTGACGAATTTGCTCATGGTTTCCCGACATCAGCACAGGTGGAACAGCCAAGCCATCTAACACTTCAGGACGCGTATAATGTGGGCAATCTAATAAACCTTCAGCAAAAGAATCTTCCTCTGCTGAGGCTTGTTTGCCAAGTACACCAGGGATAAATCTTGCAACAGCATCAATTAATGTCATCGCAGGTAATTCACCACCTGTAAGCACATAATCACCAACTGACCATTCTTCATCGACTTCTGTTTCAATCAGTCGTTCATCAATACCTTCATAACGTCCACACAATAAAATCATTTTTTGATTTTCTGCTAGGATTTTTACTCCAGCCTGATCAAGTTTGCGTCCTTGTGGCGAAAGATAAATCACTTTCGCCTCTTCTCCTACTTCCGCTTTCGCCGCTTTAATTGCATCGCGTAACGGTTGTACCATCATCAGCATACCTGGACCACCGCCATAAGGACGATCATCCACAGTTTTGTGCTTATCATGAGTGAAATCTCTTGGATTCCAACATTGCACTTGTAAGAGATTTTGTTTAACGGCTCTACCTGTTACCCCAAATTCTGTGATTGCTTGAAACATTTCGGGGAATAGACTAATAATCCCAACTAACATAAGTTATCCTTATATCTCAAAATGCGACAACTCAAGCTAAACAGCATACCTGAGGTTAGAAACCAGCGTCCCAATCCACTTCGATAGTTTTTGTGGAGAGATCTACTCTTTTAACTACTTGTTCATACAAAAACGGGATTAACCGTTCTTGTTTCCCAAAAGCATCTTTGGCATTTGCACGCACAACTAGTACATCATTAGAACCTGTTTCCATCATCTCAGTTACAGTACCCATTGTATAGCCTTCTAGGTTAACTACATTACAGCCGATTAAATCATGCCAATAGTAGTCGCCTTCTTCGAGCGTTGGAAAAACTGCCAAATCAACGCCGATTTCAATATTAGCTAACACTTGAGCTGCCTCGCGATCATCTACATTTTTTAACTTCACGATCAAATCGTTATTGTGATAACGCCAGCTTTCTAATTCAGTTGGTTGCCATTGCCCTTTAATCTTTAAAAACCAAGGTTGGTAATCAAAAATGCTTTCAGCATGTTCTGTTGATGAATAAATACGTAACCAACCACGAATACCATAAGTTGAGCCTAATTTGCCAACTACTTCAATTCTTTGTTGTTGCATATTCATCACCTATCTCGTTCTACTGTTACTAATAAATTAGAACAAATTACGCTGCTTTTTTAGCTTCTTTCACTAAAGCAGAAACGCGATCTGATAAAGATGCACCTTTTTCTAACCACGCATTAACACGCTCTAAATCTAAGCGTAAACGCTCAGCCTTACCTGTTGCTAATGGGTTGAAAAAGCCTACGCGCTCAATAAAGCGACCGTCACGTGGTGAACGGCTATCAGCGACAACGATTTGATAGAATGGGCGTTTTTTAGCTCCGCCACGAGATAAACGAATGGTTACCATAACCTTCCTCTAAATGTTTGATTACAAAAAGAAAACTCTCAATCATCGAAGTTATCTTGAGAGTTAAACTTACTTTTTTCTCTGTATATATAGACAAAAAGCCTGTGGATCATACTCTTTTTTTAGCAAAATGCAAGAAATAAGCGTTTTAATCGGCTTATTCAGTACAGTAAAGTACACTCAATTTTTTAATTAAATTTTGCAATTAAACAAGTTAAAATATTCAGCTATCAAATTGAACAAAAGTTGAGAAGAAAAAATGCAAAAAGTGTTAGTAGTACGTAACGATAAACTTGGGGATTTTATGTTGGCTTGGCCAGCTTTTGCTATGTTAAAACAATCAAATCCTACCTTAAAACTCACCGCACTTGTTCCTCAATATACAGCTGATCTAGCACGTATTTGCCCTTATTTAGATGATGTGATTATCGACTCGGGCAAACATGCTGAGAAACCAGCCCAACTGATTACGTTACAGACAATCAAAGAAGAAAAGTTTGACGCGGCAATTAATTTTTTTTCTGACAAATATAATGCATTACTGGTTTGGAAAGCTAAAATCCCGTTCCGTTTAGCGCCAGCGACTAAACTAATTCAATTCTTATATAATCATCGGATCACTCAACGACGCTCAAAATCCTTAAAACCAGAATTTGAATATAATTTAGATCTGGCTCGTGCTTTTTTACAAAAAACAGGACAACCTATTATTGAACCAATTCCACCTTATTTAGCTTTTGAGCAAAGCAAAATACATCAGCAAAAAGACATGCTCGCACAGCAGTTAGGTTTAGATCTGAACCGAAAATGGATTTTTGTACATAGTGGCTCTGGAGGGTCTGCAACCAATTTATCTCTCACACAATATGCTGAATTAATCACAGGGCTATTACAACAATTGGATTGCAATATTGTTCTAACAGCTGGTCCTAATGAAAGTGAAAAAGCACATGAATTAGCCAAACTAACCAATGATAAACGTATCGTAATTTATGATAAAAATAATGGGTTAGTTGATTTTGCTCATTCATTAGCCTGCGCCGATCTCTTTATTGCAGGCTCAACTGGTCCTTTACATTTAAGTGCCGCACTCAATATTGCCACGATTGGTTTCTATCCAAGTCGTCGTTCTGCAACACCATTGCGTTGGCAACCTATCAATGCGCCAGAAAAGCACTTAGCATTCTCACCGCAAACACAAGATAAAGTCAGCCAAATGGATTTAAGCTTAATTTCAATACAAGCTGTATTAACTCAAGTTATTCCTTTTGTCAGACAAATTTGGCAAGCCAAGTAAATGAGAAAGGATAAATTGAATAACCCAGCCAATTGAAATAGCAAATAAAATTGTGCCAACACCAAGGGTCCCACCCAATATAAACCCTAACGTACAAACGGTAATTTCCATCAATGTCCGTACTACACTGACTTTTAAATGGAAACGTTGGCACAATCCAACCATTAAGCCATCTCTTGGTCCCGCACCTTGATGGCAAGTCAAATAAAAAGCAGAACCAATCCCAATTAACCAAATACCAAGAATAATATAACCAAAGCGTATAAAAAGTGCGGTCGGTTTTGGCATAAATTCTGCTGTTAAACCTAAAAACAATGCAATCACAATAACATTCAAAAGAGTCCCTAACCCCATACGAAGTTTAAGCGGCAACCATAACAACATCACAATACAGCTGACTATAAAAGACGCCCAACCAACACTAAAGCCAATTTGTAACGAAATTCCCTGTGATAATACCGTCCAAGGCGCTGAACCAAGATCGGAAAGAAGAATCAATCCCTCTCCAATACCAAAAATAGCTAATGACAGAACAAGTACAACAAAAGGTTTAAGCTCCAATCCCCAAAATGAAGAAGCCATCCAAGGTGTTTGCGGCAACACATGAAACTTTTTTTGCATAAAAAATAAAATTAGCCAATCAATAATCATCTTTATGATAATGGAAAAAGAAAATTATCCCAATAATATTCAGGCATATCTTATTCCACTCTAAATTGAGAGCCATATCACATTTTGATGAAAATTTAAGTGTTTTTGATTATTTATGCTCCAATAAAGCAAGATTTTTAATCCAAAACACAGTAAAATTATTGACCATTATTTTTTTATTCTAACTTAGTAAAGGACTTTACAATTATGAGTACATTAATCAGTATTCTCGGTATTGTTGTATTATTAGCGATTGCTTTCTTGCTTTCTAATAATCGCAAAGCCATCAATTTACGCACTGTATTTGGTGCATTAGGTATTCAAATTGCAATTGGTGCATTAATTTTATATGTACCAGTTGGTCGTGACGCATTACTTTGGCTTTCTGATGGTATCAGTAAAGTCATCTCTTACGGTAATGAGGGTATTAGCTTCTTATTCGGTGGCTTAGTCAGCGATAAAATGTTTGAAGTATTTGGCGGCGGCGGCTTTGTTTTCGCTTTACGCGTGTTACCAATCATCGTGTTCTTCTCAGCTTTAATCTCCGTTTTATACTACATCGGTATAATGCAATGGATCATTAAAATTATCGGCGGTGGTTTACAAACTTTGTTAGGCACATCAAGATCAGAGTCTATGTCTGCGGCTGCAAACATTTTTGTTGGTCAAACTGAAGCACCATTAGTGGTTAAACCTTACATCAGCAAAATGACTGAATCTGAATTATTCGCAATTATGTGTGGTGGTTTAGCATCAATTGCGGGTTCTGTTATGGCAGGTTATGCTGGCATGGGCGTACCATTACCATACTTAATCGCGGCGTCATTTATGGCAGCGCCAGCGGGTTTATTATTTGCAAAAATTCTTTATCCGCAAACTGAAAAATTTAATGATGATTTAGAAAAAGTAGATTTAGAAAAACCAGCTAATATCCTTGATGCAGCCGCAGGTGGTGCATCATCAGGTATGAACTTAGCCCTTAATGTAGGTGCAATGTTAATTGCTTTTGTTGCATTAATCGCATTAATCAACGGTATCCTTGGTGGAATCGGTGGTTGGTTCAATATGCCAGAATTATCACTTGGTTTAATTTTAGGTTGGATCTTTAAACCACTGGCTTGGGTTATCGGTGTAGATTGGAACGAAGCTGAAATTGCCGGTCGTATGATTGGTACTAAATTAGCGGTAAATGAATTCGTGGGTTACTTAGACTTTACAGCCTACTTAAAAAGCGCAGCTGAAAATGCAAATATGGTCCAACTAACTGACAAAACACAAGCTATCATCACATTCGCGCTTTGTGGCTTTGCTAACTTCAGCTCAATCGCAATCTTAATAGGTGGCTTAGGTGCATTAGCACCAAGCCGTCGTGGTGACATCGCACGCTTAGGGATTAAAGCAGTTATCGCAGGCTCACTAGCAAACTTAATGAGCGCAACAATTGCGGGCTTGTTTATCGGTTTAGGTGGTGTCGCATTATCATAAGAAATACGATATTATTAATGTACTAAACTAAAGCACAACACCACGACTTGTTCGTGGTGTTGTCATATAGGGGCTAAGTAAACGTTTGCTTAAAAAGAATATTCATGATTCAAGCATGACTTGCCCACAAAATTAATGAGTAACTTTATCGTTAATCAATATCCATTGAAATTAAAGTTACAATATACGTTATTACACGTATAAACCAAGGTCTGATATAAGACTTTAGCACTTATATCATCATTTTCCCTTCATTATTAACAAAGAGGAATTCAACATGACTCCACATATTAACGCTCCAGCAGGCGCATTTGCAGACGTTGTTCTAATGCCAGGCGATCCACTACGCGCAAAATACATTGCAGAAACATTCTTACAAGATGTAAAAGAAGTGACTAACGTACGTAATATGTTAGGCTACACAGGGACTTATAAAGGTCGTAAAATTTCTGTCATGGGGCATGGTATGGGTATCCCATCTTGTTCAATCTATGCGAAAGAATTAATTACAGAATATGGTGTAAAAAAAATTATTCGTGTAGGTTCTTGTGGTGCAGTACGTATGGATGTGCAATTACGTGATGTTGTCATTGGTGTTGGCGCATGTACCGATTCAAAAGTTAACCGTATCCGCTTTAAAAATCATGACTTTGCAGCAATTGCAGACTTTGACATGACAATGGCCGCAGTACAAGCAGCAAAAGCAAAAGGCGTTAATGTCCGTGTTGGTAACTTGTTCTCCGCTGATCTCTTCTATACACCAGATGTAGAAATGTTTGATGTTATGGAAAAATACGGTATTTTAGGTGTTGAAATGGAAGCAGCGGGTATCTATGGCGTAGCAGCAGAGTTTGGTGCAAAAGCATTAACAATTTGTACTGTTTCAGATCATATCCGTACTCATGAACAAACCACCGCAGAAGAGCGTCAATTAACTTTCAATGATATGATTGAAATTGCGTTAGAATCTGTATTAATTGGTGATCAAGCTTAATTTATCATCTTGAGTGAATACAAGTGCGGTTGAAATTTTAAAAATTTTGACCGCACTTTGATCTTCGACTTAATATTCCCAACTTTCAGGATCAATCCCAAGTTCACGCATCACTTTCTTTGCCTCGTCAGGAATCTCATCATGACGTTCTTTTAATAGATCTTCATCAGTCGGTAATGGCTGTCCAGTAAATGCGTGCAAAAATGCTTCGCAAAGTAACTCACTATTAGTCGCATGGCGTAAATTACGAATTTGACGGCGCGTACGTTCATTAGTCAGAATCTCTAGTACTTTAATTGGTATTGATACAGTGATTTTTTTAACCTGTTCACTCTTCTTCCCATGCTCTGCATAAGGACTAATATATTTACCATTCCAATTTGCCATTCTGTTACCCTATAAATATGCTTAATAATCATGTGGTATTTTAATGAAAAACAACAAGAATGACAATCTAGCCGTTAAGATAGCTAGATATCTGTCTAAAAGAAAAGGCACTACAAAGGATGCCTAAAAAGAAAAGAATAAGCTGATATTAAAGCGATTTTACTAACTGTTTTAAATATGCTTTAAATGGTTGACCTAATTTTTCATGCTGCAAACCATATTCAACAAATGCCTGCATATAACCAATTTTATCGCCACAATCAAAAGTTTTACCTGTCATGTGAAAGGCTTCAACAGTTTCTTTTTCAATTAACATATCAATCGCATCAGTTAATTGAATTTCATCACCAACACCAATTGGAGTTTTTTCAAGTAAATCCCAAATTGCAGCAGAGAAGACATAACGTCCCACTACTGCTAAATTAGATGGTGCCTTATCGAGGCTTGGCTTTTCTATAATATTATTAATTTTAGCACTATCACCATTAGTTAAAGTAGCGCTGCCACAATCAACAATACCATAGCTACTCACATCCTTCTCTGCGACTGGTGCTACCATGATTTGACTGATTTGCGTTTCTTTAAAGCGTTTTACCATCGCAGCTAAATTCTCGCGTTTTTGATCTGCCGAAAAATCAGCCAATAAGACATCTGGCAAAATCACTGCAAAAGGTTCATTTCCCACAACAGGACGCCCGCATAATACTGCATGCCCTAATCCTTTTGCATTACCTTGACGTACATGCATAATCGTCACATCTTTCGGACAAATTGAACGAACTTCATCTAAAAGTTGACGTTTCACACGTTTCTCAAGCATGGTTTCCAATTCAAATGATGTATCAAAATGATTTTCAATCGCATTTTTTGAAGAATGTGTGACCAAGACAATTTCTTTCATACCTGCTGCAACACATTCATTAACAACATATTGAATCAATGGTTTATCCACCAACGTTAGCATTTCTTTTGGAATTGCTTTTGTAGCAGGTAGCATACGAGTCCCTAAACCTGCAACGGGGATAATCGCTTTCATTCTTTTTCCTTTTGTTAATAGCAATATAGAAACAATTTTAAACGCTTAAAAAATCATTGCTATGATTACTATATATATGTTTTTTCATCGGCTCTGAGCTATAATTCGTACAAAGCAACAAATGCTCAATATAATCACTTAAATAAATGCCCCACTAACAATGATTACCTTAGGCTTTAGCATTACCATAACGTCCGCCCTATACGATATCATTTACATTTCAACTCAACCTCACCCAACTAAGAATATTTAAATTAATCTTGTTATTAAATATCCGTTCATTCAGGTTGCTGCGGCTCATCTAATGCCTGTTTAATACGTTGGTAAATCTCTTCTCTATGAACAGAAACATCTTTAGGGGCCTTGATTCCAATTTTTACTTGATTTCCTCGTATATTTAGAATCGTGATAGAAATATCATCGCCGATGAGTAAGCTTTCGCCAACTTTACGGGTTAAGATTAGCATATGAACTCCTCACCTTTTTATAGTTTATGCAAAATTCCTGTTTGCTTACAACATCCCTATCTTACATATCGAAACTACTCACTTCGCTGTTTTGCGCTTAGCGTATAAAACAATTCTGAAGTGAAAGTGTTATACTACAAGTTTGCTTTTAGCCATTCTGCGCCAACAGATAATGCTTGATCCACATTATCAACTTGCGTACCACCAGCCATCGCCATATCTGGACGACCACCACCTTTACCACCAACTTGTTGTGCTAACACATTGACTAACTCGCCTGCTTTCACTTTGCTAGTTAAATCATTTGTCACACCTGCAATTAAATTGACCTTGCCATCGACCACAGAGGCAAACACAATGACTGCTGAACCAAGTTGATTTTTCAAATCGTCAACCATAACACGTAGCGATTTGGCCTCAACACCATCAAGTTTCTGAATAATGACAGAAACATCATTAATTTTAACTGCACTTTTCGCTAAATCAGACCCTACCTGCATCGCAGCTTTTTCTTTCAAAATTTGTAACTCTTTTTCAGCTTTTTTCGACTTATCTTGTAACTGCTGAATTTTCTCTACAACTGAATTGACATCCGATTTCAATAAATCGGCACTTTGCGTTAGCAATGCTTGTTGCTGATGTAACCAACAAATCGCATTTTCACCAGTAATAGCTTCAATACGACGAATCCCTGCTGCAATAGCAGTTTCTGTGGTGATTTTAAATAAACCAATATCACCGGTACGTTTGGCATGGATACCGCCACAAAGTTCAATAGAAAAATCACCCATTGTCAAAACACGTACTTGATCGGCATATTTCTCACCAAATAATGCCATCGCACCTTTTGCTTTTGCAGCTTCAAGCTCCATCAGCTCAGTTTGAATAGGATGGTTAGCACGAATTTGCTGATTGACAATACGTTCAATTTCAAACAATTGTTCTTTACTAATCGCTTCTGGATGCGCAAAATCAAAACGTAATGCAACATCTGAAACTAACGAACCTTTTTGAACAACATGTGTACCTAGCACCTGACGTAATGCAGCATGTAATAAATGGGTCGCTGAATGGTTTAGTGAAGTCTGATTACGACATGCCACATCAACTACTGCATTGACAGATTGCCCAACTGCCAAACTACCACTCACTAGCTCACCAATATGCCCAAAAACTTGACCATATTTTTGCGTATCTTTCACATCAAATGAGAAACCTTGACCAGCTAGTCGACCACTATCACCAATTTGTCCGCCAGATTCAGCATAGAACGGCGTATTTTCTAAAATAACCACCGCACTTTGACCAGCCTCGATACGTTCTACTGGCTTGCCTTCTGCAAAAAGTGCGGTCACTTTTGCTAAAGATTCAGACTCAGTATAACCTTCAAAGGTTGTCATACCTTCAACGCGGATCACATTATTGTAATCCATACCAAATTGGCTCGCTGATTGTGCACGCAAACGTTGCGCTTCCATTTCACGCTCAAAACCAGCCTCATCAATTGTAATATGACGTTCACGACACACATCTGCCGTAAGATCTAATGGGAAACCATAAGTGTCATATAACTTAAACGCCACTTCACCAGAAAGCACACCATTTTGCACATTAGCTAATGCATCATCTAACAATGCCAAACCACGCTCCAAAGTACGAGCAAACTGCTCCTCTTCTAAACGTAATAACTTTTCAACATTAGCCTGCTTTTCTTTTACTTCAACCCCCGCTTCTGCCATGACATCAATTAGGGTTGGCACTAATTTATAGAAAAATGCTTCCTTAGCACCTAATAAATTACCATGACGTACAGCACGACGAATGATACGACGCAATACATAACCACGACCTTCATTTGATGGAATGATACCATCAGCGATTAAATACGCACATGAACGAATATGGTCAGCAATTACACGTAATGATTTATTATTGAGATCTTTTTCACCTGTTAACTCAGAAACTTTAGCAATTAATTTTTGGAAAATATCAATTTCATAGTTTGAATTAACATGTTGTAATACTGCACTAATGCGTTCTAATCCCATACCTGTGTCAACGGAAGGTTTTGGTAACGGTTCCATTGTACCATCAGAATGACGATTAAACTGCATAAAAACGATATTCCAAATTTCGATATAACGATCACCATCTTCCTCAGGCGATCCCGGAGGTCCCCCCCAAATATGTTCGCCATGGTCATAAAAGATTTCCGTACAAGGTCCACAAGGTCCAGTATCACCCATAGCCCAAAAGTTATCAGAGGCGTACGGCGCCCCTTTATTATCACCAATACGAACAATGCGCTCCGCTGGAACACCCACTTCTTTATTCCAAATATCATAGGCTTCATCGTCAGTTGCATAAACGGTTACCCACAATTTTTCTTTCGGTAAGGCTAACCAACGTGGCGAAGTCAAAAATTCCCAACCAAAGTGGATGGCATCTTTTTTAAAATAATCACCAAAACTGAAATTGCCGAGCATCTCAAAAAAAGTATGATGGCGTGCGGTATAACCGACATTTTCTAAATCATTATGTTTACCACCAGCACGAACACAACGCTGCGCTGTTGTTGCTCGTGAATAAGAACGTTTATCCATACCTAAAAAAACGTCTTTAAATTGGTTCATTCCTGCGTTTGTAAATAATAAAGTTGGATCATTGTCAGGAACAAGTGAGCTACTTGCTACAATCTGATGTCCTTTGGTATGGAAAAAATCAAGAAAAGATTGTCTAATTTCTGCTGTTGTTTTCATTTATATATAAGCCTTGCTTTTCATATTATTTTAAATAACTAATAACAATACGATTAAAAGTTAGTCTACTTATTCTTGCATATTTTTGGCATTTATAAAAAGGCTTTTTCTATTAAAAATAAAGATTTTTTTACCTCTTAAAGCCTACAAAAAAACCAACCGCACTTCAATGATCTAATCAAAGTGCGGTTAAATTTTTACAAACTTTTTACAAAAGTTTAATTATCAATAAGACGACCCTATTCATCACGTAATGGCACGACTAACATATCTACCGAAATGCTATTCATTACTTGACGTGTCGAAGACATTAGTTTACTCCAAAAGTCTTGATGATGACCAGTAACAAGCAAGTCAACATCGTATTTTTCGATAGCATCGGCTAATACTTGACCTAAATCGCCACTACCACTGAGTTTTTCAGTCACTGGGTAACTTGCATTTTCAGCTAAATGTACCAATGTTTGCTGCGTTTCAGTAGAAATACGATCTTGCATTGATGCCATATTGACATCAATCAATCCCGTATAAAGATCAGAAAAGTTCACATCAACGTGAATAATTGATAATTTCGCCTCATTCCGTCTTGCTACGCCAGCTGCTTTTTCCAATAAAAATTGACTTTCATCAGAAAGATCTACCGCTACTAATACGTGTTTATACATAATAAACTCCTTATCTGATCGAGGGGGTTAGTCATGAATCAAGACTATCATAACACCGCTCCATAAAAAAAAGTATGCACTAGATCACGTTTTAAAGAAGTTTTCCTGTTAATCTAAAATTCCACTTCTGTCCTAAAAAGTTATACTATGATAAATCTCAATGTTTTTTTAAAAGGTCTCACAACAATGACATATTCAATTCAAGATTTTGTAAAATTGATTGCCCAACTACGCAATCCAAATGGAGGATGCCCTTGGGATCTCAAACAAAATTATCAAACTATGATTCCTTGCTTAACTGAAGAAACCTATGAAGTCATCGAAGCCATCCAACAAAATAATATGCAAGACCTAAAAGAAGAACTCGGTGATCTTTTATTACAAGTGGTCTTCTTTAGCCAGCTAGCCACAGAAGAGGAGTATTTTACCTTCGATGATGTAGTGAATGCAATTTCTAGTAAAATTATTCGCCGCCATCCCCATGTTTTCGGCAATAAAAATGCGAATAATGCACAAGATGCCTTACAAAATTGGAATGAAATCAAAGCTCAAGAAAATAAAGAGAAAGGGCAAACTTCAATTTTAGATAATATTCCTCATGCTTTTCCAGCACTAATGCGAGCAGAAAAACTCCAAAAACGTTGCTCAAAAGTGGGCTTTGATTGGAATGACATCAATCAAGTGATTGAAAAAATTAAAGAAGAACTTGACGAAGTACAACAGGAAATCAATCAAAAAAATCAACAACAAACTAAAATTGAAGAAGAAATTGGTGATTTATTATTTGCCGTAGTGAATCTCAGCCGCCATTTGCAGTGTCAACCAGAAGAAAGCTTACGCAAAGCTAATCATAAATTTGAGCAACGTTTCCGCGCAGTTGAAAACAAACTTAAAAAGCATAATAAAACCTTTGCACAAAGCTCATTAATGGAAATGGATTTACTTTGGGATGAAGTCAAACAAGAAGAAAAAGCAAGTTAAGCATGAGTTAAAGTGCGGTCTATTTTTGAAAAATTTTGATACAAAAAACCAGCCATTGTTATGGCTGGTTTGCTTTGCACAGACATTTATTAATTTGATGAAATACGCTTCATATCTGTCATATAGCCACGTAATTCTTGACCAACTAATTCAATCGGATGATTGCGAATGGTCTCATTCACATCACGTAAAGTAATATTATCAATTTCTACTGCTGGCGTCGGCTCACCGATATCACCACGCTCCAATATTGGCATGATTTCTTTAGCCAAAATTGGCGTTGCAACATTGGCAAATAAGTAATTACCATACTCAGCAGTATCTGAAATCACCACATTCATTTCATATAAACGCTTACGTGCAATTGTATTCGCAATTAATGGTAACTCATGTAGTGATTCATAGTAGGCAGATTCTTCATAAATACCACTAGCGACCATAGTATCAAAGGCGAGTTCCACACCGGCTTTCACTAGCGCAACCATTAATACACCATGATCAAAATACTCTTGTTCACTAATTTTGCCTTCATATTTTGGCGCATTCTCAAAAGCCGTTTTACCCGTTTCTTCACGCCATTTAAGAAGATTGGCATCGCCATTTGCCCAATCTGCCATCATCGTCGCTGAAAACTCACCACTAATAATATCATCCATATGTTTTTCAAATAAAAACGCCAATTTTTCTTTAATTTGCTCTGAAAGCTCAAACGCACGTAATTTGGCTGAATTGGATAAACGATCCATCATCAAAGTGATACCACCTTGTTTTAATGCTTCAGTAATCGTTTCCCAACCGTATTGAATTAATTTACCTGCATAAGCGGGATCTTTGCCATCTGCAACAAGTTTGTCATAACACACTATCGAACCTGCTTGTAACATACCGCACAGAATGGTTTGCTCACCCATTAAGTCAGATTTCACTTCTGCCACAAATGAAGATTCAAGTACACCAGCACGATGACCACCCGTAGCCGCAGCCCAAGCTTTGGCAATTTCTAATCCGTCACCATTTGGGTCATTTTCAGGGTGAACCGCAATCAAAGTCGGTACACCAAAACCACGTTTATATTCTTCGCGAACTTCTGTGCCCGGACATTTTGGTGCGACCATAACAACAGTGATATCGTTACGGATTTGTTCGCCTACCTCCACAATATTTAAACCATGTGAATAGCCTAAAGCTGCGCCTTGTTTCATTAATGGCATCACATCTGCAACGACTTTTGAGTGTTGTTTATCTGGCGTTAAGTTAACCACTAAATCTGCACTTGGAATGAGTTCTTGATAAGTGCCAACTTTAAAACCATTTTCTGTCGCACGTTGGAATGAGGCACGTTTTTCCGCAATTGCCTCTGCACGTAATGCATAGCTAATATCTAAACCCGAATCGCGCATATTTAACCCTTGATTAAGCCCTTGCGCGCCACAGCCGACGATAACAATTTTCTTACCTTTTAAATAATTTGCTTCATTTGCAAATTCATTACGATCCATGAAACGACAACGCCCCAGTTGATCTAATTGTTGGCGTAAATTTAATGTGTTGAAATAGTTAGCCATTGTTGTGTCCTTAAATTTAATGTTGTGTGTTGATATGATGTTATGTTTGCATATTATTTGTACTTTACTTTGATTATAGTGATTTTTATGATTGCGTAAATTGATATTATTGGTATCTTATGTTGCAATTAATGCAATATAAAAGCTACTTGATACGATATGTTGGAAACCTTACAAATTGAACTTCACTGATCTCAAACTTTTTCTTCACTTGTATGAAACTAGAAACTTCGCTAAAACGGCGTTGCAAAACCATATGTCGCCTTCTACGCTATCGCGCCAAATTCAGCGTATGGAAGAGGAGTTAGGGCAGGTGTTATTCCTTCGCGATAATCGTCAAGTAGTACTCACTGATGCTGGTGAACAATTCCTTCCTTTCGCACAACAAAGTTGGGCAGAATGGCAACAAATAAAACAACAACTACGCTACAATCCGACTCAAGCGCTCAGTGGTGAACTCAAGATTTTCTGTTCAGTCACCGCAGCTTATAGCCATTTACCCAATATATTAGAAAAATTTCGTGTGCGTTATCCTAAAGTCGAGATTCAGCTCACTACTGGCGATCCAGCAGCGGCATTACAACAAGTACAAACTCAACAAGTAGATCTTGCGCTGGCAGGACGACCTAAAAATTTGCCAAGCAGTGTGGCATTTCATTATATCGACGACATTAGCCTTTCGCTCATTACTCCTCGTATTGCCTGCCAAGCGACGCAATTGTTACAAAAAACACCTATTGACTGGCAGCAAATTCCGTTTATTTTGCCTGTAGAGGGACCTGCACGTCAGCGCATTGATCAGTGGTTTAAGCAACAAAAAATTAAACATCCCAAAATTTATGCCACTGTCGCAGGTCATGAAGCTATTATGCCAATGGTTGCACTCGGCTGTGGAGTGGCAATGCTACCTGATGTGGTAATTAAAAATAGTCCAATGCATAGCCAAGTCTCCATCTTACATTTAAATACGCCAGTAGAGCCTTTTGAATTAGGTATTTGTGTACAAAAAAAATGTTTGTCACAACCATTAGTTCGTGCATTTTGGCAAGCGCTAGAGTAAAGTGGCGAAAGCGCGCTACGATTTTAAAAAATATTGAGAATAAATTTATGTTAAAAGGGATAATTTTATCGTTATCAGCCTCTGTGCTATTTGGTTATTTATACTATTTTTCGACGTTGTTATTACCATTAAGTGGCGAAGATATTTTCGGATTTCGAATCATTTTTACTCTCCCTTTTGTGATTGCTGCCGTTTTTCTGTTTAAACAAACGCCCGCTGTCTTCGGTTACTTTGCGCGAATCAAACAACACCCCTTATTGATCTTAGGTTTCCTTTTTAATTCTGCCATGATGGGAATTCAAATTTGGTTATTCTTATGGGCACCAAATAATGGCAGCGCACTCAGTGTGTCTTTTGGCTACTTACTTTTACCTTTAGTCATGGTTTTAGTTGGACGTATCCTTTTCAAAGAACATATTTCGAGAGTAAAATTTCTTGCGGTTGTCGTAGCAACAATAGGTGTATTTTCTAATATTTTGTTAAAAGGAGGGCTTTCTTGGGAAGCACTCTTAGTGAGTATTGGCTACAGTACTTATTTTGCCACACGAAAAATACTCAAAATTAACGATCTCGCTGGCTTTTGCATCGAAATGGCGCTTTTATTACCAGTTTGTATTTATTTTGCAACACAAGTTGATCTGAGCATAGTTCAACAAGCTAATCCCAATATTTTCATCTTACTGGTATTACTTGGACTAATTAGCGGTGTCGCACTGAACACTTATATCCTTGCAAGTAGCTTGTTACCAATCAATGTACTGGGTTTATTAGGTTACGCAGAACCTATTATGATGCTATTTGTTTCATTCTTAATTGGTGAACAGCTGGATAGCGCTACTTATCCGCTCTTTATTTGCTTGATTATTTCGATGCTATTATTTATGAGCGAAGGGCTTATTCGGTTGAAACGACGATATAAATAGAAATAAAAAAATACCGCTATAACATTGCGGTATTTTTTATCACATCAATTGTGAATGAAAGCCGTTTTCCACTGTAAAAGTGTTTGTAGCAAGTCATCATGGCTAAACAAAGCACTACCAGAAACAACCCAATCAATGCCAAGTGGATAGAGCTGTGCAGCAAGAGTCAAGTTCATGGAACCATCAACAGCAATGAGTTTTTCAGCGCGTATTTCCTTTAACATTTCTATTAGCACACCAATCCGCTCAACGATATATTGTTGCTCCGCTTTTATACCAGTTCTTGGATCCAGTGTGAGGACCTGAATAAGATCAATTTTGTTTAAATAAGGAATTAATGACACCAACTCTGTTTCAGGACATAGCGTCAGTCCAATTAAGCATTCTGGGTAATGTGTAGCAAGATAATCTATAGTAGTGGCTAATGTTTCGCTCTGTTCAATTTGCAAAGTAATAATATCAGCGCCTGCTTTTGCACAATCTTTTGCAACATTAAAGGGATCTTTTACCATTAAATGTACATCTTTGATAAAAGGTGAGGGAAATTGTTTTACTGCGATAGCACCTACAGTAAAAAAAGGTGAAAACTGCCCATCCCCAATATCAAAATGTAATAAATGATGTTGCTGTGCAGATAACGTCGCCAGTGTATCAGGCAGCTTCAACCAATCAGATGCTAAAATTCCAATACTTATTGATTGTGCTTTTAAACGCTGAATTAATTGTGATTTATTTACATTCATTCGTTAAATTCTCAGGCATGACCCAATCAAAAATCTTTTTACTTCTTGCACCGGTCATGATCGGTTCCAACTCTGCAACACAACGATGATAATGCGCAGTCTTACGATGTGCTTCTAAGGCTTGTTCATTCACATAAACCTCATAAGCATAAAAACGTGTTTTTACTTCGGGATCACGTAATACATCAAAACGCAAATTACCCGGTTCCTGTCTGGTCCCAATATGGTTTCGTGCAAAAACTTCTAGAAACTCTTGTTCTTTACCTTCTTTAATATTAATTTCCACTAACATTGCAAACATAGTTGACTCCCTAAACGAAGGAAAATGAGTTGAAAAGAGCGGTCTGTTTTTTCCAAATTTCAACCGCTCTTTTTGGCTTGTTAACTAGTGATTTTTCTCATCAAGATAAAGCTGATAAGCTTTTTCTGCGGTTTCACCACCATGCACCACAGCATGAACCGCTTTCAACATGGCAATTGGTGCTTCAGATTGGAAAATATTACGTCCCATATCCACTCCCAACGCACCTTGATCAATCGCTTGATAGCACATTTCTAACGCATCACGTTCTGGTAATTTCTTACCACCTGCAATCACGATTGGCACTGGACAACCTGCCGTAATACGTTCAAAGCCTTGATCAACGTAATAAGTTTTAATAATGTGTGCGCCCATTTCTGCTGCAATACGCGTTGCTAGCGAGAAATAACGCTGGTCACGCGCCATATCTTTACCTACGCCCGTCACTGCCATTGTTGGCATGCCATATCTTGTACCTTGATCGACTAATTGAATAATATTCTTAATCGATTGGTGCTCATATTCCGATCCAATATAAACTTGTGCTGCCATTGCTGATACATTTAAACGTAGTGCATCTTCTACCGAAACAGCCACTGCTTCATTAGAAAGTTCAGTTAAAATGGAGTTCGCACCTGAAGCACGTAATACGACTGGCTTGCGCGTATCAGGCGGTACAACGCTACGTAAAATACCGCGTGTACACATTAAGACATCCGTATATTCAAACAATGGAGCAATATGTAAATCAATTCGCTCTAAACCTGTGGTTGGTCCTTGGAAATACCCATGGTCAAAAGCTAACATGATTGTTTTACCAGTTTTTGGATTAAAAATATCTGCCAAACGAGATTGCATTCCCCAATCCAATGCACCTGATCCTTTTAAATAAAAGGCGTTATGTCGTTGTGGTCGATCTAAACCAAAGTCTTTACCATCTTTGATATCATCTAAATCTGCCATTTACTTCTCCTCAATTAGAAATTGTAGTTATCAATATTCTCTTTGGTAAATACGACGCGTTCTGGTAAAAGAATAATCCCGTTACCTTTCGCTTCATATTCATAACCTTGAACTTTGTTTGGCGATACTTCAACAGTACCAATACCTTGAACTTCTACTTTATCACCTACGTTTAAGGCTTTGCCTTTTAAGAGGTCATTTGCCACCGCAATGGAAATTTTACCTTGTTGTACCACATCCCACAGACCGAACTGTTTCACTGTGCCACGTTTTACGTATGGGCGCATCACATTTGGTGTACTGAAACCAACAATGACAACATTATTCACTTTTAAGTTTTCCGCCGCTTGTGCCGCAGCAGGTAATGCATTGGCATCTGGTGCAATAATGGCATCAAGATCTGGGTATGCTTTTAAAATCCCTTCTGCCGTTTGTAACGATTTAATTGCATCGTTATACCCAAATTGAGTAGTCACAATTTCCCATTCAGGATGATCTTTCGCAATTTTAGCTTTGGCTTCTTTTACCCATTGGTTTTGATCAGTCACAGTTGGACTTGAATAGAAAAAGGCGACTTTCGCTTTTGCTTTGCTAATTTGACTGGATGCCATTTCCACTAACATCGAACCTAATTGCTCTGGTGTACCTTGATTGATGTAATGACTGCGACATTCAGGCTTAGTATCAGAGTCCCAAGTCAACACTTTTACACCACGTTTCATCGCACGTTGTAAAGTAGAACATAAACCATCTGGCGATACTGCAGAAACAACAATCGCGTTATAACCTTGGTTAACAAAGTTATTAATTAATTGCACTTGGTTAGACACACTTGGTTCTGTTGGACCATCATAAGTGACGTCTACACCCAGTGTTTTACCCATTTCAGTTGCACCTTGTCCACCACTGGTGAAAAATCCAACGCCTACTAATTTCGGAATGAAAGCAATACGATCAGCTGCTTGTGCTGTCGCTAAAGTCGATAATCCAACAGCAATAGCAAGTGCGGTCGCTTTTAATTGATTTTTCATAGTTAATTCTCCTTCGTTTTGGATCTGAACATTAATGATTTGACTCGCTTTTCGTTTTTCGATAAATCCATTGCACAATGGCACCGTAGTGCAAACTGATCGATTTGCCGATTAAAACGATAATGAGTAACGCACCTGATAATGCACTGGATATTTCATTTGAAACACCGACCATTTGCAGACCTTGTTGCAAATATCCAATCAGAAGTGCAGCAATTGCTGTGCCAACAATAGAACCTGAGCCGCCATAAATATTGGCACCACCCAGTACAACTGCCGTTAAGACAGGCATTAATAAAGAACTCCCGAGATCAGAACGTGCCGAACCAAAATAAGACACTAATAGAATCGCGACAAAAGCAGCGACAATACCGATCGCGGAATAGATGATATAAAGTGTACGCTGAATAGGGACCGCACTATAACGTGAAGTACGCTCACTTTGACCAATTAAGAAAATACTACGACCTATAGTTGTTTTATGCATTAATAACCAAAACAACAGTGTCATGATTAAAAAGTAAATAATGGGTGTTGGAATGCCAAATAAAGTTTGGTTCGCAAATTCTAATAAGCTATCTGGAAATCCGCCAATACCTTCATAACCCGTAGCACCAGCAAAACCTGACAGTAATAATGCACCGCCACCAAACAGATACATCGTTCCTAACGTAATGACTAACGGATTGACTTTGGTATAAAGAATTAAACTTGCATTAATCACACCGCATAACATACCAGTCACAAAAGTAAGTGGAATTGCCAATACTAACGGTACATCGGCTTTAAATAGCACCCCTAATAAAATTGCGCAAAGTCCAACTGTCGAACCAAAGGAAATATCCATCCCTCCAGAAACAATAATCATTGTTAAAGGAAGCGCTAGCATACCGATATAAATAAAATCACTGGTACTATAGAGTAAGACATTCACATCCAGCATACGCGGGTTAAATAGACCAAAACCCAAAATTTCAATGATGACTAAACAAAATAAGGCAATTTCCCAACTGTATTTTTTTAAATTAAACATCGTTCCTTCTCCTTATTTCGTTGTATTTGCATCATCTTTCAAGAAACGTGCGTAACGTTGTAGTTTAATGTTTTTACTAATCATCACACGTATCCGCCCATCAAAGACTAATACCACTAGCAATACCAAACCTGCGACAAAGTTATTCCAATAAGCAGGGACTTTTAACAAGACCAAAATAGAATCGATTTGAATCAGAAAATAGGCGCCAAGTACTGCGCCGATAATATTCCCTGCCCCGCCAAGTAAACTAATTCCACCTAATACACAAGCCGCAATCGCTTTCATTTCTAAGCCATTACCTGTTGAATTTGGTACAAAACCAATTTGTGAGGCGAACACGATGCCAGCCAATGCCGCCATCGTGCCATTAATGGCAAACGCGGCTATACGCACTTGATCTACCCGTACGCCAAGTTGTAATGCACCTTGTAAGTTATCTCCTACTGCATAAAAATCACGTCCTAACTTCATTTTAGTTAAGAAAAAATAGGTCAGACCAATCAAAGCTAGTAATACCCAACCAATCGGTGAAATACCTAAAAAGGCAGGTGCAGAAAGAATTTTAAGATCTTGTGGTAAGCCTTCAATCCATTTCCCACCTGTAATTAACAACATAATCCCTTTATACAATCCTAAGGTACCTAAAGTTGCGACAATGGCAGGAATACGCAATAAGGTCACTAACACACCATTAAATAAACCTGCAAAGAATCCACAACACAAAGTAATGATAAAAGCACTTGACCCGAAACCTGCATTTAATAAGCTGCCCGCAATGACGGCACATAATCCCATTGTTGAACCCACAGAAACATCGATATTACGCGTCAGAATGACAAAGGTCGCTCCAATTGCTAACAGAATCACAATTTGTGCAGAATTAAAAATCATGGCTAATGTCTGTAAATGAAAGCCATTCCCACCAAATCCCAACAACAAAAAAAGTAAAGCAATCGCAAAGACGATGGTTAATTCACGGTTATTTTGTATAAATTTCCACATGCCTTGCTCTCCTTATGCGCTTGCGCCGCCAAATGCCATGTTCATAATGTTATTTGTATTAATCGCCTCACCAACAAGCGACTCACTAACATGTCCATCATGCATCACTAACACACGCTGGGACATTTTCTCGATTTCTTCTAAATCAGAGGAAATAAACAGCACTGCTACATTTTGTTTCGCCACACTCTGGATTAATTGATAAATATCCGCCCGCGCCCCTACATCAACACCACGAGTCGGTTCATCCACAATCAGTAACGCTGGATTTGCCTCCAAACATTTTGCAATTAAGACTTTTTGTTGATTACCGCCTGATAAAGTTCTTGCTGCTTGTTGCTCATCATTAAACTTGATCCCAATGGCACGGTGATAACGCTCTAAAATCGCACTTTCTTTTGCGGTATTAATCCAAAAGCCCATATTGTTATAGGTCAACCCACAAGCATTCCAAGTCAATGGTGCATCTAAATATAAACCTGATGCTTGTCTATCTTCAGGTAAATACACAATACCTTGTTGTAAACGTGCTTTAATGTTCAACTGACTAATTTCTTGACCATCAAACAAAATCTCGCCACATTTCTTTTGGCGTAAACCATATATGGTTTCTGCTAACTCAGTACGCCCAGCACCTACCACACCAGCTAGCCCCAAAATTTCACCTGGATAGATTTCTAGGGATACATCTTTGAATCCTTCGCCAGTTAACCTCTTGACAGTTAAAATTGGTTTATCTTTCGACTTAATTCGATTGTGACCCGGTAGTTCTAACCACAGTTTTTGTGATTCAGTTAAACTGGTTGATTTTGCTTTTGGTGTAATGGCACTAATGACCTCATCACGATTAAGGGTTTCCGTTTTGCCTGCTAATGCAATATAACCATCGCGCATAACACTAATGCGCTGTGAAATCTGCCACACTTCAGGCAGCTTATGAGAAATAAAGACAATACCAACTCCTTTCATTTGTAAGGAATGAATTTTCTTGAAAAAATTGTCTGTTTCCGCAGGTGTTAACGATGCCGTAGGTTCATCTAAAATTAAAATATCCGCATTACGCATTAAACCACGCATAATTTCTACAATCTGTTGATCTGCGACTTCAAGCAAACCCGCTTGCATATCAAGCCTTAAATGAGAATTAAGGTCAGTCAAAAGTGCGGTCAGTTTTTTCTCATTTTCAACATCTTGCGGTAAACCAAATAAAATATTTTCCTTTACTGTCAAATTCGGAAATAACAAAGGCTCTTGAGGGACAAGATAAATACCCAGTTGGTGAGCCTTATTTGGCGAAAGATCCGTTTGACGCTTACCTTTGATTATCAATTCACCACTGTCTTGAGGTTGAATGCCGGCAATGATTTTCATCAATGTCGATTTACCTGCACCATTCCCCCCCAAAAGAGCATGGACTTCGCCTGCATATAATAAGAAATCGATTGCTTTTAAGACTTCAACCCCAGAGAAAGATTTGCTGATATTACGTGCATCTAATAAACATGTGTGATCTAAATTGGCAGATTGCATAATTAATCTCTTCTTCACAAATTGAACAAATGATTTTTAAACTTATCATTTGTTAATTATCTTAATCATTCCCTACCAATATTTCCGCGATCCAGATCACAAAAATAGATTAAAATTTATGCTAAAATAAATAAAAAGAGTTCATTTATTGTAAAAAAGTGATCTTGTTCACAATTAAATAAAAAAATAAAATGAACAGTTGATAATAAAATTAAACAAATGAATAATGCGTTAGACAATTTAGAGAACAATTATGAATGATAATAAATTTGACAATAATGATGTTATCCAAGTGATGACAGAAGAAGAACTATTGGCACGTATCGCTTGGTTCTATTATCACGATAACCTAACACAAGGTGAAATTGGTGAAAAATTAGGTTTGCCACGCTTAAAAGTATCACGTTTATTAGAAAAAGGTCGTCAACAAGGCATTATAAAAGTACAAATTAACTCTCGTTTTACGGGGTGTCTTGAGTTAGAAGAAGCCTTAAAAGAGCGTTTCCAACTCAAACACATTCGCATCTTGCCTGCATTAGAGAAAAATGAAATTAACCAACGATTAGGAGTTGGCGCAGCACAAATGTTGATGTCCATGCTGAAACCTAATCAGCTACTCGCTATTGGTTTTGGTGAAACCATTATGCAAACCATCAAACACAGTAATGAGTTTATTACCAATAACAATATCAAACTGATTACTTTATCTGGTGGAGTAGGTGCCTATATGAAAGGGATCGGGCAACTTGATGGTTCTTGCTCAGTCAGTATTATTCCAGCTCCACTACGTGCGTCTTCAATCGAAGCAGCAAAATTGTTTAAACGTGAGGCTTGTGTCAGAGATATTATGCTCACGGCTTGTCATGCAGATGCTGCTATCGTTGGTATTGGGGCTACTCGTCAAAAAGGACAGGCTACTTTATTGCGCACAGGTTACATTACAGAAGAAAAACAACGTTTAATTCGTGAACAAGGCGCCGTCGGCGATATTCTCGGCTATTTTATGCAAAAAGATGGGCAGCTCCAACCCGATATGCCCTTACATGAAGAACTGATCAGTGTTTCACTCGATAATTTGAAAAAAATTCCTCATGTCATCGGTATTGCGGGTGGGGAAGATAAAGTGGAAGCCATCTTAAGTGCATTATATGGACAACATATTAATTCATTAGTAACGGAAGAAAAAACAGCTCGGATGATGTTAGCAGCGTTAGTCTAATTTTAATGCTGTAAGAGTTCATTTTCCTTCCTTCATTTAGAGGAGAATACAATGAGCAATCAATATCTTATGGCACTTGATGCAGGCACAGGCAGTGTACGCGCTGTTATTTTCGATCTTGACGGAAATCAAATCGTCGCAGCCCAACGCGAATGGACTCATCTGTCCGATCCGAATATCCCCGGATCTATGGAATTTGACTTAAAAAATAACTGGCAATTGGCTTGTGCCTGTATCCAACAAGCGTTACAAAAATCTCAAATTCCAGCAGAACACATTGCTGCTATTTCGACTTGTTCTATGCGTGAAGGCATTGTGTTATATAACGAAAATAAAGAAGCAATTTGGGCTTGTGGTAATGTGGATGCACGTGCGACAGAAGAAGTTAATGAATTAAAAACGCTTTATAACTCTACTTTTGAACAACAACTTTATGCGATTTCAGGACAAACTCTTGCCTTAAGTGCAGTACCTCGTCTACTTTGGTTAGCTCATCATCGCAGCGATATTTATCGTCAAACCAAAGCGATAACCATGATTAGCGACTGGCTCGGTTTTATGCTCAGTGGCGAACTTGCCGTTGAACCCTCTAATGCGGGTACCACAGGTATGCTTAATTTAAAAACGCGTCAATGGTCACCTGAATTATTAGATATGGCTGGGTTGAATTCCGATATCCTCACACCAGTAAAAGAAACGGGGGAAATTTTAGGAAAAGTGACCGCACTTGTTGCGCAGCAAACTGGTTTGAAAGCAGGCACACCTGTCGTTGTCGGTGGTGGTGATGTACAACTAGGTTGTATTGGCTTAGGTATCACTGAACCCTCACAAGCTGCAGTCATTGGTGGCACCTTCTGGCAACAGGTAGTGAATTTGCCTGAAGCAGTAACCGATCCTGAAATGAATGTACGCATCAATCCACATGTTATCGCCCCATTAGTCCAAGCAGAATCAATCAGTTTCTTTACAGGTCTAACGATGCGCTGGTTTAGAGATGCATTTTGTGAAGAAGAAAAATTATTAGCCGAACGCTTAGGTACCGATGCTTATACCTTACTAGAACAAATGGCTGAGCGTGTGCCTGTCGGTGCAAATGATGTCATACCAATTTTCTCTGATGCGATGCATTTTAAATCTTGGTATCATGCGGCCCCCTCTTTTATCAACCTATCCATTGATCCAGAAAAATGTAATAAACCCGTGCTATTTCGCGCATTAGAGGAAAATGCCGCGATTGTTTCTTCTTGCAATCTTGATCAAGTGGAAAAATTCTCTGGGGTCAAACTGACCTCAATTGTCTTTGCTGGTGGTGGCGCAAAAGGCAAACTTTGGAGCCAAATTTTATCTGACGTAACAGGGCTTGTGGTCAATATCCCTGTCGTTAAAGAAGCGACGGCACTCGGTTGTGCAATTGCCGCAGGTGTTGGTGTAGGCATTTATCCATCCTTGACTGAAGCAGGTAAAAAGTTGGTCAAATTTGAACGTCAACATCAACCTAATCCAGCGAATCATCAATTATACCAAGCGCATAAAGCTAAATGGGCAGATGTGTATGCTAAACAATTACAACTTGTTGACAGTGGGCTGACAACCTCTTTATGGAAAGCCCCAGGTTTATAAAACTAACCAGCAAAAACCCAAATACCGCCTCCAAGTGCGGTATTTTTTATCCCTATTTTAAACAAGGGCTTTATCCAACAAAGTCTCAAATTCAGGCATGACCCCACGCCATAATTCAAATGCATGAGCTGCCTGACCGACTAACATCCCAAAACCATCACTGACGTTTTGTTTACCAAGCTGTTTGCATAAAACCATAAAAGGAGTATCACTCTCTTTCGCATACTGCATATCATAAAGTGCGGTCGCTTTTTGCAAAATTTCAGAGTTGATGTGCACGGTTTGCCCGTGTAATCCTGATGAAGTCGCATTAATAACCAAATCGAATGGTTGCACAGGAATATCGCTAAGTTCCACAGCATGAATTTGACCATATTGAGCAAATTTTCGTACTAACTCCTCTGCTTTACTCAACGTACGATTGGCTAACACAATGTTTTGTTTAGCTTGTAATAACGGCAGTAGTACTCCTTTAGTGGCGCCACCCGCCCCTAAAATCAACAGATTCTGTTCTGGTTGAAGCCAACCTAAACGTTGTAAATCACTGACTAAACCTGCACCATCCGTGTTATCTGCGTACAAACGCCCATCTTCTAATTTTTTTAAAGTATTACAGGCTTCCGCCGTTAAACAACGTTCACTGTAAACATTTGCTAACTGAAAAGCACGTGCTTTAAAAGGCGCCGTAATATTACAACCTAAAGCACCTTGGGCAAAAAAAGTTCGTATTTGTTGTTCAAAGTCCTGTTCATCACCTAACATTGCCACATATTCCATCTGTTGTTGAGTTTGGTCAGCAAAAATTTTGTGAATTTGTGGCGATTGACTTTGGGCAATGGGATTACCCCATACCGCATATTTATCCATCATTTATCCTTGTCTAAACAATTGATTGGTAAAAAGATCGCGAATTTCGGAAGGATTCATCGCCTTTCCTACTGGCAAATCCAATACAGGAAAATCGTCACCAAATTGAACCATAACCTCTTGTGCGTTACGACATGGTGGTAATGTAGTTAAATTCGCACTGGTCGAAGTTAGCGCAAAGCCAGCTAATTCACACAGCTGCCTCACAGCTTCATGTTGACATAAACGGACTGCAATACGATTAAATTGCCCTGTTAGAAACTTAGGTGTCGTACTTTTAGCAGGTACTACCCAAGTAGTTGGGCGATCATATTGCGCTTGTAACCGTTGCCAATGTGCTTCTTCAAAGCTTGAAGTGTCAATAAATGGCAATAAATAGTTTAAGTTTGGAGCAACTAAAATCAGTCCTTTCTCGATTGGACGTTGCTTCAAAACTAATAATTTTTGTACCGCACTTTCACTGTTAGGGTTACAGCCGAAACCAAAAACGGCTTCCGTCGGGTAAGCAACTACATCATTCTGTTTAAGCCGCTCTACGATTTGTTGAATATTCATTAAAATTAAATTTCCGAGTCAAAAATATGACGGCAGCGTTTATTTGCACATTGAAATGTACATTGATGTTTAGTTTCGTTTTTCACACTACAAACTGGACTACCGCACGCAGGACAAGCCACTAAATAGGGCTTACTGGGTAAAGTAAATTTACACTGGGGATATTGATTACAACCATAAAACACCTTGCCTTGACGCCCACGGCGAGCGACTAACTCACCTTTTTGACATTCAGGACAAGGAATGTTTTCTTGCGCCTGTTCTTCAGGCTCATCATGCACTACAAAGTGACACACTGGATAATTACTGCAGCCAATAAACATGCCAAAGTGTCCTTGCTTTAACACCAAATGATACCCACATTCAGGGCATTGTTCCGCCAACACTTTAAGCACTTTGCTTTCAGAATACGAATGCAATGGTTTGAGATAATCGCATTGAGGATAAGCAGAACAACCTAAAAACAACCCTTTCTTCCCCTGTTTTAATTGCAATAATGCATGACACATGGGGCAATATTCTGCATTTTTTTTATATTGGAAAAGATGTTCTGTCATTGTCCTGCCTAATATATTGGTCAAGTACGGCAATTACTTAATACTTTATTGCTTGCTACTTGCGCTAAAAAATGACTACGATTTTTATATTCTGGATTTTGAGCCACAAATTCATCAATACGTTTAATTAATAAACTCGGCAAAGTGACATTAATTTTTTCTGTTTTTCCCATTAAATGGGTCAAATCAACCTCAACTAAAGCAAAAATAAAACCGGCAAATTCAGGATTATTCTGATGATTTTGAATTGCACTTGGTTGAGGAATATTGTCACCATCCTCTAACATACCTTCAATATGAAAAGCGATTGCCTCTTTAGCATTCAAAAAAGCGTCTTCTAAGGTATCTCCAGCTGAAAAACACCCCGGTAGATCTGGCACAATAACACCATAAGCATGCTGGTCATCGCCCATTTCAATAGCAATTGGATATAACATATTTTTTCCTCTTTGATATGAAGCGGGATCACAGCCCTGCTTGTTTTAAAATTGATTTTACTGTTCTAATATCTAAGTCTTTTTTGGGATGAGGAATCGTCACACGTCCTGTTTTAATGCGATGTTTAAATTGATAATGACTTCCTCTGACTGCGACAAGATACCAACCGTCTTTTTCAATTTGTCTAATTAGACTTTTACTATCCATTGATTAAACCTCCCTGTTAACCAATAGGGTTATAATAACCCCTAAAGAGAAGATTGCAACTTTTTTGTTTTAGTCAATTTATCAGCTCTCTACAGTTAAAATAAGTCAACCCCAAACTCTTTTAGCAATTCAACTGTTTCAAATACTGGCAAGCCCATAACACCACTAAAACTTCCTTCAATACGTTCTACAAATACCCCGCCAAGTTGCTGAATTCCATAAGCTCCCGCTTTATCCATCGGTTCACCTGTCGCAATATAACCTTGAATTTCATCGTCCGTTAAAGTTTTAAAATAGACTTGTGTGATTTGGACCGCCGTTTTTATTTGCTGCTGATCTGCAAGACAAATCACTGTAATGACTTGGTGTGAACGTCCAGATAAAGCGCGTAACATTTGTGCAGCGTCTACCTTATCTTGTGGTTTGCCTAAAATGTTGCCATCTAAAATCACTGAAGTATCTGCCGACAGAAAAGGTAAGTACGACGCATCTTGTGAAAGATTGTCTTGCTGCCATTTCTGTCGCGCGACTTGGTTTTTCTCAACTGCCATACGCAACACATAATCTTTGCCTTCTTCATTTAGTCGTGGCGTTTCATCAATTTCACAACTAAAAATCTCAAATTGGAAACCTAAGTTTTGTAAAAGTTGTGCGCGACGAGGGCTGCTAGAAGCAAGGTAAAATTGAGGATTAATCATCATATTTTTCATTCGTAAGTTATCTAGATTATAACTGCAATATGTTCCATCTCTGCAAGTAAATCACTATCAATTTCTTTTCCATTGTGGTGCCGTTTACCTATATTGCTTTAATTTGCCGCTGACTCTCAAACAAGCGACTCCAAATAGGTTGTTGCCAAAGTTGTCAAATTTTCCTCAGAATAACAGATTGCCATAACACATTAGAATACCGAGAAAATGAAAAAAGATTATAACCCGTTAGGATAAATCCGCCAGTTTCCTTTATACTTTAATCCTTAGTTAATTTTATCGGAAAGGGTTAATATGCTATCTGAATTGACTTCATCACAATTTCTGCTGATTATTGCTGGTCTCGTGATTTGTTGTGTCATATTATTATTTATCAGCGCTCGTCGAAAACGTGATAGTCAGGAACTACAACAAGATCTCAATAAAACAATTGAAGATTTCAATCAACTATTAACCAAATTTGAAACATCCCAACAACTAAAAAATCAATTAGAACAAGCTGTTGTCAAATATCAAACAACTGCGGAAGGTTTACAAATACGCTTAATTGAACGTGATGAAAAATTAAACTATTTACAACAAGAGCTTGATGAACAACAAGTACGTCACGCTCAAATTTCAGAAAAAATCACCGCACTTAAAGAGCGTTTTGGTATCGCCACTGCGCAAGCAGAAAGTTTGCAAAAACAACTCGAGCATAGTCAAGCTCAGTTTAGTCACAAAGAACAAGAAAATCGTGAATTAATCGCCAAACTGACCACACTTTCACAAGAACTCACCGAACTCAAAACTACACTAATAGAAAAAGAGAAAAATTTTGCTGAACAGCAACAAAATATTGAGCAAAGTAAGCAACAACTTAGCATAGAATTTCAAAATCTAGCCAATCGTATTTTAGAAGAAAAAAGTCGTCATTTTAGTCAAAGCAATCAGACCGCGTTAGATAGCCTACTTAAACCCTTCCGTGAGCAAATTGAAGGTTTTCAAAAACGTGTGAATGAAATCCATTCAGAATCAGTAAAAGGTAATGCCGGTTTAGAGGCAGAAATAAAAAAAGTATTGCAAATCGGGCTCACTATGTCGCAACAAGCCGATAATCTGACTTCTGCTTTAAAGGGTGAAAAGAAAACGCTAGGTAATTGGGGTGAAGTACAGCTGGAACGAGCGTTACAATTGGCAGGCTTAATAGAAGGACAACATTACACTGCACAAGCACATTTTAAAGATAATGAAGGTAAACATAATTACCCCGATTTTGTGTTAAATTTGCCTGACAATAAGCATTTAATCATTGATAGTAAAATGTCATTAGTTGCTTATGAAAATGCAGTGAATACGGAAGATGAAATAACTCGTCACAGTAAATTACGTGAACATATTAAAGCGATAAAAAATCATATCGATGACTTATCACGTAAAGATTATAGCAACTTAATTGGCATGCGCAGCCCAAATTTTGTTCTGATGTTTATTGCCCTTGAACCTGCTTATATCGAAGCAATGAAAATGGAGCCAAACTTATTTAATTATGGTTACGAGAAAAATGTTATTGTCGTTTCGCACACTACTTTAATGCCTATTTTACGCACAGTTGCAAACTTATGGCGAATCGAGCGAGGGAATAGTGAAGCTAAAGAAATTAGTGCTCGAGCAGGTGACATTTATAATCAAATTTGTTTAATTGCAGAACGTTTGAATAAGCTTGGTAACAGCATTTCTACAGCCAGTACACATTACAACAGCACAGTAACCGCGCTTATTGGGCAGCAAGGCTTAGTTGGAAAAGTTGAACGTTTTAAAGCACTTTCTGCAAAAGCCAATAAAAATATGCCTACCATAGAATTATTACATAATGATATCGAGAACGAACGGTTACAAATGGTAAAAGCAGAAGAAAATCAAACCGAAAGCCAAACGAGTTAATCTACTCAATAAAAAAACAGCAGTAAATATTAACTTGTTGCTGCTGTTTTTTAACTTTATTTGATTTGTAATTCCACATACTGCTGACGAATAATGTCCTTAAATCGCTCACTCGCCAACACCCAGTCGATAGGAACGAGAGGCATCCAATTAAAAAAGCTCGCGAAAAATAATAGTCGCTTTTTATCATATGCAATTTTATTTCATAAAATGACTCTCTTTAACCCGATTTCTCGGTAAACATAATTACTGCCATACCTATTAAACAAAAAGCAACGCCTAACCAATCCTGCCAGCGTAAAGGTTGACCATCAACTAACCACAGCCAAATCAGTGCTACGCTAATATACACTCCACCATAAGCTGCATAAATTCGCCCACTTGCGGTAGGATGTAAGGTCAACAAATAAACAAATAATGTTAGGCTAAGCGCAGCTGGAATCAGTAGCCACGCGCTTTTTTCTTGACGTAGCCATAAATAAGGTAACCAACAGCCAATAATTTCAGCTAATGCAGTTAAAATAAATAAACCCAAAGTTTGTAGCATAAACTATCCTTAATCATTCACTAAAATAGAATACTCTGCTGAAGAAATCATCACAACTAAATTAAATAATGTGATATTGTTCACAATTCTTTAATAAATTACTTCTCTTTTTAACTAACTTAGGTAGCCTTATTGCACTTTAGTCGGGGTGCTTTACAAAATAAGTAAAGCTGAGATGATACCCGTGAACCTGATACAGCTCGTACTGACGTAGGAAACTAATTATGCCAATACTTCCCCCTTTTCTTTTATCATTTTCTATTTTTCAATTATTTTTCTTGCAACGCTGAATGAATGGTTTAAACCATGAATGCCGTTGAAATTCGTAATTTAACTTTGCGTTATAATCAAGCGCCATTATTTGCTGATTTTTCTTTTTGCTTGCCCAAAGGAAAATGGATAAGCTTACTCGGTGCATCTGGTGTGGGAAAATCAACGTTATTACGTGCGATTGCAGGATTAGAAAACACTGCTAAAACGCAAGGCGAAATTCATTTCCCACAAGGGGGAAAAGTCAGCTACATGGCGCAACAAGATGCGCTCTACCCATGGCTATCTGTTTTAGATAATGTCCAACTCATTCATCATTTGAACAACACAAAAAATGCAGCGACAATCGCTAGAGCTAAACAATTACTTACTGCAGTAAACATGGACAACCACCAACATAAAGCCTGTTATTACCTGTCTGGCGGACAACGTCAACGCATTGCACTTGCTCGTACTTTAATGCAGGAAGCAGAAATCATTTTAATGGATGAACCTTTCTCGGCATTGGACGCCATCTCTCGCTTACAATTACAAAATCTCGCTCATACCTTATTGAAAGATAAAACCGTATTATTTATTACACATGATCCACAAGAAGCTATTCGTTTAAGCGATGAGATTTATATTTTGCAACATTATCCTGCCACGTTATCCACTAAAATTTCACCTATAGGCGATACACCACGAGAACTCGTGCAACACGATTTATGGCAATTACAACAATATCTACTTAACCAACTGATGCAGGGCGCAATTTGATGAAGGTGATCTCCCTAATTAAAGTCGCTTTTTTAGCTTTATTTTTACTCATTTGTTGGCAAAGTGCGGTCAGTTTTTTTGCTATTCCACATTATATGTTGCCGCCACCAACAGACATCTTAACGCAACTGAGCAGTCGCTATGATTTACTCTGGCAGCATGCACAAGTCACCATGTTAGAAATCGGTTTAGGATTGAGTTTGGGTGTTATATTAGGCTTAATCTCCGCGCTATTACTCAGCCTATCTCCCCATTTATCCGCATTGTTATTGCCATTACTCGTTATTTCACAAGCTATTCCAGTATTCGCTATTGCACCCTTATTGGTGCTGTGGTTTGGCTACGGTCTTGCCTCAAAAATTGCTATGACTATCTTGATTATTTACTTCCCTGTCACCGCAGCCTGTTACGACGGACTACGCAATACACCAATGCAATGGCTCGAATTAGCTAAAACCATGAAAACTTCACCCATTGCAATGCTATTTAAAGTCCGCCTCCCCGCAGCCCTTCCCTCTTTTGCCTCTGGATTACGTATCGCAGTTTCTGTCGCCCCTATTGGCGCAATTGTAGGCGAGTGGGTCGGTTCTTCGCAGGGATTGGGTTATTTAATGTTACATGCAAATGCACGCATGCAAGTCGATTTAATGTTTTCAGCACTATTTATCTTGATGCTGATAAGTTTAACACTGTATTTCAGTGTGGATTATTTACTGAATAGATGGATCCCATGGATAAGATATTTGAAGTGATTTCACTTTTCTTTGTTTGGGCAAAGATAGATCAGCAAAAGGTAAATAAGCGCTTTTGAATAGCATTTTAACAACAGCTCACTGGACAAACGAAGCAAATAAAAGTTGCATAGATTGAGGGTCTTTATTTCATAGTATTGACCTAATGGAAAATTCAACGCTACAGAAGTAGCAAAACAAGAAACAGAATAAAGTGCTTTTAAAGTGCGGTCATTTTTTTAAAAATTTTAAAATCTCACCGCACTTTTATAACCAGCTAACTCAATGAAGCCTTTGTGTAAGCTGCCTGCTTGGAAAAGGCATTTTTAAGGAAATAACATTACGTAACGAAGTGAAAGCAACTTATTTATTGTTAAAAAATTCCTTTTTAATCAAGGATAAGCTACTTAGTCGGGGTATACCTTTCTTTTGCACAAGTAAAAGAAAGTAAAGATGAAACCTTACGTTAAAAATGATAGGAAACAACATGTCTACAACACAACAACTCATCAACAACGCAAGCCAATATTGGCAAACATATATTCACCATCCCTTTGTACAACAACTTGCCAACGGCACATTGCCGAAAGTCTGCTTTCAACACTATCTCAAACAAGATTATTTATTTCTGTTTCAATACAACCGAGCATTGTCACTGGGGATTTATAAAGCAGAAAATTTTGCCCAAATGAAAAACGCACATGATGCAATTGGCGCATTGTTGCACGAAATTCAGCTGCATATTCAATTTTGTGAAAGCTGGGGAATTGATGAAAAAACTTTATTGAGCACTGAAGAATCTGCTGCTTGTGTGGCATATACACGCTATGTGTTAGACATAGGCATGACAAACGGTTTAGCAGAACTTTACACAGCTATTGCGCCTTGCGCCATTGGTTATGCGGTGATAGCCAAACATATCGTGGAAAGTGATATTAGTCCTAAAAATAATCCATATCAAGCATGGATTGATGCTTATTCAGGTGAAGAATTTCAAACAGCTGCACAAAATACTACTAACCTATTAGACACACTGTGCGCAAATTTAACTGATACACAGATAAAGAAATTACAACATATTTTTAATACTGCCACCCGAATGGAATCTGCATTCTGGCAAATGGGCTTAGATTTAAGTTAAACAAAGTAGGAGAAAGATGATGCAAAAATTAGTTAAAAATACACTCACTCTGGCACTCGCAATGGGAGTCAGTTTTTCCGTATCGGCAAAAGAAAAATTGACGTTATTACTCGATTGGTTCGTCAATCCAGATCACGCAGCCATTATTGTCGCGCAACAAAAAGGCTATTTTGCACAAAATGACTTAGAGGTTGAAATTATTGAACCTGCCGACCCTTCTCTTCCCCCTAAACTGGTTGCCGCTGGTAAAGCAGATTTAGCCGTTGATTATCAACCACAACTGCAAATTCAAGTTGCCGAGGATTTGCCATTAACACGCGTTGGTACACTGATTTCAACACCACTTAATAGCTTGATTGTATTAGAAAAAAGTAATATCAACAGTTTAGCTGATTTAAAAGGCAAAAAAATTGGTTATTCCGTGAGCGGTTTTGAAGATTCTTTGTTAAAAGCAATGCTCAAATCAGCTCACTTAACAGATAAAGACATTGAAATGGTGAATGTGAATTGGTCCCTTTCACCTTCTTTAATTAGTGGTCAAGTTGATGCCGTCATTGGTGGTTTTCGCAACTTTGAACTGAATCAAATGCAATTAGAAAAACATCCCGGTCGTGCATTTTATCCAGAAGAACATGGTGTGCCTATTTATGATGAGTTAATTCTTGTTGCAAATAAAAATAGCATGCCAACAGAAAAAATCAGTAAATTTCTGACCGCACTTGAGCAAGCAACGACTTACATCCTTAATCATCCGACTGAAGCTTGGCAAGCTTTCGTTGCTTACAAACCGAAAGAACTCGACAACGATCTCAATCGTTTAGCTTGGCAAGATACCTTACCTCGTTTGACATTACGCCCTCGCGCATTAGACAGTCATCGCTATGAACGTATGGCGGCATTTTTGCAAGACAATGGCTTGACGAAGATGATTAAACCATTGAGTGATTATGCAGTAGAGATTAAATAATTTTTACAAAATGTCGACACAAACAACAAACTAAATATGAAAAACTACCTAACTAAAATTAAAACTCAAAATCCCCTTATCCACAATATTACTAATGTGGTAGCAGCAAATTTCTCTGCCAACGGATTACTGGCTATTGGCGCCTCACCGTTAATGTCGGCAGCGATAGAAGAAATGGACGAAGTACCTCGCATTAGTCAAGCTTTAGTGATCAACATCGGTACCTTAATGGGTAAAGAGGTGGCGGCGATGGTATTGGCGGGGAAAACTGCAAATGAAGTAGGGATTCCTGTCGTACTAGATCCTGTGGGCGTTGGAGCCACTACTTTTCGTAAACAAACGGTGACAACACTCCTTAAAGAAGTTAACTTTGCAGCAATTCGAGGCAATGCAGGCGAGCTTGCGACAATTGCTGATGTTCACTGGCTAGCTAAAGGAGTAGATGCTGGAACAGGCAAGGCTGATTTAGCAGAAATCGCACAAGTTGTTGCACAGAAATACCACTGTGTCGCAATGATCAGTGGCGCAACAGATTATTTAAGCGATGGACAGCGCCAAGCACAAATTCATAACGGTACTCCTTTATTACCTAAAATTACTGCTTCAGGCTGCTTATTAAGTGCTATTTGTGGTGCGTTTTTATCTGTAGCTCAACCAGAAGACTATTTTCATGCCATGTTAGAAGCTGCAACAACTTATGCTATTGCAGGAGAACTCGCAGCACAAGGTTTAAACCCAAATCAACATGGTCAATTCTACATTCACTTATTAGATCAATTAGCCAGTATTACTCCACAACAAATTTTACAATATAAGAGGATTTCCCTATGAGCATTGCACAAGCATTAACAATTGCTGGTTCTGATAACTGCGGTGGTGCAGGTTTTCAAGCCGATTTAAAAACTTTCCAAATGCAGCATGTATTTGGTATGACCACTATTACAGCAATTCCCGTCCAAAACAGCATGGGCGTATATGCAATCCATGCTGTCCCGCTTGATATCATTGAAGGACAACTCAAAGCTATCGCCGATGATTATCATATCTCTGCCTTCAAAATTGGGATGTTAAACAATTCAGAAACTATTGAATGTATTGCTAATGCGCTGAAAAAATATGATTTTGGCAAAACGGTATTAGATCCCGTGATGTATGCCAAAAATGGCGCGCCTTTACTACAACCAAGTGCAGTAGAGGCATTGAGAACTCATTTAGTACCAATGGCAGAGGTCATCACACCAAACATCCCTGAAGCAGAAGCATTAACAGGCATCCACATTGTTGATGATGAAAGCGCAATACAGGCTGCACAAGTTTTGCAGCAAATGGGAACAAAAAATATTGTGATTAAAGGGGGACATACTCAAGATTCGCAAAGTGAAATCTGCCGAGATTGGCTTATTACACCAACAGAAATCTTACATTTAGATAGCCCACGTTTCTATACCAGACATACTCACGGTACAGGTTGTACTTTCTCGGCTTGTATCGCTGCTGAACTCGCAAAAGGACATGATGTTGTCGCGGCAGTAAAAACAGCAAAAGCATTTATTACCGCTGCCATTAGTCATCCACTCAACATTGGTCATGGTAATGGTCCAACAAACCATTGGGCATATTCTCAGCTTAATAAATAAGTACATTAAGGAGGAACTATGCAAAATGTACAGGCATTCATGCGCTTATATTTCATTGCAGGGACACAGGACTGTTTGCATGTAGAGGGTAAAGCAACAGAAAATTTACTGAGTATTTTAGAGCAAGCCTTACAAGCAGGTATTACTTGCTATCAATTCCGTGAAAAAGGCAAAAACGCTTTACAAGATCGACAAAAAATCAAAGCACTTGCTATAAAATGCCGCGATCTTTGTCACCAATATCATGTACCGTTTGTAGTAAATGATGATGTGCAATTAGCTATTGAAATTGGTGCCGATGGTATTCATGTTGGACAAACTGATATGGCTGTAGCTGATGTAGCAGCACTTTGTCATAGCAAATGTTTCATTGGTACCTCAGTTAATACACTGCAACAGGGATTTGCCGCTCAAGCTAATCCATTAATTGATTATTTTGGTACAGGCCCAATTTTTCCAACCCAATCGAAAGAAGATCCTAAACCTGTTGTTGGTGTCGATTTTGTGTCGACCATTCGTCAAAATGGTATTGATAAACCTATCGTCGCTATTGGTGGTATTACTGTACAAACTGCGGATTTACTACGCCAAAAAGGTGCCAACGGTGTTGCAGTTATTTCAGCAATTACCCAATCTCACAATATTAAACAAACAGTACAGGAGTTGCTGGGTAATGCATAATAATCCTCGTCAAGTTGCACTTGCTACTATGGTGGGTACTGCAATTGAGTATTTTGATAATTATATTTATGCGATGGCAGCCGTATTGGTGTTTAATCATCAATTTTTCCATAGTGCCGATCCAATTAGTAATCAACTTGCTTCGCTTTCGACTTTAGCGCTTGTTTTTTTTGCTCGCCCTTTTGGTGCCATATTATTTGGTCACTTTGGTGACAAAATTGGGCGTAAAAAATCCCTCATTGCTTCACTGCTATTAATGGGCGCCTCCACTGTCGCGATTGGGCTATTGCCTAACTACGCAGATATCGGGATTTGGGCGACAATTTTACTTTGTGTATGTCGTATAGGACAAGGTATCGGACTTGGCGGTGAATGGGGCGGTGCCGCATTAGTTGCCATCGAAAATGCACCAGCACAAAAGCGAGCATGGTATGGTATTTTTCCACAACTTGGTGCGCCAATTGGCTTATTACTTGCTAATGGCGCCTTTTTCGCTGTAGGTCAATTTTTCGGGCAGGCTGCCTTAATTGAATGGGCTTGGCGGATTCCTTTTATTGCCTCTGTGTTATTAGTGGTTGTTGGTTGGTATGTACGGACTAAAATCCACGAAAGTGCGGTCTTTTTTGAGGCAAAAACGCAGCGAAAACCCCATACTTTCCCCGTTAAAGCCGTGTTTACTCAACATCTTAGCCCCTTTATTACTGGTGTATTACTTGCTGTTGCAGGTTATGTTTTATTCTATATTTTGGCAGCGTTTACACAAATTTATGCAAAAAGCCCAACAGATCTTTCACCTGCGGGTCATTCAATGGGGTTGGGCATGCCGGCAAGTACTTTTACTGCTTTTTTATTAATCACATCTGTGATTTTCGCCATTGCGATCGCTTTTTCAGGGATCTGTGCAGACAGAATTGGACGCTGTCGTTTAATGCAATATGTCAGTGTGGCAACAATCATTTTCGGACTTTGCTTACCACTGTTTTTAAATAACGGCACACCAAGCAGTGTTTTTGCTTTCTTAGCAATTGGCTTTGTGATTATGGGCATGTCTTTTGGCCCTATGGCGGTATTATTGCCCGAGCTTTTTCCAACAGAAGTACGCTATTCCGGCGCTTCATTAGCCTATAATGTCGCTGGCATTCTTGGTGCAAGTGTTGCAACAATGGTCGCAATAAAAATCAATGCTTATTTTGGTTTAAATGGCGTTGGGATTTATTTAGCCCTAAATGCGCTAATTTCGTTAATTGCCCTAAGCTACATCAAAGAAACTAAGCAAATCGATTTGCAAGCAATCTAACTTATCAACAACAGTGCGGCGAAATTTGTTCAAATCTAACCGCACTTCTAGCCTACAGAAAAACCCATTGAATTTTCCGCTAAAAACAGGTAAGTTTCACGACTCATTTAATTCACTAAAATTAACTCAACATGGAACAACAATCTCAGCAACACCCCATAAAAGTAAAATCACAACGTTATAAACCACGTCAGCATCATGCCCCTAATATCATTAGCCAAGTCATCTTTGCCAGCCGTTGGCTGCAATTACCTATTTATTTAGGTTTGATCATAGTACAAGGGGTATATGCTTATAAATTCATGAAATCATTATGGGAGTTAATGACTAATTTACAAAGTATGGATGCCAATATGATCATGCTAGCGGTACTCAATCTCATTGACGTTGTGATGATTGCTAACTTACTGGTTATGGTGATTGTGGGTGGCTACGAAATTTTTGTCTCCAAATTACGTACTAAAGATCATCCTGACGAACCAGAATGGCTCAGTCATGTGAATGCTTCAGTACTTAAAGTCAAACTTTCAATGTCGATTATCAGTATTTCATCCATTCACTTATTACAGACTTTTGTAAATGCCGCCAATATGGATGAAAAAACCATGATGTGGCAATTATTCCTTCACTTAGGCTTTTTAGTTTCTGCAGTTGCCATGGCATATACTGATAAAATCCTTTACAGCACGAGTCATAAAGGACATTAAACAGAGAATCAAAATAAGTTTGAAACATTTGAAACAACAAGACCTTCAACCTGCAAACACAGATTGAAGGTCTTTTTTTAATCATGAGCAAATTTATGCGCCTAACTCTTTAGAAATTGCGTGAGTTGCTTGCTTTAAATGGGTTAACAATACTTCTTTACCAATCTGATTTAATCGGGCGGTAGATAAAGAAATTGACACCGAATAAGCGACATGACCATTAATATCAAATATCGGGCAAGCTAAACAGGTTACCCCCGTTTCATTTTCTTCATTATCCATTGCGTAACCTAATTCTCGAATCTTATTTAGCTCTAACGACATGGCAACTGGGGTCACAATAGTATTGGCAGTTAATTGTGTTATATTCGCTTGATTCTTGTCCCAATAATCCTCTAAAGCATGCCCTTTTTCATAGGCCATAAAGATTTTTCCCATGGCTGAGCAATAGAGTTCTAAACGCTGGCCAATATATGCCCGAGTACGCATCATACCTGTAGTAGGTTCAAGTTTATAAATCATCACAGCATGATGATGGTCGCGCATCGATAAGTTGACTGTTTCGCCTGTATCTAAGTTAAGTTGCTCTAAATAAGGCGCGGTAATATTCAAAATATTCAAAGAACTTAAGGTTTTTTGCCCAATCATTAAACATTTCATCGTCAAACGATATGCGCCAACTGTATTTGCCGGTTTCACATAACCACAGGCTTGCAATGTTTGTAACATGCGATGTGTTGTACTTTTATTGAGATTTGATAATTCAGAAAGTTTAGCTAACGGGCAACCATTGGGAAAATTACTTAAAATATCAATCAGTAACAAACCTTTGATTAAACTTTGGTTACTGCTAGCTCTTTTATTTTTATCCGCTTCTTGCATCCTTTTCATTCCTAAATAGCCTATTTTGCGTGAGTTTATTCTAATGAGATATTGCCAAAATAAAAATGAGATCCTGATCACAAAAAATGAAAAAATTTATATCTATCTGATTTATAAAATTTTTTATTTATGCTTTTCATTTGCGTACAAATTTTATTCAGATTATAATTTTTTAAAACGCCATTTCAATATATGAAACAGATTAACATAGTGAGGGCAATATGAAGGTCAGCTACGAAACACTCAAGCAAGAATTTAAACGTGTATTACTCGCAAGAAATGTCCGTGAAGATATCGCTGAAGAATGTGCAACGATGTTTGCAGACACCACCGAATCTGGTGTTTATTCCCATGGTGTCAATCGCTTTCCACGTTTTATCTCACAGCTCGAAAAAGGCGATATTGTTCCTGATGCGATCCCCACAAAAGTACTTTCTTTAGGCGCAATTGAACAATGGGACGCGCATCAAGCAATTGGTAACCTGACCGCCAAAAAAATGATGGACCGCGCAATGGAAATTGCCGATCAATTTGGTATTGGTGTAGTCGCACTCAAAAATGCGAATCACTGGATGCGTGGTGGCGGTTATGGCTGGCAAGCTGCGGAAAAAGGCTATATCGGGATCTGTTGGACAAACTCCATTGCCGTTATGCCACCTTGGGGAGCGAAAGAATGCCGTATAGGTACAAATCCATTGATTATTGCTGTACCAACCAATCCGATTACCATGGTCGATATGTCCTGCTCAATGTATTCTTACGGTATGTTAGAAGTACATCGTTTAGCTGGTCGCCAAACCTTTGTGGACGCAGGTTTTGATGATGAAGGTAATCTCACCCGTGATCCCGGAACAGTAGAAAAAAATCGTCGCTTACTGCCAATGGGCTTCTGGAAAGGATCAGGCTTATCTATTGTATTAGACATGATCGCCACACTGCTTTCTAATGGTTTATCTGTGGCGGAAGTGACAGAAGAAAAAGATGACGAATACTGTGTTTCACAAATCTTTATTGCCATTGAAGTAGATCGTTTAATTGATGGTAAAACGAAAGACGAAAAACTCAACAAGATTATGGACTACGTCAAAACGGCACAACGGGCAGATCCTGAAGTTACAATTCGCTTACCTGGTCATGAATTCACTACAATTCGTGCCGAAAATAAAGCCAATGGCATCCCAGTTGATGAATCTGTTTGGGAAAAAATTAAATCCCTATAAGGAAACGCTATGTTTTTCGGTCATCTCTCTCAAGTTGATAAAAAACACTATCCAGCCGCAATTCAGATTGCACTGGATTATCTTACCAGCACCGATTTTGATCAACTCGCTGTCGGCCGTTATCCGATTATTGGTGAACGTATCTATGCGCAAGTGTTAGATCTTGAAACCCAAGATAAAGCAGTGATTCAACCTGAAGCACATCGTCGCTATATTGATGTGCAATACCTACATCGAGGCTTTGAACGTATTGGTGTGAGCATTGATGTAGGCAATAATTCTATTGCGCAAGATTATGACAATGAACGTGATATCGTCTTCTACCAAAAGGTAGAAAATGAAATCGAACTCATTATGCGCCCGGGTCATTTTGCTGTATTTTTTCCTCAAGACATACATCGACCAGCCTGCCTTGATCAGCAATCAACCACAATCCGTAAAGTGGTGGTAAAAATTGCAGTAAGTGAATTAGAGGTGGCGTCATGAAATCACTTAGTTCAGCGATCACTAAACTATTAGAGGCATTAGTTGTCATTATTTTAACGACTATGTCTTGTTTAGTGTTTCTTAATGTTGTGTTACGTTATGGCTTCAATAGCAGTATCAATATTACTGAAGAAGTGTCGCGTTACTTATTTGTCTGGCTGGCTTTTCTCGGTGCAATTCTCGCATTTAACGAAAATCGCCATGTCAATGTCACCATGTTTACTTCTCGCTTATCACCACATAAACAAAAGATCTTACATTTATTTACCGATAGCCTGATGCTGTTTTGTTGCTATCTTTTGATTACTGGCAGTTGGGTACAATTTAAACTTAATTTAAACAATATGGCCCCCATCTCAGGGATACCAACTGGCATAACCTATTTAGCCAGTTTCATTGCTGGTTCAGCCATTGCCATACTGCTTATCATTCGGCTCTTTGCCAATGCTAACCACCTAATTAAAGGAGAAAGTAAATGACAGTTATCATCTTTCTTTCCGCGCTGTTAGGTGCCATTTTATTGGGTATCCCTGTCGCTTTTTCCTTATTATTGTGTGGCGTCGCGTTGATGTTGCACTTAGACTTATTCGATGCACAAATTCTGGCACAACAAATTATCAGTGGTGCAGATAGCTTCTCATTAATGGCCATTCCATTTTTCATCTTAGCAGGTGAAATTATGAATGAAGGTGGCTTATCAAAACGCATTATCGATTTACCAATGAAGTTAGTTGGTCATAAACGTGGTGGTTTAGGTTTTGTTGCAATTCTTGCGGCAATGATTATGGCAAGTTTATCAGGTTCTGCAGTAGCCGATACCGCTGCAGTCGCCGCAATGTTATTACCTATGATGAAAACTACAGGCTATCCATTAGATCGATCTGCTGGTTTAATTGGTACTGCGGGCATTATTGCGCCAATTATTCCACCTTCTATTCCATTTATTATCTTTGGTGTCGCCAGCGGTGTATCTATTACTAAACTGTTTTTAGCGGGTATTGCGCCGGGTATCCTAATGGGAATTTGTTTAGGTGGCTTATGGTGGTGGCAAGCGAAACGTCTTAATCTCATGACATTTTCTAAAGCCAGTAAAGAAGAGCTTTGTATTTCCTTTAAAAACAGTATTTGGGCATTAATGCTACCAGTCATCATCATTGGTGGTTTCCGTTCTGGTATTTTTACCCCAACAGAAGCAGGTGCTGTAGCAGCGTTCTATGCATTGATTGTTTCGCTGTTCGTTTATAAGGAATTAAAAATAAAACAATTGTACAACGTGATTTTAGCAGCAGCAAAAACGACCGCGGTCGTCATGTTTCTGGTTGCCGCCGCACAAGTCACAGGTTGGTTAATCACCATTGCAGAATTGCCACACATGATGACAGAATTGTTAGAACCCTTGATTGATACCCCGACTTTATTACTGATTGTCATTATGCTGTCTGTTTTTGTCATTGGTATGGTCATGGATTTAACGCCGACAGTATTAATTCTTACTCCAGTACTCATGCCATTAGTTGAAGAAGCGGGAATTGATCCTGTCTACTTCGGTGTGCTGTTCATTCTTAATACCTCAATTGGACTCATCACACCACCAGTAGGTAATGTCCTTAATGTCATTACTGGCGTTTCTAAATTACCTTTTGATCAAGCTGCAAAAGGCATACTGCCATACTTATTGATGATGATTGCATTGCTCTTTGCTTTCATTTTCTTCCCAGCCTTAATTTTAACGCCACTTAGTTGGCTACAACCTTAAATCGTCACAGGAGAACATTATGAAACTATTCAATCTCAAAACTCTCGCAGTGTTAATGGCAGGTATGGCTGTATTTGCTGGCAGTACAAGTGCGGCAACCACATTACGTTTTGGTTATGAAGCACCGCGTAGTGATACTCAACATGACGCCGCAAAGAAATTCAATGATCTTCTAAAAGAAAAAACAAAAGGGGAAATCAAACTCAGCCTTTTCCCTGATAGTACCTTAGGTAATGCGCAAACTATGATCAGTGCTGTACGAGGCGGTACAATTGACTTAGAAATGTCAGGCTCACCGAACTTTTCTGGGCTAGTACCGAAATTAAACGTGATTGATATTCCGTTTATTTTCCAAAATCGTGAGCATGCTTATGCGGTATTAGACGGTGAAATTGGTCAAGGCTTATTAAAAGAATTAGAAGCACAAGGCTTAAAAGGTCTCGCATTTTGGGAAGTGGGTTTCCGTTCTTTTACCAACTCAAAGCACCCAGTAAAAACGCCTGATGATATTAAAGGGTTAAAAGTACGTACGAATCAAAACCCAATGTATATCCAAGCATTTTCAATTTTAGGGGCAAACCCTGTACCAATGCCATTATCAGAGCTTTATACAGCGCTTGAAACACGTGCCGTTGATGCACAAGAACACCCAGTTGGTATTGTTTGGTCTGCTAAATTATATGAAGTACAAAAACATTTAAGCTTAACTAATCATGGTTATACACCATTAATTGTTGTCATGAACAAAGCCAAGTTTGATGGACTGTCACCTGAATTACAAACTGCCCTTGTCGAAGCTGCAAAAGAAGCAGGCGCTTATCAACGTCAACTGAACCTTGAAAATGAAAAAGGTATCATTGAAAAAATGCAAAAAGCGGGCATTGAAGTGATTGATAGTGTCGATACAAAACCATTTAAAGCAGCCATTGAAAGCGAGGTACGCAAAGCATTCATTGAGAAAAATGGTGATGATCTGGTCAAACAAATTGACGCATTAGCAAAATAAACCCGTTCAGCGGTCGAGTGCAAAACTTTTGCAAAATCGACCGCACTTTTACTCATTCCTCATGAAACAGGAGGAACCTATGGTGACCACTGAACAGTCTCCAATCCTTCAGCTACAACATATCGTGAAACGATTTGGTAGCCATACCGCAGTAAATGACGTCAGTCTTGATATTCATCGAGGCGAAATTGTCGCATTACTTGGCGAGAATGGTGCAGGTAAATCAACCTTAATCAAAATTCTTGCTGGAATTTATCCACGCGACGAAGGTGAAATTCGCTTTCATCAACATAAAATTCAATCTGCGCAATCACTTTCTCATACAAACAAACAGCCTATTGCATTTATTCATCAGGATTTAGGCTTGATTGAATGGATGACAATTGCCGAGAATATGGCATTCGTGATGGGATTTCCGCGCTGCTTTGGTTTAATTGATTGGAAAAAAATTAATCAACAAGCACAAGATGCGCTTGATTTTGTCGGCATCCATCTTTCTGCACAAACGCGCGTCTTTGATTTAAGCCGTACAGAAAAAGCATTATTAGCCATTGCACGCGCCATTGCAGTGAATGCTGAAATCTTAGTATTAGATGAGCCAACCGCCTCGCTGCCCGCAAGCGATGTTGAACACTTATTCGTTGTTCTCAATCGTCTACGTGCACAGGATGTTGGCATGATTTATGTCACTCATCGTTTAGATGAAGTGATTACGCTTTCCGATCGTATTTTAGTGATGCGCGATGGTCATCCTGTCGCAGAAGGTCCCACTAAAGACTACGACGTGAAGTCATTAGTCAAAGCCATTGTGGGTGAAGAAACAAGAGGTAAACAACGCGAGCCATTACCTAAAAATACACCAGAGGTTTTACAACTCAACCATGTTGTGGTTGGCGATACAGGTCCTGTTTCCTTCAGCCTACGGCAAGGCGAAATGATTGCACTCGCAGGATTACGTGGTGCAGGGCAAGAAGAAATTGGGCGTTTATTATTCGGGCTACGTGAGTTAGAGAGTGGACATATCCGTTTAAACGGTAACACATATCATGTAGATTCGCCTCGTGATGCGATTCATAAGGGCGTTGCACTAGTTGCTGGTGACCGTATCCGAGAAAGTTTAGTGATGTCAATGACAACCACAGAAAACCTGTTTATCAACCCAGTATTAAGTGGTCATTCACCGTTAAAAAATTATGCCCGCAAAGAAGAATGGGCGGAAAGTTGGTATAAATTCCAGCTCTTTGATATTCGACCGAAAAATTTATTCATTGATGTCAGCGCACTCTCTGGTGGTAATCAACAAAAAATTGTGCTTGCACGTTGGATGCATCTCAATACGCCAGTATTAATTTTAGAAGATCCTACTGCGGGTGTGGATGTTGGTGCACGTGCAGAAATTTATGACTTATTAAATCAAGCATTGAAAAAAGGCATTGCTATCATTGTGATATCAAATGATTTTGAGGAAATCGCTCATCTTTGCAACCGCGCGTTGATATTTAATCGTGGCGATATTGCAGGTGAATTATTCAATGAACAAGTCACGTTTGCTAATTTACTGGCGTTAGCCTCTGATTCAACAGCCAGCATAAATTAATTTTCATATTTTAGACCGCACTTAAACAAATAGGAGAGCATCATGGCTCAAACAAATATCAAATCAACTGCATTAGAACAGCCCGTATCTATTGCGCGTGATGGCTTTGCGGCGTGGTTTTCCCAAATGCTCACTCGGTATGGTTTATTATGGCTATGTTTCTTACTAGTCATTCTTTTCTCTGTGACGACAGATTCTTTCGCCTCAATGTTAACGCTAAATGCAATTTTAGAAAGTAAATCAAAAATTGCGTTACTTGCACTCGCCGCGACCACCACTATGATCGTCGGCAAAATCGACTTAAACGTCGGTTTCGGTATTGTCCTTTGGCATATTTTAGCCATTACTTTACAAGTCCAATTTGGCTTTTCATGGCAAATGGCGACTATTACAGTCCTAATCGTGGCTGCTATTTACGGTTTACTCAATGGCATTTTAGTTGCCCTTGCTGATATTGATAGCTTCGTCGCGACATTAGGTTCTGGTACAGTACTATATGCCATCGCCCTATGGCACTCAGGCGGTCGCCAAATTGTTGGTGACTTACCTGATGGTTTTATTGCAATTAACAGTACTGAAATCATTGGTATTCCGATCTCCGCCTTTTACGTATTAATCATTGCGATTGTAATGTGGCTTGTGACTGAACATACCCCAACGGGACGTTGTATGTATGCGGTAGGAGGAAATCCTGCCGCCGCCCATCTGAATGGTATTTCAATTAAGAAATACACGATTGTACCCTTTATTGTTTCCAGCTTAATCACCGGTTTCACTGGTGTCTTAATCGCCGCACAACAAGGTGTAGGTCAAGCCAGTGTGGGTATGGACTATCTTTTGCCAGCATTAGTGGGGGCATTCTTAGGGAGTACCACTATTAAGCCAGGGCGTATCAATGTTTGGGGTACAGTTGTGGGAATTGCTATCCTCGCTATCGGTATCTCAGGTATCCAGCAATTTGGCGGTGCCTTCTGGGTCGAACCATTATTTAATGGTGCCACTTTATTATTATCTATCACAATTGCGGGTTATGCCCAGCGCAAACGTTTATTAAATCAAAAAGCAGTACAAAAGAAAGCAGCAACAAAATAATCCGTTGTTGTGTTAATTGATCTATTGTAAGGAGAACCTTATGAAACACGCTTTTCATCGCAATTTAAGCACGCTAGCAGCTTTAGTCACACTCGCTTTTACAAGCCATGCTATCGCAAACGATCCATTTGTTGCTGAAGCAAAACAACAAGTTGCCGCAGCAACAGCTCAACAAACCACTTGGGATGGTCCAACAACAGGTCCTAAATTACAACAAGGAAAGAACATTATTTTCATTGCTTCTGATATGAAAAATGGTGGTGTGTTAGGTGTAATTGATGGCATGAAAGAAGCCACTTCTGTTACAGGTTGGAAACTGGATGTCCTTGATGGTGCAGGTTCTGTGAATAACCAATTAGCCGCCTTAAACCAAGCGATTGCACGTAAGCCTGATGCCATTGTGATTGGCGGTTGGAACCCCAATGTGGCAAAAATTCCACTCAGTAAAGCTAATAAAAACGGGATTACGCTCGTCACATGGCATGCCACACCAGAACCTGGTCCAATCGATAAATACAACATTTTCTATAATGTGACGTCTGACTCTGACCAAATTGCTAAACTTTCCGCTCAACTTGCGGTCGCAAACTCAGATGGAAAAGCAAAAGTGGTGATTCTCACTGACTCTTTATATGAAATAGCCTTACGCAAAGCCAATGTAATGAAAGAGGTCATTGAGAAATGTAAAGAATGCCAAGTGTTAGAATTTATTGATACCCCACTAGCAGACACCTCAAGCCGCATGCCGAGCTTAACTTTTAGTTTATTACAAAAATACGGGGATGATTTGCAATACACTTTAGCCATCAATGACCTCTATTTTGACTTTATGGCACCGTCCTTGCGCTCGGCAAATAAAGGGCAAATGCCATACAACATTTCCGCAGGCGATGGTTCTGTCACCGCCTATCAACGCATTCGTACTAACAATCATCAATTTGCCACTGTACCAGAACCACTGAATTTACATGGTTGGCAATTAGTAGATGAACTCAATCGTGCCTTTGCTAGCGAAAAACCTTCTGGCTATATCACGCCAGCGCATTTAGTAATCAAAGACAATGTGGCATTTGATGGGGGCACTAACAACCTTTATGACCCACAAAATGGTTACAAAGAAGCATATAAAGCGATTTGGGATGTGAAATAGTTAATCATTGCGGTCGTCAAAACTTTTAGAAAAACGACCGCACTTTCCTAATGAGGAGAGCATATGTTATCAGCCAAAATTGAAGTCTATGACCAACGTTTTTACCAATTAGTTGGTACAGAAGCCAAATTAGAAGAGTTGTTTGATAAAGCGATTTGGGCAGAAGGTCCTATTTGGTTAACCAAACAACAAGCTGTGGTTTTCAGTGATGTCAAAGGTAACACCATGTATCGCTGGAGTGCCCAACAAGGTACTGAGATATTTCGTCAACCATCGCAATTTGCCAATGGTAATGCAGTCGATGCAGCAGGCAACCTCATTACCTGCGAACATGGCAGCCGAGCTATCAGCTTAACTGATCATACAGGCAATGTTCGTGTATTAGTCGATAAATTGGAAGGTAAACGGCTAAATTCACCTAATGATGTGATTGTGAAATCTGATGGGACTATTTGGTTTACTGATCCACCTTATGGTATTTTAAGCGATGCAGAGGGTAAAAAATCACCAAGTGAAATTATTGGTTGTTATGTGTATTGTTATGATCCACAAACTGACGACATCAATATCGCCACTTTTCATGTGATGCGACCAAATGGTTTGGCTTTCTCCGCAGATGAAACAAAATTAGTCGTTGCAGATATGTCAGCTGTAGAATTTGCCAAGGCAGGTTTACATCATCTTGTGGTTTTTGATGTCGAGGACAAACAACTACATAATCGTACAACTATTGCGGAGATTTCGCCGGGTATTCCTGATGGTTTTTGCATCGATCAAAACAATGTGATTTATTGTAGCTGTGAAACAGGATTACTGATTTTATTAATCGATGGGACATTTTTAGGGCGGATTATACTTGATAAAACCACCTCTAACTGTACCTTTGGTCCTGATCAAAAAACCTTGTTTATTACAGCAACCAATAGTCTGTATCGTTTAACCTTTAACTAAGGATAGACTATGAATTATTACTTAGGCATAGACTGTGGCGGAACTTTTATTAAGGCAGCGCTCTTTGATACTTCTGGCAAAATGTTTGGTTGTGTGCGTGAAAACGTCCAAGTGATTAGCGAACAAGCGGGCTATGCCGAACGTGATATGCACGAATTATGGCAAGTTTGTGCAACAGTCATCCGAAAAACGATTGAGCATAGTCAAATTGCAGCTAGTAACATCAAAGGTATTGGTATCTCTGCACAAGGCAAAGGCGCTTTTTTGTTAGATCAACAAAACAAGCCTCTTGGACATGCGATTTTATCTTCTGATCAACGAGCTTTAGACATTGTGAAACAATGGCAAAGCGCCGGTATTGCCGACAAACTTTATCCGATGACTCGACAGACCTTGTGGACAGGGCACCCTGTTTCAATTTTGCGTTGGGTCAAACAGCATGAACCCACACGCTATCAACAAATTGGTGCGGTATTAATGTCACATGACTATTTACGTTTTTGTTTAACTGGCGAACTATTTTGTGAAGAAACTAATATTTCTGAATCTAATTTATACAATATGCACACTGGTGAATATGATCCCGCACTTGCCGAATTATTAGGTTTAACAGGCATTACCAGCAAACTCCCACCGATCATCGCAGCCAATGAGATTGCAGGTTATGTCACGCCTGAAGCGGCAGAATTAACGGGATTGTGCGTTGGCACGCCTGTTGTTGGTGGCTTATTTGATGTGGTTTCAACCGCACTTTGCGCGGATCTAGATGATGAAACAAAACTTAATGCTGTACTAGGTACTTGGTCTGTGGTCAGTGGCATCACGACTCATATCGACGATAGCCAAACGCTGCCTTTTGTATATGGACGCTATGCACAAGCCGAAAAATTTATTATTCACGAAGCCAGTCCAACCTCTGCGGGGAATTTAGAATGGTTTGTTAAGCAATGGCAACTCGATTATCAACAAATTAACCAACTTGTCAGTGAGCTTGAACCTGCTGCCAGTTCGGTTTTATTTATTCCTTTTTTATATGGTTCCAATGCAGGTTTAGGGATGCAAGCTGGATTTTATGGTATCCAAGCGCATCACAGCCAAGCCCATTTATTACAAGCGATTTACGAAGGGGTATTGTTCAGTTTAATGCATCACCTCAATCGTATGCTACAACGTTTCCCACAAGCCACATTACTGCGTGTAACTGGTGGACCAACAAAATCCAATATCTGGTTACAAATGCTCGCTGATTTCACAGGAATGAAATTAGAAATCCCTCAAATTGAGGAAACGGGTTGTCTTGGTGCCGCATTAATGGCAATGCAAGGGGTTGGCGAGGCAAACAATGTCTTCCAAACACAAACCATGTTTAGTGTTGAACCTAATCCTGCTTACTTCACTGCTTATCAGCAGAAATATCAACGTTACCAGCAGCTCACTAAAGCACTACAGGCAATGATTTAATGATTATTTGATGAGGAAAAAAATGGCAAAACCACTTATTCAACTTGCGCTAGATGCAGTCGATTTAGATAGCGCACTTGTCACAGCAAAACATGCTGCAGACTCAGTCGATATTATTGAAGTTGGCACTATTCTTGCTTTTGCAGAAGGTATGCGAGCAGTGCGTACACTACGTGCCTTACATCCGGAGCATATCTTAGTCTGCGATATGAAAACAACCGATGCTGGCGCAATTTTAGCCGAAATGGCATTCAAGGCGGGGGCTGATTGGTTAACGGTCTCTGCTGCTGCGCATATTGCAACAATTGAGAGCTGCAAAAAAATTGCTGATCGCTACCACAAAGAAATTCAAATTGAAATCTATGGCAATTGGACATTTGAAGATGCCAAAACTTGGGTTGCGTTAGGTATTAACCAAGCGATTTATCACCGTGCACGCGATGCCGAAGCCGCAGGTAAAGGCTGGACAGAAGAAGATTTATCCACGATGAAAAAATTGTCAGAACTGGGGTTAGCGCTATCAATTACTGGTGGCATTGTGCCTGAAGATATTCATTTATTTAAAGATATCAATGCCAAAGCCTTTATTGCAGGACGTGTATTTACTGGCGAAAAAGGCAAACTCACTGCAGAAAAAGTGCGGTCAGAAATTGATAAATATTGGTCCTAATATTGCAGAGGCGAACAAGGAGTATATTGTGAGAAAACATAAAATCGGCATTTATGAGAAAGCATTGCCTAAAAACCTCAGTTGGCAGGATCGCTTATCCACTGCGAAAGCCTGTGGTTTCGATTTTGTCGAAATCTCAATTGATGAAACTGATGAACGTTTAGCACGTTTAGATTGGACAAAAGCTGAGCGCATTGAATTAGTCACAGCCATTATTTCAACTGGCATCACTATTCCATCCATGTGCTTATCGGGTCATCGCCGTTTTCCATTTGGTAGCCGAGATGAAGCAACGCGCCAAAAAGCCTATGACATCATGGAAAAAGCAATTCAACTTGTCGTTGACCTTGGTATTCGGACTATTCAACTTGCAGGTTATGATGTGTATTATGAACAACAAGATGAAGGCACAATTCAACGCTTCCAGCAAGGACTAGAATGGGCAGTCGCCCTTGCGGCAAGCCATCAAGTGACGCTTGCCGTTGAAATTATGGATACCCAATTTATCAGCTCTATTAGTCGTTGGAAGAAATGGGACGATATTATTCGTTCGCCATGGTTTACGGTTTATCCAGATCTAGGCAATCTCTCTGCTTGGAATGACAATGTGAGTGAAGAGCTTAAATTAGGTATCGACAAAATCTCTGCAATTCACTTGAAGGACACTTATAAAGTCACCGCTACTTGCCAAGGACAATTCCGTGATGTGCCGTTTGGTGAAGGATGTGTCGACTTTGTACAGTGTTTTCGTACTTTAGCAAAATTGAATTATCGTGGTGCATTTTTAATCGAAATGTGGACAGAAAAAGCAGAAGAACCAATTATGGAAATTATTCAAGCTCGTCGTTGGATTGAACAAAAAATGAAAGAAGGTGGTTTTCCATGTTAGAACAATTAAAACAAAAAGTGTTTGAGGCGAATTTAGCCTTACCAAAATACCATTTAGTTACCTTTACTTGGGGCAATGTGAGCGGTATCGATCGAGAAAAAAATCTGGTGGTGATTAAGCCCTCTGGTGTGGAATACGATGTCATGACCGCAGAGGATATGGTCGTGGTAGACTTATTCACAGGTCAGGTTGTTGAAGGGAGTAAAAAACCTTCCTCTGATACGGCAACTCACTTAGAACTTTATCGCCAATTTCCAACTCTTGGTGGTATTGTCCATACTCACTCTCGCCACGCGACGATCTGGGCACAAGCAGGCGAAGACTTAATTGCCGCAGGTACAACCCATGCAGATTATTTCTATGGTTCAATCCCTTGTACGCGCAAAATGACGCCTGCTGAAATTCAAGGTGACTATGAACTTGAGACTGGCAAAGTGATCGTAGAAACATTCCGTGTTCGCGGAATTGACCCCAAAGATGTACCTGCTGTATTAGTCCATTCTCATGGACCTTTTGCTTGGGGGACCGATCCGGATAATGCGGTACATAATGCCGTGGTATTAGAAGAAATTGGCTATATGAATTTATTTAGTCGCCAGCTTCGTCCAAATTTAGCGCCAATGCAACAAGAACTTCTTGATAAGCACTATTTACGTAAACACGGTAAAGATGCTTATTATGGACAATAGAAAAAGCAGTGCTAAGACAACAATGTGTTAGCACTTTTCGCGTAACGCTTAATCAATCAGAGAGGTTAATACCGAGGCGACAGCGTCTTCATCATGGCTTAAAGTCACTAAATGCGCTTGTTGTTTAATATCGGATTCAGCATTACCCATTGCAACACCTAAACCCACTGCATTTAACATTGAAATGTCATTATGATTATCACCAAAGGCGATAACAAGTTGTGGATCAATCTGCCATGCACTTAACAGTTCAAGTAATCTTGCGCCTTTTGTATTACCTGCATTGGCAATATCAACACGATCAACCCATGACCATTCACAACTAAATTCAGTGGGAGATAAATCATTCACAGCACGTTGCATCAGAGTACGATCAGGATGGCTAATCACAAATTTCCAAATCGTTTCATCATTGCTTAATAGTGCATTAAAATCGGAAACTTGGCGTAATTTAGGGCGTACCTCAAGAGGGCAACCTTGTACCCATTGTGAAAATTTACGCATATGTTCATTTAATGAGGAATAATTCATTTCATTACGTGAATACATTAGCAAATGCAATCCGTATTTTTCAGCCAATTGAATCACTTGCTGTGCTTGATTAAATGATAAGGGATTGGCGGCGAGTACGGTATCTGTCTGAGGTTGGTAAACATAAGTGCCATTACAACAAATCATTGGTGTTGTTAAATTTAATTCGTGATAATAAGGATAGGCGGCAGTATGATGCCGTCCTGTGACTAAAATGACTTTTAAACCTTTATTAACACAATTTTGAATCGCACTTTTACTCGAAGCTAAAATTTGTCCTTGGCTATTTAATAACGTACCATCAAGGTCAAAAGCAATTACTTGGTATTTCATCTTTTTTCCTGCATTGAATATTATTTATTCAGCACAGTATAGAGTGTTTAACGGAAAAAAGGAATGTATCTTGGCTACGAGTTATACAACACAAATTCATTATCCTTTGCAGGTAAAATAGAGTAAAATACTGTTCAAATTTAAGTCTTAATTCACTTAGGAGCAAATCATTATGGCAACACGTAAAGAACTGGCAAATGCTATCCGTTTTTTAAGCATGGATGCAGTACAAAAAGCAAAATCAGGTCATCCGGGCGCGCCAATGGGAATGGCTGATATTGCTGAAGTATTATGGCGTGATTTCTTAAAACACAATCCAACGAATCCACACTGGGTCGATCGCGACCGTTTCATTCTGTCTAATGGTCATGGTTCGATGTTGATTTATAGCCTTTTGCATTTAACTGGCTATGATTTATCAATTGATGATTTAAAACAATTCCGTCAATTACATTCTAAAACACCAGGTCACCCAGAATATGGTTATGCGCCAGGTGTCGAAACCACTACAGGTCCGTTAGGACAAGGGATTACTAATGCGGTTGGTTTTGCAATTGCAGAGAAAACTCTCGCCCATCAATTTAACCGTCCAGGTCATGAGATTGTCGACCATTATACTTACGTGTTCTTAGGTGATGGTTGTTTAATGGAAGGTATCTCACATGAAGCTTGTTCATTAGCAGGCACATTAGGTTTAGGTAAATTAATTGCTTTCTATGATGACAACAATATCTCAATTGATGGTCATGTAGATGGTTGGTTCACTGATGATACGCAAAAACGTTTCGAAGCTTATGGCTGGCATGTGATTCCTGCGATTGATGGACATAACTCAGAACAAATCATTGAGGCAGTAAAAAAAGCACAAGCCGAAAAAGACAAACCAACTTTAATCATCTGTAAAACAATTATTGGTTTTGGTTCACCAAACAAAGCAAACTCTCATGATAGCCATGGTGCACCATTAGGCGATGAAGAAATTGCTTTAACACGTAAAGCATTAAATTGGGAACACGCACCATTTGAAATTCCTGCCGATATCTATGCACAGTGGGATGCTAAAGGAAAAGGTGGTGTTGCTGAAAAAAATTGGGAGGAAAAATTTGCTGCTTATGCCAAAGCGCATCCTGAATTAGCCGCTGAATTTACTCGCCGTGTTAATGCAGAGTTACCGGCTAACTGGGCAACAGAATCACAAGCATTCATTGAAAAACTGCAAGCTAACCCAGCAAGTATTGCAAGCCGTAAAGCATCACAAAATGCGATTGAAGCTTACGCAAAATTACTACCTGAATTCTTAGGTGGTTCGGCTGACTTAGCAAGCTCTAACTTAACCTTATGGTCTGGCTCAAAACCAATTCGTGCAGTAGAAAATGCGGATGGTAACTACATCAACTATGGCGTACGCGAATTTGGTATGTCAGCCATTATGAATGGTATTGCCTTACATGGAGGTTTCATCCCTTATGGTGCAACATTCTTAATGTTCATGGAGTATGCTCATAATGCCGTGCGTATGGCTGCATTAATGAAACAACGTTCATTATTTGTTTACACCCACGATTCTATCGGTTTAGGAGAAGACGGTCCAACCCACCAACCTGTTGAACAAACCACCACATTACGTTTAATTCCAAATCTTGAAACATGGCGTCCATGTGACCAAGTGGAATCTGCGGTAGCGTGGAAAGCGGCAGTTGAACGTAAAGCAGGTCCGAGTGCACTTATCTTTACGCGCCAAAATCTTACACAAATGGAACGCACTTCAGAACAGCTTGCTAATGTTGCACGTGGCGGTTATATCTTGCGTGATTGCTGTGAAAAAGGTGATTGTCCTGATCTTATTTTCATCGCGACAGGTTCTGAAGTAGAGCTTGCGATGAAAGCCGCTGAAATATTAGACGCAGAAGGTAAAAAAGTCCGCGTTGTTTCAATGCCAAGCACCAATGTATTTGATAAACAAGATGCAGCCTACCGTGAAAGCGTATTACCAAGCAAAGTCACTAAACGTGTCGCAATTGAAGCAGGAATTGCAGATTTCTGGTATAAATATGTAGGCTTTGAAGGCCGTGTTATCGGCATGAATAGCTTCGGTGAATCAGCGCCAGCAGACCAATTATTTAAACTCTTTGGTTTCACTGTTGAAAACGTTGTAGCGAAAGCAAAAGAGATTTTATAATCACTCAAAATCTATATCATATTGGGCAGTCTTCATCGGCTGCCCTTATTTATTGCCCTGTATAACTCTTGATGCTCCACTCATTTACTAATTAGTCTAGCGCATCTCGTTATTTTTTATCAGGATGAACCATACCCAAGTTACCTAAACTTGCTCAAAACTGACCGCACTTTTATTGCATTACGTCACACCATCAACTTTAATCCAATTCAAAAATTTAGATAATCTATTACTCAAATACAATAATCCATTAACTTTTGTTGCTTTTTAAACAAAAACGCTTGCTTTTATCTAAGCTATCTTGTAATTAATTAACTTCAATCAAACACAATATCATTCACTTTTAATATAAGGAAAATTTTATGCAAAACGTTGGTTTTATCGGTTGGCGTGGGATGGTGGGATCCGTATTAATGGATCGTATGCAACAAGAAAATGATTTTGCAAACATCAATCCAGTGTTTTTTACTACCTCGCAAGCAGGCCAAAAAGCCCCCGTATTTAGTGGCAAAGACGCAGGTGAATTAAAAAATGCTTTTGATATCACCGAACTACAAAAATTGGATATTATCGTCACCTGCCAAGGTGGTGATTATACTAATGATGTCTATCCAAAACTACGTGCTGCTGGCTGGAACGGTTATTGGATTGATGCAGCTTCTGCACTACGTATGGAAAAAGATGCCATTATTGTACTGGATCCAGTGAACCAAAACGTGATTAGCGCAGGCTTAAAAAACGGTATTAAAACTTACGTTGGTGGTAACTGTACTGTCAGTTTGATGTTAATGGCGCTAGGTGGCTTATTTGAACGTGATTTAGTTGAATGGGTTTCAGTGGCAACTTATCAAGCAGCAAGTGGCGCAGGCGCTAAAAATATGCGTGAATTGTTAGTCCAAATGGGACAATTAGAAGACAGTGTGAAAGCGGATCTCGACAATCCTGCTTCTTCAATTTTAGAAATCGAACGTCAAGTTACTGCCAAAATGCGTGGCGACTTACCTATCGATAATTTTGGTGCACCATTAGCAGGTAGCTTAATTCCTTGGATCGATAAACTGTGGGAAGGCGGTCAAACCAAAGAGGAATGGAAAGGTTATGCTGAAACAAACAAAATTCTAGGCTTAGACGATAGTCCAATTCCTGTAGATGGTTTATGCGTACGTATCGGTGCATTACGCTGCCACAGTCAAGCTTTTACTATCAAAATGAAAAAAGATTTACCATTAGAGGAAATCGAGCAAATTCTTGCAAGCCATAACGAATGGGTAAAAGTGGTTCCAAATGAAAAAGAAGCAACTTTACGCGACTTAACTCCAACTAAAGTGACGGGTACATTAGAAATTCCAGTCGGTCGCTTACGTAAACTGAAAATGGGACCTGAATATGTCGCCGCTTTCTCAGTAGGTGATCAATTATTATGGGGTGCTGCAGAGCCACTACGCCGCATTTTAAAACAACTTGTCGCGTAACACGAAATCATTCTCCACCTTAAAAGTGCGGTCAGTTTTAGCTTATTTTTATCATTGACCGCACTTTTTTCTCTCTAACATAACTTATCAATACCCACGTTAGTCTTACACGGTGATTTTCAGCCAGCGCTGTAACGAAATATGCTATGATTAACCCGTTTTTAGTTTTGATTTAGAGTAGGCTATGATTCAACGCGAACCCCACTTCACTCACTTTGCTTTAGCAGAACTACATCCTTTTGCAGCCCAGTTTCCATTACAAGATCTCACGGGCAAACAAGGTGTGCGTATTACTTACCGCCATTTTGTCCAAGACCATCCCGTTGAACGTAGATTAGTGATTTTAGTTAATGGGCGCGCTGAAAACTTGTTGAAATGGACTGAACTTGCTTATGATTTTTATCAACAAGGTTATGATGTATTAGTGTTTGATCATCGCGGACAAGGCTATTCACAGCGTTTATTAAAAGATCATGATAAAGGTTATATTGATGAATTTCGTTTTTATGCTGATGATATTGCTTTGTTGCTAGAAAAAATCACCTCGCTATATCACTATCAAAGCCAACATATTTTGGCACATTCTCTGGGGGCATTAATCAGCACTTACTACCTCGCTAATTATGATCATCAAGTACAAAGTGCGGTCTTTTCTGCGCCATTTTATGGCATTCCACTGCAACATTCATTGCGCGATGAATTGATTATTAATTTGATGGTGCTATTTGGGCAAGGTGCACGCTATGTATTCGGTAGAGGGAAATATAAACCCGCAGATTTAGACAAAAACGATCTCAGTTGTTGCCGCACAAGAATGAAATGGATGAATCGCATTAATCGTCGTCATCCACATATTCATTTAGGCGGTCCCACTTTCCGTTGGGTACATTTATGCTTTAATGCAATTAAAAAATTACCAACGATTTTACCACGCATTGAAATTCCAGTGCTGATTTTACAGTCCGAAAAAGAAAAGATTGTGGATAACAAAAATCTGCAAAAACTGACCGCACTTTTACCACAAGGTCAGCTCATCCAGATTGAGCACAGTAAGCATGAGATTCTATTTGAGCGCGATCCAATTCGTAATTTGGCATTAGCGAGAATTAAGCAATTTTTTACTGAAAATAACGCCAAATAACGACACCTAGCGTAGTAAAAAACAGACAGCCAACTAAATGCAATGAAACAATAGCCATGCCTTCCAACCACTTATGCTGAACAAAATGCTCAATCACTTCTGCACTGAATGATGAAAAGGTAGTTAAACTGCCTAAAAAGCCTGTCACGAAAAACAAACGCCATTCAACCGAAAACGCAGGAAATTGCCACAATATGGCTAACATAACGCCCATGATTAAACAGCCTATATAATTCGCCACTAATGTCCCAAAGGATAAAAAAGCAAAAAATGGATTGAGTAATAGTATCAATCCATAACGCAACATCGCGCCAAGAGCAGCGCCACCGCTAATTAAGAACAAATTCAACAGATTCATATCATAAGCAATAAACTGGATTGAATCGCTTACACAATGTCAAATATGGTGCGAATATAATTTGCCACAGATTCTTGTGCATTGAAGCCAATTACTTCCAAATCTGGACAAGCTGCTTTTAAGCGCGGATCCGCATTGCCCATTACGCAACCTTTGCCAACTTGGGTTAACATTTGTACATCATTCATACCATCACCAAAAGCAAGGCATTGCTGCATATCATAATCACGTTCTGCGAGTACTTGTGCAAGCGCACTCGCTTTAGAAACATTGCGATTCATAACTTCTAAACACTGCGGTGTTGAATAAGTAATGCTTGTCACATCACCATAAGTCTTTTTCAAATGCGCCTCTATCTCCACCAGATCCTGAGGTTCGCGTCCAATAAAGAATACTTTTTCTGTCGCACGCCCATGATGTTGCGCAAAATCGACAACTTCATACATAAAACCAGAATCCTGATGATATTTACGTAACTGGGGTACTTCAATATTAATAAACCAATCATCCCCCTGATATGAATTGACACACACACGTGTGCGATCAAAAGGTAAATTCATGATTTCAAGTGCAGTCCGTTCAGGCAAATAATTACGTACTAATAGATTACCTTGTAGATCTTGCGCTCTTGCACCATTTGAGGTGATCATCACCGCGTTTTCAATATTCACTTTTTTTAAGATTGGCATTAAATCAGTATGATTACGCCCTGTTGCCAACATAATATCGATGCCTTTAGCAGCGAGTTTTTGTAGCGTTTCAATGGTGAAATCACCAATCACATGATTTGCATTGAGCAAAGTACCATCTAAGTCAGAGACAATGGCACGGAAAGGACATTTTTGCATAGTCTATCTCTATCCTACTGTCGAAAAATTCTGTTTATGATAACACAACCCAGTGAGTGCCGCGAAAAAATGAATAAAATGGAAATACATTGCACAATAAGACAATAAACGAAAACGTTTTCCTCTTTTTTATAAAATTGTAAAAAAATTGTTTGCGCTGAAAAAAAAATATGATATGAATATAAAACACACAACAGCATACTAACTATTTGGACATAAAATGATGGCATTACGCCCTGTGATCAACATTATTATTAACCTCGTGGTGATTATTATCACTGCGGGGCGAGTGCGTTAATGTTTGATTAGCAGTACACAAAGAGATCAAATATAACCCTCGTCTGATAATCGACGAGGGTTTTTTTATACATAAGAAATAAGTAAGGGTGATTAGCATGAATGGGGCAAGATTAGTAACAGAAAGTTTGAAAGCGCATGGTGTCACGAGCGTATTTGGCTATCCAGGCGGCGCGATTATGCCAGTGTATGACGCATTATATGATGCAGGGATTGAACATTTACTCTGCCGTAATGAGCAAGGTGCCGCGATGGCAGCAATTGGGTATGCTAGAGCGAGTGGTAAAGTCGGTGTCTGTATTGCTACGTCTGGACCTGGTGCTGCTAATTTAATCACAGGCTTAGGTGATGCCTTAATGGATTCTATCCCCGTTGTGGCAATTACGGGGCAAGTTGCCTCGCCGCTTATTGGTACTGATGCCTTCCAAGAAGCCGATGTATTAGGCATGTCACTTGCTTGTACTAAACACAGTTTCTTAGTCCAACATATCAATGAATTACCTGAAATTATCGCCAAAGCCTTTCAAATTGCTGCCAGCGGTAGACCTGGTCCTGTCTTGATCGATATTCCAAAAGATGTTCAAGTTGCTCCCACTGAACTGAATCCTGTTGTTTTTGCACAGGAAAAACCTACCGCCTTATCTGATGAAAATTTAACCCAAGCTTTAGCTTTATTGAAAGCGGCTAAACGCCCTGTCATGTATGTTGGAGGCGGTGTCGGTATGGCAAATGCTGTTGCTGAATTACGCCAATTCTTAGCCGTAACCCAAATGCCAAGTGTTTCAACTTTAAAAGGACTTGGTACAATCAATCCTGATCACCCTTACTATATGGGTATGATTGGCATGCACGGTACTAAAGCAGCTAACTATGCTGTCCAAGAATGTGATTTATTACTCGCCTTTGGCGCCCGTTTTGACGATCGGGTAACGGGGAAATTAGACACTTTTGCACCTCATGCTAAAGTGATTCATGCGGATATTGATATTGCTGAAATCGGTAAGTTACGCCGTCCAGATGTCGCATTGTGTGGCGACATTGTACAAGCCTTTAAAGCACTTACTGTCCCTTTAACACTCACCGCATGGCAAAATCGAGTACAACAACTGAAGCAGCAACATGATTTTTGCTATGGTGAAAATCAAGGTGATCGCTTTATTAACCCGCTCTGGTTATTACATACTCTCTCTAACAAAAAGCCACAACGTGCTGTTATCACTACTGACGTGGGTCAACATCAAATATGGTCTGCACAACATATGCAACATTTTGCACCAACTAATTACATTACTTCTGCTGGGTATGGCACTATGGGTTTTGGCTTACCTGCCGCTATTGGTGCGAAAAAAGCGCGCCCAGAAGATGATGTCATCGTGATTTCAGGTGATGGCTCTATCATGATGAACATTCAAGAATTAGGTTCAATTAAACGTGGTAAAACACCAGTAAAAATTGTGTTATTAGATAACCAACGCTTAGGAATGGTACGTCAATGGCAAGAGCTGTTCTTTAATGCTCGCTTTAGTAGCACGATCTTAGATGATAACCCTGACTTTGTCATGTTAGCCGCTGCCTTTGGTATTCAAGGTGAACGTATTACCAAAGGGGAAGAAGTCAATGCGGCATTAGATCGTTTACTAGCAAGTAAAGAAGCCTATTTTTTACATGTTTGTATCTCAAGTAATGAGAATGTCTGGCCATTAGTCCCACCAAATGCCTGCAATATGGATATGTTAGAAAACATGTAAAGTGCGGTCGATTTTGAGGAAATTTTTATATGCAAACTTATCAATTCACATTAAAAGCAAACCAACGTCCAGAAACCCTTGAACGTATTTTACGTGTTATTCGCCATCGTGGTTTTTATGTTGTTGCACTGCAAGTCCAAACAGAAAATAACATAGCACATTGTGATTTTACTGTAAAAAGTGAACGTACTTTAAGTTTACTGGTTAATCAATTAAGTAAAATGTACGATGTATCAGCCATTAATCTAGTACAAGCATAAAACAGGTAAGGAAAACGTTCATGAAAACACTCGGTATTATTGGTGGCATGTCACCTGAAAGCACAATCACTTATTACAACCTAATCAACCAGTTAGTGAATCAAGCAAAAGGTGGAAATCATAGTGCACCATTAGTCATTGTCAATGTTGAATTTGAACAAATTGTACGCTTACAAAAACAAGGTGAATGGTACTGTGCGGGTGAAATCTTAGCAGCTGCTGCGCAAAAATTAACACAAATCGGGGTGGATGGCGTGCTGTTAGCCACGAATACAATGCATAAAGTTGCACCACAAATTATTCAAGCCATTGATGTCCCTTTTCTGCATATTATTGATGCCACAGCAAAAGCCATTAACGCCAAACAAATTAACCAAATCGCTTTATTAGGTACGCAATTTACCATGCAAGATCACTTCTATCGTGATCTCTTACTTGCACGTGGCATCACTCCGATCGTACCAAACAATGAACAACAACAAGAAATTCATCGTATTATTTTTACTGAACTTTGTATCGGCAAAATCAAATCTGAATCTAAGCAATTTTATCTTGACGTCATTGCAGAGTTAGAAAAACAAGGCGCACAGGGTGTGATTTTAGGTTGTACTGAGATTGGCTTATTAATTAATCAGCAAGATGCGACGCTGCCATTTTTTGATACCAGCATATTACACGCACAAAAAGCCGCTGAATTTATTCTGACTGAATAAGCGCTGATTAAAGGAAAAATATGACACATTTCGCTCCTACAGAAAAAACCGCCATGATTGGCTTAGTGGTGGGTTGCATTATTTTTGGTCTTGGTAGTTTAATTGTGGCTTATGTACCCGTTGGAGCCTATGCCATTGCTTTTTGGCGTTTATTGGTCGCAGCCATGATTTTTTATACGTTAGCCAAGTGCTTTAAACAATATGCTCCGATTTCAAGTAAAGCAAAACATTACGCGCTCATTTCTGGTGCATTTTTAGGCTTAGACTTAGCCTTATGGCATGAGAGTATTTATGCTGTAGGTCCAGGCATTTCGACTTTGTTAAACAGCCTGCAAATTTTTTGGCTCTCTGCAATTGGTTTTTTCTGGTTTCGTGAACGGCAAAGTACTTTACAGTTATTCAGTCTCTGCCTTGCCGTATTCGGTGTGGCATTAATTGGCAGTCCTGAGTTTAAACAAAATGACAATGCACTGTGGGGATTTGTTTCGGGTATTGTGTCAGGACTAATGCTCGCCTTATCTATGGTCTATATTCGTAAAACACAACAAGCTGCAGTGACCCCCATTTTCCCATTAATGTTCCGCGTCAGTGTAGGCGGAATGTTAATTCTGTTTGTGCCTGCATTATGGCTTAACAGTACTCAGCTTTGCCCAACAACGTGGGAACAATTGGGGTTAATACTGATTTATGGCGCGGTCATGCAATGTTTAGCTTGGGGCATGATCGCCTACTCCATTCCGTTGTTATCCCTTAGCGTCACAGGGCTGTTACTGCTTTCAGAGCCTGTTGCTGCGTTAGTAATCGATTACTTATTGCTCAATAAAATGATCAATGGGTTACAATGGTACGGGGCACTGCTAACCATGTTAGCCATTTATTTAGGGTCATTACGACCAACTAAGCCACCTAAATACTAGGAAGGACAATTTAATCGTGCTGACTCACACTTATTACACAACAGCGAGTCAGCGAAACACAACATTACACTTGGAGAGATTATGCCAAAATTACGTTCAGCAACCAGCACACAAGGTCGCAATATGGCGGGGGCAAGAGCCTTGTGGCGTGCAACAGGAATGACCGATAAGGATTTTGGAAAACCCATCATTGCAGTGGTCAATTCTTTTACCCAATTTGTTCCCGGTCACGTCCATTTAAAAGATATTGGCCAATTAGTCGCCCGCGAAATTGAAAAAGCCGGTGGTGTCGCCAAAGAATTTAATACCATCGCGGTGGATGATGGTATTGCGATGGGACATGGTGGGATGCTCTACTCCTTGCCTTCGCGCGATTTAATTGCAGATTCTGTGGAATATATGGTTAACGCACATTGTGCTGATGCAATGGTGTGTATTTCCAATTGTGACAAAATCACACCAGGTATGTTAATGGCAGCATTGCGCCTCAATATTCCAACCATCTTTGTGTCAGGCGGACCAATGGAAGCGGGTAAAACCAAATTGTCAGATCAAATTATTAAACTGGATTTAGTCGATGCCATGATTCAAGGGGCAAATCCCAATGTATCAGATGAAGACAGCGATAAAATTGAGCGCTCTGCTTGCCCAACCTGTGGTTCTTGCTCTGGCATGTTCACCGCCAATTCGATGAACTGCTTAACTGAAGCATTAGGCTTAAGCTTGCCAGGCAATGGTTCCTGTTTAGCCACTCACGCCGACCGTAAACAATTATTTTTAGCAGCAGGAAAGCAAATTGTTGAACTTTGCAAACGCTATTATGAACAAGATGATGCTCGCATTTTACCACGTCATATCGCCACCAAAGCCGCCTTTGAAAATGCCATGAGTCTTGATATTGCAATGGGCGGTTCGACTAATACCGTATTACACCTACTTGCTGCGGCACAAGAAGCCGAAGTAGACTTCAGTATGGCAGATATTGATCGCTTGTCCCGCCAAGTCCCTTGCTTAAGTAAAGTCGCCCCAAATACACAGAAATACCATATGGAAGACGTACACCGTGCAGGTGGTATTATGGCGATTTTAGGTGAATTGGATCGTGCAAATTTATTGCACAATGATACTCGTACCGTATTAGGTTTAAGCCTAGCAGAACAGCTTGCGCGCTATGATATCAAGTTGACACAAGATGAAAAGGTACATACCTTCTTCCGTGCGGGTCCTGCAGGTATCCGTACTACAGAAGCGTTCTCACAAGATTGTCGTTGGGATAGTCTAGATGATGATCGTGAAAATGGTTGTATCCGCAGCAAAGCATTTGCTTATAGTCAAGATGGGGGATTAGCAATGCTTTCAGGCAATCTTGCCCAAGACGGTTGTATTGTCAAAACCGCTGGCGTTGATGAATCAATCTTAAAATTTACAGGCCACGCAATTGTGTTTGAAAGCCAAGAAGAGGCGGTTACAGGCATTTTAGGCGGTAAAGTGCAAGCAGGTCATGTGGTCGTCATTCGCTACGAAGGTCCAAAAGGCGGTCCTGGCATGCAAGAAATGCTGTATCCAACCAGTTATTTAAAATCAATGGGCTTAGGTAAAGCCTGTGCATTATTAACGGATGGACGTTTCTCTGGTGGTACCTCGGGTTTGTCTATTGGTCACGTTTCACCAGAAGCAGCCGCAGGCGGAATGATAGGCCTAGTCAAAAATGGGGATACAATTGAAATCGATATTCCAAATCGTTCAATCCAATTATGTGTCGCTGAAGAGGAGCTAAACCAACGCCGCATTGAGCAAGATAAGCTCGGCTGGCAGCCAACTAACCGCCAACGTGAAGTGTCATTTGCCTTAAAAGTTTATGGGCATTTTGCCACTTCAGCAGACAAAGGTGCCGTGAGAGATAAAAGCAAAATTTAAAGGCTCTTCCCCTTTTTTTATTGAAATGAGGGGGAGCAAGACGTAGATATTAAAAATTTTTAAAAACACACCGCACTTTTTAATTATCTTCGAATTAAAGCGGGGACCTCATATAAGTTGCCCGAATAGAAAAGCAATTTTTAGAAAAATAAAGTTGCGTAACAAAATGAAATCAACTTATTTTTCATGAAAAAATTGCTTTGTCATGAGGATAAAACAACTTATCGGGGCGTGTTTTCTTTGCCAACTTTCTTTTTCACAAGCAAAAGAAAGCAGGTCATAAACCAGATAAAACAATGGATATAATTTATGGTCAACAACTTAACCTCCAACCAACCGACTGGCTCAGAATACCTAAAAGCTGTGCTCAGCTCAAAAGTTTACGAAGTAGCCCAAATTACCCCGCTACAAGAAATGCCAAAACTTTCAGAACGTTTAGGCAATAAAGTTTTTATCAAACGCGAAGATCGCCAACCCGTCCACAGTTTCAAATTACGTGGTGCCTATGCCATGATTGCAGGCTTAAATGAAGAACAAAAACGTGCTGGTGTAATCGCAGCCTCAGCAGGAAACCATGCACAAGGTGTGGCACTTTCTGCTAAACAACTTGGTTTACGCGCATTAATCGTGATGCCACAAAACACACCAAGTATTAAAGTCGATGCAGTGCGTGGGTTTGGCGGCGAAGTATTATTATATGGGGCGAATTTTGATGAAGCCAAAGCCAAAGCTATCGAACTTTCCCAAACTAAAAACATGACTTTTATTCCTCCATTTGATCACCCTGCTGTGATCGCTGGACAAGGCTCTTTGGCAATGGAATTGTTACAACAAAATACCCAAATTGATCGCATTTTTGTCCCTGTTGGCGGCGGTGGTTTAGCCGCTGGTATTGCGGTATTAATTAAGCAATTAATGCCAGAAATCAAAGTGATTGGCGTGGAATCAAAAGATTCTGCTTGTTTATATAAAGCCTTAAAAGTCGGTAGACCCATTGACTTAGATCGTGTTGGTTTATTTGCGGATGGCGTTGCGGTGAAACGCATTGGTGATGAAACGTTCCGAGTTTGTCAACAATATATTGACGATGTAGTGCTAGTGGATAGCGATGAAATTTGTGCCGCAGTGAAAGACATTTTTGAAAATGTGCGAGCCATTGCTGAACCTTCTGGTGCACTATCGTTAGCGGGCTTAAAGAAATATGTGAAAGAACATAACCTTCAAGGTGAAACCTTAATTAACGTGCTTTCTGGTGCTAATTTAAATTTCCATACGTTACGTTATGTTTCAGAACGTTGTGAAATTGGTGAGCAGCAAGAAGCATTGCTAGCTGTGACCATTCCAGAAAAACCGGGCAGTTTCTTAAAATTCTGTCATATTCTCGGTGCAGTACCCGTCACAGAATTTAAATATCGCTACGCTGATGATGCACAAGCTTGCATTTTTGTAGGGGTACGTATCAGTGGCGAAGAAGAAAAAAATAATATTATCAATCAATTACAACGCAATGGTTACGATTTAATCGACTTATCAAATGATGATATTGCTAAAACCCATGTACGATATATGATTGGTGGGCGTTCAAATAGCCAACTCAAAGAACGCTTATATAGCTTTGAATTCCCAGAGCAAAAAAGCGCATTATTAAAATTCCTCGAAACTTTAGGACAAACACATTGGAATATTTCAGTATTCCACTATCGTGCACATGGTGCTGATTATGGCAATGTACTTGCAGGTTTCCAATTAAATGATCAAGATCTTGATGCTTTCAATCAACATTTGGAAAAACTAGGTTACGTGTATCAAGATGTCACTGAAAGCCCAGCTTATCGCTATTTCTTAGTCTAATCCAATAAAAAAGTGCGGTGTTCTGATCAATCTTCACCGCACTTTTTACTGATATTCAGAGCACTTACTTTACAAAGTCACTAAATGTCAGCTCGTAATTATCGCCGTCACGATTGTAGGAGATAAAACGGGGGAATTGTTCCCCTGCAAATTTTTTCACTATAATATCTTTATCACCTGTTTTAAATTGGTAAGTAATTTGTGTCACGTCTTGCTTATTATATTTCACTACATCTTCGCTTTTTTTCACGAAAACATTATGCATTGGATACAATTTTTTCCCATTGGTAATTTGAAAATTAATCGGCAATTTATCGTAATAGCTCAATTGAAATGCCATGGTAAACAAATCAAAAGTAGGTAATGTTAATTCTTTTGTCGTTAAGCCATTTTTCACTTTGCCATATTCAATTGTACTGGCTTGAATTTTCGCCGTTGCATAAGGATTGCCATTACGAATATCGTTATAATCGACCATCTCAAACTGCTTACTCCCTTGCTTACCCTTGGACAAGAATTGAATGTTATACAAAGGCACATTAATTTTAGCATCAACCGAATATTGACTACCATCCGCTTTGAAATGCACATAAGCTGGCATTAAATAGTTAGAGCTATACTTAATATTAAAATCTGCATTTGCCCACACATTCGATACATAGCATAACGCCGAACAAAATAAAATTTTTAAAAATCTCACCGCACTTTCCTCTCTATGCAATCTATTCATTTAGATAAATGAACAAATAATGTAACTGGTATTAGCTTTGACAACAAGCTTGTTTAAATAATTCCTACCCTCATTGATAACAAAAGCTATTTATCATATAGTAAAGTAAACGCTGATCACTTCTCACCAAAATATAAAAAACCGCACTTTTGATTGAAAGTACGATTTTTACACATAACATTATCTATTTAGAAACGATATTCTACCCCAAGATGCAATGTTCTACCTGGCGCAGTATTCAACCCCATATTATTTGTATCTAAATAATAGCGATTTAATACATTATCCATTGTCATCGTCAATTTAAGCTGCTCAGATACATTATAATTTGCATATAAATCAACCAAAGAATAAGGCGCCCACTCGATACTTGAAGTATTTACAAAACGCTGCGATGATAGCACTGGTACAAAACGTTTACTGTAATAACTATAACGAGCACCAATATCTAACTTCTCATTTAGCCAACGTGAGCCTAGTATAATATGCAAATTTAAGCGTGGAGGTACAGCATTATTTAAGTTACTACGATACACATAACCAGAATTACATTGCTCGCCTTTTCCTGCCTGTTCAGGTGTCAAACAAAATTGAGTTTTGGTATAATACGTCCCTGATAATTTCGCGTAAACTTTTCTCATATCATAATATGTTGAAGCTTCAAAGCCAGTAAATTGCGCACTCTGAATATTCAATGTTTGAGTTAAACCACTTTTGCGATCAAAACTCCGAGTTAAATAATCATCAATCTTATTGAGAAAATACGCAAATTTAAAGCCAACCACATTATCTATGCGTCCTACATTTTCGTAAAACCCACTAATACCAAACTCCCAATTTTTTGCTCTTTCAGGCTTTAATTGTTCCAAATTATCTCCTGTTGACTGCATACTCCAGCCTTTAGTTGCTTGGAATAAACTTGGGGAGCGTAATGCCTGAGCATATTTTACATAAATAATTGTACCATTTGCGATCTCTGAACTTAACATGATGATAGGCGATAACCCTTTGTTTTTAATTGGTTTTTGTTTATGCACAACATATTTGTACTGCGGTATAAAATCAAATCCACCACCAGGACGAGGGACAGGTTTATCACCAATATGCACTTTCTCTTCACGTACAACATAATCATGAATAGTCGATTGCATATAACGTAGCCCAAGATCCGCTTTTAACCATGAGTTAAATGGATAATTGGCTGCAACAAATGCGCTGATTTCTTTTCGTTTACCATCACGAACATATAATGGTGCAATGGCATTATCAGGATAACCTTTTGCTCTCACTCTTTGCAGTGCATCACGAGGTGGATAAATACGCTCATAATTATGTGCAATACCATATTTTAGAGTCAAAGGTTGTTTATTAAGTTGGAAGATACTCGTGTTATCAATGCTTAATCCTTTTTGTTTTGAGATTAAAAAGTGAGCATGACGACTCGAAAGTGAATAGCCATATTCTTCAATCAGTGGTGTAAAATTAGAAGAATCACTGTCGGTATAATAAGCATTTATACTTAAATTCACATAAGGTGTAGCAGGATTGTATTGGTAATTAATATTGTAATTACTCACTTTAACTTCTGTTCCCTCACCTTGTAACGCACCATAAGCTCTAAAATTTAAAAGAGAACTCATAATTTCACCAAAATGACTACCATAGTATCGGTAAGCCAATCCCAAGCGATGCTTATCATTATAAAAATTAACCTTTGCCAAATAAGAATGGTTATTTTGCGATGTATTTAACGCTTCTTCACCGGGGCGATAAAGTGTACTATGATTTTCTTTGAATCGAAGTTTGCCTATTTCTACTTCTTCGTGCCTACGAGGCTCTTGAACTTCAACACTATCTTTTTCAAATTCAATACCCTCAATCTGTGGTGTTTGTCCATGTCGCCCTACGAAATAATTACCTTGTTTACGTTTAGCATATGCAAGCACAACATCTGCATGTTCCCATTTTTTAGCCAAAGCAATACTATAATTATAGGCATTGAAATCCAAACCATGAGTCGAATAACGCGCATTTGGTGCATAGGTTTGTGTTTGACATAATCCAGTATTATTTGTAATACATCGATGGATATACCTTGTTTGATAACCTCCTCTTGTATAATTTGCAGGAGGAGCAACTGTATTCGTCATCGTGCCTAATTTTAAGCGTATCCCCCATGTTTTGCCTTCTGTAATAATATCTTGCCAACTAATCGTATTCATACGCACAACACCACCAACAGCCCCCGTTGCATCATTTGCTAAAGAGGGTCCCTTTTCAATCTCAACTTGGCTAATTAAATCAGGATCTAAATAAGTACGCGTTGATGAACCAGCATAGCCTTGCCAAGATGGTACAGATTGAAGCCCATTATCCACCCAAACAGGTACCCTATTCTCATTCGCAATACCTCTAATATTTAGTGAAAGCGCACCACTATTACGTTTGTTTCCTACAATTACACTAGGTACACCAGATAAAAAATCACCAACAGAGCTTCCTCGGAAACGAGTAATATCAGATTGAGTTAAATAAGAATAAGAACCCACAGAAAGATATGTTTTGAGTAAACTCTCGTCATAGTCATTTTTTTCATCATTTTCATTCACAATAATAGTTTCTAAATTACTGCTTGTTGGTTTATCCGTATTTGACTTTGTAAAAGCAACCTGTGGTATCATCCCTAAAGCAATACACAAACTTAAACTAAGCAAACTAACCTGTTCTTTCTGTTGCATACTCTCTCCTTTCACATTACAACAAAATGATAATAAGTCTCATTTTCATTTTTATCATATTTTTGAAGAAATTCAAAGATCTGCCGTAAAAATATATTTTCATAAGTTAAAAATAAAAAAACCGTACTTTTCATTAAAAAGTACGGTTTAAAATAGAAAAATGTCTAAATCATCAATTACGCCACAAAACCCACTGCGTCATACACTGCCTCAAGGGTTTGCTTAGCACGTTCACGGGCTTTCTGCGCGCCTTCATGCGCAATTTTATTCAGTAATGCTTCGTTACTACGGAAATGATGAAAACGCGCCTGAAGCGTAGTCAACATTGCCGACACTTCTTCTGCCACAGCGCCTTTTAAATGCCCATACATTTTGCCTTCAAACTCTGCTTCTAACACCGCAATCGATTTGCCTGTCACGCCAGACAAAATATCTAATAAGTTAGAAACACCCGCCTTATTTTGTAGATCATAGCGTACTACTGGCGGCTCATCAGAATCTGTCACTGCACGTTTAATCTTTTTCGCTACAGCTTTTGGATCTTCTAATAAACCAATTACGTTATTGCGATTTTCATCTGATTTTGACATTTTCTTTTCAGGTTCTAACAGTGACATCACGCGTGCACCCGCTGTTGGAATAAATGGCTCTGGTACCGCAAATAAATCACCGTACAACGCATTAAAACGATTAGCGATATCACGCGTAATTTCTAAATGTTGTTTTTGATCTTCGCCTACAGGTACTTGGTTCGCTTGATATAACAAAATATCGGCGGCCATTAACACTGGGTAAGTAAATAAACCAACATTAATATTTTCAGCATGACGCGCTGATTTATCTTTGAATTGGGTCATCCGTCCCATTTCACCAAAATAAGTATAACAATTTAAGACCCAAGCTAATTGGGTATGTTCTGGCACATGCGATTGAATAAAGATCGTACTTTTTTCTGGATCAATGCCACAAGCTAAATAAAGCGCTAACACATCTAATGTGGCTTTACGTAATGCAGCGGGGTCTTGACGTACGGTAATCGCATGTAAATCAACAATACAAAATAAACATTCATAATCATCTTGCATTTTTACCCATTGACGTAATGCACCAAGATAGTTACCGATTGTTAATTCACCTGAAGGCTGTACGCCACTTAATACTACTGGTTTTGTCATTGTTATTCCTTATTTTAAAATCGTCAAAATATCGGCAAAATCATCAAATACCCAATCTGGATTGGCTTGTTCAATTGGGATGTTATAGTTGTAACCATAAGTTAAACCGACAACGGGACAACCTGCTGCATGTGCTGCTAAAATATCATTTTGCGAATCACCAACAAATAAAACTTGCTTTGGATATAACCCAAACTTACCACATAAATAATACAATGGGGCAGGGTGTGGTTTAATCGCTGGTAAAGATTGACCACCCAAAAGCTCACTAAATAAATGATCTATCCCAAATGCAGCTAATACAGGCTGTACATGTCTCGTCGGTTTATTTGTCACTACTGCCAAAGTATAGCCCCGTGCTTTAAGTTGCTCTAAAGTGGCTTTTACATTGGGATAGAGGCGACTTAAATTACATAAATTTTCGCCATAATAAAAACCAAAGCGACGTTTTAATTCACGAATTTGCTCGTCAGTGAGTACTTTGCCGCCCTGTTCTGTCGTCCACGTTAATGCCCGCGCAATTAAAACATCTGCCCCATTACCAATCCAAGTCAAAACCAATGCTTCTGGCGCTTGGGGTAAATCAAATTCAGCTAAAGCAGAGTTCACTGAGAGCGCCAAATCTGGCAAGCTGTTAACTAATGTTCCATCGAGGTCAAAACCAATCAATTTAAATTGTGTCATTTTTATACCGCACTTGTTAATCTCGTTAAACTGTTGCCAATTGTTGGCGCATTTCATCAATAACTTTCTTATAGTCTGGCTGATCAAAAATCGCTGAACCTGCGACAAACATATCAGCACCAGCTCTGGCAATATCAGCTATATTATTGACCTTCACACCACCATCAACTTCTAAACGAATATCAAAACCACTTTGATCAATGCGTTGGCGTACTTGGCGTAATTTATTCAACGTACTTGGAATGAATGACTGTCCACCAAAGCCCGGATTGACTGACATCAATAAAATCACATCCACTTTATCCATCACATAATCCAAATAACTCAATGGCGTAGCAGGGTTAAATACTAAACCTGATTTACAACCACAATCACGAATAAGCTGTAAAGTACGGTCAATATGTTCTGTTGCCTCTGGATGAAAAGTAATATAATCCGCACCTGCTTTGGCAAAATCGGGAACAAGGCGATCCACTGGTTTTACCATTAAATGCACATCAATTGGTGCAGTAATGCCATAATCACGTAATGCCTGACATACTGCCGGACCAAAAGTTAAATTAGGGACATAGTGATTATCCATCACATCAAAATGAATAACATCAGCACCACTATTTATAACTGTTGCGACATCTTCACCCAAACGTGCCAAATCAGCAGATAAAATCGAAGGCGCAATTAAATAGGATTTCATGATCGACCTCACTTGTTAACAAGGTGTTAAGTAACCACTTGCAAAGAGAAAATAATGTGGTTAGTGTACTACGTTATTAGCCAATTTTTAAGGAAATTCTCACTTCAGGAGCTAAGATGGAAAGCATGTTACATGGATTTTTTGTGACCGCAGGTTTGATTATTGCAATAGGTGCACAAAATGCCTTTGTATTAAAACAACATATCTTGCCTGTGATTTTGACTTGTTTTATTTGTGATATTATCCTCATTTCCATTGGCGTATTAGGATTAGGCTCTCTCATTAGCCAAAGTCCAACAGCGACTGTTGCCTTAGCCGTTGTCGGCGCATTATTTTTATTTATCTATGGCGCAAATGCATTCCGTTCAGCTTATCAAGGGAATTCCGTTGTACAACTTGAACAGCACAATGCACAAACACAGTCTGTACTAAAAGCGATATTCACGACTCTAATGATTACTTTACTCAATCCACATGTTTATTTAGATACGGTCGTGATTATTGGTGGCATCGCAGGAACCTTAACTTTAGAACAAAAAGGCTTCTTTCTGCTTGGCGCGCTAAGCGTATCTGGGCTTTGGTTCTTTAGCCTAGGTTATGGTGCCAGATTATTCATTCCATTATTTCAACGTCCTGTAACATGGCGCATCTTGGATATCGTCATTGGCTGTGTGATGTGGGGGATTGCGATCAGTTTGATGCAATATGCGCTAACGATGTTGTAAAATTTTGTCAAAACAGACCGCACTTTAAGAGAGAAACCACTAATCGGGACAAATCATTTCTCAATCCAGCAGCGCTTTGTTACAATTCGTGTAACTTTAAATGACAGTAATGTATTAAAATGACTGAAAAATCGACCGCACTTTGTCCCTGTCAATCAGGGCAAACCTATCAAGGTTGCTGTGAGCCTTTTCATTTATATCAACAGTTTCCACATAACGCAGAGCAACTAATGCGTTCGCGCTATAGTGCCTATACATTAAACAACATCGAGTATATTGCTGCAACCACTGTCCCTAGCCAACAGGCGTTGTTAGATCTCTCTGTTTTACGACAATGGGCGCAAACAACTCAATGGCTAGGACTAGAGGTGATCAAACATCAATCTCTTTCCAAACAACATAGTAAGGTTGAATTTAATGCTTTTTTTGTGACTGCTGAAGGAAAACAAGCACATTATGAGCATTCTCTTTTCGTCAACATTGCAACCCGCTGGTATTTTGTTGATCCAACTGTCAATTTACCTACGATGAAACAACCTTGTCTTTGTGGCTCAGGCAAAAAATTTAAACATTGTTGCGGAGGTTTACTGTGAAAAACCCATTTAAAAGTATTATCTTATTTTTTAAAACGTTCTTTTGTCGCTTCCAACAAAATAAGTTAACGCAAGCAGCGGGTTATTTAACTTATAGTACGATGTTGGCCATTGTGCCATTAATCATGGTGGTCTTCTCGGTATTCTCTGCATTTCCGGTGTTTAATGAAGTCACAGACGAACTCAAAACCTTTATCTTTAATAACTTTGCCCCCTCAGCCAGTGATACGGTCGGGCAATATATTGATGAATTTGTGACTAACTCCAAACAAATGAGTGCAATAGGTGTCATCAGTTTAGTTGCCGTCGCGCTGATGTTAATCAATTCCATTGATCGTACGCTGAATTCGATTTGGCATGATAGCAGCACGCGTCCCTTAGTCTTTTCGATTGCTATTTATTGGCTAATTTTGACCTTTGGTCCTTTATTAATTGGCGCCAGTATTGGGGTGAGTACTTATGTTAGTACCTATGTGACAGAATTTATTGATTCTGATTTAACACTGCCCTTTGGTTTAAAAATACTCAGCTTTGTGCCATTCTTACTCACTTGGCTCATTTTCACACTGATTTATGCGGTTGTGCCTAATAAGAAAGTCAAAATGAGCCATTCTGCGGCAGGTGCATTAGTTGCCGCTTTCTTTTTTACACTAGGTAAGCAAGCCTTTACTTGGTACATCACGACCTTCCCCTCATATCAATTAATCTATGGTGCAATGGCAACCTTACCTATTATGTTGTTATGGATTCAATTAAGTTGGGTTGTTGTTTTACTGGGTGCACAACTGTCTGCTGTGTTAACAGAAATGACAGCTATAAAAGATAGCCAACACAAAATCGCACAAATGAAGGAAGAACAATGATCGCATTAATTCAGCGTGTCACACAGGCAAAAGTCATAGTTGAAACACAAACTGTCGGAGAAATAGGACAAGGCTTATTAGTATTACTTGGCGTAGAAAAACAAGACGATAAAGCCAAAGCAGAACGCTTAGTAGAAAAAGTGCTTAACTATCGGGTTTTCAGTGATAATGAAGGCAAAATGAATTTAAATGTCCAACAAATTAATGGTGAAATTTTAGTCGTTTCTCAATTTACGTTAGCTGCAGATACCCACAAAGGTTTAAGACCAAGCTTTTCAAACGGTGCACCTCCTACGCTTGCCAATGAGTTATATCAGTACTTTGCCCAAAAATGTGCAGAAAAAATCAATACAGCAACAGGGCAATTTGCTGCGGATATGCAAGTGAGTTTAACCAATGATGGACCAGTCACTTTTTGGTTAACCGTGTAAAAACCTACTTCTAGAGAATATCGTTTTTAGTCGACAATAAAAAAACTGCACCTTAAACCAGGTGCAGTGATATTTAAATATGCTTGATTAACGTTTTGGTAAATAACGAGTCGGATCAACAGATTTACCCTTATAACGAATTTCGAAGTGCAATTTCACACTATTTGTACCAGAACTCCCCATTTTAGCAATTTGTTGTCCAGCACGAACTTCTTGCTGATCCTTCACTAAAATGCTTTCATTATGTGCATAAGCACTTAAATAATCATCATTATGTTTAATAATAATTAAATTACCATAACCACGCAGGGCATTTCCAGCATACACAACACGACCGGCTGCTGCAGCATTAACCGCTTGACCACGAGAACCAGCAATATCAATGCCTTTATTTCCTCCATCAGCAGTAGAGAAACTTTGCACAATATTCCCTTTAGTTGGCCATTGCCATGCAATATTAGACACTACTTGTTTAGCCCCTGTTGGTACTGGTACAGAAACTGGTGAGTCAACAACAGGTTGAGTAACAGGTTTAGGTTGTGGAGGGGCTGTAGTACCTGTGCCAACACCAGATTTAATTGGTCCAATAATAGTGCCATCAGATCCATATTGTGTACCATGTGGACCTGGTGTATATGTTACCTCTGTTGTTTTTGATTGCGTCACTGGCGGCACAACAGGCTGCGTCACAGGTTGTGGCGTTACCGTTTTACCATTAGATACACGTAAAGTTTGTCCAACACTTAGACGGTATGGTTCAGACATATTATTCAGTGCCGCAAGCTCTTTTACATCTAACCCTGAAATATAGGCGATCAAATACATGGTATCGCCTTTACGTACCGTATAAGTCTCGCCTTTATAAAAACCTTTATCTATTTTGCTATAGTCTGGACGATTATCATTTGGGTTACGCGGGATCTTAAAGTCCTGGCTTACTGGCTTTACACTTGGTGTTGCTGCCTCCGCAGCGGTCGGTGTAACAGAACTCGGTTGGTAGATATTATTACTATTTGATACTTTTAACACTTGACCTGTACTCAAAGTATAAGGCTCAGACATATTATTTAATGCCGCAATTTCTTTAACACTAAGACCTGAAATATAAGAAATTAAGTACATACTGTCGCCTTTACGTACAGTATAAGTATCCCCTTTATAAGAACCACGTACGATCTTACTATAATCAGGTTGATTGGTCACAGGATCACGAGGAATATCAAAATGTGATGAAGTCGTTATAGGCTGGCTAGCTGGTGAAGTTGGTTGATAGGTTGGTTGTCCCATTCCCGTTGGCATCGTATTTTGTTGCTGAATTTGAGGTTCCCAAGCTCCCCCATTAGCTGGGTCAACGGGCTGCATAATACCTGGTGTTAATGTGCCATCAACACTTTCTACAGGTGCTGGTGCATTTGAACTACAAGCTGTCAACACCGCAATACTGATAGGCAAAAGTAAAAACGACTTTTTCATTTGCTAGTTTCCTCTTTCTTATTTTAAATTTTTAATTAATGTGTTGTAATTTCTGGTAGCCAACTACCGCCTTCTACAGCACCCGTACCTGAAACAGGCTCCATCATGCCAGGAGTTAACGCATTTTCATCTTGGACATTTATTGTACAGGCGCCCAGCACTAAAATCATAGACAACAATAAAAGTAATTTATTCATTTTTAACCTTAAATTATCGCAAAATAACATAAGCCAGCACTGCTAAAACAACTACTGACCAACCGATAAGCTCAATTGAACGACGTAATTTGTCAGCAAATTTCTCACCACCCCAAGCAGCAAGTTTTGCAACTAATATAAAACGCGCAGCCCTTGAAATAAATGCAGTAAGCAAAAATGGCAAAAATGCCATTTGCATTACACCGGCACAAATAGTGAAAACTTTATAGGGAATTGGCGAAAAACCAGCAACAAATACCACTAATATTCCCCATTTTTCAAACCATGAAATAGCGGTATCCCAATGTTGTTGATAACCAAATTGCTGCACATAATGCTGGACAAAATCCAATGCATAATAGCCCAGCCCATAACCAATTGCACCACCAAGCACTGAAGCAAGCGCAGTATAGAGCGCAAATTTGAGCGCACTTTGGGGCTTTGACATTGACATTGGAATCAACATCACATCAGGTGGGATAGGAAAAAAGATCGCCTCAATAAAGCTCGTAAAAGAAAGAAAAAACGTCGCATAACGGTGCTGTGACCATGCCATCGTTTTATCATACATTGCACCGAAAATTTTCAACCTACACCTTCCTAAAAAATAATCAAAAACGCATCATTATTCACTTTCTAACCAATCTTGTAAAGATTGTAACGAATGATAAGCCGTCATATCTGCCTGAATTGGAGTTAAAGAGACATAACCATGCTTCACGGCATGAAAATCTGTGCCTTCTTGTTCATTTTCAGCTAAGCCTGCTGGTCCAACCCAATAAATTGCTTCTCCACGAGGATCGCGTTGTTTTATGACTTCTGCAGCTGAAGCACGATAACCTAAATGACATACCTTAATCCCTTTTAACTGTTCATAAGGAATATCTGGCACATTAATATTCATTATTTCACGACTCTTTAAAATCTGCCCATGTAACTTTGGAATTAATTCACACACAACACGTGCAGCAGTTTCATAATGTTGACGCCCATTTAAAGAAACAGCAATAGCGGGCAACCCTAAATAACGTCCTTCTAATGCTGCAGCAACCGTACCTGAATAAAGCATATCATCACCTAAATTCGCACCTGCATTAATCCCTGATACGACTAAATCAACTTGTCCAGATAAAAAGCCATTTAATGCTAAATAAACACAGTCAGCAGGCGTACCATTTAAACAATAATCACCATTGGGCAAATGCAATGGACGTAATGGCTCAACTAAAGTCAGTGAACTGGATGCAGCACTGCGATTACGATCAGGAGCTACAACAGTGACATCAGCAAATTTGCGTAATTCACGCGCTAATGTCTGGATACCTTCAGCATGAATACCATCGTCATTGCTAAGTAAAATTCTCATAATGTTTTATCCTTGTTATTTGATTGGTTACGTTGCTTGTGCCTTTATATTATTATTTGAACAAAAAGTGCGGTACTTTTTTTAAAAGTTTTTGTTATTGTGCGATATACTGATATCGGATTCAGCCCAATAATTGACATTATCAAGTAAGCCAAACTGAGCTGCATTTTTATCTTGTTTAACCACGCCTTTCTTCTCATAGACAGAAAGCAGCAATGTGCTCAAATCAGTTCACATTTCCTGCACATCGACCAATTCTCTGACCAATGCTGTTGCATAACTGCCTGCAGGCAGATAGAAGTAAAGTTTTAAGCCATTTTCGACAAATGCCCAATGAAAATCCTGTGCATGCATTAACATAGGACGGCGAGCGGCTTTTATCCGTTCCTGAGCCATTAACTGTAACAATGCTTGGTGTTGTTCAATTATTTGATTTTCTAATTCAGTTGCAGCGAGATTTTGCTCGCCAATTAACGGTGCAGTGAGTAAAACATCTTGCTGCATTAAACGCGCTTGTAATGTAGGCAAATCTTCATGCTCACCTACTTGAAACCAACTATGTGATCCCTGCAATTGCAAAATATCCCCTAACAACACTTGTTGTATGAGATTATGCTCAATTCGCGCTGACACAATTAAATTAAACACCTCACTACGCGCAGCGGATAAATAGAAGCTCCGTTTCTTACGATCTTTAACCTTAATTTCGCCCTTCGCCCAACGTAGTGCTTGCGTGAGATTATGTCCATCACGTCCAAAACGCTGCTCAGTGAAATAGTTAGGAAAACCCCATTTTTTCACATTTTCTAACCGTATGTTAAGCGCTGGTGTTTCTTTCGCACCACGTAACAGAATTTCAAAATAATTACCATCAAGGCTTCCTGTGCGAATTTTACGGTTGTGACGAGTCACATCTAAAACTTCCACACCAGCTAATTGGAATTGACTAAAATCAGGTGTTGGTTGACCGGGCATTTGTAAGCAAAACCATTGCTCTGTCACCGCTTTACGATCTTTTAAGCCAGCATAACCCATATTGCGTGCTGAAATGCCGACAAATTGTGCTAACTTTTCGCCAACAAATAAGGTATTACAATCTGTTTTACGTATTTTCACCACGACAAATTCACCTTCACCAGCCATTTCATAGCCAAGGTGCTCTTTCACAATAAAATCCGCACATTCTGCTTTTAATTGTGCAGTTTGTTTGTTCTCTAATGCCACTGATGTTGTCTGTTGTGGTGGATTTTGTAAATAAGCGAGTTCCATACGTTCCTTGTTCATATTGTAGTAAAGGCGAACTTTATTTGTTCGCCCTTATCTTTTTAGTTCATTATTAAAGCGGTCTTTAGCGACCGATTTGTTCAAAAAATTAGGCTTTGATCACTAAAGCCACTGCTTCGCAAGCAATGCCTTCACCACGTCCTGTAAAGCCTAATTTTTCACTCGTTGTGGCTTTGACATTCACTTGTTCAATGTCACAAGCTAAATCTTGTGCAATAGCAGCGCGCATTGCATCAATGTATGGACGCATTTTAGGCGCTTGCGCAATAATCGTGACATCAACGTTACCGACTTGATAACCTTTTTCTTGCACTTGGCGATAAGCCTCACGCAATAAACCTCGACTATCAGCCCCTTTGTATTGCATATCGGTATCTGGGAACAGCTTACCAATATCGCCCAACGCTACAGAACCAAGTAAAGCATCGGTTAAAGCATGTAACGCCACATCGCCATCAGAATGAGCCAACAACCCTTTTTCATAAGGTATTGCCACTCCACCAATAATAATTGGACCTTCGCCACCAAAGGCGTGAACATCAAAACCATGACCAATTCGAATATTCATGTTATCTTCTCTTACTGTCGTTTTCTGGTTAAATAAAATTCTGCTAAAGCTAAATCTTCGGGGCGTGTTACCTTAATATTATCACTACGCCCTGCCACTAAGTGCGGTCGAAATCCCGCAAATTCCATTGCTGAAGCTTCATCCGTTACTTGCATCCCCCGTACAAAAGCTTGTTCTAATGCCTGTTTCAACAAGTCTAATGGAAAAAATTGTGGCGTTTGTGCGAGCCAAAGTTCACTACGATCTTCTGTTTGTTTAATTTGTTGATTGGGTAATGCACGTTTAATCGTATCTGTGGCTGGAATCGCTAAAATTGCGCCATGCGGATCTTCAATTTGTATTAACTTATCTAAATCTTGATGAGTCAAACAAGGACGAGCAGCATCATGTACCATTACCCATAAATCTACCGCATTTTGCACCGCACTTTTATGTAGGTTATCAACAGCACATAAGCCATTTAATACAGAGTCAGCACGATTTTCTCCACCATCAATGACTTGAATCTTAGGATGTTTCAAAAAAGGGAGCTGAGAAATATAGGGATCATTCGGCGCAATAGCCAAAATGATGAGTTCAATCTGTGGATAACTTAATAAGACGGAAAGCGTATGTTCTAAAATAGTTTTGCCTTGAATTTCAAGATATTGCTTAGGTTTTGCCGTTTGCATACGACTGCCAACGCCAGCGGCAGGCACAACAGCAACAATTTTACGCGGAATAACTTGGCTCATTATTTATGCTCTTTCACAATATGATAAAAAATTTCATCAGATTTCACCATGTCGTGCTGGAATCTCGCCCGTTCTTCAATGGCTTCCACACCTTGTTTTAGATCTTTAATTTCTGCGGCAACCACTTGATTACGCTGCGAAAGTTTCTCATTTTCTTGTTTATGTTGGGCTATTTGCTGTGCTGTTTGTTTGTAATCCACATAGCCATTTTTGCCAAACCAAAAATCATATTGGAATAGCAATAACACAGCGACTAATAAAAAAATAAATAAACGCATAGATTCTCAGCCAGTTACTAACAAAGTAAATAGTTTACCGCGAAATCAGAAAAAATACCGCACTTTCTCCTATAAATTGAGCGAAATTTTACTCAATACAAATAAAAACGCCCGATTACTCTCATGAATAATCGGGCTTCTTGATAATTGATTAGATTACATATTCGCTACAATATCTTGGGCAAATTCAGAAGTAGAACGTAATGTTGCCCCTTCTAACATTTCAGCAAAATCAAACGTTACTGTTTTATCTGCAATAGTTTTTGATACTGCTTTGACGACTAAATCAGCCGCCTCGCCCCAACCTAAATGACGTAACATCATTTCGCCACTTAAAATCAACGATCCTGGATTACCTTTATTTTGTCCTGCAATTTTCGGCGCAGTACCATGTGTGGCCTCAAAAATCGCCGCTTCTGCACCAATATTCGCACCTGGAGATATACCAATTCCGCCAACTTGTGCAGCTAAAGCATCAGAAATGTAATCACCATTTAAGTTTAAAGTGGCGATGACATCATAATCTGTTGGGTGCAATAAAATTTCTTGCAAAAACGCATCTGCTATGCTGTCTTTGATAATGATTTCTTTGCCTGTTTTTGGATTGGTGAGCTTCATCCACGGTCCCCCCTCTAACAATTCGGCACCGAATTCTTTCGCGACTTCATAACCCCATTCTTTAAATGCCCCTTCGGTAAATTTCATAATGTTACCTTTATGCACAAGCGTTAAAGACTCACGGTCATTATCAATCACATATTGTAAGGCAGCACGCACTAGACGTTGAGTGCCTTGTTTCGAAACAGGTTTGATACCAATACCACAATCTTCCGTAAAACGGATTTTCTTCACGCCCATTTCTTTTTGTAAAAACGCAATTACTTTGTTGGCTTCAGCAGAACCTGCGACCCATTCTACACCCGCATAAATATCTTCTGAGTTTTCACGGAAAATCACCATATCCACTAATTCTGGGTGTTTTACTGGGCTTGGTGTCCCTTCATAATAACGAATTGGACGTAAGCAATTATATAAATCTAAACCTTGACGCATTGCCACATTTAATGAGCGAATCCCCCCACCAACTGGCGTCATTAAAGGTCCTTTAATTGCCACATGATAATCACGAATAAACGCCATCGTTTCATCAGGTAACCACGTATTTTCCCCATAAACATCATTGGCTTTCCCACCCGCATAGATTTCCATCCATGCAATTTTGCGCTTACCACCATAGGCTTTTTCCACCGCTGCATCAATGACCGTTTGCATTGCAGGTGTAACATCAACGCCAATCCCATCACCTTCAATAAATGGAATAATTGGGTGATTTGGCACCACTAATGCACCTTTGGCATCAAGTTGAATTTTTTCACCTTGTGGGATAACGACTTTTGATTGCATATCATTTCTTCCTTATTCTGTTGCCTATGATAGTATAAACACTCGATCAAACGAGATTATCTATACAAAGCTATTGGAACTGAATAAAGTTCGCAAGTACTTATTAAAAAATTGTTAAAAAATTTCTCTGTTTTTCGATCTAGATCCCATTTTCGACTTAAATACACTTTCTCTTATGAATAAAAACTTCACTGCTAAACCCAAACATCCAGCTAAAACACACAAGGTCGTCTTACCTAATCAGCTCAGCATGAAACACAAGCCGACAAAAACCAATCCGCAGATAGGGCGTTCGCATACGAAAAAATCGCCCAACTTTGCAGAGACTCAAGTTGTCTTATTCAATAAACCTTATGATGTGCTTACACAATTTAGTGATGAAAATGGACGTGTAACGTTAAAAAACTTTATTCCTATCCAACATATTTATCCCGCAGGACGTTTAGATCGCGATAGTGAAGGCTTAGTACTGCTCACCAATAACGGCGAAATTCAACATCGCCTTGCCGAACCTAAATTCAAAACAGAAAAAACCTATTGGGTGCAAGTGGAAGGTATTCCACAGGAGGCAGATTTAGACAAATTACGCCAAGGTATAGCACTCAATGATGGTCAAACTCTTCCTACAAAAGTGCGGTCAGTTTCGCAGCCAAATTGGTTATGGGCACGCCATCCGCCGATTCGTGAACGCAAACAAATCCCCACGAGCTGGCTTGAGATAAAAATTTGTGAGGGGCGTAATCGCCAAGTACGTCGAATGACCGCACATATTGGTTTTCCTACATTGCGCTTAATTCGTTATCAAATAGCATCATTTAATTTAGATAACTTAGCTCAAGGGCAATATCGACGCCTTTCTGATTCAGAGCTCAGCGCATTTTATCAACAATTACAGTTAAAAAAAGAAGGATAAAAAAATGCATAAACCAAATATCACACTGGCTTGTGTCGTCCATTGCAAAGGAAAATTTTTATTTGTTGAAGAATTCGAACATGGTAAGTTGACATTGAACCAACCAGCAGGGCATTTAGAAGCCGATGAAACCCTCCTTGAAGGCGCAAAACGTGAATTATTGGAAGAAACGGGGATTCATGCAGATATACAAAGTTTGATCAAAATTTACCAATGGCATGCCCCACGTAGTAAAACTGATTTTCTCCGTTTCACGTTTGCCATAGAACTTGACGATTGGTGCCCTATCCAACCGCAAGATCCTGACATCACACGTGGTCTATGGCTCAGTTTAGAAGAGTTTTATGACTATATAGAACAAGAGGGACAATGTGAGCGTAGCCCATTAGTGATTGAATCAGTGAAGGATTATTTAAAAGGGGAATTCTCGCCAATTAGTGTATTAAAAGCGTTTGAGTAAGTAAGAAAGCCATTAAAAGTACAGTCATTTTACAAAAAAGTTTTAAATTAACACTCTCAACGAATACCAGCGTGAATACTATCCCTATTAATGAGAGCGAAGACTAACACTATCAATAAGGCAATCGCCTGTTTTCAAAACTTTCCCAAAACCGACCACACTTTCCCGCGGCTTTCTTCATGTTAAATATCTATTCGTCAAACTGGAACTAGCAATATTATTACGCTACCCCCGTATCAAGTGCCGCTTGTACAATCGGGAGTCCTTTTTGATATTGGCGAATAAACACTTGATATCCTTCAACGATACTTGGATCAGGTTCAACACGTATTAGCTCTACTTGATTAAAGATCGCTTGTTCTAAATAGTCTTCTAACGATTTGTGTTGCGATTTATGTAAAAAGTTAGCTAACAGCGCAATCCCCCATGCGCCACCATTCGCCGCGGTATCCATTGTGGCTAGTGGAATGTTTAATGCTGAAGCCAAAATCTGCAGTACAACATGTTTTGTCTGAAAGATTCCACCATGAGCAAGCATATGTTCGATATTGACTCGTTCTTTTTTACGTAAAATATCCATCCCTAACTTCATGGCACCGAATGCACTATATAAATGTACGCGCATGAAATTTGCTAAATTAAAGTGAGCATTCGCTGGATGTAAAAAAATCGGGCAGCCTGCAGAGAGTCCAACACTGTGCTCACCTGAGTAAAATCCATATGAAAGTAACCCACCACAATCCGCCTCACCCTGCAAAGCGGCTAAAAATAAGGTTTGGTAGAGTGTTTGTGTATCTGTTTTCACTCCAAAAGCCTGCAGTGCTTCGCCAATTAAATTCACCCAAGCATTTATATCTGAGCTGCAATTATTCGCATGAACCATCGCCACTAATTTTCCTGTTGGTGTCGTCACAAGATCGATATCCGAATATACTCGTGATAATGCTTTTTCTAACACTACCATGGCGAATACAGACGTGCCGGCGGAAATATTACCTGTTTTTGCTTTAATGCAATTCGTCGCAACCATCCCTGTCCCAGCATCGCCTTCAGGTGGGCAAAGAGGAATATTTGCCACTAAATTTCCTGTTGGATCCAACAATAACGCGCCTTGTTGCGTTAAATTGCCTGCGTTTTGACCTGCTACACGTACTTTAGGAAGAATGGTGTCGAGTTGCCATGGCAACAGTTGTTGCGCAATATGCTGGTTAAAAAGTGCTATCATTTCTGTATCATAATTCAGCGTATTGATATCTATTGGAAACATGCCTGATGCATCGCCAATGCCCAGTACTTTTTCGCCAGTTAATTGCCAATGAATATAACCTGATAAGGTTGTTAAATAATCGATATCCTGAATATGGCTTTCTTGATTTAAAATAGCTTGATAGAGATGTGCAATACTCCAACGTTGTGGAATCGGGTAATTAAATAGCTTAGTCAGGGCTTGCGCGGCGGGTGCTGTTGTATTATTACGCCATGTTCTAAAAGGAACAAGCAGATTGCCATGCTTATCAAATGGCAAATAGCCATGCATCATGGCGCTGATACCAATGGCTTTTACACTTTTAATCAATGTCGCATATTGAGCTTGCACATTTTCTTGTAGATCTTGATAGGCCTGTTGTAGCCTGTGCCAAATTTCAGTTTGATGATAAGTCCAAATCCCGTCAATAAAATGATTTTCCCAATCTGCACCACCACTTGCTAAAATCGTGCCATGTTCATCAATCAGTACTGCTTTTACTCGAGTCGAACCTAATTCAATACCAATCACGCTCCGTCCGTCATCAATACATTGTTTTTCATTTTGCATAATCTATTACACCTATTTTAAGAATGTGGAATATCGCACTTTTATAAAAATACGCACCATGACAATGAAGAAAACTCAAATATTACAATGACATGAATATTGATGTGATAACAACGATACACACATCAGCTTCAAATATAATTTGATAAGTAAAAAAATGCGGTCAAAATCGACCGCACTTTTTTTCATTCTTGTACTACATAACTCTAAATTAGAATTTTGCTAACAACATTGCTTCTAATTTTTCTTGGTCAGCGGCAAATTTACGGATCCCATCAGCCAATTTTTCCACTGCCATCGCATCACTATTATGCTGCCAATAAAACTCCGCTTCAGTTAATGGCGTTGGTTTGGCTTTCACCTCACCTGTGTAACTTAATTTACGCACCAATGGACTGGTATTTTCTTGTAATTCTTTTAACAATGCTGGCGCAATAGTTAAACGGTCGCAACCTGCTAACTCTGTAATTTCACCTACATTACGGAAACTCGCGCCCATTACAATCGTGTTGTAGCCATGTTGTTTGTAGTAGTTATAAATTTTGGTCACTGAAATCACACCCGGATCTTCGGCTGGTGCGTAATCTTTTTTATCACTATTCGCTTTGTACCAATCCAAAATACGACCAACGAAAGGTGAAATTAAATACACGCCTGCTTCAGCACAAGCACGCGCTTGCGCTTCAGAGAATAATAGGGTTAAGTTACAGTTAATGCCTTGTTTTTCAAGCTGTTCCGCTGCGCGGATACCTTGCCAAGTTGAAGCAATTTTGATCAGAATACGATCGTTAGCAATACCTGCTTCGTTATAAAGTGCGATCAGTTTTTTCGCTTTTTCAATTGTCGCCTCAGTGTCGTAAGAAAGACGAGCATCGACTTCTGTTGAAATACGTCCCGGGACAATTTTTAAAATTTCTAAACCGATATTAACCGCCAATTTATCTTCTGCATCAATTAATTGCTGTTTTGCACAATCGCTTTTTGCTTTCGCATAAGCAATAGCATCATCAATTAAAGGGGCATATTGTGGCAGTGCGGAAGCACTTAAAATTAAAGAGGGGTTAGTTGTAGCATCTTCTGGTTGGTATTTTTTGATTGCTTCGATATCACCAGTATCCGCTACAACGACGGTCATATTACGGAGAGAATCAAGTTGCGTAGTCATAATTTTCCTCTACTTTAGATTACAATTCGTGAATTACTAATTTACATACAATAGCATATCAACATAAAAATGGCATGATCTTTTCATTTGCATTTCAATACACAAACGCTTGCATTAAAATGTTTAAAAAATCGACCGCACTTTTCATCTGGAGAACATTATGCACAAACGCTGTGGTTGGGTAGATAACTCACCTATTTATATTGCTTATCATGATAATGAATGGGGTAAACCTGAATATGATAGCTTGAAATTATTTGAAAAAATCTGTTTAGAAGGACAACAAGCGGGGCTATCTTGGATTACAGTACTCAAAAAACGCGAAAATTATCGCAATGCTTTCTATCATTTTGATCCAAATAAAATTGCCCAAATGACGACGCAAGACATTGAGAATTTAATGCAAAATGCGGGACTGATTCGGCATAGAGCAAAATTAGAAGCCATTGTCAGAAATGCAAAAGCCTATCTAGCAATGGAAAAGAAGGGAGAAAATTTCAGCGATTTTATTTGGTCATTCGTTAATCACCAACCACAAATCAATGATGTACCGAATTTAGCCAGTTTACCAACAAAAACAGCTGTATCTAGTGCCATGTCTAAGGCGCTAAAAAAACGAGGCTTTGTTTTTGTTGGTGAGACAACTTGCTATGCATTTATGCAATCTATGGGATTAGTCAATGATCACCAAAATGATTGCTGCTGTAAATAATATGCCTTTACTTAATTTTCCAGTATAATCAAGCCAGTTTTGACTTAAATACGGTTATCCAATGAAAAAGAATTCTTATACATTACTTTCTGTTGCAATCTTGAGTGCACTTTATAGCACATCAAGTATGGCGGATTTAAAAGCACAATGTCTAGCAGGCGTGCCTCATTTTAAAGGTGAATTAGTCACAGGAAACCCAAATGAGTTACCAGTGTATATTGAAGCAGATCAGGCGCAGTTAACCCAATCGGCAAGTGCAATTTATGAAGGTAATGTAGATATTCAGCAAGGTAATCGTCAATTAAAAGCTCACAGCGCAGAAATCACTCAACATAATTCACAAAATAAGCTACAACGTCTTGCGTATGTGCGTGGCGGATTTGACTATCAAGATCATCAAATTCAACTTACAGGACAAGATGCACAAGTCAATTTAAATAATAAAGATACCAATATTAAACAAGCCCAATATCAATTAGTTGATCGACAAGGGCGTGGGCAAGCCGCAGAAATCGAATTACGTGATGACTACCGATTAATGAAAAATGCCATATTCACTTCTTGTTTAACGGATGATAATTCTTGGGCAATTGAAGCAAAAGAAATGCGCCAATATATCCAACAAGAATATGCGGAAATGTGGCATGCCCGTTTAAAAGTGCACGGCGTGCCAATTTTTTATACCCCTTATTTACAACTTCCTATTGGTGATCGCCGTCGCTCTGGTTTATTAATACCGAGCTTTGGTACTTCTAGCCGCGATGGCTATTTTTATACACAACCAATTTATTGGAATATTGCCACAAATCTTGATGCGACTTTCACGCCCAAATACATGTCACATCGTGGCTGGCAACTTAATGGTGAATTTCGCTATTTAAGCCCAATTGGACAAGGTAAAATTGCAGGTGAATATTTAGGCAAAGATCGGCTAATTGACTATCAAAGTGACAATCGCTCACGCCATCTATTTTATTGGACACATAATTCCAGTTTCTTACAAAATTGGCGTTTAAATTTAGATTATACACATGTAAGTGATAAGCGCTATTTCGCTGACTTTGATTCTGCTTACGGCTCAAGTACCGATGGCTATGCAGATCAAAACTTACGTATTGCCTATTATCAGCCTAGCTACAATTTCGCCATTTCAGCAAAACAATTCCAAATTTTCGATGAAGTCGAAATTGGACCTTATCGTGCACTACCTCAAATTGATTTCAATTATTACAAGAATAATTTAATTAATGGATTATTGGACTTTAAATTGTTTTCACAAGCAGTTCGTTTTGATAATGATAGTGCTCTTATGCCAACAGCATGGCGTTTCCATCTTGAACCTAGCTTAAATCTGCCACTTTCAAATCGTTATGGTAGTTTAAATATTGAAAGCAAACTCTACGCGACTCACTATAAACAGCGTAAAGGAAAAAGCGATAATGCAGAACAAGTACAAAGCACGGTGAACCGCGTGTTGCCACAAATTAAAGTCGATTTACAAACTGTGTTGGCAAGTAATAAAACTTTTCTTGAGGGTTATACACAAACACTTGAACCGCATATTCAATATTTATATCGCCCATACAAAGATCAAAGCCATATTGGTTCAAAACGCAACAACGCTTACTTAGGTTTTGGTTACAACTCATCGCTATTACAACAAGACTACTTCGCGTTATTCCGCGATCGTCGTTATAGTGGGTTAGATCGCATCGCTTCTGCAAATCAATTCACACTGGGTGGCACAACACGTTTTTATGACAAAACAGGCGAAGAACGTTTTAATTTATCTGCGGGACAAATTTATTATTTGCATGATTCACGTATTGATTCCAACCCAGATAATAGTACTTATGGGCGTTCCTCCTCTTGGTCATTAGAGTCTAACTGGAAAATTAATGATCAATGGCGCTGGCAAGGTAGCTATCAATATGATACTCGTTTAGACAAATCTTCATTAGGTAACTTTACCTTAGAATATAATCCAGTGAGAAATAACTTAATTCAATTAACTTATCGCTACGCGAGTCAAGAATACATTGACCAGAACTTAACTGCTGATGCAAACCGTTATGGTCAGGATATCAAACAGCTTGGTTTAACTATTGCTTGGGAATTAACTGATAACTGGGCAGTCGTGGCGCGTCATTACCAAGACTTAGCATTGAAAAGACCCGTTGAACAATATTTAGGTGTGGAATACAGTACCTGTTGTTGGGCAATTAATGTCGGAGCAAGACGCAATGTCACTAGCCGTCAAAATCAGGCTGAAAATGAAATTGTATATGATAAAAGTATTGGAATTAATGTTGAGCTACGCGGCTTAGGTAGCGATGATCACAAAGGTAATATTGAAAAAATGCTACAAAGAGGCAAGCTACCTTATTTGCAAGCATTTAGCCTCTATTAACACAACGCTATAATCTATTAAGGCACTGGTTTCAGTGCCTTTTCTTTGCTTTTTAAATTAAAAGTGCGGTCTGTTTTAGTAACATTTTAATAGCCCATCAACTTCAATAATTCTCTTGTATAATCAATAGCTTCACTGCGATTTGCCACATTAATTTTTTGATATAAATTACGAATATGCGTTTTAATCGTCGTAATCGCCACTTGTAGCTCATCTGAAATTTGCTCATTACTATAACCAGAATAAATTAAACCAAGCACTTGCCACTCTCGTTGCGTCAATGGACTGATTTTTAATAATTCAGGCACTTGTGGATTTTGCAATAATTTCGCAACAAACTGTTCATCAAAATGCGCAAACTTATGGCGATAATATTGATTAATGTTACGTAAAATAAATTGTGCTTTATGCAATGCCAACTCATCTAACACATTTAATTGTAACAGCTGGCGAATTTGCTGCGCCATAATATCGCCTTCCACCACAAACGCACTGATAAAATTCGTTTGTCGGCTTAAACGCAACGCTTCAATTAGATCTCTCTGTGCCAACTCTTTATTGTTCTGTAAAAAATAGAATCGATTACGTAAGATCAACGCACGATTTAAACTGCTGGTTAAATTAAATTGCTCAGCGGTGACAATTAATTGATCCAAAATCTGTTGTGCTGGCGCAAATTGCTCAAGTAAAATGTGTGAACGCGCCAAATTACGCCATTGAATTTGCGAAAAATGATTACGGTCAGTAGTTGGCGCTTTATTTTGTAGCAGCCAATTTTGCGCAGCTTCCTTATCTGATGTCATTTGCCATAATAAAGTACGCGCTTCATCTGCATTCGCTAACCAATCATCATGATAATGGTGCAAGGTTTGTAACACTGCGATTTCTTTTAACAAACGATGCGCATTATCTAAATCACCACGTACCAATGAAATCTTGCTTAATAAGGCTAAACATTGCAACGTTTCTTCTGGTTTCTGTAGCACTGCCATGCCCGCATTTGCCATTGCCTCTGCTCTTTCTAAGCTATACCATTCCCATAAAATTTTGCCTTTTAGACACAACAAAAATTCATACATTGGGATTTTTTGTAAGTGATTTTCTTTCACAAAGGCACTGGCTTTATCCAGCATATCGTATGCAGCTTGTAAAAAACCTTGTGCTAATAAAATTTCGGATTGTTGTAATAATGACCACAAAATATTGTGATAAGTATGATGTTGACGTGCCATTTTTTCTGCACTTTGCAACATCTCAAGCGCTTTAGCCAAATCACCAAAGCAATGATATGCCTCGCCAATTACCGATGTCGCAACAATATGAGCATAATAAGCCGTCTTTGGTAAATCATCTAACGCGTCTGTTGCTAACGCAAACGCCATGCGTTCATTTCCCTCATTAATCGCGACTTGTGCACGTAATACATCAAACTCTGCCTGATTTTCTTTACTTAATTGTATATTATGGCGTCGTAGCGCTTGCTCAAACTCACTAAAAATACCACTAACTTCAAATTGGCGATGTTGACTTTGGGCGAGCCATGCTTTTAATAAAACAAGACTTGGATATTGAATAAGCTTATCCATATCCAGTTTAGTTAAACTTTCCTCTAACAGTTTCAGCTCACCATGATGAAATAAATTCCACGCTTTTTGCTGCAAAATTGATAGTAACACCGTAGTTTCGCTTAACTGCATAGCATGATATAAAGCTTCCGTGGTATAGCCTAATTCTAGCCATGCCTCTGCTGCACGTTGATGTAAATCTTCTAATTGATCTTGCAACTCGACTTCACAACATTGTGCCAGAAAGGAAGCAAATAATGCATGGAAACGCCACCAATTATCCTCGCTATCAATTTGTTGAATAAAAAGTCCTTGTTTTTCTAGCTCCTCCAAACGTTTACGCACATTTAAACAGCCTGTTAAATGCTGTACTAATTTCTCATTCATGGAACGTAAAATCGAGCATTGCAAAATAAAAGTACGGGTATCACTATCTACCGTACTCAGTACTTCATCATTCAAATATTCGCTAATATGAAAACTGTTTAACTTCGCAATGCGCTTTGCGGCTTCTTGCAATGAGGTATTATGTTGTTTTGCCGATAAACTAACTAATTGCAAAGCTGTCGCCCAGCCTTCAACTTGATCACAAAGTGCGGTTGCATCTGGCGCAGAAAATTGTTCGCCTAAACGTGCTTGGAAAAAATCAAGGCTTTCTTGATGCGTAAAAGGCAGTTGGTGCATATCAATTTCTAATAATTGCTCTTGCACACGTAAGTTAGCAATACCTAACGGTGGCACAGCACGTGAAATTAAGACTAATGTCATATTGGCAGGTTGATGTTTAATCCAATATTTTAGCCCTTCATGGATCTCTTCATTATCAATCAAATGATAATCATCAATAACTAAGTAGAAATGGGTCGATACATGCGCCACTTTGATCAGCAATTGATTAAAAAGCGAGAATAGATTTGCTTGTCTATCTGTATCAGTCAGCTGCGATTCTTGCTGAATCGCTTTTGAAAGTGCCGCATTAAAATAAGCGGCAAAACGATCAGTTTGGTTATCACTTTCATCTAAAGAATACCAACCAATATTGTCACGCCCTACCACCCACTGAGAAATTAACGTGGTTTTACCATAACCTGCTGGCGCACTAATCAACACTAAGGGATATTGTGCTGCATTATCTAAAAGCTGTAATAAACGATGACGTTCAACCGCATTCTGTAAACGATAAGAACAACTGAGTTTAGAAGGTATTAGCATAATTATTGATAACCGTAGTGGTAATAAAATAGACAGAGTTTAACATAAAAGTTAACACTCTATTTGAGTAGAATCAATCTAGATGAAAAAAGCAAAAAATAAGGCACATTTTATCATGATGTGCCTTTGTATCGATAATAACCCTTATAATTCTATCATCATTTCATTAATCTCTTCATTTTCAGGCTGCATGTACCCTAGTCTGATTCACATACACGCGTATGTGTCTAAGTAAAAAACTAGAAAAGACAACCTGAACAAAGCGACGAGTAACTCTTGCAAATGTTATTGATTTTTAACTTAATAATACTTATAACTCAATCGTCGTTTCTTCAATTTTAACCTGAAAAGACTCTGCTTCCTCTTGCATTTTACGATAACGTTGCTTGGCATGCTCAAGTTGGTAAGGCATAAAAGGAAAAGAAAGAAAGCCCATCAGAATAATCAACCAAAATATTCGACTATATTCATCTATCAAATAACGGCGTTGTTCTTTAACATATGCCTCAATATGTTCATCAAATAAATTTTGGTAACAAGCTGAATTTTTCACACACATTTTCTTAATAAAATCTTCGCCATTCACTGTTATAAATTGCAACTCCGATAAGATATAATGTCCTTCATTCGGGAAACCACAATGTGCAGTATAGCAATGATTATTACGGTGTTTTACTTTAATATATTGATTTAACTTTCCATAAACACGATTATCTTTAATCTCAACGGTCAAATCATAATAAGACGTATATTTTATTCCTGCATCATTAAAGATAATGAGGTTTGCTTCATTTAATAACAAAAATAAACCAAGAAAACCAAATATCCCCCAATGAATAAAAATCCATTTCTTATGGCGATAAAAAAGAAATAGAAAACGCTGTAAAAATGCAAATTGTTTATCTGTCATAAATACTTTTTATATACTCGTTTATGTTGATAATTTTTTAGACAAATATAGAAAAATAATAAAGAAAATTTAAATACATTTCAATCTATTAGCATTTCTCCTCCTCGTAATTTGTGTTACTTCCTCCCCATCATACTCATAAGTTCAAACTAAGGAGGAGTTACTTTATTTTGCTTACCACATAATGAAGGCTATGAAATATAACTTAACCGATTTTTTGTTTTAGGAGCCTCTATGTCAAACCACCAATTTAATTTGAATTTATTTGATACTACGGTGAAAAAATACTGTCATTTTTTTGATGTTGCTTCACCAGAACACTTTTCCTTACAGCAATGGTACCAAGTCCTCGCTGAAGGTTCACTGGATTATGTTTATGCCACAGCGCCAGTTACGAAAAATGAAACACGTCATGTCAATTACCTTTCTATGGAGTTTTTAATCGGTCGCTTAACAGGCAATAATCTGATGAACTTAGGCTACTACGAACCAATTAAACAATATTTGACGCAATATAATGTTGACATCGCTGATGTATTAGAACAAGAACGCGATCCGGCATTAGGCAATGGTGGCTTAGGACGTTTAGCTGCTTGTTTCTTAGATTCTATGGCAAGCTTAGGACAAAATGCGACTGGCTACGGTTTACATTATCAATATGGCTTATTCAAACAATCTTTTGTACAAGGTAAACAGCAAGAGACTGGCGATTTTTGGCAGCGTGATCACTATCCTTGGCAAATATTCAATCCAAGTAAAACACAAAACATCCAATTTGGTGGCCGTATCAAACAGATAAAAGACGATAAATATGTATGGACACCAGCTTTAACTATTCAAGGTAAAGCTTTTGATTTACCAATTATCGGTTATAAGAATAATGTGATTCAGCCATTACGTTTATGGCAAGCAGACAATGATCAATCCTTCGATCTCAATGCGTTTAATGATGGAAAATTCTTAAGCGCTGACAAGCACATTGTGAATGCTGCTGCATTAACGCAAGTGTTATATCCAAATGATAATCATAGAGCAGGACAAAAATTACGCTTAATGCAACAATATTTCCATGTTGCTTGCTCAGTAGCTGATATTTTAGCGCGTCATTTTGCCCAAGGTTATACTCTAAACGAATTAGCCAAACGCCAAGTCATTCAATTAAATGATACTCATCCAACCCTAGCTATTCCTGAATTAATGCGCGTATTATTAGATGAATACGATTTAAGCTGGGAGCAAGCTTGGACCATCTGTACTCAAATCTTTGCCTATACTAACCATACTTTATTACCTGAAGCCTTAGAGCAGTGGGATCAACGCTTATTCAAAACGTTATTGCCACGTCATTTCGTCATTGTGGATAAAATCAACCGTTTATTCCAAGACAAAGTACGTGCACAATTTGGCGACAATCCACAAGTTTGGGAAAAATTAGCCATTCTTTTTGATTACCGTGTGCGTATGGCAAATCTTTGTGTCGTCACTTGTTTTGCAGTCAATGGCGTAGCACAAATTCATTCTAATTTAGTCGTATCCGATTTATTCCCTGAATATCACCAGCTGTTTCCAACGAAATTCTGTAATGTAACTAATGGCATTACGCCACGTCGTTGGATTCGCCAAGCTAATCCTCAACTGGCAAAATTACTTGATGATACGGTACAAGGCGATTGGACTAAAGATTTAAATTTACTCAACCAAGTGGAAAAGCATGTTGATGATGCGAGTTTTCATCAGGCGTATTTCCGTATTAAACAACATAATAAACAAGTACTTGCCGATGAAATTCAGCGTTCGATTGGTTTAACAGTTAATACGGATGCTATTTTTGATATTCAAATCAAGCGCTTCCATGAATATAAACGTCAACATTTAAATCTTTTAAATATCATTGCGACTTATCAGCAATTAAAAGCCAATCCTAATATGGCATTTACTCCACGTGTGTTTGTGTTCTCTGGCAAAGCTGCACCGGGTTATTACTTAGCCAAAAACATTATCCACGCCATTAATAATGTGGCAGACATTATCAATCACGACAAGGCGATGAAAGATAAATTACAAGTCGCGTTCTTGCCTGATTATCGCGTCAGTCTAGCAGAAAAAATTATCCCTGCCGCGGATGTATCTGAACAAATTTCGATGGCAGGTAAAGAAGCTTCTGGTACAGGTAATATGAAACTTGCCTTAAACGGTGCATTAACGTTAGGTACATTAGATGGCGCTAACGTTGAAATTGCCGAGATGGTTGGTGAAGAAAATGTGTTTATCTTTGGTCATACAGTCGAAAGTGTACGTGAGCTTTTAGCCAAAGGCTACGATCCTAAAACTTACTATAACAATGATCCTGTATTAAAAAGCGCGGTCGATTTTCTTGCCAGTGGTAAAGCATCACATGGCGATAAACAGGCGTTTGATTTAATGCTGGCAAGCTTGTTAGAACGCGATCCGTTCTTAGTATTTGCTGATTTTGCTAGTTACTTCACTACCCAGCAAAAAGTCGGTGAAGCTTATGTCAATCAAACAGCATGGCTACGCAGTGCTATTTTAAATACTGCACGCTTAGGAATGTTTAGCTCAGATCGCTCGATTCAAGATTATCAACGTCGTATTTGGTTGAAATAAGCAATTACTTACGCTCATCAGTGAAATGAATACCACGTTTCACTAATGAGCCATATCTCCCTGTTCTATTCCTCAAAATAAGGTCGTATTATGAAAAATAACAATAAAAACCGCGAAAAACGCTTTAATAAAGCAGGAATCATGCCGTATTTTTTTGATGAAAGAGGATTGAAAAAATACACTTCACCACAAATTAAAAGTGCGATTCTAGCGACTTTCAATGAACAGATTTCGGTCCCTTCCATCCCTTTACCGCCAGTACAAGTTTTTCGTGAAAATCGACCGCACTTTATCCGCTTAAAACTGGCAGATAAAACCCAGCGTTTGCAAGGTAAGTGGGTATTAAAGTTAGAAAACCATCGCATGTTGACAGGAAAAGTGAAAAACAACATTATTCAGCTACCTGCCAATCTACCATTAGGCTATCATCAATTAGTCTTGCACTATGCAAACAAACAAGCAGAATGCAGTCTGATTATCGCACCAACTAGCTGTTATCAACCAACAGAATTGACTCAAGGCAAAAAACTGTGGGGAACCTTCCTACAGCTCTATACGTTACGTTCTCAACAAAACTGGGGAATTGGCGATTTTGGTGATCTAAAACAATTTATTCAACATCTTGTCCCATACCAAGCTGATTTTATTGGATTAAACCCTATTCATGCCCTATTCCCAGCCAACCCTGATTCGGTAAGCCCATATAGTCCATCTTCACGCCAATGGCTCAATATTGCCTATATTGACATTAACCAGATAACTGAATTTCAACAAAGTGAAGACGCGCAAACTTGGTTTAACAGTACAGAAGTACAAGCTCGCTTATCAAAATTACGCTCGGAAGATTGGGTCAATTATGCCGAAGTTATCCCGTTAAAGCTGCAAGGGCTGCGTTTTGCTTTTGCTTATTTTCAACACAAAGCCAATTCAATGCGTCGTCAAGCCTTTGCTGATTTCTTAGTTCGAGGTGGTGAAAATTTACAAGTGCAAGCGACTTTCGATGCCCTCCATGCTCATTTAATGGCAAATTTCAGTGAACAATGGGGTTGGGATTTTTGGGATAAAAAATACCAAAATTACGCATCAGACGCGGTACAACAATTTAAACAAGCTAATCAAGAAACAATTCAATTCTATGCTTGGTTACAATTTATTGCAGATGAACAACTGGCGGAATGTGATGCGTTATGTAAAGCACACAACATGACTATTGGTATGTATCGTGACTTAGCAGTAGGAGTAACAGGAAGTGGTTCGGAAACTTGGGCTGAAAAGCGTTTATACTGTTTAAATGCCTCTGTCGGTGCGCCACCCGATATTCTTGGACCTCAAGGACAGAATTGGGGATTAACGCCAATGAATCCACATGTGTTACAACAACAAGCCTATCGTCCATTTATTGAGTTAATCCGCGCTAACATGCGCCATTGTGGCGCATTACGCCTTGATCATATTATGTCATTACTCCGTTTATGGTGGATTCAAAAAGGTGATAGCGCAGTCAATGGTGCTTATGTCTCTTATCCTGTCGATGACTTAATTGCAATTTTAGCCTTAGAAAGCCAACGCCATCAATGCTTGATTATTGGCGAAGATTTAGGCACAGTCCCTAAACAAATTGTCAGCAAATTAAAAAATGCAGGGATTTTATCTTATAAAATTTTCTACTTTGAATTTGATCAACATGGACACAGTAGGGCATTAAATGATTATCCTTATCAAGCTATGACAACGCTGAGTACTCACGATTTACCAACAATTAATGGCTATTGGCGAGGCTATGATTTTCAATTAGGACAGCGTTATGGCGTTTATCCGAATCCTGACATTTTAGCCATCTTGCAACGTGATCGTATGCAAGCAAAAAGTAAAATTCTAGCTCGTTTAGTAGAAAATCAAATAGCGATTGAAAAAGGAATTGATGCAAGTTTGGAATCGAAGATCAGTAAAAAATTCAATCATCAGCTCCAAAGCTATGTTTCCCACGTAAGCAGTGCTTTATTTGGTTTACAACCAGAAGATTGGTTGGATATGACAGAGCCTGTCAATATTCCGGGTACTAGTATGCAATATCCTAACTGGCGTAGACGCTTAAGCGCAGATATTCCCGATCTTTTTGCGGATAACGATATTCAACAACTACTCAATACCGTAGTGAAAAATCGACACCGCTCAACCTCTCAGTAATAAAAATAGTGCCGCACTTTATTCCAGCTAAAGTGCGGTCAGTTTTAGCAAAATTTAAGCGCGTCTATACAATCCATTTTCAGTAACAATCAACGTTTGTAGTTCCAACTCCAGTAACTGGCTCAATAAGCTATCTATGGATAAATTCAGTTGTTGCGCCAACTCATCAATCCCAACTGGATTATAACCAATCTGTGCAAACAGTTCTGGATAAGCAGGATCAATACTGATATCTGCCTGCTTCATATTAGCTGAACTCAGCAAAGGTGTCATTGGTACCTCTGTTGAAGAAGGCAGAGAAGATTGTGTGGTGGTCATAGTGCAAATATCAACGCCATATAGTGAAAGGTTTTCTAAAATATCCTGCACATTTTCCACTAACAGTGCACCTTGTTTAATCAATTGATGGCAACCTCGACTGCATTCATTTTGAATATGACTTGGTAAGGCAAAAACATCTCGATTTTGTTCTAACGCATAGCGCGCGGTAATTAATGAGCCACTGCGCTCATTGGCTTCAATGACTAACGTACCTAAAGATAAACCACTAATAATCCGATTACGACGTGGAAAATTTTCTGCCATTGGTGGTTGATTTGGTAAAAATTCTGACACTAAAACACCACCATATTCCACAATAGTAGTGGCTAAATGTCGATGTTGATAAGGATAGATATACTCTAAACCACTTCCTAAGACCGCAATAGTTTTGCCCTGTATATCCACTACTGCTTGGTGACAAAAACCATCAATGCCCAATGCTAATCCACTCGTTACGACCAAATTTGCTAAAGTTAACTCTGTTGCAAAATGTTTTGCCCAATATTCGCCATAGGAGGAGCAATGCCGGCTTCCCACTATAGCCACTTGGGGCTGTGACAGCACTGAAAGCTCCCCTTGCACAAATAACAATGGCGGCGCGCCATCAACTTGCTGTAATAAATAAGGATATTGAGGTTGCAAATAATGCACAATTTGATTACCTGCTTGCTCTGCCCAACGTAACGCAGGCTCGATGTATTTCATTTCTGGTTGCAACCAACGCCGAATTTGCTGTGCTGTCCAACCTAATTGTTTTAAAGCGTAAGTATCATATTGCACCAGATCATCAATATTCACTTGCGTTAACAAATGTTGAATACGTGTTGCACCTAATCGCGGAATTTGACTAAGGCGTAGTAACAGATTAATTACTTGATCCATCAGACTTTACTCTTTACAAAAGAAAAAGAGTGTAAAGTGCGGTCAATTTTTACTCTATTTTAATTCTATGAATTTGTGAATGAGATCGAGAAATAAAAAAATCTGCAACTCAAAGAGGTGCAGATTAAGGTGAGAGAAACAAGTGAGGGAAAATAATTATTTTTGTTCTACGCTAAAACCAGATTCAATGCCGCTCATATCTGGTAATTGGTGAGCAATACCTTTATGACAATCAATACAGGTTTTACCTTCTTGTACCGCCAAGCTATGCATTTTTTCAGCCACTGTTTTTTGTTGACTGAAATCCATATTTTCAAAATTATGGCAGTTACGACATTCTTGTGAATCATTTGCTTTCAATCTTGCCCATTCACGTTCTGCCATATGTAAACGGCGTGAATTAAATTTATCAATAGTATCTGTATAGCCCATTAGGTGTGCATAAACCTCACGACTGGCTTGTAATTTACGAATCATTTTTGGAATAAATTCGTGTGGTACATGACAATCTGGGCACGTGGCTTTCACGCCACTGCGGTTTTGGTAATGGGCTGTATGCAAATATTCTGGATAAACATCATTACTATGGCAACTCACACAAAACTCTTCTGTATTTGTTTGCTCCATACCATAGTTAAAGCCAACCCACGAAACTATCCCAGCAATAAAAGCGAGAGTAATCAAAGTTCCTACTGCAATACGACTTGGCGTGCGGAACCATTTCCAAAAGCGTTTAATTAAGTTCAACATAATTCAATCCTTAACTTATTTGCCGAAGCCAGCCATTGGTTTAAATTCATTTTGAACAATTGGTTCCACATCAGATTGAGAAACGTGACATTGCAAACAGAAATAACGACGTGGAGAAGTACCACCAATAATATTACCATCACGATCCATAAAGTGGGTTGGACTAATACGAGTTGCTCCTGTCACACGTGAAGCTTCTGGACTATGACAAGTTAAACATTGGTTAATGTTTTTAGTCACTTGGTAATTTTTAGTCGCATGCGGCACCATTGGTGGCTGATTAACATAGTTCAACGGCGCTAAACCACTTTCTTTTGGTGCACTGTGAAATGCAGGTGCAATATACTCTGGTGAATCTTGTATACCATGTCCAACTTTCACATCCTCAGCTTGTGCAGCGAAAGCAAAAAGTGCGGTTAAAATTAAGATACTTTTTTTCATTTTGATCACTCCCCCGAATGATTAACTGAATTATTAAATCGAGTTGTAAAGATAAATACTTTTTCAGGGCAAACGTCGATACAACGTCCACAACTGATACAATCTTTTGAAAGCACTAATGGGCTTTCATTATTTTTTCCATGTAAAGGTGCGCGTAACACTTGTGGTTCTGGGCAGACGTTATAACAATCCATGCAATTATCACATTGACTACGATGTTCCACTTTAATACGCAATATCCCTTTCGCGCCAATAACACCGTAGGCTGCACCAATTGGGCATAAGTGCCCACACCAACCATGTTCAACAATAAATAAATCAAATAAAAAAACCGCTAAAACTAGCCAAGCTGTTGCGCCAAAACCATAAATCAAAGCACGTCCTAACGCAGCGACTGGATTTAACCATTCCCACAATAATAAGCCACTCACAGCGCTACCAACCAAAATCATGAGCAAAATACCATAACGTAATCCACGTGGTATTTTCGCTGACTGGCGAATACCTAATTTACGTCGTAGCCAAGCAGAAACATCAGTGACAACATTTAATGGACAAACCCAAGCACAAAACACACGACTACCAAGCAATGCATAGCTACCAATTACGATGACAACACCTAACAATGCGGTCATTGTTGGTACAAATCCTGTCGCAAGGCTTTCTGCCATAATTAAGGGATCAGACATTGGAATGAGATCTAAAAAAAGGCTACTACTATAATTCCCTTTTAGAATCCATACGCCCAAATAAGGTCCACTTAAAAACATAGCTAAGATACTAAGCTGGATTAAACGTCGCCAAAATAAAAAGCGATTTACATACCACCAGCCTAATTTTTCGCGTGCTTCTTTACCTGCATATTTCGGTGAATTTGCCATTACAAACTCTCCGGTAAACGAGTTGGTAGAGTAATAATCCCTTCTGGGGCAAGTGAATGCCCTGCTTTTTCTTTCTCTTCCCAACCTAAACGATAATGTTGTCCTAACATGCCTTTTGCTAAATCCATTGGTAGCACTTTGATTGCCGCCACTTCAAGTACACAAGCTTCTTCACATTTACCACAACCCGTACAAGCGTTCGAATGTACGGTAGGAATAAACTTTGCATGCTTATCTGAACGATCATTATGTTGCATTTCAAGGGTAATCGCTTTGCCAATCAATGGACAAATCCGATAACACACATCACAACGTAATCCTTGCCAATTTAAACAAGTCTCTTGATCGAGCAACACGGATAATCCCATACGTGCTTCATTAATATCTGTCGCTTGATTATCTAATGCACCTGTTGGACAGGCTTTAGCACAAGGAATGTCCTCGCACATTTCGCAAGGTTTATCACGGGCAATAAAATAAGGCGTTCCTGCTTCCATTGGTGATAATAACGATGCCAAATGCAGCATATCGTAAGGACAAGCTTGAACACATTGTCCACAACGAATACATGCTGCTGAAAACGCTTGATCGTCAGCAATCGCAAAGGGTGGACGTAATGCAACGCCTTCACGCGCTAAGCTTTGTTTCTGTTGTAACCCTAATAACAAGCCAACCCCTGCCAGCCCACATGCAGTGCGGGTAGCCTCTTTAAAAAATCGACGACGTTCAGGACTCACAACAAGTTTTTTCATTTGGTTTTCTAACCGCACTTGTGATTAACATATCAAGTGCGGTCATTCCTCATTAAATTTAACGAATTACGCTTTTTCCACTTTTACTGCACATTTTTTGAAGTCAGTTTCTTTTGAAATTGGATCAGTTGCATCTAACGTTAAATAGTTCGCTAACTGACCTGCATCAAAGAATGTGGTATAGACCAAACCTTGTGGCACTTTGTTACGACCGCGGGTATCTAAGTGAGAAATAATTTCACCACGACGTGAACTTACTTTTACTTTATCACCATGGCGTAAACCTCGTGCTTTCGCATCTAATGGGTGCATCCAAACTAAGTTATTTGGGAATGAACGGTGTAATTCTGGTACACGGCGCGTCATTGTTCCAGTATGCCAATGTTCAAGTACACGACCTGTACTTAACCATAAATCATATTCTGCATCTGGTGCTTCTGCTGGTGGCTCATAAGGTACAGCAAGAATAATTGCTCGTTTATCTGGATAACCATAAAACGCCACACCTTCGCCTTCTTTGACATAAGGGTCATAACCTTCACGGTAACGCCATAAGGTTTCTTTACCATCAACTACAGGCCAGCGTAAACCACGTGTTTTGTGATAAACCTCAAAATCAGCTAAATCATGGGCATGACCACGACCAAATACCGCATATTCTTCAAATAAACCTTTTTGTAGATAGAAGCCAAAATGTTCTGCCTCATCATTCATATAACCTGGTTTATCTGTTGGTACTTCGAATTTATCAACTTGACCATTGCGGAATAACACTTCATAAAGCGTTTTACCTTTATATTCTGGATTTGCCGCTAAAACCTCTGCTGGCCACATTTCATCTGTCGTGAAATATTTAGAAAACTCGACTAATTGCCATACATCAGACTTCGACTCACCTGGCGCTTTTACTTGTTGATACCAGAATTGTGTACGACGCTCTGCATTACCATAAGCCCCTTCTTTTTCTACCCACATTGCCGTTGGCAGAATTAAGTCAGCCGCTAACGCAGAAACTGTTGGGTATGGATCTGACACGATAATAAAATTCTCTTCATCACGCCAACCTGGGAAACGCTCTTGGTTAATGTTTGGACCACCTTGCATGTTGTTGGTACACATTTGCCATAACACGTTCATTTTCTTATCTTTTAAAGCACGGTCTTGCGCCACCGCATGATAGCCTACTTGAGTTTGAATTACGCCTTTTGGTAATTTCCAAAGTTTTTCTGCTTTTTCCACATGTTTTGGATTAGTCACCACTAAGTCTGCTGGTAAACGGTGTGCAAAGGTACCTACTTCACGCGCCGTACCGCAAGCAGATGGTTGACCCGTTAATGAGAATGGACCACAACCTGGTTTTGAAATTTTACCGGTTAAGAGGTGAATGTTATAGATTAAGTGGTTCGCCCACACACCACGTGTATGCTGGTTAAAGCCCATCGTCCAGAATGACACGATATTCAGTTTTGGATCAGCATACATTTTCGCTAATGCTTCAAGCTGTTCTTTTGGTACACCTGAAATTTCATGCGCTTTTTCAAGTGTGTATGGTGCAACTAATTTTTTATATTCTTCGAAATCACTGTCGTGCATTTTGCCCGCAGTTTTCACATTTTTCGCTGCCTGCTCTAATGGGTGTGTTTCACGTAAACCATAACCAATATCCGTTTCACCACGTTTAAATTTAGTGTGTTTTTGGATAAAGTCATTATCAATTGCATTATGCTCAATCAAATAATTAGCAATGTAGTTCATAATAGCCAAATCTGATTGCGGTGTGAAAATCATACCTAAGTCAGCTAATTCAAATGAACGGTGTTCAAAAGTAGAAAGTACAGCAACTTTTACATCAGGATGAGATAAACGGCGATCAGAAATACGTGACCATAAAATTGGGTGCATTTCTGCCATATTTGAACCCCAAAGTACGAATGCATCTGCTCTTTCGATATCATCGTAACAGCCCATTGGTTCATCCATACCAAAAGTACGCATAAACGCAACAGCAGCTGATGCCATACAATGACGCGCATTTGGGTCGATATTATTTGAACGTAAGCCTGCTTTAAATAATTTTGATTTTGCAATACCTTCAAAAATCGTTGATTGACCTGAAGTAAACATACCTGCCCCATTAGGTCCTTTTTCTTTCAACGCTTTTTTGAATTTTTCCGCCATGATAGTAAAGGCTTGATCCCAAGAAACAGGCGTGAACTCACCATTTTTATCAAATTTACCATTTTTCATACGCAACATGGGCGATGTTAAACGGTCTTTACCATACATGATTTTTGGTAAGAAATAACCTTTGATACAGTTTAAGCCACGATTTACTTCCGCATCAGGATCGCCTTGTGAAGCGACAACGCGCCCATTTTGAGTTCCAACTAGCACACTACAACCTGTACCACAGAAACGACAAGGCGCTTTATCCCATTTAATGGTTTTATCGGTTGCTGCTTCCACGTTTTTGACTGGAATAGCTAACCCAGCTACCGCCGCAGCGGCAACAGCTGCATTGGTTTTCATAAAGTCACGACGACTTAAATTCATACTCATAGCGTTTCCCCCACTATATTGAATTATTTTATGTTTTATTAATTTTCATCTTGTTGATGGTAAACCAAAGACACATCGATCACCCCATCAATATCTCTTGTCGCTTCCATTTGCTGGTGTAATACTTGTTTATCATGTGATTGCATCACGACAACAAGTTTACCCGTCTTCGCATCAAAGACTGGGATCTCAGTATGCGGCATAGCTAAAAGTGCGGTCTGAATTGCCGCAATTTTTTGTGGATTGCCTTGGACCACTAACCCACACACATGCCAGTCTTGTGCATTTTCCATTGTGATTTGTTCAGTCATTTACTTTCCCAATTCATTTGCTGTAAATAACACTTTAATTGCTGAAACAGGACAGCCTTTGATACATGCGCCACAACCATTACAACTTTCAAGATCAAGTATTGGTTGTGAAACACCACCTAACTGACGTTTAAAACGAATTGCACGCATTTCACAGCTATCTTCACAGCTTCGACATTCAACCGATTTTTGTGTTAAACAATTTGCAGTAATTTCAATTTGGTGAAACCAAGCTGGCTCGCTTGTTGATCTAAAAATGGGCTGTGAGCAAGCATCAACACATTGTTGACAAAAAGTGCATTCGCCTCGACTAAATTGAACTTCAGGAAAACCACCATCACCTTTAATAAGAATTTTTGTTTCACAGATTTGGATACAAGCATCACAACGGGTGCAACCTTGAATAAAACGATCATGTTCAATCGCCCAAGGTGGACGAATGCCCTGAAAACCTTGCTGTTTAACTTGCTCTGATTGTAGTGAAGTTAAAAACTGCCCGCGTAAAAAATTGCGGCGAGGTAAGTTTTCAACAGTCATTACACATTCCTTCAGTTTAGCCTTTTTTAGACCTGCCATTATGAAGAGAGGGGTTAAAATTCATACTACCCAAATTGAGTATTTAAAGGAAAACTCACGCTTTTCTTGTGCTAGATCAATTTTTATTTACAGGTAAAAAAACACGCATTTTTTTGTTAAACTAATGGCTTCATTTCCGAGCAAAAAGGTGGCTTGTGAACATCAAACATTCCGTTTCGACAAAACTCGCTAATTATTTATTTATCGTGATTATTTTTGCGGGTGTAATCACATCACTAAGTTTAATGATTATGGCAAGTAATAAATCCGATGCAGAATCAATTAACGTATCAGGTTCATTACGTATGCAAAGCTATCGTTTATTATATGAATTAGAACAGCATCCTGAACTTGTCGAAACCAGCCTACGCCAATATCGTGTAAGTTTACATTCTCAGGCGTTATTAGAAATTGATCATCAATGGTTTGTGCCTAATGCCGTCAAGCTGTCTTATCATAATTTGATAAAGCGCTGGGAAAGCATGGAGCGTTATGCTAGAAATCAAGACATTACGGCTTATAAAAATGAAATTACCGATTATGTTGCACAAGTTGATCAATTTGTTTTTACTTTACAACGCTTTGCCGAACAAAAATGGATCATTGCCGTTTTAGTCATGTCTTTATCTATGCTATCCATTATTGTGATGGTTTCTTATGTGGTTTGGTATGCGCGTAAAGAAGTCGTTATGCCGCTGAAACAACTGACACGCGCCAGTATTCAGGTGCAAATGCGTCAATTTAACCATGTTAAAGTGAATACAAACAAAGAAGATGAATTAGGTAGCTTGGCACGTGCCTTTACGCAAATGTCGAGTGAATTAGAAAAGCTGTATTCTTCATTAGAAGAAAGCGTCAATGAAAAAACACAAAAGTTACGCCAAACCAACCGCTCTTTGACTATGTTGTACGAAAGTTCACAACAATTAACTACCAATAATGTTGATGAAATCACATTACAACAAGTCCTCAAAAACATTTTTATTAGTGAACATTTACGCTATGTAGCATTAGTTGTCGAAGGTGCAGAACATTGGAATATTGCATTTGGCGAAAAACAAGAGAACCAAGACTGCCAAGAAGTTGAATTGACAATTGAAAATGAAAAATTAGCAGTATTCTATTGGCAAGCTGGTCTGCCTTGCCCAGATCCACGTACGATGCGTAATATCGCACAAATTCTAAGTCGAACATTGTATTTCCATAAAACACAACGCCAGCAGCAACAGCTGTTATTAATGGAAGAACGTTCAATCATTGCTCGTGAATTACATGATTCTCTAGCTCAAGTACTTGCTTTTTTACAAATTCAATTAACCTTGTTAAAACACAACTTAAAACAAGATGATGAAAATGCAAAAACCAAAAGCTTGAATATTATTGCTAATTTTGAGCAAGCATTGCGTGATGGTTATGTCCAGCTTCGTGAATTATTAGCCACCTTCCGCCTAACTATACAGGAAGCGAATCTTAAATTAGCGCTAGAACAAGTAATCGACTCATTACGCGCTCAAACTGAAATGCAAATGACCGTGCATTGTTCTTTGCCCTCGCAAAGCTTTAATGCACAACAACTCGTCCATGTGTTACAAATTGTGCGAGAATCTGTATTGAATGCGATTAAACATTCAAAAGGTAGCTTAATTGAAGTGATTGCACATACTAATGAAGACGGCGAATATGAATTAATTGTACGTGATGATGGGATTGGAATTCCAAGCTTGGAAGAGCCTGATGGACATTATGGCTTAAATATTATGAATGAGCGCTCCGCCCAATTAAATGCCAACTTACAAATTTCAAACCGCCCTTCTGGTGGAACAGAAGTGAAAATCAGCTTAAATCAAACAGGAGTGTAAGATGAAAAAATTATTTTTATCCTCATCATTTGCTGAAGTCATTGATTTATTCATACATTTCATCGGCAACCTTCAAGGAAAAACTATCACATTTATTCCTACAGCAAGTCATGTAGAAGAAGTGACTTTTTATGTAGATGACGCAAAAAATGCGTTGATACAACAAGGGGCAAAAATTGATGAACTTGATATATCTACTGCGACTTTTGAGCAAATCAACGAAAAACTCAATAACAATGATTTTATCTATATTAGTGGGGGGAATACCTTCTTTTTACTACAAGAATTAAAACGCAGTGGCGCAGATAAATTAATTATCCAGCAAGTCAATGCAGGTAAACTTTACATTGGTGAATCGGCAGGGGCGATGATTACCTCACCAAATATAAATTATGTTCAACTGATGGATTCACGAGAGCCAGCACCTGATTTAGTTGATAATAACGCATTAAATTTAGTCAATTTTCACACACTGCCTCATTACACAAACTTCCCTTTTATAGAAGCAACGCAGCAGATTATTGAAACCTATTCTGCAGCACTCAATTTAGTGCCGATTAATAATACACAAGCGCTTATTGTGAATAATGATATTGTGGAAATCCAAACCAAAAACTAAAAGGATAAACTATGCAAAGTCTACAACAGTTCCACACTTTTTCATTACCAGCACATGCACAACACATTGTTGAAATTACAAGTATTGAGCAACTCAAACAACAATGGGCAGCATGTCAAGCAATTGGACAGCCAGTATTATTTTTAGGACAAGGCAGTAATGTCTTATTTTTACGTGATTTTAATGGTGCGGTCTTCATTAATCGCTTACTTGGTATTCAGCACAGTGAAGATAATCAATTTCATTACCTGCATGTCAATGGCGGTGAAAATTGGCACCAATTAGTAGAATGGTCATTACATGCTGGGATTAGCGGTTTAGAAAACTTAGCATTAATCCCCGGCTGTGTTGGCTCTGCACCTATTCAAAACATCGGTGCTTATGGCGTTGAATTTAAAGAAGTGTGCGATTACGTCGATGTCCTCAACCTACATAATGGTGAGCAATTCCGTTTAAGCAATGAACAATGTCAATTTGGTTATCGCGATAGTATTTTCAAACATGATTATGCGAATGGTTATGTGATTCTTGCCGTAGGCTTAAAATTGACCAAAGATTGGAAACCAGTGTTGAAATATGGTTCATTGGCTAATTTAGAAGAAAGTGCGGTCAGTTCTCAGCAAATTTTTGATGAAGTTTGCTCAGTACGCCGTAGCAAACTACCTGATCCAGCTGAGTTTGGGAATGCTGGAAGCTTCTTTAAAAATCCTATCGTTTCAAAAGCAGATTTTGTCAACCTACAACAAGAATATCCAACGATCCCACATTTTCCTCAACCCGATGGCAATGTTAAACTTGCTGCAGGCTGGCTAATTGATCAATGTGGTCTGAAAGGCTATCAAGTCGGTGGGGCAGCGATACACCAGCAACAGGCTCTCGTATTAATTAACAAACAGAATGCCACCGGTTCAGATATTGTAGAATTAGCGCATCATATCCGCCAGAAAGTAGCGCAACGTTTTGCAGTATGGTTGCAACCTGAAGTTCGCTTTATTGATGAAAAGGGCGAAGTCGACAGTGAACAAGCAATTAGTTAAATAAGGAATATCATGAATTTCAACACAATTTTAGACACTTTACCTACTATTGAACATTTAACAGGGCTTGCCGTCATGGCAGGTTCGACACAAGTTCATTACATTCCAGCCATTGCTGGCAAATTAGGCTCATTACGTGTCTATCATGCATTAGCGAATGAATTTAATGGTAAATTAGACCGCACTTCTGCACAAAAAGGATTGCAGCTCTTCGCTGAACATACCGAAGATGCGAAACAAAACCAAGGGAAACATCCCAATATTGATTTATTACTGAATGTCATTGAACATAATCTCGAATATCAATTAGTACCGCAATTATGACAACACCAGCGTTAAAACCATTTCCTCTCCCAATTAACTATTTCGGTATTGTACTTGGGCTTTCTGCGCTCTGCCTCGCATGGCGCTCTGCTGTACCGACTTGGTCTATCGCAACAATAATCAGCGAAAGTTTATTTAGCTTAGCAAGTGCGGTCTGGTTTTGCTTTATTTGTGCATACCTATGGAAATGGACGCACAGTCTAAACACGTTTAAAGTCGATTTAAAACACCCCGCATTAGGTAGCTTTGTTAGCCTGATGCCAATTACTACCACATTGATTGGGATTGCATCAATGCCTTATGCGCGATATGTTGCTGTCATCTTAATCAGTATTGGCATCTTCATTCAACTCGCATTTGCAGCTTATTATATTGCAGGTATGTGGCGAGGTACTCATCAAGCTGAATACACCACGCCAGTCATTTATTTACCCACTGTTGCTACAAATTTTGTCAGTGCAACTGCATTAGGGAGTTTAGGTTATGATGAATTAGGTATGTTATTTTTTGGGGCTGGCTTTTTCTCTTGGCTAATGCTAGAACCCGCCGTCCTACAGCGCCTACGTACCTTACAACCTATTCCAGAATCCTTACGTCTTGGTATTGGTATCCAACTTGCGCCTGCTTTTGTGGGTGGTTCCGCTTATTTAGCAATTAACGGCGGGCAACTTGACTTGTTTGCTAAAATGCTGATTGGCTATGGTTTATTGCAACTACTCTTTTTAATTCGCTTATTACCGTGGGTTTTTAATAAAGGTTTTAGTCCTGCAATTTGGGCATTTTCCTTTGGTTTAGCCTCGCTGGCAAAAGTCGGCTTGTTTATTTATCAACAAGCAACAGATAACCTTTTCTCAACACTCGGATTAACCTTATTCTGCTTTGCTAATCTGAGTATTGGATTAATGTTAATCAGCACATTGTATTTACTATTCACAGGTAAATTCTTTATTAAATGATGGTTTATCTAATTTTCGAGTGAATAGGTCTATGTTCGCTCGAAAACTTCCTGATATAGCACCCCTAACTTGAACAAAAAAGATGCAATTCATTCAATAATCGTTACAATGCTTAAGAAAGATTTATATGGCATACATGTTTATTTTGAATGACTCATTCAATAACGGCAATATAAAATAAAAAGGGCTTTCTATGCTGACATGTCTAATAAAAAAACTTGCTATTTTATGCATTACAATCCTTACTAGTATAGTAACTCTGGTCGTTATCACATATAAACCTCTACCAAATAATTCAGCTGAAATAAAACAAACCCGTCGCGATATTGATCCCAATAGCTTATTAGCCCAGCACGTTCTCCCACTAATCAATCAACAACCAGAGTTAACGGGTATTTATCCCTTAAATGATGGGCAAGATGCATTCCTTGCTCGCCTAGCGCTCGTCGAAACAGCACAACGCACATTAGATTTACAATACTACATTTGGCACAATGATATTTCTGGGCATTTGCTACTACAAAGTGTATATAAAGCCGCTGAACGTGGCGTTAAAGTACGTTTATTACTTGACGATAATAATACAAAAGGCATGGACTCTTTATTAACCTCTCTTAATGCCCATCCTAATATTAATATCCGCCTTTTTAATCCTTTTATGCAACGGGATTATCGTCTACTAGGTTATCTCAGTGACTTTTTCCGCCTCAATCGGCGTATGCATAATAAATCGTTAACAGCAGATGGTTTAATCAGTATCGTTGGAGGGCGTAATATCGGCGATGAATATTTTGGTGCAGGTAATGGTGTACTTTTTGCAGACTTAGATGTTGCCGCAGTCGGTGAAGTTGTCGCGCATATCGAAACAGATTTTGATCGCTATTGGAATAGCAAATCTGTCTATCCTCTAGCACTCATTGTAAACGAAACTAGCCAACCCTTTGATAGTCGACCCGCTAATGACACCGCAACACAGCATTATTTAGCACAGTTAGCACAGCTGCCTTTCGCTAAGAATTTAAAAACAGGATCACTACAATTCACTTGGTCACCAGTGCAATTAATCAGTGATGATCCAGCTAAAGGGTTAGGGGAATCGAATATAGAAAATACAGTACTCGCCCATATTGCACCAATTATGCAAAGCGCTAAAAATAGCTTAATTATTGTGTCACCCTATTTTGTGCCAACCAGTATAGGTGTTGATTTTCTTAAACAAATTGCTCAAATTGGTCCCCGTGTTTCTATTTTAACAAATTCACTGGAAGCAACTGATGTGAGCATTGTGCATTCAGGATATGCGAAATATCGTAAAGCACTGCTAGAAAATCATATTCATCTGTATGAGCTAAAACCTAATGCAACAGTACAAATGGACCCACCTCACCACTTGCTAACGGGTGGGAGTAGTGCGAGTCTACATGCTAAAACATTTAGTATAGATCATCGCTATTTATTTGTTGGCTCATTTAACATGGATCCACGTTCTGCTATGTTAAATACTGAAATGGGGTTAATTATTGATAGCCCTACATTAGCACAAATGCTAGTAAATAGATTGCACATACACCACCAAACCTATACTTTCTCTGTCGCACTTAACCAAAATGGCGATATCTATTGGGAAACGCAAGAAGCAGGAAAAAATATCCTATATGAAACAGAACCACACGCAAGTTTATTTAAACGTATCTGTATTTGGTTTCTCTCCTTGCTGCCAGTAGAACATCTACTTTAAAAAACTGATACTCTCATTATGCACCACATTTAACCTTTTGCTTATTGGAGTGAAAATTTAAATTCATCATCTTTCTGGTGTTTTTATGCAAAAATATTCAACTTGTGCCCAAAAAGTAGTACTTTCTTTGAACAAGATCAGGAAATTCCCCCTGCCTTTTGATTACAATCAGATTTATTTCCAATCTTATTCATGAGGTCATCTATGGACATTAAGCAATGCTTACAAGTAATAAAAATAGCGCAGAACAGGCATTTTGTTTTCTTCTGTTTATCTATTGTTTTTGCTATCATCATGACAGTTCTACTTTCTGACGCCAGCTTCACAAAAGTACAAAACTATGTACTCTTCTTATTATTTTTTGCAATTAGCTTATGGGTTACTGAGGCGATTCCACCCTTCTCTGTGAGTATCTTAATTGTTGGCTTTTTAGTATTAGTCATGGGCAAAAGCGAAGCCTATGATGCCATCCAATATCTACAAACTTGGTCTGATAGTGTAATTTGGCTCTTTCTGGGCGGCTTTTTCCTCGCAGAAGCTATGAAAAAAACCAAACTCGACTTGTTATTACTCAAAGCGGTATTGCCTAAATTTGGTAATAAACCAGTTTATGTATTATGGGGGTTAATGCTAGTAACTGCGATAATGTCCATGTTAATGAGTAATACTGCAACAACCGCAATGATGATCGCTACGATCAGTCCTTTATTTACCCGATTAGAGAAAAGTTCTAATTTATCTAAAGCCTTACTTTTAGGCATTCCTGCCGCAGCGTCGGTTGGTGGGATGGGGACTATTATTGGTTCTGCACCAAATGCCATTGCAGTTGGTGCTCTTGAAAAACTAGGACATCCTATTTCATTTTTAGAATGGATGATGGTCGGTACACCGCTGGCATTAGTATTACTCTTTATTTTCTGGCGTGTATTGGTTAAAAAATACCAAGTAGATAAAACCGAAAATCTTGATTTCAGTTTTTTACAAGAAACTGCACAAGTCCATTCTAATCGAGTAGAAATGCTACATAAAACGATTGTATTAGTTATCCTTGCTACCACATTATTCTGCTGGCTGACCTCTAAATGGATTGGTATTCCTGTCGCTGCTGCCTCAGGTATTCCTATTGTTGGACTAACAATGACTGGCGTTTTAGGCGAAAAAGACATTCGTCAATTACCTTGGGATACTTTAATGCTAGTTGCTGGTGGTCTTGCGCTGGGCTTGGCTATTGAAGAACAACGTATCGCCGCCCACTTTGTTGAGCAAATCAGCCATATTCAAGTGAGTTTCGTGATGTTATTAGTCCTCTTCGGTTTCATTACTGTGATTTTATCTAACTTCATGAGTAACACTGCGGCAACAACGATCTTAATCCCGATGGGGGTTTCTTTATTGGCGATGGTTGGTGGAGTTGATATTAATCCAATGATTCTCCCACTGGTAATTGGATTAAGTGCCTCTTGTGCATTATTTCTCCCTGTTTCAACGCCACCAAATGCGATTGCATTTAGTACAGGCTTAATTAAGCAAGCTGAATTCCGTTTAGGGGGTGTAGTCATTGGCTGTCTAGGACCAATCTTGAGTATTTTATGGGTATTGGCTTTATCTACTTTTTTATAGAAAAGTGCATAATCTCATCTTAAAATTCAAATAAAACATACCGCACTTTAGCTTAATGGTGCGGTATGTTATGCTATAACTATAGACTGATCTATCCTCTTTTTAGGCAATTATCGGAACTTTACTAGGTGTCCGTAGTCTAATTTCTACCCAATCCACAAATAGCCTGAAAGATTGGCGCATGTTGGATTTTATGCTATAACTAGTTTGGAATTTTATCTTTCATTTTTAAGAAGGAAAACAATGAATAAAGAAACACAAACCATGATGTTGGTTCCACAAGGCAGTATTGAAGCATACATTCGTGCTGCAAACGAATATCCAATGCTCACCGCTGAGGAAGAAAAGGAATTAGCGGAGCGTTTGTATTATCAAGAAGATTTGGAAGCAGCGAAAAAGTTGATTCTTTCACATCTTCGCTTTGTCATCCACGTTGCACGTGGTTATTCAGGCTATGGCTTACCTCAAGCGGATTTAATCCAAGAAGGTAACATTGGTTTGATGAAAGCGGTTAAACGTTTTAACCCAGAAGTCGGGGTACGTTTAGTTTCTTTTGCTGTGCATTGGATCAAGGCAGAAATTCACGAATATGTATTACGCAACTGGCGTATTGTTAAAGTGGCAACCACTAAAGCACAGCGTAAATTATTCTTTAATTTACGTAAAACGAAACAACGTTTAGGTTGGTTTAACGAAAATGAAGTGGAAATGGTAGCAAATGAGCTTGGCGTTTCTCCTGAAGATGTGATGGAAATGGAATCACGTATGACGGGATCGGATGTTGCCTTCGATTTGCCAACAGACGATAACGAAGAAACCTATGCGCCATCATTATATTTAGAAGACAAGGGTTCTAACTTTGCGGCTGAATTAGAAAATGAAAATTACGAAACGCAAGCTACAGAGCAATTAACGGTTGCGTTACAAGGGCTTGATGATCGTAGTTTGGATATTATTAAAGCGCGCTGGTTAGATGAAAATAAGGCCACCTTGCAAGATCTTGCCGTGAAATATAATATTTCTGCTGAACGTGTTCGTCAGCTTGAAACTAATGCACTGAAAAAACTGAAAAGTGCGGTCAATTTTTAATAAATTTTATTACATTACCCAAAAGCCAAAGTGAAATACTTTGGCTTTTTTATTTGCTACAGCAACAAAGTGTAAATTTTTTTTTACAAAAATAATCATGCATTTTATCTGTTTTAATTCAGCATAACTATAGCTTTATGCTTTTTATCTTGTTAACATAACTGCAGATTTTTACATAATAAGATGTAAATATTTCTTTACAAAATAAGATTTTATTATTTAACAAGAATAAAGAAGGAAACTATCGTGAATAAAACAGCTGGAAGCACATTACTTGTTTCAGGCACTATGATTGGTGCTGGCATGTTAGCTATGCCGCTTACTTCTGCGGAAATCGGCTTTAGCTTTACATTAGTATTACTCATTTCGCTATGGGGATTATTGACTTATACCGCATTACTCTTTGCTGAAATTTATCAAACTGCTGAGCATGACGCAGGTATCGGCACCTTAGCTGCTCAATACTTTGGGCGTGCAGGACGAATTATCGCTACAGTCGTCTTATTAGTTTTCCTATATGCACTGCTTTCAGCCTATGTCACTGGCGGAGGTTCAATTCTTGCCTCTAGCTTACCAACGATTGCAGATAAAGAAACAACATCTAAACTCGCGATCGGGTTATTTACTCTATTCTTTGGTGCTTTTATTATTATTGGTACTAAAAGTGTAGACGGAATCAACCGTTTACTATTTTTTATTATGCTAGGCACATTACTCTTAGTATTATGTTTAATGTTGCCAAAAGTCAGTCTTGATAATCTGATGGCAATGCCTCTTGATAACGCGCTATTATTATCAGCCAGCCCAATTTTCTTTACTTCTTTTGGCTTCCATGGTTCTATTCCAAGTCTGAATAATTACTTACAAGGTAATGTAAAAGCATTGCGTTTTTCAATATTAACAGGTTCTACTATCACCTTAATCTTCTACATTGTGTGGCAACTTTCTACCCATGGTGTATTAAGCCAAACACTGTTTTTGCAGATTCTAAAAGATGATCCAACGCTAAATGGTTTAGTCAATGCCAGTTTACAAATCACTGGCAGCCCAATACTGGCACAAGCTGTTAAAATTTTCTCGGCATTAGCATTAATCACTTCATTCTTAGGCGTGTCATTAGGCTTATTTGAATGTATTGAAGATTTATTAAAACGTTCATTTAATATTTCCGCAGGTCGTCTTAGCTTAGGTGCATTAACCTTTTTACCACCCTTACTTTTCGCGTTTTTCTATCCACAAGGTTTCGTATTAGCGCTCAGCTATGCAGGACAAATGTTTGCGTTTTATGCAGTAGTCTTGCCCGTTGCCTTAGTTTGGAAAGTACGTAAGCAACATGCTCACTTGTCTTATCGTGTCGCAGGTGGCACGCCTATGCTCCTATTGGTGTTAGTGCTGGGCGTTGCAATTACTTTGATTCCATTCATTATGCGTGCAGGTTATTTACCACAAGTGATCGGTTAGTAATGATGGGGAGCTAGAAAAATTGACTATAAAATTTCGCTAAGAATGTTATATTGGCTCAATAAAATACAGATAAAGCGGAATGAGAATATGAAAATTACAACATGGTTAAAAACGACGCTATTGATAGGCGCATTACTGAACTCAACCAACTTATCAGCAAATGCACCTGTTTATGTTGAATCACCCTCGATTGAAAATGTTAGTCGAGCCAGTTCTTATGTTTCCTATATGTATCGTATAGAAGCATTACGCAATCAATGGGTAGGCAATGATGCGATGTTTTTCATTCGTTTATCAAGCATTGATACTTTTGGTGATACCCGTTCTGCTTTAATTGCAAGCCTATCTGATAATAGTTACAGTATTGAACGCATTGCGACAAACTGTAATACAAAAGAAACGACATTGAAAAGCAAAGCAGTATATGATGCCAATGCAAAATTGATTGAGTCTAATCAGCAAGACGTTTACCTCGGTCGCCCTATTCCTGATAGTTATATTACAGAGGCGGTGCTGGTGATGTGTGATGCCTTAGCAATTATTCCAGCCAATCCTAGCTTGCATGATGACAAAATGAAAGAATCTGCTCCGTTTATGAATATCATTAATGATCATGTACGCCGTCAAGGCGTTAAACCTCATGCCATCATTGTTGATCACATTGATGACTATTTACGCACTCGGTTAAATGCCAAAAAATCAAGTAAATAACAAAGGGACTCATTGGAGTCCCTCAATTTTATAAAACCAGCCTTGTTATTCAACAAGCAACAGCTCAACTGCTTCTTGAAGTGCTAGCCATTCCATTTCGATCTCTTCTAGCTGCTTTTTATAACTGACTTGTTCAGCTAAAAGTGCGGTGAGTTTTTCTTTATTTTCCGCTAAATACAATGCACTATCACTTAATTGTGCTTCAATATCAACTAAGTTATTCGATAATTTGCCCATTTGAGTTTCTAATTGTTGTAGCTTTTTACGGAGTGGAGCGGTCTGTTGTCTTAATTCTGCTTCTCGACGCTTTTGCTCTTTACGGTTCGCACTACTGTTGCTATTGTCGCTGCTGCTTTGCGTATTCAGTTTCACTTCTGGTGCGCGGTTTAGCTCATTCAACCATTTTTGGTAATCCTCTAAATCACCGGAAAATGGGGCGACTTTCTTATCATGCACTAAATAAAATTCTTCCACAGTATTACGCAGTAAATGACGATCATGGGATACTACAACTAACGAACCTTGATAATCCACTAAGGCTTCTGTTAAAGCTTGGCGCATATCAAGATCTAAGTGGTTGGTTGGCTCATCAAGTAATAATAAATTTGGTCGCTGCCATACAATCAATGCCAATACTAAACGCGCTTTTTCCCCACCAGAAAAAGAGTTTACGGCTTCATTCACTTTGTCGCCTTTGAATGCAAAACCGCCAAGATAATCTCTGAGCTGCTGTTCCGTATGTTGTGGTGCCAGTTTTTGCAGATGCCATAATGGGCTTTCATCAGCCCGTAGGGTATCTAATTGATGCTGCGCAAAATAGCCAAGCTGTACACCTTTAGCAAGTTGTATCTGTCCTGAAAGGGCGGATAATTCACCCGCCAACAATTTAATTAATGTCGATTTCCCTGCCCCATTTTTACCCAATAAGCCAATTCGCGAGCCAGGGACTAAATTCAATTTAATGTTTTCTAAAATTTCGACCGCACTTTGCCCCTCGCTATTAAGATAACCCGCACTGACCTGTTCCATCGAAAGCAAAGGATTAGGCAGTGCCAACGGCTCACGAAAGGCAAAACGGAAAGGATTATCTACATAGGCAGGTGCGATCAGCTCCATCCGCTCAAGGGCTTTCACACGGCTTTGCGCTTGTTTTGCTTTACTCGCTTTGGCTTTAAAACGATCAATATATTTCTGTAAATGCGCAATTTTTTGTTGTTGTTGACGATAAAGTGCGCTTTGCTGAGCAAGCTTTGTTGCACGTTGTATTTCAAAGGAAGAATAATCCCCTGTGTATTCATTTAACTTTTGATTTTCAATATGCAAAATTTTATTCACAATAGGATCAAGAAAATCACGATCATGCGAAATCAATATCAATGTGCCTTTGTATTGTACTAACCAACGTTCCAGCCACATAACCGTATCTAAATCTAAATGGTTAGTAGGCTCATCTAACAATAATAAATCAGAAGGGCAAAGTAACGCCTGAGCGAGATTTAAGCGCATTCGCCAACCACCAGAAAAAGACTTCACTGGTTGCTGTAACTCCTCTTGGCTAAAGCCTAAACCATGTAATAACGCGGCTGCACGCGCTTGGATCGTCCATGCATCAATTGCATCAAGTTGTGCATGCAGATGTGCAATCTGATGCCCATCACCTTGTTCATTAGCAAGTGTCAGCGCGTGTTGTAAACGGCAATACTCACGATCACCCTCAATGACATAATCTAATGCTGCAGTGTCTAATGCTGGTGTTTCTTGATTAACCCAAGATAATGCCCAATGACTTGGAAAACTGACTTCACCATTTTCCGCACTCATTTCTTGTTTAAGTAAAGCCAATAAAGAAGATTTACCACAGCCATTCTTTCCTACCAGCCCAACTTTTTGCCCTGGGTTAATAGTAACGGAGGTATTTTCGAGCAAAATAGATTGCCCACGTTTTAAGGTTAAATTTGTAAAAAAAAGCATTGCCTGTCAGTATGTCTCGTTCAACTTTTATTATAGAATAAGGTATTTTCTACTTTTTTATCGGAGTTGCCAATGTTTGATTCTCTTATCGTGCAATTTGTCGTGTTGTGGGCGGTTATTGATCCTATTGGTTCAGTTCCCGTTTACTTAACCAAGACAGTTGGCTTATCAATTGAAGACAGACGTAAAATCGCTTTAAAAGCCGTCGTCATTGCGACTGGGATTTTAATGTTCTTCTTAATTTTAGGTCAGGGTTTATTGGAAGCAATGCAAATTCCACTTACTGCATTCCAAATTGCAGGCGGCTTAGTACTCCTCTTATTTGCATTGACGATGATTTTTGGTGAAGGAAAGCCAGAACATGAAATGCGTATGTCATCCAGTTTAAGCGAGCTTGCCGTTTATCCTCTTGCCGTTCCTTCTATTGCTTCTCCTGGCGCAATGATGGCAATTGTATTATTAACAGATAACCATCGTTTTAGCTTTTTCGACCAAGTATTCACTACAATTATTATGCTGAGTATTTTGTTTATCACGTATATTTTGTTACTGATGGCAAACAAAATCCAACGCTTAATTGGTAACACTGGTGCCGCCGTCATTAGCCGAGTGATGGGCTTAATTCTTGCCGCAGTGGCGATTAATAATATGTTAGTGGGGATTCGCGACTTCTTCACTCAAGTAGTATAACCACTCAAACCTACTCAAAGTGCGGTCAAAATTTTGAAAATTTCTACCGCACTTTTATTCCCCTAACGGCGCTTATTCAATTGCCCAATCAATTCTCGGCTTTCCAAGATCAAGTCATTCGCATCTTCTTTTTGCTGCACAATGCCCATAAAGAGTAAATCTGTAATCGCATGTTGTGCTGTACGCGAGGCAATCGAAGAACTACGAAATTGTGATTCATCCGCGACTGAATAAAGTAAATAATCTGCTACAGCATGTAAGGGATTACTCAGCAGGGCTGTCAAAGCAATAATGGGAACCTGACGAGCTTGCGCATTTTCTGCTGCTAATAAAATTTCGCGATGACGACCTGAAAACGAAATCAAAAATAACACATCTTGCGATGTTAAACTCTGACTCATTGCAAGTTGTGCATGGGTATCCGTTTCTGTTACCGCAGGCAAACCAATTTTTGTCAGCTTATAAAACAAATCTTTAGCCACCAATGCGGAGTTACCGATCCCCATCAATTGAATCCGTTTTGCTCGCAATAAACATTGAATCACATCTGCAATCTGCTGGGTCGGATTCAAACTTAAACTTTCTTTCAATGCTTGTTGTTTTTCCAAAAAAAGTTTCTCGGCAATTTCAGTCAAATCATCTTGATCAGTAATGTTATCGTGTAAATGAATACGCTTTTCTTGCTGTGCTTCTTGTCGAATTAATTCTTCACTAATCGCAAGCTTAAAATCACTGAATTTATCTGCTCCTAACTTCTGACTAAATTTAATGATTGCAGATTGACTCACTCTAATTTGTGCCGCAAGTACCTTTGATGAAGAAGATTTCACAATAGCTGGATTCTTCAGCATAAAATCTGCAATACGCTGCTCATTAGGCGAAAGTGAATGATAGGCATGCTTTAATTTAATTAAAAATCCCATAGCTCCTCGCAGTAGCGGATAAAAAGTGAGCAAGCTCACAGAATGAATAAATTATTCCCCAGAAAGATCCATTTTGGAATAAAATAATCCCAAATAAAGCTATTCAAGGAATTTTTTATGCAAAGCTCAATTAACGGACTAATCACAGAAAGTCGAAATCCATTCAGTACAAATATCGATCAACTTTCAACTTTAGATATGTTAGCAGTAATTAATCAGGAAGATCAAAAAGTTTCCTTAGCGGTAGAAAAAGTCTTGCCTGAAACGGCAAAAGCAGTTGACGCAATTGCAGAAGCCTTTATGAAAGGAGGGCGTTTAATCTATTTAGGCGCAGGTACATCAGGGCGGTTGGGCATTTTAGATGCCAGTGAATGTCCACCAACTTTTGGTACCCCACATGAACAAGTTGTCGGTTTAATCGCTGGTGGTCCCCAAGCAATTCTAAAAGCTGTAGAAAATGCAGAAGATGATCGCAACGCAGGTGTACAAGATTTGAAAAATATTCAACTAAATGCACAAGATATAGTAATCGGCATTGCGGCAAGTGGTCGTACACCTTATGTCTTAGCAGGCATTGAATACGCAAAACAGTTAGGCTGCATGACAGTTGGTATTAGCTGTAACCCAAATTCAGCTCTTGCTAATCTTGCTCAAATTGCCATTACGCCAATCGTTGGCGCAGAGGTCATCACTGGCTCATCACGAATGAAAGCGGGTACCGCACAAAAATTTATCCTAAACATGCTAACCACAGGTGCCATGATTAAAACAGGCAAAGTGTTTGGCAACTTAATGGTTGATGTCGTGGCAACAAATGCAAAATTAGTTGAACGGCAAAAAAATATTGTAATGCAAGTCACTCAGTGTGATTACAATCAAGCAGAGCAGGCATTAGAGCAGTCTGGTGGTCAATGTAAAGTGGCTATTGTGATGCTGTTGCTCAATATGTCAGCGGAAGAAGCTAAAAATTATTTAGCTAAATCCAATGGTTTTATTCACCAAGCATTAACTTCAGTCAAGTAAGGCAAGTTAAAAAAGGAGAAGATTATGGCAGTCATAGATAATGCGATGATCCACAGGCTGATGCAGTTATTAGGTGGAAAGAGCAACATTCAAACCGTCACTAACTGCATGACACGTTTGCGCGTGACATTACAGGATTCATCCGCAGTTGATATGGATGCGCTCAAAAAAATCGACGGTGTGTTAGGCGTAGTTGAAGCTGATGAGCAATTGTAAATCATTCTTGGACCAGGTAAAGCAACCAAAGCGGCAGAATTAATGAAAAGTTTAGTGGATACTGGTTTGGAAACACCTTCGCTCAAAGAGATTGCACACGACCAAAAACAACAAATTAAATCAACACAAACCAGCAATATTCACCAATTCTTTGCTAAATTTGCGACTATCTTTACACCGCTCATTCCGGGTTTTATTGGTGCGGGCTTACTCCTTGGATTAGCGACAGTCTTGCAACAGGCATTTGTTGCGGGTGTTGAAAATCCAAACGGCTTTTTAGTCGATGTTATCGCTTATATGAAAGTATTCAGTAAAGGGCTATTTAGTTTCTTGAGCATTTTGATTGGTTATAACGCAGCAAAAGCCTTTGGTGGTTCTGGCGTCAATGGTGCCATCTTAGCTTCTCTATTTATCCTTGGCTACAATCCAGAAGCGACCAAGGGGATTTATTCTGGTTTAAGTAATTTCTTTGGTTTAACTATCGATCCACGCGGTAATATTATCGGGGTATTAATTGCAGCAATTGTAGGCGCTAAAGTAGAGCGTTGGGTGAGAAAATTCATTCCTGATAGTTTAGATATGGCATTAACCTCTACTGTCACATTGCTTATCATGGGCTGCTTTACTTTCCTATTAATTATGCCTGTGGGTGTCGCTTTGTTTAATGGTATGTCTTGGTTATTCTCAAACCTCAATGGTAATCCACTCGGTTCTGCAATATTAGCGGAATTATTTTTAATTTCCGTAATGCTTGGGATCCATCAAGGCTTTGTTCCCGTGTATTTTACTTTAGTCGAAACACAAGGCTTCAACGCGCTCTTCCCGATATTAGCAATGGCGGGGGCAGGTCAAGTTGGTGCTGCATTAGCGCTGTATTTTAAAGCCAATAAAGAGGCAGTGTTACGTACTCAAATTAAAGGTGCAATTATTCCGGGCTTCTTAAGTATTGGCGAGCCATTAATTTATGGTGTCACTTTACCACGTGTCAAACCATTTATTACTGCTTGTATCGGTGGTGCAGCAGGAGGTTTCACGATCGGTTTAATCGCCTATTTAGGCTATCCAATGGGCTTAAACACAGTGTTCGGTCCATCCGGTTTGTTAGCGACACCATTGATGACTTCACCACTTGGTGTTTTCCCCGCAATCGCTACCTACTTACTAGGCACCGTTGTCGCTTATATAACAGGTTTTATCACGACTTATTTCTTTGCAACTAAAGATGTTGATTTAAGTTAAAGCGTTTCTACTTTACCGTACTGCAACCTACGGTCTCCCTTAGGAAAACTTTACGAAAATCAACATTTGGGTAGAACAATAGTCTGCCCTTTTTTATTGCGTTAAAACTTGAACAAAATCGACCGCACTTTTATCGCTGATCTGCACTCTTTTTATTGACAAACATGTAATTTCACATGGTTAGCTTTCAAGATTTCTAAAATCGGGTCTGGTGGGCTTGCATCAGTGAAAACATGTTCGACATCGGCAATAGAGCCTAAGCGAACCATGGCACGACGTGAAAATTTGGAATGATCAGTGACTAAAAATGTTTTACGCGAACTTTCAATAATGGCACGTTTTACTTGTACTTCGTGGTAATCGTAATCCAATAATGAACCCTCTAAATCAATGCCGCTAATACCTAAAATACCAAAATCTAAACGGAATTGCGAAATAAAGGCAACCGTTGCTTCGCCAATAATGCCGCCGTCTTGACGTAATGATCCCCCTGCTAAAATAATATCAAAGGTATCATTTTGCATTAAAATATAAGCGGCATTGATGTTATTGGTGACAATGCGTAATTTTTGATGATTCAACAGTGCATTAGCAACTGCTTCCGGTGTGGTACCTATATCAATAAATAGTGAAGCACCGTTGGGAATTAAAGTAGCGACTTGCTGGGCAATACAATTTTTGCCTTTTAAAAAGAAATTTTTACGTTCAGCATAGTCACTATTTTCAGCTGTCGAAGGCGACGCTGCGCCACCATGATGGCGGCGGATTAAGTTTTTTTCGGCCAACTCATTCAAATCACGACGGATCGTGGGTGGGCTAACATCTAATAAAGCGACTAGCTCTTCGGTACTGACATAGCCTTTTTGTGTCACTAAATCGACAATTTTTTGATGACGAATCGATTGTTTCATGTTGTGTTTTTCACTTGTTAGAGTTAAGTGCGCTGACATTTTATGCTATTTTATAACACAGATCATCTTTTTGCTGTGCGTTTTAACGTTAACCATGCTAATAGCATGCCAATAATCAAACCTGAAATATGCGCAGTATTGCCCATTTCCACACCAAAAATAGGACTGATAAAACCTGTAATAATGCCAAGGATTAATATCATGGAAAATCCTGCTGGTAAATTAAAATAATGTTTAGAACCAAATTTATCAAAGATAAAAACATAGCCTAACACCGCATAAACAACACCAGATAAACCAAAGAAATAAGGACCTGAGGCAATATTTTGTGCAAATCCCGTCAATAATGCAGCAATAAGAAAAATTTGGCAAAGTTTAACTGTGCCAAAATGGTGTTCAATTGTGTGTCCAAATAGCCACCACCACACTAGATTAAACGTAATATGAGTTAGTGATAAGTGAACAAATGTGTGGGATAAGTAACGCCAAATTTGCTGATATTGTGGTGAATTTTCAGGATAATGCATCCATTCTGAAATAACTTGTTCATATCCTATGAATTGAAAAAAAGAAATAGTGAGGCAGAGAAAGGTAATAAAGAAAGTCAATTTACTGGTTTGTAAGAGTCTTTTTAATTTGCTGAGTTTAAGACCAGATTGGTTTAAAAATGCTTTTAACGAATAATGACTTGATTGAGTATCACCGCTTGTCCAACTGGCTTGTTCATATTTTTTATCAAAGGGTTGAGCCAAAAATTGTTCTTTTTCCGCAAGAATAGCCTGTAAATGCGGCGAATTTTCATCAACAAAGATATCTATTCGTTTGCCTTTTTGATCCTGAACTTCACGAAGTTCTACTTCAACGGAAAATTGTGCACGGATATAGTCTCGAAAGCGAAAAGCCAAAAGTGAGATTTCGCTACCAAATAAATATTGCATTTTTTATTCCTTATTTTATGACGTTGTACCATCGTAAATGGAGGTACTTTAAAATGAAAATAAAAATCGTTAATTAGAATAACTATTAGGATAAGCTGAATCTTTCAATGTTTGCTTTACATGCGAAAACAGCCCATTGATTGGGCTGTTTCCACTTTTTTACCAAGCAAAATTAATTGCAGTATTATAAGTAAGGCGACTACTTGGACTAACTGCAATGCCCGCACGTGTTGCCACATGTTGGTTAAAACGATATCCAATACCAACAGCAAGCGCTGTTTGAGTATGATAGCCACCTATTGAAGCGGTAAAGTTGAGTTTATGTTTTTCATCAGGCTGGAATAAACCACTAAGTGCCGCTTGAGTTGCGAGTCCTGCATTCATTTTCTTATCTAATCGACGTAAGTCTTGCTGTAATGCTTGAATCTTGTGATCAAGCTGTTTCATGATATCGGTATTATCTAAGCGGAATGCTTGAGCGTAGTTTACTGGTAATAAATTAAAGTTATTTTGTTGAAATTTGGTAGAAAGATCAGCAAGTTGTTCTGTGGTATCAAGCGAGAAATTAGATAAGTTTTCTGTATTTTCCTTAATTTTGTTCCCCTGATGTGCAATTTTTGAAGAATGAGCATTTAGGATTTTCTCAATATTTTCTATCGCAGTTGATGCTCCGATACTTGTGGCATCTGCTTGTTTTTGTAATTCGCTAACACTATGTATTAATTCTTTAGTATAGTCGACTAAAACGTTAATTTTTTCACTATCTTTATAGCCATTCATGTTGTTTAGTTCGCCATAAAGTGATTGTGATTCAGCAGTACCATAAGGATTACAATAGTTAGATGGGGTAGAGCTATTACATATACTATCGAGTTCGTGTAAATGGTAGTTCGGATCATAAGCTGTTGAACTACTTGTTGTTGGTGCGGCAAAAATGTGGTTTGATAGGAAAATGGATAATAAAAAAGCGGTTTTTGAATGTTTCATTTGCAATAATCCTTATTATAAATAATCCATGATTTTTGAGTCGCTAATTATACCATTTTTTTATAAAAAGGTGATATTTATTAATATGTTATGAGAGGGAATAATGAGTAGAGAAAATATGCCAACAGGCTTTAGTAGATTTAGTTGGGCAATCGCGCTTTTTTGTTTGCCAATATTATTATGGCCATTGGCATTAACTATTTCGCCTAATTTGTTAAAAAGTGCGCATTTAACTGAAACAGAGATGACATTGATGTCAATTTTTTTATGGATATATCCATTTTGTTTAGCGATTATTGCGCGTATTGCCTATCGCCTTCATCAACATAAACATGTTGTTGCACGTCATTTGTTGATCATAAGTGCGGTCATTTTTTATGGACTTTTATTCTATGTCGCCAGTGGGTTTAGTTAACACCTAGCTTTTTATTAGTCAACTTGCGTAGGATAAGCGATAGCTTATCCTCGCAAAATATTCGTGTGATTAAGCCATACTTTCTATTGGTAAGCCTTCTCGCTGCCAAGCTTCAAAGCCACCAGTTACGCTATAAACTTCTGTATAACCTTGTTCGATTAAATACATCGCCGCGCCACGACTACTGATACCGTGATAACAAATCACGATCACAGGATGATCATCATCATACTCCAGCTCAAATTGTCCATAGCTTTGGTTGGTTAAATGAAAGGCATGTTGTGGATGCGCCGCAGCAAAATGTAGTGGATTACGAATATCTAATAAGGCAGCATCGCGTTGTTGCATTAATTGCCATGCTTGTTGTGGAGAAAGTTCAGCAAATTGTGACATAAATATTTCTTTTGAGATGTTTAAAAGTTGGTCAATATAGCATTTTTACTGCGAAAGAAAAACACAGTATCCGTATGGAATTAATTTGTGAGAAATTCGTGATTTTTAAACCGCACTTTTTGACCCTGTGGCATTTTTTTCTTATTATGCAATCACTATTTTTTGTTTAAGGGCAACTTTTATGCAATATCTTTTATCACAAACGGAACAAGGACAACAGCTTGGTATCACTGCCAAAATGGCAAATCGCCATGGCTTGATCGCAGGTGCAACTGGGACAGGAAAAACCGTAACATTACGTACAATGGCAGAAGCCTTTAGTGACGATGGCGTGCCTGTGTTTTTAGTTGATGTAAAAGGGGACTTATCTGGTTTAGTTAAAGCAGGTCAATTTCAAGGAAAAATCGCGGAACGTATTGAACAGTTTGGTCTAGGGGGAGAACATTATTTAAATGGCTATCCTGTATCGTTTTGGGATGTGTTTGGTGAAACAGGGATTCCATTGCGTACTACGATTTCTGAAATGGGACCGCTATTATTATCTCGTTTATTGAATTTAAATGCGACACAAGAAGGTTTGTTAAATTTGGTTTTCCGTGTTGCAGATGATAAAGGGCTATTGTTGATCGATTTAAAAGATTTACGTGCTATGTTGAAATATGTTGCCGATAATGCGAAAGTCTTTCAATTAGAATACGGCAATGTATCTGCTGCTAGTGTCGGTGCGATTCAGCGTGCATTATTGGCATTAGAAAATGAAGGGGCAGCAAATTTGTTTGGTGAGCCTGCCTTAAATTTAGAGGATTGGTTACAAACTCGTGATGGGCGAGGTGTCATAAATGTCCTAAATTCAGAAAAATTAATTAATTCGCCAAAAATGTATAGTGCTTTTTTATTATGGTTAATGGCAGAATTATTTGAAAATTTACCTGAAGTAGGTGATCCAGATAAACCAAAATTTGTGATGTTCTTTGATGAGGCGCATTTACTATTTGATGGAGCACCAGCAGTATTAGTTGATAAAGTGGAACAAGTTGTACGTTTAATTCGTTCTAAAGGGGTTGGTGTGTATTTTGTGACGCAAAATCCGCTAGATTTACCAGATACCGTATTGGGACAATTAGGTAACCGTGTACAGCATGCGTTACGCGCATTTACCCCTCGTGATCAAAAAGCGGTCAAAGCAGCGGCAGAAACGTTCCGTACTAATCCTAAAATTAATGTTACAGAAACGATCACCACACTGGGTGTAGGACAAGCGTTGGTGTCTTTCCTAGATGAAAAAGGTATGCCATCACCTGTCGAAGTGGCTTATATTTTTCCTCCTCGTAGCCAGTTAAAACCTATTTCAGTAGAAGAACGCACAGCTTGGGTAAAAGATGATGAGATTTATCCGTTCTATCGTGATTTCGTGGATAATGAATCTGCTTTTGAAGTGTTGAATCAGCAGGCTGATTTAGCCGCTGTGGCACAAAAACAGGCAGAACAAGCACAAGCGGAAAAAGAAAATGGTTTAATGGGCAGTTTAAGTCGTATGATTTTTGGGACGAAAAAGCGCGGCGAAAAATTAACAGTGACTGAAGAAATTGTCAGTGGTGTTGCTAAATCAGTGGGTCGCAGCATTCGTAGTCAAGTCACCAGACAAATTATGCGTGGCATTATGGGCGCGTTGAAGAAGTAAAGTGCGGTCAGTTTTGGCAAAGTTTTGCTGCTTTTTCATAGTGGCTAAATAGCAAAAAGCGCGTTGATCAATTGATCAGCGCGCTTTTACTTTAAATGACCAGTTATAGGAATAAATTAGCAAACAGTAAACCAAATCCTAAGCTAAATGCCATGCTTAATAAACCAGGTAGCATAAAGCTGTGGTTGAAGATGAATTTACCGATGCGGGTTGTACCTGTTGTATCAAAGTCGATTGACGCAATGATTGGACCGTAGTTTGGAATGAAGAAATAACCGTTCACAGCAACGAATGTACCAATCAGAATTGGCGCAGGGATACCTAGTGCGATACCGAGTGGGAATAAGGTAGCTACTGTTGCGCCTTGGCTGTTAACTAACACTGACAGTCCAAAGAGCGCAAACGCAAATGTCCAAGGAGCGCTTTCTACTAAGTATTTTACGGCGTCTTTTACTTGGGCAAGATGTGCTTGCATTAAGGTATCACCTAACCAAGCAATACCAAAGATGGCAATCACTGCACGCATACCTGCATGGAAAACTGAGCCTTTAGTAACAGCTGTACCGTCTGGTTTACAGATAAGCATAATGAGTGCACCAGCAGATAACATCACGATTTCAATTGTGTGTGCCATACCCATTGGTTTGTTATCAAACATAGGGCGTAAGCTTGCAAAAGTCCCCATTAATACCACAAGTAATGCCGCAGTGAGGAAAATACTGACAGAAATTTTAGCTGATTGAGACACTTCAATTTCATCAATAGTGGATTGTACTTGGCTTTCTTTAACATATTCAGGATCTTGCAGTTTGGCTAAATAAATTGGGTCTTCATGTAATTCTTTACCCATCTTATTCACAAAAAGACAAGCAACGAAAAGCCCTAACACAGTCGCAGGAATAGTGACACTTAATACATTACCTAGTGTGATACCTTGTGCCTCTAAGTAGTTCACTACAGCAACTACTGCTGCAGCAATTGGACTGGCGACAATAGCAAACTGGGAAGCGATCACTGCCATTGATAATGGGCGCTCTGGGCGTACACCATTGTGGCGACTGACTTCTGCGATAACGGGCAAGACTGAATAAGCTACGTGACCAGTCCCCGCTAATACAGTGAATGTCCAAGTCACAGCGGGTGCCATAAAGGTAATATATTTCGGATTTTTACGTAAAATACGTGCCGCGATTTTGATCATATAATCTAAACCGCCTGCGGCTTGCATTGCAGCTGCAGCAGAAACGACAGCCATGATCATAAACATGACATCGATAGGTAATCCTGCTGGTTTTAAACCGAAGCCAAAAGAGAGAATAGCAAGACCTAAGCCCCCCATGACTCCAAGTCCAATACCGCCAATACGTGCACCGACTAAAATACATAGTAATACTATGCCAAATTGAATGAAGAACATAACGTATCCTTATGTTGTAAGGTTGAACAAAGATTAAGATAAGAAACTATAGGTTGTATTCATACTCGCGTAGAATCGCGCCTAATATAGCAATAAATAGGTAGGCTATCTATAATGTAGATCAATTAAAATTTGAATACTTCCTTTGAAAGATGAATAAACTGCGGTTATACTTAAGACCTCATTTTGAAACTTAACACTGAGATAAAAATGCAAGAATTTATTCCAATGGCAAAAGCCTTTGCTCAAAATCATACATTAATGGTGCTCGCTTGGGTAATGGTGTTTTTTACGGTTATTTATACTTTTTTTAAAGACTTTACATCTAAAGTGAAAGTTGTAACTAACGCAGAAGCAGTTAGTTTAATGAATAATGAAAATGCAGTTGTGGTGGATTTACGTTCAATCGATGAATTTGCTCATGGTCACATTATTAATAGCTTAAATATTTTACCCGCAGAAATTAAAAAGAATAATGTCGGTAAAATTAACCAACATAAAGACACGCCTGTCATTCTCGTTTGTGCAACAGGTATGAGTGCAGGCGCATCGGCTGAATTGCTCGTTAAACAAGGTTTTAACCAAGTTTATACATTAAAAGAAGGCATTACAGGCTGGCGCGCTGCAAATTTACCTTTAATTAAAAAATAAATCATAAGGACTTAAAAATGGCTGAAGAAAATAAAGTAGTAGAAAAAGAAGAACAAGAAGTTCAACCTGTATTACAAATTCAACGTATTTATGTGAAAGACGTGTCGTTTGAGGCACCAAATTTGCCACATATTTTCCAACAAGATTGGGATCCAAAATTAGGCTTTGATTTAAGTACAGAAGCAAAACAGGTCGGTGACGATTTATACGAAGTTTGTTTAAATATTTCAGTCGAAACCACAATGGAAAGCACAGGTGATGTTGCATTTATTTGTGAAGTAAAACAAGCGGGTGTATTCACTATTAGTGGTTTAGAAGATATGCAAATGGCACATTGTTTGACTTCGCAATGTCCAAGCATGTTATTCCCATATGCACGTGAATTGGTTTCAAGCTTAGTTAATCGTGGAACATTCCCTGCATTGAATCTTTCACCAGTGAATTTCGATGCGTTGTTTATGGACTATTTACAACGCCAAGAACAACAAGCTGAACAAAATACTGAACAAGAAAACAAAGAAGTTCATTAATCTATCTCTTTTCGCTCTCGCTTCGGGAGCGAAATTTTATCACTTACTCTAGTTAAGATGATGTCTATTTTCCTCACTCAATTCCACAATTTTGCGGGAGTATAAGTATGAATACAACTGTTGCCACTTCTCCAATTACTGTGCTTGGTGCAGGTTCGTATGGTACAGCATTGGCTATCGCATTTTCGCGAAATGGATTCCCTACTTATCTGTGGGGACATGATCCTGTACATATGCAACGTTTGAGTGAAGAACGGCAGAATAATGCCTTTTTACCGAATATTGATTTTCCTGAAGCATTGCATATTGAAGCGGATTTAGCCACAGCAATAAGTCGTTCTCGTGATTTATTAATTGTTGTGCCAAGCCATGTTTTTGGTGAGGTCATTGAGAAAATTAAGCCGTATTTACGTCCTGATCATCGTATTGCTTGGGCAACGAAAGGATTGGAGCGTGATACTGGGCGTTTATTGCAAGAAGTGATTGAAGAAAAACTCGGTACGCAATATCCATTGGCGGTATTATCTGGTCCAACATTCGCCAAAGAATTAGCTGCAGGCTTACCAACTGCAATTGCACTTGCTGCGAATAATGAGCAATTTGCTTTGGAATTTCAGGCGCGTATTCATTGTAGTAAGCATTTCCGTGTGTATATCAATCAGGACATGATTGGAGTGCAATTAGGCGGTGCGATTAAAAATGTGATCGCGATTAGCGCTGGTATGTCAGATGGCATGGGATTTGGTGCTAATGCGAGAACCGCATTGATTACTCGAGGCATTGCTGAGATTAGTCGTTTAGGCGCTTCTTTAGGTGCGAATCCAAATACTTTTATGGGAATGTCTGGTTTAGGTGATTTAGTATTGACCTGTACTGATGATCAGTCGCGTAATCGCCGTTTTGGCATTATGCTTGGGCAGGGTTTTGCTGCGCAAACTGCAATGGATAACATTGGTCAAGTGGTCGAAGGTTTTTATAATGCGAAGGAAGCTTATTTACTAGCACAGCGACAAGGTATTGAAATGCCGATTACTGAACAAGTTTATCAAGTCTTGTTCTGTGGTAAAAATGCGCAAGAAGTTGCTGCTAGCTTACTAGGACGTGAGCGTAAAGGCGAATAAGCAAGGAAGATAAAAAGCGAGGGAAAAAATGCCATTAGAAGTTTGGAATTATATTCGCCAAGAAGCAAAAGATTTAGTCGAAAATGAGCCTATTTTGGCGAGTTTTTTTCATGCAACTATTTTAAAACATCATAATTTAGGTAATGCATTAAGCTATATTTTAGCAAATAAATTAGCCAATCCGATTATGCCTGCAATTGCATTGCGCGAGATTATTGAAGAAGCCTATCAGGCTCAACCAGATATTATTGATAGTGCCGCTTGTGATATTCGAGCAGTACGCCAGCGTGATCCCGCGGTAGAATTATGGTCAACACCATTATTATATTTAAAAGGTTTCCATGCTTTGCAAAGCCATCGTATTACACATTATTTGTGGCAACAAAATCGCAAAGCACTTGCGGTATATTTGCAAAATCAAATTTCTGTCGCTTTTGATGTGGATATTCATCCTGCCGCAGAAATTGGCTGCGGTATCATGTTTGATCACGCCACAGGGATTGTGATTGGTGAAACCTCTGTGGTTGAAAATGATGTATCTATTTTGCAAGGTGTGACGTTAGGGGGAACAGGTAAAGAAACGGGGGATCGTCACCCGAAAGTGCGTGAAGGTGTGATGATAGGTGCTGGAGCTAAAATTTTAGGTAATATTGAAGTTGGACGCTATGCTAAAATTGGTGCTAATTCAGTTGTCTTACAGCCTGTGCCTGAATATGCGACTGCTGCTGGTGTGCCAGCACGTGTGATCGGACGTGATAAGCAAGCGAAGCCCGCTTTCGAAATGAACCAATATTTTAATGGTGATAATCCGAATGAAAATGAATAATGAGTAGCTGAAAGTGCGGTCAGTTTCCGCACTTTTTTGTTATATAAGGAGGTGAATAAGATGATCAATAAAGATACACAACTCTGTATTTCTTTAGCAGGTCGCCCGGGTAATTTTGGGACAAGATTTCATAATTATTTATATCAAAAGTTAGGCTTGAACTATATTTATAAAGCTTTTACGACCAACGATATTGAACATGCGGTTAAAGGTGTGCGTGCGTTAGGGATTCGCGGTTGCGCAGTGTCGATGCCCTTTAAAGAAAGCTGTATTCCATTTTTAGATGAAATATCTGCATCAGCACAAGCAATAGAGTCAGTGAATACAATTGTTAATGACAATGGTTATCTCAAAGCGTACAACACCGATTATATTGCTATTGTAAAATTAATTGAGCAGTATCAGTTAAAACCTCATGCAAGTGTGATTGTACAGGGGAGTGGCGGTATGGCGAAAGCGGTAGTGGCGGCATTTAAAAATGCTGGTTTTAAGCATTTAAAAGTGTATGCCCGTAATCGTATGACAGGTGAATACTTAGCAGATTTATATGGTTATTCGTATATTGCAAACCTAGACAACGACAGTGCGGATGTTTTAGTCAATGCGACTCCTATTGGTATGACTGGTGGCGTAGCAGCACAATCGCTTGCCTTTCCTGAATCGCTGATTAATCAAGCTAAAACCGTGTTTGATGTGGTAGCATTACCAGCACAAACATCTTTAATTCAATATGCTGAGCGACAAAGTAAACAAGTGATTTCAGGTGCTGAAGTTATTGTGCTACAAGCCGTTGAACAATTTGCGCTTTATACTTTACAACGTCCTAGTGAAGCATTAATTGTAAAAGCAGCGGAATTTGCGCGTTCAGCAACAAGTTAATTTCACTATTAATTGTAATTTTAAATGATTGTAAAGGCGTGCCGCTGTTTGTCTTATAAGCGTAGGGTAATTTCCTGCGCGATAAATTTACCGCAGTAAAATCAATTTAACTCAAAGGGGCAGAACGATTTCTGCCAAATATTGTTTTCTTTTTCACTCCATTTACCCCAACCCAATATATTCCCAGCTAGTGTACTGTCGTTGCAATGCCTTTAAAAAGTGCGGTGAGTTTTTTAACAATTTTTCTTGTTAGATAGAAAATGAAAATTTTTATCATTTTTTACTTTTCTTTTTTGTATTCAAACGGTAATATGCAAAACTTATTTTTTACAAAAAAATAAGATGGTCATTTTCTTGTAAAAAGTAACTTTCTGTTTAGGTTTAATTTCGAAGGGATTCCTATGTACCACCAACAAGTTAATTATAAATTAAAACCAATTACTGTTTTATTATCAGCGCTGTTTGCCACAAGTCCTTTGTTTGCCAATAGCCAAAATGAAGAGGTTATTTTGCTTGACGAAATTAGTGTAACCTCAAATATTGCCGTATTTTCCAGTGACCCTTTGTCAGGTTCACCAAAATTGAATGATATTGTAGTAAATAAAAAAGCATTAAAAGCACGTTCTAGCACATTAGGTAATGCATTAGCGGGGGAATTAAGTGTACATAGTAATCAATTTGGCGGTGGTGCCAGTGCTCCAGTGATTCGTGGACAGGAAGGTGTACGTTTAAAAATCTTACAAAATGGCTCTGATGTGATCGATATGTCGCAGCTATCACCAGATCATGCTATTGGTGTTGATACTTTGTTAGCAGAACAAGTTGAAATTGTACGTGGCGCTTCTACTTTGCTGTATGCTACCGCTTCTCCTGCTGGGGTAGTGAATGTCATTGACCGCCGTATTCCAACTCAAGTGCCAGAAAAAGGCTATGAAGTGGATTTAAATACACGTTACAACACCAATAGCCATGAAAAATTGGCAACAACAGGCATTAGTGCTGGTTTAGGAAAGCATATTGCATTACGTTTTGAAGGGCTTGTGCGTGATTCGGATAACTATCGTGTACCGGGCTTTAAACTTGGTCAAACCCTGAATTATGTGCCAGATACACAAAATAAAACCAAAGCAGGCAGCTATGGCATTTCTTTTATTGGTGAACGAGGCTATCTTGGCTTTGCTTATAATGAGCGCCGTGAGAAATATGGCTTGCCTGGTCATAATCATAAACTTGATAGTTGTAGTGCGCATATTTGGGGTGGGAACCTCAGACATAACTACTATTTGGGGCTTTATCCGCATTTAATGGACGATACGGATTTAGTGAACACTCACTTTCACTGCTATGGACATGAGAATGACGGTAAACATAGCCATGATAACCCTTATGGGCATGACCATGATCATACCGTTGGCGGTCCTTTCGTTGATTCACAGTCAAAACGTTATGATATTCGCGCAGAATTGAAACAGCCAATCAAAGAGTTAGACAAAGTTAAATTCAGTTATTCAGAAACCCGCTATAAACACAATGAACGAGATGCAGATATTCCAATCAATTTGTTTAAGAATAATGGCTATAATGTGCGTATTGAATTTTTCCATACACCAGTTGGCGGTCTAACAGGTGTATTGGGTGCCCAATATCAAACCCAAACTAGTAGTGCTAATATCCCCCGCATTGCGCCTTGCTCTTTGAATGCGACTCATCCTTGTCATAAAAATAAAAAGCGAGATTCACAGAAAATTAAAGAAGGAGATCGTAAACATTGGGCACTTATTGAAAATACACAATTACAAACTAGTTTCTTTGCCGTTGAGCAATTACGTTGGCAAGATTTTTTATTTGAAGTTGGATTGAGAACAGAAAAGCAAGAAATTAAAATTGAACATGATGTGGGCAGATTAGCCAAGATAAAAGAATCAGTAGAAGGTTGTAATAAAAATAGCATTTTGTATCGCCCTAGTCTTTGTAGAAAGGGAAGCTATCTCACACCAGATTTATCTACTTATAACGATAGGGCAACATCGTACTCTAGCTCTATAAATTGGGCATTTATGCCTGATTATATTTTGTCTTTTACTTATTCACATAATGAACGCCATCCGACACCAATGGAATTGTATTACCATGGTAAGCACTTAGCGACAGTTTCATTTGAGCATGGTAATCGCTATTTAAAAAAAGAAATTTCTGATAATTATGAACTCGGCTTAGCTTATTCTGATGACAAATTAAGCTACACACTGAATGTCTATTACAATGATTTCAAAAATCGTATTTTTAATCAGACATTGAGTAAAGCAGGTAATCTATCGTTAAATAGATATAGCCAATCAAAAGCGATTTATTATGGTACAGAGGGACGTATTGATTATGCATTTACTCCCGATTTAAAAATGGGATTATTTGGTGATTATGTGCGCGGTAAATTATTTGATTTACCACCAACATATATTATTGAGCATATTACACAGACAAGAACACCAGTACTACAAGCTGATCAAAATGCGCCAAGAGTACCACCTGCTCGCTTAGGCTTCAGAGCGAATATGCAAGTGACAGACAATTTAGCAAGTTCATTAGAATATACTTATGTTTATCAACAAAATAAAGTGGCACCGTTAGAAAATGCCACAGCGGCGCATAGTTTATTGAATATGGGGTTAGATTATTCTCGCACGATAGGTAAAGTGGATTATCAACTGTTTATTGAAGGTAATAATTTATTGAATCGTAAGATCTATTCACATACTTCCTTTTTACCATTTGTACCGCAAATGGGGCGTAATTTTACGTTAGGTTTGAATATTCATTTCTAAGCGAGATTCGCTCGTCTTGAAAAGCACAGTTTGTATCGGACTGTGCTTTTTTTTGTTGTCATTTTGATAAGTAAAATGTCGGCAAAACTCAGTTAAAACAGACCGCACTTTATTCTAAATTGAGTGGATGACTATTGTTAGTTAATGTACTTTTATGTTCGCGAATGAGCGCCATAAAAGGTTGGGCAAAGCGTTCTAGTTTGATTGCCCCTACTCCATTAATTTGAAGCATTTCAGCATTTGTAGTTGGCTGATATTGTGCCATTTCCTGTAAAGTTGCGTCGTTGAACACAATATAGGACGGAATGTTTTCTTTATCTGCAATTTGTTTGCGTAAAAAACGTAAACGGGCAAAGAGATCTTTATCATAGTGATTCAACGCATTTTTTTGCGGCGAAATGACAGCTTGCAGTGACGAAAGTCGTGGCATAGCAAGTTGTAGTGGTCGTTCACCACGTAAAAAAGGTTTGGCATTTTCGGTCAATTGTAATGTGGTATTGAAATGATCAAAGATTTGTTTGACTAAGCCTAAATGAATTAATTGGCGAATCACAGCTTGCCAGTGCTCTTTACTTTTATCTTTACCAATGCCATAGACACTAAGTTGGTCATGTTGGTGGTCTTTAATTTTTTGATGAGTTAAGCCACGCAATATACCAATAATATAATGCGTTCCAAAACATTGCCCTACGCGATAAATTGTTGACATCACTTTTTGTGCATCCACTAGACCATCGTATTGTTTGGGCGGGTCAAGACAAATATCACAATTTTGACAAGGGGTTTGACGATGTTCACCAAAATAATTGAGTAAGACTAAACGGCGACAAGTTTGACTTTCTGCAAACTCGCCAATCGCTTGTAGTTTGAGTTCTTCAATTTGACGTTGCGAACTTTCTGGTTTTTCTAATAAAATTTTATACAGCCAAGCATAATCCGCTGGCTCATAAAATAACACAGCTTCTGCAGGTAAATCATCACGCCCAGCTCGTCCAGTTTCTTGATAGTAAGCTTCAATACTGCGCGGTAAATCAAAGTGTGCCACAAAACGTACATTAGATTTATTAATTCCCATGCCAAACGCAATAGTCGCCACAACTACTTGGACATTATCGCGTTGAAAAGCACGTTGTACTTGCTCACGTTGACTTGCTTCAAGTCCTGCATGGTAAGCTTGAGCAGATACACCTTTATTACGCAGGCTTTCTGCAATACGTTCTACTTTATTGCGGCTATTACAATAAATAATGCCGCTCTTGCCTTTTTGTCCTAATACAAAACGGCACAATTGATCCATCGGTTTGAACTTTTCGACTAAAGTATAGCGAATATTAGGACGATCAAAACTACCAATATATACATGGGGATCATGTAAATTGAGATGTAATAGAATATCTTTACGCGTGGCATGATCGGCGGTCGCAGTTAATGCCATAATTGGTGCATTTGGGAAACAGCTTTTTAAACCGCCTAGTTGGCTATATTCAGGGCGAAAGTCATGTCCCCACTGTGAAATACAATGGGCTTCGTCAATAGCAATAAAACTGACTTGGCTATGTGAGATTAAGTGGAAGAAACTTGTGGTCATCACTTTTTCTGGTGAAACATATAACAGCTTTAAGTTACCCGCCATGATTTTATTGTGTACAGTTTGCTGTTCCGAAAAGGTCTGACTTGAATTGAGGTAGTCTGCTTCAATGCCATTAGCAAGTAGTTGATCCACTTGGTCTTTCATTAATGAAATCAGCGGTGAAATCACTAGTGTTAGCCCCTCAAAACATAAGGCTGGAATCTGATAGCATAATGATTTTCCATTACCTGTTGCCATAATGACAAGGCTATCTTTGCCTTGTAATGTAGCATCGATCACTTCTTCTTGTCCGAGGCGAAAGCTTTGGTAACCAAAAACAGAGTGCAATACATCAAGTGCGGTCTGTTTTAGTGAAACTTGCTTAAAATCGACCGCACTTTTTATGCTTTGTTGTTGTACTTCATCAGAACACATTATTTAGCGAAATACCTATACCAATGCGTTGAATATTTTTCTGATAATCGACTAAAGATTCACCATAGCCAGTGTAATATTGGGTATAGAAACGAATATTTTTAGTGATCGGATAGCTGTAGCTTGCTTCTAGTCCACCTTTATTAGAAGCGGGATTATAGTGCCCTGACAGTTTGAATTGATGATTTTGATAATAGTAGCCTACTGCTAAATCAAAGTAACTTCGATATTTGCTGATATCAGGATTATCATCATCTTTGGTTTTTTCAGGGATACGCCACCAAGGTTTGATTTCAATTGTCCAGTGATCTTTTATTGCAGAGGCTCGAGCGTAAATACGATTCCAACTACGAGAAAGCTTTTCGCGATCATTGCGACCATTCGATTGGTGATTGATACCTGTTTCAACATCCTGCATTATCCAGCCAAAAGGTAAAGCGTACTGTGTTTTCCAAGCAATAAACAACTGTGGTTCATAATTGGTTTCGCGGAACGGCGAGGATTCATTTACATTGCTTAATTGAAACCAGGATTTTTGTGTATAAGAGGCAGCTAATACGGAATCTTTACCCAAAATACCGCGCCACAGTGGCAATGCTAAACTAATTTGAAATTTTAGTTCGTCCTTACGTGTGTTGTCTTTTTTCTGGAAGTTGCCATCTGAATAAGTCGCCATCAAATAGTTTTTTTCATAGCCAAGTAAGCCAACAAAATCTTCTGATTTTGTCAGTAAGACTTGCGTTTTACTTTGATAAGGGCGAGAACTTTCAACGCCTTGCGCTAAAGCTGTTGCACTGAAAATTACACTGAGGAATCCCGTTAAAATTAGCCATTGTTGATTGATTTTCATGCTTTATCCTTAGCGAAAATGCACAGATTCTCCATGCGCAGTACAAGCTTGTTCTAAACAATCCCAAAATTTTTTGCCATCACTGCTAATCCATTCATTATTTTGAAAGCTAAAATGGAACCCGCCAACACGGCTAGCTAACCATAATTCTAATAATGGTTCTTGTTTATTGATGACAATTTGACTGCGATCTTCAAAGGTAATGCTGAAAACAGAACCTTGTATATCACAATCCACATCGCAGTCTTGCGCTTCTAATTGTTCTTCAATCGTCGCCCAAATCTGCTCAATATTTTGATGAAATTCCGTTACGTTCATAAATCCCTCTTATTCATCGTGCTAAAACTAAGGATTATAAAGATTTTCGCATTATTGTGATAGCACAAAGACAGATTTAATGGTAAAAAGTGTTGTCAATGTCAACAACAAAGGATAATAAAATGAAAAAATGGGTCTCCGCTTTCGTCTTAGCTGCACTTTGTGTCTTAACCGTGAGTTGCGGTGTAAAAGGACCGCTTTATTTTCCAGAAAAAGAGCAAGTACAAGACACAGTAAAATAGTAGGTATGCAATGGATTATTTTCAATATCAACAGCAACAATTAATGGCAGAACAAGTGCCTGTCCGACAAATTGCTGAGCAATTTGGCACACCGCTTTATATTTATTCGCGTGCCACTTTAGAACGCCATTGGCATGCTTTTGATAAGGCATTAGGTGATCATCCGCATTTGATTTGTTTTGCGGTCAAGTCTAACCCAAATATTGCGCTTTTAAATGTCATGGCACGTTTAGGATCAGGATTTGATATTGTATCGCAAGGTGAACTAGAGCGTGTACTGGTTGCAGGCGGTGAGGCAAGCAAAATCGTGTTTTCTGGGGTCGCTAAAACACATGCTGAAATTGCACGCGCTTTAGAAGTGGGGATTCGTTGTTTTAATGTTGAATCCATTGCTGAATTACAACGTATCAATCAAGTTGCAGGTGAAATGGGTAAAATTGCGCCTATCTCATTACGCGTAAATCCTGATGTAGATGCACATACACACCCTTATATTTCAACTGGTTTAAAAGAAAATAAATTTGGCGTCAGTGTCGATCAGGCTCGCGAAGTTTATCGTATAGCGAGCCAGTTACCACATATTCAAATTACAGGAATGGATTGCCATATTGGCTCTCAGTTAACTGAGCTACAACCTTTTCTTGATGCGACAGATCGTCTCATTGTGTTAATGGAACAACTAAAGCAAGATGGTATTTTACTTAGACATTTAGACTTAGGTGGCGGCTTAGGTGTGACCTATACTGATGAAACACCGCCTCACCCAACAGAATATGCTTCAGCATTATTGGAAAAATTAAAAGCTTATAACGATCTTGAAATTATTCTGGAACCAGGACGTGCTATCACCGCCAATGCAGGCATTTTAGTCACGAAAGTAGAATACATAAAAAGCAATGAAAGTCGTCATTTTGCCATTGTTGATGCGGGAATGAACGATATGATCCGCCCTGCCCTATATCAAGCTTATATGAATATTATTGAAGTTGACCGTACTTTAACTCGCCAAGCACAAGTTTATGACGTAGTTGGTCCAATTTGCGAAACTTCCGATTTTCTAGGCAAACAACGTCAATTAGCGATTGCAGAGGGGGATTATCTGGTACAACGTTCAGCAGGGGCTTATGGCGCAAGTATGTCATCCAACTATAATTCACGTTCGCGGACAGCAGAAGTGATGGTTGATGGTGATCAAGTCCACTTAATTCGCCGTCGTGAGGCATTGGACGCGTTGTGGGCATTAGAGCAGCTATTGCCTTAAGTGAGTAAGATATGGGTAAAAGTGCGGTTAATATTTTAACAATTTTAAGTTGCTCGCTTTCTATTTGGCGATGATAAATTTTGAAATCCTCGTACGTACAAAGATTGACGAGGATTTTTATTATAATTGAGCGGTATAATAAACTTGTCAATTCAAGGATAACGCAATATTGATGTATAATTATGCATTATGTGTGCTAGAAATGCGAAATAAAGGATAACAATGGCAAATACGGTTTTAATTACAGGATCAAGTCGAGGGATTGGAAAAGCAATTGCACTAAATTTAGCCGAACAGGGATATGATATTGTTGTACATTGCCGTTCTCGTATTGAAGAAGCAGAAGCAGTTGCCCAAGAAATTCGTGCATTAGGGCGACAAGCTAGAGTATTACAATTTGATGTGGCTAATCGAGCAGAGGTTGCCAAAAAATTGGTCGCAGATATAGATGAATTTGGGGCATATTATGGCGTGGTACTGAATGCAGGGCTAACTCGTGATAATGCTTTTCCGGCATTAACTGATGAAGATTGGGATTGTGTACTTCGGACTAATTTAGATGGTTTTTACAATGTGTTACACCCGATTATGATGCCAATGATTCGCCGTCGTAAAGCAGGGCGAATTGTTTGCATTACTTCAGTTTCTGGGTTAATCGGCAATCGTGGACAAGTGAATTACAGCGCATCAAAAGCTGGTATTATCGGTGCCGCAAAAGCATTAGCTATTGAACTTGCCAAACGTAAAATCACAGTAAACTGTGTTGCACCAGGATTAATTGATACTGATATTTTAGACGAAAATGTACCTATTGATGACATTCTGAAAATGATTCCTGCGCAACGAATGGGTAATCCTGATGAAGTTGCTCATGCGGTACAGTTTTTAATGGATGAAAAAGCGGGTTATATCACGCGTCAAGTGATCGCAGTAAACGGTGGATTGTGTTAGCAAATAATGTAAAAGCGAGTCTTGTATTCGCTCAGTATAAAGAGAGATAGAATGAAACGAGTTGTAGTAACAGGGATTGGCGGTATTACTGCATTTGGTCGCCATTGGTCAGAAATTAAAATGGCTTTTCAACGTAAACAAAATGCAGTGCAAACGATGGACAGTTGGGCTGATCGTTATCCTGAATTAGAAGCTCGTTTAGGGGCAATTATTGCTGATTATCGTCCACCAAAACATTGGAATCGTAAACAACTTCGTAGCCTTGGACGTGTTTCACAGCTTGTCGTTGATGCCAGTGAGCAAGCACTTGCTAATGCAAACTTACTTGATGAAAATGGCGTTATCTTGGATTATCTCAAAGATGGCAGAATGGGAGTAGCTTGTGGTTCTTCAACTGGCTCAACTAATGATATTAAAGATGCAGCAGAGCTATTAATGACAGGTAAATCAGAAGGATTCAATGCGAATACTTATGTGCGCATGATGCCGCATACCACTGCCGCAAATATTGGTATTTTTTTCGGTTTAACAGGACGCATTATCCCAACATCAAGTGCTTGCTCGTCAGGCAGCCAAGCCATAGGTTATGCTTATGAATCAATTAAATATGGGCTTATCCCGATGATGTTAGCAGGTGGTGGTGAAGAATTTTGCCCGTCAGAAGTTTATGTATTTGATTCACTCTATGCCGCTAGTCGTAAAAATGATACCCCTAAACAAACACCGCGTCCTTATGATCAACAGCGTGATGGTTTAGTCATTGGCGAAGGAGCAGGAATGTTTGTATTAGAAGAATTAGAACATGCGCTTGCACGTGGTGCCAATATCATTGCTGAAGTGGTAGGTTATGGCGCAAATAGTGATGGTAGCCATGTGACACGTCCACAAAAAGAAACCATGCAGCGCTGTATGGAATTAGCGATTAAAGATGCCGCCATTACGCCAAGCCAAATTGGCTATGTGAATGGGCATGGCACAGCGACGGAACAAGGTGATATCGCAGAAACGCTAGCGACAGAAGCTGTGTTTGGTAAAGTGCCATTAAGCTCACAAAAAAGCTATCTTGGACATACACTGGGTGCTTGTGGTGCATTAGAATCGTGGTTTTCTATTGAGATGATGAAAGATAATTGGTTTGCGCCAACGATTAATTTAAATCATGTTGATGAACGTTGCGGTCAACTTGATTACATCCAAGGTGATGGACGTGAAATTCACACAAATTATGTCATGAATAATAATTTTGCCTTCGGTGGTGTCAATACTTCGTTAATTTTTAAACGCTGGGTGGAATAAATGTAAGAGTAGGTTTGATACTCGCTCCACTCCTGAGTTGATATAGATAATAGGCAAACATAAGATTTGTCTGTGTACATACCTATTTATGAAAAGTATTTTAATTGTATCTTATTCACAAACAGGACAGCTTACTGCATAGCCAATGGATTTTAGCAAAGATATAGATCATATATTGGGCGTAAGTGGTGCCATAGAAACCGCGTTTTTAATTAATTACTTGCTATAAAGGTGACATGCCAAAATTTTGTAAAAACATACCGCACTTACCTATTATTCAAGGTGCATTACCGCTCAAAACAAAAGTACAATCTGATACTCCCCTTTCTTTAGCGTCCAATTTTAGTTCACTAAGTAAATTCAACAAAATGTTTCAGTCGTTGACTCTACAACATACAAGCCCGTTAGATTTCATGGCAAATTTAAATAATGCGGCAACATTTCAACTTACACAAAATTTAGCTATTTAAGCAATTTCGCTTTTTTGAACAGTGAATCAACATAATTATTAGCAGCCGTTGGGGTTGGCTAAGTTAGATTTTCGCTTAGCTACACATAAAATAGCATTAATTGATTGAACATTATCAAGTAAATCAGTTAGAAGACAGTTGTTGATTATTACTCAATTTAGAACCAAAACAAGCAATTGATATAGTAAAACTGTACAGCTTACATTATGAGCTGTCACAAATATGACAATCGCTACATAATCTGGTCAAAATCAGGTAAAATATCCAGAATTTTATGCTACTTTGGGGAAAGAAAAATATGAAGAATTACTTTTTACCTAGTTTATTGCTTTTAACTATGTTATCAACAGCCTGCTCAACAACAACTTTCAAAAGCACTCCTCTTAGTAAAATAAATGACTTGAAACATATTTGTATCAAAGATGCTGAGAATCCTAAGTTGCCTGAGTTTACACAATTAATTGCACAAAATTTAAAAGTCAAAGGGATTACCTCAGAAATTAGAACTGAACTTCCTCCTCGCTGTCGTTATGCACTTGCATATTCTCTTAATCAGAAAGATGGTTTAATTCATTCTGCCAAATTACGAGTAAGTGAAATGAACTATGATGAACGTACGAATTTAGGTGAAGTATCTTATTGGTTGATTGGGGAAGAGGAAAAAGCAAATGTCGCTCAAACTGGACTAAAAGGTCAAGTAGATAACATTGTGAATGAATTATTTAAATATTATTAATTTTTACTGATTATGGGTGGTACATCAATTTGTAAGTTTTCGTTCAATATTTCTCATTGGAATATTGTATGTAATAAAACATTGTCTGTTGAAGATTGGCGACAAGGTGAAACACATTGGTTGAGAAATGCAGAACAATGGGAAAATTTTAATCCTAAATTAGCTTTTTTACCGCCTTTAAAGCGTCGTCGGTTAAGTGATGCTGCGCGGCTATTTTTTGAAGCTGCGTGGCAATTAACTGAGCAGGACAATAATTTACCTGTTGTCTATGCTTCGCTTAATAGCGAGCTTAATCGTAGTTTTGCGTTATGGCAAAGCCTATTGCAAGAAGGTGATGTTTCACCAACGTCATTTAGTTTATCTGTGCACAATGCTTTAGTTGGACAGTGGTCTGAAATGCGGCAGATAAAAAATGAAACTACAGCAATAAGTGCACAAAAAGATAATCTTGAAATTGCGTTACTGGAAGCTTTTTTGTTACTTAATGATGGGCAAGAAAAAGTCCTTGTGGTGGTTGCTGAATGTCCGCCAGATAAAATGTATAATGTTCAGCCTTTTGTTCGTCCACCATTTTCCTATGCATTAGCAATGGTGGTGGAAAAAGGGCAGGATTATTGCTTAAGTTTAGACAGACAAGTTGTTACAGCTAGTGGATTAGTGGATAACGCTCTTACTTGGGTTAAAAATTATCATCTTACCCAGACGCAATGGCAAACACCAAGTAGTTGTGGGGGAGCATGGCAATGGCAGAAAAAATAGATTGGATAAAGCGCTTGCTAGGTACTTTATTTGGCTTTATTTTGTTTGGTATTGTTGGAGTCTTATTCAAAGTTATATTGTATCCTTATACGAAAAACTATCCGTATAATGATCTTACAACCCAGCTAAAAGGGCGTCAAATTGTGAGTAGCAGTTGGCGTTTTTTTATCCGTTATCTCTCTTGGGCTGGCATTTTAGAGATAAAATACCAAGGTTTTGAGCGGCTTGGGCGCGCGGGGCAGTTAGTGTTAGCGAATCATCCTTCATTATTAGATGTAGTTTTAATTTTTAGTCAAGAACCGCGTTTTAATTGTATTGTTAAAAAAGAGTTGTTGAATAATCCTGCGATGACCAGTCCAATTAAGGCTTGTGGTTTTCTACCTAATACAGAATCGGAAGCACTTTTAGAACAAAGTCACGAAGTTCTAAAAAATGAAGCGCTGCTGCTCTTTCCCGAAGGAACCCGTACAGGCTGGGATGGCGTAGTAAAATTACATCGTGGTGCGGTTTCTATAGGCTTACGAAGTGCAAAAGTGATTACTCCCCTTGTAATTAAAATGAACCCACCTAATTTAAAAAAAGGACAGCCTTGGTATAAAATTCCAAAGCACAAAATTTGCTACGAATTAATTGTGGGTGAGGATATTAATCCACAGCAGTGGTTAGCAGAGAAGCCATTACCTATCGCTTCTCGTCATTTAAATCAATATTTAGAAGATTATTTCAATTCAAAGACAAAGGATCAAAAATGGAGCTCGAATTACAATTAAAACAATTAATTATTGATAGTCTTGCACTTGAAGAAATGAGTGCAGAGGATATTGATACAAACGCACCTTTATTTGGTGATGATGGTTTAGGTTTAGATTCCGTAGATGCTTTAGAGTTAGGTTTAGCAGTACAAAAAAACTTTGGTTTACAGTTAAATAGTGAGCAGCAAAATTTACGTGAGCATTTTGAAAGTGTAGCTACGTTAGCGACATTCATCCGTTCACAACAAAGTTAAGGATTAAGTTATGACTGAACAAGAAATTCAAAAAGTATTGACTGACGCTCTTGTATCTTTATTTGAAATTGACGCAGCTAAAATTACGCCTGAAACACACCTTTATCAAGATTTAGAAATCGATAGTATTGATGCAATTGATTTGATCGATTATATCAAACGCCAGACAGGTTATAAGTTACAGGCTGAAGATTTTCGTAATGTGCGTACAGTTAAAGATGTCATAGAGGCGGTAAAGAAAATCAGTGTTAATGATCATTCTGTGTAATGAACAGTATCCAACAAATTAAACAATTATTGCAACAGCATAGCTGGGTGAATGATTGTATTATCCGTATTCAACAGGATCAATTATGGGCGTTAGTTGAATTATCCACATCAGGTATCTCTGTATTTAGAGAACAAGGTAGAAAAAGTGTGGTAAATCAGCTTTGTTCTGATTTTGAATCTGTCGCCATACCATGGGTATGGCGCTTTGTTGAAAAACTGCCTCAACAGCAAGATTTTGATGTATTTATAGACAGTTTTTCCCCTATATTAACGCCTTCTTGGACGAATTATACTTCACAAGACAATGTATATCTTTTAAGTGGAAAAGTACCTCTTGATTTGCATTATTTTGAAGGGCATTTTGCTCATTTTCCATTAGTCCCAGGTGTGATTGAATTGCAATGGGTCAATGAGCAAATCACACGTCTTTTTGATTTTAAGCGCAACATATTACGAATTGATAATTTAAAGTTTCAGAAATTTTTGCGTCCAAATGACGAAATGTTGTTAACTTTAAAATGGGAGGCAACAAAGAATCGAATAGCCTTCCAACTTAAAACAGAGGGTGAAATGTGTGCCAGTGGTTTGATTGTATTTGCTGACGAGTAATGCATGAGTAGATTGCAATTTGCGGTAAATTTATTATTGACGTTGGTCACTATCACATATCCTATTATTTGGTTGTTTTTAGGGCAAGAATATCAATCTATATTGTATTGCTTGCCTTATATTATGGCAGGATTATGGGGGATGAAAGGATATTTACAGCCAGCAAATTGGCAACGTTATCTTGCATTAATGATGGCATTCATTTTGTTGTTAGTCGGGCTTACTCGTACAATTGACACAATGTATTGGTATCCTGTAGCTATTAATGTCATGATGTTAACGCTTTTTGCTGGAAGTTTATTTAGTAAACAATCTATTATTGAGCGTTTTGCTCGTTTACAAACCCCAAATTTACCTGAAAAAGCGATTTGGTACACACGTGTTGTCACAAAATCATGGTGTGTATTTTTTTTATTAAATATTTTGATGACTACGGGATTTATTTTGTCTGAACAATATCATTATTGGGCACTGTATACAGGGGTTATTGCTTATATTTTGATGGCAATATTGATGGTAGGCGAATGGTGTATCAGACAAATTGTAATGAAGAAGCAGGAGCAATGATGGCATCATCGTTAAGAAATGCTCAACTTACGAGTACTGATTTTGATTATCGTCGTCAGCAAATTTACCAGCAGTTAATACAAGATAATATACAGATTGTTGGATTATGGATTGAAAATGCACAATTATTCACTTGCACTTTATTAGCTTGTTTAGATGCCAAAGTAAAAGTTTTACTTCCACCCAATTTACTTCCTGAAAATCAGCGTTGGGTCATAGAAAATGCTGATCTTCTTTTTACTCAAGAATACCTTTCTTGTTACGCAACTTCACAGCATGTTGAGCATATTACTTCTGATATTGATAAAACTAACTCAACAGAAATTTGCTTAAAGACTTCAGGTAGCAGCGGGCAAGCAAAAATTATTAAAAAAACTGCACAGCAAATGTGGAAAGAGGCTGAAACTTTAGCGCAAGTTTTGCCTTTTGAACGTGGTATAAATATTACGGTATTAGGTAGTGTGAGTGTTCAGCACCTTTATGGCTTAACTTTTCGTGTTTTTTTAGCGTTAGAAATGGGCTGGTCATTAGGGGGTGAGCAATTACACTACCCAGAATATTTAATTGAGCAAAGTTATCAATCCCAGCAAGCCATTTGGATTAGTAGCCCTGCTTTGTTAAGTCGCTTAAATTTAGAAAATGCTGCTTTACGTCAGTGCAATCTTATCGGTATAGTTTCTTCAGGTGGTGTATTACCTGAAAATGTAGGCAATTTAATTCGAACTCAATTGACTATTCCTGTTGTTGAAATTTATGGTAGTACAGAAACAGGAGCGATAGCTGCTCGTCAAGATAATGGTTTATGGCAAAGTTTACCTCATAGCCAAATTGGTCTTGATGCACAGGGTGCATTGTGGGTGAAGTCAGCTTGGATTAACCAAAAAGAGCAAACCGCTGATGCAGTTGAGATTTATAGCAATGGATTTCAACTGTTAGGACGCATTGATCGTATTGTAAAGCTAGGGGATAAGCGCATTTCTTTAGTGGCTATTGAACAAGATTTGCTCAAGCATCCATGGGTAAGGGATTGTTATATTGCCTTGCATCCTACTCAACAACGTCCAGTTGCTTGGATTGCATTGAATACAACAGGGATTGAGCTATTGCAACAAAATCAACGTAAAACGCTTATTGATGAATTGAAGCAATTTGTAGGACAGTATCAAGAGAAACTAGCATTGCCGCGTTTTTGGCGTTTTTGTACACAATTACCTCGTAATAGCCAATCGAAAATTAGCCGAGCAGATTTTGAAAGAGTCTGCTTAAGCCAGCAAGATGAGATAACTTAATGAATTCCGTATTTAATCCCATTGTACTTATTCCCCACTATAATCATTCTCAAACATTAGTTCATGTGGTTGAAAGAGTACGTCAGTTTCAGCTTCCCATTTTGATTGTAGATGATGGTTCCAGCAAAATGCATCGATCTCTTTTGTCTTCACTGGAAAAACAAGATGGAATTTTTGTTATTTATCGTGCAGAGAATGGCGGTAAAGGTGCGGCAGTAAAAACAGGCTTACTTGAAGCATTTAAACAAGGTTTTTCTCATGCATTGCAGGTAGATGCAGATGGTCAACATAACTTGCCTGATGTTGAAAAAATGCTAACTCAAAGTAAATTACAACCTCAAGCGTTAGTTTGTGGTCGCCCTATTTATGGCGAGGATGCGCCCAAAGCACGCTTGTATGGTCGTAAAATTACCAATTTTTGGATTATGGTAAATACCTTATCCACTGATATTCATGATGGCATGTGTGGTTTTCGTATTTATCCATTAGCAACAACCATCACTTTATTAGAGCAAGAATCAATTGGCGATTATATGGACTTTGATATTGATATTTTAGTGCGCTTGCATTGGCGAAAAATACCAATAGTTTGGATTGATACATTGGTCAAATATGAACTTAATGGCACTTCACATTTCCGCGCTTGGAAAGATAATTGGTTAATAAGCAAAATGCATGCACGCTTGTTTCTTGCTATGTTAAAACGGTTTTTGATGGGGAAAATGAAGTGAATAGTGCACATTGGGCGAAACAACAAGAACGTGGTACAGCATTTTTCCTTATGCTCACTCGTTGGATCGTAAAATATTTACCTTTACCTTTAATCCGTTTTACCACTTTCTGGGTGGTTTTATATTTCTTTCTTACTTCACGCCGTAATCGATTGCATATTGCACAATACCAGCAAAAATTACAGGCATTTTTCCCTGATATTCGTTTACCTAAATGGGCTGTTTTTCGCCAATTTCTTGCTTTTGGCGAAGCTATTACGGATCGTTTTGCGGTATGGCAAAAACAGATTTGTTATAACGATCTCATTATTGATGATGCTGATAATCTTTATGCAGATATGAATAGTAATGAGCGCGGACAGATTCTATTGTGTTCTCATTTTGGTAATATTGAAATTTGCCGTGCTTTAGTAGGAAGTGGGCATCATGCAAATTTTCGCTTGAATGTGCTAGTTCATAGTCGGCATGCAGAGGCTTTCAATAAAGCTTTAGTTGAAGCTGGTGCAGATGAGCTACCTTTGATCCAAGTAGAAGATTTAAATGCACAAAAAATGTTAGAGCTTGCAGAGCGAGTTGAGCGCGGAGAATGGATTGCTATTGCAGCAGATCGTATCCCTGTGAGAGGAGATAAAACAGTACAAGCAAATTTTCTGGGAATGCCTGCTGATTTTCCACAAGGTGCATGGTTGTTAGCAGCATTACTTAAAGCACCAATCAATAGTGTGTTTTGCACAAAACAGCATAGTGTTTACCACTTAAAACTACGTCGTTTTTCTGGCGTAATTAGTGGTCGAGGTAAAGCTCGTGAGCAGAATATTCAGAAGGCGGTACAACAATATGCTGACCTACTCGCTAAAGAATGTGCAAAATCACCACTTTTATGGTTTAATTTTTACGATTTTTGGTATCAAAATTAATTAACTTTATAAGGACTTTTCTATGACATTTTCTAAAACTTTTATTTTTGCACTTAGTGCTATCATACTTTCAGCTTGCGCACCAAGAAATACAACACATTATTTTTCAATTGATGAAGCGTTACAGTCTCCCGCGGCAGCAAATGTATTAAACTCTAATGTTAAGCTTTATTTCGGTAAGCAAGCACCAGGTAAAGTATTAAAATCGGATTTAGTATCAAATAGAAAAACTAATGCAGCGAATAAAGATGATAAAGAAGCTTGTGAATGGGCGTTTTTATCGGCAGTGCGCTCTTTCCAAGATCGAGCTCAGTCAATGGGAGCGACTAAAGTAGGTAACTTAATTAGTTACTATAAAAAGAATCCATATAAAAGCACAACACAATTTGAATGTCATGCTGGACATTTAATTGGCGGTGTTGCTTTAAAAGGCGATATTGTTAAATAAAAATTGTGCTGAAAAGCAACATATTATTGATGTTGCTTTTATAATAAAACTCATCTTAAGGATAATACTGTTGTGAAAAAACTATTACTGCTTGCAGCATTTTCTATTGGTTTGCTTTCTGGTTGTACTTCATTGAATAGTCAAAATAATTTATCAAGAAATATTGATAAAACTTATCATAGTTATCAATTAAAGAATAATTCATCTAATGAAGCACTTGATCCTGAAATTGCAGCAATTTTTGAAACAGAGTTAAATAAGCAGTTAGCTAATTATGGATATAAACTTGGCGATGATATTACTATTCATTATGATATTAAAGCCTACGATCCTGGTAATAGAGCACTGAGAATGTTTATTGGTTTTGGCGCAGGTAAGGGGACGTTAGAGGTCGAAACAACATTAATTGATAAACATAAAAACAATTTAGGATCGATTAATAATGAAATTGCGTTAAAAATGGGATGGTTTGGTGGAAGTCTAACAAAAGTCATTCGCCGTGCAGCAATTGATACTGCCAAACGAATTTATAAATCCAGAATTCTCACTAAGTAACTTTAAAAGAGCGTATTTTTTATACGCTCTTAATTTTATATGGTTAATCAGATGAAAATTAAAAAACATATTTATGCACAGCATTCTTCTGAATATGAAATTCCATTTTTTGATGTGGATTCGATGAATATTATGTGGCATGGTCATTACGTCAAATATTTAGAAATGGCACGTTGTGCTTTTTTAGAGGATATGAATTATACCTATGATGTGATGAGAGAAATGGGTTATGGTTGGCCAATTGTGCAATTAAATTTGAAATATGTGAAGCCTGCACGTTTTCGTCAAAAAATCCGAGTTGATCTTGCGGTAGTGGAATATGAAAGTTGTTTGCGGATTGACTATGTGATTGTTGATCTTGCATCTGGCAAAAAATTAACAACTGGCAGCACAACACAGGTTGCTGTAGCGATTAATTCTGGCGAAATGCAATTTCAAACACCGCAATCTTGGCGTGATGCTTTACAAGCTTATCACAGATTTATTCCTGAACCGAACTGTTGAATATGATGAAAAAATACTTGATTGCTCTCTTTATGTTTTGCCACTCGGCTTTTCTATTTGCTTTTTCGCAACAAGCGCTGGTGACATTATTACAACGACCTAATAACACACAAGGTGAATTTACACAGCAACGCTATTTACAAGGGTTGATTAAACCTATTACTAGTTCTGGCCAGTTTGTGTTAGTCAAAAATCGAGGATTATTGTGGCAAACTGAAAAACCTTTTAGTAATCAGTTACGTGTTACATCCACAGGGATTAGCCAATGGGATGGGCATCGCTGGGTGGTGAGTCAGAAGTTAGGACAATCTGAACAAATTCAACTTTTTTTAGGTTTATTATCAGGAGATACCCAAGCACTGGCTAAGCAATTTGATTTGACTTTGCAAGGTTCAGAAAAAAAATGGCAACTAACATTGACGCCAAGTAGTTTGTTAATGAAACAGATTTTCACACAAATTATTATTGATGGTGAAAACAACGTTAAACGTATTGAGTTACAAGAAAAACAGGGGGATCGCACTTTAATTTCATTTGAAAATCAACGTGTTAATCAGCCGATTTCTTCATTTGCTCAAACTGCATTGCAATAGGATTGCCCCATGAAACTGACATTAGTTGTTTATCGCCGGTTATATACGATGTGTTTACTTGGTGTAACGATATTGTTTGGTTTCCAGATATATTCAGGTCATTGGTTACAGACCGACTTGCGCGCATTATTACCACAAGAACAGCATTGGTCTGATATCCAGTTAAAAGCAGATCAGCAACAAGAACAACTGTTTAATCAGCAAATTTTGGCTTTAGTTGGCAGCATTGATCCACAAACTGCCTTTATGCTGGCAGAACATATTAGTGAACAATGGCAGCAAAGTGGTTTATTTCAGCAAGTTTATGCAAAAACTCAGCCAAATTTGACCGCACTTCAACAGCAAATTAACCAATTAAAACTTGCGACTCTACCTGTTAGTATTCAAAAGCAATTACTTGAACAACCGCAGCATTATTTTCAACAATACGCAGAACAAATTGTCAATCCATTTCAGGCTAATTTGTTACCTTTAACACAAGATTGGCTTGGCTTTGGACGCTTTGTCTTAGCGCAGGCACAACAGCAAAGTCAAATTCAATGGCACAGTGACAATGGGATGCTGTTTGTTCAGCATGAAGGAAAAACTTGGGTATTATTGCGTGCGGAATTGGCACAAGGCGATCTGATTAATCCTCAGCAAAATCTGACCGCACTTTTAGCAGACAACGCGCAATGGATTGCACAACATCAAGCCGAATGGCTAGCTACTGGTGCTGCCTTATTCGCTACTGCCACGAAACAGCAAGCCGAGAAAGAAAGTACCCTAATGGGGGCAGTCGGAATCAGTTTTACACTTTTATTGTTGCTGATAGTATTTAGAACGCTACGTGTATTATGGTTATTATTGCCAATTGGTGTTGGTATGTTGTGCGGTGTGGTCGCAACAGTTTGCTTTTTTGGGCAAGTTCATATTTTAACTTTAGTGGTAGGTACGAGTTTAATTGGTGTATTAATCGATTTTCCACTACATTGGCTAGCTTCTTCGTTATTTAAACAGCAGTGGCAAGCTGAACGCGAAATGTTGTCGTTGCGTTTCACCTTCTTAATTAGCCTATTTGTGACTTTATTAGGCTATGGTCTACTCGGTTTTACTGCTCTGCCAGTATTACAACAAACTGCGCTTTTTTCTGCGTTTGCTTTAGTGTGTGCGATTATCGCTACTTTGCTTTATTTACCCCTTTTTTTCCAACATCATCAGCCACGTCAATGGACAATAACAGATAAACGTTTTTCTGTTCATTTACCAAAGCCAATAAAATGGCTATGCCTGTTATTCGGTACTGTTGGGTTAATCTCGGGCTTATATAAAAGCCAATGGCAAGATGATATTCGCCAATGGGTAGCTATGCCGCCAGAATTATTGCGGCAAGCTCAACAAATTAGCCTCATTACTGGCATTGATTTAAGTAATCAATATTTCTTGCTTACTGCAGAGAACGATGATCAATTGTTAAACAAGAGTAAGCAATTAACTGAAAAATTAGTTGATTTACAGCAGCAAGGCAAATTAGTGGCTATTCAATCTTTGAGTCAGTGGTTAATGTCAAAGCAGGAACAAATGGTATTTGTTGAAAAATTGAACCAACAGATTCAACCTACAGACTATGCGATTTTGCAACAAATTGGTGTGCCAATGGCGCAAGTGAATGAAGCATTAAAACAGCTAAAAAATCAACCGCACTTATCCCTTTCACAGGCATTAAACTATGAATTAGCTCAAAGTTGGCGAACGTTGTATCTAGGCGAATTGCAAACAGGAAAAGTGGTAGGCATAGTGAAAGTGGCGGGGGTAAAAGATAAATCTGCGCTGATAGCATTAGCCAATCAACAAGATATTTATTGGCAAGATAAACCAGAACACCTCAACCAAGCATTTCAGGATACTCGTGATCAGGCAGCTTGGCTGAAACTCTTCTCTTTTTTGTTGGCAGGTTTATTGTTGTGGCGCTTGTTTGGGCTAAAAAGAAGTGTACAAATGTTACTCATTCCTTTATTAGCCATCGCTTCGACAGTTGCTATTTTCGGCTGGCTTGGCTTACCAATAAGTTTATTTGCGATGTTTGGTTTATTACTCGTTTCCGCGATTAGTATTGATTATATTGCTTATATATATACTGTCTCTGAACGATTACTTGCAAAGCAAATCACCATTTCATTAGCTGCAATGACAACGTTGATTTCGTTTACCTTGCTTGGATTGAGTAGTACTCCAGCAGTGGCAAGTTTTGGTTGGAGCGTCAGCCTTGGTGTTGTTATCAGCTTATTGATTATTTTTAAAACATTACGTTAAATTTGGAGAACAACATGAATCAATTCGATGTGGTTATTATTGGTGCAGGACCTTCAGGTTCAGTTTCTGCATCATTACTTAAAAAACAGGGGTTAAAGGTTTGTGTCTTAGAAAAGCAGCATTTTCCACGTTTTGTGATCGGTGAAAGTTTATTACCTTATTGTATGGATATTTTAGCGGAAGCAGATTTAGTGGAAGCAGTAAATGCAGAAAAAAGTTTCCAGTTTAAAAATGGTGCCGCTTTTACTTGGGGTAATCGTTATACTTATTTTGACTTCACTGATAAATTTACTGCGGGACCAGGCACGACTTTCCAAGTTAGACGTGGTATTTTTGATCAAATCTTAATTGATGAAACCGCCAAAAAAGGGGTGGATGTACGTTTTGGACATGAAGTCCTTGCCTTTAATAATCAAGGCGAACAGGCCGTTTTAGAGGTGAAAACTGAAGCGGGTGAAGTTTATCAATTGAAGACAAAATTTGTTTTAGATGCCAGTGGATATGGGCGAGTTTTACCGCGTTTACTTGATTTAGAAACTCCTTCTCATTTACCTGCTCGTATCGCACATTTTACTCATATTGATGATAATATCTGTGATCCAAGTTTTGACCGTAATAAAATTTTAATCACAACCCATCCACATCATAGGGATGTATGGTTATGGTTAATTCCATTTGCAGATAACCGTTGCTCTATTGGGGTTGTTGGCTTACCTGAAACACTTGCAGGTGATAGTGAAAGCGTACTGAAAAAATTTGCACTTGAAGCACCAATGTTGCGACGTATTCTTGCTAATGCCAATTGGGATAATGAGTTTCCATATCGCAATATTCAAGGCTACTCTGCTAATGTGAAAAGCTTACATGACCGTCATTTCGCATTATTAGGTAATGCTGCAGAGTTTCTTGATCCTGTTTTTTCTTCTGGCGTAACAATTGCGTTACATTCTGCACGTTTAGCAAGCCGATTAATTCCACGTCAACTGCAAGGGCAGCTAGTAGATTGGCAAGCAGAATTTGCTAATCCATTGATGGTTGGTGTGAATGCATTCCGTACTTATGTCAATGGTTGGTACGATACACGTTTTCAAGATGTGATTTATGCACGTCATCCACAGCCTGAAATTCGCCAAATGCTATCCTCTATTTTGGCTGGCTATGCATGGGATGAAAAAAATCCGTTTGTGACGAAATCCGAAGCGCGATTAAATGCACTTGCGCAACTATGTGGTGTAGCAACACAAGATTAAGACTCAGTAGTAAAAGTGCGGTCACTTTTGTCGAAATTTTTATTGTCTAATGAGGTTAAAGCATAACAACATCATACTGCTTTTCTAAGCAGTATTAAGCAAAATAAGTCAAAAATAGACCACACTCGCTGATTAGGCTTTTAAAAGGAAATTTGTTATATTGCCGTTAAGATGATGGCATTGTAATAGTAAATATATGTTAAAAAAAATAATGTTGTTTTGGTTGTTACTGATATTGAGTGCTTGCTCATCATTGCCTTTGCTTGCGCCATTACCTCAACAATCGTTGGCTAATCGAACTTTTGTTGTTACACAGCAGCGACCTCACAATGAAAAAAGCTTATTAGTGCTTCAATTTCAAGCACAACAATGGCGCTGGGTACAAACAGACCCTTTAGGTGCACCTATTGCCCGTTTATTATTGACTCAACAAGGTTGGCAAAATGATGGTTTTGTGATGCCAAATAAACAAGCACAACAATTATTTTCAGCTATTGCGACGTATTTCACTACTAGCCAGCCACTGTTTGCATTTAGCCAAATTGAAGCAACAGCAAGAGGGCAAGATTATTTTATCAATAGTAAAAAAGTATGGACGCTTGCACCACGCAATAATGGTGTAAAAATTTATTTAGTCGATGGCTCTGAATGGCTCATTGAAGAACTAGAACAATAACATGAAATTATGCAAAAACTCTTTTTAACAAAACCTGCCATATTAACGGCTTTAGGGGCAGGCATTGAAAAACATGTTTCCATTTTGCTAAATGGCGAAGTTTCCCCGTTAAAAGTATCAAATAAAGTCTTCTCTGAACATGGTATTGCAGGAAAGCAAGGTGTATTCGGCGAAATTGATCAGATATTACGCCCTTTTCCTGATAGCCTTGATCCTATTCATCACAGTCGAAATAACCAAGTATTATGGCATGCACTAGCACAAATTGAACCACAAATTCAGTTAGCAATAACTCGGTTTGGACGTGCACGTATTGCTGTCGTGATGGGGACATCAACCACGGGAGTGGATGAAAATATGCCCGTTTTTAAACAAGGTGCAGCCCATGATGATTGGTCAGCTGTTACGTTTAATCAACAGCAACAACTTTTCTCTGCACCAGCAGATTTTTTATGCGCTGTTTATGGTTTACAAGGATTAACCTATGGGATTTCTACTGCTTGTACATCAGGTGCGAGAGCATTAATTAGTGCTGCCCGCTTATTAAAAAGTGGATTATGCGACGCAGTGATTTGCGGTGGTGTGGACACTCTTTCGCCTTTAACAATAAGAGGTTTTGATTCCCTTTCGGTACTTTCGCCGCAACAAACTAATCCGTTATCCGTGAATCGCAATGGGATTAATATTGGGGAAGGCACGGCGGTATTTGTTATGAGTCGCGAACCATTAGATGAACATCATATTCAATTGTTTGGTTATGGTTCGAGTAGTGATGCCTATCATATGTCATCGCCACATCCTGAAGGTGAAGGGGCAATCAGTGCTTTTCAAAATGCATTAGCCTCAGCACAATTAACAGCAGAGCAAATTGGTTGGATTAATTTGCATGGTACAGGGACAACACATAATGATCAGATGGAAAGTCTTGCAGTTGCACATGTATTTGGTCAGCAGACAGCCTGTACAACCACTAAACCTTATACTGGACATACACTCGGCGCGGCTGGCGCAGTCGAGGCTGGCATTCTATGGGGAATTATTAGTCGAATATATAACCCAACAGGGCGCTTACCAGCCCAGTTATGGGATAAACAAGCTGACCATAATTTGCCTTCACTTGCAATTACAGATGGACAAAGTCATTGGCAAGCAACGCAGCGAATTGGGGCAAGTAGCTCATTTGCTTTTGGTGGTAATAATTCGGTACTTATTTTAGGAGAAAGCAATGATAGCGCTTAATTGCCCTATTGATAATGTCGCACCTTTAGTGCCTCACAGTGGTGAAATGGTACTGCTTGATCGTATTACAGCGTTCGGTGATGATTTTTTAGTTGCAGAAAGTATGATTCGCCCAGATCATATTTTGTTAAAGCAAGGTCAACTCGCGACATTTGCTGGAATTGAAATTATGGCACAAGGTATTGCGGCTTGGTCTGGTTGTATGGCTATACAAGCTAATCAACCTGTACACTTAGGTTATTTACTTGGCACACGTAAATTGCATATTCATACACAAGAAATTCCTATTGGTAGCCATCTTCAAATCCGAGTAAAAATGTCGATTCAAGATGCAACAGGTTTCGGGGTTTTTGATTGCCAACTCATTGATTTGGCGAGTGAACAAGTTATTCTAGAAGGTGCATTAAATGTGTTCAGCCCGAATGAGGCAGTATAACAATAGTGATAATTTCTATTCACCATATTAAAATCCTCATTATCCGTTTAGATAATGAGGATTTTTTATCACCAAAATTTAAAAAAAAGTGACCGCACTTGGTATGCTTTACATCATTGCCGAAACATATTTCAACATTACACCTGCGGCAATTGCTGAGCCAATAACGCCCGCAACGTTTGGTCCCATGGCATGCATGAGTAAGAAGTTCTGATGATCTTCTTCTAAACCAATTTTATTGGCAACCCGAGCTGCCATTGGTACAGCGGACACACCAGCAGCACCAATTAATGGGTTAATTGGGTATTTGCAGATTTTGTTCATCAGTTTTGCCATTAAAATACCGCTTGCTGTCCCAATAGCAAAGGCAACAACACCTAATAGTAAAATACCTAAGGTTTGTGGCTGTAAGAATTTATCGGCGACTAATTTTGAACCCACAGATAAACCGAGGAAGATCGTCACAATATTGATTAAGGCATTTTGTGCCGTATCATTTAGGCGCTCAACCACACCACTAGTACGCAGTAAATTACCAAAACAGAACATACCGAGTAATGGCGCTGCATCAGGTAATAACAAGGCAACAAGAGTAACTAATACGATCGGGAATAAAATCTTTTCACGATTACTCACATTACGTAGCTGTACCATGCGAATTTTGCGTTCTTCTTTGCTTGTGAGTGCCTTCATAATTGGTGGTTGAATGAGAGGCACTAATGCCATATAAGAATAAGCCGCAACCGCAATTGCACCTAATAATTCAGGCGCCAATTTACTTGAAAGATAAATTGCAGTTGGACCATCGGCTCCCCCAATAATCCCGATAGCGGCAGCTTGTGGTAAGGTAAAACTGATTAATCCTGTCCAGTTTAATAATAATGCACCAATAATTGTTGCAAAGATACCAAACTGGGCGGCCGCACCCAGTAATAATGTACGTGGATTAGCAAGGAGTGGTCCAAAATCAGTCATGGCTCCTACCCCCATAAAAATAATTAGCGGAGCGACACCATAACCAATAGCGACCTTATAGAACAACGCTAATACGCCTGCGGTATAGCCCATGTCACCTGCCATCACTTCTAACTGATTTTGTACAGAAGGCAATGCATTTGTAAGTACAGACTTGATCGCCTCGGGTTCAGCTATTGTATTGAGTTTAGCTGCTACAATCGCGAGTTGTTCAGCATTACCAGAATGCAATAGATTATCTAAAGCACTCATCGCAAGACCTGCTTCTGGAATATTGGATAGAAGCCCACCGAAGCCAATTGGCAGGAGAAGTAATGGCTCAAATTTTCGTGCAATTGCGAGCCAGAGTAGCACTAAGCTAATCAGCATCATTAATGCCTGACCTAGCTCAAGGTGCATGATTCCCATACCACGCAATAATGAAAGAATACTTTCCATAACAACCTCATTAGCTTAATGTCATTAGCGTATCGCCAACGGCAACTGTATCACCAGCTTTCACGCTAATGCTTTGTACTATACCGGCTTGGCTTGCACGAATTTCTGTTTCCATTTTCATGGCTTCTAAAATTAATAGTACATCCCCTTCAGCGACTTGTTGACCTTCTTTTGCTACGACTTTCCAGATATTACCTGCCATTGGCGCAGTCACTGGTGTGCCACCTGCTGCCGCTGGTGTAGGTTGAGGGGCAACTTGTGGTACAGGCTGAGTTGAGGCTGCTGGTGCAATATCGCTCACCTCACCACCATCAGTAACTTTCACCACAAAAGATTTACCTTCTAATTCTACGGTATATACCGCAGACCCTGTGCTTGCCATTGCTTTTGGCGCTGGTGTGCTTGATTTTTCTGTTGGTTTTGCCGTATCTAAGGTTGGTGCTGGCTCAAAGGCATCTGGATTACCACGATTTTCGAGGAACTTCCAACCAATTTGTGGGAAGAGAGCAACGATAAGGACATCATCAATTTCATTTTCAGCAAGCTTAATGCCTTTTTCTTTTGCCTGTTGCTTAATTTCATCGGCTAATTTGTCCATTTCTGGTGCAATATGATCCGCTGGACGATCAGTAATTGCTTGTGCACCATCAAGAACTTTTGCTTGTAATTCCGCGTTTACTGGTGCTGGTGTACGACCATATTCACCTTTTAAAATACCTGCAGTTTCTTTTGCAATAGTCTTGTAGCGTTCACCCATTAACACATTGATAACGGCTTGTGTTCCCACAATTTGCGAAGTTGGTGTCACTAATGGAATGAAGCCTAAATCTTCACGTACGCGTGGAATTTCTTTTAATACTTCATCTAATTTATCAGACGCATTTTGTTGTTTTAACTGGCTTTCTAAGTTGGTTAACATCCCGCCCGGGACTTGTGCTACTAGAATACGGCTATCTGAACCTTTAAGTTGTCCCTCAAATTTGGCATATTTTTTACGAACTTCGCGGAAATAAGCAGCAATATGTTCTAGTTTATTAATGTCTAAACCAGTGTCGTATTGTGTACCTTGTAATGTTGCGACTAAGGCTTCAGTCGATGGATGACCATAAGTACCACTCATGGATGAAATTGAAGTGTCAATACCATCAATGCCTGCTTCTACCGCTTTAAGTAATGCCATTTCCGCCATACCTGTTGTCGCGTGACAATGTAAGTGAAGTTGAACATCATAACGTTGTTTGATTTCGCTAACTAATTTATACGCTTCTACTGGCGTTAGGATACCCGACATATCTTTAATAACGACAGAATCTACCCCGATTTCTAATAGTTGCTCTGTAATCTCTAACCAAGTTTCTAAATTGTGTACAGGACTTGTGGTATAACTTAATGTACCTTGTGCGTGACCTCCATTACGTTTCACTGCTTGTAATGCTTGTTTCATATTACGTGGATCGTTCATGGCATCGAATACACGGAAAACTGACATCCCATTTTTTACTGAGCGTTCAACGAAGCGATCAACTACGTCATCTGCATAATGGCGATAACCTAATAAGTTTTGACCACGCAATAACATTTGCAATGGTGTATTTGGCATCGCTTGTTTTAGTTCACGTAAACGGACCCAAGGATCTTCACCTAAAAAACGAATACAGGCATCGAAAGTTGCCCCACCCCATGCTTCAAGCGACCAGTAACCAATTTGATCAAGCTCGTGTGCGATTGGTAGCATATCATCAAGGCGCATACGAGTTGCGAAAAGAGATTGATGGGCATCGCGTAACACGACATCAGTAATGGCAATTTTTTTGTTTTGAGTAGTCATTTTTTATTTCCTTTTAAGTTATTTGAGCCCTTGTTGACGACGGTGATGTGCGATCGCGGCGACGATAACAGGACGTAAATGTGCTAAATCGTGAGTTTCAGATTGAGTTATTGTTGTTTTTGTTACGGGAGTTGAAACGGGTTCTGGAAAGAAACGATTGACCAGCTTAGACATGAGTTCAATAGCGTAGATCAGGATGAATAAAAATAGCATTACAAATCCTACGCCGGCAAACATCAAATTTAAGCCTTCTTGCAGAAGTTCTGCATTTGTCATTTTAAGACTCCTTTTTTTGAATAATAATGTGGAATATTACTTCTTTTTGTGGAGAAAAAATTTGATATGGGTCACAAAAAAGAAGTGCGGTCGATTTAATCAAAGTTTTATTGGTCTAGGTCAAAATTTAAGCATGATTAGCATCACAAATGTATCCTTATAACACTCAATGATAATTGATTGGTTTAATTATATTCTTTTGAAATAAAAGGCTTTTACCTTTATATACTATTTTACTGTTAGAAAGAATTTTTTATTTTTCAGTATATTATTTTTGTGATTCGACTCACAACTCTGGCATTTTAGTGGTGACAAATTAACCATACATGTTTAATTTATAGCCGAGAGAAATTCTCACCCATAAGTTGTTATCTTTTACTAAACAAAAGGATAATTTTATGATGTCAATTTTATCACCTAATCAAGTTTGGATTATTGTTGATCCAAAATTGTCACTCTTTTTTCCCATAATTCGCTAATCCCCAATTTTCATATATTCATTCGTTCAATTCATTATAAAGAATAAATGCTTATTTATTCTTGGATATTGTTTATCTCAATTTTAAGGATTTTATTATGGAAAACTTTAAACATTTACCAGAACCGTTTCGTATTCGTGTTATTGAGCCTGTGAAAAGAACAACGCGTAAATATCGCGACGAAGCAATTTTAAAAGCAGGTATGAATCCATTTTTATTAGATAGTGAAGATGTGTTTATTGATTTATTGACGGATAGTGGTACTGGCGCGATAACACAAGAAATGCAAGCAGCAATGTTACGTGGTGATGAAGCTTATAGTGGTAGCCGTAGTTACTATGCTCTTGCTAATGCGGTGAAAGACATTTTTGGTTACGAATATACTATTCCAACCCATCAAGGGCGTGGTGCGGAGCAAATTTATATTCCCGTCTTAATTAAAAAACGTGAACAAGAAAAAGGCTTAGATCGTAACAAAATGGTGGTATTTTCAAACTATTTCTTTGATACCACCCAAGGTCATAGCCAAATCAATGGGGCAACTGTGCGTAATGTTTATACGAAAGATGCGTTTAATACAGGTGTTAATGCTGATTTTAAAGGCAATTTTGATCTTGAAAAATTAGAACAGGGCATTCTGGAAGTCGGTCCAAATAATGTGCCTTATATTGTATGCACCATTACTTGTAACTCTGCGGGTGGTCAACCTGTGTCATTAGCTAATATGCGTGGCATGTATGAAATTGCACAAAAATACGATATTCCCGTCATTATGGATTCTGCCCGTTTTGCAGAAAATGCTTATTTTATTCAACAGCGCGAAGCGGGTTATAAAGAATGGACCATCGAACAAATTACTTATGAAAGTTATAAGTATGCCGATGCATTAGCAATGTCCGCTAAAAAAGATGCAATGGTACCAATGGGTGGCTTATTATGTTTCAAAGATAAACGGATGGAAGACGTGTATAACGAATGCCGTACGCTTTGTGTCGTACAAGAAGGCTTCCCAACCTATGGTGGTTTAGAGGGTGGTGCTATGGAGCGCTTAGCGGTTGGCTTACGTGATGGTATGCGTCAAGATTGGTTAGCTTATCGTATTAATCAAATTGAATATTTAGTAAATGGGTTAGAGGAAATTGGTGTAGTTTGCCAACAGCCGGGTGGACATGCCGCATTCGTTGATGCGGGTAAATTATTACCACATATTCCAGCAGATCAATTCCCAGCACAAGCACTTGCTTGTGAGTTGTATAAAGTTGCAGGGATACGCGCAGTAGAAATTGGTTCATTCTTATTAGGACGTGATCCAAAAACAGGTAAACAACTCCCTTGCCCAGCAGAGTTATTGCGTTTAACTGTGCCGCGTGCAACTTATACTCAGACACATATGGATTTCATTATCGAAGCATTTAAGCACGTCAAAGAGAATGCCGAAAATATTAAGGGTTTAACCTTTACTTATGAACCCAAAGTGTTACGCCACTTTACGGCACGCTTAAAAGAAGTCTAAAAAACTTAATGCAGTTTCTGTTTATGCAGAAACTGCATTTTTCATTTTATTTTATGAAAAGGGAAAAGCATTATGAAAAAGACGCCTTCAATTTTCGGTGGTGCCTGTATTATTGCCAGTGTGTGTGTCGGCGCAGGAATGCTAGGCTTACCAAGTTCTGGTGCAGGTGCATGGACAATTTGGTCCATTCTGACCATCTGCTTTACGATGTTAACCATGACGGTTTCAGGTTGGTTATTGTTAGAAGCGTATAAACATTATGATCTGCGTGCTTCATTTAATACCGTGACTAAGGCTATGCTGGGTAATTCAGTGAATGTGATTAATAACTTAGCTGTCTATTTTGTGGGCGGGATTTTGCTTTATGCTTATACAACTGCTTCAGGCGGGATTTTAAGTGGGTTGGCAGCCCCATTTTTTGAACTTGATTCACGTATTTGGTCAGTGATTTTTGTGTTAGTCTTTTCATTCTTTGTTTGGCATTCTACGCGTATTGTTGACCGAGTATCTGTCATCTTGATTGTGTTTATGTCATTGTCATTTATTTTCAGTATATTTGGTCTCACTGTGAATATTGATTTAGCAACATTGTTTGATACAAAAGGGACTGATTCTAATTACGCTATGTATGCAATGGGGCTGTTACCTGTCGCATTGACTTCGTTTGGCTATCACCATTCTGTTGCAACAATGCGCGCTTATTATGGTGATGAGTGTAAAGCAAAATATGCGATTTTAGGTGGGACTGCGATTGCTTTAGCACTTTATTTATTATGGGTTATTTCAATTTTTGGCAATTTACCTCGTAACCAATTTGGACCTGTACTTGAAAGCGGTGGGAATTTAGATGTACTACTGAGTGCACTGGGTAATGTGATTGAATCTGCATCAGTAAAACAAGCGATTAATGCGTTTTCTATAGCAGCTATTTTATCTTCATTTATTGGGGTTGGCTTAGGAGTATTTGACTTCCTAGCTGACTTCTTTAAATTTGATAACAGCAAAGAAGGACGTTTTAAATCTTGGGCGGTGACGTTCTTACCACCATTGATTTTATCTGTTTCTTTCCCACTTGGTTTCTTAAAAGCGATTGGCTATGCTGGTGCAGTTGCAACAATTTGGACATGTATTATCCCAGCGTTGCTTGCTAGAAAATCGCGTACTATGCCAAATGGTCAAACTGGATTTAAAGTAGCTGGCGGGAATGTGACCATTGTTATTGTAATCTTATTTGGTATTGCTACTGCGCTATTCCATTTCCTTGCTATGTTCAATATACTACCTGCCTTTAAAGGCTAATTATCATCAATTATAAGAGATATATGATCTGCACCTCAAAAGTTGGGCGACAAAACTAACTAAGGTGCAGATTTTTATTACCAAGTATAATTAACATTTCAAACAACAAGTTATCGAATTCTATTTTCAACATCATCAATCACTTCCGTCTACATTAAAATATTGGGATTACAAGTAAAACAGAAAATGAAGCGGAAATATAATTCCTATGATGGCATAGTAGAAAATGTAGCAAAAAATCTCTTGCAGTGTAACTTTCATGCAGATAAACCCAATAAAGGATGGCGGATATAACAGAATTTAAAACAAAAGACGGCAATAAGCTTTACCTATTTCCTATTTTAGATTTATTTAAATAAAATGATAACCTATCAAACCAGTCGTCATCCAAATTGACAACAAGTTGTGCAGATGCTGAAGCTGGCAATAAAAAACTATCTAAAAATACAAGCCCAATACAATATCGAACGACAATCTTTCAATTAATCAGTCTAATTTGGGGGACCAGATAAGCCCCCTGTAAATCACACCTAAAATCTAGAATTAAGCTCTTATTCTTCACATTTGCCTAATGCCATCGCCAATAGCGTAATTGGGTGTAAACAAGTTAACTGAGTTGACATATCAATCTGCCATTTGCATGTTTCACATTCAGAGATAACGTAATCAAAACCACCTTCATTAATATAATTAAACAACGGATTGCCAATAGCTTGTGAAACTTCATAATTCTCCGCTTTAAAACCGTAAGTACCTGCAATACCACAACATTGTGACGGTAATATCACAATTTCAACACCTGGAATTTGTTTTAATACCTCTAATGTGTAAGGTGCCCAACCTGCTTTTTCTACGTGGCAAGCCGTATGATAGGCAAGTCGTAATGGCAATGTTTTAAATGGGAATTTTTTACCTGCTTGCATTAATTGATACAGATAACGTGTCACAATATGCACATGTGGACGCACTTTTTGATTGTCCATGCCTAAAATATGATGATATTCATCACGTAGATTCATCGTACAACTTGAAGATGTTCCCACTACCTCTAAACCACGCTCATCAATCGTCTTACCCAAATATTTTAGGTTAAACTCTGCTTGTTTTTTTGCTCTTTCTGGAAAACCATTCACTGATAATGGCAAACCACAACATTTTTCTTTTTCCAGCAATACCACGCCAATATCAAGGACATTGAAGACTTGAATCAGCTCTTTGCCAAGTTGTGGATTATTGTAATTGACATAACAACCATGATAATAAGCGACTTTATCTTTATACAATGCTTGCTCATCTGCTACTTTTTTCAAATACCAACTACGAAAAGAGCCAAAAGAATATTTTGGTAACGTGCGATGTTTACTAACGCTTAACGTTTTTTCAAGTAAGAAACGTGTAGCTTTTAAACCTGTAATCGTATTTACAATCGGTGCAAACGGCGTATTCATTTGGCCCATAATATCCGTATTACTTAATACTGCATCACGTAATTTATGCATGAGTGGCTTATTTTGACGAGCGACATTATTATTTCTGGCTCGTACAATTAAATCACCGATTTTCACATCAGAAGGACAAGCTACTTCACAGCGTTTACAGTTAGTACAATATTTCAATGCCTCATCATAAAGTTCTGCACTTTTTAAACGTAAACGCTCACCATCTGGTCCCGCTTGTTTTGGTCCTGGATAAAAAGGATTTTGACGTGATACTGGGCAAACCGCAGTACAAGCTGTACATTTAATACAGCTTTCAAAACTCTCATCAATCTGTTGATGAGAAATGGGTGTAGTAGCATGTTGTTTTGCATTTTCAATCAATTGTTGAATATTCATAGCTCACCCCCTATGTGTTCTGCTGCAACCAAAGCAGTCACAACTGCAACCCCAGAACCACAACCTAATTCAATACCATTAAAACCACCTAAAATATTACCGATGGCATATAAATTTTCAAAAAACTGACCGCACTTTTGTACTTGGCATTGCGCGTTAATGATGACGCCTGCTGCTTGATAAGGCTGTGGCGAAGCAAAACGATTACTCGTCCAAGTCATACGATCTGTGGCATTAAAATCCTTATACGCCAATATATCGGCTTGAAAAATTGGCTCATAAATTTTATCAAAATCAGCCACTAATCCCTTACTAAAAAAGCTACCACTAGCAAGGACAAAATGAGAAGCCGTGATTGGTACTTCTTGATGTAAATGTGTATACACCTGCTTAACTCGACTCGCCTCCACATCTGCTTTGACGACTTTATCACCATTCATCATAAAACCACCTAATTGTTTAAAATAGTGGGTCAGTTGTTTATGTTGGCGCATGCCTAGTAATGATGGCGGCAAAGTAGGTAACTCAAATAATTCAAGCTGAGTTGCCTGTTTCAGTGCGTTAAAAAATTCTTGTGTTTCTAAGCCAAAACAAGCAGGCAAAAACACCGCTTTTGCCCCTTGCGCAGCTTCTCGAATTTCTCGTACTAAATCACTAAACGCTAATTTATGCTCCAATAATTGTGCAATATTCACACTACGAAACTCGCGCGAATGATTACGTAAATGATCCAATTCAGGAATATTTAAAAAACCTGTTGTAACTTCACAATGTGCAAATTGTGAATTTTGGACTAAATTTTCCGCTAATAACTGTGGCTGGAAGTCATGATAACCTTCAATACCTAATACTGCGATTTTATTATGTGGAAAACTGGCATGTTGACCTACTGTCGGCACACTATTTGGCGATAACCAAGTATTACGCAAGCTACCTAATGGTGTTACTCGTAAATGATTTTGTTCACTTGAACCAACCAAACCGAGATTCAACTCTTGCGCCAATTGCTCAAACTGTAGTGCTTTCGCCATGACTTTTTCTTGACCAATCACACAATAAGGGTGTTGTGGTAATTGTTGGTAAAGTGCGGTGTAATTTTGCTCAAAATGCTGAATTGGGCGACCACTTGGTAACTGCCCAAGTAAATCCATTGAGCCCGATGAAAAATCAATTGCTGCCTGTCCATTATTAATAATGACACATTGTTTACCTTGTTGTTGGAGAGCAATCCCACATGTCAAACCGGCAAGCCCACCACCAATAATTGCTACATCAAAATTCATTGTCATCTGTCCCTTGCTGTGCTTGTTGCTCAAGCGGTTTCACATCATTTAAGCCAAGTAAACTGTAATAAACCCATGAGGTAAAATCAGCTTCTCGAGTGGCCTCCCCCCAACAAATTGGCTCAATACCACGCCAGCGCTCCTCCATAAAAGAAGCAAGTTGTGTGGTGGATTGGCGTGGCGTTGCCACACCAAAACGTGCAATTAAACCTGCCGCACGACAAGCACATAATTCAGCTTGGCAAGTTCCCATTCCAACACGCGTACGACGACGTAAATCAACCAAATTGTTCACACTTAATTCATCAACAGCATAACGTACTTCGCCAGCAGTAACCGCTTCACATTCACAAACTAATGAACGATCTAAACGTTCTGTTTGTAACAAACGTGTAGCACGCGAACCATGCCGATATACGGCAGAATAACGAATAGTACTTGGTAAAGAAATGACACGTTTGTTCGTTTCTAAACGACTTTCACTCGAACCTGGCAATGGCTGTTTTGCCGTAATACATGGCGCGGTTTTATTTAATTTTTTACAGACTAAATCAGTTGCCCATTCAGCCATCAAGCGATAAGTCATCAACTTACCACCAGTAATAGTCACAAAACCCTCTAAACCATCACGTTCTGCATGGTCAAGCAACACGATGCCACGACTCACATTACGCCCAGAAGGATCATCATCAGTTGCAACCAGAGGACGGACACCAGCATAAGCGCGTAATACACGAGTGTGGCGTAATGACGGTGCTAATTTTTCTCCTTCACGGAATAAAATATCCACTTCTTCAGGAGTGACCATCATATTGTCAATCTGATCATAAGGAATACGACTTGATGTAGTACCAATGACACAAATAGTATCTCCCGGCACTAAAATATCAGCATCAGCAGGCTTACGGCAGCGATTAATTACCATCTTATTAATTCGATGCCCCATCACTAACAAAGCCCCCTTCGCGGGGAACATTCTGATTTTTAAATCAGCATATTCAGCAATACCTTGCCCCCAAATACCACCAGCGTTAACAACAATAGGTGCAAAAAATTGGCGTTGTACTTTATATTTATGATCATAAACATTCACGCCAATGATTTTTCCACCTTCCCGAATTAAGCCTTCCACCTCACAATAAGTAAAAACACGTGCACCATTTTCAGTCGCATCTAACATATTAGATGCAGTTAAACGGAAAGGATCTATAGAACCATCAGGTACTACAACGGCACCCACTAAGTCTGGATTCACAGAAGGTTCTAAACGTTTAGCAAGTTCAGGATCTATTGCGACAGCTTCAATGCCCGATGCCGTGCAACTTTCGATAAATTTTTTCTGATAGGCAAGATCATCTTCAGGTAAGGTAATAAACAAACCTTCTGTTTCATCTACACAATGACGAGCGATATTGCGCAAAATTTTATTTTCTTCAATACATTCTTTTGCAGATTCTTGATCATTCACTGCATACCTTGCTCCACTATGCAACAAACCATGATTACGCCCTGTTGCACCTGTAGCAATATCTCTTCGTTCTAATAAAATACAGTCAATACCGCGTAATGCACAATCTCGGGCAATCCCTGCGCCAGTGGCACCACCACCAATGATAATCACATCTGTACTAATAGGACTTGTATCTGCGGTATTTTTATACATTTGAGGTGATATTTTCATCTTTCCTCTCCCACATAAACAAAAAAACGCTCAAATAAACGATACTTCTGCTGTCATTTTAGGCTAAACACGCACAAACAAACAATCATTTGATCGAAAAAGAAAACTCAATTGTGACAAACATCACAATTTATTTTCTAAATAGTGCAAGTAAGCAATATTTTTTGTGAAATCACTCACAAATTAGCATAATTTCGCTTTTCAGTTTTTTCTTTTCCCTTATTATCTGTGTAAGATTCTTGTTAAGAGAATGTTTTCATTTTTTGTTTCGTTTAACCTATTGGAGAATTGTATGTTTGGTCCATTTAAACCCGCTCCGCATATTCCGGAGCTTCCTGCGGACAAAATAGATGCCAGATACCGTTTCTTGCGTTGGCAAGTTTTTGCGGGCATCTTTTTTGGTTATGCAGCTTATTACTTTGTACGTGCAAACTTCGACTTAGCACAAAAAGGATTAATTGAAGCAGGTATGTATAACAAAGCTGAACTTGGTATTATCGGTACAGGGGCTGGTTTAGCATACGGCTTATCTAAATTCTTTATGGCATCTATTTCTGACCGTTCAAATCCAAAAGTCTTCTTACCATTCGGTCTTTTACTCTCTGGGTTATGTATGACCATGATGGGTTTAATGCCATGGGCAACTTCTGGTATTGCAGTCATGTTCATTCTCATTTTCTTAAACGGTTGGTTCCAAGGAATGGGATGGCCACCATGTGGTCGTACAATGGTACACTGGTGGTCTAAATCAGAACGTGGTTCTATCGTTTCAATTTGGAATACTGCGCACAACTTAGGGGGAATGGTACCGGGCGCGATGGTATTACTTGCAAGTGCGATTTATTTCAGCACTCATGGTGTTGAAGCTACGGCAAAAGATGTATGGCAACAAGCGCTTTACTATCCTGGTATTGCTGCAATGATTGCTGCAATTCCTATCTACTTTGTGATGAAAGATACGCCACAATCTTGCGGTTTACCACCAATTGAAAAATGGCGTAATGACTATCCTGATGATTATAATGAAAAAACCTATGAGCACGATTTAACAACTAAAGAAATCTTCGTGACTTATGTATTGAAAAACAAATTATTATGGTACATCGCAATCGCTAACGTATTCGTCTATTTAATTCGCTATGGTGTATTAAAATGGTCACCAGTTTATCTTGGCGAAGTAAAACACTTCAACATCAAAGGAACTGCTTGGGCGTATACTATCTATGAATTAGCAGCTATTCCAGGTACATTACTCTGTGGTTGGGTATCTGACCATGTATTTAAAGGTAAACGTGGTTTAACTGGTTTCATCTTCATGATTTTAACCACAATTGCCGTCGTTGCACTATGGATGAACCCTGCGACACCAGAATCTGAATTAGCACTTTATGAAGGTCATGCATGGTATGAAAACCCATATCAATTAACTGACTTTATCTTAATGACAACCATCGGTTTCTTAATTTATGGTCCTGTAATGTTAATTGGTTTACATGCACTTGAACTTGCACCGAAAAAAGCAGCAGGAACCGCAGCAGGCTTTACAGGCTTATTCGGTTACTTAGGTGGTACAGTATCAGCCTCTGCTGTAGTAGGTTGGGCAGCTGAATTCTATGGCTGGGACGGTGGTTTCTATGTCATGATTGCTGGCGGTATTTTAGCTATCTTATTAATGTTCATTACGATGATCGAAGAAAGCAAACATAAAGCAAGACTTGACGATCATTATGGTAAATAATTAATGGAATAAAAAAGGAAGATATGTGAAAGCATTCTTCCTTTTTTTATGCAATCAAATTACTTATCGATACAACTTGATTGAAAGGAGAATCTCTATGCAACTTACTAAATTCACCTTTTCTTTATCTCTCCTCGCCCTATCACTTGGCTTAGTGCAAACTGCGCTGGCAACAGATACTTGTCAATTGCCACATAAAACAGCATTACCCGAATATGAATACAAATTAAATAAAGTCATGGAAGTCAGCGGTCGACAAGGTATTACAACCGATGGTAAATACCTTTATGTTTCAGGCAGTACAACGCTCGCCAAATATGATATGGATGGTAAGTTAGTTTATGAAAATAAAACACCTTTTGTTGGTTATCAAAAAGAAGCTAACCATATTGGTGATATCGATATTTATAACAATGAATTATATGTTTCATCAGAATGGTTTGCCGATGGTGTAGGGACAAACATTCAAATTGCAATTCATGATGCCAACACACTTGCGTTAAAACGTGCTTTTGACTTCAATCCTGATTCAGGGCAAGTGGAAGTATCTGGGATTACTGTAGATACAGTCAATAAAAGCATTTGGATGGCCTCTTGGGTGGGCGAAGAAAGCGGTCGATATTTATACGAATACGATCTCGAAACAGGTAAATATAAACGTAAAGTGCATTTACAGCCTGTACCACAATGGATTCAAGGCGTATTCGCCTATGAAGGCAAATTGTATCTCACCGCCGATGACGGCACCGCAGATGAAAAAGAGCATGATCATTTATATCGAGTAGAAATTTCAGATAAGAATAACGAAGGACGTGTTGTCTTAGAACGTACCTTAGATGATGTAAAAGATTATGGTGAAATCGAAGGATTAGTGGTTAATCCAATGACTAAACAAATGATTATTCATTCTAACCGTGGCAAACAAATTGTCTTAGGTATGCCAAAAGGTTTCTATCCTGGTTACGATCGTGAAATCAATGAGCTGTATTTCTATGATATGAAACCAAGATGTGAAAAATAATAACTTGATCAACAAGAGGACTTATTTATGAAATTAAAAGCAATCGCTACCGCTATTGCGGTTTCAACCTTAGCAGCTTGTTCAAGCCAAAGCATGATGAACAGCAGCGACAAACTTATCATTGCGCATCGTGGTGCAAGTGGTTATTTACCAGAGCATACACTTGAATCTAAAGCATTAGCATTTGGTCAAAAAGCAGATTATTTAGAACAAGACTTAGCGATGACGAAAGATAATCGCTTAATTGTCATTCACGATCACTTCCTAGACGGCTTAACAGATGTTGCTAAAAAATTCCCAAATCGCGCAAGAAAAGATGGACGTTATTATGTAGTGGATTTCACCTTAAAAGAAATTCAAAGTCTTGAAATGACCGAAAACTTCAAAATGGAAAACGGTAAACAAGTTCAAGTGTATCCAAACCGTTTCCCATTGTGGAAATCCCACTTCAAAATTCACACGTTTGAAGATGAAATCGAATTTATCCAAGGTTTAGAAAAATCCACAGGTAAAAAAATTGGTATCTATCCTGAAATTAAAGCACCTTGGTTACATCACAAAGAAGGGAAAGATATTGCTGCTGCCACATTAAAAGTGTTGAAAAAATACGGTTATGATACTAAAGATGACATGGTTTATCTGCAAACCTTCGACTTTAACGAATTAAAACGTATTAAAACTGAACTTATGCCAAAAATGGGCATGGATATCAAACTTGTTCAATTAGTCGCCTACACAGATTGGCATGAAACCGAAGAGAAAAATGCACAAGGTAAATGGGTAAACTACGATTACGATTGGATGTTCAAACCAGGTGCTATGGCAGAAGTAGCAAAATATGCAGACGGTGTGGGACCAGGTTGGTACATGCTGATCGATGATCAAAAATCTAAAGCAGGCAACATCGTTTACACCCCACTAGTCAAAGAATTAGCTAATTATAAGATGGAGCTTCACCCATACACCGTACGTAAAGATGCCTTACCTGCATTCTTCACTGACGTGAACCAAATGTACGATGCACTATTAAATAAAGCTGGTGCAACAGGTGTGTTCACTGACTTCCCAGATACTGGCGTAGAGTTTTTGAAGAAAAATAAATAGTCATCAACTGATGTGATAAAAAGTGCGGTCGAAATGTTAAGAATTTTGACCGCACTTAGTTTTATATAAATGATTAACTCACCAATTCAAACGCAATCACCCAAAACCACTCCTCTTGTGGATAAATATCTGTAATCACTTGACGCAATTCGGGTAACGTCATGTTTTCTTGTTGTGCATGTTGTTCTGACAAATCATCAAAATGAATTGGGGTCACTGATAACACTTTAATATTGGCAAAAAAGCGATCGGTTTCATTGGTGTAAACAGCCAAAACTTGATTTGGCTGAAAATAGGATTCTGACTTATCACGAATCGTGATAGTTTTACGCCCTGCTAGAATATCTTGTTCAAAGCGCGTGAAGAAGGTGATTTTGTTCATTTTTTATCTCATTAATAGCATCATTAAATTTTACCGCCTACCCCTTTAAATTTCTCAATGAATGCCGAAATTTTTTGGAATACCGTTTGTTTTTTGGTACGGTATTCAGGATTTAAAGGACTGAGTTTTGGCAAGGCTGCATGTAGCTCTGTACCATTTTCACTGGCATATTCACGTTTGAGCGAAATCTCAATATAACGTTTCGCTGCTTCTTCATTTAAATTTTCAGATTCAATTAAGGCTTTCGCTTCTTTTTGCTGTTCTGCTTGAGCGAAAGCAAAGAAGGCATCAATAATACTCGCTTTATCTGGGATGGCATCAAGATTGGTTTGATGAATGAAGTCCACTACTAAGCTTTCTTTTGCCCGATTCCCGACACTCGCGCGAATCATTTTACGGATATCGTCAATGAGCGTAGGTTTATTTTGATTTTTCTTATTCTGTTCAAAAATTAACTCTAAAATATAGTCTAAATTAATTTCTTGCGATTTTAATAAATCGACTTCAAAGACTACATCATCCCAATCTATCGTGAGTTGAGCTACATTATTACTGGCTTTTTCACGACGTAACCAATCACGAATATCATTATAGGTAGAGCGATAATCTTGCACTTGGTGAGGCGTCAGTAATGTGACCAAAAGTTCAGGCTTAGCAAGATATTTCGTAGAAGGCTCTTCCACTTGATTACCAGTAGGTGCAACAGCTTTTTGTAAAGCGACATACTCATCATAATTTTGCAGAATATTATCAAGGCGCAGATATTCACCAAATAATTTCACAAAGTCTTTTTTCTCTTTTTCTGTTTCAATCGTAGCAGGATCAGGGAAGCGTTCCTGTAATTCTTGTACCACATCCAAATAACCCCGGCATGCCTCACCGGTCAGTTCATCTGTATAACCTTCCATATAGGCTTGATAATTTTTTTCCAGTACAACATTACGTGTATTAGCATTACCAAATAGGGTAATCGCATCGACGGTGAATTGCTCTAAATCACGGAAAGTGACAATATTGCCAAAGGTTTTATTGGCATTGAGGATTCGATTGGTGCGGGAATAGGCTTGAATCAAACCGTGATAACGCAAGTTTTTATCTACAAAGAGCGTGTTTAAACAAGGGGCATCAAAACCCGTTAAAAACATTCCCACTACAATTAACAAATCAATTTCTTGGTTTTTGACGCGTTTTGCCAGATCACGATAGTAATTTTGGAAAGCGTTACTCTCCACACCATAATTGGTCTGGAAAAGTTGGTTATAGTCATCAATCGCCCGTTGTAAAAATTCTTTGGCGGAGCTATTCATTGCACTTGGCTCAAAGCTTTCATCTTCAATATCACCTACTGCATCTTGTGTTTCATTGGCAGCAAAAGAGAAAATGGTGGCAACTTTAAGTGGATTTTTTACGTCCTGTTGTAATGTTTTAAAGCTTTCATAATAAAGTTTCGCTGCCTCAACACTACTCACCGCAAACATCGCATTAAACCCTTTACCCGTTGCATTTAAGCGATGGGTTTTCTGTTTAAAATTATTGAGGATATATTGTGTAATTTCACGTACACGCTCAGGGTGTAATAAGGCTTGCTTGGTCTCAAGTGCGGTCAATTTTTCCAGACTTTTTTCGGTTTCAAAGGATTTGAATTTAGGGCGAACATCATTGTAATCCACCTTAAATTTTAGCACTTTCTCATCACGAATAGCATCAGTAATCACATAAGAATGTAATTCACGCCCAAATACACTCGCTGTGGTTTCTGCCCCTAACGCATTATCGGGAAAAATCGGTGTCCCTGTAAAACCAAATTGATAAAACTGCTTAAATTTTTTCTGGAGATTTTTTTGCGCTTCACCAAATTGAGAACGATGGCATTCGTCGAAAATAAACACCACTTGTTTTTGATAAATAGCTAAGTTGTCCTCTGACTTCATTAGGTTATTGAGCTTTTGGATGGTAGTAACAATAATTTTATTATCTTCTTTCTCAATATTACTTTTTAACCCCGCAGTACTGTTTGAACCATTCACACTATCTGGCGAAAAGCGTTGATATTCTTTCATCGTTTGATAGTCAAGATCTTTGCGATCCACAACAAAAAAGACTTTATCAATAAAATCTAGTTCTGTCGCAAGACGCGCTGCTTTAAAGCTAGTTAAGGTTTTACCCGATCCCGTGGTGTGCCAAATATAACCGCCACTTTCTGGTTTACTCCAATTTTTTGCCTGATAAGCACTTTTCACCTTCCACAACAGACGCTCTGTGGCAGCAATTTGATACGGACGCATAATTAATAGGGTATTGGTGGTATCAAACACCGAATAATTGATCAGAACATTAAGCAAGGTATTTTTTGAGAGGAAAGTGGCAGTAAAATCTTTTAAATCTTTAATCAACGTATTATCGGATTTTGCCCAATGCATGGTGAAATCAAAACTGTTTTTATCTCGCTTGGTGGTATTGGCAAAATAACGGGTGTTGGTCCCATTTGAGATGACAAAAATTTGCAGGAATTTGAATAGGGAGTTGTCATGATTAAAACTTTCTTTCGTATAACGATGAATTTGGTTAAATGCCTCTTTAATTGCCACACCCCGTTTTTTCAACTCAATTTGAACCAAAGGCAACCCATTAATTAAAATCGTCACATCATAGCGGTTCGCTTGCGTGCCAGTTTGCTCAAATTGATGAATCACTTGCAAGAAATTACGCTGGACATGCTTTTTATCTAACAGGTAAATATTTTGAATCCGCCCATTATCAAACACAAAATCATAAATATAATCGTGGTGAATTTTACGGGTTTTATCAATCAAATTTTCTGCCGGCTTATCCACATATTCCAGTAAAAATCTTACCCACTCAGCATCACTAAACTGTACATTATTGAGCCGTTGTAATTGTTCTCTTAGGTTTGTTAAGAGTGTTTCTTGGCTATTCAAATCCTGACGATATTCATAGCCCTGTGCTTGTAAATCGGCAATTAACTCACGTTCTAAATCCGCTTCTGTTTGATAGGATCCACGTTGCTCGATTTTGGTGTATTTATCGAGAATGATGAAATTATTGGTTTCGGTGATGGGGGGAGCTTGGGTTGTCATTAGTTATCTCCGAAGAACTGATTATAATGTTCTATTGCATCATTTTGTTCAAAACATTCTTGTAATAAAGCAATGATTTCTTGTTTATTTTTACCATTTAAGTCCGATTCTAAATCATCTATAGAATGAGAGTTGACATTAAATAACTTTTTCGCCCCGACAACCTTTTGAAAGAATTTATCTTTACTAATGCCATTAAATTTGGTGTATGTTTCAATAATTCTTCTAATTGGATTTAATAACATATTTTCGCTTATATCATCTTTATCATAAAGAATCTTTAGTTCTTTCCAAAGAGCAGAATAACTAGTATCGAAATCATCCTCTTTTTTATGAATTTTATTTAAAATGATATTCTTTCCATTTCTAACAAGATGATAAAAATTATTATCTTTATAGCTAAAACCAAATTTAACATTTAAATAAAAATGTATATTATGGGTTAAAATAATAATTTTTTCATTATCTGTGATTTTTTTATCTTTCAGTTTTTGCAATTCTTCTATAATTAAGTACTGAACAGTATCATCATTGGAGTTCATTGGATCATCAAAAACAATGCATTTTGATCTACTATTTAGTGAATCATTAATTTTTTCAATAAAATACAAAAAAGCAATAATATTCTTTTCGCCTGTAGATAATTCATGAACTGTTCTTATGCTACCATTTCTTGAGCATTTTACCTTATAATCATTACTTCCATCTTGATGGATTAATTCAAAGTTAACATATAGTTTAAGTTTTTTATTTACTCTCTGAACAAGGATTTTTTCATTTTTTGTACTTGCTAATAAATCACTTATAGTTGATTCAATATATTTTATTTCCTTGTTAAAAATTTCTATTTTTGATTCTTCTTTATCAATATCATTATTTACTTCTCTCAATGACTCTGAAAGGCTAATTAGCTCAGTATACTGAATATCATATTTAAATTCAGATAAAAATTTACTAACTAAATGAAATCGTAAATCAGATTTTGCTTTTTCCTTTTTCTTAGGGAGATCACTATCATTATTTTCATCAACAATATCGTTGTATTGATTAATGACATCATTAATCTCATCGGGAGATTTTATCTGTAACAAACTACTTTCTTGGAACAAATTAGATTTTTTCTCCCTTAAACTTGATGCTAGCTTATTTAAGAATGCAACATATTCATTTTTCAATCTATCAAATTCAATTCTTATATCTTCAATCTTAGACTGATAATCTACATAAAAATTATCAACATCAATCTTCATACTATTAATATTTTGGATGAGTTTATCTATATTATTTATTTTATTGTCTATGTTTGAGTTAAATTCTTTTACTTCATCTGCTTCAAAATATTTTTGAAGCTCCTCAATAACATCTTCAGAAACAGGATTATTACAAAAAGCACAAACATCACCAGCTTTATGAATATGCAGCCCTTGTTCTGCAAACGCTTTTTTTCTATGATCTCCTTCCAATCTTACAAGACGTGTTCTTTCTTCGACTTTTAACCTTAACAATCTATTTACATAATTTAGTTCATCACTTAAAGAAAAGTTCAAAATCTCCAACTTATTAGCTGTTTTAACTTCAGATTTTAATAATTTTCTTAGTTCGGAAACTCTATCTTCGCTTAAAGATTTTGCCTGTGGAATATCTTCTTTAAAACTTGTAATATTGTACGATGAAGAGGTTATCTTTTGTTCATCTTCTTTGATTTTCTTTGCAGACTCTCTACAAAAATTATCTATTTTATCTTTTTGAGCTTTATACTTTTTTTCTTTTAAATCGCGCTTACTCCATAAATTATCGGGATATTCTTCATTTTCCAAAATATTATTTTTAATAGAGATGATATTCTGTTCAATTCTTATGATTTCTCTTCGATTCTCTTCAATTTTATTATTAATATCAGTGTTTTCTTCTCCTAAAACTACAGTTTCTAAACTATTATTTGCACTAACAACACTTTCAAAACCCTGAAATATTCTAACATCATAGTTATTGCACTGCTCTTTTACTAATTTAGTGATTGTAGATTTACCACACCCATTTTTACCAAAAATAAAATTAACTTTTTGATCAAATTTGATTTCATTAGAGTTGAATAAATCATTACCAGCAAGATCAATAATCATCTAACCTTCTCCTTTTAGAACTTTTATGAGTTATTTTTAGACCAATTTCCAAATCCTCCAACTCCCTCAAATCCTCCGCATCCGCAAGGCTTTGTTTGAGTTGTTTTCGTGCATAATCAAACTGTTCATATTGCTGATGAACAAATAATTTCATTTGTTCGTTAGAGCGTTCCCCTGTATTTTCTAAAACAGGAAAACCATTAAACTCTAATAAATTATCTACATTATTCCGCCAAAAACGTAAAGTTAAGTCTTTTTGTTTTTTAACTCGCAATTCCGCACTTTCCAAAAAGATCATCACTAAACGATTTAATGAATCTAATTCATCATTATTCAGATAATTTTTTGCAATAATCACATCGCCTTTACGCACCACTTTTCCTTTCCAAGCTGTCAATCCCATATTGGGTAGGGTGGCATCTGCACGTGCTAAAATTAACTCTACAGCCGTTTTCTGAGTGATGGCATAAATCAATTTATTTTGTGTTTCAGCAAAAAACATTTGGGTCGCTTTATCGCTCTTATCATAATCGCTAGATAAGCCAAATAATTCCCGCACTTTTTGATAAAACCGCATTTCACTGGCTCGAATTTCTCGAATTTGCTCGAGTAGCTCATCGAAATAATCAAACCGCCCTTGTGGATTTTTCAATCGCTCGCTATCAATTAAAAATCCTTTGTCTAAATAGGTTTGTAGTGTGTTATTTGCCCATCTACGAAATTGCACCCCACGAGGACTCCGCACTCGAAATCCTACTGCTAAAATCATCGCTAATGAATAATGTTTAACCTGATAATTTTTACCATCTTGGGCAGTTATTAAATAATCCTTAATAACCGAATTCTCATCTAACTCATTGTCTTGTAATATATTTTTGATGTGAGTGGCGATATTTGGAACAGAGGTGTCAAAAAGTTCAGCAAGCTGATTTTGGGTTAGCCACGCTTCATTATCAGCAACAAGTAAGGCAACATTTGATTTGCCATCATCGGTGTTATAAATAATCAAGTCAGTCATTTTCACCTCGTTTTTTATTGTTTAGGAAATGTTAACAACTTCTCCCGATAATATTCATATTGTTTACGGCGAATTTCAATTTCTTTTGGTAAACCTTCGCTAAGAGAGTTGGTCAAGCGGTCGAATTTGTCCAAGATTTCTACGATTTTTTGTTGGGTGACAAGGGGTGGGATTGGGATTTTGTATTTTTCAAACATTGGTTTTCTTAATGAAGTTACTGATGAATTGACAGATGCCTTTTCCAAATAACGAGAAAAATTTGCTCTTATAAAATGGAATAGGAATTTTGGCAACAAAGTATCTGATTTCACAACTATTCTATATGCTCTTTGATGCAGAGAATATTTACCTGATACATAGTGAAAAACCTTTCCAACTCCAACACCATCCCCAGCGGTAATAATAGCAACTTCATCGAATTCATATTCATTAATTTTTCTAGGTTCTTGAGAGCGAACAAAAAACAGATACTTTCCGTCTATAACCGCTTCATTTGTATTTTTAGAGCCTGTTCCAATTTCCGCAACTTCCCCCAAACTCTTCCACTCAACATCATCACCAAAACTTAATAAATGATCACGATAGTATTGGTATTGTTTTTGGCGGAGTGTAAGCTCGCTGGTAAGCTCGCTGGTAACCGCTGTAAGTGCATCTAAAATTCGGACAATTTCTTTTTGTAGGGAAATTGGAAGGATTGGGATCGAGATTTTAACCAATTCTCCTTTTGTTAATTTAGCTCTATCCCCTCCCGATAAATATGGAATAAAGTGGAATTGGGTTAAATAATGATATAAAAAATGATTATTTAATTCAGATTTGCCACAAATAACGTGAACGTGATTGTTTGCCCAAAATTTTCCTGAAGCAAACTGAATGGAATAATTTTCTAAACTTGCCGAACCGTCTTCCGCAATCAGTACATATTCGCCATCATGCGTATACCCTTCCACATAGTCTTGAATATTATTTGCTCCGTAATAGGGTATATTTCCTGCAATTCGCAATGATGCTTTAACAGGTTTTCTAGCGTTATTGGCAATTTCCGCCACCTCCCCCAACGTCTTCCATTCCACCTGACACTGTTCAATCATCTGTATAATATTATTTTGTTTCATTTCTTATCCTTTTCCCGCCTAATCAATTCAACGTTGCCACGTGATTTTATATTCGATAACACTTGTTTACCCTTTTCTGTCATTCGATATTGTTGATTAGGGCTAGTCGTAGAATGGGCTGTAGCTCATCCTACACACTACACGCGTTTAGTCACTCTCAATCTCTGCCACAATTTCTTCAATTTCGGCACGCAAGCGGTCGATTTTGGAGACGGTTTCTCGGATTTCTTGATTTAATACCGCAATATCAATCACTTCTCGAGTGTCTTCCGCTTCGACATAAGAACTCACAGAGAGATTGTAGTCATTGGCTTTTATGTCTTCATAATCAATAGATTGTGCGATATGGGCAACATCGGCTTTATCTGCAAACAGCTTAACAATTTCAGCAATATGTTCATCGGTTAGCACATTATTGTTGGTTTCTTTTTTAAAGAAACTACTCGCATCAATAAACTGGATTTTAGTATCGGTTTTGTGTTTGGCTAGCACCAAAATGTTCACCGCAATAGACGTGCCATAAAACAGGTTTGGGGCAAGGGAAATCACGGTTTCAATAAAATTGTTATCCACTAAATATTGGCGAATTTTTTGTTCCGCTCCACCACGATAGAAAATCCCAGGGAAGGTAACAATTGCTGCGCGTCCACGAGCAGAAAGATAACTTAACGAATGCAAAATAAAGGCAAAATCTGCTTTCGATTTCGGCGCAAGTACGCTTGCGGGGGCGAATCGGTCATCATTAATCAAGGTCGGATCATCGCTACCAATCCATTTCACCGAATAAGGTGGATTAGACACAATGGCATCAAACGGCTTATCATCTTTCAGTTTAGGATCAATTAAGGTATCACCTAATTCAATATGGAATTTGTCGTAGTTAATGTTGTGTAAAAACATATTCATACGAGCAAGGTTGTAGGTGGTGTGGTTAATCTCTTGTCCGAAAAAGCCTTCTTCAATAATGTGATCATCAAATTGTTTTTTCGCTTGCAATAATAACGACCCTGAACCACAAGCAGGATCGTAAATTTTATTGACGGTTTTTTGTCCGTGTAGGGCTAATTTTGCGATCAGTTTCGAGACATTTTGTGGCGTGAAAAACTCGCCGCCTGATTTGCCTGCATTGGCGGCATAATTGGAGATTAAAAACTCATAGGCATCGCCAAATAAGTCAATATGATTGTGTTCAAATTCACCAAAATTGAGCTCATCAACACCTTTTAATACCGCAACCAAACGTTTATTTTTATCATTGACCGTATTCCCTAAACGATTGCTGGTAGTGTTAAAATCAGCAAATAACCCTTTAATATCTGACTCAGACGGATAACCCGTTGCAGAACTTTCAATACTCGTGAAAATCTTTGCCAAATCTGTATTCAGTTGTTGATTACTATGTGCGGTTTTCACCACATTTTTAAACAGTTGGCTTGGGTAGATAAAATAGCCTTTGGTTTTAATCGCATCGTCTTTAATGCCTAACTCATCAATTTGCGCATCAGTATAGTTCGCATAATTGGCGTTTGGATCGCCGCCTTCAATATAGTTAGTGAAGTTTTCGCTGATAAAGCGATAGAATAAGGTACCTAAAACATATTGTTTAAAATCCCAACCATCTACAGAACCGCGTACATCATTCGCAATTTGCCAAATTCGACGTTGGAGCTCCGCTCGTTGTTGTGCACTTGTCATATTCTTTTTCCTTGTTTTTAGGTTTAATTCGTTACTATTTCTTCCAATTCTTCAACGCATCAGCAAAAGCATTACCCATAGCGCTGCTACCTATGTTGCGATCACGTCCTTTTGATGTTTGGTTTGTACGTGGTTTAGTGGATAAAGTGCGGTCGTTTTTTTCTGAATTTTTCGCTGTACTTTCATCTAAACGCATAGTTAAGGCGATACGTTTACGAGGGACATCTACTTCTAATACTTTCACTTTAACAATGTCACCTGTTTTCACGACTTGGTGTGGATCTTCCACGAACTTGTCAGAAAGTGAGGAGATATGCACTAAACCATCTTGATGGACACCGATATCCACAAAGGCACCAAAGTTAGTCACGTTAGTAACAGTACCTTCTAAAATCATACCGGCTTTCAAGTCACTGATTTCTTCCACGCCGTCCATAAAGGTGGCGGTTTTAAATTCACCACGCGGATCACGCCCTGGTTTTTCCAGTTCTTTAAAAATATCCTGTATTGTTGGTAAACCGAATTGGTCATCAATAAATTTTTTCGCGTCCAGCTGGCGTACTGAGCTAGCATTACCCATCAGATCTTGGATAGACTGCTCAGTGGCTTGTAGAATTTTTTCCACCACCGGATAGGCTTCAGGGTGTACGCCTGAGGCATCAAGCGGGTTTTTCCCCGCGGCAATACGCATAAAGCCCGCACATTGTTCAAAGGCCTTTGGTCCTAAACGCGGCACTTTTTTCAGTTGCTCACGACTGTCGAAGCGACCGTTTTCATCACGGTATGCCACGATATTTTGTGCGAGGGTTTTCGTCATACCCGCCACACGCGCCAATAAGGGGGCAGAGGCAGTGTTTAAATCTACACCTACTGCATTTACGCAATCCTCCACTACTGCATCTAATTTACGCGCTAATTGACTTTGGTTGACGTCGTGTTGGTATTGCCCCACACCAATAGCTTTTGGTTCAATTTTGACTAATTCAGCTAATGGGTCTTGCAAGCGGCGTGCAATCGACACAGCGCCACGTAACGATACGTCTAGCTCTGGGAATTCAGCAGCGGCTAATTCCGACGCAGAATAGACTGAGGCACCCGCCTCACTCACTACAACAGTCTGGGCTTGCCAATCCGTGAATTGTTTCATAATGCCTTTAACAAAACGTTCTGTTTCACGAGAAGCAGTACCGTTACCGATGGCGATAAGCTCCACATTGTGTTTTTTACCGAGCTGATAAATTGCCAGTGCAGCACGTTCTGTTTGCCCTGTATGTGGATAAACTGTATCAGTAGCCAGTAATTTACCTGTATTATCCACAACTGCGACTTTCACGCCTGTACGCAAACCGGGATCTAATCCCATTGTATTTTTTGCACCCGCTGGTGCGGCCATTAAAAGTGCGGTCAAATTTCTGGCAAAAACGTCAATCGCTTCCTCTTCTGCTTTTTCGCGTAGGCTGCTCATTAATTCCGTTTCTAAATGCAATGCCACTTTAATCTTCCACGTCCATGCAATCACTTGCTCGCGCCATTTATCAGCAGGTTGACCTGTAAAACGCACACCCAAATGCTCACGAATAATCTCTTCACAATAACTTTGGCGTACGCCTTCTTCTTGTTCAGGATCAGCATTTAAACTTAACTGTAAGAAACCTTCATTACGCCCACGGAACATTGCTAATGCACGATGAGAAGGCACATTTTTGAGTAATTCTTGGTGAGCAAAATAATCTTGGAATTTTGCCCCTTCTGCTTCTTTACCTTCTAACACTTTTGAAACTAACACGGCGCTTTGCTGTAAATAGCGGCGAACTTTCGCTAATAGTGTGGCATCTTCAGCAAAACGTTCCATTAAAATATATCTTGCTCCATCTAATGCGGCTTTGCTGTCAGCGACACCTTTTCCTGCATCAATAAAAGTGTGTGCACTAGATTCTGGTTCATTTTCAGGATTTGACCAAAGTAGATCTGCTAATGGCTCAAGTCCTGCTTCAATCGCAATTTGCCCTTTAGTACGGCGCTTCGGCTTATAAGGCAAATATAAATCTTCTAATTCAGTTTTACTTTGTACTTGCTGAATTTGATCACGTAATTCGTCGGTTAACTTGCCTTGTTCTTCGATGGATTTCAAAATCGTTTGGCGACGGTCTTCAAGCTCACGTAAATAAATCAAGCGAGTTTCGAAATGACGAAGTTGAGTATCATCTAAGCCACCAGTGACTTCCTTACGATAACGCGCAATAAAAGGGATGGTATTACCCTCATCTAATAATTGGATCGCAGCGAGAATTTGTTGTGGTTGCACGGTTAATTCCGTGGCAATAGTTTGACTGATTTGTTGATTTAACATAGAACGACTTCTTTAAAATAACATGATAAAAATTGCCAATAGGATACTGTTTTTTAGGGTTAATTAATAGTTTTTATCATTTTTGCAGCAGAAAAATAATGCTAAACTAACATTGATTTAGCCCATGTTTAAAGGGCATAAATGGCTCAATTAAACAAGAGAAAATGTATGTCAAAATCAAATTATATCACCCGTGCTGGCTGGAACGCGTTAGATCAAGAACTGAAATTTCTGTGGAAAGATGAGCGTCCCAAAGTGACACAAGCGGTTTCTGATGCAGCAGCGTTAGGCGATCGAAGTGAAAACGCAGAATATATTTATGGCAAACGTCGTTTACGTGAAATTGATCGTCGTGTACGCTTTCTCACCAAACGTTTAGAAGTGCTACAAATTGTTGATTATCACCCCAAACAAGAAGGTAAAGTTTTTTTTGGCGCTTGGGTGACTCTGGAAAATGAAGCCGGTGAAGAAAAACAATATCGTATTGTGGGTTGTGATGAATTTGATCCAGCAAAAAATTGGATTTCGATTGATTCCCCCGTCGCACGTGCGCTCATTGGTAAGTCTATTGATGATGAAATTAAAGTAGAAACGCCATCAGGTTTAGTTATACTCTATGTGAATCAAATTTGGTATGAGAAGTAGAAAGAGGCACAACCATGTGCCTCTTTGAGAAATTATTTTACCTTATGCTGAGTAAAATGTTGTGTGAAGAAATAAGTGTGTTGTCCAATAGAATCTGCCCAATAAGCCCATGTGTGTCCACCCGGTTTTTCGGTATAAGTATGTGGAATATTTAAATCGAGTAGTTTTCGATGTAACTCACGGTTTGGTTCAATAAAGAAATCATCTATACCACAGTCAATGATAATCTGGCTTTTAGTAAAAATTAAACTATGTGCTAAGTCCTTAATATTATAGTTATGCCAATGATCATTCACTACAGCTGCAATTCCCCAATTATTTTTAAACTGTTCAATATTTACACCACCGCTCATGCTCCCGATCTGACCAAACACATTCTGATTTTTAATACCAATATATAACGCACCAAATCCACCCATACTTAACCCAGTAATTGCACGCTGTTCTTTCGTTGGGTCAGTTGCATAATGTTTATCAATATATTCCACCAGCTCTTTTGCAACAAAGGTGTAATATTTGGAGTCTTTTTTCAACTCACTATCTAAGTACCAGCTATCATAGTTACCATCTGGTGAAACATAAATCACATCATATTTATCTGCTAATTCACCCAGTCCTGTTTTATCTGGATAATTGCGATTGTTGCCTGACCAACCATGTAGCGTATAAATCGTACTATATTTTTTGGTATCGGCATATCCCTCTGGCAAAACAACTGTGACAGGTATGTTTTTGTTCATCGCTTGGCTATAAACTTCAATGTTTTTCTCACTAAATGCCATACTGGCAGCGGAATAACAAAGCCCTAAAAAACACTAGAGATTAAAATCATTTTTTTCATAAATCGCCTCTCTTATTATGTAAGCATTGACATCCAAAGCTGAGATACAGCCTGATATTCTCAATAAGCAATATAGATCTGTGCTGTACATAAAGCAAACAATTTACTGATGGGTTTTATAGCGAGAAGGAATAAGCCAATTCAACTAGCAAGGAAAATTTAAGTAAAACTGACCGCACTTAAAACAGAAGTGACAAATAAAAAGGGAGCTTTAAGTGGCTCCCTTGTATCAATAATATAATGGCCTATTTTTTCGCACCGATTGGTAAAATTTCACGCCCGTAAGAGTCGATAAGCATCTCTGCTGCAGCTAAGTAAAATGCGCAAAGGGCAGTCACTAAACCTAAATAACCACCAACATTCACAATACTGTGGTTTTCTGTTGCATCACCAATCGCTAATGCATAGAAAGTCAGTGTTAAAAAGAAGAAAATCGTTTGTAAGGCACGTGGCTTGCTAAAAGAAGCCAAGAACATCATTAACGTAAATGTTCCCCAAATCGCTAAATACCAACCGACAAATTGTGGCGCGGTATTACCTTTAAAGAAGATAACAAATAATGCCCATGACCACCAAAATGCACCATAACTAATAAAGGCTGTGAAACCAAAAGTATTGCCTTTTTTGTACTCAAACATACCTGCAATAATTTGTGCAGTGCCACCAAAAGCAAATGCCATACCAAATACAAGACCTAAATTTTGCGCGTCAAAAAAACCACCATTAATTAAACTTAATAACCATGTTGTTAAAGCAAAACCACATAGACCTAACGGACCTGGGTTTGCATAATTTTTTGCTGATGACATAACAAGTTTCCTTAGAAATAAATAAAAATATCGGGCGATAAAAGGTGCGATAGTATCCACGATCTTTCGCCAGAAATAAAGAGGGAAGCAAAAAAATATTGTATATAAAACAAGCACACCAAAAAAAGTTGATCAAAATCACACTTTCGGTGGATTTTGCCGATTATGCTACTTTTTAGGTATATAAATGACTATAATTTTTTCAGTTTAAATAATTTAATTTTATAAATCTTTAGGAGAAATCATGATGAGTCATACTGCTGAAAAGACTATCAGCCCTGCACAAGCAGAAGTCAACATGCTAGTTGAAAAAGGGTTATTGGCATTAGAAGAATTCCGCCAATTGAACCAACAACAAGTAGACTATATTGTCGCCAAAGCTTCTGTTGCTGCATTAGATCAACATGGGGTGCTAGCCATGCATGCCTATGAAGAAACAGGACGTGGTGTGTTTGAAGACAAGGCAACTAAAAATCTCTTTGCTTGCGAATATGTAGTTAATAATATGCGTAACTTAAAAACTGTTGGAGTAATAAGTGAAGATGATGTCACTGGTATTACTGAAATTGCCGACCCAGTTGGCGTTGTCTGTGGTATCACACCAACAACTAACCCAACTTCTACCACCATTTTCAAAGCCCTTATCTCACTAAAAACCCGCAATCCTATTATTTTTGCTTTCCATCCTTCTGCACAACAATCTTCAGCTCATGCCGCGCAAATAGTGTATCAAGCCGCTGTTGAAGCTGGCGCACCTAAAAATTGTATTCAGTGGATCGAAAAACCATCAATGGAAGGCACTGCAGCACTAATGAAACACCCAGGTATTGCTACGATTCTTGCTACTGGCGGTAATGCGATGGTAGAAGCGGCCTATTCTTGCGGCAAACCTGCGCTTGGTGTAGGTGCGGGTAATGTGCCTGCCTATGTTGAAAAAACAGCAGATCTTAAACAAGCTGTACATGACATTGTAATGTCTAAAGCCTTTGATAACGGTATGATTTGTGCTTCAGAACAAGCAGCAATCGTTGACCAAGAAATTTACGATGCCTTTATTGCTGAAATGCAATCTTACGGTGTATATGTGGTGAATAAAAAAGAAAAAGCGCTGTTAGAAACCTTTTTATTTGGAGTGAAAGCTAATAGCACAAATTGTAGTGGGGCAAAATTAAATGCCGCGGTTGTCGGTAAACCAGCCATTTGGATCGCAGAACAAGCAGGCTTTAAAGTGCCAGAAAAAACTAATATTTTAATGGCAGAATGTAAAGAAGTCGGTGAAAAAGAACCACTCACACGCGAAAAATTATCGCCAGTATTAGCTATCTTAAAATCAACTTCAACTGAACATGGTTTTGCATTATCAGAAGCAATGGTTAACTTCCATGGTCTAGGTCACTCTGCAGCAATTCATACGAAAGATGCGGATATTGCTAAAGCGTATGGTGAACGAGTAAAAGCGATTCGTGTCATCTGGAACTCACCTTCCACCTTTGGCGGTATTGGCGATGTATATAACGCTTTCCTTCCTTCTCTTACCCTTGGTTGTGGTTCTTATGGTAAAAACGCTGTAGGGAACAACGTAAGTGCGGTTAATTTATTAAATATTAAACGAGTAGGAAGACGGAGAAATAACATGCAGTGGTTTAAAGTGCCTTCAAAAATCTATTTTGAACGTGATTCAATTCAATATTTACAATCAATGAAAGGCATGGAACGTGTCGTTATCGTCACGGATAGAACTATGGTGGATTTAGGCTTTGTAGAAAAAATTGCAAAACAAATCACAGCGCGTGGTAATCATGTCACTTATCAATTATTTGCAGATGTTGAGCCAGATCCTTCAATTGAAACTGTGCAACGTGGTGTGGAATTAATCCGTAATTATCAACCAGATACTATTATTGCTTTAGGTGGTGGCTCGGCAATGGATGCCGCCAAAGTGATGTGGTTGTTTTATGAACAACCCGAAGTGGATTTCCGTGATTTAGTACAAAAGTTCATGGATATCCGCAAACGTGCGTTCAAATTCCCACAATTAGGGCGTAAAGCACGTTTTGTTGGTATTCCAACGACATCAGGAACAGGTTCAGAAGTCACCCCATTTGCCGTGATCACTGAAGGTGATAAAAAATACCCAATCGCAGATTATTCACTCACACCAACAGTTGCCATTGTAGATCCAGCTTTAGTTATGACAGTACCCGCGCATGTGGCTGCTGATACGGGCTTAGATGTGTTAACTCATGCCACAGAAGCCTATGTGTCAGTACTTGCTAACGACTTCACTGACGGTCTAGCCTTACAAGCAATTAAATTAGTATTTGAACATTTAGAGCGCTCTGTAACAGAAAAAAATCCTGAATCCCGTGAAAAAATGCATAATGCTTCAACTATTGCTGGTATGGCGTTTGCTAATGCATTCTTGGGTATGAATCATTCATTAGCACACAAAATTGGTGGGCGTTTCCATACCCCGCATGGGCGTACTAATGCAGTCTTAATGCCACATGTGATTCGTTATAATGGCACTCGTCCACAAAAAACTGCGACTTGGCCAAAATATAACTATTACAAAGCTGATGTGAAATACCAAGAAATTGCACGTATGCTTGGCTTACCATGTGCTACACCAGAAGAAGGCGTAAAATCATTTGCCCAAGCCTGTTATGAACTGGCAGAACGTGTTGGTATTAAAATGTCCTTCAAAGAACAAGGTATTGATGAACAAGAGTGGATGGAGGCACGTCGCCAAATTGCTTTAGCTGCATTTGAAGACCAATGCTCACCCGCTAACCCACGCTTGCCAGTCGTCACCGATATGGAAGTGATTTTAACCAATGCTTATCATGGTTATCAGCCAAATCAGTACTAATTTAGCTATAGGCTAAAACCAAAGTGCGGTCAAAATTTTACAAATTTGTACCGCACTTTTTAAGTTGGCAGACATAAAGCGCTGTATTAACAGCGCTTTATCTACTTTGAACAAAAGCTTACTCCACAGGATACCAATGCAAGCGACTAAATGCGATCTGACAAGCTTCCCCTTCTTTTGGTCCCGCATCACGTCGTCCTTTTTGTACACGTAATTCTTGTTGACCAATCAGAATACTGTAATCAACCACTTCACCTAAGTAGGAGCGACGTTTTACTACGCCCGGAATACCGCCTTGATTAACAAAATCAACTTCTGACGGACGTGTTGCCAAAATGGCCTGACCTTGCTGAATCAGCTCGCTAGTAGGTGTAGGTTGAATAACAAAATGTCCCTCAATACCAGCAAAAGACACACCTTGTGCGGATAGCCCCACATTTAACTGATTAGATAGCCCAATGAAGTTAAAGACAAATTTATTGGCAGGATTGTTATACACATTTAACGGTGTATCAATTTGTTCGATCATCCCTTTTTTCATCACTAAAATGCGATCCGATAATGCCATTGCTTCTGCTTGGTCATGAGTCACATAGATAATTGAAAAACCAAATTTACGTTGTAATGCTTTGATTTCAAAGCGCATTTCTTCCCTTAAATGCGGATCCAAACTCGATAAGGGTTCATCTAATAACATCACATCAGGATTTAACGCTAAAGCGCGTGCTAAAGCGACACGCTGTTTACCACCACCAGATAAATCATCAGGGCTTTTATCTGCCACTTTCAATAAATTGGTGTGCTTTAGTGCCTCTTTAGTGCGGGTTTCAATTTCCTGCTTGGACAAATTTTTCAACGTCAATGGAAATGCCACATTGTCATACACTGTCATATGCGGCCAGACCGCAAAAGCTTGGAATACCATACCAAAATTTCGTTTTTCTGGTGGTAAATAAAAGTTTGTCACTTTCGAAGAAAGTAAGCGTTCGCCTACACGAATCTCACCACCATCAAGGTCTTCAAAGCCTGCAATCATACGTAATGTAGTCGTTTTACCGCAGCCTGAAGGTCCTAACATAGAAAAGCACTCGCCTTTTTCAATCGATAAACTCAGATCTGGAATCGCAATGACATCACCGAATTTTTTCATCACATGATTAAGTTGAATATAACTCATAGTGTTCTCCTTAAAATTCGGCTATTTCTGTGTTTTCTTCTCGGCATAACGTTTAATGACCGTTTGCCCAAACACAATGATAATCAATGCAATACCTGCGAGTGCAGCCGAATAAACCGTTTCGCCATCTTCGTTCAGCGTATAAATTGCCACCCCAATAGTTCGTGTAGACGGGCCATATAACATGACAGATACCGTTAACTCACGTAGTGCAGGAAGGAAGATTAAGAAAAATGCGGCAATCATACCCGGACGAACTAAAGGGACAACCACATCTTTCAAAGACTGCCACATACTTGCGCCACAAGCACGTGCTGCTTCAACTAACGAATCATGGACTTGTTCCAATGCGGCAGAGTTCGCTTTCAAGGAAAATGCCATGTAACGTGCAATATACGCGATCAGAATAATCCAAACGGTGTTGTATAAATTAATACCAAATTTACCACTCCAAGCTAAGATTACTCCTAACGCAATAACTGAACCGGGCACAGAGAATGGCAGCATGCCTAAAAACTCTAAAATACCTTTGCCCTTAACACGCATTTTCACGATCACATAAGAAATCATTACACCTGCAAACATCGTAATCACTGCGGCGGCTAAGCCTAGTAATACACTGTTGCGAATCGCATCTTTAGTCAGCTGCCAATCAAACAAGATAAATTTATAATTATCTAAGGTGAGGTTTTCCCAAGTGATTGGTAAGCCATAGGTTTTTAATCCACCCACAATAAAAATAGTGACTGTTGGCAAGACAATGGTGAACGCGATATAAAGCAAACAGATGATTAATAACGGCATTCTTAATCCTCTGAGCTTCACTTCAACAGGACGGAAACTTTTACCTGCAATGATTTGGAAACGTCCTCGATTTAAAATTTTGTTTTGCAGCCAAATAATTAACGCCGCTGTGGCAACTAACACCGTAGCCAATACTGTTCCAGTACGAATCGCTTCAAAACTTCCCGCACTTTGGTGAATACGTTCATAAATTAAGGTTGGGATATTGAAAATCCCATTTTCTACTCCTAATACTGCAACTGTACCAAAGTGAGCCATGGAATACAGCATGATCAGTAATGCACCCGACACAATACTCGGCATGACTAATGGAATTGTAATTTTACGGGTAATAGTAAATAAACTGGCACCTGAAATACGCGCAGACTCTTCTAAAGTTGGATCCATCCGTTCTAATGCCCCACATACTTGAATAAAGACAAACGGGAACAGATACATGGTTTCTACCGCCATAATGCCTGCGTAGCTATAAATATTGAAAATCGGATCTTCTAGACCAAAGGTATCCATGAAGAAACGGTTAATATAGCCGGCACGAGGAGAAAGCAACATTTTCCAAGCTAATGCGCCAATAAATGATGGCAACATGAAAGGCACTAAAAACATCACTTTCATAAAACCCTTATAAGGTAAGTCAGTTCGTGTCACCAACCAAGCAAAAAATGTACCTACAATGGTGCTCATGATAGTCACACCAACCGCAATAAATAAGGAGTTAAGCAATGCTTCATAAGTTTCTTGCTGTTGTAAAATCGTCACTACGTCAGTGACATTAAATTGTCCATTAACCCAAAAGGAATTAATAAAAATTAATAACACCGGTACAGCAACAACAATCACTAAAATCCCAATGGATAAGGCGAGAATTGCATTTGCCACATTAAATGGACTTTTTTTCTGAATAACCGCTGCCATTGTTATTCCCTCCCTTGTTGGACAGCTTGTTGATTGTCAGCAAACCAAAGTAAATCGTGGAAATTGACATAACAATCATCACCCTCTGTAAACATCAAATCATGCTGCAATGCCGTATTCGTTGATACTTCCGTACGTAACAACACACCATCAATATCAATCATGTAATCCATGATTGCACCGAGAAAACTGGCTCGTACAATCTTGCCTTTTAACCCACTGCCAGTTTTACTTAACATGATATCTGATGGACGACAACCTAATTTGCCATGCTCTGCGGGTAAGTTAGCCCATTCAATCGCCTGCATACCTTGCCCAACAAAATGTCGCCCCTGCTCATAGCGCACGGGAATAAAATTGGCTAATCCCATAAATTTAAACACCATTTCATTGGCAGATTTTTCATAGATCTCCCATGGTGTACCAATTTGTTGAATATGCCCATCTTTATCCATAATGGCTAAACGATCTGAAATAGCGAGCGCAATTTCTTGATCATGTGTTACATATAAAATAGTAATACCTAATTTTTTTTGTAACTCTTTGATCTCAAAACGCATTTCTTCTCTTAAATTTGCATCCAAATTATTCAACGGCTCATCAAGCAACATCAAAGAAGGCTTTGCTACTAATGCCCTAGCTAAAGCAACCCGTTGTTGTTGTCCACCAGAAAGCTGTGAAGGCAAACGTTGTTCTAATCCAGTTAAATTAACTAAATCAACAACATCCATCACTTGCTGCTGAATCACTGCTTTATCTAACGCCTTTAACTTTAATGGATAGGCAATATTGTCAAAGACAGTCATATGCGGCCAAACCGCATAATCTTGAAAGACCACGCCTAAACTGCGCTGATCAGGCTGGATATCAATACCTGCAACAGGATCAGAAACAACATGTTCATCAATTAAAATTCGTCCAGCATCTGGGACTTCAAAGCCAGCAAGTAGACGCAGTAATACTGTTTTCCCACAGCCAGATGGCCCGAGAAGGGTAAAGCATTCGCCGTCTTTCACCACAAGCGATAAATCTTTTAACACCTCATTCGAACCAAATGCCTTACTGACATTTTCGAAAGTGATTGTTGCCATAAAGCACTCCTGTTTTATTGACGACCTTGAAGAATTTGAGCAAATTTTTTCACGGTTTCTTCTTTCTCTGCCAAGATAGCTTGATAGTCAATCGGAATAGCACGACTAATTGCATCTTCCACAGTTGGCATGCCTTCTAAAGTGGCAATCCCTTTACGCACAGGTAACGTTCCTTCATGCGCAATAATTTTTTGTGCATCTTCAGATAATAAGAAATCAATGAATTTTTGTGCTGAAGCTGGATTTTTCGTGCCTTTAAAAATCGCGGCTGGACTTGGAATCACTAACATTTCTTTTGGATAAACTAATTTAAGTTGAGCACCTTTTTTAATTTTATCGTTAGTAATGTAGTCCACTGCCAATGAAGCTAATAAATCACCTGATGCCGTATCATCGACAACTTGTCCCGAACCTTTACCGACTTTGCCCTTATTGGCTTTGATTTTTTCAAAAAATTCCCAACCAAATGTCGATTTCAATAAAGCTACACTCATATAAGAAGTACCAGATAAAGCTGGGTTAGCAATTCCAAATGCCCCTTTATATTTTGAACCAGTGATATCTGCCCATTCTGCTGGTGGCTCTTTAACAAACCTTGTGTTATACGCAATACCTAATGTCCCAAGACGGATTGGCGTAAAAGAACCATCAAACTCTGGCAATGGATTAACAATATGCTCAACTTCTGGTGAAATATAAGTTTGTAACATGCCGTTTGCTTTCATTTTAAAGAAATCAGGTACTTCACTGGTCCAAATCACATCAGCCATGATTTGACCAGACTCTTTTTCTGCTGCAATTTTTGCCATTAATTTTCCTGCGCCTGCTGATTGATAATCCATCGCGACTTCAGGATGTTTTTCATTAAATTTTGCTTTTAATGCACCAATTAAAGATTCTTTCATGGAGGTGTATACAATGAGTTGTTCGTTAGCTTGCGCGACATTGACTACAGCCATACCTAACCCAAGCGCCATGATGATTGAAGATAATTTTTTATTCATAATCTGCCCCTTCCTATCTCGTTATTTATCAAGTTTATTGACCGATAATACCGCTTAGCCTAGCTCATACACTGTATGAAACTTAACCTACAATAGCGCTCAAAATAACAAAAAAAAAGACCGCACTTATGCTCAAAAAGCAGTCAAAATTGACCCATTTTGAAGATCACAATAGGTCAAATTTAACTCATTTATGCAGTCGTACAACAAGAGGAAGAAATTGACAGGAAAAAAGCCTATAAATGACCCAAAAAACAGGCTAACTAATTAAAATTTAAATTTTATTTTTTTGAATTCGATCACAAAAAAAAGCACATAGTCGATCAAATTTTGGGTAATATGACAAGGCAACTAATGTTAATCAAGGTGAAGATCATGCGCGCCAAATTACTCAAACGATTAACAACGTTTATCATCAGCTTATTTATTTTCACTCTACAAGCAAAAGCGAATGAGCTTGTGATCGGCACCACTTTTGCGCTAGAAGGCATTCAGCATTTGGTCAATGAATGGAATAAACAGCCGAATACGGTGCCTATCACGACCTTAAATCGTACCAGTACATCACTCAACCAACTGTTATCTACCGAAAAAGCTCGCGAAGTGGACTTAATTCTAAGCTCCTCACCCATGCTGTTTTATAACCTACAAAAGGAAAATAAACTTTTATTGCTACCAAAAGAATTACAAGATAAAACTGGCTTTCTACCAAATATGCTCAAACCTACTACTGTGGCATTTGCCCTTTCTGGCTACGGCATGTTATTTAATAAAACTTTGTTACAATATGCTCAACGTCCTTTACCACAATCTTGGCAAGATCTGACTCATCCGGACTTACAAGGGCTGATCGTCATCAGCAGCCCAACGCGCTCTGATACGAATCACATTATGTTAGAAGCCTTATTACAAAAGCACGGTTGGCAAGAAGGTTGGGCATTAATTGAACAAATCATGCTAAATGTTGGCACAATTTCTGCACGCAGTTTTGGTGTCGTCGATAAAATCCAAGCCAATCTTGGTGCAGTGGGGATTACTATTGATAACTACGCCCATATTTTGACCCAACAAAATCACGCTAATCTCGCTTTTCATTACTTTCCACAATTTCCCGCTTCACCCACATTTATCGCGATTGTGGCTGAAAGTAGTAAAAAGTCACAAGCAATCGAATTCATTCAGTTTTTACTTAGTGAAAAAGGGCAGCGCATTTTAACGGATGTTCAAATGAGTAAATATCCTATTGTGCCCTTACCTACAACACATCCCAAAGCCGCATTACAACAACAATTATTTCAACAACCACCCATTAATTACGATTTACTGCTCAAGCGACAACAATTAGTTAAACTCTTGTTTGAACAACATATTACACATCGTTTAGGCTTACTCCAGGAGCATTGGCGTTTGTTACAGCAAAAAGAGCAAGCTTTTAACCGCCCTTTACTTGAATTACGCCAAATTTTAACCGCACTTCCTGTTTCTGCAGCGCAGGCAGAAGATGAGGTTTATTTAACTCACTTTAATCGCACACAAGAACTATTAAGCTGGCAACACTTTTTCATTGCCCAGCAAGTCGCCTTTGTTAAAGCCTTGGAAGATTTAGAATGAAAACATGGTTTAAACACTTAGATCTCAGTACTGGACTACAACTCTCTTTTTTAGTGAGTGTATTACTGTGTCTTTTTGTTGGTGGCGTAGGGTTGTACACATGGCAACAACAACGTAGTGAAATTAACTTTGCCCTTGATCAAGATTTCCCTAAAGTACAAGCGGCATTCCAAACGGAAGAACAAATTAACATCTTACAAAATGCCTTTGTTCATCTGGTTAATGTCAAAAATACTAACGACAAAATCGCTCGTTATAACAATGCTAAACAACAGCTCGCCACCTTAAAAGAGTTGATCATTGAACTGGATGAAAATCTCGATGATCAATTAACGGATTTATTACAACAACAATCCTTATTATTAGAACAAATTTCAGCTAATATCACGGCTACTCTCACCTTAAATGAAGAATTAAACAAAACTGTTTCCAAAATTAATTGGTTACATAACGATTTTCATAATGAATTTACTGCCTTGTTACAAGAAATGAGCTGGCAGCAATCCACCCTTGCCAATAACATCGCACTCCGCCCACAAAATACGCAAAAAGTGGAACAATTGAAAAAGTTACAACAAGAATTGCTGCTAGTTTATGACTTTACTAACTACGAAGAACAAATTATTACTGAACTACGTACACAGATTGCTGAACCAAGCCAAAACAGCGCAGCACGATTACATAATTATTTAAGCTATCTCTCTTTACTCATTAATAACCGTATTGCCTTACTGGGTAGACATTCTTCTATTATCACAATTCAACAAATTTTAACTGAACTTATTAGTTTTGGCTTAAATCCCCAAGAATTACCCGCACTGTTTCTACTCAGAACGGAACTAAACCAACAACAGCAACAATTAATTACACAAAGCGAAACAGTGTTTGATACTTTTCGGCAACGAATTAATACTCAAATTGGTAACAGCAAAAACCAACTTCATTTATTGCACAATATCGTAGAAAAAAGTACGCAATTTAATGGTGTGTTAATTCTGCTCGCTATGCTACTTGCCTGTATCTTTGTGATTGCTGTTAACTTTTTTTATATTCGTTTACGTTTACTAAAACGCTTTCAACAACTCAATCAAGCGGTTGTTCAACTCACCAATGGTGAAGATGATGTTAAAATTGCCATTTATGGCAATGATGAACTGGGACGTATCGCTAAACTGTTACGCCTCTTTTTGTTTGAAATGCAGAAAAAAACTCAAGAATTAGAATTGCGCAATCAAATTTTACTCGATGAAATCGACTATCGCGTTAAAGTCCAGACAGAACTTGAAAATACACAAAATGAACTAACACAAGCAGCCAAATTAGCCGCAGTGGGGAAAACCTTAACGTCCATTAGCCACGAAATTACCCAACCGCTCAATGCCATGAATGCCTACTTATTTAGTGCTAAAAGAGCGGTAAAAAAGCAAAATATTGATGCTATTTTGACTTATTTAGACAAAATGAACCATTTAGTGGAACGCACTGCACTGATTGTCAAACGCTTACGCCAATTTTCACGGCAAGGCTCTGGAAAAATACAAGCAGTGGATTTAACAGACTGCATACAAGGAGCATGGGAGTTACTAGAAACACAACATAAAAATCGACAAGGTCGCTTAACTACACCAGCAGATCTCCCCCATGTACTTGGCGAAGACGTATTAATCGAACAAGTCTTTGTCAATTTATTCTTAAATGCTCTCGAAGCTATCGAGCATATTCCACCTCATATTTACATTGAAGTAGCGGGTATCGATGAAGACTATATCAGCCTGTGGGTCTCGGATAATGGCAAAGGTTGGCCATTAACAGAAAAGCTACTTCAACCTTTTGCCAGCAGTAAATCCATTAATTTAGGCTTAGGACTATCCATTAGCCAATCAATTATGGAACAATGTCAAGGTGAACTGCGTATCGCCTCGACATTAAAACACAACGCATTAATTATTTTAAATTTTAAGGTAACGCAAGATGTTTAACTCAGCATATAACGTACTGCTCATTGATGATGACATTGATATTCTTGATTCTTATCAAGACTTACTGCGCGAAGAAGGCTATCAAGTGATTACCTGTGCTGATCCCGTGGATATTGTGTCTCAAATTCCTGATAACTGGATTGGTGTCGTACTTTGTGATGTACTGCTCCCTAATATTTCAGGTCTTACCCTACTAGAACATATCACACAACGAGATTCACACATCCCAGTTATTATGATCACTGGGCATGGCGATGTGCCAATGGCAGTAGAAGCTGTCAAAAAAGGGGCAACTAACTTTCTGGAAAAACCCATCTCACCTGAAAATCTCTTGATTCAAGTAGAACATGCCTTAGCCAAACGTGCCGCATTAATTGAAAATCGTTACTGGCAGTTAGAAAAATTAAACGAAAGTTTTATTGGGCAAAGTGATTGGATTCATACTATCCGTAGCCAGCTACAAAAGCTAGCAGATATTGATGTCCCCGTTTTTTTATGGGGAGAAACTGGTACGGGGCGGCACTTATCAGCAACTTACTTACATAAACTCAGTCATCGTAAACATGCGCCTTTCGTTAATGTGGAATGCTTGGCACAAAATAAAATTCACATTGAAACCCTAATTAATGAGGTTGAACAAGGCACATTAGTATTAAAAAATATTCATCACTTACCTGCCAGTGAACAACAATTGCTCGCCAATGGGCTAAATAACCAACAGCATCCATTTCGCTTAGTCGTAATCAGTGATGTCCCCTTACTTAGCTTGATTCAAAAACAAACTTTAATTGCTGAACTGTATTATTTATTTTTACACACACAACTTGAGCTATTGCCATTAAAAAAACATGCCACAGATATTGTGCCAATTTTTTGTCATTATGTGCATAAAAGTTGCGCTAGATTAAACAAAGACTACGTCGAGCCATCGAAAAAGTTACGTCAACATTTGCTCAATCAAGACTGGCAGGGTAATGTCAAAGAGCTGATTCATGTGGCTGAACTATACGCGATTGGACTACTTGCTGAACAAACCTCAGCGACAACATTAGCCACATCAACAATTAAAACAGATCACATTAAACCATTAGATGAACAAATTAACGAATATGAAAAACAAATTATTGAAGAGGCGCTGATTTTCTATCAAGGTAGAATTAATGAAGTGGCTAATTATTTAGATATTCCACGTAAAAAATTATATCTACGTATGCGTAAATACGGCATTGATAAGAAAAATTATAAATTCTAACTACACAGACCGCACATTACGCATGTGCGGTAATTGCCTATGCCACACAATAAAATAGCTTTTTTCCAACAAGATAACGCCGAAATAGCACGATAATCAATTTTACATCGAGGTAAAATCCCTTTATCCTTTTGTTCCAAATATATTCTATTCGCCTTATCCATTAGGACAATTCTAATGAAAAATAAAACTATGTATATTGGTCTAGTGCTTGTCACACTACTCACTTTTATTGTCGATATGCTTGCCAAAAGCACCTTCGCTATCAATGCCAAATTAAGTGCACTAACTATTGCAATTCTGTTAGGTATTTTACTTGGCAATACGCTTTATCCTAAATTTTCACAATATACTGCACAAGGTGTCATTTTTGCCAAAGGCACATTGCTCCGCCTAGGGATTATTTTGTACGGTTTTCGTTTAACCTTTCAAGACATTAGCGCGGTAGGTGTTAATGCGATTGCGGTAGATGCAATCATGTTAATCAGTACTTTTGCGCTTACTGTTTGGCTCGGTCTTCGCTACTTAAACATGGATAAACAAATTGTTTATTTGACAGCAGGTGGCTGTAGTATTTGTGGCGCAGCTGCCATTATGTCTATGCAGCCCGTGACAAAAGCAGAATCTCATCAAGTTTCTGTTTCTGTCGCCGTCATTGTCATTTTCGGCACAATCTCAATGTTTTTATATCCTGCAATATACCCTTATCTCGCAACTTGGTTAAGTGAACATCAATTTGGCATTTATATCGGCTCTAGTGTACACGAAGTTGCTCAAGTTTATGCCGCTGGTGGTAACATTAGCTCAACAGTTGCAGATACTGCCGTTATTTCAAAAATGATCCGTGTGATGATGCTTGCGCCATTTTTACTCTTTATTTCTTGGTTACTGGCTAAACAAAATCACAATCAACAAAACAATAAAATCACTATTCCATGGTTTGCTTTTTTATTTATTCTGATGGCGGTAATCAATTCCTTCTCACTCATTCCCGCTCATATCGTCAAATGGATCGTGGAAATTGACGGATTATTACTCATCGCCGCTATGGCCGCCTTAGGCTTAACCACCCATATCAGTGCCATTAAACAAGCAGGCATCAAACCGCTCATCTTAGGGGCATTAGTATTATGTTGGTTAGTGATTGGTGGATTTTTTGTGAATGTTGGAATGAGTCAGATCATGTAAATCCCTAGATGATTCAGAAAAGTGCGGTCTGTTTTTTCGCAATTTTAGTTTTCTAACCAATTTCGTAATAGCTGTTCGCCATGTTCCGTCATAAAGGATTCTGGGTGGAATTGAACGCCGTAAATTGGCAGAGATTTGTGTTGAAAAGCCATGACAACGTCTTCAGCACAATGAGCTGTGATTTCTAATGCAGTAGGAAAATCTTGTGCCTTAATTGCCCAAGAATGATATAAACCAATTTGAAATTCAGTTGGTAGTCCTACAAATAAACCAGCGTTTGAACACACCTTTAAACGCTGAATGCGACCATGTCGCACCTTGTCTAAATTGTATAATTCACCACCAAAAAACTCGCATAGGGTTTGATGTCCCAAACAGACACCTAAAATCGATTTAGATTGGTGATATCTTGCTAACATCTCAAATAATTGTGGATATGCACGAGGCACATCTGGACCCGGCGAAATCAAAATATGACTAAATGTTTCTATCTTTACCAACACCAATTCTTGTACATTTACCACGTCAAAAGGCACAGCTAAACGACGGATTAAATCTACTAAGTTGTAAGTAAAAGAATCTTGATTGTTAATGATAAGAAGTCGTTTCATGCCTATATAATATTCCATTGAGAAAGAGGCAAAGTATAAAGGAAAAAGCGGATTTTTGTCTGATTTTCCGCTAAACTTTCACTTATTTTTTTCAAATACAGATAACTTATGTGCTTTCATTCTTTTATTCAACAAGCCAATCAATACGGTAAGCAACGTCAACCATTTTTCTTTTTGATTGATTTTGAACAGCAACAACCGATAATTTGTCCTTTAGCACAAGCCGCCAGTCTGGGGCTATTTTTTTCTATTCGAGACAAACATAATATTGATTGGCAAATAGAAATGCCGACCATACCTTTTGAATTGAACAAATTTCCGATAGCAAAAACAGATTATCAACGTGGTTTTGCTTTAGTACAGCAAGAATTACAAAAAGGTAATTCTTATTTATTGAATCTCACTTATCCCACTGAAATTGAGATGAATTTTAGCCTTGCTCAGATTTTCCAGCAAACAAAAGCGCCTTATAAATTGTATTATCAAGATCGCTTTGTCTGTTTTTCGCCTGAATGTTTTATCAAAATTGAGCAAAACCAAATCTATACTTATCCAATGAAAGGTACGATTGATGCCACCTTGCCTAATGCACAAGCAATGTTGCTGAATTCAGAAAAAGAACAGCAAGAACATTACACCATTGTTGATTTAATGCGTAATGATTTAGCAACGGTATCAGAAAAAGTGGAAGTGACTCGTTTTCGTTATGTGGAAAAAATCGAAACACAAAAAGGCGCAATCTTGCAGACAAGTTCGGAAATTAGAGGCAATTTAGCAGAGAAGTGGCAAGAAAACATCGGTACTATTTTAGCTACTTTACTGCCTGCGGGTTCAATTAGCGGTGCACCGAAAGAAAAAACCGTGCAAATTATTCAAGCAGCAGAACAGCAAAAACGCGGTTATTACACTGGCATTTTTGGTATTTTTGATGGTAATACTGTACAAAGTGCGGTGGCAATTCGTTTTATTGAACAAGTGCACAATAAATATTATTTTCGCAGTGGTGGGGGAATCACTATCTTGAGTGAACTAGAAGATGAGTACCAAGAATTACTGCAGAAAGTCTATGTACCATTAGGATAAAAATGATGTTTCCATTATTTGAAACTATTGCGATTACCAATAGTAAGATTCAAAATCTTGCCTTGCACCAACAACGCTATATTAATAGTTTAAAGCAATTTTATGGTAAAAATACGCTCAACATTCATGATTTTAGCGAAATTATCCAAATTCAGACCGCACTTATACAAACTCAACACGCCCCTTTGATTCGCTGTCGCATTGATTACAACGCGACCGAATTGCAAGTGCAATATTTTGCTTATCAACGCAAAACTTACCGCACTTTTCAGCCCGTGATTTGTGATGAAATTGATTATGGGCTGAAATATGCTGATCGGACTTACTTAAATCAACTGTTGCAACAAAAAGGTGATTGCGATGAAATCATGATCATCAAACAAGGTAAGGTAACTGATTGTACAATTGGCAACTTAATATTTCGTCAGGGTGAAGTATGGGTTACTCCTGATACACCTTTATTCGCTGGTACCCAACGAGCAAAACTATTAGCGGCAAATAAAATTCAACAACGCACGATCTTATTAGAAGACATCGCAACATTTGACGAAGTTCGTTTAATTAATGCCCTAAATCCACTGTAAATTTTCCTTGAACCGCGTACAATAAAAACGTTTTTTCAATCAAATAAAAGGAGATGAGAAAAATGAGTAAAGTGATTCATACTGACAACGCCCCCGCAGCAATTGGTCCTTATGTGCAAGCTGTTGACTTGGGGAATATGCTGTTAACTTCGGGGCAAATTCCAGTCAATCCCCAAACAGGCGACGTCCCCACTGATATTGTTGCTCAAACACGCCAATCTTTAGAAAATGTCAAAGCTATTGTTGAACAAGCAGGTTTGCAAGTCGCCAATATTGTGAAAACAACGGTATTTGTCAAAAATTTAAATGATTTTGCTGCTGTAAATGCGGAATATGAACGCTTCTTTAAAGAAAACAATCATCCAAATTTCCCTGCACGTTCTTGTGTCGAAGTCGCCCGCTTACCAAAAGATGTCGGTATTGAAATCGAAGCCATTGCGCTACGCGGTTAATCGACTAGATTTCCTACCTATTCACAATTTTAAACATCGGACGCCAAACATGGCGTCCCTATATAAAGTGCGGTGACTTTTTTTACAATTTTGATTAGCAAAATCGGTAGGATAGGCTTTAGCTCATCATCTTACATATCACCTCTTGATTTATTGATGCACTAAAATGGCTCCACTTGTCTATCAAGGCAAAAATAACGATAAAGGGCGTTGTTTAATCAGTTTCCACACACACTTGCCAATATCGCACCAGCTTTCAATTTGCGCATCTAATGAACGTAATGCCACACAAAGTGCAATAAAGAAACTCACCACTAGATTCACAATCCCGATCAATAACACTAACATCAGTCCTCGTAGAAACAGTTGCCAAGTGAAATCACCACTGACTGTCATATAACCTAAATTAGCAGAAGAAAAAGCCACATGCCGAATATCAAGCGGTAAATTTAATAGATGCCCCACTAACCCCGTTAAACCGAGCAATAAGCCAAAACACAAATTACCCATAATCGAACCATAATTATCGTGCCAATAATCTGCTAATTTATAGCGCATATTACGAGTCAACAGAAGACGTAAAATGGGGTGGTTACGCAAACGCATTCTCAAGTTCAAATAATTACTTCGATTATCAAAATAACCTGAAATAATCCCCGAAAAGAACAACCAAAAACCCGCAATCGCAGCAAACCATAAAGACCCTTTCATTGGATCAATAGATTTTTGCTGATATGCAATCTCTGCCTCGGAGAGTAAAGGTACACCAACATAATGCTGGTAGCCTATGGCTAGTAAACAAGCAACTAAAATAGCGAGAGTAACATTACCTAATACGGCTACCGTTTGTGAACGAAATACATCAATGAGCAATTGTGCTAATTGCAGATTGACGGATTTTCCTTGCCCACTATCTACCGTTTCAGCAAAACGGGCCGCGGTCATCGCAGGTTGTTTAGTTGCTACTGTACAATGCAACATAAAAATAAGTGTAAAACCAATACCATAATTCAACCCTTCAGCAACACCACGCCAGACACGATCCTCAATAACATCGCCCAAATAAAGTTTAAACAGTGCCATCAAGGCAATTAAAATTCCCCCACCAGCGGCAGAAAAAAACATTGCACGATATTCCTTACTATCACGAGTAATGTAATGCTCACCATGATCACTTTTATTTTGTGTAATACTACGAGCCAACATCTTGACGCTTTGTTTCCACAAATCTACTGCACTATGACTTTGCGCTGAAGCCACTGCCAAGATGCCAGTAAACACTAAAATTCGGCGCGGTGGCAAACGATCTTGTTGAAAAATGTCCATTAAAATAGCCAACCGATCAAGCGTCTGATCTAGGCGAGCCAGTAAATGTGCTACACCTAAAGTTGACCCTGCACTCGCACCACGACGATGAATACGATCAATTTGCTCACGGCATTGTTCAAACATGACTTGCAAATGCGCATCATCATAAAATACATGCTGACGCCGAGCATTCACCCAATTTGCCACTTCTCGTTGTAACGCCACAAAAGGCGAATCAGCATCCAATAAAGTCGGATCCAAACGCATCAGTTCAGGTTCTAATTCTTCTGCAGCAATCCAAATTGCTAACATTTCAATTGCAAATAGCCCTTCATAGCGTAAATGATTATGCACATTTTCACGATCTCGTTCAGTACTATGCTGTTGTAAAATATCTAATAATTTTATCCAATCTTGAATTGCAGTTGCTTGTAGCCATTCTTCATCACTTTCTTCACAAAACAAGACAAAGAAAATATCACGCAAATCATTTAAATCTTTAAAAGCAGGGTTAAAACGCTCATATAAACGTTTTTGAATTTCACGCCCAAAACCTTCTCGCCCTAAAATGCCGCAACTGATAAACAATGGATACAAACGCATTTGGCAAATCCATTGACATAGCAAAGTTGCCGCATTTGCGGCAAGGGCAGGCTGCTGATTTAACATCTGGATAAATTGAGCTAAACGTGTTGCTGCCTCTTTTTTACCTCCAGCACGTAACCATTGGCACGCTCCATTTAATAGGGTAAAGGCATTTTGTTGTTCAATTTGTGTAGTTAAAAAAGGAATAATGTTTTCCGCGTTTAAATTATATTTCTCGATCATAAAGCGCTATTCAGTTACATAAAAAATAGAAGTAGCTATGGTTAAAGCCATAGCTGAGAGAAAACAAAATAACATATTCAGCGCTTAATGAAAAATTAGGCAACGATCAAACAAGCCGTTATGCTGCCGACAAGCATAAAAGTGCGGTCGATTTTTTAGAAATTTTGATGTGTAGAAATCAGTAGGATGGGCAACCTATCATCTAGTATGTTCTTAATTTATCGGTATGCTAAAACCCATCCTGCTTTACATTATAATGGAAAAAGGGCGGATTGAGATAACCGCCCTAGAATCACTGAATAAACATAACAAGTAGAAAGGATAATGAAAGAAGTTACCCTTTTACACCACCAGCAGTTAATCCACTAACTAACCAACGTTGTGCCAATAAAAATACCACTGTAATTGGAATAGCTGACAATACTGCTGCGGCAGCAAAATCACCCCATAAATAGTTTTGTGGATATAAATATTGCTGCATACCAACGGCTAGTGTATAACTATTCACATCACGTAACAGTAATGAAGCAACAGGCACTTCAGTAATTGCCGCAATAAACGAGAGAATAAATACCACCGCTAAAATAGGTACAGAAAGCGGTAATAAAATCAAACGGAATGCCTGCCACGGCGTCGCACCATCTAGTGATGCCGCTTCTTCCAATGAGCCATCAATAGTTTCAAAATAACCTTTAATTGTCCAAACATGTAACGCAATGCCACCTAAATAAGCAAATACTACACCCGCATGGGTATTTAAACCTAAGAAAGGAACATATTGCCCTAAACGATCAAACAACGCATACAATGCCACTAAAGACAGTACTGCTGGGAACATTTGGAAAATTAACATGCCTTGTAAAATCGTCTTTTTACCTTTGAATTTCATCCGTGCAAATGCGTACGCACAAGTGGTTGAAAGCGTCACAATACCAATCGAGGTCACTGTCGCCACTTTCACTGAATTCCATAACCATAATAAAACAGGAAATGGCGGCGGGGTGACACTGCCATCAGGGTGAATTACATCAAACCCCAACGCTAATTTCCAATGTTCCCATGAAATTTCACTTGGAATAATTTCACCAATCGCTAAATTACCGGGACGCAGAGAAATGCCGATCACCATCAGCAATGGAAACATAATTAACGAAATAAATAGGATTAATAATAAGTGCGTACTAAATAAGCGATAACGCATTGATTTAGGTTGAACTATAGCCATAAATTCGTCCCTCTTAATCTAATTTAAGTTTAGTGGCTTTTAAATTGAGCAAGGCTAAACCACCTACTAATAAGAAGATAATCGTTGCAATTGCCGCAGCTAAACCAAAATCTTGTGAACCGCTTCCTTCAAACGCAATACGATAAGTATAGCTCACTAATAAATCGGTATAACCCGCAGGTGTAGTGGTGCCGATCATATCTGGGCGACCATTGGTCAATAATTGAATTAGCACAAAATTATTAAAGTTGAATGCGAATGAAGCGATCATCAATGGTGTTAATGGTTTTAGCAATAATGGGAAAGTAATTCGACTAAAGTTTTGCCATGTTGAGGCACCATCCATTGCAGAGGCTTCATATAAATCTTGTGGAATCGCTTTTAATAATCCCATACATAAAATCATCATATAAGGATAACCAAGCCATGTATTTACAATTAAAATCATGCTTTTCGCTAAGAAAGGATTATTAAACCATTCTGGTCGAATACCAAATAGCTGATTAAGAATTAAATTGATCTCACCAAAACTTTGGTTAAATAACCCCTTAAATACCAGAATGGAAATAAAAGAAGGGACAGCATAAGGCAAAATTAATAATAGGCGGTAAATCCCTTTACCTTTTAATGCTTCCCATTGCACAACGCAAGCTAACACCATACCTAAAATGACAGTGAAAATAACCGTCAGTACAGAAAATATTACAGTCCAAATAAAAATTTGAATGAAAGGTTTTTGAATGCCCTCGTCAGTAAAAATTTTCACAAAGTTAGTAAAACCTGTTGATACGGTAAAACCCGGTTCTAAGGTTTCACTGAGCCAATTGCCTTGTGTATCAACCAATTGAAAGAAACCCGTATCATGATTTGCACGATAGATTTTACCTGTTTCATTATTGGTTAACTGTTGTAAGTTTGCTTCATAATGATAACGTGGTTTTTGCTCAGAAAATTGGCGTAATGAACTCATCGTTAAGCTTTTACCATCAGGCAATATGATCTGCATTGCTTGAAGTGCACTACGATTTTGAGTAATTATTTTTAATGGTGCTGGTGTACCTGTTGGAGTGACCCCTTCTGTGACGTGAATTTCGGTATCGCTGAATTGAGTTGGCGCTGAAATAAAAATTTGATCTGTATTTTTATTATGTAGCACAATTTGCCACTGTTCGCCTTGTGGATAAAGTTTAAAGTCAAATTTATCGCCGGCAAAATAACGTTGCTCTGATAACACACTCAATGCACGTTCAAAAGCCAATTGGTTAGTCCCACTGTAATTTGTAAATGCAATAGCAATTGTCGCGACCAGCGGAAATAAAATAAAGATAATCATCCCAGTAATACCAGGATAAACATAACGCCATGCATAGACTTTTTTGCTAGTGAAAACATATACGCCTGAGGTTAAAATCACCAAAGTTAACAGAGCAAACAAATATTCACCTTGCGAATACATTAATACCACTAAATATAAATCGAGGAGCAATACAATCCCTGCAACGATCCATTTAAGCCATGACGATTGTGTGTTGGATTTCGCATGATGGGTTACCATAAAAGCACCTATTTTCATTCTGTGGGTATAACATTAATACACCCAAATCAAAATTATCTAGAAAATTGGGCAAAGGGCAGACTCATAGACCTGCCCTTACCAAAGTAGATTATTGTTTTTGGATACGGCTATGTGCATCATCTAATGCCGCTTTCACGCTTTGACGTTGATTAACAGCATTAATAATTGCACTACGCTCTGCATACCAGAATGCTGACATTTGTGGAATATTTGGCATGATTTCACCCTTTTCCGCATTCATCATTGTTGCCGCAATACGAGGATCTTGCGCTAATTTTTGTTGGAATGATTTTAATGCTACTGCACCTAATGGTTTATCTTTATTAACCATATCTAAACCATCATCAGTTAACAAATAGTTTTCTAAGAACTCAACAGCTAAGTCTTTATTTGGGCTAGCTGCATTAATACCAGCACTTAATACCCCAACAAATGGTTTAGATGGATTTCCATTTAACGTTGGCAATACCGCTACACCATAGTTAATGCCACTTTTTTCAATGTTACCCCAAGACCAAGGACCATTGATCGTTAACGCAGTTTGCCCTTTATTAAATGCGGCTTCTGCAATAGAGTAATCCATATCTGGATTAATTTCTTTTGCTTTAACCATATCAACGACAAATTGTAACCCTTTTTGTGATCCTTCATTATTCACACCAATATCATTTGCATCATATTGACCATTCGCATATTTAAAGGCATAGCCACCATTTGATGCAACAACAGGCCATGTAAAGTAAGGTTCTGCCAAGTTCCACATAATGGCACTCTTACCTTCTTTTTTAAATTTCTTATCTAGTTCTTTAATTTCTTCCCAAGATTTTGGTGGCGTTGGAAGTAAATCTTTATTGTAAATTAATGATAAAGATTCAATTGCAACTGGATAACCAATTAACTTGCCATTGTATGTTTCTGCATCCCAAGCAAAATCAACAAATTTTTGCTTAAATTCATTACTTGGATGTAATTCTGCTAATAAACCTGATTGCGCATAACCACCAAAACGGTCATGTGCCCAAAAAATAATATCAGGACCATCACCTGTTGATGCCACTTGTGGATATTTTTCTTCTAATTTATCTGGATGTTCTACTAATACTTGCACACCCGTATCTGCTTCAAATTTCTTTCCTACTTCAGCTAGACCGTTATAGCCCTTATCACCATTAATCCAAATAACCAGTTTACCCTCTGTCATTTTTGCCATCACAGATGAAGAAAGAACCAAACCAGCTACCGCAGTGAGTGTAAATTTTACAAAATTATTTTTCATAGCATTGCTCCTGAATCTTGAGAGATAATGTTGATAAGTAGAAAGATAACAAAACTTTTTTGGTGTAGCATAGAATGAAGTGAAAGCCCCCATTATTCATCATCCCCCTCTCTACGCCCCTACTTGCCATAATGTGATCTTATTAATAATTTAGTCAAAAGTGTGATAGGGATCATATAAATTTAATGGAGAAATGAGATCAAAATCACAAAAAAGCCACAAAAATACTTCAGTTAAAAAGTTCTTTGTTATAAAGAGCAAATTTTTGCTAATCCTTAAAAATTTCTTTTTAGGATGATTTTTTTCAATACAAAGTTATTCAGTATATCGTCACGACTGAGGATAGCGTGAATAACGCGCATAAATGAGATAACAACGAGGTAAATATGTCAAATGTATCACTACGCAACGTCTGTAAATCTTACGGCGATGTTCACATATCCAAAGATATTAATTTAGAAATTAACGAAGGTGAATTTGTCGTTTTTGTTGGTCCATCTGGTTGTGGCAAATCCACTCTGTTACGCATGATTGCAGGCTTAGAAGACATTACCTCTGGTGAATTATATATTGGTGATACTTTAATGAATGATGTACCACCTTCTAAACGTGGTGTGGGTATGGTATTCCAATCTTATGCTCTTTATCCTCACTTAGATGTTGCAGAAAACATGTGTTTTGGTCTAAAACTCGCGGGCATCAATAAAACAGTACGCGATCAAAAGGTAAACCAAGTCGCCGAAATCCTGCAACTAGCGCATTTATTAGATCGTAAACCCAAAGCCCTTTCTGGCGGTCAACGTCAACGTGTAGCGATTGGCCGTACATTAGTTTCACAACCTGAAGTATTCCTACTCGATGAACCTTTATCAAATCTCGATGCAGCTTTACGTGTCCAAATGCGAGTAGAAATTTCTAAATTGCATAAAAAATTAAACCGCACAATGATTTATGTCACCCATGATCAAATTGAAGCAATGACTTTAGCAGATAAAATCGTGGTATTAAAAGCGGGTGGTATTGCCCAAGTCGGTAAACCATTAGAACTATACCATTATCCTGCAAACCGCTTTGTAGCAGGTTTTATTGGTTCACCAAAAATGAATTTCCTTCCTGTTAAAGTCACCGCAGTCGAAAAAGAACGCGTACAAATTGAGTTGCCAGATGCAAATCATCATAACTTCTGGATTCCTGTGGCAGGCGATGGCGTAAAAGTCGGTGATAACTTATCACTTGGTATTCGCCCTGAACATTTAATTCCATCAGATAAAGCAGAAGTCACCTTACGCGGTATTGTTCAAGTAGTAGAACTACTTGGCAACGAAACCCAAATTCATCTTGAAATTCCAGAAATTAAACAGCCTACTTTAGTGTATCGCCAAAATGACATTGTGCTCGCTAAAGAAGAACAAATCATGGATATCGGCATTGTGCCTGAGCGCTGCCACTTATTTAAAGAAGATGGCACTGCTTGCCAACGTTTATTTAGAGAAATTGGCGTTTAATATTCTTGCCGAGCCTGTAACGCTGAGAACAACACAATGACAAGGATTTTTGGTGTTTATTGTATTACCAAGCACCATTAGCTCTAACAATATCAATAAGATATTGAACAATCATATTTATTTGGTAAAAAGAGGTCAGTTATGAATAGTAAAAAGACACTACTTGCCTTAGCAGTAACAGGCGCATTATTTGCAACACAAGCTGTTGCAGTTGATTTCCATGGTTATGCACGTTCAGGTATTGGTTGGACATCAGGTGGTGGTGAACAAAGTGCATTCAAAGCAACTGGTGCACCAGCAAAATATCGTTTAGGTAATGAAAACGAAACTTATGCAGAATTCAAATTAGGTCAAGAACTATTTAAAGATGGTGAAAAGACGATTTATTTAGATTCTAACGTCGCTTACGGCGGAATCTTACAACAAAATGACTGGGAAGATACAGCGCCAGCATTACGTGAAATTAATGTTCAATTTAAAAACTTCGCTGATAGCTTACCGGGCGCGACATTATGGGCAGGTAAACGTTTCTATCAACGCCATGATGTCCATATGAACGATTTCTACTACTGGGATATTTCAGGTCCTGGTGCTGGGGTAGAAAATATTGATCTTGGCTTTGGTAAACTCTCTTTAGCGATAACGCGCAATACTGAAGGTAACGGTGCATATAGCTGGCGATATGACGCTGCAACAAAAAAATATATTCGCTCAGATAAAGACCAAAAAGTATACAATGATGTTTTTGACATCCGTTTAGCAGGCATCAAAACCAATCAAGATGGTTCTTTAGAACTTGGTTTTGACTATGCTAATGCACATGTTAAAGATGGTTTCACTTTTGAAGATAATGCAACCAAAAATGGTTTCATGTTAACCGCCGAACATACTCAAGGTAACTTCTTTGGTGGATTTAATAAATTCACTGTTCAATTTGCTAAAGATTCAATGGCAGCAGATTGGAACGTAGGTCATGCAAAAGGTAGTTTAACGAATAACCGCGGAAAAATGCTTCGTTTAATCAATCAAGGTGTTGTTCAATTGAGTGATAAAGTCGAAGTCATGCACGCACTCATTTTCCAAAAAACGGATCTCGATAATAAACAAGGAAATACTTGGTACTCCGCAGGTATTCGTCCAATGTATAAATGGAATAATACGATGAGTACTTTAATGGAATTAGGTTATGACCGTGTTAAAGATCAAGCTACAGGTAAGAAAAACGACCTCACTAAAGTGACCCTTGCTCAACAATGGCAAGCTGGTAGCAGCATTTGGGCACGTCCAGCAATTCGTGTCTTTGGTACTTACGCACACTGGAATGATAAATTTGGTGATCGCGTAACCGATCCACACAAATTTGGTAAAGCCAAAGATGGTGAGTTTATCTACGGCGTTCAATTTGAAGCTTGGTGGTAATCGCCACATTGGTTAAATAAAACCTAAAAAAGATGGCATAGGGAAGTTCTTTGTGCCATCGACTAATCTAATTTAATTCGTTGATTGCGAGGTTAATATGAAAAAAATCTTATTTGCGACCGCACTTTTGGTTACAGCAAGTTTCAGTTATGCCAATCCTGTTCATATTAATTCACAATCACTTTCACAACTACAATGGCAAGATGTGCCTTATTCGCAATCAGTAAAAACTCAATTATCAACACAACAAAACCAAGCCTTTACCACGCATTTTGCAGGTACAGAAAGTCCTGTTGCCGCTTATCGTATCCCTGCAAATCAAGGCACATTGACGATTGAAATCACCAGTCCGGTAATAGATAAACAACTATTTGTGCCAAGTGCGGTCATTTTAGATGGGAAATTCAATATTGCTGCCACTTATCCTTCTTCTACTTTCACATTCCAAGAAGAACGCGGTTTAAAACCAAATCGCTTAGAAGCTGAATTAAGTTTAACGCCAGTAGCTGGACAAGATTATATTTATTTACTGATCTATACAACTGCACAAGATTTAAGCAAAACTACGATGATGCCACATCCTGCTAAAGTGTTTGCTAAAGCGACAGGAAAACAACCACCCGCCATTCCTGATATTGAAGTTACACATAGTCGTCAAGGTGAGATTATCGTCAACGTCACTCATTCACAAGGTACACAATTTATTGGCTTACCCAACACATTATTTGAGAAAAAACCAGCAACGCCAATAGGTAAAGTACAACCAATTATGCCGCCAGCTCAAGCGGTGACAACGCCAGTAGATAAAGAGACCGAAGCCTATTTTAATCAAGCAGTGAAGAATGCGTTAAAACAAAATGATATTAATCGCGCATTGAATTTAGTTAATGAAGCAGAAAAACTCGGTTTGACCACCCCACGCAAGATTTTCTTACAACAAGTTTCCTCTAAATAAAAATCATATAAATGTCTTTTTCATTATGAGTTTTCGCCACAGTTCGCTGTGGCTTTTTTATTCAAGCTACCCAACTAGTCACAAAAACATTAAAATGATTTTATTTAAGCGATTATTGTTTAAGGAACGAAAAATGCATCTCATACAGTCCCTCACCAATACGGCAAAAGACTTGACAAGCAAGTATCCTTTAGCTGTGTTGTTTGTTTTAGTCAGCACTTCATGTATTCCTTTCATTCAAGATGACAACATTTCCTCTTATGCCATCTTGATTCTATTATTGCCGATTTATTTTTCGACAGCATTAATGTTGCAAAAAGTCAAATATGCTCCTTGGATCACAATAAGTTACGCCATTGCAATCACCTTAGCTTTTTATTTTGCTGAACGTGATATTTATGATAACCATGCCTATTGGGGATTATTGCTTATCCACTTTTTGCTGTTTATTACTTATCCACTAGCGAAAGATAATCGACATTTTATCTACGATACAATATCTCGTTTTGCACAACTTATTCTGTCTATTGCCGTTGCATGCATTATTTGTCTTTCTGTACTACTCATTTTTACTAGCATTGAATATCTATTTAATCTAAATATTTTGACATCCTATGTAGTACCTAAAACGATTCTATTTACCACTTTTTTCTTCACGCCCATTTTATTTCTTATTTTTGAACAACGTTTAGCGAACAATTTCCAAAATGAACGTTTTCACTATGTCATTGAACTGGTGATTAACTTTATTTTCTCACCTGTTGTCATCATTTATACCTTCCTTGTGTATCTTTATTTAGCGAAAATTCTCCTTCATTTTGAGTTACCACAAGGCGGAGTAGCCTACATCATTATGCCTTACATCGCGCTAGGTCTACTGTGCAATGCGCTACGTTTATTATTAACTGAACCTAAATGGGCATGGTTTTATCGCTATTTCAGCTATCTTTCTATTGCACCATTGATTTTACTGTGGTTAGGTATCAACGAACGTATTACCACTTATGGCCTAACTGAAACAAGAGTCTTCTTAGTCATGATTGCCAGCATCATTACGTTGTTTGTCTTATGCTGCATGAGCCAGCGATGGTTACAATATCGCTTATTTACACTAACCACTTGTGCCGTTATTTTCGCTGGTATGATACTTACCTCACCTTATCAGCTAGCCCAACAAAATCAACTTGTGCGCTTTGAACGACTGTTAACCGAACTTAATGTTCTCGATAAAAATGAGAAAATTAGCGCCCAAATTTTTGAGAAAAATTTTGCGAAACAGTTAAGCAGTAAGCAAGCTGCAAAATACAAACTATTAGATGATATTATTGAGCGTTATATTAAAACTAACCCACAGGCAATCACGAAATATGGTAAAGAAAATCTTGATTACTTATCTGGTTTTTACTACAACCAAATTGTCTACAATAATAATTACCAAGATAAATATGCTTCTATTAGCTTTTATGCTTATGACGCAAACAGAAACTATAAACAAGCCATTGATATTCAGCCTTATCAAAAACTGTATCTGATCAACGGTTATATTGATACAAAAACACAAGATGAAGTATCAGAACAAGATAAATCTCAATTATTCCAACGTCACTTTGCGTTTATCGATGAAGATTCTGGCTATCAATATAACTTCAGTGAAAGTTACTTTGCAGAGGTATTTAAGTCAGCAGGATTGGACATTCATCAAAAATACCAACAAGAGGAATTGCTTCCTTTAGCTGAAAAACTCACTAAAGTACCAACGGAAGAAGGTGGGCTATTAATTTTCCGTGATATTGATTTTAAATACGAAATACATGGTGATATCAAAGGCTATGTTTATCAAGGCGGCTATATCGAATTCTACCTTGCCCCTTAACAACACGAAAAAGTGCGGTCAGTTTTGACGAGTTTTTTGCATTCAGACAAGCTGCACTTTCTCTTCCTATTCTCGCAAGTATCCAAACTCGCATCTAACCTAAAAAAAGCGGTATGTCAAAATTTACTCAAAACATACCGCACTTTTTATCTAATCAGGTCCAATCTTCATAACTTTGATAGCGCTCATCTCTGACGAGTGCTTTAACAACAAATGAAAAACGCACTCGTGTAAACACGAGCGCGAATTCAATCAACGATATAACCTCATCTTACACAAAAAACAGTCAATTCCTCAAAGTGTAAAACTTTTTCAAAATTGACCGCACTTTTATCTCGCTAAGTCCATTCTTCATAGCCATCTTCGCAAATCCACACTGCGCCTGCTGGGGCATAAGTAATCCACCATGTATTATCAATATCATATTCCATTTCATTTTCATCATAATGATCTGGTCAGGCTTGGCGAAATAAATCAATCTGTTCTTCAATCGACCCTTCGAGGAATTTACCGTTAGTCGCTAACTTGAGTTCCCCTGTTTTCATTAAATCTGCCATCAATTCTAAAAACATTTCTTTGATTTCAGGTTTATCTCTTATATCTCCATAACACACCTGAAAACTGGAAAACATACCAATTAATGTAAGTCCTCGATTATTTTCAATCACTCGTTTATATTGTGTTTCTGACATTTTTTCTAACATATATTTCTCCTCAATCTATTGAAATTTTAGCTCAAATTGTTCTTTATCCCATAACCTAGCATTATCAGATTGTTTTTTAATATTAATATCAATCGTCCACCTAGCTTTACTTTCAGTATCAGAATTTGAATAATTTCTTAAATTAATACTAGCCCCTTTCAATTTTCCCTTTGATAGCGCTCGTCTCTGACGAGTGCTTTAACAACAAAATGAAAAACGCACTCGTGTAAACACGAGCGCGAATTCAATCAACGATATAACATCATCTTACACAAAAAACAGTCAATTCCTCAAAATGTAAAACTTTTTCAAAATTGACCGCACTTTTATCTAGTTAGATCTAATCTTCTTCCTCTTCATCCCAAACCCAGACAGCTCCTGCTGGAGCGTAAGAAATCCACCATGAAGTATCAATATCATATTCGATCTCATTATCGTCATAATGGTCAGGCCATGCCTGACGAAAAAGATCTATTTGTTCTTCAATACTACCTTCTAAAGGTTTTCCACAATTAGCTAATTTTAATTCCCCTTTTTTAACCAGATCTGCTATTAATTCTAAAAACATTTCTTTAATTTCTGGTTTCTCTTTTACAAACCCATAATGGGATTGAAAAGCCCAAAATAAAGCATCCAATTCTAACCCTTTATTTGTTTTTATAATCTCAGTAATTTCTTTATTTGACATCTTTTCTAACATAATATATTCCTATCTTATTGAAATTTTAATTCTATTTTGGGTTTATTCCAAAGTTTTATCAATTCATCCTGTTTTGTATTCACTATATCTAATGTCCATTTAGCCATTGTTTCATCTTGTGAATGTGAATAATTTCTCAAATGAATTTTTGTCCCTTTCAATTTTCCTTCTGTAGGTTGTATAACATATAACATCCCCTGATCGCCAGAAATAGAGGTCTTATTCGGCATTATCCGTACATCTGGTAATTTATCTACCCCTGCAATTTGTTTCGTCAATTCAAAAATTTGTGTTGTATTTAATCCTTGGTAAACTGAAGCATTTCTGCTGAAATCTTGAATAGGTGTAAACACTTTACCATCCATTGTTAAAACCAAATCTTTATGCTTAAAATCAGGTTTATTAATTTGGTGAGCCAAGCTTTCAACACGTAACTCATGTAACTTTTGCTGGCTCGGTAGGTAAATTTTATTAATCTTTATTTTAGTAAGTGCTTGGCTATTATTTTTAGCTTTACCCATATTTAATGCAAATGCAGCAAGATATTCTACATTTAACTTACGCGATGCAGCTTTTTTAGCCTGCTCATCCGAAAAACCAAACGCTTTAAAACTTTCTATATAACCATTATAAATATTTCTTAATGTTACTGAATCCGCATCTGTATAAGACAATAAATCCGTTATATCCACATAACCTGGCTGATGTTCTCTAGGATGATAGATTGTCAATGGAATATAACTTTTTAATGCAGCAAATGCTTTACTACGTTCAGTTGAACAAGCCTCACTAGACACATTTTTACAAGCAGCAAATGCTTTACTACGTTCAGTTGAACAAGCCTCACTAGACACATTTTTACAAGCAGCAATTAATCGGTTACTCGATTCCAAATCTTCAATAGCCAATACAAATAATCTTGTTTGTTCTTCATCAGATAACTCGCGTTTGCCCGATTCATAAATTAATCGTTGTTTTTCTCTTTCTTTCTCTGAAGTAAGATAATTATTTTTTACTGCAATTGTTGCAGTATCAACAGTCATATTTACATCTGCATTAGTTAATGCAGCGATACTCCCAACGATCAATTTTGTTTTATTTAAAATAGAACGCTTTTCATCAAAAGTTAACTCACTTGCACCATTGGCTTTCAATATTTGGTTACCAAGAATTTCTGCAACAATCTCCCCAACAGCTGCCCCCATTGCCCCATCAGAGCAACGTCCTTTTTGCGCGCTTGCAGCTGCACAACCTGTGACAGCGTGAGCGAGTTTATGCGCGACTTGGCGATACCAAACTTGCTCATTACCCACTGTAATTCCCTTAATATGCTGGGCAAGCTCTCCGTGTAAAGTTTGCGCCAAAGCAGCGATAATTGAGCTTTCTAAACTGTTTGACAAACTGCCACCGTTAATCGCAGTATGTACCACAGCGGATGTACCAGCATTAATCAAACTCTCGGTTAAACGATCGCTAAATTGGCTAGCTTCTGTTACTTCTGCTAACCCCACCGCACCTAATACTTGATGAGCAACGCCGGCTGTCACAACTGAAGTGGCTAAATTTTTCACTGTGCGACTACGACCTAAATCTTTTAAAGCGCGTCCTACATCGCCTTTATTGTTGACCACAGCAATCGCTGCTTGACTGGCTAAAGAAGCTACTGCTGCATTTGCCATTGCTGCAGAAACCGTCCCTTTCGCGGCGCCAATTAACGCAGCACCAGCCCCTGCAGCACCAGCCCCAGCCGTGACAACAGCAACAGCAATTGCAATCAATGCCGCTGCGGCACCAGTTAAGCCCTCATGCTCATATTCCCATTTATCATAAGCTAGCGCTACTTGGTTCCAGTTTACATTTCCATTGCTTTTTAGTTCTTTTAAGTATGCATATTCAGGTTTTTGAATCAATTTTTCTAATTCAGTTTTTAAATCGCCCTCTGGAATATCAGCAATAATGCCATTTGGTGCATCAAAAATTGGTTTTTCACCTTTAAAAGAAGGTAAAATCAAGCTTTCTACTAATTCACCTTTTCCTGCCATTTTTTGCCAGACTAATGAACTTGATTCATAAGTTTCTTCAGTTTGAATCGTAGTTTTAATCCCTTTTAAAATTAATTTGGCATTTTCACGCGCTTTTTCACCAACACCAACGCGAATTTTTGCGCCAGTTAAGGTATTCTCAAACTGAGTACCCTGTAATAAAGTATCCCAACCTGAAGTTAAATTTGTACTCTGTGCTACTAAACGAGAAGGTAATGCCGTTTTCATTGACTGAGTACTAGAACGATCTGACTTGTTATAACGAATACCTAAAAATTTAGACCGTTTATGACTTTCTAGTTTGTTATAGTGAATTTCATCTACAGCATATAAATTCAGCCCTTGTCCTGCCGTGATGTCAATTGTGCCTTTTGGTGCATCAAATAAAGTAGCATAAGCATTCAAATTACCACCAGCCTGAATATCAATTCCTTTTGCTGCTGCTAAAATTGTTGGATCTGCTTTAGCATGGCGGTGTTCTTTAATTTCAGTAACATACTTACGTTTATACCATTTACCTGTTTTATAACTGTGCTTATCATAAGTATAAAGTTCGCCTTGCCCTGATGTTAAATCAATATCTTGGTAAGCTTGTAAATTGATTTTTCCTTCATCAGAAGAAAGGTGAGAAGCACCAATTGTTAACATACCATTTTGTGCAGTAGTGGAAATATTGACTCCTGCTTTGCCACTAATAACCGTTGGGTTATTAAAAATTCCATAGGCATAGTGATTGCCACCACCATATTCATAGGAATCAAATACACCATTAATATTAATCGAAGTTAAAGGAGAGTTTTCTTGTTGTGGTAATAAGCCTACTGCATGAATATTAATCGTTTGATCTGCATTTAGTTTTGCACCTTCAATATTAATCCCTTGCTCAGAAAAAATATTGATATTTTTGCCTGTTAGTTCTGCCAACGTATATTCATGACCACGACCTTTTTGGTTAAGAATGGAAAGGATTTTTCTAGTTCGGCTTTTTGTTTTTTTTCTTCCTTAATTGGTAGCTCAAGAATTTCTAATTTCTTTTTAATATTCATAGCTGATGACAATCTAGCTCCTAAACTTGCTCCTCCAGAAATTTTAGATGCTTGAATATATTCTTTTGATGTTCTAACGTTATTAATAATTTGACTTAATTCATTTATTTTATTTACAAAATAATCATTTCTTTTCTTTGTAATGTAATTACTAAATAAGGCAAAAACACCATTAATAAATAATGAATCTTTATTAGTAATCAACGAAATATCATCTTCTGCTTTTAATTTTGCTGCATTAATCTCAATTTTAGGTGAAACAAATTTAATTTCGCCTTTTGCATTTAATAGAACTGGGTATTCAATAATGTTATCACTATGTGTTTCTATTTTATTTATTCTAGCAAAACTTCCTCTTTGTTTTTCATACCTGACTGAAGTTTCTGTTTTAGTCTCAAACAAAGTATCTAATTGAATCTTGCCATTTTGACTACGTAAGAAAAGATCATTATCTGCGCTTACTGAAGTATCATTTGCTAAATGAATATCATTTTTACTTAATAATGATACATTGCCTTTACCACTGGTTAACTGGCTCTCTGTAATCTCAATATTGGCTTTACTATTTAGCAATACTCCCGTACCTACGTTTTTATCTGTTTGTTGCACCTTAGTATTGGCTAGTTTTACTTTACCTGACGCGCTTAAAATGACCTGATTTTTACCTTCAATCTTGCCCTTAGTGGATACAATATCTTGATTTTTACCCACTGTTTCTAATACTAAAATAGATTTGTCACTATCGTGCTGAGCAAGCATATCCCCCACATTTTCAATTCGCCCTGAGGAAGTAACAACCAATCGATTATTTGCTTTTAATTGCCCAGAGTTTTTAACTCCCACACCATTTTCATTCGCAATTAAATGAATACTGTTAGCATAAATTCCTCCAAGCTCAGCAATATCAATAGCTACCTCAGATGTTGATGTTCCCTCTCTTTTTTCTAACACTTGACCAGAAACATAATCTACTTTTTGATTACCTGTTGAAATACCAATTTGATTAGCCTGCAATGCCCCCTGTACTTCTACAGCTCGAGCAAGAATTTCGGTGTAATCTGTTTCGCGGTTATCAAAACCTTTGCTACCAATAGAAACTGTACCTTGCTGCATATCAATTGCTTGTACAGCACCATTTTTGACTTCAATCTGCCCTGTTGTTAAAGTAGAACGCCCAACATTTTTAAAGCCACCACCATTAACCTGAATACCCGATGGATTAGCAATAATCACATCAGCTTTATCACCAATCACACTGACTATGCCTTCTAATTTACTTGGGCTATTAGAACGCACTTCATTTAAAATAACTTTGGCTGTACCTTTGGCTAAATGTGGATTACTCGTACGATGGTTATTTAAAGTTGCACCATGTGTATCCACATCAAATTGCGTATAACGGTTATGACTTAAACCATTAGCATTCGGTGTTTGAATATTAATTAATGGATTGCCTTGTCCATCTTTTAAAATAATAGGTTGTTGATTTTGTGGTGCTTGATTATCCGCAATAATATTGGCATAACTGGGAACAATGGATTGAAAGAGAAAACTGGTAATAAGACAAGTCGTTTTGAGTTGGTGGGAAAAAGAGCAATTGAGTTGTGATTTTTTTCTCACATAACATTGTGGTTTACGCTTTTGTACATTTTTATTACCAGTATGATTTAATTTACTCATGCCAATATCTCCTTAATCATTAAAATAAATTAATAACGATAACTTAAATTCAACCCATAAGTAGTTGTTGCTGTACGGAAACCTGTTGGTTTATCGCAAGGTTTTGCCAAAGAAAATTGATATTGTAATTGCCCATTGAATAACAAAAAATGTCCAGCAACACCAATAACTGCACCAACTAATTTTTGTTCAGGCAGTCCTTGCGTACTACGCCTAGATACACGCCCAACATCAACACCAAAATAAATACGATGATGATCTAAATAATGCCAATTAACGTTATTTTGCCAATACCAACCTTTTTCACCAGCTAAACTACGTTCACCATCAAATCCTCTGACAGTATAACGCCCGCCAATAGACAATTTATCCTGTGGAATTAATGGTGTTTTATTCCATTGCAACGCTAAACTACTGTCTAGCGAAAAAGGTTGTTTAAACAATTGAAAAGGGATGGCAATATCTAATGCTGCATTAATTATCTTCATACGGGAGGTGCCTGGAATAGCATCATGTTCATCATTAAATTCTTCTGGGGCGGGTTGACTATTAAATAGCCCTGTACCACGTTTATAACTCACATTAGCATTAATTATTGCTCTACCTAATTGCATATGATGAGCTAAATTAGCTTCCCAACCGCCCATTTGTCTGCGCTGTACTTCAATTTCTGCGTCATCAATATATTTATACATTCTTAAACGCCATAACTTCATGCCTAAAGTCGTTTTATGTTGTTTATGACGAAAAATCAGACGGCTTAAATTCATATTAGTATTATAGGTTTTACCACTATAATCGTAGTTAATATAATAACCTTCAGTGGCTTCATTATAGGTATGATAACTATGATTAATTGACCATAACCAATAACCAAATGGCACTGAATAATGCAGGCTATAACCTTGTGTACCACTGTCCGTTTTTTTACCAAAACGATCAACATAACTGACTTTATGATGACCTAAGTCTTGGTTATATGCTGCATAAACAAGATCGTTCATCCCAAGTAAGTTATTAAGTTGTAAGCTAATATTGCCTTGGTATTTTCCCGTGGTTTTACTTCCCGCATCATTTACTCCTAAGGTTAAAAACCAACTTTTTGGTTGAGAACGCTCAACAATGACATTGCTTTCTCCCAGCATATCAGTATCAGTAGCAGGTTCAATCCGAATAGTCGCTTCTACGCCAGATAAACGGCGTAAATTTTCAAGCCCTTGCTCTAGCTCAGATAAAGTCAGAATCTTTTGTCGATTCACGGGAAAAGTCGCATATTGACCTAATGTATTTAATTGTGCACCGTTTTGATTAAATTTAAGTTTACCAATATAACCTGGCTCTATTGAAAAACACAGCGTACCTGTTGTTAAATCTTGTGGTGCAATATAAAGCTGGGTAGTGACAAGCCCTTCATCAATCACTATATTTTGTGCCAATGTTTGCAAATATTGAATGGATTGAGTACCAAGACACATACCAGATTTAAACTGGGATTTTTTAATTATTTTATTTAATAGAAAAGAAAATTGATCGGCTTTCTCTCCCACAAGATTAAATTGCTGAATAGCAAAACAAGGAGTCTCATGTTGCCCTAATTGAAATATTTCTTGTTTGCTATCTATTTGTGACAGATAAATATCCTGTGTCTTCAATAAGACTTGCTCAAGTTGTTTTTGTTGTTGCTGAATACGAATAGATTCGGCTTGTAAATTGTCAGCAAGAGAAAAATTAGAATAGAGAATGAATAATAAAGGAAAAGTTATTTTTGTAGGAGGTTTAAACAAAAGCATTTCTTATACCATACACAAAGGATTTGTTTATTATTTATAATTCTACAAAGAGTTATAGCTTTTTATTTATACAAAAACAAGAGTGTAAAACTATTTTTAATCAAATTGTGATCACCATCTAATTTCTACAATAACTACAGCCATCTTATAATTTATTATTTTTTATATTTTATAAAAATAAACCTCTTTAAAGGAGTAAGAACCTTATAAGGAGGTTATTTATTATTTAAATCTAATAATTAAAATGAAGAATTGGGTTGTTGTAAAAAGTCAATTTCTTCAGCACTTGATTGACGTCCTAAAATGGCATTACGGTGTGGATAACGCCCAAAACGATCAATAATCACTTTATGTTTAATTTCAAAATCCAACAACGCTGGATTAGTAAATTTATCAAACAATTCAACTGCCTTTTGGTGAATATAAGCTGATTCTGAATGCATATAAGGCATTAAAATAAAATGTTTTTCTGATTCACTCAACGACATAAATTCAGGCAATTCAATTGCAGTTTGTGCTAACACTAATGCCATTGTATCTTGTGCAAATGCACGTGGTGTATTGCGATAGAGGTTACGTGAAAACTGGTCTAGCACAATAATTTCAGCTAAACGACCTTGAATTGTCGTGCGCCAACTATCTAGTTCACCACGACTACCTTGCTCTAATATTTGAGCAAATTGTGCTCGAATAGCTTGATCAAATTGATCTGATTTAACAAACCAATTTGCTTTATTTTCCTCGCTATACCAAAAGTCAAGTACAGCTTGGGCATCAGGATGAATTTTTATCATAATATTTCCTTTTTAAAGGATTTAAATACTACGTTAAATAAGATGGCATTTATTAGATCGTACTTTGTTTAAACATGATTTATATATTACCAGTCAAACAAACTGTACAATCATATTCTGAAACAAGGTGCGGTGTATTTCTGTAAAATTTTGCAAAAACAGACCGCTCTTTATATAACAAAACCTACAAAAAGAATCAGTTAAAATAGTAGCAAGAAAGCCTACTCTTGATTAAACATCATAAGTACCCATCACAACTGCTTGATCCAAAATATGCCCCTGCATCGCAAAATGAAGATCATTAAAGCGAAAGCCTGCTTCCAGATCTAATTTACAATCCAAAGCATACACAATCAATTCATAACGATGTTGACAATTTGGTGGTGCCATTCCACCATAAAAAGAAGCTTCTGCAAGTTCAAATTTACCTAATACACTCGCCCAAGAATTAGCGCCTTGAATATAATCGGTCGCGGTTTGACTTTCATTCGCTTGTACTGATGTGCGTTCTAAGTTAGCAATTAACCAATGAATCCAAACAAAACCACTTGCTGTAATGGCATCTTTATCTTCTAATACGACTGCAAAAGATTGTGTACCTTTAGGAACATCGCTAATCTCAAAAGGAATTGAATACGTCGGCATACCATTCGGACTAAATTGGTTACCTCGCTTACCATATTTGTCTTCAAATACACCATTTTTAATGGCAGAACTGATTACTTTCATCGTTTCTCCTTACGTTTGTGTTAAACAAGTAGTTTCTACTATAACTAGAATTGATGAAAATTTCGCTAGATTATTTGCTTTTACGAGTAAATTAAAGAGCAATCTGCTTTCTAACATATTGAAAAACAGACTGATCTTTTAGCAGAATTTATAGTGATAGAAGGTATTTTCAGTGATAAATATCTCTACGATGTCCTAGTTCTAAAGTAGTAATAATCATTTCGCCGTTATTAATATGACAAATAATACGATAATCACCAATACGATAACGCCATAGACCAGATAAATCACCTACGAGACCTTTACCACGATCTCGAGGATTTTCCAATGTAGCTAATATTTTGAGATAGTTGATGATTTGTTGTGCTTTTTGAGGATTTTTCCTAGCAAGTTTTTTTAGTTGTTTTTTAGCTGTATCAGCGAACAACACTATCCAAATTGAGTTCATTTTCAATGTCTTCTAATTTATATACTTTTTCTTTCCCTAGATGAATACGTTCTAATACAGCATTTGCAAGCAACAAGTCTTCTAAATCTTCCATATAAGCCTCAAGAGCTGCTTTAATATAATAAGATTTAGCTCGACCTGTTTTAGCAGCAAGATTATTTAAGCGCCCCTCTAGTTCGTTAGGTAATCTCACAGTTATAATCATATATCCTCCTATTGTATGCCTTTAACTTTTTATCTTCAGATTTCTGGAATTTTAAAACCATTATATTAGATGTATTAAATGTAATACAAGTATTCTTAGTCTCTAAAATATTTTTTGTGATATTTCTTTCTCTCTTTAATTAAAAAGAGCGATTTATTTTTCTAACATATTGAAAAACAGACCGCTCTTTTACTTTAGATTGAAGATAAAAACTTAATATGACTTACGACATTCTACCATTTTCAATATGAATGACTTGATCACAAATTGCCATAGTAGACGCACGATGGCTGACTAACACAATCAATTTTTCTGCTTTTACATTCAACAAAGATTGTAAAATAATTGCTTCATTTAAACTGTCTAAATTGCTGGTTGGCTCATCAAGTAAAATGATTGGCGCATTATGTAAAAACGCACGAGCAATACCAATACGCTGTTTTTCGCCGTCAGATAAATTATTACCTAATTCGGTGATTTTAGTGTCATAACCTTCAGGTAAACTCATAATGAAATCATGAATTGAGGCTTTTTTTGCTGCTTCAATCACTTGTTCTTTGCTGGCGGAACGATTTGCCATCACAATATTTTCATAAATGGTTTCATTGAAAATATAAGTTTGCTGAGTGATATAAGCGATATTATCGCGTAAATTCATCGTATTAATTTGAGTTAAATCGGTATTATTAATACGAATATGACCTGTTTGTGGATCATAAAAACGCATGATTAGCTTTAATAGCGTACTTTTTCCGCTACCACTGCGTCCATGAATACCTAAAATATTGCCTTTTTCTAAATATAAATTCACATTCGATAAAATATGTTCATCTCCATAAGCAAAACTGAGATTATTTATTTCAAGTTGAGTGACATCTGATAAATCTTGTCCTGTTATCACCTCTTTTAAATGCGGTTCTTCACTTAATAAACCTAAAACACGTTCACCACTGGCTAAAGTCTGTAATAAGTTATTAGATAAGTTACTTAATGCAATGACAGGACCATAGCTCGACATTAATAAAATTACCGCGATTAATAAACCTGCAAAATGAATTTGTTGATAATAGAATAGGAGCAAGCCCATAAATAAAATGAAAATATTAAATACAGAAACGGCAATTTCTGTATAAGAACGAACTTTACCTTCTTGTTGCTTAATTTTTAAGAATGCTTGATCGATCTTTTCACTGCGTTGATGAATCCCCAATAAACGTTCTTGTTCGTTGCCAAAAAGCTGTAGCTCTTTCATACCACGTATGCTATCAAGGAAATAATCATTCATTTCACCGACTAACTCTCGATAAACACGTCCGTCTTCACGCGCCATTTTAGTGGTGATAATCGGTAAAATTAAACCGATAGTCAGGTAAGCTAAAAAAGCAATAAAAGTAAACCACAACGAAATGTGAGCAAAAATAGCTAATAAGATACTTGAAGTGAAAAATGCAATCATAATTGGCGCAATGGTATGCGCATAGAAAACCTCGAGTAATTCAATGTCATTAGTCACTAAAGAGAGTAATTGTCCTGATTGTTTACCTTGCAACTTAACAAAAGCCAATTTACGCAATGCAGTAAATACGTTATCACGCAACAACGCTAATAATTTAAAGGCAATATAATGTCCTGACATTTGTTCGAGGTAACGTAAAATACCTCGTGCTACGGCAAGTACAATAAGTGCGGTCAAAATTTGTGAAAAATCAAGATGAGTTGGGAATTGAAGTAGATTAACTAATCCCATTGCGCCTAATACCATAATGAAAATTGCAGCTAGAAAGCCGAGAACACCCATCACAATAGTGAAAGTCATGATATGCGCTAATGGTGTAACTAATTTAAGCAAATGCCACATGATGACAAATCCATTTTTACGCATGCTCACCTCCTTGTCTGATATTTTCTAAATTCTTTTGTTGATTAAACATGTCTGCATAAATACCCTTTTTCGCCATGAGTTCATCATGGTTACCCTGTTCAGCAAGTTCACCTTTCTGCAATACATAAATTTGATCAGCCTGTACAGCATTAGCTAAACGATGAGAAATCATTATGATCGTTTTCTCCGCTTTTAAGCGTTGGATAAACGTTAAAATAATTTCCTCACTTTCAACATCAATATTGCTAGTCGCTTCATCAAAAATGTATAAATCTGCATCGTGCAACAAAGCTCTAGCCAAAGCTAAACGCTGAATTTGTCCTCCTGATAAATTACTACCGCGGCTTAACAATGGCATCTCTAAACCACCATTTTCACGCACAAAGTCAGCGAGATTGACTTGTTCAAGTACAGCGTAAATTTGTTGATCGGTCGCCTTTAAATTGGCCATTAGCATATTTTCACGCAAACTCCCTTTGAAAATATAAGAACTGTGACTCACTAATGACACATGACGATAGAAAGAATGGCGTTCTAAGGTTTGAATTTCTTGTTGGTTAAATAAAATTTTGCCCTGTTGCGCGCTGTGGAAGCCCATTAATAACGATACTAATGTCGATTTACCACAACCACTTTTACCAACAAATACGGTTAATTGCTTCGGTTCAATAGTCAAATTCAAACCGTTAATAGCTAATTTTTCAGGAGAATAAGCAAAGTGTAAATTTTGAATATCTACGCGTACTGAATTCTCTGCTTTAAAATCCACCGCACTTTCATGAGTTTCGATTGGCGTATCTAACAAAGTAAAAATTTTGTCTGAGGCTGCTTTACCATTCATCGCTACATGGAAAAAAGAACCAAGTAAACGTAATGGAATGAAAAATTCTGAGGCGAGTAAGATAAATAAAATCACTCCAAAAATGCTCAAATGATCCGCTTGGAATTGTAATAATGCAGTTAAAATGCCAATTGCTGCACCACCATAAGCAAGTAAATCCATTAAAGAAACAGAATTTAACTGCATAGTAAGAACTTTCATCGTAATGGTACGAAATTTTTCGGCTTCAATATCTATTTGTTTAGCTTTGTAATCATCATCTTGGTAGATTTTTAAAGTAACTAAACCTTGCAAATTATCTAAAAAACTACTGCCTAGCCCCACATAAATAGACCAATATTTATGTAACAAACGTTTGGCTATTTTATTTACTGCAATAATCGACATTGGAATTAACGGTACACAAACTAATAAAATAAAAGCGGTAGACGCATTAAAGCAAACCAAGAAAACAAATAACGTAAGAGGAGCAAGTAGACTATAAAAAAGTTGAGGTAAGTAACGTCCAAAATAGATTTCAAGCTGTTCTACTCCTTCAGAGGCGACTTGAATAATAGATGATGTTGACTGTTGATTGACTTGATTTAATGGCATAGCGGCTAATTTTTGAAAAATTAGTGTACGTAACTCATGTTTTACTTTCGTACTTGCTTGATAAGAAGCCTGTACTGATTTTTTACTCGCAAATGTACGTATTGCTAAAGCTACAATCAAATTTATACCAAAACTGACCGCACCTGCTAAAGTTAACGTTTGTTCAAAAGCTTGTTCTAAACAAAGCGCAAAAACGACAGCACTGATAATACCAGCAACTAATGCTATCCAATTCCAAAAGACGGTTTTAGCAATCCATTTTTTGCTATCAGATACCGTATTTATCAATCGTTTATCGATCATCATAAAATGTTTGTCCTTAAAAATCTTGGTTCAAATCAAAGTGTGTTATTTTAACATAAATGAGAATTGATTTTATTAAAAATAGCTAAAAAGCCAGCAAGTTTGTTCAAACTTACTGGCTATTCAAACAATAAAATAAGTGAAATTATTCTTTACCTAATTTAGGTATAAGGCTTGCCACTAATGTTGCACTAATAATGACAACAATACCAAACCAAGATAATAACGAAATTGATTCATCTAATAATATAATGGCTAAAAATACACCAAAAATAGGTTCAAGTGCGGTTAATAATCCCGTCAAATTAGTGTGTGTAGCATTGAGTCCCTTATTCCATAGCCAATAAGCAATCCAGCTACAGAAAATAGAAAGATAGAATAATCCACCAATGCCTTGCCAATTCCAATTTACTTGCCAATGTTGTGTTAATATCAATGTAAAAGGTAAACAAGTTATTGCACCTAACACGACTGAAATAGCCGTATAAGCAGGTGCGGTAATCTGCCCAATCATCTTTTTAGTCCAACGTAAACTCGCAGAAAAACAAATACCCGCCAATAACACTAAACTACAACCTAGTAGGCTAATCTCACCCGTATCTTCACCGCCAATAATTAACATGGCTACACCTAAAAAAGCCATCATACCAAACAGCCAATGATACCAACTGGCTTTATCTTGAAAAAAGAAATGACCAATAAAAACAATCAATAATGGTTCTAAACCAATGATAGTGACTGCACTTGCTACTGAAGTATATTTCAAGCCGATAAATTGCAATAGAAAAATCACTGGATAATTAATAAAACTAAGCCACCATAATTGGCTGTGCCAGTGTTTATCTACTTTTTTCCAATGGCGTAAAAATAATGGAAAGATAAGGAATGAAATAATGATTAACCGTGCTTGAACTGTTAATACAGGATCAAGCATAGTAAATGCATATTTACCAGCAACGAGAGAACTCGCCCAAATACATAATGCAAGAATTTGATAAAACATGAGATAAAAAAGTGCGGTTAAAATTGGATTTATTTTAACCGCACTTTGATAGATTGAAATGAAATTTTTTAAATATCTAAATTTGCATGTAATGCGTTACTTTCGATAAATTCACGGCGTGGCTCCACTTCATCGCCCATTAACGTAGTAAACAATTGGTCTGCTGCCACCGCATCTTTAATAGATACTTTTAGCATACGACGTGCATTTGGATCCATTGTAGTTTCCCAAAGTTGCTCAGGGTTCATTTCCCCTAATCCTTTATAACGCTGTACCATCAAACCGCGACGTGATTCTTTCACTAACCATTCAATCGCTTGCTCAAATGAAGTAATAGCAAGTTTACGTTCACCACGTGTGATATAAGCGCCTTCTTCAATCAAACCAACTAATTGTTTGCCTAATTTCACAATACGCGCATATTCACTACCTGTGGCAAATTGGAAATTCAGGAAATAATCCGTGTCAATTCCATGTGTACGTACTGTTAATACAGCTTCATGTAAATGACGTTCATTATTAAATACTAGACGATAGCTATAATGATTACCATTGGTTTCTTTTGCCGCTAATTTTTCAACTAATGTCGAAATCCAAGTTTCTACCGCATTTTCTTGCGCCATTAATTCGGTAGTTAATTCTGGATGATAGATAAGCTCTTTTAACACGGCTTCTGGATAATGACGTGCTAAACGGACAATCATTTTCTGAAGTGCATTATATTCTGACACTAATGTTTCTAAGGCTAATCCATTCATTGCCGGCGCATTTTCATTAACATAAAGTGCTGCATTTTCTAATGCCAGAGCAACTTCATATTGCACCATCGCTTCATCATCTTTGATATATTGCTCTTGTTTACCTTTTTTCACTTTATATAAAGGCGGTTGGGCAATATAGACATGTCCACGTTCAATCAATTCTGGCATTTGACGATAAAAGAAAGTCAATAATAAAGTACGAATATGCGCACCATCCACATCCGCATCAGTCATAATAATAATGCTGTGATAACGTAATTTTTCAGGATTATATTCATCACGACCAATCCCACAACCTAATGCAGTAATTAATGTTCCTACTTCTGCCGAAGATAACATTTTATCAAAACGTGCTTTTTCTACGTTTAGGATTTTCCCTTTTAATGGCAAAATCGCTTGGTTTTTACGGTTACGCCCTTGTTTCGCAGAACCACCTGCTGAATCCCCCTCCACTAGATAAAGTTCAGATAAAGCAGGATCGCGTTCTTGGCAGTCAGCAAGTTTACCTGGCAAACCGCCTAAATCTAATGCTCCTTTACGACGTGTCATCTCACGTGCTTTACGTGCTGCTTCACGCGCACGCGCAGCATCAATAATTTTACCTACAATGATTTTAGCGTCAGACGGATTTTCCAATAAATATTGCTGTAAATATTCATTCATCACCGATTCAACCGCACTTTTCACTTCAGAAGACACTAATTTATCTTTAGTTTGTGAAGAAAATTTTGGATCAGGTACTTTCACTGAAATGATAGCCACTAAACCTTCACGAGCATCATCACCAGAAGTGGCAACTTTCGATTTTTTATTATGTCCTTCATTGTCCATGTAGTTATTCAAACTACGAGTCAGAGCACCACGAAAGCCTGCTAAATGCGTCCCACCATCACGTTGTGGTATATTATTGGTAAAACAATAGACATTTTCATTAAAACTATCATTCCATTGCATGGATACTTCCACACCTATACCATCTTTTTCTGTCGAAAAATAAAAAGGTTTTTGGTGAATTGGATTTTTATTACGGTTTAAATATTCGACGAAGGCTTGAATTCCCCCTTCATAATGGAAATGATCTTGTCTGTCATTACGTTTATCAAATAATTTGATAGAAACACCTGAATTTAGAAATGATAATTCACGTAAGCGTTTAGCTAAAATGTCATATTCAAATTCAATATTATTAAAAATGGTTGGGCTTGGCCAGAAACGAACAGATGTGCCTGTTTGCTCTGTTTCACCTATCGCCGCTAATGGCGCTTCAGGTTCACCTAAACGATAGATCTGCTCATGTACTTTACCTTGACGACGAATGGTTAACTGCAATTTATCAGAAAGAGCATTAACAACAGAAACCCCTACACCATGCAATCCACCAGAAACTTTATAGGAATTATCGTCAAATTTACCACCTGCATGTAATACCGTCATGATAACTTCAGCAGCAGAAACACCTTCTTCTGGATGAATATCAACAGGAATCCCTCGTCCATCATCTTGTACCGACACCGAATTATCCGTATGAATAGTTACTGTAATATCTTTGGCATAACCAGCTAAAGCTTCATCGATAGAGTTATCCACCACTTCGAATACCATGTGATGCAAACCTGTGCCATCATCTGTATCCCCAATGTACATACCAGGACGTTTACGTACTGCATCAAGCCCTTTTAAGACCTTAATACTATTCGCACCATAATTTTCAGGGGTATTATTTGACATTGTTTCTCTCTTTTCAAAAGCGTAAAAAATTGCTGCGATTATAGCAAATTTTTAGCAGAATGGCTAAAGATAAGTGCGGTGAGTTTTGATTGATTTTTTTAATTGAAATAGAAAAATTTTAGAACAAACCGTTTTTTGTCACACTAATAGAGTATCTAATAAAAAGCAGATCACTTAAGTGTCTGCTTATATCATTTGAATCCTTTACTTTTAAGCACCAATAATACGATAAAGTGCGGTATCTTTTCTGTCTAAATAATGCACAGATTGAATGCGGCGAATAGTACGTGAACGACCACGAATTAATAAAGTTTCAGTAGTAGCTAAATTACCTTTTCGATGAATGCCTTTTAATAAATCCCCATTTGTAATCCCTGTAGCAGAAAAAACTAAGTTATCATCACGAACTAAATCTTCTAATTTCAATACTTGATTTACTTCGATCCCCATTTCCTGACAGCGGCGAATTTCATCTGCTGCAATCGCTTGATTTTCAGGGGTGCTACCTTTTACTTGATGACGAGGTAATAAACGTGCTTGCATTTCACCACCTAAAGCACGTACTGCTGCGGCTGCAATGACCCCTTCTGGCGCACCACCAATACCATATAACATATCTACTCCGCCATCAGGTAAACAACATAAAATGGAAGCTGCCACATCACCATCAGGAATGGCAAGTACTTTCACGCCTAATTGCTGCATTTTTTTGATCGTTTCATGATGACGAGGTTTATCCAAAGTAATCACGGTTAATTGAGAAAGAAGCTTTCCCATTTTAGATGCAACACGACGCAAATTTTGTTCTAAAGGTAAACTTAAATCAATCATCCCTTTCACTTCTGGACCAACCACTAATTTTTCCATATACATATCAGGCGCTTTTAAAAATGTCTCTTTACCACCAGCAGCAAGTACAGATAAAGCATTAGCCTGACCCATCGCTGTCATTCTTGTTCCTTCAATTGGATCAACGGCAATAGAAACTTCTTCACCTTTTCCCATACCTACTTTTTCACCAATATACAGCATAGGTGCTTGATCAATTTCTCCTTCTCCAATGACCACTTCACCAACCATTTCAACTTGATTTAGCATTAAACGCATTGCTTGTACTGCCGCATTATCTGCCGCTTCTTTATCACCACGCCCTAACCAAGCAAACCCAGCTAATGCTGCAGCTTCAGTAACTCTTGAAAATTCAATGGCTAACGCTCTATTCATATTATTTATCCTTTGTTCTGATTGATCAAAATTCGGCATTATTCTAGCACCTCGCAATCGATTGCGTAATTAAAAATAAAAAAATGATAATAATTTTTTCGAATGAGCTTAGAAATTATGTTAATGTTGCAGAGAAAGTTTATTCATCTGTTTAACAATCAAAGTTAACTAGAGTAGAATAACTAAACTTATTACATAGTAGAGGAAGCTTTTATGTCTTTAGAAATTTTAGATCAACTAGAAGAAAAAATTAAACAAGCAGTTGAAACTATTCAATTGCTTCAATTAGAAATTGAAGAATTAAAAGAAAAAAATAATCAATCACAACAAGCTTACGATGCATTACGCAATGAAAATGAGCAATTAAAGAGTGAACATCAAAACTGGCAAGAACGTTTACGTTCATTATTAGGTAAAATTGATAACGTTTAATTCAATTTTAAAGTAAGGCTTAGTCATTCTAAGCCTTATTTTTAGGAAAAAATGATGAAATCTCAAATTTGTCTTATCACAGGTAGCACTTTAGGTGGTGCTGAATATGTTGCAGAGCATATTGCAGAGGTATTACAGCAACAGGGTTATCCTATCCATTTAGAGCATGGTCCTAACCTTACTGATATTATTGAGGAAAAATGTTGGTTAGTTGTCACTTCAACACATGGTGCAGGCGAATTACCTGACAATATCAAGCCTTTATTTGAACAATTAATGCAGCAAAATATTCCATTAAATGATTTACGTTTTGCGGTGATCGGACTAGGTAACTCGGATTACGATACTTTTTGCTATGCAGTAAATCAGGTGGAACAAATATTACTTAGCAAAAAAGCTATACAAATTTGTCCATCCTTAAAGATGGATATGTTACATATTACAGATCCTGAACAAACTGCGGAACAGTGGTTACCTACCTTCACTCAACAACTTTAATCAATAAAAAGTGATAGAAATTATACAAACTCCTATCACTTCTCTTTCTCTTTCTCTTTCTCTTTCTCTTTCTCTTTCCTCAATCATCGTTTTTTTGTTATAAAAAATAATAGTTAGAAAAATTAAATTTCCTGTGGATAACTTCAAATTAATCTGTAAAAAACCTGTAGTTATACAATGAATAAAATTGTTTTAAATTTAATCTGTGGATAAACCCACTGGTTATACACAAGATATTGATGGTTTAAATCAGAGATCTTAACATTTTAAAAAAGGATCTAACTTATTCATTAATAACAGAAAGATCACCTTATTCACAATATAAAAGATCCTAATAAAAATAATAATAAGATCTCTTTATATAAAAAGATCTTCATCTTATTAGCATGTGATCCAAAACAGGATCTTCTGCTTTTGTTGATCAAAAATGTTGCTTTCAAGCAAAGTCAATTTTCAGTAGAATAACGCCCCAGTTAATGCGGCTCAACAGATCGCGATGAAAGACGAAAATTATTAAAAGGTTATTATGTTTTATACTGAAAATTACGATGTGATAGTAATTGGTGGTGGTCATGCCGGTACAGAAGCTGCGCTTGCACCAGCAAGAATGGGGCTTAAAACACTATTATTAACACACAATATTGATACTTTAGGTCAAATGTCTTGCAATCCAGCAATTGGCGGCATTGGAAAAGGTCATTTAGTCAGAGAAATTGATGCAATGGGTGGTCTAATGGCTACTGCTGCTGATCAAGCAGGAATCCAATTTCGTACTTTAAACAGCAGTAAAGGTCCTGCAGTACGTGCTACTCGTGCCCAAGCAGACCGTGTGTTATATCGTCAAGCTGTCCGTATTGCATTAGAAAATCAAGAAAATCTCGATATTTTTCAACAAGAAGTCACAGATATTATTTTAGAGCAGGATCGAGTAACTGGTGTTGTGACTAAAATGGGGCTGAAATTTAGAACAAAATCAGTGATCCTGACCGCCGGTACCTTTTTATCTGGCAAGATCCATATTGGTTTAGAAAATTATACTGGTGGACGTGCTGGTGATCCTGCATCAGTTATGTTAGCTGAACGTTTAAGAGAGCTAAATTTGCGTGTAGATCGTCTAAAAACAGGCACACCACCGCGTATTGATGCACGTACTATTGATTTTTCTGTATTAGCCAAACAACATGGTGATAAACAATTACCTGTTTTTTCATTTATGGGATCAGTGGATCAACATCCACAACAGATTCCATGTTTTATTACTCATACGAATGAACAAACCCATGAAATGATCCGTAATAATTTAGATCGCAGTCCAATGTATGCTGGGATTATTGAGGGGATTGGTCCACGTTACTGTCCATCGATCGAGGATAAAGTAATGCGTTTTTCTGAACGCAACTCACATCAGATCTATCTTGAGCCTGAAGGTTTAACCAGTAATGAAATCTATCCTAATGGGATCTCAACGAGCTTGCCTTTTGATGTACAAATGCAGATCGTGAATTCGATGAAAGGAATGGAAAAAGCACGAATCATTAAACCTGGTTATGCTATTGAATATGATTATTTTGATCCACGTGATCTTAAACCAACTTTAGAAACTAGAAGTATTAAAGGTTTATTTTTTGCTGGTCAAATTAATGGAACAACAGGTTATGAAGAAGCTGCGGCGCAAGGATTGCTTGCGGGGATTAATGCAGGATTATTTGTACAAGAAAAAGAACAATGGTTCCCACGTCGCGATCAAGCTTACATCGGTGTATTAGTTGATGATCTTTGTACTTTAGGCACAAAAGAACCTTATCGTGTATTTACTTCACGTGCTGAATATCGCTTATTATTACGCGAAGATAATGCAGATAGCCGTTTAACACCTATCGCACGTCAATTTGGTTTAATTGATGAAAAACGCTGGGTAAGATTTAACCAGAAAATGGAAAATATTGAATTAGAACGTCAACGTTTACGTCAAATTTGGTTGCACCCACGTTCAGAATACCTTACAGAAGCAAATCAAGTATTAAGTAGCCCATTAGTACGCGAAGCGAGTGGTGAGGATTTATTACGTCGTCCTGAAATGAATTATCAAATTTTAACTACAATTACACCATTTCAACCTGCAATGGAAGATAAGGAAGCGGTAGAGCAAGTGGAGATTGCAATTAAATATCAGGGATATATTGAGCATCAACAAGAAGAAATTGAACGTCAAAAGCGTCATGAAAATACAACAATTCCGGATAATTTTGACTATTCGATTGTATCGGGGTTATCTAACGAAGTGAGATCAAAATTAGAACAACATCGTCCCGTGTCTATTGGTCAGGCTTCGCGTATTTCAGGTGTCACGCCAGCAGCCATCTCAATTTTGCTTGTTAATTTGAAAAAACAAGGGATGTTAAAGCGTGGATAATCATTGATGAGATAAATATGAATAAAATATTTTCTTTTTTTTCAACATTTTTTCTGAAAGAAAGCTATTTTCCTGTAGAAATTTTTCCTAAAAAGTTAGATAAAAACTGCAATGATGGCTTAGCTCAGCTTTATGATGAATGTGGAAATCAACTTGATATTTTGCAACAAGCACTAGAAACGGCTCAACAGCAAAATAAAAATGTATTAATTGTCTATGGGGCTGAATGGTGTCTTTGGGATCATGTTTTCAATAAATATATACAAGGGAATGTTGGTAAATTTATTTATAAATGGCGCAGTGATACAGGTGAATTTGTTCAACTATGTATGAAAGAAGTAGCAAAAGTAAGTGACTATCAAGATGCTAAAGCCATCAACAAATTTGTAGCTGAAAATTTTGTTATTGCGCATATTGAGTCTGAAAATACAAATGGTAAAGATGTATTAGAGAAAATAGGTATGCCTAATAATATTTACTATTATCCTACTATTATGATTTTAGATGAGAATGGAAAATACACTGAAACTTTGCCTGCAGCAAGTTTTATTGATGGTTTGCAAGTTCACCAAAGTGGTAATAAAGAATATCGCGGCTATAACCGTAAGATTTTACTTGAACAGTTACAGATCTTAAAAAATACAATAAAGTGAAATTATTGTTTTAGCCATTTAATAGTTATCTTTCATTGAAAAATATAAAAAATGCTTGTTATTGAACAAAAATTAACTCAAAAGTTAGAAATTCTGTTAAAACAGACCGCACTTTCGATAACCGATCAACAAAAAGTGCAGTTAGTAAAGTTAGTTTTGCTTTTACACAAATGGAATAAAGCTTATAACTTGACTTCAGTACGTGATCCAATGGAAATGTTAGTCAAGCATATTTTAGACAGTTTGGTTGTTAGTCCTTATTTACAAGGTGAACGTTTTATTGATGTGGGCACTGGTCCAGGGCTACCAGGGTTACCTCTGGCAATCATTAATCCAAATAAATATTTTGTATTGTTGGATAGTTTAGGTAAACGGATTAGTTTTATCCGTAATGCTGTACGTGAATTAGGAATTACTAATGTTGAGCCTATACTGAGTCGTGTTGAACAATATCAACCAAAACAATTATTTGATGGTGTATTAAGCCGTGCTTTTGCTTCATTAAAAGATATGACTGATTGGTGTCAACATCTACCAAACCAGCAAGGTTATTTTTATGCATTAAAAGGAATTTATCATCAACAAGAAGTCCTTGAGTTAGAAACTAGATTTACAGTTAAACAAGTGATTGAATTAAAAGTACCAACCCTTGTGGGAGAAAGGCATTTAGTGATTGTTAAGTAAGTTTTAAATAAATGTTTAAAAAATACAATTTTGTGATCTGGTTCACATTTTTTAATTTCTAATCAAACTAAAACTAGCGTATAATCTGGCATAATTTTGTTTTGATTTAGCTGTTTACCAAGAAAGCAGAATAAATAATGTCTAGAGTAATAGCACAGGCAAAGAAAAAATATAAAAGATCACTCACTATTGAAAGCCTTATTTTGCTTATAACAGCACTCATTTTAATGAGTTGGCAATGGCAAATAGCTGCTTCTTTTTATCTTGGTGCGATGGCCATTTTTTTGCCTTATTGTGTTTTTGTATTTTTAGTTTTTTTTAGAAAAAAACAACAGTTTTCTAATAAAATAACCGATTTTTATTATGGGGAAGGGATTAAATTCCTATTAACGATTGTTTGTATCATAGCAACCTTCAAACTTTTTTCCTCAATGAAGCCAATAGCATTTTTTAGTGGTTATTTTATTGCGATTGTATTGAATAACATTCTTCCATTTTTGGTTGATAAATACTTAAAAATATAGAATTTTCACAAAATATTATTAAAAAGGAATAATTATGGCAGCAGAATTAACAACAGCTGGATATATTAGCCACCACTTATCGTTCCTTACAACGGGCGATTCTTTTTGGCATGTTCATTTAGATACACTTTTCTTTTCTCTGGTCTCAGGTATCATTTTTCTTTTTATTTTTTCACGTGTTGCAAAAAAAGCTACCTCTGGTGTACCGAGTAAAATGCAATGTTTCGTTGAAATTATGGTTGGTTGGATTGATGGTATCGTGAAAGAAAATTTTCAAGGTCCACGCGGTACTATTGGTCCATTAGCACTCACTATCTTTTGCTGGGTTTTCATTATGAATGCGATAGATTTAATCCCAGTTGATTTTTTACCACAGTTAGCACATTTATTTGGTATTGAATATTTAAGAGCTGTACCTACAGCAGATATTAGCGGTACATTAGGTCTTTCTATTGGTGTATTCTTTTTAATTATTTTTTATACCATTAAATCAAAAGGTATGAGTGGTTTTGTAAAAGAATACACACTTCACCCATTTAATCACCCATTGTTAATTCCTGTTAACTTAGCACTTGAATCAGTGACATTACTAGCAAAACCTGTTTCTCTAGCATTCCGTCTTTTCGGTAATATGTATGCTGGTGAACTTATCTTTATTTTGATTGCAGTGATGTATATGGCAAATAATTTTGCTTTAAATTCAATGGGTGTTTTTATGCATTTAGTTTGGGCAATTTTCCATATTCTAGTTATTACACTACAAGCATTTATTTTTATGATGCTAACAGTTGTTTATTTGAGTATGGGCTATAACAAAACTGAACACTAATTTTTTATAAACAAAACGGACCTTAAGGTCTAAATTTCAATCTTATGGAGAACATTATGGAAACTGTAATTACTACAACAATCATCGCATCTGCAATTCTTCTTGCTGTTGCTGCATTAGGTACAGCATTAGGTTTTGCTATCTTAGGTGGTAAATTTTTAGAGTCATCAGCTCGTCAACCTGAGTTAGCAGGTAGTTTACAAATTAAGATGTTTATCGTTGCAGGTCTTTTAGATGCGATTTCAATGATTGCTGTAGGTATTGCGTTGTTATTTATCTTTGCTAACCCATTCATCGAATTATTGAAATAATTGTTGGTTTGCAAATAATGGCAAATAATTACTCATATTGAGTAATATAAACAATAATTATTAGGGAGGAGTGGTTGTGAATTTAAATGCAACACTAATTGGTCAACTCATTGCTTTTGCAATTTTCGTTACATTTTGTATGAAATTTGTTTGGCCACCAATTATTAAAGCGATTGAAGAGCGTCAGCGTGCAATTGCAAATGCGCTTGCATCTGCTGAGGCAGCAAAAAAAGAACAAGCTGATACTAAAGCTTTAGTCGAGCAAGAAATCACTGATGCTAAAGTGCGAGCACAACAGATCATTGATTTAGCGAATAAACGCCGTAATGAAATTTTAGAAGAAGTGAAAGCAGAAGCTGAAGCAACTAAAGCCCAAATTATCGAACAGGGTTATGCTGAAGTTGCTGCTGAACGTAAACGTGTTCAAGAAGAATTACGCGTTAAAGTTGCATCACTTGCTATTGCTGGTGCTGAGAAAATTGTGGGTCGTACAGTTGATGAAGCGGCAAACAATGACATTATTGATAAATTAGTTGCAGAACTATAAGAAGGTTGGGCTTATGTCAGAATTAACTACAATAGCTCGCCCTTATGCCAAAGCAGCTTTTGATTTTGCAGTAGAGCAAAGTGCGGTTGAAAAATGGACAGAAATGTTAAACTTTTCATCTGAATTAATTAAAGATGAAACAATACAAACATTTTTGAATAGTTCATTTTCTGCTCATAAACTTGCTAATACTGTCATATCAATTTGTGGCGACCAGCTTGATCAATATGGGCAAAATCTTATTAGGTTAATGGCTGAAAACAAGCGTTTAACAGTGCTTCCTGCGGTTTATCAAGAATTTCAACATTATGTTGAAGAACATCAAAAAATAGTAGAAGTTCAAGTCATATCAGCTCAACCATTAAATGCAGTGCAATCGCAAAAAATTGCCGCAGCAATGGAAAAAAGATTAGCTCGTAAAGTTAAATTAAATTGTAGCTTAGATAGCTCATTGATTGCTGGAGTTATTATTCGTACAGATGATTTTGTGATTGATGGCAGTAGTCGTGGACAACTTGCTCGTCTAGCAAATGAGCTGCAATTATAAGAGGAATAGAAGATGCAACTAAATTCTACAGAAATTAGTGAATTGATTAAAAAACGCATTGCCCAATTTGACGTAGTGAGTGAAGCTCGCAATACGGGGACAATTGTTTCTGTGAGTGATGGTATTATCCGCATTCATGGTTTAAGTGAAGTAATGCAAGGTGAAATGATTGCATTACCAGGTAATCGTTATGCTATGGCACTGAATCTTGAAAGAGATTCTGTAGGTGCGGTAGTAATGGGTCCTTATGCTGATTTAGCAGAAGGAATGGAAGTTCAATGTACTGGTCGTATCCTAGAAGTACCTGTCGGACGAGGTTTATTAGGTCGTGTAGTAAATACATTAGGTGAACCAATCGATGGTAAAGGTGAAATTGCTAATGATGGTTTTTCACCTGTTGAAGTGATTGCGCCAGGCGTTATTGATCGTAAATCTGTTGACCAGCCTGTTCAAACTGGCTATAAAGCTGTTGACTCAATGGTACCAATCGGTCGTGGTCAACGTGAATTAATTATTGGTGACCGTCAAACAGGTAAAACAGCATTAGCAATTGATGCTATTATTAATCAACGTGATTCAGGTATTAAATGTATCTATGTTGCTATCGGTCAAAAAGCTTCAACAATTGCTAACGTAGTGCGTAAATTAGAAGAGCATGGTGCATTACAAAATACTATTGTTGTTGTTGCTTCAGCATCTGAATCTGCTGCATTACAATACCTTGCACCATATTCTGGTTGTGCAATGGGGGAGTATTTCCGTGATCGCGGTGAAGATGCATTAATTGTTTATGATGACTTATCAAAACAAGCTGTAGCTTATCGTCAAATTTCATTGTTATTACGTCGTCCGCCTGGTCGTGAAGCTTTCCCTGGCGATGTTTTCTATTTACATTCTCGCTTACTTGAGCGTGCTTCACGTGTAAATGAAGAATATGTTGAACGTTTTACTCATGGTGAAGTGAAAGGAAAAACTGGTTCTTTAACTGCACTTCCAATCATTGAAACGCAAGCTGGTGACGTTTCTGCATTCGTTCCAACAAACGTAATTTCAATTACTGATGGTCAAATTTTCTTAGAATCTAACTTGTTTAACTCAGGCATTCGCCCTGCGGTAAACCCAGGTATCTCGGTATCCCGTGTAGGTGGTTCTGCACAAACTAAAGTAGTGAAAAAATTAGCTGGTGGTATTCGTACTGCACTTGCTCAATATCGTGAATTAGCTGCTTTTGCTCAATTTGCTTCTGACCTTGATGATGCAACACGTAAACAATTATCACATGGTCAAAAAGTAACTGAATTATTGAAACAAAAACAATATTCTCCATTATCAGTAGCACAGCAGGCATTAGTGTTATTTGCAGTGGAATTTGGTTATTTAGATGAAGTTGAATTAGATCGTATTGGTTCATTTGAATCAGCTCTTTTAGAGTATGCTAACCACAACTATGCAGATTTTATGCGTGAATTAACTCAATCTGGTAATTACGATGATGAAATTAAAGAGTCATTGGCAAACATTTTAGATAGCTTCAAAGCAAATAGTGCGTGGTAAGTTAACGCTTTAATGGAGAGACAAGATGGCAGGTGCTAAAGAGATAAGAACCAAAATCGCGAGTGTAAAAAGTACACAAAAGATTACCAAAGCGATGGAAATGGTTGCTGCCTCAAAAATGCGTAAAACGCAAGAACGTATGTCTGCTTCACGTCCGTATTCTGTTGCAATACGTAATGTGATCAGTCATGTCTCTAAAGCCAGTATTGGTTACAAACATCCGTTTTTGATTGAACGTGAAATTAAAAAAGTTGGTATCTTAATTGTTTCTACCGATCGGGGTTTATGTGGTGGTTTAAATGTTAATTTATTTAAAACTGCAATGACCGAAATAAAAAAATGGAAAGAACAAAATGTTGGAGTAGAACTAGGTTTAATTGGCTCTAAAGGTATTAGTTTTTTCCAATCTATTGGTATGAAAGTAAGAGGTCAACTTTCAGGTATGGGTGATACACCATCAGTTGAAGAATTGCTTGGTGTTGCAAATGGTATGTTTAATGCCTACAAAGAAGGTGAAGTTGATGCGATTTATATTGTTTACAATAAGTTTGTTAATACAATGTCGCAAAAACCGATTTTACAACAGCTTGTACCTTTACCTGAATTAGAAGATGATAAATTAGCTGAAAAACAACAGGCTTGGGAATATTTATATGAGCCTGATGCAAAAGTATTACTTGATTCATTACTTATCCGCTATTTAGAGTCTCAAGTTTATCAAACGGTAGTAGAAAATCTGGCTTCTGAGCAGGCAGCTCGAATGGTAGCAATGAAAGCAGCAACTGATAATGCAGGTAATTTAATCAATGAGTTACAGTTGGTGTATAACAAAGCTCGTCAAGCAAGTATTACAAATGAATTAAATGAAATTGTTGCTGGTGCAGCAGCAATTTAACAAATAGAGGATCGGTAATGGCAACTGGAAAAATTGTACAAATCATCGGTGCGGTTATTGACGTTGAATTCCCACAAGATGTGGTACCAAAAGTATATGATGCCTTAAATGTTGAAACAGGTTTAGTCCTTGAAGTTCAACAACAATTAGGTGGCGGTATTGTTCGTTGTATCGCAATGGGATCATCTGATGGTTTAAAACGTGGTTTAACAGTAACTAACACGAATAGCCCAATTTCTGTACCAGTGGGGACAAAAACATTGGGTCGTATTATGAACGTATTAGGTGAGCCAATTGATGAACAAGGCCCAATTGGTGCAGAAGAAAATTGGTCTATTCACCGTGCGCCACCAAGTTATGAAGAACAATCTAACAGTACTGAACTTTTAGAAACGGGAATTAAAGTTATTGACTTAGTATGTCCGTTTGCAAAAGGGGGAAAAGTTGGTCTATTCGGTGGGGCAGGTGTAGGTAAAACCGTTAATATGATGGAATTAATTCGTAACATCGCGATTGAACACTCTGGTTACTCTGTATTTGCAGGGGTAGGTGAGCGTACGCGTGAAGGTAATGATTTCTATCATGAAATGAAAGACTCTAACGTATTAGATAAAGTCTCTCTTGTTTATGGTCAGATGAATGAACCACCAGGTAACCGCCTACGTGTAGCACTAACAGGTTTAACAATGGCGGAAAAATTCCGTGATGAAGGTCGCGACGTCTTATTCTTCGTTGATAATATTTATCGTTATACTCTTGCTGGTACTGAAGTATCCGCATTGTTAGGTCGTATGCCGTCTGCAGTAGGTTATCAGCCAACGCTAGCAGAAGAAATGGGAGTACTTCAAGAACGTATTACTTCAACTAAAACAGGTTCTATTACTTCTGTTCAAGCGGTTTATGTGCCAGCTGATGACTTAACTGACCCATCGCCAGCAACAACTTTTGCGCACCTAGACTCAACAGTTGTATTAAGTCGTCAAATAGCATCATTAGGTATTTATCCTGCAGTTGACCCATTAGAATCAACTTCTCGTCAATTAGATCCATTAGTTGTTGGTGAAGAACATTACAACGTGGCTCGTGGTGTACAAACAACATTACAACGCTATAAAGAATTAAAAGATATCATTGCAATTCTTGGGATGGATGAATTATCAGAAGATGATAAATTAGTGGTAGCACGTGCGCGTAAGATCGAACGTTTCTTATCACAACCGTTCTTTGTAGCGGAAGTATTTAATGGTACACCAGGTAAGTATGTACCATTAAAAGAAACAATTCGTGGCTTTAAAGGTATTTTAGAGGGTGAATATGACCATATCCCAGAGCAAGCGTTCTATATGGCAGGCACCATTGATGAAGTATTAGAAAAAGCAGCTAAATTATAATTGCTTCTGAAAGCAACTAACCAGGCTTGAGGGAGAGTATATGTCAGTATTTAATTTAAATGTAGTTAGTGCGGAACAGCAAATATTTTCTGGTCCAGTAAAGAGTATTCAGGCAACGGGTATTGAGGGTGAACTTGGTATTTTAGCAGGTCATACCCCATTACTTACCGCAATTAAACCGGGTATTGTTAAGCTTACTCTTGAAGATGGTAAAGAAGAAGTTGTTTATGTTTCAGGTGGTTTTTTAGAAGTTCAGCCAAATATCGTTACTGTATTAGCTGATACAGCAATTCGAGGTGATGAACTTGATGGTGATCTTATTTTAGCTGCGAAAAAACGTGCAGAAGAAAATATTCGTTCTCGTCATGGTGATGCAAATTATGAAATGTTAGCATCTAAACTGTCTAAAGAATTAGCAAAACTACGCGCTTATGAATTGACAGAAAAATTAGTAAAAAATAAACGCTAATTAGACCGCACTTTGAACACAACAAAGACCACTTATTAGTGGTCTTTTGTTTTCATTGGCAATTATTTTCCTTTTTTCACCCAATACTTAAAGGGTGTTTTTTCTACTTTACTTTTTAATAAAGTATGTTCCATAAATTGGCAAAAACTTGGAATATCTCTTGTTGTTGCTGGATCATCAGCAATCACTAATAATACTTCCCCATCTTGTAAGTAACGGATATATTTTCTTACCAACATTACTGGTTCAGGGCAGCGTAAACCTAAAGTGTCCAATGTTTGAGTAACAGTAATTTCGCTCATGAATTTTATCGTTTTTTGAATAAATTTAAGCGGTATAATACATCAAACTCAAATAGCCTAAAAGTTCAATAAACGTAATGATTGAATATAAAATCCCAAAAAGTGCGGTCATTTTTGAAGAAGAAATAAAGAAAAGTCGTTTTATTACCTATTTGCGTCACGTTGAAGGCATTGTTGAAGCAAAAGCATTTTGGCAAGAAATTAAAGTATTACATCCACATGCTCGCCATCATTGCTGGGCAGCAGTAGCGGGTTCACCAATAGACTCACAGCAGCTTGGTTTTTCTGATGATGGTGAACCAGCTGGTACAGCAGGTAAACCAATGTTATCAGCATTACAAGGTAGTCATATTGGTGAAATTAGTGCAGTTGTTGTACGTTATTATGGCGGTGTTTTGTTAGGAACTGGTGGATTAGTACGCGCTTATAATAATGGTGTCCAACAAGCATTATTACTATTAGAAACAACATTAAAAGTACGACGTGAAAATTATAAAATACAATGTGATTATGGGCAGATTAACTGGTTACAATTATTGTTTGAAAAATATGAAATATTAGTTAATACTCAGACATTTAGTGAAAGCGTAAAGTTTGAGTTAGGTATTAGAGATGATAAACTGAAGCTCTTTGAACAAGAAATAATAGAACGTTCGAGCGGACAACTACAATTAGAAAGAGAGTAATTTGTGCGAATATTGTCGATCATCCGAATTGTCGGTATCTTAGTTATGTGCTTTTCTATTACTATGTTAGCACCTGCTTTTGTTGCATTATTATATGGTGATGGTGGTGGTAAAGCATTTGTACAAACTTTCGTAATGAGCTCAATTGTAGGGTTATCTTTATGGTGGCCTTGTCATCATCATAAAGAAGAATTGCGTTCTCGAGATGGCTTTTTTATTGTTGTTGCATTTTGGCTTGTATTAGGTAGCCTTGGCGCCATTCCTTTCATGCTATTTGAAAAGCCTGACCTTACTTTATCTGGCGCTTTTTTTGAATCTTTTTCTGGTCTAACAACTACTGGTGCAACCAATATCACAGGATTGGACAATTTACCAAAAGCTATTCTATTTTATCGCCAACTATTGCAATGGATGGGCGGAATGGGAATCATCGTATTGGCAGTTGCGATTATCCCTCTTTTAGGGATTGGGGGTATGCAACTATATCGTGCTGAAATGTCAGGACCGCTGAAAGATCAAAAAATGCGTCCACGTATAGCAGAAACGGCTAAAATTTTATGGTTTATTTATACTTCTCTTACTGTTCTTTGTGCATTAGCTTATTGGTTAGCTGGTATGTCAGCATTTGATGCAATTAGCCATAGTTTTTCTACAGTATCTATTGGTGGCTTTTCTACTCATGATGCAAGTATGGGATATTTCAATAATAGTGCAATTAATATTATTACAATTGTATTTTTACTTATTTCTGCTTGTAATTATGCATTACATTTTGCCGCATTTTCAGAATTAAAACGTGGTAAATCACTTAAAATATATCTACGTGATTCAGAATTTAAGTTTTTTATCAGTTTTCAGACTGCACTTATTGTGATTTGTTTTCTCTTTCTTTGGTGGAGTGGACATGAAAATAGCTTAGAGCAAGCAGCTTTCCAAGCAGTATCTATTTCAACAACAACAGGATACACCACAGCTGATTTTGCACATTGGCCTTCTTTCATTCCTATGCTTTTATTATTTTCATCTTTTGTAGGAGGATGTGCAGGATCTACAGGAGGAGGTTTAAAAGCGGTAAGAATTTTGATTTTATCATTACAGTGGAATAGGGAAATCAAACGCTTTGTACATCCAAACTTAGTTTATCCAATTAAATTAGGGCGTAATATTGTGCCTGAACGAGTTTTAGAAGGAATTTGGGCGTTTTTTTCTGCTTATGTTTTTGTTTTTATAGTCTGTTTATTTGGTGTCATTGCTTGTGGTGTTGATATTTTTGATGCTTTTAATGCAGTTGTTGCTTGTTTAAATAATTTAGGACCAGGTTTGGGACAAGTAAGTAGTAATTTTGTTAATATTCCTGATGGTGCTAAATGGATTTTAACTTTCGCTATGATTTGTGGCCGTTTAGAAATTTTTTCATTACTTGTTTTATTTAGTCCTGCTTTCTGGAAAGAATAATGAAAACATTAATTTTATACTCAAGTCGAGATGGACAAACTAAAAAAATAGCTGAATATATTGCTTCGTGTTTACTAGGCGATGTTAGTATTGAAGCATTAACAGAAAATATACAAATTGATAGTTTTGATAACATCATTATTGGTGCATCAATACGTTATGGACATTTTAATTCACTACTTGATAAATTTGTCAAAAAACATACCGCACTTTTAAATCAAAAACGAACAGCATTTTTTGGAGTGAACTTAACTGCACGTAAAGAAGGTAAAGATATGCCAGAAACAAATGTTTATGTGAGAAAATTTTTTTTGCGTAATCAATGGCAACCAACTTTAAAAGCAGTATTTGCCGGAGCATTGTTTTATCCTCGTTATAATTTTTTTGATCGTATGATGATTCAATTTATTATGAGAATAACAGGGGGTGAAACGGATACAACGAAAGAAGTTGAATATACAAATTGGAATAAAGTAAAAGATTTTGCAGAACAGTTTAATGTAATGAAGTAATCAGCATCAACGATTCGTTGTATGGGGATATTTTGATAAAAGCCACTTTTCGAATGTGATACACTCCTTAATAACAGATAATATTAT
>NZ_NXGB01000005.1 GCF_002850605.1 Pasteurella oralis
ACAAGCCTACAAGCCTACAAGCCTACAAGCCTACAAGCCTACAAGCCTACAAGCCTATAAATAGGCTATCCTATAAAGAATTATATCTCAACACTTTTTTGGGAGGTTGTTAATGTCTAAACAATCTCTGAATATTAGTGAGTCTATTACCGAAAATATATTTCGTAATTTTTATAAGGATGATGGTTTTATTGAGAAATCAGCAATACCAAATTATTACGGATTTAAATCAAAGAAAGGAACAGGATATAAAGGGTATCCTGATTTTTTTAAAGATACCAATAATAACTACTCAATAATCGTTGAGGTTAAGGCAATAAAACATTCAGATGCTGAAGATGAAGTAAAATTTTATATGTCTGAAAATAACATAGATACAGACATTATAGGTATTGCAGTATCAGGACAAAACTTAGAACAAATCAAAGTAACCTATTTTTATAAGCTGCTTGAAGATGGAGAAATAAAAAAATTAAAAGTAAAAGACTCTCTATTAAAATTAGAGTCATTATACAAAAAATTCCTAAGACATAAATATGGAGAGGTTATATCAGAAGATGAATTGATAACTGTTATAAAGGGACTCAATGAAGATTTTCATAAAGGAAATATCAGAGAAACCGAAAGAAGCTTATTTTTCTCAGGGTTAATGATTGCTTTAACCAACCAAAACTTTAGAAATACATATAAAAATATATCTGCCCCTTCTAAAGAAGACATATCTAAGACATCAGTAACGCTATTACAAGCTCATTACTTAAATAAATCTATTGTTGATGCAATAGAAATTCAATTAGAGTCAAAAATAAACAACCTATCAAAAGAATATAGTTGGGGTGATAAATTTTCATTTATTAAAAATATAGATTTTGGTCTTAAAGAGTACAAAGAGATTATCAAAAAGATAGAGAATAAAATATATACCTCATATCTTTTAGATGAGAAGCAAGATATATTAGGAAAAGCATATAAAATCTTTCTTTCGAGAGCAGGAAGTGCAGAGAGTAAGAACATTATTTTAACTCCTGATCATATAAAAGGATTAATGCTGAAGCTAGCTAGATTAAGTGTTGATGACGTTGTGATTGATACTTGTATGGGAACTGGTGGATTTTTAATGGAGGCAATGGAGAGATTGATTAACCTAGCCGAAGAGAATGATGAAAAAATAGATCACATAAAAAGTAATCAGCTTATTGGATTTGAATTAGATTCTGTATTATTCTCTTTAGCTTGTTCTAACATGTTTTTACATGGAGATGGGCGTTCTAACTTATTATTTAGATCAAGTTTATTGGATGATAATAAGAAAATAGTCAATAATTACGATTCTGTACTATTAGAATATATTAAAGGATTAAAACCTACAAAATGTATAATAAATCCCCCATATGAAAAGAATCAATCTATTAAATTTACTCTTCAGGCATTAAAGTTCATCGAAGCGAATGGAAAACTTATTATCATTATGCCTACTCCAACTTTGAATAAAAATAAAGATGGACTGCTTGAGGAAATATTAAAAATTGCAAAATTGGATTTTGTAATCAAAATGCCATTGAATATATTTTCAGAGCAGAAAAGGATTGTTAATACATCTATATTTGGCTTCACCAAGACACCTCATCAAAAAAGTGATAATGTATTATTCTATAACTTACAAGATGATGGCTTTGTTAGTGTCCAACATAAAGGAAGGCTAGATAAAAATAATAGATGGAATGATATAGAAAATGCAATCATTGATTGCATTAATAATTTGGAAGAAGTAAGAGGAATCTGTGAAAAAAGAAAAATATATGATAGCAAAGGGGTTTTAAATCCTGCAGGGTTCAGAAAGCAGAAAAATAGTAATTATCCTTTAGTGAGAATAGGAGATTTGTTCCATGTGGATGATGGAATATTAGCTAGTAGTGATGCTGATGAGAGTGGCGAATATGATTTTATTACAGCATCGGAAGAAAAAAAGAAGCATATTGAATATACCCATGAATGTGAATCTATTATTTATGCTGCTAAAGCTGGTGGTTCGTTAGGTAGAACACATTATGTAAACGGAAAATTTATTGCAAGCAACCTTTGTTATATTTTGACATCCCAAAATAACAAGGATTATCCTGTGGATATGCAATTCTATAATATATATTTTTCAGCTATAAGGAATAATATTGTTGCAGATCTTGCTGATGGAACATCTAAATTAACAATAGATAAGAAAATTTTTAAAGAATATTTGATTGAACATATACCTATTAACATACAGAAGCAATATGTTAAAACTCATATGGCGGAATATCATAATGCTATTGATAGGTTAAATGAGGTCAAAAATAATATGAATAAAGATATATTATCTATTCTTTGAAAAATAGCGAGCCAAAAGGCTCGCTATTTTTATCTAATCCTCATCTTGATTGGATTAACCCTTACCTCATTCTCAGTCTTAGGTTTATTCTCAGACCTTCTATTCAATAGCTCATCTGGAAAAGGTTGAAACACAGATTTCATCATCTGCTCAGTAGAAATTTCTTGAAACAATATTGAACTATATAAGTCTTTGAATTGATAAATTGCTCATTTTTTTGACAGATTAGAAATCTCGTTAGGTATAGTCTAACAAGGTTTCTTTTGTTTGATACAAAAGAAAATCAGCGAATTTTATACCGCACTTTAAAGCAGCCCCTTTGGGTTTTATTACTGTGTCTGCTGCATGCTAGTATTGAATATGTAGTGGGAAGTTATGTAATAAAATCTGGGGTTTCCATATAGCATTTCATTTAGGAATGGTATGCTCAAATTATGGGATGATTGATTTATGGCTGTCACATTAAATATTGTTCAACATATCAGCAATTAAACTCATCAAAAAATTTTTCTTGACATAATCCAGCCCTTTCTCCAACTGGATAGTTTCAAAAATACCGAAATTTTCAAAAATTACTTGACAAAAGAAAGAACTTGAAAAACACCCTATAAAATAATACATTTCTGCCCACAGAGAATAGTCCCTTCATTATGACTTTGTTTTTTAAGCCTAAAAAGGCTTGGAAATTTCAAAGTTTTAATGAAGGGATTTTTGTTTCTATGGCACAACATTTTCGGTTATCAGCGGCAGCACGCCAGCTATCGGTAGATAGCTTAGCGAGCTTATCTGATGCCGAAATTTTTCAACTATTGAAACAAGCTCGATGGGGTAATGTAGATGAAATGAACGATGTTATTTGTCCGCATTGTCATGCTCACCACCACGCCTATTTCATTTCTACTCGTAAACAATGGCAGTGCAAACATTGCCAGCATCGTTTTTCTATTACAGCAGGCACGATTTTTCAAGGTGCAAAACTTTCTTTACGTAAAATTATGTTAGCCATTTTCTATTTTGCGACCGAAAGTAAAGGCTTATCCGCCATTACGTTATCACATAAACTCAATGTACAATACAAAACTGCATGGGTGTTGCTACATAAATTTCGTGAATCCCTTGATAAAGCCAAAGATTTAACTCCGCTACATGGCGAGGTTCATATTGATGGGGCTTACACGAACTACTACATTCGCCCTAAAAACTTTCGCCATAAACGTATTGATAGACGGAAGAAACGCTATCAACGTGCAGATAAGTCTTGTGTGTTGGTATTCCGTCAACGTGCAGCTAATCAAGAAGTCATGAAAGGGGCTGATAGAAGTATCGTTGCTTTAGTAAAGGAAGAAAATACGCAAGATATACTTCATTTAACGCAACGATTAGTCAAGCCAAGCAGCACGATTCATGCTGATGAAAATCCTGCCTATGACTGCCTTACCTTTTATTATGATTTATGGCGAGTAAATCATTCTCAAGAGTATCGTTCGATTGATGGTATAACGAATAATCTTGCTGAATCCTTTTTCGCACGACTACGACGAGCCATTACAGGTATCTATCACAAGATGAACAATAAATATCTGATGTTCTATGCAAATGAAATTGTATGGCGAGAAGATAACCGCCGAAAAAGTGTCAAAGAGAAATTTGAGCAATTACTAAAATGTTGCTTAAACACCTTACCTTCACGAGATTTTACAGGTTACTGGCAAGGCAATAAAAAAGCTGAAGCATTGTTTGGCTTAGCAAGTCTAACCGCTTCAAACGACTTACACTACATGAATGCAGCATAAACAAAAACCAATGTACACCTTACTCAAATATCTTATGGGTAATTTAAAATGTTTATGGTGGCTTTGCTTTATACGGAATATGCATAAAATCTCCCGCAATGCTTCGCATGCATAAAGAAATATCTCTTACCGCAAGAGTAAATATCGCCTATCTACTTGTAATGGAAGATTTTCTGTGAATTAAAAAGCCTTTAGCTTTATTGAGCCAAAGGCTTTCTTTTTGAGATTAACTGTTTGATTTTTTGGCTTTGTGCAACTGCTACATAATACCGGAAATTTTACCAAAATAGACCGCACTTTATTTTTAAAGCAAAAGTGCGGTCTTTTTTTATTCAATTTTAGGCGGGTTTATATAATAAAAGATTATAACCCATAGCAAAAAAGTAGTTGTAGTTTATTAGAAATTCCCATTTAATCATATGTAGTTTTTTTATTCGTATTGAGAGCAAATTATGACCGTGATAAATCTTATTATTTTTGTCGCATTACTCGTGCTATTGGCATGGATTTTTAAACGTACACAGAAACTTGGTACTACCGTGTTTATTGGTTTGATATTGGGTTTAGTTGGTGGTGCATTATTACAGCTAGCGAGTCAAGAGGTAATTAATCATACTTTAGACTGGGTTAACTTAGTGGGTAATGGCTATGTACGCTTACTACAAATGATTGTCATGCCATTAGTTTTTATTTCAATTTTATCTGCGATTACCCGTTTAAATCAGGCAAGTGCTTTAGGGAAAATCAGTTTCAGTGTGATTTCCGTGTTATTAGTGACTACTGCAATTGCTGCAGCAATTGGTATTGCTATGGCTTATGTATTTGATCTGAGTGCAGAGGGATTAGTTGCTGGTGAACGTGAATTAGCTGCTCAGAGCCGTGTCGAAGGAAGAATGGAAAAAGTTAGCGGTTTGACGATTCCTGCTATGTTACTTTCATTTATTCCTAAAAATCCGTTTTTAGAATTAACAGGAGCGAATCCAACCTCTATTATTAGTGTCGTGTTATTTTCTGCACTGTTAGGCGTTGCAGCATTAAGTTTAAGTAAAGAAGATCAGGCATTAGGCGAACGTATTGCACAAGGGGTAGATACATTGAATAAATTAATCATGCGTTTAGTGCGTATGGTGATTCGTTTAACGCCTTATGGTGTATTTGCACTCATGATTAAAATGGCAACAACATCAAAATGGGCAGATATTGTCAATTTAGGTTCATTTATCGTTGCCTCTTATTTAGCCATTTTATTCATGTTCGTGGTACATGCACTGATATTGGTACTTTTTAAAGTGAATCCAGTGAGCTACTTTAAAAAAGTGTTACCCACATTAAGTTTTGCTTTTACTTCTCGTTCTAGTGCCGCCACATTGCCACTGAACATTGAAACACAAACGAATAAATTGGGGAATAACAGTGTGATTGCGAATTTTGCTGCAACTTTTGGGGCAACAATTGGGCAAAATGGCTGTGCAGGCATTTATCCTGCAATGCTAGCGGTCATGGTGGCACCAACAGTTGGACTTGACCCTTTTAGTTTCACTTATTTAGCAACATTGATTTTAGTTGTCACGATTTCATCATTAGGCATTGCAGGTGTTGGCGGCGGAGCGACTTTTGCTGCCATCGTGGTACTTTCTACGTTGAATTTACCACTTGCATTGGTAGGGTTATTAATTTCTATTGAGCCTTTAATTGATATGGGACGTACCGCATTGAATGTCAATGGCGCAATGGTCGCAGGTACGGTGACGAATCAAATATTAGGTAAAAGTAATTAAACGCCTCATTATGAGTAAATAGAACAGTAAAAAAGAGATAGCGTAGTGCTATCTCTTTTACTTTTAGTTGATAACTTAGAAGGTTAATTCCGCAGATAATCTAAAGTTTCTGCCCGGTGCATAGAAACGTTTAATCCCTGCACCAGTATTTTGGTCAATGAGATTAATTGTTCCAATTGAACGAATTGAGCGAGCCGAATCCCAAGTAATATACTTTTTATTAGTCATATTATATAGACCTGCGGTTAACATCAGATTTTTAATTGGTTTGGCATAAAGAATAGCATCAATTGTCGTATAGTGATTATTACGCCATGCTAATGTGCTGTCAGTGACTTTCTGACCTTGAATTAACGTGCCATTTTTCTTTTGACCTTCCCAATACATGTTATAAGTTTCACTGCGTTTTTTCTCCGCGACATCGGTGATGAAGAAGTCAATTCCATATTTGTCATCTTCCGTTGAATAACCAATATTATACACCGCGGTAGTCGGCTGAATCGCATTCATCGGAATTTTTCCTTCGATTTTGCCTTTTTGATGTGTCAATTTATAACCTACTCTGAAGCCTTTTAATTTGCTATAAAGTTCTGCTAATTCTAAACGTGCACTGACTTCAACTCCCGTAACTTTAGCATGATCTCTATTGCGATTTTGATAGAATGGGTAGGTGAGTGAACTTCCTTCATCTACTGCACGTTGTCCTACATAAACTAAATCAATGAAATTATCATAATTGGTTTGGAATGCGCTTAATGTTAAGAAGCTTTGATTCTTATATAAAGTCAGTGCCGCCTCTTTTGTTTTAGCAATTTCGGGTTTCAAATTTACATTCGGTGTAATTGAGAAACTTGGATGTTTAAATGTCATGAACATTTCATCAGAAGTTGGTGCTCTAAACCCATTTGAGTATTTTAATTGTACACGCAGCCAATCTAAGGGATCTAAGTTTACGCCTAGATTATAAGAATGATGTTTATATGTTTTATTTTGCAGCATAATTGCCAAGTTTTGTGCAACATTTTTGTTCATACATTCAGTGTTATAGCCACATTCTGCACCAATACCATAAGAATTACCGGGTAATGGAATAAAAATACCCGCAATGAGTCCTTTTGGTACAGGAACACTTGGATCATAACTTGGGCGGTGTTCGACTTTGTCATAGCGATAATTGAGATCTAGATTAAGCCAATTAGTAAGCGTAATTTTATCACCAAGATAGATTGCTTGGTTTTTCGTTTTTACTGGAATCAAATAACTATAACGACCATTCACATTTTCTCTTAAATTACCCGTGCAAGTACCACTAGGCCAGTAATCTGGGCGTGGTTCATAGACTGGTGGAAATGTACCAGGTTTACGTTGATTACAGAAAAATGCATCTGCCCACCATTGAACATTACCACCTTTATAACCGTCTTTGTTTACCATACTTTTGGTTGTTTTACCGTATAGACCACCATATTTCAGTTGATGTGCTATTCCCCAAGTCGAGAACTCTTTATCAAAATCTAAATTGATTTGTTTCGTATCCGTATTCAGATCGCGATCATTGTAGTCATTGCGGCTATAACCAGTTGAGAAGGGAAGAATAAATTTGACGTCTTCGTATTGTTTACCGCCCCAGCTGTTTGCTATTGATTTCAATTCAATTTCACCATATTGACGACCATCAGCAAGGGTTTTAATCGTGATATCTCTATCCTGAAATTTATAAACGTCATTATAGTTCTCATCTTTTTTGACAAATACTTTAAATTTTTTCTTACAATCAATTTTAGAACAGTCAATCAACGTTGTTTGTGGCGAGTATTCACGGTAATCAAACCCTGAAATCACTTCGCCTTTAGAGTTTTTATATTTCACTTCTTTACTCCAACGTCCATCGACTACATCAGCAGTAATTTCGCCTCCATGTTTATCTACAATTTTATTAACATTTGTACTGCTATCAAGCGTTAAACCTTGCTCATTTAAGACAGAAACACATTTTGGTCCACTACAATATTCATCTGTTCTGGCATTATTTTTGATTTTTTGGGAAGAAAATGACACTTTGAAATGATCCCAAAGTGCAGTTTGCGTAAAGTTTTCATAAACAAATTGAATATTTTTACGATGAGAGCTATCGTTAGTCTTTCTTTCACCATAGATTTCGGTATCAACATAGCTACTTGGGCGCAAAGTATAAGATAAATCTTCACCACGTGATCGCAATTTGGAATCATCTAATGCCACAGTAAAACGATGTTCTTCATGTGGTTGGAAACCAAATTTAATTAAAGTGCTATCTCGAGTAATATCATAAGGATCGGTTTTTTCACGCGTCTTACCTACAGCAGCTTTGTCTTCTTCTTTCGTTTTATAAATATCATAAAAATAGTTTTCGATTTCATGACCTTCACGACGCGTATTAATAAATAACACATCAAACCATTTATATTTTCCAGCCACAGTAACAGATGTCATATCTTCATTATTCATGCTTTGATAACCGCGTTTGACACCAATATGATAATTTTTATCGATCAGATAATCACGCGCATCCTTTGTTTCAAACATCACTGAACCGCCGAGTGCTCCACTGCCTGATTTAATTGAATCGGCTCCTTTAGTAATGGTCGCGACTTTGACATTCTCTACTTCAACACCGTTACGCGTGTTATTAAAATTACCATAGCCCTCAAATAATTCTTTAAATCCCTGTGAACTTAAAGTTTCAGCTTGACGCAGCCCATCAATCATAATACCAACACGGTTTTCATCAACCCCACGTACTGCATAACCACTAGCGCCTGTACGTCCAGTTTCAACGACAGTGATGCCAGTTTCGTAACGAACTAAATCTCGGCTATCTGATACTTGTTGTTTGCTAATTTTTTGTGCACTAATTTGAGTTTCACCCACTTTCTTTTCTTGGATATTGATATCTTCAGCGCCACTCGCACCAGAAACAACAATCGTATCGAGTTGTTCAACTTGCTCAATTTCTTCCGCAAGTAGGGGTTGGCTTAAAGCTAAAGCGGTTAGCATCAGTGCAGACTGCTTGTTTAATTGCATAGGGACCTCTTAGGTTATTATTAATATTGATTATGAAAATTATTCGCAATTATAGAGATGGAATTTAGAAATGAAAAGGACAATATTAAAAATATTGTCTTTAACGAATGAAATGAGTTAACTAATTAAATTAATTAATAATTTTTTAGTATGAATGTTGTTCGTGATGGATAAATTTTGTCATTTTTTTACCGTGCTACCTTTTAATAGTTTGCGTATCCAGCTACGATTCGCATTGAGTTGATGGACAATATCTTGGCTTAATGGCAATGGTTCTTGGTAGATGAGTGAAGCAAGGGTTTCACCTAACAATGCCGCAGAAGTAAGTCCTCTTGAACCTAGCGCTGCGATTAAGAATAAGTTGTCAAAATTGACCGCACTTTTTATCGGTTGCTTACGGCGGCGAAGGTTGTAAAGATTTTGGTAATCTACTAATTGTTGTTCAAAATGGGGGACGTTTCCCAACATGGGAATACGATCACGTACGGCACAGCGGATACCAACACGTGCTTGATTGCCTGATGTATCAACTTCTTTTACCCAATTGACTTTTAGATTAGTTTGGATTTTTTGCTGATTTTGGTGTTGTTCTGCTAGGCTAAATTTACGTGTATCACAATCACGCACATGGCTTGCACCCACACAATGTGTGTTACTTTGTGCCATTGGTGTGAGGTAGCCGTCATAGCACACCACAGTGTTAAGTTGCTGCAGATATTTGCCTGTAGGAATTTCACTGACTTGTCCGCGTACAGGATATAAAGGTAAATGTGCAGTTTGAGCGAACTCGGTGATTTTATGTCCATTTGCTAATATCACAACTTGATGTTTAAATTGCTCTCCTTGTGCATTCTTTAATTGCCAACTACTATCTTGTTGTTCAAGTGCGGTCACTTTTTGTCGAGTTTTGATTTCAAGTCCACGTTCAACTAAATAAGCAAACATGTTTTGTACAAACTGGCGTGGTGCAAGCCATGCACCTTGCGGAATGAACCCACCTGAACAAGGTAAGGGTAAGCCAACTTTTTCACTTAATTGCGTTTGTGAAAGCGTTTGATATAAGCTTTGGTACCATTGATAATGTGAAATTTTATCTAATTTGACCGCACTTTTATGATCATAGCCACAAAGCGCTACACCACAGAAATCATATTCAAACGCAATACCTTGTTGAATTGCTTGTTGTAAGCGTTGTTGTCCGTAAGCGAAGGCATGAATATAAAAGCGAATATTAAGCAAATCATCATCGCTCAGTTGTGGATAGAATGCGCCTTGTTTATTACCTGATGCATTAAGGGCAACCGCTTCATCTTCACAATAGAGAGTGACTTTAGCTTGACGTTCTAATAAAGATAATGCACAGAATAATGAAGCAATCCCCCCACCAATAATTGCAACATCAGCTTGTCGTTTAAATTGGGCAGGTTGTGCGAGATACCATGGAAAGTGAATGTGTGCTTGACTTGCATGAAGTTTACTACCTTGTAGACATTCTCGTTTTTTGCCATAGCCTTTGCGTTTGTTGACGGCAAAACCTGCTTGTTCTAACCCTTTTCGTACTGTACTTGCTGCAGTAAAAGTCGCAAAAGTGCCATGTTCTTTGCAGTAACGATACATATGTTGATACAGCGTATCATTCCACATTTGTGGATTTTTACTTGGCGAAAAACCATCAAGAAACCAAGCGTCTATCTTATTACACATATAATCGCCAAGCTGAGGGAGGTTATCATTCAGATCACCAAACCAAAGATCGAGCGTAGTTTCAGCAAAATGAAAGCGATAGCAACCTTCGATAGGTTCAAGCCAATATTGCTGTAATTGTTGAGCCAGTTGTATAAATTCGGGATAGGCTTGGTGAGCGAGAATTAATTGTTCAAGTGGAATGGGATATTTTTCAAATGAAATGAAAAACAAGCGCTTAAGCGGTGTCTCTGGATATTGTTGGCGAAATTCACGAAATAATGTTGTTACCGCAAAAAAATTTAACCCTGTCCCAAATCCTGTTTCTGCAATGACAAAATGGCTTGCAGGATAATCTTGCCAACGTTGCCATAACTGATTGCCTTGCTGAAAAACATAGCGGCTTTCGGCGAGCCCATCTTGGTTAGAAAAATAGACATCGTCAAATTTTGCAGAGACGAGTGTATTTTCTTGGTTGAAATGGACTTCTGCAAACTGAACTTTATTCATGACCTTTTATTCCTTTATAGAAAAGCTGAATCGTACTATAATAACGAAATTTTCTATACTGGTCGAATGATCGAATTACTACTTGAAATCTTGTAGTTTGAAGGCTATTTTATCGACCATATTTTCATTTTTTGAATAAAAGGAATACTCTATGAAAAGAGCGGTTATTACTGGTTTTGGTATTATTTCGAGTATTGGTAACAATAAAGAAGAAGTATTGGCGTCATTAAAAGCAGGTAAATCAGGTATCGAAGTGGTGCCTGATTTTGTAGAAATTGGCATGCGCAGCCATGTTGCAGGCACCATTAAATTAAATCCAAGCGAATTAATCGATCGTAAAATTTATCGTTTCATGGGGGATGCTGCGGCTTATGCTTATCTGTCAATGAAAGAAGCGATTGAAGATGCAGGCTTAACTGAAGAACAAGTGTCAAATGATCGTACTGGGTTAGTGATTGGTGCGGGGACAGGCTCTGCACATAACCAGTTAATTGCTTGTGATGCGGTACGTGGTCCACGTGGAGTAAAAGCAGTGGGGCCTTATGCAGTCACAAAAACGATGGCATCAAGTGTTTCTGCTTGTTTAGCAACACCATATAAAATTCGTGGTGTGAACTATAGTATTAGTTCAGCTTGTGCCACATCAGCACATTGTATTGGTCACGCACTTGAATTAATTCAACTTGGCAAACAAGATATTGTTTTTGCTGGTGGGGCAGAAGAGCTTTCTTGGGAATGTGCAACTGAATTTGATGCCATGGGGGCAGTGTCAACCAAATACAATGAAACCCCTGAAAAAGCGTCACGAGCTTATGATGCAAACCGTGATGGCTTTGTGATTGCTGGTGGCGGTGCAGTTGTGGTTGTCGAAGAATTAGAACATGCACTTGCGCGTGGTGCGAAAATCTATGCTGAAATTGTAGGTTATGGGGCGACTTCCGATGGTTATGACATGGTCGCGCCAAGTGGCGAAGGTGCAGAGCGCTGTATGAAACAAGCAATGGCAACTGTAGATACACCAATTGATTATATCAATGTGCATGGTACTTCAACACCAGTCGGTGATGTGAAAGAGTTAGGTGCGATTAAAAATGTGTTTGGTGATAACATCCCAGCAATTTCATCAACTAAATCAATGACAGGTCACTCTTTAGGTGCGGCTGGCGCGCATGAAGCAATTTATACTTTATTAATGTTAGATAATGATTTCATTGCACCAAGTATTAATATTGAAACTTTAGATGAACAGGCTCAAGGCTGTAATATCGTAACGGAAACGGTTGAAAATGCGGGATTACAAACAGTGATGTCGAATAGCTTTGGTTTTGGTGGAACAAACGCAGCGTTAATTTTCAAAAAATATCATGGCTAATTTAACGAAGGCAGATAGCATATCTGCCTTTATGTTTTATTAAAAAAGCTGACGAGTTGTCAGCTTTTTTGTTGTTCGTATCATTATTTATTAGCAAGAATGACGGCGCGAGTTGGTGCTTGGTAGCCCTCGATGGTTTTAGAATGATCGTGAGGGTCTAAGAAATCAACTAAAGATTCATTTTCTAACCAATCTGTTTTACGTTGTTCTGTTAGCGTTGTTGCTGCAATATCGACACAACGAACATTTTTAAAACCTACTTTTTCTAACCAATGAATTAAAGCTGGTACAGAAGGAATAAAGTAAACGTTTTTCATTTTAGCGTAGCGATCAGCAGGGACGAGTACTGTGTTGATATCACCATCGACAACTAACGTTTCAAGAACTAATTCACCTCCTTGCACAAGTTGATTCTTCAGCTGGGTTAAGTGATCTAATGGTGATTTACGATGGTAAAGTACTCCCATAGAAAATACTGTATCAAAAGCGGCGAGCGGTTGCATTTCTTCAATACCTAAAGGAATTAAATTTGCTCGACGATCATTATTTAATAATTTACGTACAGCTTCAAATTGACATAAAAATAACTCGGTTGGGTCGATACCAACCACCATTTTGGCACCTTCGCCTAGCATGCGCCACATATGATAGCCACTACCACAACCCACATCTAAGATAGTACGTCCTTTGAGCGAGGCGAGGTGAGGTAAAACTCGATCCCATTTAAAATCAGAACGCCATTCACAATCAATATGTACACCATATAAATGGTATGGCCCTTTTCGCCAAGGCATCAATTGTCTTAGATGATAAACAAGGCGTTGTTGTTCGCCTTGTGATAAAGGTGAAATTTGTTCAGATTTGACCGCACTTTTAAGATCAATATGATCGGCATGTAAGTGTGGTAAGAAATTGACTACTTTTGCCCACTTGGCATAATCACCATGAGTTTGCTTTTCCCATTGCTTTAGTTGCAAAGGTAATGTTTCTAACCATGCAGATAGATGAGTCGTGGCAATTTGTTGATAAAAAGGACGAAAATCAATCATAGTGCGTTTTTATAAGCATTTTTTGCTTGTTCAAAAGTATCAATAACATGTTGTTCTGGCTTGGCTGACAGTTGCGACACAATAATAATCACCAAACTAGCGAGCAAAAATCCCGGAATCATTTCATACAGTTGATGTAACTGGGAACCCTCAAGTGTCCAGTGTTTCCAACCAAAGACAACAATGGTACCAGTTAACATTCCGCATAATGCGGCAGATGATGTCATGCGTTTCCAAAAAAGTGAAAATAACACAACGGGACCGAATGCGCTACCAAAGCCTGCCCAAGCAAATTCGACAAGCTTTAATACCTTACTGTGTTCATCTTGTGCAATCCAAATTGCAATAGCTGCAATAGTGAGTACCATCGCACGACCTAGCCAGACTAATTCTTTATCAGAAGCCTTTGGACGGATAAAACCTTTATAAAAATCTTCTGTAATAGCACTAGAAGAAATTAATAATTGTGCACTTAATGTACTCATGACTGCAGCTAAAATAGCAGATAGTAGCACCCCTGCAATCCATGGGTTAAACAGTAATTTTGATAATTCTATAAAGACTTGTTCAGGTTCTTTATTCACTAAATTGGCGACTTGTGGATTTGCATAAAAGTAGGCAATACCGAAGAAACCGATACCTATTGCGCCTAATAAACACAGGATCATCCAAGTCATGCTGATTTTACGTGCGTTGTTGAGTGATTTGACGGAATCAGCAGCCATAAAACGTGCAAGAATATGTGGTTGCCCGAAATAGCCTAAGCCCCAAGCGGCTAGGCTTAATAAACCAAGTGGTGCTGTACTACTGAAAATATCAGTAAAGTTTTTGTGCATTGCATTCTCTGCTTGCTGAAGGACCAAAGTGAAATTGTCAAGACCGCCAAGATGAAGCAGTACAAAAATAGGTGTTAAAATTAAAGCGAAGATCATTAAAGTAGCTTGAATAGTATCAGTCCAACTAACTGCTAGAAAACCGCCAATGAAGGTATAAGCAATTGTTGCGAGTGCGCCATACCAAAGTGCGGTTGAATATTCGACAGAAAATAAGTTTTGGAATAATTTTGCGCCAGCAACTACGCCAGAAGCACAGTAAATTGTGAAAAAAACGAGAATAATACTAGCAGAAACAATTTTTAGTATGTTATGTGAAGTACCAAAACGATTATGGAAGTATTCTGGTAGCGTTAATGCATTATTATTAAATTCAGTATAAACACGTAGTCTACCTGCAACAAATAGCCAGTTTAGATAAGCTCCGATAGTGAGTCCAATGGCTATCCAGCCTTCGATTAAACCTGCTACATAAATTGCGCCCGGTAATCCCATCAGTAGCCAACCAGACATATCAGATGCGCCGGCTGACATTGCCGTTACAAAGCTACCTAAGCGGCGACCACCCAAAATATAATCGGATAAATTATTGGTATAATGATAGGCTAATACGCCAATCAGTAACATACCGAAAATATAAATAGTAAATGTAATTATTGTTGGATCTAATCCAAACATGCTAACCTCACAGACATGCTAAAAGTATTATTTTTATGTGCCAAAATTTGAGAAAGCTCACATTTTACCTTATTTGGCACTATTATTCTATTTCCCTTTTCGTTAGACTAATTGGCAATTTATTTTTAAAAATTATTAAGTTAGGTAGAGTTATGGATTCTGTTGAATTATTAGTCAACGTTACCCCCAATGAAACCCGTATTGCATTAGTTGATATGGGCATTTTGAAAGAAGTGCATATTGAACGGCAAGCTAAACGTGGGATTGTCGGCAATATTTATAAAGGACGTGTGACCCGAGTATTACCTGGTATGCAATCTGCTTTTGTTGATATTGGCTTAGAAAAAGCGGCATTCTTACATGCATCAGATATTGTTTCACATACAGAATGCGTTGAAGAAAGTGAGCAGAAACAGTTTGTTGTCAAAGATATTGCTGAACTTGTACGTGAAGGACAAGATATTGTTGTACAAGTTGTGAAAGATCCACTTGGTACTAAAGGTGCACGTTTAACAACGGATATTACTTTACCTTCGCGTTATCTCGTATTTATGCCAGAAAATAGTCATGTTGGTGTTTCTCAACGTATTGAAAGTGAAGAAGAACGAGCGAGGTTAAAAGAATTGGTCTTGCCATTTTGTGATGAGCTAGGGGGCTTTATTATTCGCACTGCGGCAGAAGGTACAACCGAAGAGGAACTGAAACAAGACGCTGATTTTTTAAAACGTTTATGGCGTAAAGTATTAGAACGTCGAGCTAAATATCCAACCAAATCTATGCTATATGGTGAATTGGCATTAACACAACGTATTTTACGTGACTTCATTGGCGCTGGTTTAGAGAAGATTAGAATTGACTCTAAATTATGTTTTACAGAAGTAAAACAGTTTACAGAAGAATTTATGCCAACTTTAGTGGATAAGTTAGTGCTTTATTCAGGCAATCAGCCATTATTTGATGTGTATGGCGTTGAAACTGCAATCCAAACAGCATTAAATAAGCGCGTGAATTTAAAATCAGGCGGTTATTTGATTATTGAACAAACTGAAGCGATGACGACTATTGATATTAATACTGGGGCGTTTGTAGGACATCGTAATCTTGAAGAAACAATTTTTAACACAAATATTGAAGCTACAAAAGCGATTGCGCAACAGCTACAGTTACGTAATCTTGGTGGCATTATCATTATTGATTTTATTGATATGCAAACAGATGAACATCGCAATCGTGTCTTAGAATCACTACAAGAAGCTTTAGCAAAAGATCGCGTAAAAACCAGTGTAAATGGTTTTACACAGTTAGGTTTAGTTGAAATGACTCGTAAGCGAACGAGAGAAAGCCTTGAACATGTTTTATGTGGTGATTGTCCTTCTTGCCAAGGGCGTGGGCGAGTAAAAACAGTGGAAACAGTTTGTTACGAAATCATGCGTGAGATTATTCGAGTTCATCATTTATTCTCTAGTGAACAGTTTTTGGTATACGCTTCAAGAGCAGTAGCAGATTATTTAATTAATGAAGAATCGCATGGTTTGCTGGCAGAATTAGAAGTCTTTATCGGTAAACAAGTACAAATTAAAACGGAAGTATATTACAACCAAGAGCAGTTTGATGTAGTAGTGATGTAGTTTTTAGTCGGATTAGCTTTAGCTTATCAATAAAAAATAATCGATTGTGATTGTATGAAAATGATAGGCTAAAGCCTATCTGATAACTCTTTTAATCTACATTGTACAAAAGTATCAACATTGATTTACTTCCTTTCATCATTACAAAAAATGACATAAAATACACCGCACTTTTTCTATTATTAATGAATATATAAATTTATGATTAAAACTGTCAGTAATACATTACTCACTCCAACTAGCCTGTCATTAAATGATTTGCAAAACACATTTGATTTATTGTCACATCGCCATATTGATTATGCAGATCTTTATTTCCAATTAAGCCAAGATGAAAGTTGGGTATTAGAAGATGGCATTATTAAGGAAGGCGGTTTTCATATTGATCGTGGGGTTGGTGTTCGAGCCGTAAGTGGTGAAAAAACTGGCTTTGCTTATTCTGATCAAATCAATTTAGCGAGTTTGCAGCAATGTGCTAATGCAGTGAAAGGCATCGCGCAGTTAAAACAAGGTAATATTATAGTACCAAGTGCATTTAATCCCGTTGAACCTATTTTACGTTATCAAGCAATTAACCCATTAGATAGCTTAAGTAAAGAGAAAAAAATTGCGCTGTTACATTTAGTTGATCGTAGCGCGCGTCATGAAGATTCTCGCGTTATACAGGTTTCTGCAAGTTTAAGTTCTGTGTATGAAGAAGTCTTAATTGTTGCAACAGATGGTACTTTAGCTGCGGATATTCGTCCTTTAGTTCGTTTATCGATTGCTGTATTAGTCGAACAAGAGGGGAAACGTGAACGTGGTAGTGCTGGTGCAGGAGGGCGTTTCGGTTTAGATTGGTTTTTAGAGAGCGAACAAGGTGAAATAAGAGCAGCCTATTTTGCTAAAGAAGCTGTGCGCCAAGCATTAGTCAATTTGAATACTATTGAAGCACCAGCAGGAATGATGCCTGTAGTGCTGGCTGCTGGTTGGCCGGGTGTACTATTGCACGAAGCTGTTGGACATGGTTTAGAAGGTGATTTTAACCGTAAAGAAAGTTCCTTATTTACAGGCAAAATCGGAGAACTTGTTACTTCACCATTATGTACTATTGTTGATGATGGTACATTACAAAATCGTCGAGGTTCAATTACAGTCGATGATGAAGGTGTACCAGGTCAATATAATGTATTAATTAAAGACGGAATTTTGCAAGGTTACATGCAGGATAAAATGAATGCTCGTTTAATGGGTGTCGCGCCGACAGGCAATGGTCGTCGTGAATCTTATGCTCATTTACCAATGCCACGTATGACAAATACTTATATGTTGGCAGGGCAAAGTCAGTTTGATGATTTGATTGCTTCTGTGGATCATGGCATTTTTGCATCGCATTTTGGTGGTGGGCAAGTAGATATTACTTCTGGTAAATTTGTATTCTCTACATCAGAAGCTTATCTGATTGAAAAAGGGAAAATTACTCAGCCAGTTAAAGGTGCAACTTTGATTGGTAGCGGTATTGAAGTAATGCAAAATATTTCAATGGTTGCTGATCAAGTTGAAATTGATCATGGTATCGGTGTTTGTGGTAAAGAAGGACAAAGCGTACCAGTCGGTGTTGGTCAACCTGCATTGAAGATTGAAAAAATCACAGTTGGTGGAACGAATTAAAACAACAAAATCCAGATAACTTTATCTGGATTTTTTATGTACATTAATGAATATTTATTCATTAATATTGACTAAATATTTTTATTTAACTATGCTTTAATAAAGAAAAGATAATAGAAAGGGTAAGCTAATGACGCAATATACACGTGAACTATTTGATCAGGTCGTGATTCAGAACTATACACCTGCGGATTTTATTCCAGTCAAAGGCAAAGGCTGTCGAATTTGGGATCAGAATGGTAAGGAATATATTGATTTTACTAGTGGCATTGCTGTAACCAGTTTAGGGCATTGTCCCGATGAGATTGTGGAAATATTGCAACGACAAGGACAAAAGTTATGGCATTCAAGTAATTGGTTTACCAGTGAACCTACCTTAGCATTAGCAAGTAAATTAGTTGAAAAAACCTTCGCTGAGCGAGTGATGTTTGTCAATTCAGGTGCAGAAGCGAATGAAGCCGCGTTGAAACTAGCGCGCCGTTATGCTGTAGATCATTTTGGTTATCAGAAAAGTAAAATTATTTCATTTAAACAAAGTTTTCATGGACGTACTTTTTTTACGGTGAGTGTAGGGGGACAGACTAAATATTCTGATGGTTTTGGTCCAAAGCCCGCAGATATTATCCATATTCCTTTTAACGATTTAAATGCAGCAAAAGCAGTGATTGATGAGCAGACTTGTGCTGTCATCATAGAGCCTATTCAAGGGGAAAGTGGAGTTATTCCAGCAAATAAAGCGTTTTTACTAGGGCTACGTGAGTTGTGTTCTCAATATAATGCATTGTTAATTTTTGATGAAGTTCAAACGGGTGTTGGGCGCATAGGGCACTTTTATGCTTATATGAAGTATGATGTTGTGCCTGATATTTTGACTTCAGCAAAAGCCTTAGGTAATGGTTTTCCAATTGGAGCAATATTAACCACTGATATCATTGCAAGAAGTTTTGCGCCAGGTGTGCATGGCACGACTTTTGGTGGAAATCCATTGGCTTGCGCGGTCGCTGCCAAAGTTGTTGATACTATTTCAGAAGCAAAATTTTTAGAGAATGTAAGACAAATTTCAGCGCGATTGATAAAAGGATTAGAACAAATTAATCAGCAATATCAGTTGTTTAAAAATATTCGTGGAGAAGGTTTATTAATTGGAGCAGAATTAATTGACAAATATCATGGTCAAGCAAGTGAGTTTGTGAAAAAAGCAGCGAATAATGGTTTAATGATTTTGGTTGCAGGTCCGAATGTATTACGTTTTACCCCAGCCTTGAATATTACAGAACAAGAATTAGAATTAGGGCTTGTAAGATTAGCTAACAGCTTGATGAGCTAAGTAGGAGGGTAAAAAAGTGCGGTCAATTCTTACGGAATTTATTGTACTTTTTGTTGCTAATTAAAAACCACCTTGTTTACAAGGTGGTTATCAATTTAAAAAGTCTTGCTAGACTCAAAAAGTGGGCATTCATATAACTGACGTTTAAAAGAAAGCTTCAATTGAATTAGTCGGCAGAGTAATAGAGCTTACCAATTTCGATTTTTTGACGCCCATTCGCTTCACGCCATTTATTCGTGTCACGTAAAGAATAAACACAACCACAATATTCTTGCTGATAGAAGCGTTCACGCTTACTGATTTCAATCATACGCTGTGAACCACCGCCTTTGCGCCAATTGTAATCCCAATAAATCACATCATCATATTTTTCTGCTGCACGATGTCCACAACCATTAATTTGGTTCATATCTTTCCAACGGGAAATACCTAAACAACTTGTAAATACTGGAAAACCATTGTTATGCGCATACTCAGCAGCTTTTTCAAAACGCATATCAAAACACATAGTACAACGAATACCGCGTTCTGGTTCATCTTCCATGCCTTTTGCTCGATCAAACCAATTTTGGCGATCATAATCCGCATCAATAAATGGAATGCCCCATTTTTCAGCAAAACGGATATTCTCTTCTTTACGAATTAAATATTCCTTTAATGGGTGAATATTGGGGTTATAGAAATAAATTGTAAATTCAATGCCTGAAGCATGAATGGCTTCCATAACTTCGCCAGAACAGGGAGCACAGCAAGAATGTAATAACAATTTGTTATGTCCATTTGGTAATTCTAATTTAGGGCGGATGAAAGGCGCATTTGGATCTTTACTTTTACTTGTTTTTTTCGTGAGAGTTTGATTAGTCATTTTTTAAATAGTTAAATTGTTGTATATCGTTTGGGGAAATAGGATAAAAATCATCGTTGCTCAGGCTAAAATCAATAGATAAACCTTTAATAAGTTTTCTCCAGTAAATCATAAAATTTTTCAAATAAAAAACTATTTTCATCAGGTGCAAATTCAGGTATATCGTAAAAAAAACACATTACATTATAAATGTTTTTGCTCATCTCAAGTGAGTACAACGTATCTATAACAATAGCGAAATATTAAAATCAATACTATCGTAGTCAGATTTAAAATAAATTGATTTGAATATTGTGGTTTAAGATATTGATCATCTTAATAGTTTCGATCTACTGATAAATATGCTAATGAGATTAATGCTTGCTTATAATCACTATCAGGTAAAATCTTAATCGCATCAACGGCTTTTTGTGCCTCTTGTTTAGCGCGTAACATCGCATAATCTAAAGATTTGTGTTCAGCCATAATCGCTAATACATCATCTAATATATCGCGTTTACCACCTTGTTTAATCGCATTGCGAATGAGTGCAGATTGAGCAGGAGTGCCGTTGTGCATAGCATGTAGTAAAGGCAAGGTAGGCTTACCTTCTGCCAAATCATCGCCTACATTTTTACCTAATTCTTGTGCATTTGCACTATAGTCTAAAATATCATCAATTAATTGAAATGCAGTGCCTAGATAACGTCCATAGTCTTGTAATGCTTTTTCTTGTTGTTCAGTCGCTTGTGCCAGAATAGCAGCACAGTGAGTTGCAGCTTCAAATAGACGGGCAGTTTTTCCATAGATGACATTCATATAGTTTTCTTCCGTCGTATCAGGGTCATTGACGTTCATTAATTGTTGAACTTCCCCTTCAGCAATAACATTTGTGGCATCAGACATGACTTTCAGAATAGGCAAGGAGTCCAACTGAGTCATTAATTGGAACGCACGCGTATAAATAAAATCACCAACTAACACACTTGCTGCATTACCAAATTCAGCATTAGCAGTTGGATTGCCGCGGCGCACTTGAGATTCATCGACAACATCGTCATGTAGTAATGTTGCCGTGTGGATAAATTCAATAAATGTGGCGCAAGTGATAGGTTCGTGCCCATGAAAACCCAAAGCACGAGCAGCTAGAATGGCTATCATTGGACGAATACGTTTACCGCCACTTTGAATAATGTAATATCCAAGCTGATTAATCAACGCAACATCAGATTTAAGCTGTGCTAAAATCGTTTCGTTTGTCTTTTGCATATCGCTATGCACTAAGCGTTGGATTGCATCAATATTCATTAAATTATGTTGATTTATCATTGTAATAATTGATTTAAGACCAAATGTGCAAGAGATTGTACCGAATTTTCTGTCATTTCTGAAATCAAATCACACAAATTCACAATTTTTTTATTTTATTATAAATAAGCGCTTGCTCTTAAGTTATTTTTTGCGTAGAATTTGCGACCTATTTATATGAATTTTTGCAGTGCTAAATGAACAAAACATTAAAGCACTAGAGTAGCGGAGTATATATGTACGCAGTTTTTCAAAGTGGCGGTAAACAACACCGAGTAAGCGAAGGTCAAGTAGTTCGTTTAGAAAAACTTGAAGTAGCAACTGGTGAAACAGTTGAGTTTGACTCAGTGTTAATGATCGTTAACGGTGAAGATGTTAAAATTGGTGCGCCATTAGTTAATGGTGGTAAAGTAGTGGCAGAAGTGGTTGCACACGGTCGTGGCGAAAAAGTAAAAATCGTTAAATTCCGTCGTCGTAAACATAGCCGTAAACAACAAGGTCATCGTCAGTGGTTCACAGAAGTGAAAATCACTGGGATTCAAGCATAATTTCAGAGGAGATCAAGTAGATGGCAACTAAAAAAGCTGGTGGTTCAACTCGTAACGGTCGTGATTCTGAAGCTAAACGCCTTGGTGTTAAACGTTTTGGTGGTGAGTCTGTATTAGCAGGCAGCATTATCGTTCGTCAACGTGGTACTAAATTCCACGCTGGTACAAACGTTGGTATGGGTCGTGACCACACTCTATTTGCGACTGCAGATGGTAAAGTTAAATTTGAAGTGAAAGGCGAGAAAAACCGTAAATACGTCAGTATTGTTACTGAGTAATTTCAAATTCCTAAATTAAAAACGCCTCGCACAAGTTGCGGGGCTTTTTTGTAGGAGCATTTTATATGAAGCAGCAACCTCTGCTGGGATTTCTTTTTGCATTTATTGCAGCTTGTATGTGGGGATCTCTGCCAATTGCTTTGCAGCAAATATTGAAAGTCATGGATGCACAAACGATAGTGTGGTTTCGATTTTCAGTAGCAGCAGTAGGATTGTTTTTCATCTTAAATGTAACTAAAAAATTACCTAATTTGACTGTGCTACGACTTCAGCATTGGTTATTAATTCTTTTAGGTATTATTGGATTGTCAGCAAATTTCTTCTTATATAATGTTGCTTTGCAATATATACCTCCAACAACAAGTCAAGTATTTAGCCCGTTAACGTCTTTTGGTATGTTATTGGCAGGCGTGTGGTTATTTAAAGAACAATTCGCGATTCACCAAAAGATTGGGTTATTGTTATTAATTTTAGGATTAGTTTTTTTCTTTAATGAGCGATTTGCCGACTTTTTGCATTTCAGTTTGTATGTGAAAGGTATCATAATTTGTATTAGCGCGAGTTTAGTTTGGGTGGCTTATGGTGTTTGCCAAAAGCTGATGTCTACTCGTCTAACTGCTCAACAAGTTTTATTACCAATTTATATTGGTTGTAGCATTGTCTTTTTACCTATAGCCACAATATCGCAAGTGACAAATTTAAACATAGTACAAATTGCTTGTTTGATTTATTGTTGTTTGAATACTTTGGTTGCTTATGGTGCTTATGCTGAAGCATTAAATCATTGGGATGTAGCTAAAGTGAGTGCAATAGTGACGCAAATTCCTATATTAACTTTAATATTTTCTGAAATTTCGCATTGGATTGTACCAGCACATTTTATGTATGAGGACTTAAATTGGATAAGTTATATCGGTGCTTTACTTGTTGTTTCTGGCGCATTATTTTCTGCAACAGGGCATCGAATCTTAGGAAAAATCACAAATAGGAAGCCATAATATGAAACAACAGCAACCTTTAATGGGATTTTTGTTTGCATTAATTACAGCAATGGCATGGGGTTCTTTGCCAATTGCATTACAACGAGTAGTGGCGGTGATGACCCCACAAACGATTGTGTGGTATCGTTTTTTAGTTGCCGCGTTAGGTTTATTTATTATTTTAGGACTTACAAAGAAATTGCCTAAAGTATCACAGTTTTTACCGCGTTACCGTTTATTAGCTGTTATTGGCGTAATTGGTTTAGCGGGTAACTTTGTGTTATTTAATACTTCATTAAAGTATATTGAGCCTTCAATTGCACAAATTTTTGGGCAGCTATCTTCTTTTACAATGATGATATTTGGTGTGTTTTTCTTTAAGGAAAAATTGCGTTTAAATCAGAAAATTGGTTTGATACTGTTAATTGTTGGTTTAATGTTATTTTTTAATGATCGTTTTATACTTTTTTTCAGTGTAAATGCCTACTCAACGGGAATCTTTTTAGCCGCATCGGCTGCATTAATTTGGAGTATTTATGGTATTGCACAAAAATTAATGTTACGTGAATTCAACTCACAGCAAATTTTATTTGTGATTTATATTGGTTGTGCGTTAGTATTCACACCATTTGCCGAAGTTGGACAAGTCAGTGTGTTAAGTGGGTGGACATTATTTTGTTTTATTTATTGTTGCTTAAATACGCTGGTTGGTTATGGTGCTTATGCAGAAGCGCTTAATCGTTGGGATGTCTCTAAAGTTAGTGTCGTGATTACATTAATGCCTTTATTCACGATTTTATTTTCTTATTTACTGTATCTCTTTTATCCTCAAAGTTTTGCAAAACCAGATTTAAATTCAATTAGTTATATTGGCGCATTGGTCGTTGTATTCGGGGCAATTACCTCTGCGATTGGGCACAAGTTTATTAAGCGTTAGGAGAACGAATGAAATTTATTGATGAAGCACTAATTCGTGTAGAAGCTGGCGATGGCGGTAATGGCTGTGTGAGCTTCCGACGTGAAAAATATATTCCAAAAGGTGGACCTGATGGTGGTGATGGTGGCGATGGTGGCGATGTTTATTTAATTGCAGATGAGAATTTAAATACTTTAATTGACTATCGTTTTGAAAAGCGTTTTGCTGCGGGTCGTGGAGAAAATGGACGTAGTGCAGGTTGCACTGGTCATCGTGGTAATGATATTACTTTGAGAGTACCTGTGGGGACGCGTGCAATTGATAATGATACTAAAGAAGTGTTAGGTGATTTGACTAAACATGGTGCCAAAATGTTAGTGGCAAAAGGAGGTTACCATGGGTTAGGCAATACACGTTTTAAATCTTCGGTTAATCGTACACCGCGCCAAAAAACGAATGGCACACCGGGTGAAAAGCGAGATCTTCAATTGGAATTGATGTTGCTTGCTGATGTGGGGATGTTAGGCTTACCCAATGCAGGTAAATCAACTTTTATTCGAGCAGTATCAGCGGCTAAACCTAAAGTAGCTGATTATCCTTTTACGACATTAGTGCCGAGTTTAGGCGTGGTACGTGTTGATGAAAACCATAGCTTTGTTGTGGCAGATATTCCAGGGCTAATTGAAGGTGCTGCTGAAGGGACCGGATTAGGTGTTCGCTTTTTGAAGCATTTAGAACGCTGCCGTGTCTTGATTCATTTAGTGGATATTGCACCGATTGATGAAAGTGATCCTGTAGATAATATTTCGATCATTGAATCTGAGTTATTTCAATATAGCGAAGCGTTAGCGGATAAACCACGCTGGTTGGTGTTTAATAAAATTGACACAATGAGCGATGAAGAGGCGCATGAGCGTACAAAAGAAATTGCTGCGCGTTTAGGTTGGGAAGAAGATTACTATTTGATTTCTGCTGTTACTGGCAAAAATGTCCAACCACTTTGTCGTGAGATTATGGATTTCATTGAAGCGAACCCTCGTCAAGAAGTGCAAGATGTTGAACAAAACACAGAAGTGAAATTTAAGTGGGATGACTATCATCAAGCGCAGTTGGCTGAATATCAATCTAATGAAGATGATGAGGATTGGGATGATTGGCCAGAGGAAGATGAAGAAGGGGTTGAAATTATCTATAAGCCATAAAAGTGCGGTCGATTTTTACCAAATTTTGTATTGCAAAAGCTAAGGGATTAACCTTAGCTTTTTTGTTATATATTGTCAGTTTTTGCTAATTTTAGAAATTCTACGAAAAAGGTTGGGAATGTTTTTGCGGTACAACTTGGATCTAAGATAGTCACAGCAGTATTGGATAATGCCACTAAAGCAAAGCACATTGCCATGCGATGATCATTATAGGTTTCAATTTGTGCATGTTGAAATTTGGTTAATTCTAGAGGTTGAATGCGAATAAAATCTTCACCTTCTTCCACTTCTGCACCAATTTTGCGCAGCTCGGTTGCCATTGCTGTTAAGCGATCAGTTTCTTTAACACGCCAATTGTGAATATTACGAATGACTGTTTCACCTTCAGCAAAGAGCGCTGTTGTAGCAATAGTCATTGCAGCATCTGGAATATGGTTCATATCCATATCAATGCCTTTTAGTTCACCTTTTTCTACTTGAATGAAATCCTCACCCCAAGTGATTTTTGCCCCCATTTTTGCTAATACATCAGCAAATAGACGATCACCTTGAATACTATTTTGACCGACGCCAGTCACTTTGACTTTACCTTTAATTGCGGCAGCGGCGAGGAAGTAAGAGGCAGAAGAAGCATCGCCTTCCACTAAAAATGTTGTTGGTGAACGATATTGTTGATTCCCTTTAACAAAAAAACGCTGATAATGTTGATTTTCAACGTTTACACCAAAAGTTTGCATCATGTTCAATGTCATATCGATATAAGGTTTGGATACTAATTCACCAATGATTTCAATTTCCGTATCTGCCGTTGCCAGTGGCGATGCCATTAAAAGTGCGGTCAAAAATTGAGAAGAAACGGAACCATCGATCTTAATTATTCCGCCTTTTAAACCCGTATTACGAATTGCGATAGGAGGATAGCCCTCTTGCTCTAAATATTGGATATCTGCACCTGCTTGTCTTAATGCATCAACTAAATGTTGAATTGGACGTTCTTTCATGCGAGGTTCACCAGTGAGGACAATTTCATTTTTGCCTTCCGTTTCTGGGTGAGATAAACATAATGCAGCAGCGAGCGGGCGCATTGCAGTACCTGCATTACCTAAAAATAATGCTAAACCATTTTGCCATTGTAATGCACCACCTAGACCTTCGACTTCACAAACGGATTTATCTTCTGAAAGTTGATAGCTGACACCTAATTGTTTTAGTGCATTAAGCATGTGCCGTACATCATCGCTATCTAATAAATTGGTTAACGTGGTTTTGCCATGGGCAAGTGCTGCTAAGAGTAAAGCACGATTAGATAAGCTTTTTGAACCTGGTAAGTTCACTTCACCTTCAATCAAGCTAATTGGATTTAATGTAATGGATGTGGCTTGTTGCATAACTTGTTCAATTCCTTGCATTAAAAGTGCGGTTAAATTTTTAGAATTTCACTTAACGCCTGAATAAAGCGCTGATTTTCTTCTGGTAAACCTATACTGATACGTAAATGATTTGGTAATCCGTACCCACCAACTGGGCGAACAATTATTCCTTTACGCAATAAGGCTTGATAAATAGGTAAAGCAGGTTGTTGTAAATCTAGCAGGACAAAATTGCCTTTTGAAGCTACATATTTCAATCCTTTGGCAATAAAGAAATCTTCTAATAGAGTTAAACCTTGACAGTTGTTCTCTGCGACTTTAGCAATGAATGCCTCGTCATTAATGACGGCTGTGGCAGCAGCAAGCGCTAAGCTGTTACAATTAAATGGTTGGCGAACACGATTAAATAAATCGGCAATTTCTGTTGAAGAAACCGCATAACCAATACGCAAACCCGCTAAACCATAGGCTTTAGATAGCGTGCGACAGATCACAAGATTTGGGTGTTTTGCTAATAGTTGGAAAGAGTCGATTCTTTCTTCTGGTAAAGTAAATTCGGTATAAGCTTCGTCTAATACGACAATGACATGGTTTGGTACTTTGTCCAAAAATTCAGAAATTTCGACCGCACTTAAAAATGTACCCGTTGGATTATTTGGATTTGCAATATAAATCAGTTTAGTTTTAGCACTGATTGCGTTTAAAAAAGCATTTAAGTCAGTGCCATAGTCTTTTGCTGGAATTTCGATTTTTTGGGCATTAATTGCTTGTGTTACTAATGGATAGACGATAAATGCATATTGTGAAAACATGATTTCATCATGTTCGGAAGCAAAAGTATGTGCGATGAGCTCTAATAAATCGTTTGAGCCATTACCTAAAGTAATTTGCTCAGGTGTTAAGCCAAACTTTTTGGCGATGGCTTGTTTAAAATAAAAGCCATTACTATCAGGATAGCGGGTCAAATTATTGAGTTCAGCTTGTATTGCTTGTTTGGCACTTTCTGGTAAGCCAAATGGGTTTTCATTTGAGGCGAGTTTAATGATATTTGAAATGCCTAATTCACGTTCTAATTCTTCGATGGGTTTACCTGCTTGGTAAGGTTGAAGTTGTTTTACGCCTTCATTCGCGATATTGATATATTGCATATTTTCCCTTTTATTGATGGGGCAGAGCGATTGTCTGAGTCTGCCCAGAAAATTTTTTAAAAATTGACCGCACTTTAACTGTTTTCTGCAGCGAATTGCTGCATAAACGCAATCAATGCTTCAACACCTTCAATTGGCATTGCGTTATAAATTGACGCACGCATACCGCCTAACACTTTATGTCCTTTAAGTGCATGTAAACCTGCGGCAGTAGCTTGGGTGACAAATTTAGCATTTAATTCATCACTGCTTGTAGTAAAGGTGACATTCATCAGAGAACGATTTTGTTTTGCGACGGTATTATGATAGAAAGTGCTTTGATCTAAATAATCATAAAGTAATTTGGCTTTGTTTTGATTGTGCTTTTCTATCGTTTTAATACCTCCCTGTGAGAGCAAGTGTTTAAACACTAATGCACATAAATACCAAGCAAAAGTAGGAGGCGTATTGATCATGGAATCTGCATTTTTTTGTATTTCATAATTCCAAATTGTTGGCGTAGTTTTACGTGCATGACCGATTAAATCATCACGTACGATGACAATCGTAATCCCCGCAGGACCAAGATTTTTCTGTGCGCCAGCGTAAATGAGACCAAACTGACTAATATCAATTTCGCGTGAAAGAATATTGGATGACATATCTGCCACTAATACGGCATTCCCCACGTTGGGTATATCAAAAATTTCGACACCACTAATCGTTTCATTTGGGCAGTAGTGCACATAATCATATTGCGGAGCAATATCACTAAAGTCTAAATTACTCACTTTTAATTCGTCGCCTTGCTCAAGAATATTGATTTCATCAATCTCGCCAAATAAGCGTGCTTCTTTAGCTGCGGTCGCCGACCAATGACCACTAGTGAGATACAAAGCTTTACCCTTTTCTTTGAGCAGGTTCATTGGAATTGCGGCAAATTGACCACGGGCACCACCTTGTAGGAACAAGATTTGGTAGTTATCTGGTATGTTATAAAGTTGACGTAAATCATTGACGGATTGTGTTGCTAATTCCATAAACAATTTACCACGGTGGCTAACTTCCATAACAGAAGTGTGTTGGTTTTGCCAGTTTAATAGTTCTGTTTGTGCTTGTGCCAACACTGCACTTGGTATCATGGCGGGACCTGCACTAAAGTTAAACACTTTTGACATTTTCACTTCCTTAAGTAAACAAAAAAACAATTCGATATTTTTATCACCTCAGTTGGTTCTAAGCAACGGTATTTTGTTGAATTTTTGTTATTTTCAGATTTAATTTTTAAAAACCGAATGAACGCTTTGACGGGGACAAGAAAAATGGATAAATTAAGGACGGTTAATTTTTATTTATTATAAGAGAGTCGTATTATGGAAAATGTTAATAAACAGTCATTTCAAGAAGTATTAGAGTATGTGCGTATGTATCGTTTAAAAAATAAATTAGCGCGTGATCGTGAAGATAATAATCGCAAAATTCGCGATAACCAAAAACGTGTATTGTTATTAGATAACTTAAATCAATATATCCGTGATGATATGTCTATTGCTGATGTACGCGCGATTATTGAAAACATGCGTGATGATTATGAAAAACGAGTAGATGATTATATGATTAGAAATGCGGAAATCTCACAACAACGCCGAGATATTCGTGAAAAAATGAAAGAACAGAAACAAGCGCACGAAGCGTTAATGAAAAAAGAGTAATACAAAAAAGTAAAAGCGGCTTAAAAGCCGCTTTTGGTTTCATTTTAGTCTAATTGTTTTCCTTTTAATTCAGGAATCAAGAAGATAGTTGCAATCATATCAATGATGTAAATACTCGCTAAGAAAGCAATTGCTAATTGGAACGAGTAAGTCGAAACTAATGCACCAACAACAATTGGTCCAAATCCACCAACTGCTCGTCCTAAATTAAATAGTACATTTTGCGCGGTTGCACGCGCTTGGGTAGGATAAGCTTCAGACATTAATGCACCATATCCGCCCATCATGCCATTTACGAACATACCTAATATTGCGCCAGCGAATAGCATATAAGTGGGATCACTCATTTGTGAATAAGTGAAAATGCTGATGACAGCACCAAATTGGAAGAGTAAAAAGCTTGGTTTGCGTCCAATACGATCGGCAAGCTGTCCAAATAACCAAATACCAAACATCATGCCGCAAATAGTCACTGCAGTCCATAACCCTGATTTAGTTAAGCTAAAACCTAATTGTTTTGATAAGAAATTTGGCATCCAAATCATGATACCGTAGTAACCAAAGTTTTGTACTGAGGTTAAAATCACGATACCGAGACTAATTTTGGCAGTGGCTTTATCTTTTACTAACAATCTAAAGGGTTCTAGACGAGACGTTTTCTGATTTTCAAGTGCGGTCTGTTTTTGGACAAAAATCTCAGGCTCATGTAATTTCGCACGCAAATACCAAGCGACAAAAGCAGGGAAAATACCAACTAAGAACATGCCTCGCCAGCCAATATATGGCAGTAACAAAGGCGTTAATAATGCCGCGCCTAATACACCTACTTGCCAACCTAATGCAACATAGGATGAGGCTTTTGCACGGTGGCGAGCAGGCCAAGCTTCTGCTGCTAGCGCCATACCAATGCCAAATTCGCCACCAAGCCCAATGCCTGCAATTGTACGGTAAATGAGTAGATCCCAATAGCCTTGTGCGAAAGCACAAAGACCCGTGAAAAGTGCAAATAGCACGATAGTCCAAGTTAAGACACGAATACGACCATATTTATCGCTTAATGCACCAAAAATGATACCGCCAGCAACTGCACCAATTAATGTCCAAGTGACTAATGAACCGGATTGTGCGGGTGTTAAAGCAAGATCAGCTGAAATTGCTGATAACATGAAGCCGAGGATAAGAAGATCGAATCCATCCATAGCATAACCTACGGCAGATCCTAGTAAGGCTTTCCAGCCATCTTTATTGACGTTGTCATTCATTATTGATCCTTTTGCTACTCTCAGGTAGCCCTTTAAAGTTTGGAGAGAGAATTTCTTCGATTAAGAAATTGGCGCGTAGTTTACGGATTTTTTAACACTTTGCAACAATAAAAAGAATGAAAACCTTGTTTTGACTCAATGAGATAGATTTGTTAGTAAAATGTTAAAAATTTTGATTAATTTTTTAAATAGGCAAATGAAGCATTTTATCTTCATGAATTTTGAAGTGATACTCCATATTTTTGTTTAAAAATGTGACGATTGTTGTCTTTTTTTCTTAGTTATAGCTTGGAATTGTGATCTAAGTCACATCATTGTATTGACCTTTACTCTATAATCCGCGATTCAAATAACTCTATTTGATTTTTAATTTTATAAAGGAGTCAAACAATGACTATTGCTATTATTATAGCGACTCATGGTGTTGCGGCAGAGCAGTTACTGAAAACCACAGAAATGTTAATCGGAGAGCAAGAAAATGTTGCGACTATCGATTTTGTTCCTGGGGAAAATGCTGAAACGATTATGACTAAATACCAAGAGAAGCTGGCGACTACTTTATCACATTGTGATCAAGTGTTGTTTTTAGTGGATACTTGGGGAGGCAGCCCATTTAATGCGGCTAATCGTGTAGCAGAAGGTCAGGATAATATGGATATTGTGACTGGTGTCAACATTCCTATGCTAGTTGAAACTTTCATGGCACGTGATGATGAACCAAGTTTACAAGAGCTTGTTGCGATTGCTCTTGAAACTGGACGTACTGGTGTTCGTGCACTGCGTTATCAGGAAGAGGAAGACGCACCTGCTCAAGAAACTGTATCAGCTGCTAAACCTGTTGAGCCTGCTGTAGTAACAGCGAATGGTGTTGGTCATTTAGAAATTGGCTTAGCGCGTATTGATGATCGCCTGATCCATGGTCAAGTTGCGACGCGTTGGACAAAAGAAAGTAAAGTGACACGAATTGTTGTAGTGAATGATGATGTAGCAAAAGATAGTGTTCGTTCCACTATGTTGAAAAGTGTTGTACCACCAGGTGTAACAGCACATGTTGTGAATGTAGAAAAAATGATTCGTGTATATAACAACCCTGAATATGCTGGTGAACGTATGATGTTGTTGTTTACTAATCCAACGGATGTTGTGCGTTTAGCAGAAGCTGGTGTTGAGTTTAAATCAATTAATATTGGTGGTATGGCATATAAAGATGGCAAGAAAATGATTACCAGCGCAGTTGCTGTTGATGATAAAGATATTGAGGCGTTCAAGGTACTTGATGCTAAAAATATTGAGCTGGATGTTCGTAAAGTATCAAATGATAGCCGTCAGTATATGATGGATTTACTGAAGAAAAATAACCTTATTTAAATAAAGATGTTCATGAAAGGAAATTAGAATGGAAATTTCAACTTTACAAATCATATTGGTTTTCCTCGTTGCCTGTATGTCCGGTATGGGCTCAATTCTTGATGAGTGGCAAACGCACCGTCCATTAATTGCTTGCACATTAATTGGGTTAGTGCTTGGTGATATTAAAACTGGCATCATTGTTGGTGGTACACTTGAATTATTAGCATTGGGCTGGATGAACATTGGTGCCGCTCTTGCACCAGATGCAGCGTTAGCTTCTGTTGTGTCAACGATTCTTGTTATTGTTGGTGGACAAGACATCTCAACGGGGATTGCTATTGCGATTCCATTGGCTGCGGCTGGTCAAGTATTAACTTATGTGGTACGTGCGATTACAGTTGGTTTTCAACATGCGGCAGATAATGTAGTGGAAACAGGTGATTTAAATAAATTAGATTGGATTCATCGTTCAGCATTGTTATTACAAGCAATGCGTATTGCGATTCCTGCCTTAATCGTTGCGATGACTGCGGGTACAGATACTGTACAAGCTATGCTAAATGCGATTCCACCTGTTGTGACAACAGGTCTAAAAATTGCAGGTGGCTTTATTGCTGTTGTAGGTTATGCGATGGTCATTAATATGATGCGTGCTGGTCACTTAATGCCTTTCTTCTATGCTGGTTTTGTTATTGCCGCTTTCACTGAGTTTAACTTAGTTGCTTTAGGGGTATTAGGTGCGATCATGGCAGTACTTTATATCCAACTTCACCCAAAATACAATCAAAGTAAACAAGTGGTGCAAGTGGTAAGTAATGGTAACAATGAGCTTGATAACAGATTAGATTAATAGGAATTACAACAATGACAACTGAAATGAAAAAAGTAACGCAAAGCGATTTAAACGCAGTAGTACGTCGTTCTAATCTTTTCCAAGGGTCTTGGAACTTTGAACGTATGCAAGCACTTGGATTTGCTTATTCTATGGTACCTGTTATTAAGCGTTTATATCCAGATCCAGATTCACCAGAACGTAAAGATGCTGTAAAACGTCATTTAGAATTCTTTAATACTCAGCCATTTGTTGCAGCACCTGTATTAGGTGTAACAATCGCTATGGAAGAAGAGCGAGCTAATGGTAAGCCAATTGATGATGCGGCGATTAACGGGATTAAAGTAGGTCTTATGGGACCTTTAGCAGGTGTAGGTGATCCAATTTATTGGGGAACTGCTCGTCCAGTATTTGCAGCATTAGGCGCGGGTTTAGCTGTAAATGGTAACATTTTAGGACCAATTTTATTCTTTGTGCTTTTCAACCTCGTTCGTTTAGCAACACGTTATTTTGGTGTAACTTATGGTTATAAGAAAGGACTTGATGTTGTTGGTGATATGAGCGGTGGTTTACTGCAAAAGTTAACGGAAGGTGCGTCAATTCTTGGTTTGTTTATTATGGGGGCGTTAGTCCAAAAATGGACGAGTATTAATGTGCCATTTGTAGTTGCAGAAATTCAGATGCAAGATGGTACAATGCGTGTCGAAACCGTACAAACTATTCTGGATAGCTTAATGCCTGGTTTATTACCATTATTATTAACTTTTGCTTGCATGTGGTTACTTCGTAATCGTGTCAATGCACTGTGGATTATCATTGGCTTCTTTGCAATCGGTATCTTTGGTGCTTGGACTGGTATTTTAGCCTAGTCTGTTTGTACTATTATTTTGTTAGAGTGCGCTTTTAAGAGGGATGAACGCAGGGTCATCCCTTTTATTTGTACAAAATTTACTTTAGTGAGTAAGTTTGTTACTATTTTTGGGCGATGATTACTTCCTTATTGATTATGATTAATACATTACTTCTTACTGGTATTCTTTTGTTCTTTTTTTATGCACTTTATGATCAATTTGGTATGGATCGCTATAAAGGTAAGACATTATTAAAAGTGCGTTTGCAAAAGCAAGCCAAAAAAGATGCTGTTATTTTTATTGTTTTGATTATTTTGATTGTTTATCAAGCAAAAACAAGTCTATCTGCGTTGAGTTTATATTTACTTGCCACCTTAATTATCCTTACTGTTTATGCTGCTTTTATGCGCTCACCTGTATTGATGCTAAAAGAGAACGGCTTTTTCTTCGGTAATATTTACTTTTTATATCAGAACATTCATCAAATAAATTTAGCAGAAGACAATATTTTAGTTATTGATATGAAAAGTGGTAAGCGTTTATTAGTGCGTTTGTTAACAGAATTTGATCGTGAACAAGTCATACAATTTTTTGGTGGTTATAAGAATAGGGAGTAAAAATGGGGATTTATCAGTTAACGGGTAATGTACAACATTATGCTTGGGGTGGGAAAAGCTATATTCCACAGTTACTTAATTTAGCTCCAAATCCTAAACAACATTATGCAGAGTGGTGGCTTGGTGCGCATGTCTCTTCTCCTTCATTAATTGAAGTTACAGGTCAGAAACAATCATTGATTACATTTTTAGCACAAAAACCGACCGCACTTGGTCAGCAGAGTATTACCAAGTTTGGTCAAGAGTTACCATATTTATTAAAAATTCTTGATGTAGCTAAACCGCTTTCTATCCAATTACATCCTACGAAGCAACAGGCTGAACTGGGGTTTGCGCAAGAAAATACAAATGGCGTGGATTTAGCTGATCCGAAACGAACTTATAAAGATAATAATCATAAGCCTGAAATGATGATTGCGTTATCGGATTTTTGGTTGCTGCATGGTTTTAAGGCAAAAACAAAAATTTTAAAAACATTAAAAGCGCGTCCTTCATTACATGTACTTGCGACAAAGCTTGAACAGCAGGATTTACATGATTTTTATGCCGATATTATGCAAGCAGATCAAATCCAATTGGTACAATGGTTATTACCTATTATTGAGGAGAATAAAGCCAAATATCAGGCAAATAAACTTGAACTTAATAATCCAGATTATTGGTTATTGTATACTATGGAAGCCATGGACATTCCATTAGAAAAATTAGATGCTGGTTTAGTGTGCTTCTATTTATTTAATATTGTGCATTTAAGAAAAGGAGAAGGGATTTTTCAAGATGCGGGTATTCCTCATGCATATCTACGTGGGCAAAATATTGAATTAATGGCATGTTCAGATAATGTTATTCGTGGTGGTTTAACGCCAAAGCATGTGGATATTCCTGCGCTGTTAGCAATCATTGATTGCCGTGAAGTGGAGCCTAATATTATTCCAATTGCACCAGAGCAAGCGCGAGTATTTACTTACTCAACGCCAGCACAAGATTTTGCTTTGACAAATGTTCGTTATGTGCAAGGCGAAATTCATCAATGTCAGGCGCGAAGCGCTGAAATTTTGTTTGTCATGCAAGGAGAATTGAAAATTTCGCAAAAATCGACCGCACTTAATGTGAAGAAGGGTGAGTCAGTATTCATTGAAAGTGATAGTGAATATCACATTGAAGGGATAGATGAAGGCTATTGTGTGATTGCTAAGCTACCTTAATCAATTAGTCATAAAAGGGCTAACATCTGATAGGGACAACGATGTTAGCCTTTTATTTTGCCTAGTGCAATTTGAGTATTAATATCTTTGAGCGACGCTGATAATTGTAATGTTGGCGTTTTTTGAGTGGCAAATCTTCGAGCTGAGCAAGTTGAAAACCACGTTCTTGAAACCAATGTACAGTTCGTGTAGTGAGTACGAAAAGTTTTTCAATCCCCAGTTGCTTTGCTCGTTTTTGAATTGCTGCAAATAAAATATCACCACGAGATGAATTACGGTAATCAGGGTGAACAGCAACACATGCCATTTCTGCCATTTTCTCTGTTGGGTAACTATTTAAGGCTGCACAGGCAATCACAACGCCGTCGCGATCAATGATAGTGTAATTATCAATTTCCATTTCTAATTGCTCACGTGAACGTTTTACTAAAATGCCTTGTTGTTCGAGTGGGCGGATGAGTTCAAGTAAAGCGGGAATATCTGCTACTGTTGCACAACGAATCGTTTCTGAAAGCTCAATAGAAAGTTGTGTACCAACACCATCACGAGTAAATAATTCTTGTAATAACGCCCCGTCTTCTTCATAGCTGATTAAATGAGCACGTTTAACACCGTTGCGACATACTTCAATTGCCGCTTGTAAGAATCTGGCTTGTGAACTGTGATATTGGTTTTGGGTAATTAATTGGTTGAGATGGTTTTCTGCTTCTTGTGGCAAGAGATCGCTAATCCGTTGTTTTTCGGGATCTAAGATACCTTGTTCAACAGTAAAACCAATGAGTTTCTCTGCTTTTAATTTTATTGCAACTTGTGTCGCGATATCTTCAAAAGGCAGATTAAAGCTTTCGCCTGTGACAGAGGGCGCGATTGGACCAATTAAGACAATTGCATCTCGCTCTAATTGTTGTTGGATACTTTCAATATTCACACGACGAATCTTGCCACTGAGTTGATAGTCAATGCCATCATCAACGCCAATTGGTTGCGCTAAAATAAAATTACCAGTGACAACATCAATTAATGGTGAGTGAGGTAAGCGTAATGATAATCGTGAATTAATATCATAGTTTAGTTTCCCTACAGCCTGTTTAACCAATTCTAAGCAAGCTAAATCAGTCACTCGAATATTTTTGTGATAAAGCGATTCGATTTGGTGTTGCTGTAGCAGTTGATTAATTTGATAGCGAGCACCGAATACGAGAACTAGTTTAATACCTAAGCTATGTAATAAGCTGATATCGTTAATAATATTGACAAAATTGGGACAAGCAATTGTATCGCCATCAAGCATGATAACAAAGGTTTTCCCTCTATGCATATTGACATAAGGTGTAGATTGTCTAAACCAATGAACTAATTCTGTGCTACGCATGTTGTATCTCTTTTAATAATTATTCATTTAAATTGAATTTATATTCATTTGTATAAATGTGCAAGTAGAAATTGATACACATAAAAAATGCGATGAATTTTCATCGCATTTTATGTCGCTACAGTTTAGGTAATCACATTAAATTGTGCTTTCATTAACGCTTCAAAATCGGTACAGCCACCAATTGGTTTTTCATCAATAAAAATTTGTGGCACAGTTTCTACTGGTTTACCAACGGATTTAGATAAATCCGCTTTGGTAATACCTTCAGCTACGATATCAACGTAGCGATAATCAAAGTCAGTCATCGTTTCTTTTAATTTTTCTGCTAAATTTTTAGCACGTACGCAATATGGACAGCCTGAGCGACCAAAGATAACAACAAACATATTATTTCCTCTTTTGAGTTGAAAACAAACAATTTAGTTTCGTTTAAATCGGACTATTCTACCTTATGCAAAGAAAAAGAATAAACTATTTTTCAGCATAAGCTTGATGAGTATAATATAACAATTTGTTATGTGGCTTTTTCTTGCTATTGAATGGTTATGAAATTATTAATGTTATGCCGTGAGCCTCGCCTCTATAGCTGCCAGCGTTTAAAAGAAGCTGCCGAGAGTAGTGGGCATCAAATGGATATTTTTGATCCAAATCGTTGTTTATTGAAATTAACAGAAAATCGACCGCACTTTGAATTGTATTATCAAACAAATATGGAGGTCGAACCTGTACTATTACCGCAATATGATGCTGTTATTCCTCGTTTTGGTACATTAAGTACTAAAATGGGATGTGCAGTATTACGCCATTTTGCAGCAAAGAAGGTACCCTGTTTGAATTCGGCACAGGCATTTTTGAAAGCAAGAGATAAATGGTTAAGTTTGCAAATTTTAGCTGAAAGTGGCATTCATGTTCCGACATCATTGTTATCAGGTTCCGAATTTCACGCAAGTTGTGCGATAGCACAAATTGCGTCGCCAACAATTTTAAAGACGCTATCTGGTGCACAGGGCATTGGCGTAATTTTAGCGGAGAAAAAACAAAGTGCGGTGAGTATTTTAGAAACATTAAAGCAAGCAGATGTGCCCGTTCTCACCCAAGAATTTATTGAAGAAGCGAATGGTAGTGATGTGCGTTGTTTTGTGATTGGTGAACGTGTTGTGGCTTGTATGCAACGAATTGGACAGAATGGCGAATTTCGTGCTAATTTTCATCGTGGTGGCTTAGCTGAAAAAATAACTTTATCTGAACAAGAAAGGGCGATTGCAGTACAAGCAACACAAGCATTAGGCTTGGAAGTGGCGGGTGTTGATTTAATTCGTTCAAAACGTGGTCCATTAGTATTGGAAGTGAATGCGAGTCCCGGTTTAGAAATGATCGAGAAAACGAGTGGTATTGATATTGCGTTGCAGATGATAGTTTATCTTGAAAAGAAATGCAAAGTAGCGCAAAGTGCGGTATAAAATTCAATGATTTTAATATGTAGGAGCCATAAATGATTATTTATTTACATGGGTTTGATTCAAGTAGCCCGGGCAATTATGAAAAAGTAATGCAATTAAAGTTTGTTGACGATGATGTACGTTTTATTAATTATAGTACTTTACACCCACGTCATGATATGCAGTTTTTATTAAAAGAAGTACATAAATTAATTGCTGAAAGTAAAGATCCGGTGCCTTTAATTTGTGGTGTAGGTTTAGGCGGTTATTGGTCTGAACGGATAGGTTTTTTATGTGACATTAAGCAGGCTATTTTTAATCCTAATTTATTCCCTTATGAGAACATGCAGGGCAAGATAGATCGCCCAGAAGAATATGAAGATATTGCAACGAAATGTGTTGAAAACTTTCGGGAAAAAAATCGGGGTAATTGTTTAGTCTTTTTATCAAAAGAAGATGGTATTCTTGATTCACAGCGTAGTGCTGATGTGTTATCACCATTCTATGAAATTGTATGGGACGAAGTAGAAACCCATAAATTTAAGAAAATTTCTCATCACTTACAAAAGATCAAAGCATTTAAGCAAAGTTAATTAAACTATATACATACTGAATTCAAATAAAAGGACGAAAATTTTTGTCCTTTTATTGTTGACTAAAAACTACCTGCTATAAAGGTGAATTTCTGCTACCCATTAACATCCCTTTCTTTTGAATGTACTTATTGCTTTTAGACTTTGTTTTTAAAATGTAAATAGACAATTTTTTAGTAGTTAGGTTTTTTCTTCAACGTCTGATTCACAGTATGATAAATGGTTTCTTAATTTATAGACATAATTTTTAGATACATAACTTACACTCTTTTGGGAAATGTCAACGCTCCTTTTTGAAAGTCAATTTTACTTGCTTGCGGTAAGACTCTGTTTAACTCGTATCACAAATCAGCAAATCATATATTCCAGCTTTTTCTGAACAGCATATAGACATTAGAATATTTGAACATTATTGACCGCTCTTTTATTGTCATTGTGATTTGAGTCAATTAAGATTCGTTTGGTCGTTTTTGATACAATTTCTACTTATTCTTTAAAATGAAGGTTATAATATAAAAATAGTTTTCATTTGCTTTTATTACATGCAAATAGATATATTTTGACTTTTTTTTGACGGTTTGAAAGGAATAGATCTTGGGAAGAAAACAGCTACCTAAAAAGTATTCTTTTTTGCGTTTTGTGAGAGAAATCACTATCTTTCTCTAAAAAAATCTAATAATATTTATAAAATTTGTTAAAAATTTGTGAAGTGCTTTTGTTTAAGCAAATCTTGCACAAATTGTATTCAATTTTATCAATTTAGTTATTAATTCATCGTTTAATCTTAATTAAGATTGAGCTTACTTTTAACTTAACAAAATAAGGAAAAGACTATGTCAGATATGTTAAAGAATGACGTAGATCCAGTCGAAACTAATGATTGGTTGTTAGCTATTGATGCGGTCATTCGCGAAGAGGGTGTTGAAAGAGCACAGTTCATTATTGAACAATTAATGCAACATGCTCGTGCAAACAATGTTTCTTTACCAACAGGTATCACTACTGACTATATTAACACCATTCCAGCTTCTGAAGAACCTAATTATCCAGGCAACCTAGATTTAGAAAGACGTATTCGCGGTGCTATTCGTTGGAATGCAATTATGATGGTATTGCGTGCTTCGAAAAAAGATTTGGAGTTAGGTGGACATATGTCTTCTTTCCAATCCTCAGCAACTATTTATGAAGTTTGTTTTAACCACTTCTTTAAAGCGCGTTCTGCGAAAAACGGAGGCGATTTAGTTTTCTTCCAAGGTCATATTTCTCCGGGCATTTACGCACGTGCATTCTTAGAAGGTCGTTTAACTGAAGAACAAATGGATAACTTCCGCCAAGAAGTACACGGTAAAGGTCTTTCTTCTTATCCTCATCCTAAATTAATGCCTGAGTTCTGGCAATTCCCAACAGTGTCAATGGGGCTTGGACCATTGAATGCAATCTATCAAGCTCGCTTCTTAAAATATTTACATAACCGTGGCTTAAAAGATACTGCAGATCAAACAGTTTATGCGTTCTTAGGTGATGGTGAGATGGACGAAGTTGAATCACGTGGTGCAATTTCAGTTGCTGCGCGTGAAAAATTAGATAACTTGGTGTTCGTCATTAACTGTAACTTACAGCGCTTAGATGGACCTGTCACAGGAAATGGTAAAATCATTCAAGAATTAGAAGGTTTATTTAACGGTGCGGGCTGGGAAGTAATTAAGGTTATCTGGGGTCGCCGTTGGGATCGCTTATTACAACGTGATACTTCAGGTAAATTATTGCAATTAATGATGGAAGTTGTTGATGGTGATTACCAAACAATGAAATCAAAAGATGGTGCTTATGTCCGTAAACACTTCTTCGGTCGTTACCCAGAAACAGAAGCATTAGTGGCAGAAATGACAGATGATGAAATTTGGGCATTAAATCGTGGTGGACATGATCCATTAAAGATCTTTGCTGCATTTAATAAAGCAAAACAAGTGAAAGGTAAGCCAGTTGTATTACTTGTGAAAACGATCAAAGGCTATGGTATGGGTGATGCTGCAGAAGGTAAAAATATTGCTCACCAAGTGAAAAAAATGGATATGTCAGGTGTAAGACATGTTCGTGATCGTTTTAACATTGATATTGCAGATGCTGAGGTTGAAAACTTACCTTATATCAAGTTTGCAGAGGGTTCAGAGGAATATAAATATCTTCATGAGCGTCGCCAAGCGTTACAAGGTTATTTACCAACTCGCTTACCGCGTTTTACGGAACAATTAGAAGTGCCAGAATTAGAAGAATTTGCACAATTGTTTGAAGCGCAAGCGCGTCCTATTTCAACTACTATGGCATTTGTGCGTTCGTTGAACGTATTATTGAAAAACAAATCTGTAGGACAACGTATTGTACCTATTCTAGCAGATGAAGCGCGTACTTTTGGTATGGAAGGTTTATTCCGTCAAATTGGTATCTACAACCCATATGGTCAGAATTATACCCCACAAGATCGTGAGCAAGTTTCTTATTATCGTGAAGCAATTGATGGTCAAGTATTACAGGAAGGGATTAATGAGCAAGGAGCAACGGCATCTTGGTTGGCTGCAGCAACGTCTTATTCTACCAATGATTTCCCAATGATACCATTCTATGTGTACTACTCTATGTTTGGTTTCCAACGTATTGGTGACTTAATGTGGGCTGCGGGTGACCAACAAGCACGTGGTTTCATGATCGGTGGTACATCGGGTCGTACAACATTAAACGGTGAAGGTTTACAACACGAAGATGGTCACAGCCATATTCAATCGTTAACAATTCCTAACTGTATCTCTTATGATCCAGCGTTTGCTTTTGAAGTTGCTGTAATTATGCAAGATGGTGTACGTCGTATGTATGGTCCAGAGCAAGAAAACATTTATTATTACATTACGACTTTAAATGAAACTTACGATCAGCCAGCAATGCCAAAAGGGGCGGAAGAAGGTATTCGTAAAGGTATCTATAAATTTGAAACTGTAACGGGTCAAGGTAAAGGTAAAGTTCAATTATTAGGTTCTGGTGCGATTTTACGTCATGTTCGTGAAGCAGCACAATTATTGGCAAATGACTTTGGTGTGACTTCTGATGTGTATAGTGTGCCATCATTCACAGAAGTTGCGCGTGAAGGTGCTGATGTTGATCGTTGGAATTTATTACACCCAGAAGCGCAAGCACGAGTGCCATATATTGCTCAAGTGATGAATGATGCGCCAGCAGTTGCAGCAACAGATTATATGAAATTGTTTGCAGAACAAGTACGTGCATATGTACCAGCTGCAAGCTATCGTGTATTAGGCACAGATGGTTTCGGTCGTTCAGATAGCCGTGAAAACTTACGTGAGCATTTTGAAGTTGATGCGCGTTATGTTGCTATTGCGGCATTAACTGAGCTTGCGAAACAGGGCACTATCGATAAGAACGTGGTTGCAGAAGCAATTCAAAAATACGGTATTGATACAGATAAAGTGAATCCACTTTACGCCTAATTTACGATTAACATTCCTGCTCCCTGAAAATGAAAAAAGGGAGCGTTTTATGGAATGATTGGAGGATAAAAGAACATGTCAAAACAAATTCAAGTACCAGATATTGGTGGTGATGAAGTTACTGTTACTGAGGTCATGGTGAAAGCAGGCGATACGGTTGCAGTAGATCAAAGCGTAATTAATGTAGAAGGTGATAAAGCTTCAATGGAAGTGCCTTCCCCAGAAGCTGGTGTCATTAAAGAAGTTTTAGTCAAAGTTGGTGATAAGGTCTCTACAGGCTCACCGATGTTTGTATTAGAAGCTGGCGATGCGAAACCTACAGAAGCGCCAAAAGTAGAAGCTGTATCTGTTGCATCAGTGGCAAATGCTATGGTAGAAGTTCATGTACCAGATATTGGTGGTGATGAAGTTAACGTAACTGACATTATGGTTAAAGTTGGTGATAAGGTTGAAGTTGAGCAATCTATCATCAATGTGGAAGGTGATAAAGCTTCAATGGAAGTCCCGGCACCAATTGCGGGTGTAGTAAAAGAAATTTTAATTAAAGTTGGTGATAAAGTTTCAACCGGTTCATTAATTATGAAATTTGAAACAGGTTCAGCTCCCGCTAGTGAATCTGCGCCAGTGCAAGCTGCCGCCTCGACCGCACCAGCACAAAGTGCGGTGAAAGATGTGAATGTGCCTGATATTGGTGGTGATGAAGTGAATGTGACTGAAATCATGGTCAAAGTGGGCGATACTGTCACTGAAGAACAATCATTGATCACTGTGGAAGGTGATAAAGCCTCAATGGAGGTACCTGCACCATTTGCAGGCGTAGTAAAAGAAATTTTAGTGAAGTCAGGTGATAAAGTATCTACTGGTTCATTAATTATGCGCTTTGAAGTAGTAGGTGCGGTATCTGAGTCTGTTGCAGCGTCTGTGCAACCTGCACCTGCGCCTCAAGCTGCACCAGCACAAGCGAGTGCACCTGTTGTAAGTGCACCAGCAGGTGATGCTGAAGTGACAGGTAGTTCAGTTTTCGCGTATGCAACACCAGTGGTTCGTCGTTTAGCACGTGAATTTGGAGTTAACTTAGATAAAGTTAAAGGTACTGGTCGTAAAGGACGTATCTTAAAAGAAGATGTTCAAGCATATGTTAAAGCGGCTATTAAAGCTGTTGAATCAGGCTCAGTGCCAGCCGCACCAGCAAGTGGTGCTGCAAATGGAGCAGGCTTAGGTTTATTGCCATGGCCGAAAGTTGATTTCAGTAAGTTTGGTGAAATTGAAGAAGTTGAGTTAACTCGTATCAATAAAATCTCAGGTGCAAACTTACATCGTAACTGGGTAATGATCCCACATGTTACTCATTTCGATCGTGCTGATATCACAGATTTAGAGCAATTCCGTAAAGAACAAAACGTACTTGCAGAGAAACAAAAACTTGGTGTGAAAATCACTCCAGTGGTATTCATTATGAAAGCCGCTGCGAAAGCTTTAGAAGCTTATCCTCGTTTCAATAGTTCTATTTCAGAAGATGGTCAGCGTTTAACCTTGAAAAAATATGTCAATATTGGGGTTGCTGTGGATACACCAAACGGCTTGGTCGTGCCTGTATTCAAAGATGTTAATAAAAAAGGCATTATTGAGCTTTCTCGTGAATTAATGGAAGTGTCGAAAAAAGCGCGTGAAGGTAAATTGACTGCAGCAGATATGCAAGGTGGCTGTTTTACTATTTCTAGCTTGGGTGGTCTTGGTACAACTCATTTCGCCCCAATTGTAAATGCACCAGAAGTGGCTATTTTGGGTGTGTCTAAATCTGAAATGGCGCCAGTTTGGAATGGTAAAGAGTTTACCCCGCGTCTTATGTTGCCATTATCATTATCTTTCGATCACCGTGTTATTGATGGTGCAGATGGTGCACGTTTTATTAGTTATATTAATGGCGTATTATCTGATCTTCGTCGTTTAGTGATGTAATTGCTTTATCCGTTCAGCATTATGTTGAACGGATAAGTATTTATTAGCCAAATGTGATGATAAAGTGCGGTCAAAAATCGTGAAATTTTAAACAAGTTCATCACATCGTTTAACGAGGTTAAAATGAATAAAGAAATTAAAACTCAGGTTGTGGTATTAGGTGCGGGACCAGCGGGTTATTCAGCAGCATTCCGTTGTGCAGATTTAGGTTTAGAAACTGTTATCGTCGAGCGTTATTCAACCTTAGGTGGTGTGTGTTTAAACGTAGGTTGTATCCCATCAAAAGCATTGTTACACGTTGCTAAAGTTATTGAAGAAGCAAAAGCATTAGCAGAACATGGAATCGTGTTTGGTGAACCAAGTACCGATGTGAATAAAATCCGTGGTTGGAAGGAAAAAGTCATTAATCAACTTACTGGCGGTTTAGCGGGTATGGCTAAACAACGTAAAGTACAAGTTGTAAATGGCTATGGTAAATTCTCTGGTCCAAATACAATTATTGTTGCTGGTGAAGAAGGTGAAACTACTATTAAATTTGATAATGCGATTATTGCAGCAGGTTCACGTCCAATTCAATTACCGTTTATTCCACATGAAGATCCGCGTATTTGGGACTCCACAGATGCACTTAAATTAAAAGAAGTGCCTGAAAACCTATTAATTATGGGGGGAGGGATTATTGGTCTTGAAATGGGGACAGTTTACCACGCATTAGGTTCAAAAATTGATGTAGTAGAAATGTTTGACCAAGTTATTCCAGCAGCGGATAAAGATATGGTTCAAATTTATACTAAACGTGTTTCTAAAAAATTCAATTTATTATTAGAAACGAAAGTGACAGCGGTTGAAGCGAAAGAAGATGGTATTTATGTATCAATGGAAGGCAAAGCAGCAAACGAGACATGTCGTTATGATGCTGTATTAGTCGCGATTGGTCGTGTACCGAATGGTAAATTAATTGATGCCGGTGTAGCTGGTGTTGAAGTGGATGATCGTGGTTTCATTCGCACAGATAAACAAATGCGTACGAATGTACCGCACATTTTTGCGATTGGTGATATTGTCGGTCAACCAATGCTCGCGCATAAAGGCGTACATGAAGGGCATGTTGCAGCGGAAGTGATTGCAGGTATGAAACATTACTTCGATCCAAAAGTGATTCCTTCAATTGCCTATACTGAACCTGAAGTAGCTTGGGTTGGTAAAACAGAGAAAGAATGTAAAGCAGAAGGTATTAACTACGAAGTGGCGAAGTTCCCTTGGGCTGCTTCTGGTCGTGCAATTGCGTCTGATTGTGCAGACGGTATGACTAAATTAATCTTCGATAAAGATACTCATCGCGTCATCGGTGGTGCTATTGTGGGGACGAATGGCGGCGAATTGTTAGGTGAAATTGGCCTTGCAATCGAAATGGGTTGTGATGCAGAAGATTTAGCGCTAACGATCCATGCTCACCCAACTTTACATGAGTCTGTTGGTTTAGCAGCAGAAGTGTTTGAAGGTTCAATTACTGACTTACCGAATCCAAAAGCGAAGAAAAAATAATTTGTTATTGGATTACAAAGAGTAACTTTTTACCGCACTTATCTAAAGTGCGGTATTTTTTTATATGCTATATAGCAAAGCACAATCTATTTTGTATGGTGAGTCTGGTGTTTTTTAAAGCCGAGTAAAGTGCGGTTAAAATTTTTAACATATTGACCGCACTTTATTGAATTTAGCCCCTAGGCGGCAAAACGCATTTTACTTCGAGGTTTAATTTGGTGAATGGTGTTAGTGACAGTCCCTACAATAGGTAAAGATAACCAATTTTCTGTTTTAATATTAGCTTGTTTTGAATCAAGGGAAAGAAAAACAAATTCAGCATGTTGATGAGCGATAAATTCATAAATGTGAAATTGATTTTCTACTTCTAATACGACTAAATCACCTAATGATAAACTTTCATTTTTCTCTACTACGAGCATGTCATCTACTTCTATTCCCCAAGCTAACATATTTGGATTTGTCACACGGATAAAACAAGTTTGCTGTGGGCGTTTTACGCAGTAAAGATTCAAATCAAGTTTCTTGCTAAAGTTAAAACGTGAATGCTGGATATCATCATAAAGTGGCATAGGACGATAGGACAAGGCGTTATCATTTTGTGCCACAGTATTATTTGCGTAATTCATCATATACCTCTTTAAATTAAACTGGTTATTTATACAGGTGAAATATACTGTTGTTATATACAGGTTGTCAAGAGGGTATTTTGTGTTTATTGAAAAAAATTTACACTTTTTCTGTATGTAATCTAATCAAGTTGCTGTTTTTTAATCCTTTAGTAGAATAAGTTTCATCTAAAAAATTGACCTAAAAATGAGATTTTTTCTAATCAGAATTAGGCTATTTTTAATAGAGGATTGGTAATTTATCAAAAATATAAGAATTGATATTTTCTTTAATTAAAAAGTAGGCTATCTTTAGTCATTGTTAGGGGGATCAAATATTTGATCTAAATATTAATAACAAGTGTATGAGCACGTGCGTGATTTAATTATGAATACATCTCGTTTATTTAGTTTGTTTTTCCAAGGTAATTTGGTTAAACGCATTTTTATTGGTCTTATCTTAGGTCTTATCGTGGCATTAATCACACCTACATTACAAGGTGTATTAGGTTTTAACTTAGCAGAAAAAGTCGGTGTGTTAGGGACAATTTTTGTTCGTTCATTACGCGCAGTTGCCCCGATTTTGATTTTTGTGCTTGTTATGGCTGCGATTGCAAATAAAAAAATTGGGACTAAAAGTAATATGAAATCTATTGTGATTTTATATCTTTTAGGGACTTTCTTAGCGGCGTTAACTGCAGTAATAGCTGGTTTCTTATTCCCAAGTGAAGTGGCTTTAGCAACAAAAGAAGACATGACATCTGCTCCACAAGGTGTTGGACAAGTATTACTCACTTTAGTGTTTAACGTTGTAGATAATCCTTTAAATGCGTTATTTAAAGCAAATTTCGTTGGTGTATTAGCATGGTCTATTGGTTTAGGTCTAGCGTTGCGCCATGCTTCTGAAACAACTAAAGTCATGATTTCAGATTTAGCTGAAGCAGTATCAAAAATTGTGTATGTGATTATTGCATTTGCACCAATTGGGGTATTTGGTTTAGTGAGCGAAACCTTGGCTGATAAGGGGTTAGCTGCACTAGGTGGGTATGTCCATTTATTAGTAGTTTTAGTTGGTTCAATGCTATTTGTTGCTTTTGTGGTCAATCCAATTTTAGTGTATTGGAAAATTCGTCGTAATCCATACCCATTAGTTTGGACTTGTGTGCGTGAAAGTGGGGTGACAGCGTTCTTTACGCGTAGCTCGGCTGCGAATATTCCAGTGAATATTAATTTGGCAAAACGTTTAAATTTAGATGAAGAAACTTATTCTGTTTCTATTCCATTAGGTGCAACCATTAATATGGCAGGTGCGGCGATTACAGTAACAATTTTAACTTTAGCTGCAGTACATACGTTAGGTATCGAGGTATCATTCTTCAGTGCATTATTATTAAGTGTCGTTGCCAGTGTGTGTGCTTGTGGTGCTTCTGGTGTTGCTGGTGGTTCATTATTGTTAATTCCACTAGCTTGTAGTTTATTTGGTATTTCTGATGATGTGGCAGCACAGATGATTGGTGTCGGTTTTATTATTGGTATTTTACAAGATTCAACAGAGACTGCGCTAAACTCATCGACGGATGTCTTGTTTACTGCGGCAGCTTGTATTGCTGAAGAAAATAACCAAGCATAATGTAATAGTGATGTATAAAAAGCGGATGTTATATCCGCTTTTTTTATAATCAACCTAAAAATAGGTCAATGGTCATGAGTCAATTACAGCTTGAGCACGCAACTTTTAAATTAATACAACATCAACGTTTAAATATTGCCAATTTTGTTTTAAAACAAGGCGAATTTTGGGTAGTAGTTGGTAGTAATGGGAGTGGGAAAAGTGCATTTTCTTTGGCATTGCAAAATAAATTAGTGTTAGATTGTGGTGAATATCAAAACCATTTTCAGCGTATTGCTGTGCTTTCTTTTGAAAAGCAGCAAGATATTGTTGAGGCCACGTTTAAGGATCGTAATAGTGATACAGTAAGTCCAGATGATTTTGGTAAAACGGCGCAAGACATTATTTTAAATGGTTTGAATAAATATGCCCTTTGCCAACAATATGCAGAAGTATTGAATATTACTGCATTATTAACATGTCCATTTATTCAGCTTTCAACGGGGGAAAGCCGAAAAGTGTTATTGTGCCAAGCTTTGGTTAGTGAACCTGATTTATTGATTTTAGATGAACCTTTTGAGGGATTAGATAAAAAGTCAGTACAAGATTGGTTAGCATTATTAAGCCAATTGCAAAATAATATGGCGTTAATGTTAATTGTAAACCGTTTTGCTGACATTCCAGATAGGGTGAGCCATATTGCACTATTAGATCGTTGCGAATTGATTTTACAAGGGACAAAACAACAAATTGAGCAACACTTAGTGTATCAACAGCTTTGCCAAGCAGAAACATCACTTAATGTTCCTTTGCCAGAAGTAGTTGGCGAGCCTATGACATTAGCAGCAGGGATTAATCCTTTTGAACTAAAACATGTGAATATTCAATATGCGGATAAGAAGATTTTACATGATTTAAGTTGGACAGTCGCACCGCAGCAACATTGGTGGATAAAAGGACCTAATGGTGCAGGCAAATCGACATTATTATCTATTTTAACTGGTGATCACCCACAAGCTTATGTCAATCATGTTGTGCTTTTCGGTAAACAACGTGGTAGCGGTGAAACTATTTGGCAGATTAAACAGAAGATTGGTTATGTCAGCAGTCAATTACATATGGACTACCGCGTTAACTGTAGCGTGCTGGATGTGATTATTTCGGGTTTTTTTGATAGTATTGGCGTCTATCAACAGGTACCTGAAATGTTAAAACTAAAAGCAATGCAATGGTTGCAACGTTTACATTTGGCGAATGTGGCGAAAAAACCATTTCGTTCACTTTCTTGGGGACAGCAGCGCCTCCTCTTAATTACAAGAGCGATGGTAAAACATCCACCTATTTTAATTTTAGATGAGCCTTTTCAAGGGCTTGATGGTTTGAATAGAAAGTTAGTTAAGCACTTTATTGAGCAATTAGTGAATAATAGTCAAACGCAGTTACTTTTTGTTTCTCATCAAGATCAGGATGCGCCAAATTGTATTACTCATATATTTGAATTTGTTGCAGAATCTGGACAATATTCTTATATACAAAGTGCGGTCTAATTTGCTAGACTTTTGTGTGAATTTAATTCATTTAGGAGAATAAGAATGAGCTTTATTAACGGTTTACCCATTGCAACAATTTTCTTTATTGTATTAGTTGTTGTTGTTTTATATTCCACATTGAAAACGGTTCCGCAAGGTTATCATTGGACAATTGAACGTTTTGGTCGTTATACCCATACGTTAACACCAGGTCTAAATTTTGTGGTCCCTTTTATTGATCGTGTTGGTCGTCGAATTAACATGATGGAGCAAGTATTAGACATTCCTTCACAAGAAGTCATTTCAAAAGATAATGCAAACGTTTCAATTGATGCTGTGTGCTTCGTACAAGTTATTGATGCGCGTAATGCAGCTTATGAAGTGAATCATTTAGAGCAGGCGATTATCAATTTAACTATGACAAATATTCGTACGGTATTAGGTTCAATGGAGTTAGATGAAATGTTGTCGCAACGTGATTCAATCAACAGTCGTTTATTGTCTATTGTTGATGAAGCCACTAACCCATGGGGGATTAAAGTTACTCGTATTGAAATCCGTGATGTACGCCCGCCACAAGAATTGATTGCGGCAATGAACGCGCAGATGAAAGCTGAACGTAATAAACGTGCAGATATTTTAGAAGCAGAAGGGGTGCGTCAAGCAGAAATTTTACGTGCAGAAGGTGATAAACAAGCACGTATTTTGAAAGCAGAAGGTGAACGTCAAGAAGCATTTTTGCAAGCAGAAGCGCGTGAGCGTGCGGCAGAAGCGGAAGCTCGTGCAACACAAATGGTGTCTGAAGCGATCGCAAGTGGTGATACCAAAGCAATTAATTACTTTATTGCCCAAAAATATACTGAAGCTTTAAAAGAAATTGGCGGTTCAGAAAACAGTAAAGTGGTGTTAATGCCATTAGAAGCGGGTAACTTGATTGGTTCAATCGCAGGTATCGCAGAATTATTGAAAAACGATAAACAAGCGTAATTAAAGTCAGAAAGTGAGGTTGATTATGGAATGGTTTTCCACTTGGAATGTTTGGCACTGGCTTATTTTAGGTTTTGTGCTACTTATTGCAGAAATTGTCATTCCTGGCGTGTTTTTGCTTTGGTGGGGACTTGCAGCATTAGTAACTGCGGGGATTATGGCGTTAATTCCAAGTTTATCTTTAACTGTACTGGTAATTAGCTATGCCATTTTAGCATTGATTTTTAGTGTGGTTTGGTGGAAATATCAACACAGTAAGGATAAAAGTGATCAATCTCATTCTTCATTAAATCAGCGTGATCACGCGATGCTTGGTGCAAAAGGTACTGTCAAAGAAATGGCTCGTAATGGTATTGGACGTGGACATTTTGGTGATACGACTTGGCGAATTCAAGGCAATCAATTGCAAGTAGGTGATTTAGTCGAAGTGATTGGTGTGGAAGGTATTACCTTATTAGTCAACAAAGTAAATTAAGGAATACGATGAATCATCTGATTATTTTTGCGCATCCTAATACACAAAATAGCTTTAATCGCGCGATTTTAGATGCTGTGGTGCAAGCTAGCCAAAATGCAGGAGCAGAAACTGTTGTACGTGATCTTTATACTCTAAATTTCAACCCCGTTTTATCATGGGAAGAAATGCAAGCTATATATCAAGATATTGTGCCAGCTGAATTGAAGCATGAACAAAAACTGATTACTCATGCCGATTTGATTACCCTCATTTATCCACTTTGGTGGATGGGATTTCCTGCCATATTGAAAGGTTATTTAGATCGAGTATTAAGCTATGGTTTTGCTTATAAAACCGAAAATGATGAATCAGTCGGTTTGTTGCAAAACAAAAAGATGCAACAATTTATTACAATTGGTAATAATGTTGCGCGCTATCAAGAAATAGGTTTTGCTGGTTCATTAAAAGATTGTTTAGTTGATGGTTTATTTAACTATTGCGGTATTAGCGATATTCAGCATGAGCTATTTGGTGATATCCATATTATTGATGATCAGGCTCGCCAGCAAATGTTGCAGAGTGCCGTTACTAAAACTCAGCAAAATTTGACCGCACTTTTAGAGAAAAAAGCATGACAACAGAAAATCAACTGAGTAATTTTTCGATGATTAGCCGCCTATTTGGTAATTTATGGTATCGTTCACCAACTGATCCTATTTTAGCGAATGTATTTACTTGGCTACAGCAAAATGGCTTAACTCAGCTCTGGGCATTGTCTACCGATACACAAAGCGAACGAGCACTAGCTAGCTTACAAATGCCATTGGATTTGAATGCACTGGATAAAGAGTATCAAAAGTTATTTATCGGTGAGAATGCGTTAGTCAAAACGCAAATTTCAGCTTATGAAGTCGATGTGGTTGAATTCGTCAACTTTCGTCAAATGCGTGGTATGCCAGAAGTGGAAAATGCGGATCATTTTGCATTGCTTTTACTTAGCGCCTCTTGGATTGAAGATAATTTAGATTCAGTTGCTGCCCAACGAGAATTTTTTGAGTATTTTTTATTACCTTGTGCAAGTCAGTTTTTGGCACAAGTGCAAACAAAAGCCAGTTTGCCTTTTTATAAAGCGTTAGCTCTGTTGTGCAAAGATATTCTTGCTGCAATGGCAGATGAATTAGACGAAGTGTAACTACTCAACACTATGCAGTCAAAAAGCAGATCTTAAAAAGTCTGCTTTTTTTACCACACTTTTTTATTCATCATCATATAAACTCGGTTGATTATCATCTGGTCGAGTTTTGAAACGACGGTGTAACCACATGTATTGTTCGACACCTTGCATGATTTCTTTTTCAACTACTTGGTTCATGCGTATTGCGATACTGGTTTCGTCGCAGATATCAGAAAAGTCAACTGGTGCTGAAATTTTTACAGTATAGCCTGAGCCATCAGCATTACGTAGCGGAGAAAAAGGAATCACTTTACTGTTCGGTGATGATTTTAATAAATAGTAACTGCCTGTTGTTGTGGCTGCGTCAGGTACGGCAAAAAAAGGCACGAATACCGCATTTTTACGTCCATAATCATGATCTGGTGCATACCAGATAATTTCACCATGCCGAATTGCTTTAATCATACCACGCAGATCTTTACGATCGAGCATGTCTTTATTAGAACGTAGCCGCCCACGTACCTGTAACCAGTCCATCAATGGATTATCATTTGGACGATAAACACCAATACCTGGTTGATGTAAGCCTATAATTCTTGCTCCTAATTCCAAAGTAAGGAAATGAACACCAACGAGGATAATACCATCTTGTTGATATTGTTTTAAATATTCTAATCCTTCAATTTTTGACCACTTTTTAATACGTGCATCAGACCAGAACCACGCCATACCTGTTTCGATAATTGCCATGCCTGTCGCTTTTAAGTTTTCCGTTAGAATATGTTCTATTTGTGTTGATGAATAATGTGGAAAGCAAAGTTGTAAATTACGACGAGCGATATTAGTCCTACGTTTTCCAACATTTAGTTTGGTCAATAGCCAGCCGAGAGCATGCCCAATTTTGAGTAAAATCGGGTAAGGTAGCAATAAAATTAAGCGCCAGAGACCAACGCCAAGCCAAAATCCCCAGTGTTTTGGTTTTAAAAATGCTTGCTGAAATGTAGGGAGTTTGTTGTTCACCATAAAATCGTTTTAGTATCTTGAGTGAGAAATTGAGTATGAAAAAACATATTACTCGAATCTTCCGTAGTATGACAAATTATCACATAAATAGGGCATGCATATTACTAGTTCTCGCCTAATTAGGAAAGTCATCTTATAAAAAATCTCATATTATTTAATGGAATTTAAAGGGGAAATAGTTGTTTTCCTATGCTAAAATTAACAAAATTTTTTCACATAGAGAGAAATCAAATGTTTCAATATTCAGCAGAATTTCATAATGCCAAAGTGCTAGTATTAGGTGATGTAATGCTTGATCGCTATTGGTTTGGCGCAACTAATCGTATTTCGCCTGAAGCGCCGGTACCTGTAGTTCGTGTGCAGGAAAATGAAGAACGTGCAGGGGGAGCTGCTAACGTGGCGATGAATATTGCAGCGTTAAATGTGCCTGTACAATTATTAGGTCTAACTGGACAAGATGAAGCTGGTAGTGCATTAACGCATTTATTAGCTAATAATCGTATTGATTGTGATTTTGTTCAATTAAATACACATCCAACCATTACTAAGCTTCGTATCTTATCACGTCATCAGCAACTATTACGTTTAGACTTTGAAGAAGATTTCCAAAATGTGACGAGCGATGTATTGCTTGAAAAACTTAAGAATGCGGTTAAACATTATGGTGCTTTAGTATTGTCTGATTATGGTAAAGGGACATTAAATCAAGTCCAACAAATGATTCAAATTGCACGTCAAGCCAAGGTTCCTGTCCTGATTGATCCTAAAGGGACAGATTTTGAACGTTATCGTGGTGCAACATTATTAACGCCAAATATGTCAGAGTTTGAAGCTGTTGTTGGTGCTTGCCATTCTGAAGATGAGATTATTGAAAAAGGGTTAAAACTAATAGCGGATTTTGAGCTAACGGCGTTATTAGTCACTCGTTCAGAAAAAGGGATGACATTATTACGACCAAATCAACCTGCGTTCCATTTAGCTACAGAAGCAAAAGAAGTATTTGATGTGACAGGGGCGGGTGATACTGTAATTAGTGTATTAGCGACGGCATTAGCAGATGGGCGTACTTTTGAGGAAGCTTGTTATTTAGCAAATGTGGCAGCAGGTATTGTCGTTGGCAAATTAGGGACATCAACAGTATCTACTGTGGAATTAGAAAATGCGATTCATGGGCGTTCAAATACAGGGTTTGGTATTATGAGTGAAACGGAATTGAAAGCGGTTGTTGCACAAGCAAAGGCCCGTGGCGAAAAAATAGTGATGACTAATGGTTGTTTTGATATTTTACATCCAGGTCATGTTTCTTATTTAGAAAATGCACGTAAATTAGGTGATCGTTTAATTGTTGCAGTAAATAGCGATGCGTCAGTTAAACGCTTAAAAGGTGAAACTCGCCCAATTAATGATTTATCTGCCCGTATGGCAGTACTCGCGGGTTTAGCCTCTGTAGATTGGCTAGTAGAATTTAATGAAGATACACCTCAACGTTTAATTGCTGAAGTATTGCCTGATTTATTAGTGAAAGGTGGTGACTATAAACCAGAAGACATTGCTGGTAGTAAAGAAGTGTGGGCAAATGGTGGGGATGTACGCGTGCTTAACTTTGAAAATGGATGTTCGACAACCAATGTAATTAGCAAGATTAAGCAGTTAAAAGATTAATTTTTTGTGTTATAACATGAAGTTTAAATTTATATCATAATGATGATTATAGGGCAGACAAGGGTCTGCCCTTTTTTGTGAGACAAATTTGACTACTCATTATAGTGCATTGTTTGCCATTGAAAGAAGAAAGTAATGCAAGTGAGCTAACAATGGAAACTGGTTTCAAATGATAGTGAGATAAACTGCTTATTTTAAGAGTTCATGTAGTAAGGAGGCTTTCCATTAGTGAATATTCACTGGGACCGATTAGTTATTTATGCTATGAAATTTAATCTATGCTGTTAGCACAAATTAAACCGTATTTTTTAGTTGGTGTAATTGATTTTCGATTTGTTTTAGTCCATTCAATCTTGTTGAACTTAAACGTTGTGCAATACCTAGCGCTGAAAAATAGGCTTGTAAATCAAACTGTTGTAGCTGTATAGCGGTTTTACCATTGATCTCTTGTAATAAAATCCACAGTAATCCATTGATAATACGCGCTTCGCTAAACGCCGCAAAATGAAAAGTGCGGTCGTTTTTTTCAAAAATTTGAAACCACACTTTAGCTTCACAACCTGAAATAAACTGCATTTGAGCTAATTGCTGCTCTGTGGGCGGAGCAAGATTTTTTCCCGCTTGAATAATTAAACGGTAACGTTCTTCCCAAGTTTTACTATGTATTAATTGTTGTTTGATCATTTAAGCTAATAAGTCTAAGGCGTTATCTAACGCGTTGAAAAAAATATCTAAATCAGTTTGCTGATTATAAGGTGCAAAAGATAAACGTAAAGTAGATGATTGTCCCAAACGCGCTAAGTAAGGTTGTGCACAATGCTCTCCTGCGCGCAAGGCGATATTTTGTTCAGCTAATAAAGTAGCTAAATCAATAGTTGCAACATTGTTAAAAATAAAACAGACAATTGAACTTGGTTGTGCGGAGTGAAACAATTGGCAGTTTGGATAATGCATTAAACGTGCTTTACATTGTTTCGCTAGCTGAACTGTATATTGTTCGGCTTGTATAAAATCCCACTGTTGTAACCATGTGAGGACCGCATTAAAACCAATGACAGCGGCAATATTCGGTGTACCTGCTTCTAGTCGATAAGGTAATTCAGTAAACGTAATTTGTTGTTTTGATACACGATCGACCATTTTACCGCCATATTGATAAGGTTGAAGTTGCTCAAGCGCGCTTAATTTACCTGTTAATACTCCTAACCCATTTGGCCCGTAAAGTTTGTGTGCTGAGAAGGCTAGGAAATCTGCATCTAATGTTGCTAGATCAATTTTAATATGGCTAATTGCTTGAGCTGCATCAACTAACACAAGAGCACGACTATGTTGGCGGATAAGTTGAATCAATTTTTGAATAGGCTGTTGTGTCCCCGTGACATTGGACACAAAATTTAGGGCGACTAATTTCGTATGGCTATTTAATGCATTGAGCAGTGCAGTTTCATCAATCAGCCACTGTTCTGTGAGTGGTAAAATACGTAATTTTGCACCGCACTTTTGTGCAATTTGATGCCAAGTTACAAAGCTAGCATGATGATCTGCTTCACTGATAATGATTTCATCTTGTGTGGTAAATTGGGCAGCAAGCCCTTGTGCAACTAGATTAATTGCTTGGGTAGTGCCTGAAGTCCAAATGATAGCAGAAGAAGATTCTGCATTGACAAGCTTTTTTACTTGCTCACGAGCTTGTTCATAAAGTGCGGTCTGTTTTTCATCATATTGACTACGATGCACTGAACCAGCCGATTGATAGAAATCTACTGTAGCATCGATCAAGACATGCGGCTTTAACGAAGTTGCTGCGCTGTCTAAATAAGTGACCGCATCAATTTGTTGCAAATAAGGAAAATGTTGCTGAAATGCCGTTGAATTAAATGTCATTGTGATATTCTCTTTTGTTTATTACGCCATTGTGCTGGTGGAATGGGGTGGTGTTCTTGCCAAAGGCCTAAATTTTGTTGTTTAGCTTTATGTTGCGCTTGTAAATAAATTGGCTTGGTATTGTATTTTTCATATACCCATGCCATACCAGCATTGACCATGGCTAAATTGATATTTTGTCCTTGTAACGTATAAACTTCAGCAAGTGTACGCTGATAATGATCATAACCCGCGACAACGAGCTTGACTTGTTGTTTATGAACGAGCTTACCTAAAAATTGTTTGGCTTTTTGACCAAATGCTTGATTTTTTTCTGGTGCGTCAATGCCAGCGAGGCGTACACGAATTAGTTTATTATTTTTTAATAAACAACTTAGCGTGTCACCATCGGAAATGCTAACGACTTTACAATATAGAGGACGGTTTGCTTGGACAGTGTAACTCAATAATAAACAACAAAGCCCAATAAATGCTTTCTTTTTATACATAGAAGAAAAAGTCCTGATAAAATCTGGCTATTCTACCTAAAAACTAACAAAATATGAAAAATGAGCGTAAAATATTCCCTCATTTTTATGTAAGACAGTAATTTTTAGCTGTTAGAAGTTAATGGAGTAAAAATGACCCAAAAAATTTTTGATCTAATACGCTCATTTGCTATTTTATATGGCATGTTATGGCTCGGAGAGTGGATTTTTGCTTATGTTCATTTAGGTATCCCTGCTAGTATTTGGGGACTGTTGTTATTATTTATATGCCTAACATTGCGGATTATCAAATTAGATTGGGTGCTTTTGTCTTCAAGTTTATTGATTCGTTATATGGCATTATTGTTTGTTCCTGTCAGTGTGGGTATTGTGAAATATGCTGATATATTGCTTGCTCAAATCAAAGTTTTGCTCATTCCAAACATATTAAGCACATGTTTTACGTTGGTTTTTGTTGGTTTATTCTCTGATTATCTCTTTTCGCGCAAATCATTTGCGTATTTACGTAAGAAAGTGGTACGCAGACAAATGGAGAAAGCACGATGAATGTCAGTATTTATCTCTATTCTGTTCTCACTCTGCTTGCATTTGGCTTAGCGATTAAAATTAGTCAATATTGGAAATCGATCTTATTTAATTCTTTTGTGTTGACGATGATTATCTTAGTTAGCATATTGTTAAGTATGAATATCTCTTATGACCAGTATTTATTAGGTAATGCGCCGTTAAATAATTTACTTGGTATTAGTATTGTTGCTTTAGCAGTCCCCTTATATGAACAGCTTCATCAAATCAGTCGTCATTGGCAGCAGATTTTATTGATTACTTTTGCTGCTGCTTTATTGTCGATGATATCAGGTGCAGTACTTGCTTTGGTACTAGGCGCAACACCAGATATGGTTGCCACTGTATTACCCAAATCAGTAACAACCCCTATTGCAATGGCAGTGGCTGATAGTTTAGGAGGGATACCTTCTATAGCGGCTGTAGGTGTCGTGTTAGCTGGATTACAAGGTTCAGTATTGGGATTGTGGGTATTAAAAAAATTACGTATTAAACATTCGGAAGCATTGGGTTTAGCGATTGGTTCTATTTCGCATGCCTTAGGTACAGTAACCTGTATGGAAAGCGATCAAAAAGCAGGTAGTTATAGTTCCATCGCGTTAGTGTTGTGTGGCATCATTACTTCTATCATTGCTCCTATCACATTTAAACTCATTTATTTTGTCATGGCATAACATAATATGAAGAACCAAATTGATCCTATTTGGCAAACGCGTTTTATTGCAGATACACCTCGAGAAAAAGATCATCGTCCCGCATTTTGTCGCGATCGTGGACGAATTTTACATTCTGCTGCATTTCGTTGTTTGCAGGCAAAAACACAGATCCATGCAATTGGAGAGAATGATTTTTATCGTACTCGTCTCACACATTCTTTAGAAGTAGCGCAAATCGGTAGCAGTTTGGCTGCCCAGATGCGTTTTGCAGACGCTTTCATTCATTTATCCAACCAGTTGAGTGTAGAAAAAAATGATCTACAAAAACAACTTAAAGGGTTATTACCGACTAACGATTTAATCGAGAGCCTTTGTTTTGCTCATGATATTGGTCACCCGCCGTTTGGGCATGGTGGTGAAGTGGCATTAAATTATATGATGCGTCATCATGGTGGTTTTGAAGGTAATGCACAAACGTTTCGTTTGTTGACAAAATTAGAACCCTATACTGTTGAAGCAGGAATGAATTTAACGCGTCGTACTATTTTAGGGATTGTTAAATATCCGACGATATTAGATCAATCCTCGCCCCAATATGCAGAGTTATCCTTAACAGAAAATACAGATCCTCGTTATGTGAAAATAATGGATTGGAAGCCCGGTAAGGGGTTATTTCGCGATGATTTGCCTATGTTTGATTGGTTGCTAGTACCATTAAGTGAATATGATCGTAAGTTATTTGGGCAATGGCAGAAAGCTCGCTCAATGGCGAATGAAATTTTAAAAACACGTTTTAAATCGTTAGACTGTAGTTTAATGGAATTAGCAGATGACATTGCTTATGGCGTACATGATTTAGAAGATGCGATTGTCACTGGTGTCGTTAATCTTCATCAATGGCAAGAAGCGGTAGAGGCACTAAAAAAATCAGCATCTGATTGGATGCGAAAAAATATTGAGAGTATTACAGCTAACCTGTTTTCTGATCAACATTATTTACGTAAAAATGCGATTGGTGCATTAGTGAATTATTTTATTACAAGTGTGCGCTGGACATTAACTGCGGATTTTCATGAACCCTTATTACGTTACAATGCTGAATTACCAACAGAAGTTAAAGCTGTATTACAAGTATTTAAAGATTTTGTGCGTAAATATGTGATTTTAAATGTAGAAACTCAACGTATCGAATACAAAGGCCAACGTATTTTAACAGAAATGTTCCAAATTTTTGAATCAGATCCTGAACGCTTGTTGCCACGTAATACGGCAACTCGCTGGAAAAATGCAGCAGAACAGGGTAAAAAACGCATTATTTGTGACTACATTGCTGGTATGTCTGATGCTTATGCATTAAGGGTTTATCAGCAACTATAGCATTAAGCAATATCACCAATTTATCAATTTCCATCTTATTGAGTAGCACTTTAGGTGTATTATTTGTTGTATTTAACTTTTAGATTGTGAGCAAATGATACAAAACTCAATAGATTTTTGCAGAGTAAAATATAGCCACTTATGATAGGCGAAAATGATATAAACAATAAAATTAACAATGAGGCATTATGGCATTAATTTCTTTAACGAATGGCTACCTTTCATTTAGTGATCATCCTTTATTAGATCATACGGAATTACATATTGAAGCTGGTGAACGCGTTTGCTTAGTTGGACGTAATGGTGCTGGAAAATCGACTCTAATGAAAATTTTATCTGGTGATGTAGTGATGGATGATGGTCGATTGCAGTTTGAACAAGATATTGTTGTTTCACGTTTAGAGCAAGATCCACCTCGTCATGCAGCAGGGAATGTTTTTGATTATGTCGCAGAAGGGATCGGACATTTGGCTGATTTGCTGAAAGAATATCATTATATTTCAGCAAAATTAGCCCAAGATTATAATGAAACTCTTTTAAGCCAATTAGCTCAAGTTCAAGCAAAGTTAGATCATGCCAATGGTTGGCGCTTTGAAAGTAAAATTAAAGAAGTATTACTTAAACTCGCACTTAATCCAGATACTTTACTGACAGAATTGTCTGGTGGTTGGTTGCGTAAAGCAGCGTTAGCGCGAGCTTTAGTTTGTGAGCCTGATGTCTTGTTATTAGATGAACCAACGAACCATTTGGATGTAGATGCCATTGAATGGTTAGAAGCGTTTTTATTAGATTTTGCTGGCAGTATGGTGTTTATTTCTCATGACCGCTCATTTATTCGCAAAATGGCAACACGCATTGTTGATCTTGATCGCGGTAAATTAGTCTCTTACCCTGGTAATTATGATTTATATTTAACAACTAAAGAAGAAAATTTACGTATCGAAGCACTTCAAAATGCACTTTTTGATAAAAAACTGGCACAAGAAGAAGTGTGGGTTAGACAGGGTATTAAAGCACGTAGAACGCGAAATGAGGGGCGTGTACGCGCATTAAAAGCGCTGCGTGAAGAACGGCGTCAACGTCGAGAGGTATTAGGCACAGCGAAATTACAAATCGATAACTCTAGTCGCTCAGGCAAAATTGTATTTGAATTGGATAATGTCAGCTATGAAGTGGCGGGTAAAACTTTAGTCCAACACTTTAGTACAACCATATTACGCGGCGATAAAATTGCGTTAGTTGGTCCTAATGGTTGTGGTAAAACAACGTTTATTAAATTATTGTTAGGGGAAATTCAACCAACATCAGGTACTGTGCGTTGTGGTACAAAATTAGATATTGCTTATTTTGACCAATATCGTGCCGATCTCGATCCTGAAAAAACAGTTATGGATAATGTTGCAGATGGAAAACAAGATATTGAAGTGAATGGCGTAAAACGTCATGTTTTAGGCTACTTACAAGATTTTTTATTTCCACCGAAACGTGCAATGACACCAGTTAAAGCATTGTCTGGTGGTGAGCGTAATCGTTTATTGCTGGCAAAATTATTATTAAAACCCAATAACTTATTAATTCTTGATGAGCCAACTAATGATCTTGATGTTGAAACATTGGAATTATTAGAGGAAATTTTAACAGATTATCAGGGAACATTATTAATTGTAAGCCACGATCGTCAATTTATTGATAATACTGCTACAGAATGTTTTATGTTTGAAGGCAATGGGATTATCAATGAATATGTTGGTGGTTTTCATGAGGCTAAACAGCAACAAACTAATTATTTTGCCCACAAGGCACAACAAGAGGTGCTCAAAAAACAACATATTCCACCACAAAGTGCGGTCGAAATTTCTCAAGTTTCAAGTACGACTAAAAATCAACAGCGCGCAAGTAAACTTTCTTACAAAGAACAGCGCGAGTTAGAACAACTACCGCAGTTATTGGAAGAATTAGAAGAAAAAATCGCTGTGTTACAAACAGAAATCAGTAGTACAGAATTTTTTCAACAACCACATGATTATACTTCTGCCAAGTTACAAACCTTAGCAGATACTGAACAGCAATTGGAGCAGGCTTTCATGCGCTGGGAAGAGTTAGAGGAGAAGAAGAGTTTGAGATAGGTGAAAAAAATAAGAGCGGGGAAAATCGCTCTTATTTTTTATTAATTAGTTTTTTAGAAATTTACTTTTGGGAACGATTGGTTATTCAAATGGGATGACTTTTCTTTGTTTCTTTTTATATAAGCGGTAAGGTTTAGTAAGGCCTTTAATTAATAGTTGCCATAGTGACAATTTCCTTTTATATGGGTTTATTTTCCTATTTTGTTTACGCTCACTAAAAAGTTGACTTTGTAATTCTTCTTTCTCGTCTGACTCTTGAGGATATTTTACACAAAGTTGTATACATATTGCAGGCTCTAACTGATAAATAGAAACTAGAGGATATTTTAAAAAAGTATCAAATATTAAAATATCAATAGGTCTTAGTTGCTCATTTGTCAATTTATTGAATTCTATTAATAAGAGTTTTGCTGCTTTTTGGGATATAATGTAGCCCCCACAACCAGTGTGATCACTAATTAATTTAGGGAAAGAATAATGTGATAAAGGAGGAACATTAGAAGATTTAGTATTAACTAATTGTAAAACTGTTTCTATTTTAATAATAAATGCTTCATTAGAGAATCGCTCTGTTATCCAGTCAGAATTGTTTAAAAATAGATGTGCATTTTTACTTAGTACAACATCATCTTCAAAAATTGTGATAAAAGGCATATTTTCATCTATACATCTTTCCCAAAGCGTTAAATGACTCATCAAACAAGCTTTTTCTCCTAGAGTTTGATTTGGATGGGATAATAATTCAGGTAATAACTGATTAATTGTCTCTGTTAATTGAGCCGATGGCGTCATCGCATCAAAAAATTCAAATGGAATATTTTTAGAATTAAATTCTTTTTCAATATGTTCTCTGCGCTGCGCTGCTGTTACGATGCTAATTACATAGTTAGTATTCATAATGTAACCTAATATATTAAGTTATTTAAATGGAATAATGTGTTTTAGGGCTTCTTGCCGTTGCTTAATACGTTGGTATTTTTTCAGGGCACGAATAATATTATGCTTGAGCCGTTGTAGCTTTTCTTTAAAGGTGCGTTTAGGTTTTATTGTTTTATTCTGCTGTCTTATGTGGATACGTTCTTGCTCTAATTGACTTTTTAACTGGCTCTTATTCTGGTTAAATTGGAGTTCTTGTACACACAGTGCGGGAGACTGTTGAAATATATTTTGTTGAGGATCATTTAAACTTTTGCAAAAGAGTATCATATCTATCGGCTTTAAATCATTGCTATTGTATTGTCTAAATGTATTAATCAGATTTTTTATAGCTTGTTGAGAAATAATATAACCCGCAGTACCATAATGTACTTGTTTAAGGGAATTAAATTCTCTTTCTAAATAAGGTGTAATCTTTGTTTTTTCACATTTTGCAGGCTGTAAAAATGTTTCAAGACGTAAGATAAAACTGTCAGTCAAGTCAAAGCGATCTTCTAACCATTTTTCATCATTTAAAAAAGCATTTGCATTTTTACCTAATAAGATATCATCTTCAAAAATAAAAAGGTAAGGTAAGTTCTCATTCAAACATTTTTGCCAAAGTATAAAATGGCTCATGAAACAGGCTTTTTCTCCCGCTGATAAGGAGGCTTGAGCAAGATTGGGTAAGTAAGTATTGATAGTATCATCTAAGTATTTTGATGGGGTTAAAGCATCAAAAAACTCAAATGGTATGTTTTGGCGACCAAATTCTTTTATGATGTGCTCTCGACGCCTGTGAGCATTCGTTAAGCTAATGACATAATTAGTATGCATGAGATAACCTTCAAAATTTAGGATAATGAAAAGGCGAACTTTTGTTCTCCTGTTTAATCTTACAACAAATTACTCACAAAAATAACTAAAATAATAAGAGGAACGACAAATTTTACATAGTTGAACCAAATTATTGTGAATGTCGAATTTGGATTTGAAGAGAGTTCTTTTTTGGCATCATCTTTCAGCGCGAAACCAACGAAAATAGCACATCCAAAGGCAGTTAACATAAATAAAATATTACCACTGACGTAGTCAAATGTATCAAAAATACTGTTGCCGAAAATAGTGACATTTTTGAGTAAGTTATCACCAAGAATAGCAGGGATATTGCCGAAAACAAAGATACTACCCAGCGTGAGAATAATTGCTTTGCTGCGGCGCATTTTCAGTTTTTCTTGTAATGCAGTAATAATCACTTCATAGATAGTTAATGAAGTTGTTAAGGCAGCAATAAGTAACAAACTAAAGAAAATGATTGCAAAGATTTTTCCTAGCCATAAATGTGAAAATACAATAGGTAAGCTTTGGAAGACGAGAGTTGGTCCAGAATTTGGGGCAATACCAAAAGTAAAAAGTGAAGGAAAAATCATAAAGCCAGCAAGTACGGCGATAATCGTATTGGTAAAGCCAGTAATAATTGCGGTTTGAATTAAATTTTCTTCTTTGTTTAAGTAGCTTGAAAGTGTAATGAGCACACCAAAACCAAGGCTTAAAGCAAAAAATACTTGCCCTAATACAAAAACGAATAATTGTGGTGTAATTTTAGAGAAGTCTGGTTTGAGATAGAAGATAATACCTTCCATTGCGCCTGGTAACGTAATATTACGAATAACCATACCAATTAAGAAGATAAATAATAATGGCATTAAGTATTTTACAGCGCGTTCAATCCCGCCAATAATTCCTTTAGCGAGAATAAAGTAATTTACAGCAACAAACAATAGAGTATATAACGCAACTTCAATGGGACTGTTACTAATGTGTAAATCGTAAAAATCTTTTGCAATTTCTTTGCTAATCGGTACTGATATATCAAGAGTACCTGTAATTAAATTGATAATATAAGTGATTACCCAACCACCCAGTACCATATAATATGCCATGATACCAAAGGCACCGAGTAAGCCTAAATAGCCTATGATTTTCCAATATTTTGAAATATTGCGTGTTTCTAATTTGTCACCAAAAGCATCAATGGAATTGACACGTAATCGGCGACCAATCACATTTTCTACAAGAATCATTGGAATGCCGATTAGGAGCATAGCTAAACAGAATAAAAACACATAAGCACCGCCACCATTTTCACCGACTAAATAAGGAAAGCGCCAAGTTGCGCCAAAACCGACAGTTGCTCCAGCTACTGTCATAATATAAGTAAGTCGACTAGACCAAGTTTGTCTTTCTTGTTTTGTTGTCATAATTAAATCCAAATTATTAAAAAATTTATTTATTCTCAACTGAGAATGAAAAGATTATCTTTCGTCGTTTTTGTTAGGTATGCAAGTAAGATAACTTTTTGATTTCACTTTTACCTTATTTATTAGTAGTAAATCATAATAAAAGAGGAATTTTATTCCGTTTTTTGCTTAAATTCGCACAAATCCTCAATAATACAGGAACCACAGCGTGGCTTACGTGCAATACAGGTATAGCGTCCATGTAAGATTAACCAATGATGGACATCGACTTTAAATTCATCAGGGACAACTTTAAGTAATTTTTCCTCTACTTTTACAACATCTTTACCTGGTGCAAATCCTGTACGATTAGAAACTCGAAAAATGTGTGTATCGACAGCAATAGTTGGCTGACCAAATGCAGTGTTTAATACCACATTGGCTGTTTTCCTTCCAACACCAGCTAACGCTTCAAGTGCAGTACGATTTTGAGGAATTTCACCATTATGCTTTTCAATTAAATCGCGACAAGTTTTGATGATATTTTCTGCTTTACTGTTATATAGACCAATCGTTTTAATATATTCTTTTAACCCATCAACACCTAAGGCTAAAATGGCTTGCGGTGTATTTGCCACTGGAAAAAGTTTATCCGTTGCTTTATTTACCCCTTTATCTGTTGCTTGGGCAGATAAAATAACCGCAATCAATAGCTCAAAAGGTGAGCTATAATTCAGTTCTGTTGTTGGATGCGGATTTTGATCTCGTAGACGAGTTAAAATCTCAATTCGTTTTTGTTTATTCATTATTTTTTATACTGATCAATAAAATTTTTTATTGCTAAAACAAGCGCTAAACCAATAAATGCGCCGGGGGGGAGAATAGCTAATAAAAAGTGACTATCTAATTGGAATAATTCAATACGTAAACTTTTTGCCCAATCGCCCAATAAGTGTTCTATTCCATCAAATAACGTCCCATTTCCGAGTACTTCACGAATTGCTCCGAGTACTATTAAACTTAAGCACATACCAAATCCCATCGCGAAACCATCGAAGATTGAATGAGAGAGGGAATTTTTGGAAGCAAATGCTTCAGCACGTCCAATCACGATACAATTCGTTACGATAAGAGGAATAAAAATGCCTAAGGATTGGTAAAGTGAATAAGTATAAGCATTCATTAATAATTGGACCATTGTGACAGTAGTCGCAATAATCATGACATAAATTGGAATTCGAATTTCATGAGGAATGTGTTTACGGAATAAAGACACAACAGTATTACTACAAATTAATACTAGCATAGTAGCAAGTCCTAAGCCTAATGCATTAGTAACACTATTTGAAATTGCGAGTAATGGACATAATCCTAATAATTGAACTAGAGTTGAGTTGTTTTTCCATACGCCTTGCCAAAAAATCTCCTGCCAGATCGTATTTGGCTGTTTTTCTGATTGTGCTTTTGGCGTTTCTAAAGAACGTGTATGCTGATCAGAAAGTGCGGTCTGTTTTGGTAAAGTTTCGTTCATTGTCTATTATTCTCTTGATTCAATTCATCTAACATATTTAACGCTGCATTTTTTACTTGATTAACTACTGCGCGTGGCGTGATAGTGGCGCCAGCAAATTGATCAAATTTACCCCCATCTTTTTTTACTGCCCATTCATTTAAGTTATTAGCGTTAATTTGTTGATGAGTAAAACTTAAAATCCAGTTTGAAATGCGAGTTTCAATTTTATCGCCTAGTCCAGGTGTTTCTTGGTGTTCTAGTACGCGCACACCAAGTATTTCGCCAGAGGGCGTTATACCAATAAGTAAACGGATATTGCCTGAATAACCATCAGGTGCGATAGTTTCAATCGCATAGGCTGTTTTTTGCTGATTTTTTGTTGCTACGCAGATATTTTTTATTCGATTAACAATCAACTTTTGACTAGTAGGAACGTAACAGTTTTCACTCAGTACATTATCAAAATATTGCTGTGGGACAACTTGTAACAATAATATGCGTTGTTGTTTATTGATTTCCTCAGCAATTTTATCTTTAGTTAAAAAATATACCCCTGTTGATAATGCAGTGCAAATTAACGCAATAAATGCAAGTAACAAGGCGTAATAAGTTGAAATTTTGATTGTTTTCATCATTATTCCTTATTTACGATAGCCTGCAACACGTGGACGAGTGTAGTGATCAATTAATGGTACACAAATATTGCCTAATAAAACGGCAAATGCGACCCCATCAGGATAATTGCCATGGAAGCGGATAATATAAGTCAACAGACCAACTAATCCACCAAACACTAATTTACCACGTGGTGTAATAGAGGCAGTAACAGGATCTGTCGCAATAAAAAAAGCACCAAACATCATCGCACCGCTAAATAAGTGTGCAATCATTTTCAAATGTTGTGCTGGATAGAGTAATTCAGTGATACCTGCAAAAAATATAAATGTGCTCAACATTGCAATAGGGATTTGCCAGTGAATAATTCGTTTCCAAATCAAGAAAATCCCACCTAACAAAAAGGCTAAATTTATTTGCCACCAACCAATGGCTAGATGTGACGCGAAAATTGGCGAGGCAAGTAAGTGTTGATATTCACCTTCTTTTAGTACTATTTTAGCGCTATCAAGTGGTGTAGCCTGTGTAATTCCATCAACTGAAGTGGTCAATTGATGTAAGCTAAATCCATCTGTACTGAATCCAGTAAAAATAAGATGGTAAGCATCTGCAATTGTTGGCGGCTCATTTAATAAACTAGCAGGAGGAAGCCAAGTTGTCATTTGTAGCGGAAATGAAATAAGCAGTACAACATAACCAACCATTGCTGGGTTAAATAAGTTTTGTCCTAATCCACCGTAAACGTGTTTACCGAGAATTACAGCACAAAATATGCCAATTAAGATTAACCAATAAGGGGCATAAGGTGGGATGGCAACAGCAAGAATAAGTGCGGTTAAAGTGACGCTAAAATCAGAGATATAGCATAACGCTGGTTTTTTGCGTAATAAAGTCACTCCCCATTCTAGCAATAAAGCAAAGCTGATGGCTAAACTGGCTTGAATGAGTACACCAAAACCGAAGTAATATAATTGTGCACAAATTGCAGGTAGCATTGCTAAAATCACCCACAACATAATACGCATTGTGAGCTTACCTGAATGAGTATGTGGGGAGCTTACCATTTTAAACATTTTGGTTTTCTCTTATCTTTATTCTTTATTTTCCTGTGCAGCTTTTTTCGCTTTTGCTCTAGCGATAGCCGCCGCAATTGCTGCTTTACGCGGATCTTGTTCATCGATTGCTATTGTGTCGGCAGAAATCGTAATTTTTTCCACCGCACTTTGTGTCTGTTGTACAGCTTTTTTCGCTTTTGCTCTAGCGATAGCTGCCGCAATTGCTGCTTTACGCGGATCTTGTTCATCGATTACTACTGTGTCGGCAGAAATCGTGATTTTTTCCACCGCACTTTGTGTCTGTTGTGCGGCTTTTTTCGCTTTTGCTCTGGCAACAGCGGCAGTCACAGCAGCTTTTTGGGGATCAATCGTTAATTCAAGTGCGGTTGAATTTTCAGAAGTTTGGTTTTCTTGTGCACTAGTATTATCTTGTGATTTCATGTCTTGTTGACGAGCCAAACGACGCGCTTTGCGTTGTGCCATAATATCGCTATTGTCTGGTAATAATTCACCTTTTTCACTAATAATTGTTTTTACTTTGGCTTTTGTTGTATCACTACTTTCTATCTTTTTCGCTCTCAAACGCTCAAGTGCTGCCTGTACAGGATCAACTCCGTTTTCTGATTTCATTTCTTGACGACGTGCTTCCATCGCTTTTTGTGAACGAGCTTTACGTTCTTGCTCTTCACGTTCTAAACGAGCTTGTCGTGCTTCAAAACGAATTTTAGCGTCTTCTGCCTGTTTAGCTTTTTGTTTAATTTCCCAAATTTTAGCTTTTTCTTGACGGAAGTATTGAATAAGTGGGATATGACTTGGGCAAACATAAGCACATAATCCACATTCTATACAATCTTTTAAAGCATATTGTTCTGATTTTTCGTGATCTTCACTGCGCGCAAACCAATAAAGTTGCTGTGGCATTAAGTTAACTGGGCAAGCGTCTGAACAAGCTGAACAACGGATACAAGATTGTTCTGGTGCTGGTGGAGCATATTCAAAGTGATCTGGAGCTAACAAACAGTTAGTCATTTTAGTCACTGGCGCTTTTAAATCGGGTAGAATAAAGCCCATCATCGGTCCTCCCATAAAAACAGGAAAGCGGGCATCATATTGATAATCGACTTGTTGTAATAATTGGTAAATAGGTGTGCCTAAACGCACCCAATAGTTCCCTTTCTTACGTACTTTATCACCTGTTAAAGTGACAACACGTTCAATTAAGGGTTCATCATCCATTACTGCACGTTTGATTGCAAAAGCAGTCCCGACATTTTGCATAAGTACACCAATACTTGAAGAACGTTGACCACTAGGTACTTCCATCCCTGTCAAGACTTGAATAAGTTGTTTTGCTGCACCAGAAGGGTATTTAGTTGGGATCACACGGATTTCAATATCATTAGCGCCCTGTAGTGCTTGGCGTAATGCTTTAGCTGCCTCTGGCTTGTTATCTTCAATAGCAATAACTACTTTCTCAGGACGTAAAATGTAACGTAGAATACGAGTGCCTTCGATGATTTCCTCTGGGTAATCACGCATCAGCCTATCATCACAAGTGATATAAGGCTCACATTCTGCACCATTAATAATTAATAGTTTGATTTGTTTTTCAGCAGAATGAATTTTGGCTGCAGTAGGAAATACTGCACCGCCTAACCCAGCTATACCTGCTTGGTAAATTTTTTCAATCAGTTGCTCTGGGGTTTGAGCCAAGAAATCGTCAATAGGTTGTTGTTGGCGCCATTGATCTTGACCATCGGCTTCAAGATGTACACAAAGTTCTGTTAAACCAGAAGGATGTGGCGCAACATGGGGTGCAATGGCTGTGATAAAACCAGAGGTTGAAGCATGAACAGGGAGTGTTCGTAAACCATCACCTTGAGTGAGAGGTTGCCCTTTAAACACATAATCTCCGACTTTAACTAATAAATTTCCTTCAGAACCCGCGTGTTGTTTAATTGGAATAGCGAATTTATCGACTAATTTTGCTGGGCGAATTGGTTTATGGTTTGATTGAGATTTACGTTCAGGTGGATGAATTCCGCCTTTAAAGTCCCATAATTTGCCAGAATTAAAACGCGCTAAAATATCCATATTATTCCCCTTTAATCACTTTCTTTTGTGCTGTTGTGGTATCAACAATAGGAATAATAAGTTTCGAATCGAATTTCCAATTCCAATTATCAATATTTTTTTCAACTTTGATCATTGAAATACAATCTGTTGGGCAAGGTGGTACACAAAGTTCGCAGCCAGTGCAGAGATCAGGGATAATCGTATGCATGGCTTTATTGGTGCCAATAATCGCATCGACTGGGCAGGCTTGTATGCATTTAGTACAACCTATGCACATCTCTTCATCAATAAAAGCAACTATTGGTGTTGGATCACCGTCAATATCTGTAGAGGGTGGTTCAACCCCCATTAATTCAGCGATGTTAATAATAACGGTTTGTCCGCCGGGAATACATTTAGTGATATCATCACCATTTGCAATGGCTTCAGCATAGGGCTTACAACCAGGATAACCGCATTGCCCACATTGACTTTGAGGTAATAAGGCATCGATTTTTTCTACAATGGGATCAGCTTCGACTTTAAGCTTTACTGAAGCAAAACCTAAGATTGCACCGAAAATAAGTGCAAGCACAGCAATAGTAATCAGGATTAAATATACTGTTGAAGTCATTATAGTCTCACTAATCCAGTAAAGCCCATAAAAGCTAACGACATTAAACCTGCGGTAATTAATGCAATTGAAGCACCTTTAAATATTGATGGAACATCTGCAGCAGCTAGCCGCTCACGCAATGCAGCAAATAAAACTAAGACTAGACCAAAGCCAAGTGAGGCACCAAACCCATAAATTACTGACTGCGTTAAGTTATGTGCTAAGTTAATATTTAATAGTGCGACACCAAGTACAGCGCAATTAGTGGTAATTAAAGGAAGAAAGATACCTAATAAACGATAAAGAGTTGGGCTGGTTTTGTTGATGACCATTTCAGTAAATTGTACCACAACTGCAATAACTAAGATAAAAACAAGAGTGCGTAGAAAAGTCGCACTTAATGGGTAAAGGATATAGGTGTCAATTAAATAGGCTGAAATAGAAGCAACAGTTAGCACAAACATAGTTGCCAAACTCATACCAATAGCAGTTTCAATTTTTTTTGAAACGCCCATAAAAGGACAGAGCCCTAGAAACTTAACAAGGACGAAGTTGTTAATTAATGCTGTACTAATAATGAGTAGGATATATTCAGTCATAATTCTATTTTATTGGGCTGGTAAAATGATAAGCGCCCTGAATTTAAGAGGCATATTATCGCTATTTATTGTTTTGAGAACAATAAAAAATTTGGGTTAGTCGAAATAATAGACGCATAAGAATCGAACTTTAGAAAAACTGATGGATAGTGTGATATTTCTTTTATAACAAGAAGTTATTTTTAGCGTGATTATTATAATATTTTGTTTGTTTCTCCTTGTTTTTTAAAGAGAAGATTTATTTTATTTATTAATTAAAAGAGCTAAAAATTAGGTGATTCTTTAGACATCAATTAGTAAAATTGTGACATGGATCACAAAATTGAAATGAACTTTTGAAAATTGACTATTTTTTCTATTGAACATCCATTGATTTACCGTGTTATTGTTTTATTTTTATTTAAAATCAATGTGTTAACTTGTTTGAAGAAAGTTCATTTTTATTAAGAAATCTTTATATTTGTGATCTTCCTAACATTTTTAATTTGAATTTATTTATTTGGATTTTAATTAACTTGTTGTTTTGTAATGAAAAAATAAAAATATCAGAATTGAACATTATTTTGACAATATATAGGAGCTTTGTTATCTTGCATTTGCAAAAATTACGAAACTAGCAATAGTTTCAACGTCGATTTTAGGTTGATTAAGTGACTCGTTACTTAATTAAGTTATAAAACTCCAACAACAAGGTAGTGATTTTATGAAAAAGACAATCGTAGCATTAGCAGTAGCGGCTTTAGCTGCAACTTCAGCAAACGCAGCAGTAGTTTATAACCAAGATGGAACCAAAGTAGAAGTAGGTGGTTCTGTTCGTTTACTTTTACAAAAAGAAACTGATAATCGTACCGATTTAAAAGATAAAGGTTCACGTGTTTCTTTCAAAGCAAGCCACGACTTAGGTTCAGGTTTAAGTGCATTAGCTTATACTGAATTACGTTTCAGCGATAAAAACTTTGGTGATAGCATCCATGTTAAACGTCTTTATGCAGGTTTTGGCTATGAAGGTGTTGGTACATTAACATTTGGTAAACAATTAACCATCGGCGATGACATCGGTTTATCAGACTACACTTATAACTTAGGTGGTGTGAATAAGTTAGTTAGTGCTGGTGATAAAGTAATTCACTTTAAATCTGCAGATTTCAATGGCTTTAGCTTCGGTGCAGACTATGTATTTGCACAAGATCCAGCTAAATATGATACAGCTAATAATAAGAAAAATGTTAATAAAAATGCGTATGTATTAGGTGCATTATATAACAGAAAAATGGGTGAATTTGGCTTTGCCGTTGAAGCTGGTTATAGCCAACAAAAAGTAGCAGAAAATGTAAGTAATAAAGCAGTGACTGCGGGTACTGAATTCTCTTATGGACCTTTTGCTGTAGCTTTAGATTATTCACAAGTGAAAAGCTCTAATAAAGCAGAACAAGTGAAATGGCGTGATGGCGTAATGTACAATAAAGTACGTGAATTTGAATTAGGTTTAAAATATCAAATCGTTGAAGCATCTAAAGTTTACGCTGATGTTATTTGGGGTAAAGCAAAAGATGAAACTAGCAATGTTAAATTACGTGGTTATATTGCTGGTGTAGATTATAAATTACACAAACAAGTTGTCACATATTTAGAAGCTGGTACATTCAGATATAAAGAAGATGGTGTGACAGAAAAAGATAATAAAGTTGGTGTAGGTTTACGCGTATTCTTCTAATTATTTGAAGTTATATCATAAAAGCCAGTGACATTCACTGGCTTTTTATTCAATGAATTTTGTTTTGTAATGATATGTAAAGATAACTGTTACAATATTTTAAGGTTGTAACTATTTGCCGTGATTCTTTGCTCTGATATTTGAATAACTGATAATTCTAAAAGGGAGTTTTATATGAAAAAAACAATTATTGCATTAGTCGTGTCAGCATTAGCTACTGCTTCAGCAAATGCAGCAACTATATTTAATCAAGATGGCACAAAAGTTGATTTAAGTGGATCTGTTCGTTTACTTTTACAAAAAGAAACAAATAAGCGTACAGATTTAAAAGATAGTGGTTCACGTGTTACTTTTGATGTCACTCATAACTTAGAGCATGGTTTAACTGCATTAGCTCAAGCTCAACTTCGTTTTAGTGATGTAGGTATTGGCGATAAAATGAAAGTGGCGCGCTTATTTGCAGGGTTTAACTATGAAAAAGTGGGTACATTAACTTTTGGTAAACAGTTAACTATTGGTGATGAAATTGAATTGTCTGATTATACTTATAATTTAGGTAGTGTGAATCAATTGATTACAGAAGGTGATAAAGTTATTCATTTCAAATCAGCTGATTTTAATGGTTTTAGTTTTGGCGCAGACTATGTATTTGATGAATCTCCAGCTAAACAAGAAGCAAATGGTGAGAAAAATATTAATAACTACGGTTATGTATTAGGAGCACTTTACAATAGAACCATAGGTGAATTTGGATTGGGATTTGCTGTTGGATATAGTAGTAAAAAAGTTGGCGATGCAATGCTTGACGTTAATGAAAAAGTATGGACTGTTGGTGGTGAATTATCTTACAAAGAGTTTGCTATTGCGTTAGATTATTCAAGAGCAAAAAGCGGTGATGTTGCAACAATGACTTGGCGTGATCAAAAGCACCCAGCTAATAATCAGATGGATGATGTGTTCAAACGAATTAGTGAAATTGAGTTAGGATTAAAGTACCAATTTATCCCACAATCAAAGATTTATACTGATTTTATTTGGGGTAAAGCGGTTACAACCTATGACAGAACAGTGAGATTACGTGGTTATATTGCTGGTATTGATTACCAGTTAAACAAAAATGTATTGACTTATTTAGAAGGAGGTACATTTAAATTTAAGCCGCAAGATCATCTAGATCCAACAGTAAAAGATAAGAAAATTGGTGTTGGTTTACGTGTGTTTTTCTAATATTTAGCTTCATATAGAGATAAAGCTGATGAGTTTTCATCAGCTTTTTTATTTGACATCTGCTTATTTCTTTGCCAGTATAATTAAAATCGACTTCATATGAAGCTGATTTGGACAACTCTTTAATTATTAATTAAGAGTTAACTTAGTTAATAAAGATTCTGAAAAGGAATAGGCTGTATGAAAAAAACATTAATTACACTAGCAATCACAGCTGTGACAGCGACTTCAGTTAGTGCAGCGACTGTTTACGAACAAGATGGTACTAAAGTGGAAGTTGGTGGCTCAGTACGTCTTGTTTTAGGTAAATTTGGTGATAATCAGCGTGGTGATCTACGTAATGATGATTCACGTTTAGAAGTTAAAGCGAGTCATAATTTAGGAAATGGTTTATCTGCGTTAGGTGGATTAGAAATTCGTTTTGGTCAAGGTGTAGAGAGTACTAGTGATTCAATTGGTAATCCTACTGTTGATAAACTCTATGCAGGATTTACTTATGAACCAATTGGTACATTAACTTTTGGTAAACAGACAACAAATGGTGATGATGTTCAATTAGGTGATTATGCTTACACTTTTGGTGGTAATAATAACTTACCTGAAGATGCGGGTAAATCAGTAAAATTCCGTTCCGCAGAATGGCATGGTTTTAGCTTTGGTGCAGATTACTTATTTGGTAATGCGAAGAAGAAAACACAGTTAGCCGCACAAAGTGATTATAAATATGGTTACGGTGTTGCGGTATTTTATAATCGTGAGTTAATGCAAGATTTAGTATTTAATTTAAATGCTGGTTATTCAGTAGATACTCAGGATAATGGCTACACATATCGCCCAACTGCAACTTCAAATAAACGCAGCATGTGGCGTGTTGCGACTGAAGTATCCTACGGACCAGCAGCGCTTGCAGCGGAATATGGTCAGACACGCTTAGAGTTTCTAGATACTTTTAATTCTAAATCGAAGCATATTTTAGTCGGTGCAAAATATCAAGTAATGGAGCCATCAAAAGTGTATTTGCAATGGCAACGTAATCAAGATATTGATGCTAGTAATAATAAAATCACAGAACAGGTTTATTTAGCTGGTGTTGATTACCAATTCCACAAAAATGTGGTGACTTACGTTGAATATGCCAATGTGCGTTCACGTGATAATATGTACCCAGTCACTAAAGAGAGAGATAATAAATACGGCGTTGGTTTACGCGTATTCTTCTAATCTTTTTACAGTAAAACGAAAAGACCGATTTAATAATCGGTCTTTTTTGTCTAAATATTTGTTCTTAAAATTTTGTAAAAACAGACCGCACTTTTGTTAATGCTTATTGAAATAAAGTATGATGCTTAATAAGCTCGGCTTTAGTTATAGCAAAAACACCTACTCCACCGTTTTTTAGTTCAACCCAGTTAAATACAATTTGTGGATATTGCTCCATAAGATGTACCATACTGTTACCCACTTCGCAAACTAATACACCATTATCTGCTAAATAATCTGGTGCTGCGGCGAGAATACGTTTAGTGATATCTAGTCCATCAATACCCGAGCCTAATGCCATTTCTGGTTCATGCTGAAATTCTTTTGGCATATCAGCTAAGTCTTCCATGTCAACATAAGGTGGGTTCGTCACAATCAGATCATATTGATCTTTGGGTAAATCATTAAATAAGTCTGATTGTATTGGATATACACGATGTAGCATGTTATGACGCTCAATATTGATTTCAGCAACACTTAATGCATCAGCAGAAAGATCAACCGCGTCCACTTCCGCTTGTGGAAATTGTTCTGCACAAGCTATGGCTATGCAGCCACTACCAGTACACATGTCTAGAATACGTTTTGGCTCTGTTGTTAATAAATTGGCGAAGCCAGTTTGGATGAGTGCACTAATTGGCGAACGCGGTATGATAACACGTTCATCAATATAGAAATTTAAACCGCAAAACCATGCTTGCTTAGTAAGATAAGCGACGGGAATGCGCTTTTCAATGCGTTGAATGACAAGGCGCAAGAGGACTTCTTTCTCCGTACGAGTTAAATTAGCTCCATATAGCTCAGCAGGAAAATCAATAGGTAAGTCAAGTGTAGTTAAAATAAGCTGTAATGCTTCATCCCAAGCATTGTCATAACCATGACCATAATAAATATCTGCGCGATTAAATGTGCTGTAAGTCCAGCGTAAGAAATCTTGGATAGAATGTAATTCATGATGTACCTGATCAGAGATAATGGTTTCAATAAGATCTTGGTTATATGTCATAGTATGCCTGTTACTAAAAGAGAAAAGTGGCGTAGTTATACCATATTCAATTAAATTTTGGAAATCGACGCAAATAATAATGTGGTATCATAATAAAATGTTAACAATTAGGCTAAAGTGAGTATGCTAGAACCAGAAGATATTGAGTTATTTCGTACAGTAACTCAAGGTGTGAAAGCCTTAAAACAAGATACTTTTGTTGCACCTCGTCAGAATAAAAAAATAAAGAAATCACCGTTAAAACAAATTCGTGAACAAGAAGATACGTTATTTTATTTTTCTGATGAATATGAACCTCTGTTGAATGAAGAATGTGCGGTGAAATATTTGCGAGAAGGGGAAGATTCCCATTTGTTAAAACAATTGCGGCGAGGTGATTTCTCGCCTGAATTATTTCTCGATTTACACGGGTTAACTCGCGAACAAGCTAAATTGGAATTGGCTAGTTTGATTCAAGCTTGTGAAAACGAACATATTTATTGTGCAAGTGTCATGACAGGTTATGGTTCTTATGTGCTGAAGCGTCAAATTCCACGTTGGTTAGTGCAACATCCTAAAATTCGAGCTTTACATCAGGCACCGAAAGAATGGGGTGGCGATGCAGCAATTTTAATCTTGTTTGATGTCTAATTTCATTTGCTGGAAAGTGCTATAAAGTGACGGCAATATTTGACTAATCATATTAAGTTGTTGAATTGGCACACTAAATTGCGGTTGTAATAAATGTTCACATTGTTGCGCGTTAGCTTGTTTTAAATCCTGTTTAATTCTTTCTTGTAGCTTAGTGAACACCTCAGGTCTGAGCTTTTCAATATGTTCTAATACATAGATAATTTTTTTTGCGATCGGATAAAAACCGGAGAGAAATGCTGTATTTTGTTGTAATTGTTTCATATTACTACGGTATGCACCTAATGCAGAAATATAACTTAACAGTGAATAATTTATTTTGAGTAGCTCAAATCCTTTTCGTAAATGTGCTTGATATTTTTTCGGCTCATTATTCATATTTGATATTGTTGTACTTAACGCTGTTGCATTCTCATGGGCGTGACGGCGCACAATGCGATATTTCAAATTATCCCCTTTACCAAATTGTAACTGGCTAATGATATAAAGTAGATATTTGGCATCACTTTTAATCGCTTGGCGACTGACTTTGTCCAGTTGAAGATATTTCCAATCAGGCCATAAGTAAGACACAGCAAACCAAGCAATCGCCGCACCAATGAAAGTGTCTAGGACACGAGAATACATTGCTTCATGAATATCAAACCCCATGACATCAAAACTGATTAAGACTTGTAACGTGATAAAGAATGTTGAAAAACTGTAATTATTACTTCTAAAGAAGAAAAATAAAGTACTGGTTGTGACGATTAATCCCAACTGTAATTCCAGAGTCGGATTAATATAAGGTAATAATGAGCCAATGATGACACCTAAAATTGTACCAATGATACGTTGTCTTAAACGCATTTTCGTCGCAGAGTAATTTGGTTGGCAAACAAAAACTGAAGTTAATAAGATCCAGTAACCTCGATCGAGTTGGAAGAATTCTACTATAGCGCAAGAGGTGAATACGACGATAGATAATCGTACAGCGTGACGGAATAATTGTGAATTAAAGTGGCAGTGACTTTTAATTGTATAGAGAATATTACTGAGTCCACGTATCTGTTCTGTATGAATTTGTGCTGTCGCAGAACGTTCATTTTGGTTAGATTCTTGATCTAAATGACTTAATTGCCATTCTACGGCTTGTAAACTTTCGATCAATGTTTTAAGGTTGAGTAAAATTTGTTCATTTTCAAGATGGGTTTGTGCATAAAATTCGAAAGATTGATTGAGTCCTAAAATCGCTTTCTCAACTTTATTGTTATAGTTATATTCTTTGTTTTGTTGCAAACTTAAACCAATTTCACGGCAAGCTTGCGCTTGCAATTCAAACAAGCGTTGGATACGAAAGATAAGATCGGTATTTTTCAGTTGTTCTGCAATAGCTTGATAATTGAACAAACTGGAATTAGCGCGTTCATGAATATCTTGTGCAGCAAAATAATAGCGAATCATTTTTGTGGTTCGACTATGGCGGTGTTGACCACGGATACGATAAAACAGAGCGGTACGTGCTGAATTAAATGCTTCAACTAATGTACTATCCTTCATGGCTAAGTTGACTTCTTTATTACCTAATTGCTCTATATCATCAGGATCGAAAAATAGCGCTTTGGCATCTAAATATTCGCCTAAAGCAAGAAAGGATTTTGCCATACTTTCTTGTACTGGACGATTAGGAAAAAACAGATGAACAATTAATGTGGTTATGCTATAGAGCAGAGTACCACATAAAATCATGATTGGATTGATGAACCAAATCGTATCAGGCGTGTAAGATAAGGTGGTGTACAAGGCGATAACAAGTGTGCCAAATGCAATTGTACTATAGCGTTGACCAATTGCTCCAACCATGGTGAAAAGAAAAGTAATAGCTGTCATTAGCAACGTAAATTGAAAACCATTACCAATACTGATTTGAACAACGAGTGAAGAAATAGAGAAAGCAATAAGTGTATAAAATACATTTTTAAGCCGACCAGTTAAGCGGTTATCAAGATCAACTAAACCACCTGCGATAATCCCTAAGATCAATGGCATGCTTTGTTGTGAAATATTAAATAACCAAATAGCAAAGGCTGCGATATTAACCGCAATAAAAATAGGGATTGTGGCAATTACTTTTGCATTCAGCCAGTTGTTCATTCAAGTCCTTTCGCTTATTTGTAATGGTTATTGTAATGTTGCTGTGCTGCTTGTTGTCTTGCAATTTCAGCAACTTCTTTGGAGACCACGCGTTGTCCAACAGGCAACAAAGCAATACCGGCTAATTTAAAGTTAGCAAGTCCGACAGGGATACCGATAATAGTTAAGCATTGTGCAATGCCAGAAAAAATATGACACAAACAAAGCCACCAACCAAAAAAGATAAACCAGAAGATGTTTAGCACAGTGCCTAAAGAGTTACCAATTGCGCTGGTTGGCTCAAGATATTTCACATGAATAATATCATTGCCAAAAGGCATTAATGACATTTTACTGATTTCCCAACAGCTTCTTGTATAAGGCAATGTAATAATAAGAATTGCGCTGACCGCGGTAGCGAGTAACCAACCTAATGTTGTGACAAAGCCACCGAGTACAAAGTTAAGAATATTTAAAATTAATGCCATTGTGATTTACCCTCCAAACGTAAATTGAAATAAACACTAAAAGATAGCATTATACAGATAGGCTACTATCAAGCTACATTATAATGATTTAGTTAAATTTTACAAAAACAGACCGCACTTTGAGAGTGACATCTCTATGTTACTCCAAATTGAGAGGGAAATGGCGTTTAAAAAAGTGGATAGTGAGCAGCATGATTATGCTTATCAGAGGAATAAAATTTGCTCTGTTTGTTTTGTTATTTGCTCTGATAATGTCATTAATGATTTTCTGTTATTCAGTTTAAAACATAAAAAAGCCGTCTATAGACGGCTTTGGCTTATATAAATGTCGTTTAAAATTTAATACCAAAAGATAGACGTAATGCGTCATTTTTGTATGAATTATGGACATATTTAGTATGCTGTGGACGATAATCAGATTGGTAAGTAATTGCTGAGTTTGTATGGTAATATCCGAGTTCAGCTAAGAAAGATTGATATTCAATTCCAATAGCTAAGCCTAAATAAAGACCATTTTTAGCCTTCATATGAACAGGTGCTTTAAATTCTGGTTGTACTATATCTTTTCCTTTATAAGAACGGATAGCATATGACGTATTACGTATTTTGTTAAATGAATACCCCAAATCGCTTTTATAGTAAATTTTTGCATTATCATTAATAGCAAAGTTGTGCTTAAGGGTCAAATACAGCGGAATAGAAGAGTAACGATTTATTTTATATGTTTCTCTCTCAATTATGCCACCAGGCTCATTAATAGAAGCAGAATGGTCAAAACCTTTACGTTTTATATAACCTGTACCCAAACCAACTTCAAGTTGTGGCAAAACATTATAAGTTGTTTCTAAAAAAATACTTGGCGAAAATGTATTTTTCTTAGTACTTGCAGAAGTCGGAAAGTCTATATTTTCTAGCCGCACTCTCATTGTTTCAAAACGAGAAGTTAAATCAATTCCTGCTTTGCCATAAAAATTAAACTCACTAGTTTGGGCGGTGGCTAAAACAGAGACAAGTGATAAGGTTTTCAAAATGAATAACTTAGATTTCATAATAACGTTCCATGTAAAAAGATAATAACAATAATGATGTAGCAGGTAATCCTACTCGTTTCACATTTTAATTATTGGATGGTTAAGAGTAAAGCATATTATAGATAAAACTGAAGTATTAACTTCATGCAATACAAGATAACACAAGCCTAAGAAATAGAACTGGCGAGGCTCAATCGATGTAATAATAAACTCCTATCGTGTATAAGCAACGGTTTTTTGAGTTATTTGAGGATATTTAGTCGAAAAGACATAGGTCCAAAAGCATGTATTTGTTGGAATGATTGTATTTTTGAGGGCAGTAAAGATAGCAATTGTAGAAATTGACTACAGCTACTTTTCTACAAGTTAAGTTAAACTGATTTTCTACCCTTTTATGGTAAGTAGAGGGGCGTTTATTTTAAGCGCGCTTTTAAATAGCCATCGTAGTCTGGAATTCGCACTTCAGTAACTTGATTAAAACATGGTGAGGTGACTAGGAAATCGGCAGTCGCCATATTCATTGCAACAGGAATATTCCAAACAGTTGCAATGCGCATCAGTGCTTTAACATCAGGATCATGGGGTACCGCATTCATTGGATCCCAAAAGAAAATCAGTAAATCAATTTTCTTTTCTGCAATTAACCCACCTAATTGTTGGTCTCCTCCCATAGGGCCACTGAGTAAGCTTTCAATCTGTAAGTTTGTTTCATTATGGATCAAATTTCCAGTGGTACCCGTAGCATATAAGGTGTGCTGCGATAGTAAAGTGCGGTGAGTTTTACACCAATTTATCAGATCCTGTTTGCAGTGATCATGTGCGACAAGGGCGATGTGTTTATGCGCGGATAGGGTACGATAAGTGCTTTGCATGACGCCTCCTAGATTAAATAAAGAAAAAGTGAGCTGACAAGCTCACTTTTTAAAACAGTTATTGATTATTTTTGGTTTTTTGCCCAATTTAAGAAACGTTTTTGTGTTTCTTTATCAGCTTGTTGATACCAATATTGCAACATTTGTTCTGCAACATTTTCACCTTGTACTGTTATCTTACCTTTTTGTGCTTTTCCAAATCCAGGAATTGCTGCAGGCATAGTTGTACTAGCTAAAGAAGCAACTGCTGCTGGAGCACCTGATGAGTTATATTCAGATAAGTTTTCAACTAAGTTAACACCTGGCAAGAAACCTTCTTGCTTGAGATATTCTTGTTTAGTGGCAACTTCTAAACCAGAAACTGTTTTTACAGTAATTTTAGGCGATTTTTTAAAAGTATTCGCCTCTCTTTCTGTTTCTAAACGAGGGGCTGAAATAATGATATCATCAGCTGTACCTTGGAACGTAACAACGATAGGATCAGATTCAAATAATGTGCGGTCAGAACCAGAACGAATAATTTCAGAAACACGAACAACGACTTGGTGAGTCTGCGTATCACTGATATTAAAAGAGCGTGTTTCTTTTAGCAGTGATTTACCTGGTTTTTGTCCATCAACAGCAAGGAAATCAATATTTGATGAACTTGTCACGACACCTGCAAAGCTCGCTGTGCTAGTTAATAGAGCTGCGGTTGCTAATGCAGCGAAACGAAATTTCATATTTGCTCCTATCTTGGTAAGGAAAAGAATTTTTAAAATTGAAACACTTTATTAACTAAAGTGTTAGAGTGTATGCTATTCGATATTTGCACAAATTAAAATAGCAAAGTCTATTTTTGTTGAAAAAAATGTGATGTTGTTAAAACTTTTAACAACAGGTCCTATCAGGAGGTAAAAATGTTGAAAAAGCAATTTTTTGTGCATGGCGTCGTACAAGGCGTTGGTTTTCGTTATTTTACTTGGCAGGAAGCAACTAAAATTGGCATTAAAGGCTATGTTCGCAATCGCAAAGATGGAAGTGTTGAGGTCGTAGCATTCGGGTCACAACCACAACTTCAACAGCTATATCATTGGCTAAAACAAGGTCCTCGAACTGCACGAGTAGAATATGTGTCTGAGCAAGATTATATGGCAGACGATGAGTTTCAAGATTTTTCATTACGATATTAATTTAGGTCAGGGGATGTAGTTTAAATTTTTGATAAATCAAGGCAAGCATAAAGCAAACTGCCTGTAATAAAATAATACAAGGTCCAGTTGCTGCATCAATATGATAACTCATGATTGTACCTAATATACTTGTTACTACTGATATGCAAATTGCAATGGCTAGCATGTAATCAAAACGCTTACTCAGAATAAAAGCAGTGATACCGGGCGAAATTAACATCGCAACAACAAGAATAACCCCCACGACTTGCATTGCAGTAATGATAGTAAGCGCTAATAAAATGAGCAAACTATAATGTAAAAGTTTGGGCGATAATCCAGCCACGCGAGTGTGGCTTGGATCAAAGCAATAAAGTAAGAAATCACGACGTTTTAACATTAATGTCATGAAAATGATGACAGAGATGAGAAATGTATGTAGCAATTCTGTATTACTTACACCGAGTAAATTGCCAAATAGAATATGAGATAAATGCTGTTCTGTTTCCACTTTAGTAAATAATACAATACCAAAAGCAAACATGCCTGAGAACACTATACCCATTACAGTATCTTCTTTGATTCGGCTATTTTCTTTTAAATATCCTACACTTAGTGCACAAAAAATACCTGCTCCAAATGCACCAATAGAAAGTGGTAGTCCTAGCATAAAAGCAATAACAATACCGGGTAATACAGCATGTGAAATGGCATCGCCCATCAAAGACCAACCTTTTAGAACGAGATAACAAGAAAGCACTGCACAAATAATGGCGACAATGAGTGCAGTTAGCAATGCATTTTGCATAAAGGGGTAAGTGAATGGTTCTATGAACCATTGAATCAGATCAGCCATTTTTCGTCTCCATTTCTACAATATTTTTGACCGCACTTTTACGTCGAAACACGCCATATTTAGGAGAAAAGAAGAAAGCGAGTAAAAAAATGACTGTTTGTAAACAAACAATAAGTCCGCCTGTTGCGCCATCTAAGAAATAGCTAATGTAAACGCCTAAAGCACTAGTACTAACACCTAAACTTGTTGCAGTGATAGCAAGTGTACGGAATCGATCTGTTAATAAATAAGCTGTTGCCCCTGGTGTAATGACCATTGCAATGACTAAAACTGCGCCAACAGTTTGGAGCGCAGCAACGACACAAGCACTTAGCAAGGTAAAGAAAAGCACTTTGTAGCGTAGTGGTGATAAGCCAACTGAAGTCGCATGGGTTTCATCAAAGAAAACCAGTAAAAGATCTTTCCAAAAAATGAGGAGTAAACTTAATGTAATACCAATAATAATAGTGACTTGAGTGACATCTTCGTCTGCAATACCTAGAATATTACCTAAAATGATATCTTGCACATTAATCGAAGTTGGATTCAAAGAGATAATCAATAGCCCTAATGCAAAGAATGTTGTAAAAATAAAACCAATAACAGCATCTTCACGTAATTTAGTAATAGACTTGATCCAGAGAATGGACAGGGCAGCCAGTATTCCAGAAAAAAATGCCCCTAACGCGTAGGGTAAAGAAAGTGCATAAGCAATTGCCACTCCAGGGACAACAGAATGAGAAAGTGCATCGCCAATCAAAGACCAACCTTTTAACATTAAGTAAGAAGATAAAAATGCACAAACTCCACCTACAGCAGCAGACAGGATAATGGCTTTCGTCATGTAGTTATATTGAAAAGGTTCGAGCAACAAGTCCCACATTATTTATCGCCTTTTTGTTCTGGATTTTTAGTAATAGGCGCTGGTGGGTCGTTTTTAGTCTCACCATAGAATACTGCTGGCAACTCATCATCACTCAATACAGTAACAGAGCGGCTATCTTCATCATCATGAATATCTTTGCCGAGCAATTTAATATGTCTTAATACACCACCAAAAACCAGTTCAAGGTTTTTCTGTGTAAAAGTAGTTTCTGTTTTTCCTGTTGCCAGTACAGTACGATTGATCATGACAACTTGATCGCAAAAATCAGGAATCGTCCCTAAGTTATGCGTTGAAATCAGGATAAGATGTCCTTCACTGCGTAATTGATCCAATAGATCCATAATGGCATTTTCAGTTTTAACATCAACACCAGTAAATGGTTCATCTAATAGAATAATTTTACTTTGTTGTGCGAGTGCACGCGCTAAAAAAACACGTTTTTTTTGCCCACCAGACAGTTCACCAATTTGGCGATGTGCAAGATGTTCAATATTGACTCTTTGCATGGCTTGTTTGACTTTTTGTTTATCTATTTCTGTTGGAATTCGTAGAAAGTTCATATAGCCATAGCGTCCCATCATGATCACGTCGTAAACAGAAACAGGAAATTGCCAATCAACATCTTCTGATTGTGGTACATAAGAAACTAGATTTTGTTTGAGAGCAGATGAAATTGGTAAACCACATAGCTTAATTTCGCCTTGTTGTGGCCTTACCAATCCCATCAAGCTTTTGAACAGTGTGGATTTGCCACTACCATTAACTCCTACCAAAGCGCAAGTTGTTCCGCCGACTAAATGAAATGTCATGTCGTAAATTGCAGTATGTCCGTTATTATAGCGAACAGTGACATCATTTACTGAAATTGATGCAAGGGTAGGAGAGGGCATTATTTTTCAAATCCTTTAACAATAGTTGAAACTGTAGTATTTAATAAATCAATATAAGTTGGTACAGGACCTTTGACAGTAGAAAGTGAGTCTACATATAACACACCACCATATTTGGCGCCCGTTTCTTTTGCAACTTGTTTCGCGGGCTTATCAGAAATTGTACTTTCACTAAATACAACAGGAATATTATTTTTTCTTACAGTTTCAATAACATGGCGGACTTGCTGTGGTGTGCCTTGCTCTTCAGCATTGATTGGCCATAAGTATGCTTCGCGGAAACCATAATCTTGTGCTAAGTAACTGAAAGCGCCTTCACTGGTGACTAACCAACGTTGCTGCTGAGGAATTTGTGCTAGTTTTTCGCGTAACGGTTGATCTAACAACTTGATTTTATTCGCATAATTTTCTGCATTTTTTATATATACTTCCGCATGTTGTGGATCATATTTTACTAATGCATTTTTGATATTTTCGATATAAATCAGTGCATTTGAAGTCGACATCCAAGCATGTGGATTTGGCGCATCTTTGTATGGACCTTCATAGATTGAAATTGGGGTAATGCCTTCAGTGACGATAACAGCAGGTTTTTGTTCAATGTTTTGGAAAAAACGTTCAAACCAACGCTCTAAATTTAATCCATTCCATAAAATTAAATCTGCGGATTGTGCTTTTACAATATCTTTTGGTGTGGGTTCATAATCATGAATTTCCGCGCCAGGTTTTGTGATAGATTCGACAATCGCAGCGTCACCAGCAACATTCTGAGCAATATCTTGAATAACTGTAAAAGTCGTGATGACTTTGAATTTTGCATAGGCTGGTGATGTGAATATTCCATACATAATAGCACTGAGGATAACGACTAATTTACGCATATTTTCTCCTTATATTGTTGGTTAATAAAGTCGCCTAGCTATTGTATGCTTAAATAAAATAAGTGTAAATAAAAATGATTATCAATTGTTTATTTTTAAAATTTTGATTTATAAACATTTTGCTGGTTTAGGTAATCCTGCAAGCTTAGTAGCTTGCTTCGCAGGTCCTTCAGGAAAAAGTCGTTGTAAATAACGACTGTTTCCTTTTTCTTCCCCTAGCTTTTGTGCCATTGCTTTTACTAACATACGGATTGCTGGTGAAGTTTTATATTCTTGATAAAAATGGCGTACAAAGTAGATGACTTCCCAGTGAGCTTCTGTTAATTGAATGTTTTCTAATTTTGCAATAGCAATTGCAACATCTTCTGTCCATTGATTCAGATCTAATAAATAACCATATGGATCAGTTTCAATTTGTATATTATTAACTTCTATCATTTCTTGTAAAAAATTGACCGCACTTTAATTGAGCTTATTATAGCAAAACGCCCCAAGAATGGGGCGCTAAATTTACCTATTAAATTAATCGTTAATCATCGTTCGATAAAATCGAGAAAATATTTAATAAGCTCACAAATAAGTTGTAAAGTGAAACAAAGATACTTACGGTTGCACGAATATAGTTTGTCTCTCCACCATGAATAATATTGCTCGTTTCATACAAAATCCCCATTGTGGAGAAAACAACAAACAAACCACTGATCGCAATATAGAGCATTGGTGATTGGAAGAAGAAACTCGCGATCATGCCCAAGATTAACACGATAAATAGTGCAAAGATAGTGCCAGAAAGGAATGACATATCTTTTTTAGTGGTTAACACGTAAGCTGAACAAACAAAGAATACTGCTGCAGTACCTGCTAGAGCAAATACAACGATATCACTGGCGCCATGGCTGACATAGGCATTTAAAATTGGACCCAGTGTATAGCCTAAAAAACCAGTAAAGGCAAAAGTGGCAAGAATACCTAAACCACTATTGGATAGTTTGTAGGTTAAAAATAGTAAACCGTAAAAACCAGCAAGCATTAAAATAATACCTGGACGAGGTAAATTTAAGCTCATTGAAATATAAGCAACAATAGCAGAGAAAGTGAGCGTTAAACCTAATAAAAAATAGGTATTACGCAGGACTTTATGTGTATTAAGTAAGGATGTTTCTTTGCTATCAAGTACAATACGAGATTCCATAGTAAAAGCTCCTTTGCAAATGGAATAAAAAATAACAGGATGGCGATAAAGTACTGGTTAGTCTATGAAAAGTCAATGTTAAAAATTAACAATTTTGTAAAGTCTTGTTTGAATAAAAATCAAAGTGAGTAAAATATCAGCTTTTAAACAAGGTTCATGTATTTTTCAATTTACTCAATAAACTAACTGTATTATATTGCTACAAATTAATTACGGAGGAATGGTCGAGTGGTTGAAGGCACCGGTCTTGAAAACCGGCGAGGGTTTACGCCCTCCGTGAGTTCGAATCTCACTTCCTCCGCCATTTTTGTTAAAGTCGTAAGTGGAAAAGTTTGTTAACTTTATAACTTGCGGCTTTTTTATTTTCTATCGTTTTTTATCGTTTTTTATCTATTTTTATCTATATTTTATTCTGGATATCATTTAAGTTAATTTGACTAGGATACCCTATTGAGAAATAGATCATTATTCATATTAAGTCGCATAGTGGTTTATAAGCCCCATTTTTAGCTAATGAATACTATTGAAACCAGCATTATTAATGATGAATATTAGAAATAATAGATGGCATTACTTACTTTTTTATAATCCTTTTATTTAATGTCATCATAAAAACTTTCTCATCTATTGTGAGCATCTATGTAAGCTATAGTGGTATTAGTTAACTTAAATTGATATGAAGTGAACAAGGTATTGTGGATTTTAAAAAAATTAAATCTGTTTCTAGATAAGAAAACTGCACCTTAATTCAGTTTTTGTATAAGGTGCAGATTTAAAATAAGTTAGCTTTATGTTTGAGTATCGTGACTATTTTTTGCCATTTTCATCACAATTATTTATATCACTACATTTGCCGTAAAGATATAAACTGTGTGTTGCTAGTTCAATACCATGTTGTTTGCTGATCTCACGTTGACGTTTTTCAATAATGTCATCATTAAATTCAAACACTTTACCACAATCTACGCAAATAATGTGATCATGATGTTCTGTTGGCGCAAGTTCAAAAACCGATTTGTTACCTTCAAAATTATGACGAGTCAAAATATTTGCTTCATCAAACTGATTTAATACACGATAAACAGTAGCTAAACCAATTTCTTCGCCACGTTCTAATAGCATTTTGTATACATCTTCTGCTGAAAAATGTTCCATTTTATGCTCTTGCATCAGTGCTAAAATAGTTAAACGAGGTTCAGTAATTTTCAGCCCAGCTTTTTTCAATAGTTTGATATTTTCTTCAGACATAATCGCCCCTTCTATCTATATTTTGCACTTAAGCAAGTTCCGCTAAACACATTTCATCAAAAACTTGTTTAACCCATTTTTCTACACGTTCAGCCGTGAGTTCTGGTTGACGATCTTCGTCAATACATAAACCAACGAATGTATTATCATCAACTAATGCTTGTGATACTTCGAAAGTATAGCCCTCAGTTGGCCAATGTCCTACGATAATTGCACCTTTAGGTTCAATAATATTACGAACTGTTCCCATTGCATCACAGAAATATTCTGCATAATCTTCTTGGTCACCACAACCAAAAATAGCGACTAATTTATCTGTAAAATCTATTTCTTCTAAAGTTGGAAAAAAATCATCCCAATCACATTGGGCTTCACCGTAGTACCATGTTGGAATACCAATCATTAAGAAATCGTATGCTTCGATGTCTTCTTTTGTACTTTTAGCAATATCACGAATATCAACGAGTTCACTACCAAGTTGTTTTTGAATCATTTTAGCAATATTTTCAGTATTGCCTGTATCACTGCCATAAAATAAACCAACAACAGCCATTTTTGTTACCTATGCTCTTGAATATTAAAATAATTTTGTAAAATACTTACAATCACTTCTGATCGACTAACATTCAACGTTGTCGCCAAATCTTCTAGTTGCTCAACTAAATCCGTATGCAATTTTAGCTCAACACGTTTTAATCCACTGGATTTATCGCGTTTTAATTGATTACGTTTGTTGATACGAATTTGTTGTTCACGACTCAGTGGATTTGTTTTAGGGCGTCCAACTTTGGGAGTATTAGCAAACAGATCCAATGTAATACAATCTGCGTCTTGTTTTGCCATGCGTCAAATCACTGAAAAATGTGTGGCTAAGTGAGAATGATAAGCCACAACTGAATTAATGCTGAACTATAACACAATTCATATGGGATTAAAACACGAATTTCAGCGCCAGTTATCTATTTGTTTGATATTAAAAATCTTTCAATAGCGCGGATCACAAAATTGGGTTTTTCCGCATGAACCCAATGTCCACAACCATTAATGGTAAAAGATGTCGCGTGAGGAAATTGGGCTAAAATTTGAGTGCTGTTTTCAGGTTGAATGTAATGGGATAATCCACCGCGAATAAATAATGTAGGCACTTCAACATAGCAATTTTGCCAATCCATAAGATGAACATAATTGTGTTTTAATGCAGTTAAATTGAAACGGAAAAATTCTGGTGACTGATTATCAAAAGATTTCAACATAAATTGTTGGATAGCTTCTTCTGGAATATGTTCAGCAAGGACTTTTTTAGCTTCTTGGCGCGTTTGTACTTGGGCAGCCTTAGTGGCAAATAAACCGTTAAACACAGTGTCGTGTTCATTGTTAGCATATTGAATGGGAGCAATATCGATCACAATTAACTTTTCAACCAATGCTGGAAAAAGTGCGGTCATTTTCATCGCAGTTTTGCCCCCCATCGAGTGTCCGATTAAAATAACCTTATTTAGTTGAAGGTGGTGAATGACTTTAGCTAGATCTTGAGCCATTAGGTCATAGTTCATGTGATTACTATGAAAACTTTGCCCGTGATTACGTAGATCAACGCGCAGAATGGAATATTGCTCACTAAATGCACGCACAATGATGCCTAAATTGTTCATATCACCAAATAAACCATGAATGAAAACTAACGTTGGTTGATTAATTGATTGTTTTAATTGATGAAACTGAAAATTCAGTAAATCCTGCTCAGCCATAATTTGTATAGATTGTATATAGAGTATTTGTAAATAAATCGTTATAATGTGGCAAAATCTGAAAGAGATCAAGCAAGTGGAGGAAAAAATGAAAATTATTGAAGTTGATGAAGAGCTTTATCAATATATTGCGAGTCAAACGCAGTCTATTGGCGAAAGTGCGTCTGATATTTTGCGCCGTTTGCTTAATTTTTCTAATAAAAATATGCCAAAAGCTGAAACTGTTGTACAGCAAGATGTGGCGAAAGAGGTGAGTTTTACAGCAGAAGTGAAACAAGTAGTTCCACAATCTGAAGTAGATGAACCTAAGGTGTTGCCGAAAAAACAATCAGATGAGTCAATTCAGCAAGTCACGGCGAAAGTTCGCAGTTTATTAAATTCTGCTGATTTTCAGCAAGAAACAAAGGCGGTGGTACGCTTCTTAGACATTTTGAGAGTGCTTTATCGAACTAACCCAGAAAGCTTTGCTCAGGCGACAGAATCCTTACAGGGTCGAACGCGAGTTTATTTTGCTCGAGATGAAGGGACCTTGTTGATGGCAGGTAATCATACTAAGCCGAAACAAATTCCTGATACACCTTACTGGGTGATCACTAATACTAATAGTGGGCGTAAAATGTTGATGTTGGAAGGTGCAATGCAATCTATGCATTTACCAACAGATCTCATCGAAGAAGTTAGAACTTATTTTGTCGCAAATTAATAATGTTTCCTTGGCAACAATTTGCACGTAATCCTGATACGATGAACCAAATCGCCTTGCGAGATTCGCAAGGCGAGGTTTTTACATGGCAACAACTTAATGATGCGATTCAACAATATGTTGCTATTTTACAAGCACAAGGCGTAATGCAGCAAACTGGCGTTGCTTTATGTGGTAAAAATGAACTGAAGTTGCTCTTGCTTTACCTTGCGGTGATTCAATTAGGTGCCAGAGTGTTACCGCTTAATCCCGCCTTTCCAAGCGAAAAAATTCAACAAATTTGTACCGATACTGATATTACCTTTTATTATTCTGCCTCATCATTATCCTTAATAGGGTGTCAGCCAATCAGCTTGGCAATTACAGTAAAGTTGAAGGAAAATCAGTTAAAAGAGCGGTCTATTTTGCAAAAGTTTTTACTACCTGCGACGATGACCTTGACTTCTGGCTCAACAGGTAGAGCAAAAGTCGTGGTACATCATGTCCAAGCGCACCTTGATAATGCCGTAGGCGTATGCCAGCTGATGCAATTTAGTGCACAGGATAGTTGGTTACTTTCTTTACCACTTTATCATGTTTCTGGGCAAGGTATCATTTGGCGTTGGTTATTCATGGGGGCAAGATTAGATTTTCCACAAGCTGATTTTTATGCTTCGGTTTGTGAAGCCTCTCATGTTTCCTTAGTGCCAACCCAATTACAACGTTTACTCGCATATTGGCAACAATCCCCAGCGCATCAGTTTACAACTCGGCATATTTTATTAGGTGGTGCGCATATTCCAGCGGAGTTAACACGGCAATTAGCAAGTTGGGGAGTTCGCGGTTATTCTGGTTATGGTATGACAGAAATGGCATCGACAGTATTCGCTAAATTAAGTGATGAAAAAAATGGCGTAGGTCAACCTTTATTAAATCGTGAATACCAGTTGGTGAATGGTGAAATTTGGTTGAAAGGTGCGGGGCTTGCAATAGGTTGCTGGCAATCGGGAGATATTATTCCGTTAACTAATCAACAAGGCTGGCTACAAACAAAAGATAAAGGAATATGGCTTGATAATGAGTTGGTAATTTTAGGGCGAGTTGATAATATGTTCATTTCTGGGGGAGAAAATATTCAACCAGAAGAAATAGAGTGTGTGATTCAAAATTGGCGATATGTTAAGCAAGTCTTTGTTTTACCGAAAACAGATCTTGAATTTGGTCAACGCCCCGTTGCTTTTATTGAATTTTCACAGCCTTTTTCAGCGCTATTAGTGACTGAGTTACAGGCTTGGTTGGCAGATAAATTAGAAAAATTTAAACAACCAGTGCAGTATTTTGCACTGGATATACAAAAGTTGCAGCAGGGTGCAATTAAAATTTCTCGGGCAAGATTAAAAGTAGAATTACAAAATTTACTAGGAAAGTAACCAATGAAAAAGATGAAGTTATTCGCAAAGTTATGTTTGGGATTGAGCTTATGTTTTATGTTCAATGCTGCTTCATTTGCACAAGTTCCTACAGAAAGTGATGTGCAAGCACAATTGAAAATTGCTAAAGGCACAGATCAAAATGATCCTAATAATAAAATTGTAGTACAGAATTTAGAGGAAGTTTTAACCTTACTCAGTAAAATTGAGAAGCAAAAAACGGATACAAAGGCATTACAAGCGCGTATTGATAGCGCAGCAGAACAGACATTAAAAACACAAGAACATTTAGCTAAACTAAAGAATAAATCAGTTTCTTCAGCAGAAGAATTAGAAAAATTGTCGTTAGCGGATTTACAGGCACAGTTACTGACTACACAACAAAATTTACAGCAAGTACAAGCAAGTACAACTAGTTTAAATACAGAGTTAGTGACTTTACGTACTGCACCAGAGCGTGCACAAGTGACATTAAATACCAATTTAACGCGTGTTCAAGAAATTAATAAATTGCTTGCTAATCCTGATACTTTGCCGAGTGGACAACTTAAACTTGAAACAGAGCTTGAGTTATTAGAGCTGCAGAATGTATTTAATAAGTTGTTATTGCAGGGTAATAATGTATTGACCACATTATATACAGTTCAACTTGAAGACAAAAATGTCGAGCAAAGCCAATTACAAGAGCAAGCAAAAGCATTGCAAGATGCAATTAATCAAAAATATTTGAAAGAGTCGCAACAACAAGTCGAACAACTAACTAAATCTCAGCAAGATAATAAAGGTACATTACATCCTGAAATTGCTCATCAATTAGAAATGAATGTGAAGCTGAGTCAAGAGCTGGTACAACAAACTACCGAAATGAATAGTTTGTCGCAAGATAACTTACGGATTAAAAATGTACTCAATAATTTACAGCAGACTCAGCGTAACATTGAAGACCAAATTAGTGCTTTGCAAGGCACATTAATACTTTCACGTATCATTAATAAACAAAAAGAATTGTTACCACAAGATGAAATGATCAGCGGTCTTGCTAAACGTATTACAGATTTGCGTGTGAAAATTTTTGATCTGACAGAAGCACGCGATAATTTATACGACACTCAACGTTATATTAACCAGCTTGAGAAAAAAGCACAGGCAACTTTTACAGCAGAAGAAAAAAGCAATCTTGATTCTATTTTACAAGAGCGTCGTAAATTACTCTCAGATATTATTAGTTCATTAAATAATCAATTAAATTTAGTCATTAATATTGAGCTTAATCAAAAGCAAGTTGCTTCAATTAGTGATCAGTTACAAAGTAAATTACAACAACAAAGTTTCTGGGTGAAAAGTAACGCGCCTATGGATTTGGATTGGGTTAAGCACTTTTTACCTGCGTTTCAAATTGAAGCAAAAGAAATTATTAAACAGATTAATTTTTCCAACTGGCGTGAGGATTTACTTCCTGCTAGCTTATTAATTACGCTTTTATTAGTATTAAGTACATTTATTCAGCTACAAAAGGCAAAAATTAAACAACGTTTAACTCATATTAATCAGCAAATTAACACCTTGAATTCAGATAGCCAGTGGCACACGCCTGAGGCATTGTTTTGGACATTCGTATTATGTTTGCCGAGTACATTGTTATTTTTGGCATTTTTAGTATTAATGGTTTATATCTGTTTTGAAGAACCATTAAGTGTCGCAAGTTGGGTCATGAGTATGGGAGGCTATTGGTGCTTCTTTGCTTTTATGTTATCGCTATTACGCCCAAATGGTATTGCATATCGTCATTTTAATATGCCAAAAGAAAGTGTAGAGATGTTTTATCGTGTGTTTAGTCGTTCAGTATGGATATCTGCGCTCTGGATTAATGCTTCTATCTTTACGCATTTAGAAACGGGTATTACGAATGATGTGATTGGGCAAGTAATGACAATTTCAGTATTGTTTATTTCTTTGTTGATCATTGGACCTCGTATTCAACATGCGGTGAAATCCTATGAACATTCCTCAGAAGATAGAACAAGATCGATTCATACGATTTTAAAAATTGGGCGCTTTTTCTTAGTTGGTGCCCCAATTATCTTAATTGCCTTAGTGGTTATGGGCTATTACTATACCGCACTTAATTTAATGGAACATTTAATGTCCTCTTATTTTGTGGTAGTGATTTGGTTAGTATTGAAAAATGTGGTACATCGCGGACTGACTGTATCTTCTCGTCGCTTATCTTATAATCGCATGAAGGAAAAGTATGAACAACAAAAGGCATTAACGCGCGTAGAAACGGAAGAAGAACTGAGTATTGGTATTGACTTGCAACAAAATGAAAGCTTAGGTATTGCACAAGTAAAAGATCAAGTATTACGTGTGACAGACTTATTATTAACAGTGATTTTACTAGGTATGTTGTATTGGGTCTGGGCTGATTTAGTGACAGTAGCTTATTATTTACAAGGCGTCACTTTATGGCAACAAAGTGTCACTACAGCAGCAGGTACAGTGATGGAATCGATTACGTTATTGAATCTGTTACTTGCTGTGGTCGTTTTAATTGCGATGTATGCATTAGTGCGTAATATTGGCGGTTTGTTAGAGGTCTTAGTATTCTCTCGTATTAGTTTCTCACAGGGTACGCCTTATACGATTACGACATTAGCCACTTACTTTATTATTGCTATTGGTGCAGGATTGGCTTTTTCGACTTTAGGGATGTCTTGGTCTAAATTACAGTGGTTATTTGCTGCACTTTCAGTTGGTTTAGGTTTTGGTTTACAAGAAATATTCGCTAACTTTGTTTCTGGTTTGATCATTTTATTTGAACGTCCGGTACGTATTGGCGATGTGATTACAATTGGTGAGTATTCAGGTACTGTTTCAAAGATTCGGATTCGTTCAACCACTTTAATTGATTTTGATCGTAAAGAAGTGATTGTGCCAAATAAAGCCTTTGTGACAGAACGTTTAGTCAACTGGGCATTAAATGATGCAATTACACGTGTTGTCATTAAGATTGGAGTGGCGTATGGCTCTGATCTTGAATTAACTAAACGCTTATTACTACAAGCGGCAAGTGATTGCGAGCGAGTATTAAAAGAGCCTGAACCAGTTGTCTATTTTTTAACTTTCGGTGCGAGCACATTAGATCATGAATTACGTTTATATGTAGGTAAATTAGCGGATAGGAACCCAACTGTTGATTTCTTAAACCGTCGCATTGATGAGTTATTTGCCCAAAATAATATTGAAATTGCTTTCAATCAGTTAGATGTATTTATTAAAAATACCAATACAAATGACGAAATCAAAGTCAGCAATGAAAACACATTAATCAAAAGCTAAGGATATGAATGATGGCAGGAAATAGCATTGGACAACTTTTTCGTGTGACAACATTTGGTGAGTCGCATGGGGTGGCTTTAGGTTGCATTGTTGATGGCGTTCCGCCAGGACTCAGTCTATCAGAAGCAGATATTCAACCTGATTTAGATCGCCGCAAGCCCGGTACTTCTCGTTATACAACACCACGTCGTGAAGATGATGAGGTACAAATTTTATCTGGTGTGTTTGAAGGAAAAACGACAGGTACCAGTATTGGTATGATCATTAAAAATGCCGATCAACGTTCGCAAGATTATGGTGAGATTAAAGATCGTTTTCGCCCTGGTCATGCTGATTTTACTTATCAGCAAAAATATGGAATTCGTGATTATCGTGGTGGTGGACGTTCTTCTGCGCGTGAAACTGCAATGCGTGTAGCGGCAGGAGCAATTGCTAAAAAATATTTACGTGAACAGTTTGGTATTGAAGTACGCGGTTTTTTATCGCAAATTGGTGAAGTGAAGATTGCACCGCAAGTGATTGAAGAAATTAATTGGCAGCAAGTCAATAGCAATCCTTTCTTTTGCCCAGATCAACGTGCAGTAGAAAAATTTGATGAATTGATTCGTCAGTTAAAAAAAGAAGGAGATTCGATTGGTGCAAAGCTCACTGTCGTGGCAGAACATGTCCCTATTGGTTTAGGTGAGCCTGTATTTGATCGTTTAGATGCAGAACTTGCTCATGCATTGATGGGGATTAATGCGGTAAAAGCAGTAGAAATTGGTGATGGTTTTGAAGTAGTTACCCAACGCGGTTCTCAACATCGTGATGAAATGACACCAGAAGGCTTTTTATCCAATCATGCAGGTGGAATTTTAGGTGGCATTAGTTCTGGGCAGCCGATTATTGCGACTATCGCGTTAAAACCTACTTCAAGCATCACTATTCCAGGGCGCTCAGTGGATGTAGATAATCAGCCTGTTAAAGTGATAACGAAGGGGCGTCATGATCCTTGTGTGGGAATTCGCGCAGTACCTATTGCAGAAGCAATGGTGGCGATTGTATTACTTGATCATTTATTAAGACATAAAGCGCAAAATCGTTAGTCATTTATTCGGTTGGGTGTAAAGGCAAAATCAATTAGTTAGATAGGTGTGTGACACCAAGAGGATGTATGAGAGGATTAGCTAAAACTGCAATAATATTGACCGCACTTTTCTCGCTTTTTAGTGTTGCCCCCTATGCTTCGCCGCAAGAATGGCAAAAAATTAAGCGTCCAATTCCCGGTAAGCCAGAACCAATTGGTAGCTATTCTAACGGCTGCATTATTGGCGCAAAAGCGTTGCCATATAAAGGCGATGGTTATCAAGTCATTCGTCAAAATCGTAATCGCTACTATGGTCATCCAGATATGATCGAATATTTACAGCGTTTAGGCAAAAAAGCTAAAGCAGCGGGGTTACCGACAATGTTAATTGGTGATATTGCAATGCCCGGTGGTGGACGTTTTCTAACAGGTCATGCTAGCCATCAAATGGGATTAGATGCAGATATTTGGTTGCGGATGGGCGCTATGTCTGATAAAGATGCACTGAATTCCGATGGCAAAGGCTTATTAGTCGTAGATAGAAAAGCACAACGCGTTGATGAAAAAGTCTGGAAGCATCATCATACCACGTTAATTAAATTGGCTGCGCAAGATCCTAACGTGACACGGATTTTTGTTAATCCCGCGATTAAATTAAAGCTTTGTCAAACAGCTGGTCATGATCGTGCATGGTTGCATAAAGTACGTCCTTGGTTTGGTCATGATTCACATTTCCATGTGCGTTTAACTTGCCCTAAAGGTGCGAATTATTGTGAAAATCAAGCACCTGTTCCTGCTGGTGATGGTTGTGGTGCAGAATTATATTCTTGGTTTGAACCTGCTAAGCCCTCTAAGACACCAAGCGAGCCGAAAACCATACCGCAAGCACCTCCACTATGCCAACAAGTGCTTAATGCGCCAAATCGTAGCGAATGGTTGGAATAGGAATATTAATGGAATTTAGCCTTGAAATTATCACCTTATTATTCCTTGTGGCGTTTGTGGCGGGATTTATTGATGCCATTGCTGGTGGCGGTGGATTGATTACTATACCTGCATTACTCATGACGGGTGTACCACCAGCTTTAGCTTTAGGTACAAATAAGTTACAGGCTTGTGGTGGTTCATTTTCGGCAAGTCTCTATTTTTTGCGTCAAAGAGCGGTCAATTTATCCGAAGTTTGGTTAATTTTATTAATGACCTTTATTGGGGCGTCTTTAGGTACCATTCTGATTCAATTAGTCGATAGTACAATGATTAAGAAAGCGTTGCCTTTTTTAATCTTAGCTATCGGTTTTTATTTTCTATTAACGCCAAAATTAGGTGATGAAGACAGCCAAAAGCGCATTTCTTATAATATGTTTGCTTTCAGTGCTGGGGTTGGTATTGGTTTTTATGATGGTTTTTTTGGACCAGGCACAGGATCTTTACTGAGTTTGGCCTTTGTAATGTTGCTTGGATTTAATCTCACTAAAGCAACTGCGCATGCTAAAGTTTTGAATTTTACTTCGAACTTAGCCTCATTGATTTTCTTTTTTATTGGCGGACAAATTATATGGTCTGTGGGGTTAGCGATGATGGTTGGGCAGTTTATTGGCGCGAATTTAGGTGCAAAAATGGTGTTAACGAAAGGAAAAGCACTCATTCGACCAATGGTAGTGATGATGTCATTTATTATGACTATCAAGATGGCATATGATCAAGGTTGGTTTAGCTAAACAGGAATAAGCATGTCAGAAGAAGATATTCGTTTAACGGCACGAGTAGGTTATGAACCTCATTTTTCATGGTCTTATTTATTACCAAAATATTGGTTAATTTGGTTGGGTATTTTAGGTTTACTCTTGCTTGCTTTTGTGCCTTTTCGTTTACGTGATTGGTTGGCGCGTAAAATCGGCATTATTGTCGCACGTAAAGCTAAAAAACAATATCATCGTGCTAAGGTAAACTTACAATATTGTTTTCCTCATTGGTGTGCTGAAAAGCGAGCACATGTGATTGAGGAAATGTTTGTTACTGTCACGCAAGTGATGTTAGGTATTGGTGAAGTGGTGATTCGTTCTAAACAGCATTTGCAAAAGCGTAGCCAATTTATTGGATTAGAGCATATTCAGCAAGCGCGAGCACAAGGAAAAAATATTATTTTATTAGTACCTCATGCATGGGCAATTGATGCATCAGGGCTGATTTTGCACGCACAGGGTATGCCAATGACTTCCATGTATAATCCACACCGTAATCCTTTAGTTGACTGGTTGTGGACCTTAGCTCGTCAACGTTTTGGCGGTAAGATGCATGCTCGTCAAAACGGGATAAAACCCTTTTTAAGTCATGTGAAAAAAGGTGAAATAGGGTATTATTTACCTGATGAGGATTATGGTTCTGAGCTGAGTGTGTTTGTGGATTTTTTTGCTACTTATAAAGCGACACTGCCAGGTATTAATAAAATGGCACGTTTGACAAAAGCAGTAGTGATTCCGATGTTCCCACGTTATAACGCTGTATCAGGTAAATATGAAATAGAAATTCATCCTGCAATGGAATTAACCGATGAACCTGAACAGGCAGCACGTGCGATGAATCAAGAAATTGAGAGTTTTGTTACACCAACACCAGAACAGTATGTATGGATTTTACGCTTATTAAAAACGCGTAAAGATGGTGCTGATATTTATCATTAATTAATTCAATTCGATGACCATACTTATTCTATAAAAATAAGTGTGGTCTTTTTTATTCTTTCATAACAGTAACTAAAATAGGGGTAAAAAAGATTATTAAAGGACAAGTAAAAAAGTGATAAAAAGTGCGAGAAAGGTTTGAGTTGGACTAGTTTTTTTGCGACAATGAGAAGCAAACTTTTGATTAAATTTTTGTAATCCAAATGTGTATGTATCAAGTTGAAATTACAAAAATTTTTTATTTTTTAACCGCACTTTTTAGGCAAAACAATGAATAACGAACTCGCTTTAATTAAATCTTCTATTAAGTCTATCCCAAATCACCCAAAAGAAGGCATTATTTTCCGTGATATCACGAGCTTATTAGAAGTGCCAGAGGCATTTCACGCCGTGATCGATTTGATTGTTGCACGTTACAAAGATAAAGGTATCAGTAAAGTGCTTGGTACAGAATCACGAGGTTTTATTTTTGGCGCGCCAATCGCATTAGCATTAAATGTGCCTTTTGTTTTAGTAAGAAAACCGGGCAAATTACCACGCGAAACTATCTCACAATCTTACCAATTAGAATATGGTCAAGATACTCTGGAAATCCATACTGATGCCATTGCACAGAATGATAATGTCTTGATTATTGACGATTTATTAGCAACCGGTGGGACTATTGAAGCAACCGCCAAATTAGTGGTGCGTTTAGGTGGGGAAGTCAAACATGCCGCATTTGTGATTAATCTACCTGATTTAGGCGGTGAAAAACGTTTAAATGATCTTGGTATTGAAACTTATACATTAGTGAATTTTGAAGGGCATTAATTCAAGTTTGCTATTTTAGAAAAAGGAAAACAAATGAGCTATCAAGTATTGGCAAGAAAGTGGCGACCAAAAACCTTCAACGATGTTGTAGGGCAGCGCCATATTTTGACTGCACTTTCCAATGGCTTGAAAGAGAACCGCTTACATCATGCCTATTTATTTTCGGGAACTCGTGGTGTTGGAAAAACTTCAATAGCACGTTTGTTTGCCAAAGGCTTAAATTGTGTTAATGGCGTAACGGCTGAACCTTGCGGCGTGTGTGAACATTGTAAGGCGATTGAAGAAGGGAATTTCATTGATTTAATTGAAATTGATGCAGCTTCACGTACTAAAGTAGAAGATACGCGCGAGTTACTGGATAATGTGCAATATAAGCCAGTACAAGGGCGTTATAAAGTTTACTTGATTGATGAAGTACACATGCTATCGCGCCATTCTTTCAATGCATTGCTTAAAACGTTAGAAGAACCGCCAGAATATGTTAAGTTTTTACTTGCCACTACTGATCCACAAAAACTACCAATCACGATTTTATCACGTTGCATGCAGTTCCATCTAAAAGCTTTGGAGCAGCAGCAAATTGCACAACATTTAGAATTTATTCTGAAACAAGAGAATATTCCTTTTGACTTTCTGGCATTAGATAAGCTGGCTAAAGCTGCCCAGGGAAGTCTTCGTGACAGTTTAAGTTTAACGGATCAAGCGATTGCCATGAGTAATGGTAACATTACATTATCTATCGTGAATGAAATGCTAGGTTTATTAGATGATAATCAAGCGTTAGATATGATTCATGCTTTGCAGCAAGGGAATGGTGAAGCTGTCATGCAAGCAGTACAGGCTGTCGCAGAGAAAGGAGGGGATTGGGATGAATTATTACGTGATATGGCAGAAAATTTGCATAAGATTGCGATGCAGCAATTACTGCCTAGCCAACAAATTGATGATAGTAGCCAAATTGGTTTTTTAGCCAGCCATATTTCACCAGAAGATATACAATTCTTTTATCAAGTCATTTTAACTGGGCGTAAAGAATTAGTGCTAGCACCGAATCGCCGTATGGGTGTTGAAATGACATTGTTGCGTGCTTTAGCCTTTCACCCAAAGTTAGTGAGCGCCGATGTGAAGTCAACACATGCTTCCTCCGTAAATCCGATTGCACCAACGAATACAGCTGAAAGTTTAGCTGTAGCAACACAATCAGCTTATGTTGATATACCAGTGGTATCACAAAATATTAAAGCGCAATATAAAGGTAACGTGAAAGCATCTACTACAACAGATGTAAGTGCTAAGCCAATCACAACGCCATCTCATCAGCATGTTGAAGTCGATTCTGTGGGATATTCTGTGGCGTTAGAAGCATTAGCACAAATTGATAAATTAGATGAACTAAGCATTAATCCACACAAAAACGAAAAAAAAAACCTTAGTCAACCTCTTAGCGAGTTAACTTCTGTGCCTGCCACAGAAATGGCTGAAAATGAAAAAAAGCTGACTGCACTGCCAATCATTGAAATGAGAAAAGAAGTGGCAACTCAGCTGCAAAATACACAAATAACACCAGCTAAATCCTCATCTACTTTCCAACAAAAAGTCGCTGAATTAACTTCATCACATCACTTGGCGACTTCGACTCTTGATAATCTCAATGAAACTGATGAATTGGAACAAGAGGAACTGGAAGAAAATAACCTCGCTGAAACTTATCGTTGGGAGTGGCGTAACCCAGAATTAGCGAAGACACAAGAAGGCATGAAACCCTCTGACTTGAAGCAATCGTTAGAACAGGAGATTACCCCAGCACTGCGTGCCAAAGTGATTAAAATTGCACGCGAGCAAGATCATTGGACTGATCTTGCTGAATCGTTAAATATCAATAATTTAACTAAAGAATTAGCGCTGAATTGTATTTTGATTGAGCAAAAAGAAAATCAGATTGTGCTCGGTGTTAAAGCAGAAAAAGCCCATTTAAATACACCCGCTGCATTGCAGAATTTACAGCAAGCACTTACTCAATTTCAGCAGCAAGAGATCATTTTATCGATTGAAACCACAAACAATACACAGTTTAGTCCAACAGATTGGTATCGTCAGACTTATAAAGCATTACGTGAAAAAGCCAAACAAGATTTACAACAAGATGATAAGTTACAGCTTTTTTTAACAGAATTTAATGCTGAATTAGATCTTACAACAGTGAAACCTGTGTAATAAAGTGCGGTCAGTTTTTATTGCGTTTTGTTGCCCTCAACTATTGAGGGCATTTTTGTTAGTGTTTACGTTGGTTTTGTTTTTGTGGATTTAAATCAACATAACCACGTTTATGCATGATGCTTTCTTTAGCTTTTTTAATCATTTTCTCAATGGTAGATCCTTGCACTAAAATAGAAAAAGTGACCACTGCATAAGTCATGACAAGGAGTAAATCGCGAATATCCATGCCGATATGTTCAATAAATAATATACCTTTGGGTATTGATAATGCCATTGCAAGAGAGAGACCGCCACGTAAGCCGCCCCAAGTGAGAATACGTAAAGTATAAGGATTATAGTGGCGGAATCGTTGCATGATTTGAAAAGGTATCCACACGCTGATATATCGACCAGCTAAGCAGATCGGAATGGCGAATAGCAATAAAATTAAACCTTGTGTTGTAAAATCAACTAATAATAGTGCAAGACCGATAAGCAAAAATAACAGAGAGTTCAAAAAGTGATCAATCATTTCCCAGAAATGATCGAGGTAAAGACGGCTTTGTTTAGAGAACCCTGTATGCCTTGTCCAATTACCAATGAGAATGCCTGATACGACCATTGCCAGTGCGCCAGAGACATGTAATAGATTGGCTAACATAAAACCTGCTGTTGGAATAGTTAATGTTAGTAGAATCTCTAAGCTGCCATCATCTGTTGCTGAAATTAGTAAATGCGCAATAAAGCCAATAACAAAGCCAAATAAGATACCACCGATTGTTTCTTGTAAAAATAGTTCAGCAATCCCACCTGCAGTTGGAGTATGATCACCAAAAGCCACTGCGAAAATCGTTGTAAAAATCACTAAGCCAACCCCATCATTGAATAACGATTCACCTTCCACTTGCATGGATAAACGCTTTGGTGCTTTTAAGTTCTTGATAATAGCCAATACTGCAATAGGGTCGGTGGGTGAAATTAAAGCACCGAATAAAATGCAATAGACTAGTTCAATTTGTAGTCCGATGACACTGGAAATTGTATAGAGAAGGAAGCCGATAATGAAAGTGGAAGTGAGTGTTGAGAGAAGGGCGAAAGTGGTGATTTCCCATTTTTGATTTTTTAAAACTGGCAGCTTAATTCCCAAGGCACCTGCAAATAATAAAAAACCTAGTATCCCGTTGAGTAAGAAGCTTTTGAAATCTATTTGCTCCATTACGTGAGTAGCAACCACATCAAGTTTAAACCAAGAGAGATGACCGAAGATAAGAAATAAGACAGAAACAATTATTGAAGTGGCGGTAATCGCAATCGTGTATTGGATTTTATCGTTGAGCTTGCGTGTTACAAAACCAATTAGGATGGAAATGGTGGATAAAAAACAGATATAGGTATAAATATTCATAGGATGCTTTCCAGAGGAGTAAATAAAAAGGCTAATTTCATTAAGAAATTAGCCCATTAAGTATAAGACAAAGTTTGTTTAATGAGAAAGCAGAAATTTGTATATGAATAAAATATTGTACAAATTAAGCGGCAGCAGTGATAACAATTTCAACTTTCCAGTCTGGTACGGCTAATTTTGCTTCTACAGTAGCACGTGTTGGCGGTGATTTAGTATCGACCCATTCATCCCAAGCGCGATTCATCTCATCATAATCACTCATATCTGCTAGATAAATTTGAGCACTAATGATACGGCTTTTATTCGCGCCTACTTCAGCGAGCAATTGATCAATTAAATCTAATATTTCTTTTGTTTGTTCATAGGCTGCTTCTTGTACCGTTTTTTCTGGTACTTGACCTGCTAAATAGATTACACCATTATAAATTGCCATTTCAGATAAACGTGATGTTGAGTGAAAACGTTGGATACTCACCATTTTTTTGCCCTCTTTTGATTGAATAACGAACAAATATAATATCTATTTTGTATCAAACTCGTTAAAATTACGCAACTTAATTTTAGTCTGGCGATTGAATAATGAAGTTACTAATTTCTAATCAACATGGTGCGATTGTGATGGCATTAATGCCATTTTTATATGGCATGCTTTCATCTCAGCCAATCTGGCAACATCTTTTCCTATTTTTAGCTTGGGCAGCACTGTATCTTATGACTTATCCTTTCCTGAATCTATTTAAAGGAAGAAATATGCCGATGAATATCAAATGGAGTTGGATTTATGGTAGTGCTAGTGCCTTGTTTGCATTACCTGCACTATGGTATAACTGGCATATTGTCTATTTTGTCATCGTGATGTTACCTCTCGTCGTGGTAAGTATTTACTATGTTAAACAAAAAGATGAACGTGCATTGTTAAATGATTTTGCCGGCATTACTATTTTCGCTATTGCAGGGATGGCAGCTTATTATTTTGCAGAACGTCGATTTGATATTCAAATTTGGTTCGTTGCACTTTATCCAAGTTTGTTCTTTATTGGTACAACGCTTTATGTCAAATCGGTTTTACGCGAACGTAAGAACCCACTTTATTTAAAAGCTTCCATTATTTTTCATTTGTTTTGTGTGTTGATGTTTTTACCTTTGCAACAATATTTGTTAGCATTAGCTTATTTACCACCATTAGTTCGTGCTATTTGGCTGCCACGCGTTAAGCTCAGTGTAAAGCAAGTTGGATTAGCTGAAATGGTGGTTTCTTTCGTCTTTTTTGTGATGTTATTAGTTGCGACACGATAAGGTTTAGCTATGAAAAAAACGCTTGTATTGAGTATACTTATGAATGCCTTTTTTGCTCAGGCACAACCGTTGACAGAGGAACGGGTAGCTTCTGCTACACCAGTGGTATCAAGTGCGGTCGAAAATGAACAAATTTCGCAGGGGTTGAGTGATGATGAGCGTCAACAATTAATTTTGCAAGCGGCAGATAAACAAGATTGGAAAACGGCTTTTGAATTAATTTTACCTTTAGCGCAAAAGGGAGATTATCAAGCTCAAGCCAATTTAGGTATTTTATATGCCAGAGGACAAGGTGTTGCGCAAGATTTTGAAAAAGCTTATTGGTGGTTTAGTGAAGCGGCTGAAAAGGGAAGTATTAAAGCAATCAATAATCTGGCTGTCTTTTATTTACAAGGCAATAGTGTTAAGAAAGACATTCAGCATAGTATTAAGTTGTTTGAGAAAACCGCAAATTCAGGTTCACTAGATGCTATGATGGTACTTGGGCAAATTTATGAAAATGAATTAAAACAACTCGCTAATGCTTTTAAATGGTTTAAAAAAGCAGCGGAAGCAGGTAATCATGATGCGCAATACCGTGTGGCAATGATGTATGAAAAAGGGGAAGGTACCAAGAAAAATAAGAAACAAGCCGTGTATTGGTATCAAAAATTATCTAATCAACAAGGTGAACTTGCCGCTTTAGCGCAGCAACGTTTGTCCGTATTGCAATAAATTGTGAATGCAAAAGTAAAAATAGGCAGCTCAATAATGACCTGCCTATTTTTTATCTGAATAAAACAGTGGACATGCATTTCTAAATATAAAAGCAAAAATAAGCCTATTCTTCAATCAGTGTTTATAGCATGCATTTTATTTTAGCCAGCATGAATGAGTTATTGTTATTTAAAATAAGCGAATTATGTTTCACTATTTGGAAATAGAAACGGGTTTAATCCACTGCGTTGGAAACCTTTTTCTTCCATTTCGACATCCAAAAATAATGTTGCTAAATCATCAGCAACAGCTTCTACTTTGGGGTCGTGCTCTTGATAAAGTGCTTTCAGATAGCTATGACAATCTCCACAGCTTTCGGCTTTTACTGCCGCGACTTCGCTATCTAGTGACCAATAATCAAGTTTACCTGTTTGATCACAGTTAGTACATTTTGCACGTACCATATTCCACTCACTTTCACATAGGGCACAATGTAAATAGCGTAAGCCTTGTTCTGCGCCAAAGTGAATTACACTGGCAACGGGTGCAGATCCGCAAACAGGGCAGACATGTAGATTCTCGTTACTTTCTTTATGGCTAGAATGTGGGATTTGCTGGACCAATTGTAACCAGTAGAGTGAAAGTGCAGCCCAAATAAATACAGCTTTATCGCTGCTCACTCGGCTAAATTCTTGTGCGAGTAAGTGATCTGCTAATTGGTTTAGTTCTGTTGCAGACGCTTTTTCTAACCATTCAATCGTAGTCAGAATATTGTTATTGGCTTTAGGTTTTATCTCATTTAAAAGCGCTGTTAATAATGTTAACCAGACAGGATCTCGCTGCCAACGTTTAAAATGCAGCGGCTGTGTTGCCAATAATTCGGCTGAGATATTGTTTTCACTTAAGCGAGAATCTGGGGTGATTGGATGGTTTTTTAATACGGCGAGCTGTGCTTCAGAAACTAAACTAGCAAAGGTTAAATAGTCAGCTAAGGGATGCGCTTTGGCAAACGTAGTAAAGCGCTCTGCACGGCGTTGGTAGAGATTTTTCGGATTGGCGAATAGCAATGCTGGGGCGCTAAAAGAACTGGCAGCTTGTTTGATTTCTGATTCGGGTAAAATTCTGATACTCATCATTTTTCCTTGTTTAAGTAACAAATAAAGTGCGGTCGCTTTTTAGAAAATTTCTGAAAATTTGACCGCACTTTTATTGAGTTAGCATAGTTTATTTTTGGCTATGTTTCTCTTGTTCTTCTTTTTCTAATTGAGGTAAAACTTCTTCACGATACCAACGCGGGTGGTGTTTTTTCGCCCAGCGTACTGTAACCCAGCCTTCGACCATACCACGGATAGAACCTTTCACCCAGAATGCCATATAAATATGTACCATAATACCAGTGAAAAGTAAGAATGCACTGGTAGAGTGGAATAAGATGGCAATACGAATCACTGGAATAGAGAAATTATGTGAAAAATATTGTCTCCACATAATAATTCCTGTGACAAGTAGAGTTAACATCGCAAGAATCAAGGTCCAGAATAACATTTTCTGACCAAGATTATATTTACCGTTGTCAGAAACAGCATGCTCATTGCCTTTTAGTACTTCATGAATATTTCTTAACCAAACCCAGTCGTTTTTCTCTGGGAAATTATGTCGCCAATAAATACGACATAAGTTAAGAAATGCAATGAACATAATAATTCCTGTAAATGGGTGCACAAAGCGCGCAAGTTGTGGCGTACCAAGAATCTCAGTTAACCACGCAAAATCAGGGAAGAAAAAAGCAAGTCCTGATAACCCAGTGACAAAGAAACAGATCACAAGTAACCAATGGCTTAGACGCGCAGGCAGTTTATGACGCACGATTTTACGATCGTTGCTGATCTTAATCTTACTCATGTTTGCCTCCATTATGTGCTTCGTCTTCATCATGTTCGTCAAATTCTTCTGTATTTGGACCCACTGCGATATAGTGAGCAATTTCGCTTAATACGATACCGCCCATTGCAACTGCCGCTACTGGTTTTAATACATCTTTCCAAAGTTTGACACTCAAGTCGATAGATGGATCTTTTGGTAAGCCAGAATAAAGTTCAGGTTTATCTGCATGATGTAGTACGTACATGACATGCGTACCACCCACACCTTCTGGATCATATAAGCCTGCATTTTCATAGCCGCGCGATTTCAAGTCTGCAATACGTTTTTCTGCGTAGTGCTTCATTTCTTCTTTACTACCAAAACGAATGGCACCCGTTGGACACGTTTTGACACAAGCAGGTTCTTGACCCACAGTCACACGGTCAACACATAAAGTGCATTTGTATACGCGATTATCTTCTGGATTCATGCGTGGTACATTGAATGGACAGCCTGCGATACAGTAACCACAGCCAATACATTTGTCTGATTGGAAATCAACAATACCATTAGCATATTGGATAATTGCGCCTGGCGCAGGACAAGCTTTTAAACAGCCAGGCTCACTACAGTGCATACAACCGTCTTTACGAATTAACCATTCAAGACGATCGTTTTCTTCCACCTCATTGAACTTCATCACAGTCCATGCTTTCGCGTTGAGATCGATTGGATTATCGTATACTCCCACGCATTTTTCTGGCTCGGCACGTAAATCATTCCATTCAGAACAGCCTACTTGACAAGCTTTACAACCAATACAAGTCGTGACGTCAATTAATTTAGCCACTTCAATTTGATGATCACGCGCCTGTGGTGCGGGTGTAAAGTTTGATGTCGCAGAGGCTTTGATTATATTTTGAGATTGTACAACACCCATCTTAAGCCCCCACTTTCTCAATATTAACTAACATACATTTTGACTCAGGTGTTTGCGTATTTGCATCACCAGTACGAACAGTTAAGTTGTTCGCAAAGAAGCCTTTTTTGCCTACACTTGAGAAGCCCCAGTGAATTGGGATACCTACAGTATGAATTGGTTTTCCATCAGACATTAATGTACGGATACGTTTAGTGACAACTGCAACGGCTTTGATATAGCCACGTTTTGAGCTGACTTTCACTGTATCACCATTGCTGATGCCTTTTTCTTTCGCAAGATCTTCACCAATTTCGACGAATTGCTCAGGTTGAGCGATAACGTTTAAAAGTGAGTTCTTCGTCCAGTAATGGAAATGTTCAGTTAAACGATAAGTGGTTCCAACGTAAGGGAAATCAGCTGAAGTACCTAAATCTTCCTTATCTGCTGGTAGAATACGTGCAACTGGACTTGAGACTACATTTGGATGCAGAGGATTAGTGCCAATTGGGCTTTCCATTGGTTCATAGTGCTCAGGGAAAGGACCATCAACCATACGTTCACGCACAAATAAACCACTTACGCCTTCTGGTTGCATAATAAATGGTAATGTCGAGCTATTCGGTGGTGCGGTACCAAAGTCAGCTACATCAATATAGTTCCAGTTTTTGCCATTCCATTTGACTAATGGACGTTTAGGGTTAAATGGATTACCTGCTAAATCAGCACTCGCACGGTTGTAAAGGATACGACGGTTTAATGGCCATGCAAATGCCCAACCTAATGTATTACCTAGGTTAGATGGATCAGAGTTATCACGGTTTGCCATTTGGTTCCCTTTCTCTGTCCATTGACCGGTATAGATCCAGCAGCCACCAGAAGTGCTGCCATCATCACGCATTTGTGCAAAGCTTGAAAGGAGTTGTCCTTTTTTCAAGATGAGATTGCCATTTGCATCAAATAAATTTTCTAATGCATAACCATTATTCTCTTTAGCCACTTCTTCTGCTTTTGGTTCAAGTGGATTTGCATAGTTCCAGCTCATGGCTTCTAATGGCTCAAGTGGTGCTTTTCCACCTTCTGTTTTATACAAATGGATTAACTCTGCACGAATTTCAGATAAAATTTCGCCATCAGTTTTAGCCTCACCCGGTGGTTCTGCACCCTTCCAATGCCATTGCAACCAACGACCAGAGTTTGCAATAGAACCATCTTCTTCCACGAAACAAGTTGTTGGTAAACGGAAGACTTCAGTTTGAATCTCTTCAGTTTTTACATCATTGTATTCACCATGGTTCATCCAAAATTCTGATGTATCAGTAATAAGCGGATCAAAAATCACTAAGTATTTTAATTTGCTTAATGCTTTAATGATCTTGCCTGAATTTGGATAAGAAGCGATAGGGTTGAAACCTTGACAGAAATAACCATTCACACGACCTTGATACATTTCTTCAATGTAACGCATGTGATCCATTCCGCCTTTTGGCAGTTTTGGTAAATAATGGTAACCGAATTCATTTTCTTTAGTGCCTTTATCGGCATAGAACGTTTTTAGCATGCTGACCATGAACTTCGGTGTATTTTTCCAATAGTTCACCTGATCTTTCATCATCGTTTTTGGGGTAATACGATTTAAGAAAGCTTCTAGCGTAGCATCAGTTTCAGTTGGTAATGGAATATAAGCTGGTAGACGATTTGGGAATAAGCCTAAATCTGTAATACCTTGTACGTTTGAGTGACCGCGCAATGCGTTTACACCGCCACCAGAAACACCAATATTACCTAATAGCAATTGGATCATTGCCATAGTACGAATATTTTGTGAACCAACAGTATGTTGAGTCCAGCCTAATGCGTACATAAACGTTGCCGCTTTATCTGGTGCACAAGTTTTCGCAATTTCTTCGCAGAAAATTTGGAAGTCTTTTTGTTTTGTACCTGTAATACGTTCAACCATTTCTGGTGTATAACGGGAAACGTGTTGTTTTAACATGTTGATCACACAGCGTGGATCTTGCATACTCATGTCACGTTTAGGTTCACCATTTTCATCAAACTGGTATGCCCAAGTTGAACGATCATATTTACGGGTTTCTGAATCATAGCCAGAGAATAAGCCATCTTCAAATTTGAAATTCTCATTTACTAAGAATGTCGCATTAGTATAGTGTTTGACATATTCGTGTTGAATTTTGTCATGATTTAATAAGTAACGAATAACACCTGATAAGAAGGCAATATCGGTACCTGGACGTAGTGGCATATAAATATCGGCGACAGCGGCTGTACGGTTAAAACGTGGATCAACCACCATTAACTTCGCGCCGTTTTGTTTTTTCGCTTCAATTGCCCAACGGAATCCCACAGGGTGAGCTTCTGCGGCGTTACCACCCATTACAATAACAAGATCGGCATTTTTTATATCAACCCAGTGATTTGTCATCGCACCGCGACCAAATGATGGAGCAAGACTTGCTACCGTTGGTCCGTGTCAGATACTCGCTTGGTTATCGGTAAAAATCATACCGAGAGAACGTACAAATTTTTGAGTGAGGATACCTGTTTCATTGCTACATGCAGAACCTGCTAAGAAACCTGCTGTCATCCAGCGGTTAACTTCAACGCCTGCTTCATTATGCGTAATAAAGTTTTCGTCGCGGTCAGTTTTGATGTGTCGTGCGATACGTTCGATCGCCTCGTGCCAAGAAATACGTTTCCACTCTTTTGAGCCTGCTTCACGTACTTCTGGATAAAGAACTCGGCGTTCACTGTTTACATAATCCAATGCGCCTGCACCTTTAGGACAGAGTGCACCACGGCTAACTGGATGATCAGGGTCACCTTCAATATGGAATAATTTGCCTTTAGCATTTTTTGAACCGTCGCCTAGGCTATAAAGCAACATACCGCAACCAACGGCACAGTAAGTACAGGTATTACGTGTTTCTTTAGCACGTAATAATTTGTAATTGCGAGGTGCTGCTAATGCTTCTGTCGGTGCAAAGCCCAACATTGCCGCAGATGTACCCGCCATTCCCCCTGCACAGATCTTGAAGAACTTTCTTCTACTGACCTGCATAGATAATACTCCTTAGCGTGACAAAACAAGTTTGTTCGCATGTGATAGTAGTAAATTCGTTAAATAAATCGTTAAATATTTTTGGGCTTGTTTTTCACTTGTTAAAATTGTATTACAATCTTGCCAAGTTTTGAATTGTTGGTATATCTCATACAAGTATGTAAATACCTACAATTTAAGCACCTTTTAGGATACTGATTTTTTAATGGTAAATCTATAACCCATAACCATTAATAAGGAAAAATATTTTGACTTGGATCACAAAAGTAAAAGTTAGTTTTTTTAATAAATTAACAAAAAACCAACAAATAAAAAACAAAACAATAACTTATGCGTTAAAAGAAGAAAATCTTGCTACAGAGACTCCCGTTGCTTTAGTTTATAACGGAATTTCCCATACAGTAATGATGTGTTCACCACAAAATTTGGCTGACTTCGCCTTAGGTTTTTCTTTGGCTGAAGGAATTATTGATAAAGTGAGTGATATTTATGGCATTGATGTTATTAGGGTATGCCATGGGATTGAAGTGCAAATTGAGCTAGCAACCCGTTGTTTTGTGCGTTTAAAAGAGCAACGTCGTACTTTAGCGGGGCGTACTGGTTGTGGGATTTGTGGTACTGAACAATTGCAACAAGTACATAAAAATTTGCCAAAATTAGACCGCACTTTGCAGTTTGATTTAAATAAATTAGAAGATTGCCTTAACCAATTACAACAAGCGCAAGAATTAGGCAAACAAACAGGATCAACTCACGCCGCAGGCTTTTTTGATATTGCAGGTCATTTATTAGCAATTCGTGAAGATGTTGGACGTCATGTGGCTTTAGATAAGTTATTAGGTTGGTATGCTAAACAAGGTAAACCAACAGGTTTTGTTGTCGTGACCAGTCGTGCTAGTTATGAAATGGTACAAAAAACAGCGGTATGTGGTGTTGAGATGTTAATTGCAATTTCAGCGGGTACAGAGTTGGCTGTGAGTATGGCAGAACAATGTGGATTGACATTAGTTGGCTTTGCTCGAGAAGGTCGCGCCACAATATATGCAGGAAAAGAGCGGTTGTTTTTTTAAGAATTTTCTCTATAATTTTACTGTATAAAAAGACAGTTTGATGACATACTCAACATTGGGGCAGCGCATAGTGTCTGCCCTGATTTATTCCATTTAGTTACTGGTATGATGTAAATGGAATAGTAAAATGAAAAATGAAGGTAAAGAGCAGCATGGATATTTCAGAATTATTGGATGGGTTAAACGATAAACAACGTGAAGCAGTGGCTGCACCTTTAGGTAATTACCTCGTTTTAGCTGGGGCAGGTAGTGGAAAAACGCGTGTATTGACTCATCGTATTGCTTGGCTGATTGCAGTCGAAACTATTTCTGAAGGCAGTATTATGGCAGTAACCTTTACCAATAAAGCTGCTGCTGAAATGCGTCAACGTATTGAAAAGACCTTAGCTCAACATGCGGCAAAACGCTTATTTGGTATGTGGGTAGGAACTTTCCATAGTATTGCACATCGTTTACTACGCGCTCACCATCTTGATGCCAACCTTCCACAAGATTTCCAAATTCTCGATTCTGATGATCAACTTCGTTTAGTTAAACGCTTACTTAAATTACACAATTTTGATGAGAAAATTTTTATTCCCAAACAAGTCTGTTGGTATATTAATAATAAGAAAGATGAAGGGTTACGCGCGCATCAAATTGATGATAACAACGATCGCCATGAACGTGAATGGATTAAGATTTATCAAATTTATCAGGATACTTGTGATCGTGCAGGTTTAGTGGATTTTGCAGAGTTGTTGTTACGCGCTTATGAACTGTGGCTGAAAAAGCCCGTTATCCTACAACGCTACCAACAACGTTTCCAGCATATCTTAGTCGACGAGTTTCAAGATACGAATAAAATTCAATATGCTTGGGTCAGATTGTTAGCTGGTGAGCAAGGTAAAGTGATGATTGTGGGGGATGATGATCAATCCATCTATGGTTGGCGTGGTGCAAAAATTGAAAATATTCAACGCTTTTTAGAGGATTTCCCTCAAGCACAAACAATTCGTCTTGAACAAAATTACCGCTCTACGGGTAATATTTTACAAAGCGCTAATCAGCTTATTGCAAATAATAGCAACCGATTAGGTAAGAATTTATGGACAGAAGGAGAGCTGGGCGATCCTGTAGGGATCTATGCTGCATTTAATGAACTGGATGAAGCCTTATTTGTTGCGGCACAAGTGAAACAGTGGTTGGAGCAAGGGGGCAAGTTGAATGACTGTGCGATCTTGTATCGTAGTAATAGCCAATCACGAGTTATCGAAGAAGCGTTGATTCGTGCACAAATCCCGTACCGTATTTATGGCGGAATGCGCTTCTTTGAACGCCAGGAAATTAAAGATGCATTAGCTTATTTACGTTTAATTGCCAATCGTCAGGATGATGCAGCTTTTGAGCGAGTAATCAATACGCCAGCACGTGGGATTGGAGATCGAACCTTGGATATTTTACGTCGCTTAACTCGTGAACGTGCGGTGACGTTATGGCAAGCTACTCACTTAGCGATTGATGAGAACTTACTGACTGGACGAGCAGCTATTGCGTTACAGCGTTTTATCGAGTTAATTAACTCGTTACACCAAGACAGTGCCGAAATGCCATTATTTGCCCAAACTGATTTTGTCATCAAACATTCTGGTTTATATGAAATGTATAAGCAAGAAAAGGGCGAAAAAGGCGAAGTTCGGATTGAAAACTTAGAAGAGTTAGTGACAGCAACCAAAGAGTTTATTAAGCCTGATGAAGCGGAGGAGCTTTCTGATTTAACTGCATTCTTAACACATGCTTCATTAGAAGCGGGTGAAGAACAGGCTTCTCCACATCAAGATTATGTAGAAATGATGACCTTACATTCTGCTAAAGGCTTAGAATTTCCACGTGTGTTTATGGTTGGTGTTGAAGAAGGCTTATTTCCAAGTTTCCGTTCTTTTGAAGAGCCAGGACGCTTAGAAGAAGAACGCCGATTAGCTTATGTAGGAATTACTCGAGCTAAACAAAAGTTAACGATTTGTTATGCGGAAAGTCGTCGTTTATATGCTAAAGAAGAACGTCATTTGCCTTCACGTTTTATCGCTGAATTACCATCAAAATGCATTCAAGAGGTACGTTTACGTGGTACAGTCACGCGCGCGATGAATCAACAAAAAGTGGGATCTGTTGCGCCAACTCTGAACGAGAGTGAATGGAAAATGGGGCAAAAAGTATTACATGCGAAATTTGGACAAGGTACAATCATTAATGTTGAAGGTACTGATAACAACACACGTTTACAAATTGCTTTTCAAAATCAAGGAATTAAATGGCTTATCGCACATTTGGCAAAATTAGAAAAGCTACGTTAATATAGCCCAAACATAGCGTTTAATTTTGTCAGAATAGATTGCACTTTAACTGTTTAAGTGCGGTCTGTTTTTAGAAAATTTGTGCTGAATTGATGTGTTGACTTCGTGTTTTACTCCCAATTCTTACTTAAATAAAAAAAAGAATTAGTATATGATATAGGCTAATTTTGATTCTAATAAAAAACCAACTCTTATGGCAAAAAAGACCTCCCAGATTTCAACTAAACCACTTGAACAAGGCATTGTGCCGCCTCATTCCTTAGAGGCGGAACAGTCTGTTTTAGGGGGCATTCTTATTCATCCTGCACATTGGGATAGCATTAGTGATATGTTAATTCCTGATGATTTTTATTTAGCCGCTCATCGTGTCATTTTTCAAGAGATGGAAAACTTGGTACGCCAAGGTAAACCAATTGATTTAATTAATATTTATGAATTTCTGAAAGAGAAAAATTTAAGTGAAGATGTCGGTGGATTTGCTTATTTAGCTGAGCTTTCGAAAAATACACCAAGTGTTTCTAATATTGTTTCTTATGCAGCGATTGTACGTGATCGTGCGATCTTACGTGATTTAATCAGTGTGAGTAATGATGTGGCACAAAGTTGTTACAGCACTAAAGGTATGGAAGTAAAAGATATTTTAGATGAGGCAGAACGAAAAGTATTTGCGATTTCTGAAAAAAGGACGACTTCAAATGATGGTCCACAAAATATCTGCGCTATTCTTGAAAAGACTATTGATCGTATTGAGTTATTAAGTAAAGCGGAAGGGCATAACGGTATCACTGGGGTCAGTACGGGCTTTGATGCGCTTGATAAAAAAACAGCGGGCTTACAGCCTTCAGATTTGATTATTGTTGCCGCGCGTCCATCAATGGGGAAAACCACTTTTGCGATGAACCTGTGTGAAAATGCGGCATTGAAAAGTGAGAAACCTGTGCTTGTATTCAGTTTAGAGATGCCAGCAGAACAGATTATGATGCGTTCATTAGCTTCTTTATCGCGTGTGGATCAAACAAAAATTCGTACTGGGCAGGGGTTAGATCAAAGCGACTGGTCAAAAATTGGTAGTACAATGGGACTTTTTGCAAATAAACCAAATTTATATATTGATGATTCTTCTGGTTTAACACCGACAGAATTGCGTTCAAGAGCAAGACGCGTATATCGGGAAAATGGTGGGTTAAGCCTAATTATGGTGGACTATTTACAATTAATGCGTGCGCCAGGGTTTGCCGATAACCGTACTTTAGAAATTGCAGAAATTTCTCGTTCTTTAAAAGCACTGGCAAAAGAATTGGAAGTGCCGGTCATTGCATTGTCACAGCTTAACCGTACGTTAGAAAATCGCGCAGATAAACGTCCTGTCAATTCAGATTTACGTGAGTCTGGCTCTATTGAGCAAGATGCTGACTTGATCATGTTTATTTATCGTGATGAAGTGTATAACGAAAACTCCGAAGATAAAGGGGTCGCAGAGATTATTATTGGTAAACAGCGTAACGGTCCAATTGGACGTGTCAGACTTGCCTTTAGAGGACAATATTCTCGCTTTGATAATTTAGCTGAACAACGAGATATGAGAGACGATTATTAATGAATATGAAACCTGCAACAGCCAAAATTAGTTCTGTTGCGCTAAAACATAATATCCAAACTATTAAGCAGAAAGCACCAAACAGTAAAATTATTGCAGTCGTCAAAGCAAATGCTTATGGGCACGGAGTCGTGTTTGTATCATCCGCCGTAGAAGACATGGTTGATTGCTTTGGTGTTGCTCGTTTAGAAGAAGCCTTAAGTTTACGCTCAAATGGGATTACGAAACCTATTTTGTTACTTGAAGGCTTTTTTTGTGATAAAGATTTGCCTGTTATTGCGATCAATAATATTCAAACCGTTGTACATAATGTGGAGCAATTACGGGCATTGCAAGCAGCAAAAGTGCCAACACCAATTAAAGTTTGGCTTAAAATTGATACGGGCATGCACCGTTTAGGCGTAGATTTAGATCAAGTTGATGACTTTTATCACACACTTAAAAGCTCACCTAATGTCGATCCTGATATTTGTTTTATTAGCCATTTTAGTCGTGCAGATGAGCTAGACTGTGATTATACGTCGATGCAATTAAGTCGTTTCTTGCATTGTACAAAAGATAAAAATGGACAGCGCAGTATTGCTGCTTCAGGCGGCATTTTGTTTTGGTCAGAATCGCATTTAGATTGGATTCGACCAGGCATTATTATGTATGGCATTTCACCAGTCAACATCCCTGCACAAGAATATGATCTTACACCAGTTATGATGTTAACCTCCTCGTTAATTGCTATTAAAAATCATAAAGAAGGTGAACCTGTTGGTTATGGTGGAGTATGGGTGAGCGATAAAGAAACTAAAATTGGTGTGGTCGCGATTGGTTATGGTGATGGCTATCCTCGAGATGTGCCGACAGGAACGCCTGTGTATTTAAATGGTCGCCGTGTACCAATAGTAGGTAAGGTATCTATGGATATGCTGACGGTAGATTTAGGTCAAGAAAGCCAAGATAGTGTTGGTGATGAAGTAATTTTATGGGGTAAAGAGCTTCCCATTGAAGAAATTGCCAAAATTAGTGGCGTAATCAGCTATGAACTTATTACAAAGTTAACGCCACGTGTATTAACAGAATATGTGGATTAATAGTAGATAAAGAAAGTGCGGTCAGTTTTACCGCATTTTTTAGTATAATCAATGTTGTTCAACGCATTGATTATCATAACTCAATTAAAATTAGAATGTTTAAAAAAGCATTCTAAAATTTTTTTGATAACATGAAATGTTTAAAGAAGGCAAAGTTTTACTTCATATATTGTTAAGGAGAAAAAATGAATCTATCCCAACAGAAACGAGAGAAAATGCTCGCTTTTTTGGCAGAGTTAAAAGCAGCACACAATGATGATGTTCACCTTCAAGCATTTAATGAAATTGAAAATGCTTTAGTTAGCAAGAAATATGGTTTAGTTTGGGAAGAACATAGTGAAAATGTTGAGGAAATGCTCAAAAAGCATATTCCAGTATTGACAGAGTTAAAAGACCGCCAGATAATCGCTGGCGAACAGCGAGCGAACAGCGAGCGAACAGCGAGCGAACAGCGAGCGAACAGCGAGCGAACAGCGAGCGAACAGCGAGCGAACAGTAGGTGAGCAGTCTATTAATTTTTTAATCGAAGGCGATAATCTCCATTCTCTTAAACTTCTCGAAAAAACACACCGTAGCCAGATCGATCTGATCTATATTGATCCACCTTATAATACAGGTAATAAAGACTTTATTTACGATGATCATATTGTAGATAAAACCGACGGTTATTCCCACTCTAAATGGCTCTCTTTTATGAACAAGCGGTTAGCCGTAGCAAAAAATTTATTAAGCCCACAGGGCGTGATTTTTATTTCTATTGATGATAATGAGCAGGCTCAATTGAAGTTATTATGTGATGAGATTTTTGGTGAGCAAAATTTTCTTGCTCAAATTGTATGGGAAAGAGCATATTCACCAGTTAACTTAAAGAAACATTTTTCTGAAAGCCACGATTTCATTTTAGTTTATGCAAAAAATAAAGAATTAACGATAAGTAATAAATTAAAACGTTCAGAGGAAGCTAATAATCGTTATAAAAATCCAGATAATGATCCTAGAGGAGTTTGGAAAACAAGTGATTTATCTGTTGGACCAGCTGTTGAAAGTAATATTTACCCTATTACAACACCCACAGGAAAAATTGTGTATCCACCGCAAGGTAGAAGCTGGGTTTATTCTCAAGAAAGGTTTTATGAAATGTTAGAGGATAAAAGAATTTGGTTTGGTTCAAAAAATAACAGTATTCCTCAAACAAAGCGTTTTTTATCAGAAGTAAATCAATCGGTTGTGCCAATGACAATTTGGAAATACAGTGAAGTTGATCATTCTCAAACAGCAACAAAAGAATTAAAAGAGATTTTTGGTGGTCAGGCTTTATTTACTTATCCAAAACCAGTGAAATTAATTAAACAGTGTATTTCACTTTATTCACAATCTAATTCTATCATCCTCGACTTCTTCGCTGGTTCTGGTACTACTGGTCACGCTGTAGCTCAACTGAATAAAGAAGATGGTGGTAATCGTACTTATATTCTGTGTACCAATAATGAAAATAATATTTGCGAAGAAGTGACTTATCAGCGCCTTAAAAATATTCAAACGGATTTGCCACATAATTTGAAGTATTTAAAAACCGATTTTATTCAAAAATTTGCTGAAAACGACCGCACTTTACGTAATCAATTACTGCCTTATATTCGTCCCTTAATTGAATTAGATTTTGGTTGTGAAATTGATCATCAAACAGTGTTTTTACTTGAGAATGAAGAACAATTAGCTGAAATCTTAACAGAAAACATCACGGAAAAATCCACACTATTTATTACGTCAGATATCTTATTTTCAAGGCGCCAAAATGCGTTGGTAGCTGCAAAAAAAATTCGTGTGATTGAAATTCCAGAATATTATTTTCGCCAAGAATTAGTTGAAATGGGGGAACTATAAATGATCGGTTTAAAATTAAAAGATTTTCAACAACAAGCAGTGGATTTTTTAATGAGTTCTTCCAATAAAAAAGCACAAATTGTGATGAAAAGTCCGACTGGCAGTGGTAAAACTATTATTTTAATTCGATTTATTGAAACCTTTTGGATGGATTATCCCAATGCAATTTTTTGCTGGTTTACGGTAGGCAAAGGTGATTTAGAACAGCAATCAAAAGAGAGAATGGAACGTTTTTCACCAACTTCAAGAACAGCAACTTTATCGGATATTCTCAATGGTGGTTTTGAGCAAGGCACGAGTTATTTTATCAACTGGGAAACTATCACTAAAAAAGGTAATATCGCATTGAAAGAGAGTGAGCGAAAAAATCTCAAGCAACATATTGCGGATGCTCATCGTGCTAATAAAAAGTTTATTGTGATTATTGATGAAGAACACCAAAACGATACAGCGAAAGCAAGAGATATTATTGATACACTCAATGCAGATATGGAAATTCGTGTGTCAGCTACGCCACAACCTAATCCACAGGCGACTTTTTACGAAATCAAGGAAGTGGATGTGATCAACGAAGGTTTGATTACCAGAGCAATGTATATCAATAAGGATCTTAATACTGAGCAAATGGAAAACATTCAAAATGAAACCGCTCTTTTGCTGCAAAAAGCCGATAGCATCCGCCAACAAATTGCTGCGGCTTATTTGCAAGAGAATGAAGCAATTCGACCACTTGTGTTGGTACAATTCCCAAACATGAATGATGAGCTGATTGATTTTGTGGAAACGAAATTAGCGGAAATGGGGTACTCTTATGAAAATAAAATGGTGGCGAAGTGGTTAAGTCCAGAAAACAGTCAAGATAAGAAATCACACAAGATTGGCAAAATTAATATTGGTGAAATCGACCAGCCTGACAGCATTACACATCATAATGCGGAGCCAGTCTTTTTACTGTTTAAGCAAGCATTGGCGACAGGTTGGGATTGCCCAAGAGCTAAGGTATTAGTGAAACTACGGGAAAATATGTCCGAAAGTTTTGAAATTCAAACGCTTGGACGACTTCGCCGAATGCCAATGGCAAGACATTATGGTAAAGATATTTTGGACTGTTCCTATCTTTATACTTTTGATGAGAAATATAAAGAAGCAGCAAGAAAGAGTGGCGGTAATGAGTATTTACGCCTCTTTTTAAAAGATGAACCGAAGCGCGTCGAGTTGAAAAAGGAACTGCGCAATAAGGATGCAGATTTTGAAAATGATGTGGAAGTGCGGTCGAGATTGTACGAGTTTTTCAAGACAGAATTTAAACTCACTTCCAATGTAGTAGAAAATCAACGTTGTTTAGAAAATGCGGGTTTTGTGTTTGGCGAACATTTATATCGTCAATATTTGACAGGGCGTTATCGAACATTGCACCAAATTAAGGAAGAACCAAATCAATATCATGCTCTACATTATCTGGTGAATACACACGAACATGGCATTGATTTACGTCAGCATATTGATAGTCTGAAAAAACATTTGGGGTTGAGCTATGAACGTACGCGCCAGATGTTACAGTTTCTATTTTTGGCAGATTTTGGTTTGTCGAAATACAAATTGCTTAAATTAAATTTGAAGGGCTTTTATGCTTTTGTGATCAATAATATCGATAAATTTAACATATTGTTTATACAATTTGCTTCAGCGAAGCAACAGCATTCACTGGATTTTGGCACAAATCCACTAAGAGAAGATGTGTTTAAGATACCTTTACAGGCGCTTTATCCCTACGATCCAACCAGTGTAGCAACTATTTTTGAACGCAATGCATATAAAAATTACTCAAGTCAAATTACTGCTGGTACCTACCGTTCTATTTGTGAACGTTTGTTTGAGAAATATTGTGAATGTAACCCTAATGTGGCGTTTGTGTATAAAAATGGTGATACAGGGCAGGATTATCTTTCTATCGTGTATTACACAGGCGTGGATAAGCAGCGGTTATTCTATCCTGACTACATTGTGAAGACTACCAGTGGTGAGATTTGGTTAATCGAAACCAAAGGAGGCGAAGATGCAACAGGGCGGGATAAAAACATTGATCCTTTTGCAGCATTAAAATTTAATGCATTAAAAGCTTTCGCAAAAAAACATGGTTATCAATTTGGTTTTGTGCGAGATAAGGATTTAGATCTTTACTTAAATAATCAGGAGTATGTGGATGACATGGCTCATCCAAACTGGGTACAACTCACATTGTAGATTTTTTAGATGTGAGATAGGCACTGACTTCTTGCTTCTCGAAGACTCTATGATATTTAGTCATAAAAAATCTGCTCTTTAATCTGGGGGATTGTGCCCCTCCTTTTTACTGACTAGATTGTTTTTGTTAATTTTTTGTTATTAACGCCCTAAATAGTCATCCCAATCTTTCCAAACTGGTTGTAATCCACGTTGGATTAAGGCTTGCGCTACTTCAGATACTGAACGCTCATCATAAGGTGAAAATTGATCTAATTCAGTATTGCGATTAGCATAACCACCGGGCTGCGTTTAGAACCAGCACTTATCGTATTAATTGCAATAGGAACAACATTATCACGGAAATAAGGTGACTCTCTGGTCGATAGGGAAAGTTCTATCTCTGGCATAAACAAGCGGAATGCACAAATAGCTTGGAGTAATTGCTTGTCACTTATTTCTACAGTAGGTTGCATGCCGCCTGCACAAGGGCGTAATCGTGGAAATGATATGGAATAACGGTTTTTCCAATAACGTTGTTGTAGATAATTTAAATGCTCAGCAACAAAATATAAATCAGTAATCATTGGTTCTAATTCAGGGTGATTGATGTTACAAGGAATAATGGCACGACCTGCGGCGACTTCTTGGCGTACGAATTCAGGTGTAATATGGGGAGGAATTTGAGCACCAAAATTCTGTCCTTGATGTTGTTGTAATAGTATTCCGCTTTTAATTCTGTCTCGTCCCATATTTTCACGAAGCGCGATAAATTCCATTTCTGGCGTAATAATGCCTTGACGTGCATAGTGTAATTGCGTTACTCGTTTTCCTATTTTGCCTTGTTTGACTTGACATTTAAGCTGAAAACGCAATTCATCTAATGTGTTATCTTGCAAGCGTTGATTAGCATATTCTGAGCTTAATCCTGTGAGGTATTCAGTGTCACTACGTTCTAAGATCCAAGCATCACGATAAGCAGGGATACCTTTAGTAACATCAATGTGTTGATTTTCATCGCCATAAATGCCCGACGTGTCATAAATAGGAATGGACTCATTAGCTTCATATTGCGGGTTATCTTTATCACCACCAACTAATGTCGGACTTAAATGAATTTCACGCATAGGTACTTGGATATCAGCTCGTGAGCCTTGCAGGTAAATGCGCGAAGAGCTGGGATGCTGATAACCTTTTAATGTTTGAATGAAACTTTGGGCTGAAGCACGTTTTTCACGGCGAGTTGTAAGTTTTGACATAAGCAAATATACCTTTTTAATGTGTAATAAAGTAAATTGCTTGTTGAAGTGAGGGAGGGGTGAACTCATCGCTTCAGTTAAATAAGGTTTCCCTTATCACTAAAGAGCGGTCTAATTTTGATGAATTTTAACTTGTTCCCTACGCAGGTATTAACCTAACAGGTTCGACGGATCCCAATATGGTCTCAGCTCGAAAGCACTCCGACAAGTGGACAAGAGTATAAAAGTAAAGAAACAAAAAAAAACAAGAAAGAAACTGAGAAATGTGAGCTATATCACAAAATAGTTGTGACTTTGGAGAGAAATAAGACAATTAATTGATTTATAAAACTTAACTTTGCTTTTACTCAACCTTTGCCTCTTAACCAAAAAACTAATTTAGTATATTATTTCATTCATTTGATATGACATAAAAAAGGAAAAGCTATGAAAAACATTAACCCAACATCTACTGCTGCATGGAAAGCCTTAGAACAGCATAACCAACAACAAAGTGCGGTGACAATTCAGCAACTTTTTGCTCAAGAAAAAGATCGTTTTGCAGATTATTCATTGATGTTTAATAACGAGATTTTGGTGGATTTTTCGAAAAATAATGTGACTAAAGAAACATTAGCGTTGTTACGTCAATTAGCAAATGAATGTGCATTATCTGATGCTATTGAAGCAATGTTTACAGGTGAAAAAATCAATAGAACCGAAGATCGTGCTGTCTTACATACGGCATTACGTAATCGAGCAAATACAGCAGTGTTAGTTGATGGGCAGGATGTGATGCCAGAGGTAAATGCGGTATTAGCAAAAATGAAAGCGTTTTGTCAACGTGTCATTTCAGGTGAATGGAAAGGTTATACAGGTAAAGCAATTACTGATGTGATTAATATTGGTATTGGTGGTTCAGACTTAGGGCCTTATATGGTTACTGAAGCACTACGTCCTTATAAAAATCATTTGAATTTACATTTTGTATCGAATGTTGATGGAACACATATCGCAGAAGTGTTGAAGAAAGTGAATCCAGAAACGACCTTGTTTTTAGTGGCTTCGAAAACTTTTACCACTCAAGAAACTATGACAAATGCGCTTTCTGCATGTGATTGGTTCTTAGCAAGTGCTAAAGAACAGCAGCATGTGGCGAAACACTTTGCTGCCCTTTCAACCAATGCTAAAGCTGTAGCTGAATTTGGTATTGATACTCATAATATGTTTGAATTCTGGGATTGGGTTGGTGGTCGTTATTCATTATGGTCAGCGATTGGATTATCTATTGCATTATCAATTGGTTTTGAGCATTTTGAAGCTCTTTTAGCAGGGGCGCACGCGATGGATCAACATTTCCGTACCGCGCCAATCGAACAAAATATTCCAACTACTTTAGCGCTCGTTGGCTTATGGAATACGAATTTTTTAGGGGCGCAAACAGAAGCTATCTTACCTTATGATCAATACTTACATCGTTTTGCGGCGTATTTCCAACAAGGTAATATGGAATCAAATGGAAAATACATTGATCGTGATGGGAAGGAGATTAATAATTATCAAACGGGACCAATCATTTGGGGGGAACCTGGTACTAATGGTCAGCATGCTTTCTATCAACTTATCCATCAAGGCACGACTCTAATCCCTTGTGACTTTATTGCGCCAGCGCAAACACACAATCCACTTGCTGATCATCATGAGAAATTATTATCAAATTTCTTTGCGCAAACTGAAGCTCTGGCTTTTGGTAAAAGTAAGCAAGAGGTTGAAGCTGAATTTATCAATGCAGGTAAGTCACTAGATGAAGTGAAAGACATTGTGCCATTCAAAGTCTTTACGGGTAATAAACCAACTAACTCTATTTTAGTACAAAAAATGACACCATTTAGCTTAGGCGCATTAATTGCAATGTATGAGCATAAAATTTTTGTACAAGGTGTGATTTTTAATATTTATAGCTTCGATCAATGGGGAGTTGAATTAGGCAAACAATTGGCAAATCGCATTTTGCCAGAATTAGCTAATGATGACAAAATTGAAAGCCATGATAGTTCGACTAATGGGTTGATCAATCAATATAAATCTTGGCGTTAAGTTAAATAACGATAAGATTTAATAGCAGATCTGCACTTTAAGATGGGATTGATTATCCAATTGAAGTGCAGATTTTTTTATTACTGAAGGGAGAATAATTTCTTTTTATAGATTAAAATAAACACAAATTGGTATTTATTTTAATACCATCATTAAAAATAAATTAAGGGAGTGATCATTTTTAATTAACCCGATTTTATTCGTAGATAAAAAACATTTTAATAATAGCTTATTTTTATATGGCTGAATAAAATTTAAACTAAGCAATAAATGAAATATAAAAATTAAACTAATATCAATTATTTTTTGAGCAATTAAATTAAATGATGACCTATAAACACAACTCGACCAATAATTTCAACATTTTTATCTTTTCCCATATCTAATTCAATCGGTGGATAAATCAGCTGATTATCACTAATTAATCGAATACCATTTGGTAGCCCTTGAATTCTTTTTATCCATAGCTGTTTGCCGAAACGCATAAGATAAATTTCACCATCTTTAGGTGTTATTACCGCGCGATTAATTAGCAGAAGATCACCGCTGTGAATCGTCGGCTGCATACTATCTCCAGAAGCAACGATAAAAGCAAGTTTATTAGGAACTATTCCTCTTAAACTTAACCATTGGGCACTTAATCCAATGTAATCATCAGGTGGTATGTTAAAATGATTGAGGGTAATATCTTGATAAACGGGAATTTGTACCTGATCTTCGCTATTTCCTGCTTTACTGACTTGTAGTTGCGTTGAATAATGATGGGTTCGTTCATCGATATTTTTACTAAAAGAAGAGTTACTCACAGGATTATTTTCATCATATAATCCAAGTTGTTTTTGTACAGCAACTGGAAATGAAGAGTAATGATATTCAAATGTTCTTCCTTTAACTCCTTCTCTTTGGCGCTTTATCCATCCCTCACGAGCTGCTTTTTTCACAATACCTTTATCTGATGAAGGTAAATACAATCCTTTTCCCATAAGCTCTTTAATTGAAAACCACTCTTGATAGTTCTGCATAAAAACCTTTTTAGGAACTCTACTGATGTTGACTTTGTGAGAATTTAACCTATTGATCTGTTTGAAATTAAATCAAGAAGATAAATTTTTTGAAAAAGAACTATTGAGTTCCTTTGAAAATGGTTGTATAGTTCTTATCAGTTACTCACATGTGTGCTGAAGCATGTATTAATTTAAGTCATAAGGATATCACATAATGAAAAAGAGTAAAAAGAATATGCATCGCGCATATATTATTGCTGCAATTAAGGAAAAAGGCAGTTCGCTTGCTCAACTTTCTGTTCAAGCTGGTTTACATCCCAGAACGCTTAATAATGCATTAGATCGAAAATACCCTAAAGGTGAAAAAATAATCGCTGATTTTATTGGTATTCCAGTACAAGAAATATGGCCAGAACGTTATTAGATTATAATTATAACAAGTTTTGTATGTAAATTCGTCTTTTGAATATTTTTTAAATTAAATGTTATATTTAATTTTGGACATTATATTGATCGGTAAGTAGAATAGCCGCCCCGTATTTGGGGAAAGTACAGAGTTAATTAAATTTTTAAGCCGTAATTTATTTTTATATAAAAGGAATTTTATGAATCGCATCTATAAAGTCATTTGGAATATAATGACTCAATCTTTAGTGGTTGTTTCTGAATTAGCAAAAGACCGTAGTAAATTATCTTCTACTTTACATAAACATCTCCATTCAACTGAAACGCAGTTTAATTTTAAATTAACAATATTGTCTTCATTATTCTTTATCACGTTACCCTCCCAAGCTTATATTGATATTCAACAAACTGTAAATGGTTCTATTCAAAATGGTCAAATTGATAATAATCAAGTTGATTCAGATTATAAAGATAAAACTGGCTCGAGACCTTACAATTATTGGAATCCTGGTAATAGATCTTATGCAGATAAAGGGCGAAAAAATATAGATCCACAAGGACTAAATGAAAAGCAATCTGCTGAGAATTATTTTGATCCTAAAACAGCACAAGGGATCAAGTTAGGTCGTGAAACTGATATTAAATCTACAGCAGATAAAGCTAATCCACAGTATGATGGTATTGCAATTGGTGATTATTCCAAAGCAACAGGTGGTGTTGCAGTAGCACTTGGTGCATTTGCTCAAGCTGAAAAAACAGGTTCTGTCGCAGTAGGGACTGCGGCTCGTGCTCATGGTTTTAATTCATTATCTATGATGCGTCAGTCTGCTGCAATTGGTGATTATTCTACTGCTATTGGTTCTGTCGCTTGGGCAAAAGGCAATGCCAGTTTTGCGTTAGGTGCTTCGGCGACGGCATTAGGTGATCAATCTATCGCAATTGGGAGTGTTTCACCAAGAACACTGAATGGAGAAAATCAGAATGGTGCAAAGAAAACCAAATATGATGGTATGAATCGTACGCAAACAAATGGTCATCATTCTATTGCTATAGGGTCAGCGGCTAAGACTAATGGGCGTAATTCTCTCGCTTTTGGTTCAAATGCTGAAACGGGACAGTTTAACAAAGTGAAAGATACATATTTAAATGCAAATGTGATGAAAGCTGATCCTAACAATAAAGCCGAAGGTGCTATTGCATTTGGTGTAGAATCAAAAGCCAAAAAAGAAAAGACAATTGCGTTTGGGTATCAAGCAGAAGCACATGGTAAAAAAGCAGTTGCGATTGGTACTGGAGCAAAAGCAACTCAAGATCGAGCTACTGTGTTAGGGACAAGTGCACAAAGTAAAGCCAAAAATGCTACCGCATTGGGCTTTGCTGCGCAAGCGAAGCATAAAAATAGTGTGGCGTTAGGGGCAAGTTCAGTAACAACAGAGAAAGTAGCTACAGAAAAAACAACGATTAATGGTAATGAGCATAAATTTGCAGGTGAAAAACCGATTGGCACAGTGAGTATTGGTTCAACAAATCAAGAGCGGACATTGACTAATCTAGCTGCTGGACGTATTTCAGATAAATCAACTGATGCGATAAATGGAAGTCAACTATATGCTTTACAGCAAGAAGTTGAGAAAGGTTGGATGCTTAAAGTTGAGGAAGCTGGTGGCAAAGTCGTTAATGCAAATGGAGCGAGTAAAGTTAAACTAGGTGATACCGTAACTATTAAAGCAGGAAAAAATATTAAGATTAAGCAAGATGGTGCCAATGTGACTATCGCAACGCGAGATAATTTAACTGTGAATAAATTGATCGCAGGCGGAAAAAGTGGTCAAAAAAACGTAGATGGCGTGATTAGTGCTAAAGGAAAAGACGGTAAATCGGGTGTCACTTTAAAGGGAAAAGAAGGGGCAATTGAAATTGCTAGTCCAAATAATACAAATGGTTCAATAACTAAAGTCACAGTCAGTGTGGCAAAAGGCAGCAAGGGATTGAAAGGACAAGAAGGCGCACACAAAGCACGTCTTGTTTATACACGACCTAATGATCAACAAGAAGAAGTTGCGACATTAAATGATGGTTTAATGTTTGTAGGTAATGATGGCAATGACAATAATAAAGTGGTAAAGCGTAAACTTAATCAAAAGTTAGGTATTCTAGGTGGTATTGCGGATTCATCCAAGTTGTCTGATTCAACATTTGTCACATCGGCTAATTTAGGTGTGCGTTATAAAGATAATCACTCATTAGAAATTGTCATGAAAAGACGTCCTAAATTTGCTGGTATTGTTTTGAACGGCAAAGATGGAAAAGACGCTGAAATTAAATTTAAGAATAAGGATGGTCAAGAAAGTATGTCTATTGTCGGCAAACCGGGAAGTAATGGAGAGCAAAATTTAGTATTGCGTGGACCTAATGATAAGGACGGTGTGACATTTAATCAAGATGGCAGAATTACAAATCTCATGGATGGTAAGGACAGTAAGGACGCTGTCAATTTAGGGCAGTTAGAAAAAGCGAAAGAAGAATTGACTGAAAAAGGATTTGCGATTCAAGCTGAGGATGGTAATGCTGTCAAAAAACGACTTGGTGAAAAAGTCGATATTGTCGGCGCAGATAGTAATATCAAGACGAAAGTAGAAGATGGTAAGGTAAAAATTGCGCTTGCTAAACAAATTGATTTAAGTGAGGAAGGTAGCCTCAAGACAGGCTCTACAAAAGTGAGTAATGATGGTGTGAAAGTTGGGGATACTGTTGAATTAAACCAACAAGGCTTGCGAGTGGGGGATATTCATGTGACATCACAAGGAATTAATGCAGGTCATAAGCAAATTAGTCATGTTGCGAGTGGTTTAGTGGATAATCATGGGCAACCTATTGATGTCAGACAAGCTTCTGGCAATACTTTGTATAATGCAGTTAATGTAGGCGACTTAAAACATGTGACTAATGCGCTTCATCATAAAATTGACAAGGTAAATAGTCGTGTCAACCGCTTAGATAAACAAGTTCGAGGTGTTGGTGCGAACTCTGCGGCAGCAGCTTCATTACCTCAAGTGTATCGTGCTGGTAAGTCGATGTTGTCTGCAGCAGCTGGTGGTTATAGCGGTGCCTCAGCCCTTGCAGTAGGCTATTCTCGGGCGAGTGATAATGGCAAGTTGATCTTGAAACTAACGGGAACAGCAAATAGCGTAGGTCAGTATTCTGGCGGTGTTGGTTTGGGTTATCAGTGGTAACTGATTTAAAGCTTCATCAAGTAATATAAAAAAGTAGAAAGACACCTTTCTATTTTTTTACTTTAGAAAAGTGCGGTCAAAATTTTAAAAATTTTGACCGCACTTGATTGTTTTGTCGGAGTTGCTTTTGTTGAAAGTTATAACCTTGCCCATTCCTCTAAAGGGAGAGGTTTATCATCTGACCAAATCCGTTGCCAGAATTTCGCCAGTATTGCTTTGTTTAGATTATGAGTGGCAGCTGGATATTCTGTTGGTAGAATAGCTTTCCATTCTTGATTATGTTTTTCCGCAACAACAAAACGGAAGTTAAATTGACCTGCTAAACCCATTCGAGTATCACTTGCCACAAGCTGATTACCAATTTGTTCGTAATGAATCCAATGATCAGTAAACCATTCGAAGCGTTGTAATTGGGGTGAATCAGCAATAATTTTTGCTTTTAATTCAAGATTAAGTGGAATTTTAATAAATTCGGGTGAGCCATTATCTAACCAGCCACTCATCGCATCATATAGATTACCTTGCTTATCAATCGCAAGTACACGCCAAAGTATGGTATTAAATGGGGTTGGTGTTGCTAACACTTTGTCTACTTCAATTCCTTTTTGAGTCAGCATATTTTCAATGCGTTGTTCATGGTAACTGCGTCCAACGAAACCGATGACGAAATACATACAACCAAATATGAGTGCAATAGACATAGCACGTACAGAACGGCTATCCATTTTTTTCCAATATGCCCAAATACAAGTAAAGACTAGTGGCAATGTATAAATCGGATCGATTACAAAAACTGTTGAAAAAGTGATGGGTTCAAATGGCAGGGGCCAAAAAAGTTGGGTACCATAAACCGTCATTGCATCAATAATTGGGTGCGTCACAAGGGCTAGTGTCAGAGTCAAAAACAGCCTTCGAAATGTAAAAGGTAAATGGCTTTTTCGTTTAAATGTTACCCATGTTATCAAGAAAGCAAGTGCGGTTAGTAAAAAAATAGAATGGCTAAAACCGCGATGATAAGTCATTGATGAAATTGGATCAGCATAACGAATAAAAACATCTAGATCAGGCAGCGTGCCTAGCAATCCACCGTAAAGGAGTGCTTTGCGACCTTGATATTTGCCCATTCCAACGCCTTGTATGGCAGAACCTAAAACAAATTGTGTAAGCGAATCCATTATTACACCTTACTCCGTGGACGATAAATAATGTGATATTTTGAGTAGGAATATCCACTTCGTCAATCTTTTTGACTCAATCAAAGTATAAAAAAGCTCCCAATACTTGAAGCTATTGGGAGCAATTAATTAGAAAAAATTGTTAAATTTAGGCAAGTTCAGCACGTAATTTCTTAGTGACTTCAACCATGACTTTTAATGCCGCAATAGTTTCTGGCCAAGCACGTGTTTTTAAGCCACAATCTGGATTGACCCATAAACGTTCTGCTGGAATCACATTGAGCGCTTTACGTAATAGGTGTTCAATTTCGTTTGCTTCGGGTACTCGTGGGCTATGAATATCGTACACGCCTGGACCGATATCATTTGGATATTTGAAATCGCCAAATGCAGTTAATAGTTCCATGTCCGAACGTGACGTTTCGATCGTAATCACATCAGCATCTAAACTGGCGATCGCAGGTAAAATATCATTAAATTCGGAGTAGCACATATGTGTGTGAATTTGGGTATCATCTTGACATCCCATTGCACTTAAACGGAATGCTTCACTTGCCCATTGTAAGTAAGCCTCCCAATCTGCGCGTTTTAACGGTAAACCTTCTCGGATAGCGGGTTCATCAATTTGAATCACTTTAATACCTGCTGCTTCTAAATCTAATACTTCATCAGAAAGCGCGACGGCAATTTGTTTACACACTGTAGAACGTGGAATATCGTTACGTACAAATGACCATTGTAGAATCGTCACTGGTCCAGTTAACATACCTTTCATGATGCGGTTTGTCAGACTTTGTGCATATTTAGACCAGCGTACTGTCATAGGTTGTGGACGTACAACATCGCCATAAATGACGGGTGGTTTGACACAACGTGAACCATAACTTTGTACCCAGCCAAATTTTGTAAATGCAAACCCATCCAATAATTCACCAAAATATTCCACCATGTCGTTACGCTCTGCTTCACCATGCACTAATACATCAAGATCAAGTTCTTCTTGGCGACGTACAACAAACTCAATTTCTTTTTTCATCGCCATTTCATAATCTGCTAGACTGAGCTCACCTTTTTTGAATTTGGCACGCGCTTGACGAATTTCAACAGTTTGTGGGAATGAGCCAATGTTAGTTGTTGGGAGTTTGGGTAAATTTAACCACGCATTTTGCTTTACAATACGTTGTGCAAATGGTGATTGACGTTGATCCGCATTGGCAGGTAAGTTGGCTAAACGTTCAGCTACTTCGGTACGGTGAATTTCGGTACTATATGCACGAGCATTTGCTGCTGCTTGGCTTGCATCAAGTTCAGTTTGAACGACATGACGACCCTGTTCAAGTGCGATCTTAATAATACGTAATTCTTGCACTTTTTGTAACGTAAAAGCTAGCCAATTGTAAAGTTCGGGTTTATTTGCTTTTAGTTGTGTTTCGACTTCAAGATCATAAGGCGTATGAAGTAATGAGCAACTTGGTGCAATCCAAAGGTTTTCACCTAATTTTGTTTTTAATGGTTCAAGGATATCTAAGACTTGATTTAAGTTGGCTCGCCAAATATTACGTCCATCAATCACACCGACAGAAAGCACTTTATTGTAGTTTTGAAATGCGACGAGTTGTTCTGGCGCTCGTACTAAATCAATATGCAGTCCAGCGACAGGCAATGTTTTGAGCAATTCTGCATGTTCGGCAACTGAACCGAAGTAAGTCGCGAGGAGTAGCTTCGCCTTGACTTGTTCACTTAGTGTTGTGTATACCGCTTTGTAGGCATCAAGCCATTCTACGGGTAAATCCACTGCTAAGGCAGGTTCATCAATTTGAATCCACTCAGCACCTTCAGCGACTAGCGCATTCAGAATATCTACATAAACAGGAACAAGTTTTGCTAATAGTTCAAAACGATTGAATGTTTCGCCTTTTTCTTTACCGAGCCATAGAAATGTAAGTGGTCCAACAATAGTTGGTTTGGATTTCAAACCTAACGCTTTTGCTTCACGGATTTGTTGCACATAATGTGTTGGGTTTGCTTTAAATTCAGTGTATTTATTAAATTCAGGCACTAAATAATGATAGTTGGTATCAAACCATTTTGTCATTTCAATCGCAAATTGGGTTTTATTACCACGTGCAAGTTGAAAATATTCATTTAAACTTAAATTTTGGTTATCAAAACCAAAACGTGCAGGAATTGCACCTGTGGCAACTTGTAAGTCTAAAATATGATCATAGAATGTGAAATCAGCAACAGCAACATAATCGGCATTGGCATCGGCTTGATGTTGCCAGTTAATTGCACGTAATTTTTGTGCAATTTCTAATAAATCTTGTTCTGCGATTTCACCACGCCAATAACGTTCTTGGGCAAATTTTAGTTCACGTTTGGCACCGACACGTGGAAAGCCTGCTAGATGGAATATAGTCATAGTATTACCTCACTCAAAATTAGTATTGCTTTGTTTTGGACGTCTAAACGTCTTGATGGATATAGAGTGAAGTATTTTTTTGTATTATGCAATATAATAATTTTCACAAAGTTTATGAAAAATTTTAATAATAAAGTTAGGGGAAGGTTGGAGAAGTATGGTTAGTTTTGACAGAATTAGGTTATGTAAAAAGGCGCTATTGAGCCTTTTCGTTATTACTCTTAATGAGTTTAAAACGTAACAATAGTTATTGTTTCATTGGCGATTCTTTTGTTTTTGTTCTTTTTCTTACTCTTGTAATAGATTTTTAGCAAAGAGGAAAAAAACGAATGAAAATATAGCAAGGATTAATAAGCCGATTGTGATATTAGACATTTGTTTTTTCTCCATAAATGTCATTTTTCATTGTTGCTTTATAACGTCGAAGGAAACGACTTCCTCCAAGTGCGGTATAACTAACGAAGAATAACAGAGTAATATTAACTATTTTAAAAATAAGGGGATATTCGCCATAAAGTATAACTGGACAAGCCAGAATAGCAACTTTAGCAATATCTAGTGCGATTTTTGCCTAGTCATCTAAAGTTTCAGTTTCAATAGGTTGTTTAAAGATATTCCACACAACTAGTAAGTTGATTTGTTCTATGTAAGTAAGGCATGAGGATAAAAGATGAGCTTTGCCTGTAAAGATAAGTCATAGGATTTTTCGATCTAGATCGTAAAAGGTAAAATTTGTTAAAAACTGACCGCTCTTGATCCCATTTTGTTAATTTTGATATATGATAGAAATCGTTCTGTGTCTTCTTTTTTATGAATTATTTTAATGAAACCGATATTTTTAGAATTACGCCATCTTAAAACGTTACTTGCACTTAAAGAAACTGGTAGTGTATCTTTAGCCGCTAAACGTGTGTATTTAACCCAATCTGCACTTTCACATCAATTAAAATTACTTGAAGAACAATATGGTTTACCACTGTTTGAACGCAAAACACAACCTTTACGTTTTACTCCAGCAGGTGAGCGTTTAATTCAGCTTGCTAATGAAATTTTACCTAAAGTGATAGAAGCAGAACGTGATCTTTCTCGTGTTAAACAAGGCGAAGCTGGAGAGTTGCGTATTGCTGTGGAATGTCATACTTGTTTTGATTGGTTGATGCCTGCAATGGACTCGTTTCGTCAAAATTGGCCGTTAGTTGAATTAGATATTGTGTCAGGTTTTCATACTGACGCAATTGGCTTGTTATTAACTCATCGTGCAGACTGGGCAGTGGTTTCTGAAATTGAAGAAACAGCAGGCGTTGTACATAAGCCGTTATTTTCTTACGAAATGGTTGGACTGTGCGCAAAGGATCACCCTTTAGCTCATAAAGCAGTATGGCAAGCAGAAGATTTTATAGATCAAACTTTGATCACTTACCCTGTACCAGATGATATGTTAGATTTATTACGTAAAGTATTACATCCTAAGGGGATTAATCCTATTCGTCGTACAAGTGAACTCACTATTGCAATTATCCAATTAGTTGCGAGTAAACGAGGGATTGCTGCATTACCATTTTGGGCAGCAAAACCTTATTTAGATCGAGGTTATTTAGTCGCACGTAAAATTACAGAAGCGGGCTTGTATAGTAACTTGTATGCAGCTATTCGTGAGCTTGATGCAAAAATTGCATTTGTTGATGATTTTTATGAAACCATAAAAGCACAAAGTTTTTCTACTTTACTTGGTCTGTCTGTGTTGGAATAAGTTGTATGTTAGATGTAAATAAACGCCCAATTTTAGCGGCTGCTAAGGCGGCATTTCCTTATAGTTTACCTATTTTATCTGGTTTTCTATTTTTAGGCATTGCTTATGGTGTCTATATGAAGGCTCTGGGTTTTGAAGCCATCTACCCAATTTTAATGGCATTACTTATTTATGCAGGCTCTGTTGAATTTATTGTTGCAGGTTTACTCGTTGCGCCATTTGCACCACTTAATGTGTTATTGATCACTTTAATGGTCAGTGGACGTCAAATTTTCTATGGCATTTCCATGTTAGAAAAATATGGAGCTTATTTAGGAAAGAAACGTTGGTATTTGATTAGCACATTAGTTGATGAAGCTTTTTCATTGAATTATATGGCAAAAGTGCCAACAAATATTGATCGTGGTTGGTATTTTTTCTTCATTAGCTTATATCTGCAACTATATTGGGTGGTAGGGACCGCGATAGGCGCATTATTTGGTTCAATCTTACCTTTTGATTTAACTGGTATTGAATTTGCTATGACTGCGCTTTTTTTAGTTATTTTTGCAGAGCAATGGAGTAAAGAAAGTTCACATGAAAGTTCTCTATTGGGATTAGGTATTGCATTTACTGCATTATTAATCGTTGGGGAAGCGCATTTTTTACTACCAACACTGATTGGGATTTGGCTTGCATTAACTTTACGTCGTGTGAAATTAACCGCGAAATTAAATAGTGTGGAGTAGGTATGACGTTAATTAAACAAATTATTACTATTGTAATGGGGATATTCGGTGTGCAGCTTTTTCGCTGGCTACCTTTTTGGATATTTCCTGCTAATCGTCCTATTCCTGCCTATATTCAATATTTAGGTAAAGTATTACCTGCAGCGATGTTTGGTATGCTAGTCGTTTATTGTTATAAAAATGTGGATGTATTCAATGGTAATCATGGTATCCCTGATTTTATTGCTGGGGCTGTAGTATTAGGGCTACATTTTTGGCAGAAAAACATGTTTCTTTCTATTGCTGCAGGAACAGGATTATATATGTTTTTAGTTCAATTTGTGTTTGTTTAAATAGCAAAAAGGCATTTAGATTTATTTTGAGAAAAAAATAAATACATTTCTTTTCTAGCAACCGTTTGCTTAATTATTGCACTCTTTAAGTGAATAAAAAAATAATTTATTATTGCGCTATCAATGAGATAGGTAATTTGTTTATTTTAAAGAGGCAATATGGAATTTAATGTAAATGAGCTATTAGGCTATGCTGCTGGATTGTTGGTAGCGATTTCTTTTTTATTTAAAAATATCGTTTTTATACGTGTGATAAATGGGATTGGTGCAATTTTATTTGTAATTTACGCGCTGCGTATTCAAGCTTATCCCGTCGCTGGATTAAACGCATTCTTAGTCCTTATTCATATTTATCAATTGTGGCGTTTAAAACGAGCAAAATAATGTCGCAAAATTTTACAAAAACAAACCGCACTTCAAGTGCGGTTTTTTAGTTTATTTAGCGATACGTTTATATTTAATACGATGTGGTTGGATCGCATCAGCCCCAAAGGTTTTCTTCTTCCATTCTTCATAGTCAGAGAAGTTACCTTCATAGAACGTGACTTTACCTTCATCGCCATAATCTAAGATATGTGTTGCTATACGGTCTAAGAACCAACGGTCATGGGAGATTACCATCGCACAACCTGGGAATTCTAAGATTGCATTTTCTAATGCACGTAAGGTTTCAACATCAAGATCGTTGGTTGGTTCATCTAATAGAAGAACGTTACCACCCGCTTGTAATAGTTTAGCAAGATGTAAACGACCACGTTCACCGCCTGATAATTCGCCAACACGTTTTTGCTGATCTACGCCTTTAAAATTAAAGCGGCCCACATAAGCTCGACTTGGAATTTCAAAGTTACCGATACGTAAAATATCTTGTCCATTAGACACTTCTTCCCACACTGTTTTTTTATCATCCATTGCATCACGGAATTGATCAACAGAAGCCAGTACCACCGTTTCACCTAAAGTGACAGTGCCGGCATCAGGTTGCTCTTGTCCTGAAAGTATACGGAATAAAGTAGATTTACCTGCACCATTAGGACCGATAATACCGACAATTGCACCTTTTGGAATACTGAATGAAAGATTATCAATTAAGGTACGATCACCATAAGATTTTGTTAATCCCTGTACTTCGATAACTTTATCACCTAAACGGGGACCAGGTGGAATAAAGAGCTCGTTAGTTTCATTACGTTTCTGATATTCACCACTATTCAGCTCTTCAAAGCGTGCCATACGTGCTTTACTTTTAGCTTGGCGACCTTTTGGATTTTGGCGAACCCATTCTAATTCTTTTTCGATTGATTTTTGGCGTGCAGATTCGGCGGCTTGCTCTTGAGCTAAACGTTTTTCTTTTTGTTCTAACCAAGAAGAATAGTTACCTTCCCAAGGAATACCTTCACCGCGGTCAAGCTCTAAGATCCAACCTGCAACATTATCTAAGAAGTAACGGTCGTGGGTAATTGCGACAACTGTACCTTCATAATCATGTAAGAAACGCTCTAACCAAGCGACAGATTCTGCATCTAAATGGTTGGTTGGTTCATCGAGTAATAGCATGTCTGGTTTTTCAAGTAAAAGACGGCAAAGCGCTACGCGACGACGCTCACCACCTGATAAATGTTCGATTTTAGCATCCCAGTCTGGTAGACGTAATGCATCAGCAGCACGTTCTAATTGATTATCAAGATTGTGCCCATCATGCGCTTGAATAATGGCTTCTAACTCAGCTTGTTCTGCGGCAAGCTTATCGAAATCGGCATCGGGATCAGCATAAAGTGCATAGACCTCATCCAAACGAGTTAATGCTTGTTTTACTTCACCAACCGCTTCCTCAATAGCGTCACGTACAGTTTGTTGAGGGTCAAGTTTAGGTTCTTGTGGTAGATAGCCGATTTTAATGCCTGGTTGTGGGCGCGCTTCCCCTTCTATTTCGGTATCAATACCTGCCATAATACGTAGTAATGTTGATTTACCCGCACCATTTAAGCCCAATACTCCGATTTTAGCGCCAGGGAAGAAACTGAGTGAGATATCTTTTAAAATGTGGCGCTTCGGTGGCACTATCTTGCCGACGCGATGCATTGTATAAACAAATTGTGATGACATAATTTCTCTCGTTATGCATGTTAATAAAATAGAAAAAAGTGCGGCTATTTTACTTGAAATTTGCTAGATTAGCCAATTGCAGATAAAAAAAACCCTCCGAGTAGGAGGGTAGGAAAGTAGTTTAGCTATTTATGATTATTTTATTTAGGAACTTTATGAATATCAAGCAATCACTTGACGAGTTTTATTTTACATAAATTTACAGTCTTGTGAAACAATTTTTACATTATTTTTGAAGTTTGTCACAAAAATACCTATAAATTGGTATTTTTTCTCATTTTCTTAATTCGTAATATTGCTTTTTTATAACCAAAAGGAATTATTTTGTTAATATTTATAGCTATTTGTTAAATAAATTTACATTTCGGGGTGAAATAAAATGAAAGCGTTTTCTATTAGTATTTTGTTATTTTTTATGAGTTTATTTTCATTCAATCTTTATGCACATCCACATGCATTTATTGAAATGAAAACTAAAGTATTAGCTAGTGAGCAGAAATTGATCGGATTTTCGATGGAATGGATATTGGATGAAGCCAGTTCTGCGACAATGTTATATGACATCCGGCAAACGCGCGGTGATAAAAAAGCATTACAGAAATTAATTGATGAAGTCATGGGAAATATTATAAATGAACACTATTTCAGCTATTTATTTGATAAGCAAGGAAATAAAGTGAAATATAGTGCGAAGCCACAAAATTACGGCATGAGATCAAATAATAATCAAGTGATGTATTATTTTGATTTTTTGTTATCTAAACCTCGGGAATTAGCTAATAATCAATTCACTTTACTGACATATGATCCTACTTATTATGTGTCGATGTATTATGATCAAACCAAGCAAAGTGCGGTTGATTTTTCGCAAATTTCAATGCATTGCCATGGGGAAGTTGTTGAACCACAAGTCGATGCGAAAATTAAGCAATATGCGAATTCATTAGATCAAACTCAGCGTGATGAAGATGATTCTTTAGGTGTACTGTTTGCGCAAAAAGTGATGTTAATATGCGAATAAATTTTCCAATTAAGTATAGTATTATTTTGCTATTGTTAGGCTTAGCTGCTTATTTTTTATTTCCTTATCTATTTTTTAAAGTGGCTATTTGGCAGCGTGATTTTAATCAGTTAATGTCAGGTTATTTACATCAAATTAATGAAGATAAAACCTATGCTGGTGGCTGGTTAATTGTTATTAGTTTTCTTTATGGTGTGTTTCATGCTTTGGGACCTGGTCATGGTAAATTTATTATTGCGACTTATTTGTCTACTCATCAAACTCAACTGAAGACTAGTATGAAATTAACCTTACTGTCTTCTTTAATGCAGGGAGCTGTTGCTGTTGCAGCCACTTCTATTGTCGTCGTGTTACTCAATCTTTCTTCTCGCTATTTTAAATTAACTCAACTTTGGTTAGAGCGTACGGCTTTTCTATTGCTACTTCTGCTGGGATTAAGTTGGTGTTATCAATATGGGAAAAAGTATTATTTAGCTTATGCAAAGGCGAAGACAAAACCATTACCTCAAATTTTATCACTTAAAACACAGTCACAAAGTGCAATGAAAGTTGGACAGCAACTGGCATCATCACATAGTCATCACCTATGTTGTGGTTGTGGTCATCAACATGTCCCTAATCAAACGCAATTAGCTATGGTAATGGATTGGAAATCACAGCTTTTAGTGATTTGTAGCATTGGTATGCGGCCATGTTCAGGTGCAATTTTTATTTTGTTTTTAGCTTATATGCTTGATCTTTATTGGTGGGGAATTGTTGCGACGTTTGCTATGGCAATTGGTACTGGATTAACTTTATCTTGTTTTGCTTTAATAGTGCTATATGCAAGACATACTGCATTAAAAATTGGCAAATGGTACCAATTTTCGCCAATCTTGCAACTCAATAGTGAGAGTTTGCTTAAATTGTTTGCGGGGATTTTACTGATTTTTTTCGCAACCAGTTTGTTGTATGGCACAACATTGTCTACTACTGGTGGAGCGGCTTTATTCACTCGTTAACGTTAAAACAGATAAACTAGGCGCAAAATAAGGATTCGAGGAGGCAGTAGAGTGGTAAATTTCATTTTGTTGCATATCCAGAATGAGAAAAAAAGCAGATCACAAGATCTGCTTTTTTGTATGCTGTAAAATAGGTTAAAGTGCGGTTCGAACTAAGAAAATTGTATAACCAACATAACTAGCGAAAAAGAACAAACCGTTGAAACGACCTAGAGTATGCTGTTTTTTGTAGGCAATCAAACCAAAAATAAATAATGTCATTGTCAATGCAGACATCATTAACATATCGCGAGAGAGCACTTTGCTTTCTGCTTCAATTGGCATAATCGCCCCTGCTAAACCGACAACAGCTAAAGTATTATATAAATTTGAACCAATAATATTGCCTACCGCAAGATCGACTTCGCCTTTACGTGCAGCCACAATAGATGCAGCGACTTCAGGTAATGAAGTGCCAATTGCAACAACAGTGAGCCCAATGACAAGATCACTTACACCTAAATAATTAGCGACTTTTATTGCCCCCCAAACAAGTAATTGAGAGCTAAGCATCAGTAATATAAGACCTGCTATCAGCCAAAAGGCAGAGGCTTTGAATGAAATTTGCTGTTTTGTGTCTTCTTCATAAGCAGCTTGAACAGAGGGACGTTGCTTTTTACTTGACCAAATCGTCCAGAAGACATAGGCAATAAAAATAACAAGTAGGCTATAAGCTTCAAGACTTGAGATTTTCATATCCAATAAAAAATAAGCAGAGAGAAAAGTGACGCTAAGTAAGATTGGAAGCTCTTTTTTAATCACACTGCCATGTACTACTAATGGTTTGATTAATGCAGTTAAACCGAGAATTAAGGCAATATTGGTGATATTTGAACCATAGGCGTTACCTAGCGCAATGCCTGGACTACTATTAAATGCAGAGAGTGCTGATACGACCATTTCTGGCATGGAGGTACCAAAACCAATAATTAAAATACCAATTAATAATGGTGACATGCCTAAATAGCGTGCTAATGCAGCAGCAGCATCAATAAAACGATCTGCACTCCAAACTAAAATAATTAACCCGACAATAATGGCAAAAGAAGCTTCTAATAACATCTGAAATCCTATTGGAAAAATAGCGAAATTTGGACGCGTATAATATATGCAAAAATGGGGAAAGAGAAGAAAATAAGCTAAAGAAAAAATAAAAGCCCATAAGGAGGATATGGGCTTAAACTCTTTTGGTGAAAAATAAACTTTTATAAAAGGAGACAAATAAAAGCTTACCAAAAGAAAAATTGGCTCCTCCTGCTGGACTCGAACCAGCGACATACGGATTAACAGTCCGCCGTTCTACCGACTGAACTAAGGAGGAAAAATTCTGTATCACAAAGAATTTAGGTGGCGTATGATAATGTGCTTATTATCCCTTGTCAACCTTAGAAAAAGAAAAAAATAACTCTTTTTTTAGAGGATTTTTATATCCACAGAGGTTGTGGATAACTCTGTGAGTTGTTGTTAAAAAAAATCGCTAAAGCTAAGCCATTACTGGTATTATTCACTTTCATCACATAATTGGTTGTAAAATAACATTTTGTTATTTATCAATTGGTTATAAAAACTCTACAAATATTTTTAAATTTTTTTTGAAATTTGAGAGGTTTGAATCTTGACAATTATAAGTCTGTGTAAAACCTAGCTTTTTTAGATCAAAATTTAGTGTAAAACTATGCTAAAATTGACCGCACTTTCAACTGACGCGTTTAGGCGATATGGCACAAAAAATTAACACAAAGTCTTTTATTTTGCATTCTGATTTTCAACCTTCTGGTGATCAACCACAGGCGATTCAACAACTTATTGATGGGTTAGAAAATGGATTAGCCCATCAAACCTTGTTAGGTGTAACAGGGTCGGGTAAAACTTTTACAATTGCCAATGTGATTGCTACTTTAAACCGTCCTGCGATGTTGCTCGCACCAAATAAAACATTAGCAGCACAGCTTTATGCGGAAATGAAAGCATTTTTTCCTGAGAATGCCGTGGAATATTTTGTTTCCTATTATGATTATTATCAGCCAGAAGCTTATGTACCAAGTAGTGATACATTTATTGAAAAAGATGCATCAATTAATGATCAAATTGAACAAATGCGTTTGTCAGCGACAAAATCTTTTTTAGAACGCCGGGATACTATCGTAGTGGCTTCTGTGTCTGCAATTTATGGTTTGGGTGATCCCGATTCTTATCTCAAAATGATGTTGCATTTGCAAACAGGGGCGATTGTTAACCAACGACAAATATTGGCAAAGTTAGCGGAACTGCAATACACACGTAATGATCAAGCATTTCAACGTGGTACATTTCGTGTACGCGGCGAAATTATTGATATTTTTCCTGCTGAATCAGATGATAGAGCGGTGCGGGTTGAATTATTTGATGATGAAATTGAGCGTTTAAGTCTATTTGATCCGTTAACAGGTACCAGTTTTGGTATTGTACCGCGCTATACCATTTACCCGAAAACCCATTATGTGACACCGCGTGAACGTATTTTAGATGCAATTGAAAAAATTAAAACTGAATTGGCTGAGCGTAAAAAATTTTTGTTAGAAAATAATAAGCTTTTAGAAGAACAACGTATTACACAGCGTACACAATTTGATATCGAGATGATGAATGAATTAGGTTATTGTTCTGGAATTGAAAATTACTCACGTTATCTTTCTGGGCGCAATGAGGGAGAGCCACCACCGACATTATTCGATTACATGCCATCCGATGCACTGTTGATTATTGATGAATCTCATGTGACTGTACCACAAATTGGAGGGATGTATCGTGGTGACCGTTCACGTAAAGAAACATTAGTGGAGTATGGTTTCCGCTTGCCTTCAGCATTGGATAATCGCCCATTACGTTTTGAGGAATTTGAACGTTTAGCCCCACAAACAATTTATGTTTCAGCGACACCAGGACCTTACGAATTAGAAAAGTCAGGTGGTGAAATCATTGATCAAGTAGTACGTCCAACAGGTTTACTTGATCCCGAAATTGAGATTCGTCCAGTAGCAATTCAAGTTGATGATTTGCTTTCAGAAGCTCGACAAAGAGCAGATCAAAATGAGCGAGTATTAGTGACAACACTGACTAAAAAAATGGCAGAGGATCTTACGGATTATCTTGATGAACATGGTATCCGAGTGCGTTATTTACATTCAGATATTGATACAGTTGAGCGTGTTGAAATCATTCGTGATTTACGTTTGGGTGAATTTGATGTGTTAGTTGGAATTAACTTATTAAGAGAGGGGTTAGATATTCCAGAAGTTTCATTAGTTGCAATTTTAGATGCAGATAAAGAAGGTTTTCTGCGTTCTGAACGTTCATTGATACAAACGATCGGACGAGCAGCACGAAACCTTAAAGGTAAAGCGATTTTATATGCAGATCGCATAACTAATTCTATGGAAAAAGCGATTGGTGAAACTCACCGCCGTCGTGAAAAACAAATGAAATATAATCAGGAGCGAGGTATTGTTCCACAAGCATTGAATAAAAAGGTGGGTGAGTTGCTTGATATTGGTCAAGGCGCAAATAATAAAGCAAAAGCGAGTCGAGCAAGCAAAAAAGTGGCAGAGTCGACCGCACTTTATCAACTACCACAAACACCAAAAGAATATCAGCAACAGATTAAGAAGTTAGAACAACAAATGTATAAATATGCACAAGATCTTGAATTTGAAAAAGCAGCAGCTATACGAGATCAATTGCAACAATTACGACAACATTTTTTTGAGGTTTAATACAGCGAGTTAACTATGTTAGATGACAAAATAACCCAACGTTTTTTAAGTGTCGCAGGACCAGCTATTGAGCTAGCAAAACAAAAAAAGACCAAAGCTGCGCTCTTAGCATTGGACAAAATGGATATTGATAAGCAGGTAGAACCTGAGTTATACCATTTACTGCAAATTCAAAAGGCTGCTTTATTAGAGATGTTAGAAAGAGAAAAGCCAGTTAAAGTGTTGCGTAATTTTGAGCATGTATTTGATATTTATCGCAGTATCCCTAATGAAAATAGGGCTGTTTATCGTTCTGCCCAAATGCAATTAGCAAACCTGCTTATTCATTTGAAAAAAGTTGATGAGTTAGAGCAATTGTACAATGATTTTGCTCAACAACCTGCCCTTAACAGTGACGATAAACTTTTTCTTAGTTCCTTATTGCTCAGCCTAAATAAAGTTGATGAGTTTTTACAAATATTGGCTTCTATTAAGCGTAGTGATAATGCATCGACTTATGCTATTGCGAAAACAAATGCCGCTTTAATGTTGAAGAATTTGAAGCGTTATTCAGAATGCATTACGGCTTGTGCAATGGTATCCGCTGAAGATGATATAAATATGTATGCGAAAGCGCAGTTAATTTGGGCAGAAGCATTATATCGCTTGGGACGTCGGGATGAAGCATTTGAGGTCTATGGACGTTTGAAACCGTTTCATAATGTATTCTATTCAGAAGCAAAGTGGCAGTTATTGATTAAATTCCCAGTTAAAGCGATTCGGCAGAATATATTGGAATTTTTTGGTAAGACATAGTTTTATTTTTACTTTGTATAAAAAGAAATCATGAAATTTTTTCAAACAGAAAAATAATCAATAAAAAAGTGATTTTTTCTCTTTTAAATGATTTATATTTATTTGGTTAAAGGAAGTCTGAATATTAAATTAGACTTCCTTTTTTATGAGATGTCATAATTGATTTTTTAGTTGTGTTTTTATTTTAATCTATTTTTGTTGTTTTTTAATATTTATTTTGTTTAATTTTTGTTTTCTGGTATGACCACATAATTGTAACTTAATTTTATTCTTTATTTTTATTTTTTATTGCATAGAATAAATGGACTTGGAAATTTATATTTTTTATTTACTTTTTATTATTTTTTAGGTTTATGCTATTTATGTTTTAATTCATTTCTCCTATTTTTCTTCTTGTTAGATTGAAATATTAAAACTTATAATATTTTTTAATTTGTTATTTCGTATTAGTTTATTGCATATCATATATGCTAATCTATGTTAGGTTATGAGGTACTAATTTTGATGATTAAGCAATTTTCTCTAAATATTTATCTTAAAAATAATTATTTTTTCTTTTCTAAGTTTTTTATTTATTTTAAAACTTATATCGTTTCCTTTCCTATATTTTAAAAGCTTTATATAAACTATAGCTTTTTTAAAATATGTAACTTATTGCCTATTTTTCTTTTGCTGTATTTCTCATTGGATGAGAAATAAATAATTTTAATGGAACTATTATGAAAAATTATCATGCAATATCTTGCTGCTATCAGCGGGTTAAATCTTTTTATCAAAATCAGTCAGGTGTTTATGCCGTCATGACGGCATTACTCACCTTTCCCTTATTGGTAGTTATCGCATTCACGGTGGATGGTACAGGGATTTTGTTAGATAAAGCGCGGCTAGCACAAGCAACAGAGCAAGCGGCGTTGATGTTAGTCGCGGAAAATAATCAATTTAGAAAAAATCCGCATGATGGCGTTAAGAAACAACAAGTTACGGCTGAAGAAGAAAGAAAGCATGGTTCTAAATTAAGTGCTCAGCAAGATAAGCGCAATCGAGAGATGATCCATGGTATGGTGAAAGCTTATTTACGTTCTCACAATAAAGACAACTCAAATAAAGATCTGCCCGTTACGATTCCCGAGCATTTTGAGTATGAATGTAAACAAACTATTTCTGCTAAAGATGGGCAGATGGCACCGAAAAAATCAGTAAGCTGTGTTGTTCAAGGTAATGTTCATCGTCAATTTTGGTTACCACTGAGTGAAGAATTAGTTAAGTCACAAGCAAAAAATGGACGTTTGCCTATACATTCAGGTTTATCTGCTGCGGTTAAAGAAAATAGTTTAACTACACCAATCGATTTGATGCTAGTCTCGGACTTTTCAAAATCTATGCTGTGGGAGGTTGGACAAAAGGAGAGAGATGAAAGAGGAAATGAGCTGCCTCAGGGGCGTTATCCACATCGAAAAATAGATATTTTACGCGATGTAGTTAAAGATATTTCTGAAATTTTGTTACCAGTTAAATCTGTAGAAGGAATTAGTTCATATAATAGAATAGGGTTTACTACTTTTGCTGCGGGAGCTCGCCAGAAGGATAATACTGAAAAATGTGTATTGCCTTATTATTTGAATGAAGGTAGAAAACGATTATCTGTTAAGAATGTTATTTTAGATAGAAATGATAAAGCTCATTACTTTAGAACAGTTTATAACAAAGCAAATATTCAAGATTCTCAAGGCTGCCTTGAAGATTATTCTAATTATTATCCTTCAATAAAAATGTGTAATGTCGAAGTAGAACCCAAAAAACTTTTAAAGGAGGCATTGAATATTGGTGACTGGGATACAATTAATCGTCTTTTTGAATCTTATTTAGATATTTCAAAAACATTGAGTGATATTAATACGTTTAATGGACAAAATCGTCATTATGAATTTGAATTTAAAGATGAACGTTTTTGTTTAGGTGGAAACGAAGGAAAAGCAACGACCCAAGCGTGGTTCGATAAAAATAACCCAAATATCTATTCTGCATTACAACAGATAACTCCTAGAGGTGGAACAGCAGCAACATCAGGGTTCATTATCGGAGCTAATGTGATGATGAATAAAAACACTGACTCTGGAGCAAAACCTGAAAAACTACAGACTAATACTCAACGAGTGATTTTAGTTTTATCAGATGGTACAGATAATCAACCTTCAAAAGACACACTTGTAAGATTACTCAATGCAGGATTATGTAGTAAAGTTAAAGAAAAAATAGATTCTTTACAGGATAAAAAATTTCATATATTACCAACAAGAGTTGCATTTGTTGCTTTTGGTTATAATCCACCAAAAGATCAAGTTTCTGCTTGGAAGAAATGTGTTGGTTCTCATTATTATGAGGCAAGAAATAAGCAGGAGTTATTAGATAGCTTTAAGCAAATTATTAGCCTAGATGAAGAAGTTGGACATTCAGTGCCATTGAAAAGATAGTGTGAAATAACATATTCTTAGTATAGATTACATTCATAAATACCTTATCTACTGATTCATTTTGTCAGTAAGCAAGAAGTCCCAGTTTATCAAAATAAATTTGGGACTTTTTTATCGCTCTTTTATGATTAATAGTGTCTAGGGCTATCCATACAGCGAGTACCGCTTTTTGCTTAACGGGATTAAACTTATCTTTAAATAAGTCATGAGAAACCTATCTTAAGCAAAGTGCGGTCTATTTTAGAAAAATTTTAGCAATGATTATGACATTTTGCGGTTTGCATAAACTGTGCCACATAGTTATTGGCGGGTTTTTGTAGTAATTCTTGTGGTGTTCCTACTTGAATTAATTCACCCGCATTTAAAATCGCAATTTGATTTCCCATTTTGATAGCTTCATCAATATCATGAGTAATAAATACAATACATTTATTTAAACGTTGTTGTAAATTTAATACTAGATCTTGCAATTTTATACGGATAAGCGGATCTAACGCAGAAAATGCTTCATCCATTAAAATAATATCGGTATCAGCAGTTAAAGCGCGTGCCAATCCTACACGTTGCCGCATTCCACCAGAAAGTTGAGCTGGATAGGCTTGTTCATAGCCTGCTAAACCAACTTCATTTAGCCAATATTCTGCTTGTTCTTTTCGTTCTTTGTTAGACACACCTCGTACTTTTAGCGCATAAGCGACATTTTGTCGTACTGTTAAGTGTGGTAATAGTCCAAAGTGCTGAAAGACCATACTGACACGTGTTTGGCGGAATTTGCGTAAATCTTTTGCATTTAGCGCTGTCACATTCGTGTCACACACCCACACTTCACCACAACTTGGTTCAATTAAACGATTGATATGGCGAACTAGCGTTGATTTCCCAGAACCTGATAAACCAATAATGCAAAAAATACTATTGCCATTAATTTGTAAATTGATATTACGTAAACCAATTTGACAACCTGTGGCTTGAAAAATATCTGAATTTGATGCATTTTCATTTAATAAAGCGAGTGCTTGATGACATGCTTCGCCATAGATTTTACTGATATTTTTAAAAGTAATTTGTGTCATGTTTATTTCTTTGCTCTATTATTTTTGACCACGACCATACGCTTGTGTAATGCGATCGATAATGATTGCTAAAATAACAATGGCAGTCCCTGCTTCTACACCTTGCCCAATGTTTAACGTTTGAATTGCTTGTAATACATGCTCACCTAATCCTTTTGCGCCAATCATAGATGCTAGGACTACCATACCTAAGGACATCATGACGGCTTGGTTAATCCCTGCCATAATACTGGCTTTTGCTTGAGGTAATAACACCCAAAGTAGGAGTTGCCATCTTGTGCTGCCAAAAGATTGGGCTGCTTCAATAATTTGTGGACTCACTTGACGGATACCTAATGCAGTTAGGCGAATTAATGGTGCAATGGCATAAACCACAGTAGCAAATAAAGCAGGCACTTTACCAATACCAAACAACATAAGTACGGGTATTAAATATACAAAACTTGGCATAGTTTGGATGACATCAAGGACAGGTTGTAAAATCTGATGTAACTTTTTGTTAGAGGCCATTAAGATCCCAATTGGAATGCCAAATAACGTAATAAATAGTGCAGATACAATGAGTAAGGCGAGGGTTTGCATTAAAGGTAGCCATAATCCAAATGTACCAATGAGGTAAAAGCCTGTGACACAAAGTAAAGCAAACCAATATTTTCTTGTCGCATGCCAACCAATATAGCCAATAATGATTAACATTAACCACGCTGGTGTGGCTTGTAGCCCTTTTTCAACAGGAATCAATAAATAATCAAGAGAAAATTGGCTTATTTGGCGAAATTGACTGCCATAGTCTTGTACTGTATTGACTAAGTAGCGATTAAGTTTGTCTGCAATGGACCATGAGGCGAAAACAGAAGAATGAGCCATATCTCCTTGTTGTAAATATTGTTGTAGTTTTATTGCTGCCGCAGGCGAAAGCCATTGTTGCCAAAGTTCTGGATATTGTTGTAAGAAAAACAATGCCTGTATACTGCCATTACGTTTGTTTTCTGTCATTTCTAGAATGGCTTGATTTAAAATTTGCGGCTCGAATTGAATACTATTGATAAGTGCAACTAAAGTTGGATATTGTTGGGCAAATGCCATTGATACTGACATAGCGAGTCGTGAACTTGGGAATCCACTAATACAAGTGGTTATACTATCTTGGTGAAGTAAACTTTCCCAACAACTTGATTGGTATGTTGGAAAAATAATAGGTTCAAATTGATACTTCGCCATTAATCCTGTCGGCTGCCAATAATAGAAAAGAATAGATTGCTTTTGTTCATACGCCGCAGCAATTTCGGCATCTAATGCTGCGCCTGTGCCAGGGTGAACATTATTAAATTGTTGGCTTAAACCTGTATTTTTTAATAGGTGCGTATTGAAAATTTCACAAGCCCAGCCTGTTGGACAATTTAAAAAACGCGCTTTATTGGGATGCTCAGGATCAGGAAAGAGATAGGCGAATTGAGGTAAATCACTGACTTTTTGTAGTTTAGGATGCTTCTTTTTGACGTAAGTAGGCACGTACCAACCTTGTGTTGCACCACCTCGTAAAGTATTACCAATAATGTGCACGCGTTTTTCTGCTACAGCTTGTTCAATAATAGGTGAGCGCCCCACCCATTGTTCAGCAATAATTTGAATATCATCTTGTGTTAATGCCGTTTCTAGTGCTGTTGTTGCACCGGGCACAATTTCAGTTTGGCATCCATAGCCTTCACGCAAAATGAGTTCTAAAAGGGCAGTAGAAAATTGCCCACTTTCCCAATCTAATGCACCTAATTTGATCGGCTTATTGCTATCACAAGCATAAGTGTAACCACTAAATAAGAGTAAAAATACGATACCTAAGCTTCTTAAGCTTTTCATATTGAGTTCCTTTCTCTGAATTAGGTATACAAATTGTAATGAAATACATCTCAGATGCAATGAATTCTTCTTTTGAATTAATCCATGTCGATATCAGAGTATTTTGCGCTGATCATCTACTCATGTTCTTTATTAAGTATGAATAATGCTTTCCAAATATATCAAAGATTAATTTATGCTCGATATCAGTCTTTTGAACTAAATTATTTGTGCTATAACATTTAAGCAGAGTGATAGCAAATTATCTTGTAAAAGAAAAAGTGCGGTCTGTTTTGGGAAAGTTTTATCAGGCTAGAGTCGCAAAGAACAGATTACTAATTAAATATGAAGCAATCTATTTTTTCTGCCAATTTAGCCTTGAAACTTGTGTATAATGCCCCATATTGAGAAAACGTTTGAAAAATAGAAGCAGTTTATGGGAAAGAAAAAACGTTCAGCAAGTTCTTCACGCTGGTTAAATGAACATTTTAAAGATCCGTTTGTGCAAAAAGCACATAAACAAAAGTTGCGTTCACGTGCTTATTTTAAATTGGATGAGATTCAACAAACAGATCGTTTATTTAAAGCAGGAATGACTGTCGTTGATCTCGGGGCAGCACCTGGTGGTTGGTCACAATATGCAGTAGGTCAAATCGGTGATAAAGGTCGGGTGATTGCTTGTGATATTTTAGAAATGGATCCAATTGTCGGTGTTGATTTTTTGCAAGGCGATTTTCGTGATGAGAATATATTAAACGCATTATTGGATCGTGTTGGAGAAAGCAAAGTGGATGTAGTCATGTCTGATATGGCACCAAATTTTAGTGGTATGCCATCAGTGGATATTCCACGAGCAATGTATTTAGTTGAACTTGCTTTAGATATGTGTAAGCAAGTGTTAGCGACAAAAGGCAGTTTTGTCGTAAAAGTTTTTCAGGGTGAAGGTTTTGATGAATACTTGAGAGAAATTCGTTCTCTATTTAGTGTTGTAAAAGTACGGAAACCTGAGGCTTCTCGAGGCCGTTCTCGTGAGGTGTATATTGTTGCGACAGGTTATAAACATTAAAATAGCCAAATTTTTGAAAGTTATTTCAGTAAATAAACGCTATGACTAGGATAATTTCCAATTTCATAACAAATATAGTAATCTTTGCAACAAATTATTAACGTTAAACAAAAAGAGGTTAAACCTTGAACGATATGGTAAAAAATTTAGTCCTTTGGATTGTGGTCGCGGTAGTAATGATGACCGCATACCAAGGCTTTAATTCAACTTCGTCAGGAAATGCCACTGACTATACCACTTTCATTACGGACTTAGGCAATGATCAGGTACGTCAGGCTCGTTTTGATTACAATGAAATTTATGTGACCAAAGCGGATGGTTCAAAGTATACCACTGTGATGCCATTAAATGATGATAAGTTATTAAATGATTTATTAAATAAAAAAGTAAAAGTTGAGGGTACGCCGCCAGAAAAACGTGGTTTCTTCTCACAAATTTTAATCTCTTGGTTCCCAATGTTACTACTGATTGGGGTTTGGTTGTTCTTTATGCGTCAAATGCAAGGTGGTGGTGGTAAAGCGATGAGCTTTGGTAAAAGCCGCGCCCGTATGATGACCCAAGAGCAAATCAAAACTACGTTTGCAGATGTCGCAGGTTGTGATGAAGCAAAAGAAGAAGTGGGCGAAATTGTAGATTTTTTACGTGATCCAAGCAAATTCCAAAAATTAGGCGGTAAAATCCCTAAAGGTATTTTAATGGTTGGTCCACCGGGAACGGGGAAAACTTTATTAGCAAAAGCGATTGCGGGTGAAGCAAAAGTGCCATTCTTTACCATTTCAGGCTCTGATTTCGTCGAAATGTTTGTTGGTGTAGGGGCTTCTCGTGTACGTGATATGTTTGAGCAAGCAAAGAAGAATGCACCTTGTTTGATCTTTATTGATGAAATTGATGCTGTTGGTCGTCAACGCGGTGCGGGTTTAGGCGGTGGACATGATGAACGTGAACAAACGCTAAACCAAATGTTAGTGGAAATGGATGGCTTTGAAGGTAATGAAGGAGTCATTGTAATTGCGGCGACAAACCGTCCTGATGTACTTGATCCTGCGTTGACTCGTCCAGGTCGTTTTGACCGTCAAGTTGTGGTAGGTTTACCAGATGTACGTGGTCGTGAGCAAATTTTAAAAGTGCATATGCGTAAAGTGCCTATTGCGCCAGATGTCGATGCGATGACATTAGCACGTGGCACACCGGGTTATTCAGGGGCTGATCTTGCTAACTTAGTCAATGAAGCAGCTTTGTTTGCTGCGCGCACTAATAAACGTTTAGTCACAATGCTTGAATTTGAAAAAGCAAAAGACAAAATTAATATGGGACCTGAACGTCGTACTATGATCATGACAGAGAAGCAAAAAGAATCTACTGCTTATCATGAAGCCGGTCATGCTATCGTAGGTTATTTAGTACCTGAACATGATCCTGTGCATAAAGTGACGATTATTCCGCGTGGACGCGCATTAGGGGTAACTTTCTTCCTACCGGAAGGCGATCAAGTCAGTATTAGCCAAAAACAATTAGAAAGTAAGTTGTCTACACTTTATGCTGGACGTTTAGCTGAAGATCTTATTTATGGTGAAGAGAATATCTCAACGGGTGCTTCCAATGATATTAAAGTGGCAACTAATATTGCGCGTAATATGGTGACGCAATGGGGATTTTCTGACAAGCTAGGTCCAATTCTGTATTCAGAAGACGATGGTGAAGTGTTTTTAGGACGTTCAATGGCGAAAGCAAAGCATATGTCTGATGAAACCGCCCATCTGATTGATGAAGAAGTAAGAGCGATCGTGACGCGTAATTATGAGCGAGCAAGACAAATATTAGTTGATAATATGGATATTTTACATGCGATGAAAGATGCGTTAGTAAAATATGAAACCATCGAAGAAGCACAAATCGAGCAGCTCATGCAGCGTCAACCAGTCACTCCACCATCAGGCTGGGAAGAGACTGAACGTTCACAAACAAAATCAAAGACTAATACTGAACAAGAGAGTCCAGTTGAAAAATCAGAAGATGTAGAAAATAATGAATCTCTGGATAGATAAACGTTGATAAAGAAAACCTCTTTAACTGACATTAAAGAGGTTTTTTGTTAGCTTTATTTACTCGTTTTGATAAGAAGTTATTTTTTCCCCTCTCATATTTCGCTATAATTAACCGCACTTTTTCTCATGGCAACAATTAATGAAACTATACGCAAATAATAAAGTCCTAGATTTATCAACGCCTCAAATTATGGGGATTCTTAATTTTACGCCTGATTCTTTTTCTGATAGTGGTCAATTCTTTGCTCTGGACAAAGCACTTTTTCATGTAGAAAAAATGCTCAAAGCTGGAGCGACAATTATTGATATCGGCGGTGAATCAACACGACCAATGGCTGATGAAGTGAGTCTGGAACAAGAGTTAGAACGTGTTTTACCTATTGTTGAAGCGGTAAATCATAATTTTGATTGTTGGATTTCAGTAGATACTTCAAAAGCTGAAGTCATGAAAGCTACAGCGCAAGTGGGAATGGATTTGATTAATGATATTCGGGCATTACGTGAAACAAATGCATTGGAAACAGCAGTAAAGCTTGATTTACCTGTATGTCTTATGCATATGCAAGGGCAACCTCGCACAATGCAGAACAATCCACAATATGATGATGTTGTGGCAGATGTATTTTCTTTTTTACAACAACGGACTGCACAATGTATTCAAGCGGGTGTTCGTAAAGAGAATATCATTTGGGACATGGGATTTGGTTTTGGTAAAACAGTTGAACATAACTATAAATTACTGCAAAACTTACCGCACTTTTGTGCAGCAGGCGTTCCTGTATTGGCTGGGCTATCAAGAAAGTCAATGATCGGTGCTGTATTAGATAGAACAGTGGAACAACGTATTGTTGGTAGTGTAGCTGGTGCATTAATTGCTGCGATGAATGGTGCAAAAATTTTGCGAGTACATGATGTAGAAGAAACCGCCGATGCACTAAAAATTTGGCAAGCGACGCTGCAAGTTTAAATAAAGGGACAATTCAAATGGCAGAACGTAAATATTTTGGTACAGACGGAGTACGTGGAAAAGTTGGCTCAGCACCAATTACCCCCGATTTTGCTCTTAAACTAGGTTGGGCTGCGGGTAAAGTATTAGCGACACAAGGTTCACGTACAGTATTAATTGGTAAAGATACGCGTATTTCTGGTTATATGCTAGAGTCAGCATTAGAAGCAGGACTTGCCGCCGCAGGGCTTTCGGCTGCGTTTACAGGTCCAATGCCAACTCCTGCAATTGCTTATTTAACACGAACTTTTCGTGCTGAAGCGGGGATCGTGATTTCGGCATCACATAACCCTTATTACGATAATGGAATTAAGTTTTTCTCTGCACAGGGGACAAAATTGCCTGACGATGTGGAGGAGGCGATTGAAGCAATGCTTGATGAACCTATGGATTGTGTGGAATCGGCTGATCTAGGTCGAGCGAGCCGTATCACTGATGCTGCTGGGCGTTATATTGAGTTTTGTAAAAGCACATTCCCAGCACATTTAAGCCTTGAAAATTATAAAATTGTTGTTGATTGCGCAAATGGGGCAACTTACCACATTGCACCTAATGTCATGCGTGAATTAGGCGCTGAAGTGATCGAAATTGGGACTAAACCCAATGGTATGAATATTAATGAAAAATGTGGTGCCACCGATATTAAAGCGTTACAGGATAAAGTATTAGAAGCGAAAGCAGATGTTGGCTTAGCCTATGATGGTGATGGTGACCGCTTAATTATGGTTGATCATTTAGGTAATAAAGTAGATGGTGATCAAATCTTATTTATTATTGCGCGTGAAGCATTGCGTGCTGGCAATTTGAAAGGTGGTGTTGTTGGTACATTAATGAGTAATATGAGTCTTGAGTTAGCTCTTAAGCAACTTGCTATTCCATTTGCGCGCGCTAATGTAGGTGATCGCTATGTGTTAGAGAAAATGCAAGAAAAAGGTTGGTTATATGGCGGTGAAAATTCAGGTCATATTATTATTGCAGATAAAAATACCACAGGTGATGGAATTATTGCTTCACTTGCTGTACTCACAGCTATGGTTCAACATAAATTATCATTGAATGAATTAGCGAGTGCTGTGCCGCTTTTCCCACAAGTATTAATTAATGTTCGCTTCACTGGTGGTGCTAATCCACTTGAGAGTAAAGCAGTGAAAGCGATTGCCGCTGATGTTGAAAAAAGACTTGTTGGTAAAGGACGTATTTTACTACGCAAATCAGGTACTGAACCATTAATTCGAGTAATGGTTGAGTGTGAAGATGGGGAACTTGCTCAGCAATGTGCAGAACAAATTGCTGATGCTGTTCGAGCAAATTAGCTATTTTACTGTTTATAAACTGAGCCTTATTGTGCTCAGTTTGTTTTTGTCTTATTGAGAATAAATTATGGATATTTTTGTAATGCGCCATGGTGAAGCTGAATTGATGGCGAAATCGGATAAAGAACGTCATTTGAATAGCCGTGGGAGGCAGCAAGCAACAGCACAAGGAATTTGGTTAAAATCGACCGCACTTTTAGCGCATGTACTCGTTAGTCCTTATATTCGCGCACAACAAACTTTTGAGCAAATCAATCAAGTTTATGATAATCAGTTGTTAAGTAAAGTTGAAATCTGGGATGCAATTACGCCTTATGGTAATGCACATACCGTAGTGAGTTATCTTGATGTTTTAGCAGAACAAGGGATCGAATCTGTTTTGATCGTTTCACATTTACCTTTAGTTGGAGAAATTGTTGCTGCACTGTGTGGACGTAATTCAGTAAGTTTTTATCCTTCTACCATTGCGAAAGTTGAATGGAGTCGACATATTGGCATGGTAGTACAAGCAAAATATCCAGAGTAATTGGATTAATTTTATAAGATAAATAAACCTTGATTGAAGTTTTTTGAGTTGAAATTAAACGATCTTAAAAGTTCAATTATTTACATTAATTCACAGAAAACCGATAAATTTATTTCTTTTTATTAATAAATTCAATTAGCTATTTCTTTAAGTAAATATTTTATTGCTGTAAAAGTGATTTTTTATTTCGTAAAAAAGTGTAAATAATGATTTCTTTTTTGTGTAATTTAATACACACTATACTGAGCAAAGTGATATTCTTTGTGAGTTTTTTATTTTAAAACCTCGTAAATTTTAGGAGAAATGATGAAAAAATCAGTATTAGCTGCATTAGTATTAGGCGCGAGTTTAACTGTAACAGGTTGTTTTGATAAAGATAGCAAAGCTGGTCAAGAAGTTGAGAAAGCTAAGGCTAGCGTTGTTGAAGCAAAAGATGCCGTAGTCAGCGCAGCAGATGAAGTGAAAAACTCGGCGGTTGAAGCAGCAAAAGAAGTCAAAGATGCAGCAGTAGAAAAAGCAGCTGAAATGAAAGATGGCGCAGCGGCAAAAATGGAAGAAGCGAAAGCAGCAATGGCGGAAGCAAAGGATGCAGCTGCTGAAAAAGCAACAGAAATGAAAGATGCCGCGGCAGCAAAAATGGAAGACGCTAAAGCGGCGATGACAGAAGCAAAAGATTCAGCTGTAGAAAAGGCAGCTGAAATGAAAGATGTAGCAAAAGAAAAAATGGCAGAAGTAAAAGATGCTGCAACGGATAAAATGGCTGAAATGAAAGATGCTGTAGCAACTAAAACAGAAGATGTTAAAGCAGCGATGACAGAGGCGAAAGATTCAGCAGCTGAAAAAGCAACTGAAATGAAAGATACGGCAGCAACTAAAATGGAAGATGCGAAAGCAGCAATGACAGAAGCAAAAGATTCTGCTGTTGAAAAAGCAACTGAAATGAAAGATGCCGCAAAAGAAAAAGTGGAAGAAGTTGTTTTACCTAAACAATAATTCTGAGTAATAATATAAAAATAGTGGATTTAGTATCCGCTATTTTTATCCCTATTAATTAAGCAAATACTGAAAGCTCAATTTATCTTTTTCGGCAAAAATACGTACAGCTTTATGTAGATATTCTGTGGGTATTTTTTCTTGATACAAGAAGCGACTACTAACTGCAATAAATTCTGCATGCAAATATTGTGTATAAACTGAACCTGAATTGGTATTAACTCCCGCCATTGCTCTGCCTAATAATTTTCCATAAATATGGATATTACCATCTGCTGCGACCTCAGCTCCTTGTTCAACATTGCCATGAATAATTAAATCACTATTTTTGGCATAAATAACTTGTTTACTTTCAACATGTTGATTAATGATTTTGACGGGTAAATAACGAGGCTCAGGTAGAATGTCAGAAAATTCGCCGCTTTTTCCTAATAAAGGAAGATCCGCTGTGAGAATTAATTCTTTTTGTAGATGGTTTTTCCAGTCAGAAACACCAATAATTTGGATATTAAATTCTTCAAAAAGTGCTTTTAAGGCAGTTAAATTAATTTTTTCCAATGCAGGCGTAAATTGGAGAATAACAGCAATATTTTGGAAAATAGATGGCGATGATTTGACTTTTTTAGCTAATGAACGTTTGATGACAGTAAGACTTGAGCTATTTAATGTGATAAAAATTGATGAGAATTGCCCGGTTCGAAATTCTACAATATCCTGTGCCATAATTAAGTCCAAATAAACGAATTGCCTGTTTTAATCATAAATAATTGTGTTAGGATCGGCAAATCTTTTTTGCAGAAATTGGAAGTAAATCAATGTTATGTGCAATTTATAAAAGTCAGCGAAAAGTTGGCACATATTTATATGTGGCTAAACGAGATCAATTTGAACATGTACCAGAAGCATTAAGAGAGGCGTTTGGCGTGCCTATTTTTGTAATGATGTTTAATCTGGCAGGTAATAAACCTTTGGTTAATGCAGATAAAGCACAAGTATTACAGCGAATTCAACAACAAGGTTTTTATTTACAAATGCCAAAGGAAGATGATTGGTTATTTAAGTTGTAATTTTTGCTGGTGTAAATCGAGCTTTTTGTGGCATTCTTTCTAAAATGCGAGCTTGATTTATTTTTAATGCCTGCTCGCTAGGTTGATAATCTAGCCATAATTTCTTATCTATTGGTAAATTTTGTGGCCAAATGTATTGCACGTTGAAACCTCGCGCTTTACATTCTTGGTGCAATAAATCATAACGTTTTTTCAGAAAAGTGAGCTTATTGAGGAAAAAGCGAACATGTCCAGTGCCTAATTTATAATCGTCAGGTTGTCCCGTTAAATCATATTTGCCTTTTGCTACCGCATTAGGAATACGTGTTAATTCACGGTGCTCAGCAAGTAAATGTTGGTCACAAAGATCAGAAGGTGGCACTAGATTAATTCGAGTCATACTGTACAGCTTAAATTGAAGAAAGGAATATGGCGTAATATTACGCCATGAGAGTGATTTTTATTTTAGTGTTTCAATAAATTTAGCGATACTTTGCATATCTTCATCAGACAAACGTGATTTTGCTGCGTTTCCTGCGCCAACCACTTGCCCTTCTTTGCGTGCTTTTAACGCATTAACAATTTCATCTGCTGCTAAGTTTTTTAATGGACGTGATTGGTTTAGGGCTGATTTTTCGGCATTATTACCATGGCAAAATGAGCAAGGCTTGAATAATTGCTTTCCGCGTTCAGCGCTCACTTCTGCCTGTGCTGTTGAAATTGCACAAGCCATAATCAATAGAATAGAATAAATTTTTTTCATTATTTAACCTTTAAAGAGTAAATGTAAATCTTGATGAGGAATCAAGCCTTCGAATTTATAAAGGATTTTACCTTCGGGGTCAATAACGAAAGAGGTGGGGGTGCCAACTAATTGATAGCGTTCTGCGCTGATTTTGAGTTGATCTTTAACAACAGAAAGCTGAATTTCTCTTTTGGTTACAATAGTTTGAGTATCTGCTTTTTCACCATCAATATTCATTGCAATAATATGTAAATTATTGTGAGGGTAATTTTGCATAAAGTGTTCAAGAGTTTTCAATTCAGTAATACAAATACCACAAGTTTCTGACCAAAAATTGAGAATAATCGTTTTGCCTTTCCAATCAGCCAGACTGACTTTATTGCCTTGTAAGTCAAATGCAGCAATGTCTGGTGCCGATTGACCAATAACAGCATGTTCATCTTTGCATGAAATAAGTGAAAAACCGACTGCACTTAATAGCATTAGCTTTGCTAGTACAGTCAGAAGATAATTAATTTTCATTGATTTCTTCTCGTAGAAATTTGCCATGTTGTAAGAAAATTGTACGGTTTGTTAGCTTGCCTAATTCGGGATTATGCGTGACCATGACGATAGTTCTGCCTTGTTTATTTAGCTGAATAAGTAAATCTAGCACCAACTGTTCATTTTTTTCATCCAAATTTCCTGTTGGTTCGTCTGCAAAAATAACTGGGGGTTGATTAACTAATGCACGTGCGATACATACTCGTTGTTGTTCTCCGCCAGAAAGTTGACTTGGACGGTGATCAAAACGATGTTCTAAGCCAACTTGCTTTAATACGGCTTTTGCGGCTTCTTCGTCAATAACACTGTGATAATGCTGGGCTAACATGACATTTTCAAGCGCAGTGAGATAGGGAATTAAATGGAATTGCTGGAAGACTAAACCGATTTTTTCGGCGCGGAAACGCTGTCTACCAACTTCATCTAATTGTGCCGCATCAATGCCATCTAATATGACTTTACCTTCAGAAGCCGTATCTAAACCAGTGAGGATGTTCATTAATGTCGTTTTGCCTGAGCCAGAAGCGCCCATAATGGCAACAAATTCACCTTGTTGAATCTGAATATTGATATCTTCAAGTGCGGTCACTTGGTCAAATCGTTTATATAAATGTTGTGTTTCAATGACATAGTTTGACATAGTCTACCTTTTGTTAATTCTGTACTACAATATAAGTTTTTCGTGGAGTGATCTTGTATTTGTATAATAACCTTTATTTTATAAATACTTACTCGCCTTTTAAGATATTGGCAGTCTGGATTTCTAAGGCTCGTCGTGTTGGCACAATGACTGCAATGAACGCCACTAATAAAGATAAAATAATAGTAATGGGGATGACTGGTAAGCGCATATCAATGTAGGCTTTAAAAACAGTAAGTCCTAGAATTTGTGCCAGTAGATAGCCGATGATTAAACCTGCAATAATAGCACAGCAGGCAATAATTAAAGTTTCTGTACCAATTTGTTTGATAATATCTTGCTGTCTAGCACCAAGCGCTTTTTGTAATGCAAATTCTTTAGCGCGTTCACCAACAATCGCAATTAAAGTGGTATTCACACATAATGTGGCGAGAATTAAGATCACTCCTGAGATTAAACTCATTAAGCCTTTAATTTTATCTAAAATTTGTCCTTCAGAAGCGGAAACTTTACGAATAGGGCGAATTTCTAAGTCAGGGTAACTTTGTTGTAATTGTGCCGCAAAGGAATCGACTTGTCCTTGATCATTTTTGACATTCAATAAAGCATTTGTTGCTTGCCCTTCCTTTTCTAACCAATTCTGTGCAAATTCTAAATTGACAATCAACATATTGTCGGTAGCATCACCAGATTCAATGATAGCCTTAATATTAAAACTGTGTTTTTCTACGGCATTTTTACTGAGTGTGATTTTATCTCCAACTTTTAAATTTAAGCGCTCAGCTAGGGTTTTACCAATCATAGCGTTACGCTTATCGAAATTGACACCGATTTGTGATCCCGTGATTTGCCAGTAGGGTGCTAAGGTTTTCATCTCTTCAAACCACACACCCATCATCACAATTTTTTCTAATTCGCTACGTGTAACACCATATAAATAAGGACTGGCTGCACTGATTAAGCCTTGTGGCGCTTGAGTGAGAATTTGTTGTAATTGCTGTTCTTGAATTACACCACTGGTATTTGAACCAATATAGAAATTAGCACCAAAAGTGCGTAACTCTTGACTCATTTTGGTATTGATATCGAAATAGGCAGCAGCCATAGCGGTGACAATACTTGCACCGACAGTTAAAGCAGCAAAAATGATGAAGACGCGCTGTAAACGTAAGCGCAAAGCGCGTAAAATCAAGCGCCAAAACATAGATTGTGGTTTATTGGCGACCATAAAGTACCTCTACAGGATATAAACGTGCAATCCGGTGCGCAGGAAACCACGTGCCAATTAAGGCAATCAGTATTGCCAGAACTAACACGCAAGGTACAACAATCCAAGCAAAATCCAGAGGTGCGCCGAATAAAGTCGTACCAATGAATTTAGCTAATCCCCAGCCTGCAATACAACCTGCTATACCGCCAAATAAGCCACTAATAATGGCTTCACAATAAAATAGTAGTACAATTTGCCATTGATAAGCACCAAGTGCTTTCATCAAACCGATTTCTTTACTTCGTTCAATAATGGTTGTGGTCATTAATGAAGCAATTCCCATCGCAGCGGCAATGAGTGCTGCAATCGTCACTACCACGAGCAGGAGTTGGATTTTTTCAATGACAACGCCTTCAGAAGCGGCAACTTGCCAAATTGGGCGAACAATTGCGCCTGAAATGGCTTCTTCAAGTTGATGAGAAATAGACGAAACGTAAGCAGTACAATACCAACGATCATATTCTTCAGCATCTAATCCATCTACATTTGCACGTGCTTTACGTGAAAGTGCATTTTCAGGCACAGTAAGAGCGGACACCTTGATTGCTTGCACTTTACCTTGTAAACCCAGTAGATTTTGTACCGCACTTAATGGCAGAATCAATTGCTGTTCTTCTTGTCCACCTGTGGCAAGAATACCTTTAATTTCAATACGTAGTTGATTGGTAAATTCAGTATCTTGGTAACTGAGCTGGATTTGATTACCAATTTGCCATTGTGATGTTTTTGCCAATTGCTCACCAATTAAAGCAGGAATGACATCAGCGAAATTGTCTTGTCGATCGTTAACCCATTCACCTTGCACTTTCCAATATGGACTAATGATCTTTTGTCCTGTGTGGTAATCTTCTTCATCGGGAATGGCAATCTGATGGTCGAAGAAAGTACCTAAAATTTGAACCGTTTGGACCGCACTTTGATCGATTTTTTGTGCTTGGACATCCGCACTTAAGAGTGGTGCGAAACCAACGATATTATTACGCCAGAAAATATCTTTGACATTCGCTAATTCTTTTTCGTCGAGAAAGTCTTGGCTCGCTAGTGAGCTTGCGCCATTCACATCTTGTGGCAATATGGCACTACTAGCGGGTTCAACTAAAATGTTTGCTCCATAAGATTTCAATTCACGAGCCATCTTATCGCCAATATCAATAGACACAGCGAGCAAGGCAGACACTAAACCTGCTGCAAGGAAGATAGTGACAATGGCTAATAATTTACGTTTCAAACCGAAGCGCCAAGATTGAATCAGCATACGAGTAAGCATTATTGACCTCCTTCAATCTTGATATATTGTTCTGGCATCTCGCGGAATATATTAAGATTTTTTTCACTAGCAAAGAAGTAAGTTTTGCCTTCATAGCTATATTTGTGTTCAGTTTTAGTGTTTTTTAGCTGAGTATGATCGACAGGATCAATGACATCAATTTCAACTATTGTAGAAAAATAGTTTAGCCCTTCTTCTAAGCTTTTTTTCGTAATAATGATGTGGGTGTCATTTTGTTGCCAATTTTCAATTGGCACTGGATTACAGCCCCCCGGTTTACCAATAGAAGGAATAAACATTCTTACTCCACAGCCAACACAGACAACTTGATCGCCTTCCATGACATAACCTTGATCACCACACAAAATACAGGCATCAAATACGGCAGCTAAACTGAGACGATCTGGCAAGCGATTAATTAAGAAGAAGCGTACCGCTTTACCATCATCAGCAATCCAAACAAAGCGATGTAGCTTGCCATCTTTGACTTGTTCAATTGGAATATAAACTTGATTACTGTCATCCATTTGAACTGGTGTAGCTTCTGATAAACGCGGTGGTTGAGAAGCTATCTTATCCCAATACAGTTGTGTACCTAATGTTAAGATAATGATTGCGATTCCCCAAACAATTAAACGCTGTGATACTAAAAGTGCGGCTTGTTTCTTACGTTTTTCGATAGGATGGGATTCTTGCTGTATTGCAAATTTACGTACTAAGTGAATTTTGATTGTGAAGACAACAAGTACAATAAATAGCATCACACTGTGAATATAGTTAAAGAAATTAGCGATGTTACCTGATTTGGCGACGAAACTAAGACGTGGTTTTGTCAGTGCTATTATCTGTAATTTCATTAACGTCAGCAGCAACTCGCCAAGTAGCGGTGTAATTAGGAACAATATCACCAATGTCGTAATCAGATAAGAAAGTGCGGTCAGTTTTTGTTGAGTTTTGCACTGTCTTAATAAAATGTTGAGCCATATTGCAACGAACAAGCATAGCAGTAAGCCGAGTATGATCGCACTACTATGTAAAATAAAATCGGTATTGATAACATCTGTACTTGTAATTGCTGCAAGATTAGGATCTTTGCCCCAAAAAATGCCTGCGATAAATGTCAATAGTATATGGCATAAATAAGCCATTTTGTTGGAACGAAAAAACTGGCAGAAGTAAAACAAGAGTAAGCTGGCTAGAATAAAGCTGGTTAGGATCAAATTGACTGTTTGGCTTTTCGGCAAATGAAGAATTGTCGTCACACCTACAGCAAAACTGATGAGCGTTAGGCAGATTAGCGGTTTACTTTTAACTTGTGGATAATATGACCAAGCACAGCCTAAAAGTAGAGCAAAGGGGAAGAGATTTTGTAGTAAAAAAGTAAAAAAATAATTCATAAGATATCCGTGTAAAATTTAGACCGAGCAGACACTTCACTTAAAATATTAATATTTCCAATCACTATTTTGATGCTTAAATAGTGATTGGAAATATCAAATCGCACTGAACAAATAGCGAAGGTGCGTTCATTACGCACCTTGTCTTTTATCAATTTAAACCGGTATATTTAAATTCATAGCTTACGTCAAATGGCTTCCACCAACGACCGACACCTGTTTCTTCATCAGTATGACGGTGCATACCTGCTTTTGGTGGTGGCTCAATGTGATAAGTTAATTTGTAATTACCCACACCCATCATTTTAATGTTTAAGCCATAATGAGGACCGTCACCAGCAACCATTGGCATAAAGGTACCTTCTTGCTTTTCACCTGTATCAGTATTAACTAAAGTATAGTTGATAGTTAAATATGGCATCCATTCGCCTTCGCCAAAACCGTTTACATTTCCTTTAATAGCATGAATATCTGCTTCTAAGTGAATATCGGATTTAGCTGCTGGCAGTCCCATACCACGTGGTTCCATATCGACTGGCTGTAGATATACTGCAGCAATTTCCATACCATTCATTTCGACCGGCTCACCGATTGGATATTCTTTGAATGCCAATGCAGATGGCGCAGCCAAAATACTGGCTAATAAGGTTGTTGTTAAAAGTGTTTTTTTCATACTTAATCTCCTCTCAATATTTAAGTATTGATTTATAACATTAAATCGCTTTATTACTTTGATACTTCATATAGAACAAAGCAAAAATTGCTGCAAAAATTAAAACAACTTGTGGTAGTAATGTTTCGACATAAGGGTAAATACCTAACCAGCTGATTTCAGGTACACTTGTAATCAAAGTTGGTTCAAATAATTTACCTTCAATTAATTCTAGAACACTTTTTCCGGCAAATACAAATGCCATAAGGTACATAAATATACCAGTGAACATAAAGAATGGCTTTAATGGTAATCTCACTACAGTGTAGCGCATGATGAGGTAACAAATTGCCAGAATAACAACGCCAACGACGAAACCTGCTAAAAGATAGAAATAACTGACCGCACTTGTTGCATCGCCTACTAAAGCATAATAAAACAGCACAGTTTCAGCACCTTCACGGTAAACCGCTAAAAAGCTGGTTAGCCATAGCCCAACTAATGAACCTGTCGTTAGGGCAGCAGAGAGTTTACCTTCTAAGTAACGTTTCCAATTTTGTGCTTCGATTTTAGATAATAACCAATAACTCATCATAAATAGCATAACAACAGCGATCATCATCGTGAAACCTTCCAAAAGTTCACGGCTTGCGCCTGCATTTGAGAAGACTAATTGGAAAATAATAGCGGTGATGACACTACCTATTAATGCGACATAAACTGATTGGCGAATGACAGGTAATTTGTCCTGATGATTATTTTTAATTAAATAAGTCACAATCGCGGCAACAATTAGCAAAGCCTCTAAACCTTCGCGTAAAATAATCAGTAAGCTATAGAGGAACATTGACCAATGGCTTTGATTTGCACCTTGTAACATTTCAACTGCATTATTTAAACCTTGTGCTAATCCTGATGCTTGCTGTTGTAATTGTTCGGGGCTCGCATTAGCTTTAATTAAGCTGACTAAGCGAGTGAAGTAACCTTCAAGTTCTGCTTTAAAATTGCTATCGCGCGAACCAACTTTATTTTCCATACCACTACTTTCAAACACATCAAAGTAAGTATCTTGTACTGCAAGCATGGCTTTTTTGTTGTCACCTTGTTGGTATAACGTAATGGCTTGTTGGATACGTTGGTTGATTTCTGTGGTGACCTTGTTCCAATCTTGATCTGGCGTATTATCCGCCAATTGTGCTTCAGTTGACTGAGTCACTTGATGTTCACGTGTAGTAGGTAAATCAGGTAATTGTTCTTCAATATCCTGTAATAATACAGTAATTTGATAGCCTAGATGGTTGATTTGATCGGGTTTGTCACTTAAGCGGATCAAATCGTAAAATTGTTGATTTATCCCTGCGGAAATTGCGGCGGAACGATTTTGGCGAATTGACATCTCCATTTCAGAGTTTTTAAAACCGTCGTATTGCGCTTGTTGTACTCGTTGTTTCGCTTGAGCAAAATCACCATTTTCATAAGCCGTGATTGCTTGGGCTAACAGATCATCAATGATTTTAAAACTCTGCTGCCAATGTTGGGCGATTTGCTGATTAGTATAAACATCATGTTGTCCTGAGGCATTGAGTTGGTGCCCTTCGGTAAGTGCAGGTAAAACTTCTTGGAGTGCTGTTTTTAGTCCATCAATTTTATTTTGTACTTCGACGAGTGGTTTCCCCTCACCAATCATTTTGCGAATTTCACCGAATGTCGCTTCCATTTGATAGCTTTTTTGTGCTGAGAAATTAATTCGAATCGGACCTTCTAAATTTTCAAATACTTCAAAATACGCCATTTGCACTTCAGTACGAGCATCCTCAATATTATTTTGCTGATACAACACTGCTGTTTTATCAAGGCGGCTTTCAATATCTTGTACCCATTGTGCATAGTTATCTTTGGCTTGTGTAGTAGAAAAGAAAAATACTGCGATAATGAAAAAAATATATCGCATCCAATGAAAGCGATTCATATGACTAACCTAAATGATAGTGATTATTATCTTCGTTAGTGCAATTATGCGCTTATGAATTTTTTTCGCAACAAAAATAAACAAATCGTGTTGAAAATGTGACTAAAAGCACAAGTTTTAGCAACGTTATTTGATTTAACGAAAATTTAACATCGAGAAATGCATTCTGTGATTTTGTTCACGAAATACATAACTTTGTTTTTATCTTTCTTTTGAGGCATTGCATAATTAATATATTAATGTGAATTAAAAGCATAGTGAGGCAAATGATGAAAAAAATGTTATTGATGAGCGGTTCTAAATATCAACAAACTGATTATTTAGTCCATACAATTCCTTGGTTAACACGGTTTTTAGCTGATTATCAAGGTAAAATGGTGGCTTTTATTCCTTATGCTGGTGTGCGCCAATCTTATGACGAATACGAGGCGAAAGTTCAAAAGGCATTAGCTGAATTGAAAGTAAATATTGTGTCTGTGCATCGAGCAGTAAGACATGCGGATATCATTGAGCAAGCAGATGTGATTGCAATTGGAGGTGGGAATACATTTTGTTTGTTAAACGGCATGTATGAACATCAATTAATTGATCTCATTCGCGCTAAAGTTGAATCAGGCACACCTTATTTTGGTTGGAGTGCAGGTGCTAATGTGGCTGGTTATTCTATTATGACGACTAATGATATGCCGATTACTTATCCTCCATCATTCCATGCTTTAAATTTATTTCCACATCAATTAAATCCACATTTTATTTCTGGTAAGCCACAAGGGCATAACGGAGAGAGTCGTGAAGAAAGACTCGCAGAGTTTTTGCTTGTTAATCCAAACGCAAAAGTGTATGCCTTACCAGAAGGAACCGCGTTATCTATACAGGGGGATACGGCGACTACTTTAGGCATGCATGATATTTTGTTATTTAGTGAAAATATGCAGTTAGAAACGATTCCTAGTGGCGAGACTATCCGTTATTAGTCGATATTTTGTGATCTTTTGTTTAACTTTGTTTGGTGAAAAGATCATAACCGCTTATAATCTAAGTCGCTTTTTAGATTTTATAGAGAGAGAACAACATGACAGCTCAAAGTGGCGTATTATTAGAACATTGTAAAGCAGCAATTTATTTAGAAGCGAATATCACTGATTTATCTGTGATCTCTGAGGCAAGTCGCCAGTTCTGCGACAGACTTGTGCAATTACAGCAACAATTTCCTGATGCCAGATTAGGTGCAGTGGTTGCTTTTGGCGATAAAGTTTGGAAACAATTAGCGGGTGAAAAGAGTGCAAAAGAATTAAAGCCTTTTGTTACTTTAGGTAAGGGTGATGCTTCTGCGCCAGCGACACAATATGATCTATTAGTCCATATTCAGTCATTACGTCCTGATGTTAACTTTTCTGTTGCACAAGCGGCGATAGCAGCTTTTGGTGGTGCTATTCATGTTGAACAGGAAATTCATGGTTTTCGTTGGATTGAAGAACGTGATTTTACCGGTTTTGTTGATGGTACTGAAAATCCGCAAGATGCTAAACGTGCTGAAGTAGCGTTAATTGCGCAGGGGGATGATATAGGTGGAAGCTATGTATTTACCCAGCGTTATGAACATAATTTAACTAAATGGGAAAAGTTAACGACAGCAAAACAAGAAACGGTAATTGGTCGTACTAAACCAGATAGTGTTGAATTAGAAGATAAATTAGATACTTCCCATGTAGGTCGTACCGATTTAAAAGAAAATGGCGTGGGACTGAAAATTTTACGTCAAAGTTTACCTTATGGTACAGCGAGTGGTAAACATGGCTTGTTCTTTATTGCCTATTGCGCCACTTTATATAATATTGAACAGCAATTATTGAATATGTTTGGTGAGAAAGATGGTAAAACCGATCGCTTGTTAGGTTTTACGAAAGCAGTGACTGGCAGTTACTATTTTGCGCCTTCTTTAGATAAGTTGAAAAATTTATAATTCACCTATTATAACCATAAGTGCGGTCGAAATTTTAAAAATTTTGACCGCACTTTTTGTATTAGTTTGCAGTGGCTTCTTCTACTGGCGCTAACTGATCCAATGAATTATGTTCAGGGCTGAGAACATCCCAAACACTAGGTTGACGTGGTGCGGACTCAGTAGATTGACAGAAAGATTGCTCCTTATTTATCCACACTGGAATTTTACGTGGGCTTGTACAATCCCAACCCCCATGTTCATTAATGCCGACCCATTTGATTGTTGTTAATGGCGCTAAGCTAAGAGGGAGAGTGACGTTACGTTGTACATAGTCACGATAGATTTGTAACGCACCAGAAGCACCTGTCAGTTTGGTTTCTGCATTATCATCACGCCCTAACCAAACCGTAGTGACGTGTGTACCATCAATACCTACAAACCAAGTATCTCTTGCATCATTTGTTGTGCCGGTTTTTCCCGCTAAATGTAAATGAGCAAATTGATTTTGTAAGCTACGTGCTGTGCCACGTTCAACGGTTTGCTGCATGGCATATAATGTTTGGTAGGCGGCTTCTGCAGAGACCACTTGTTCTGGTTCTAAACGACGTTGATATAATAAGTTACCTTGTTGATCAGTAATACTATCAATAGTCGCTAATGGGATTTTTTGCCCTTGGTTCGCAATGACTTGGTATAAATGTGTGACTTCATAAGGTGAGATAGCATAAGCACCTAATAAAGTTGATGGTACTTTAGGAATTTTTATTTTATCCCAGCCCATTTTTTGTTGTGTTTCAATAACATTAGTTAAACCAACTTGCATACCAATATTCACAGTTGGAATATTTAATGAACGAGCAAGAGCATCCATCAACATGACTGAGCCACTATATTTGCGATCATAATTACGCGGCTGCCAAGGTGGGCTACCTTTAATATTAATCGTGATTGGTTGATTTTGAATTGGTGTATTTAGTCGAAAACGATCTGGTTGTGCAAGTGCGGTTAAATAAATAGAAGGTTTAACTAATGAACCAATTTGACGTTTAGCACTTAATGCGCGGTTAAAACCCGCATATTGTGTTTGTAAGCCACCAACTAATGCACGGACTTCACCTAAACGATAATCTGCAATAACCATTGCTGCCTGTAAATGTGGATTTTTATGCTTCGCTTGCAAAGTAGAAGTCGCACTGACAACGGCATTTTCAGCATGAGTCTGTTGTTTGCTATCTAAAGTCGAAAAAATACGTGCCCCTAATAAATTACTGGCTTTACTTTCACCTAATTGCTCGCGTAGTTCTGCTTGCAGTGTTTGCATAAAGGCAGGGTATTTACGTGTTATTTGCCCGCGTTCTTGCACTCCTAATGGGCGCTGAACTAGCATTTGGTAAAGTTCTTCGCCGATCACTTTATGATCTAATAACAAACGCAAAACCACATTGCGACGCTCTAAAGCATTTTTAGGATTACGCCATGGATTATATAAAGAAGGCCCTTTTACCATACCGACTAATAAAGCAATTTGGTCAAGACTAATTTCGCGTGTTGAGCGTCCAAAGTAAAAATGACTGGCTAACTCAAAACCATGGATTTGTGTATCACCACTTTGCCCTAAATAAATTTCATTCAGATAAGTTTCTAAAATCCGATTTTTGTCATAACGCCAATCAAGAATAACCGCCATTAAGGCTTCATTGATTTTACGTGTTAAGGTGCGTTCATTACTCAGAAAAAGATTTTTGACGAGCTGTTGTGTTAAGGTACTACCACCTTGTACCGTATGCCCTGCTTGGATATTGGTAATTGTCGCACGTGCGATGCCAAGCAAACTAATGCCTTCATGCTGGTAAAAGCGGCGATCTTCAGTTAATAATAATGCGTCAATGAGTAAGCGTGGATAATTTTGTAGCGCAATAGCAAGACGTTCTTCTTTATCTGATTGCAACATCGCAATCAATTTAGGGGCTAGACGAAATTCTGAAATAGTACGCTGGTTAATTAAATCTTCAATGACATTTAATTGTCCATTTTGAAAGCGTAAACGGAAAACACGTTGTGCCTCTGGTTGTACTGGGAAGGGAAAAGCTCGGCGTAATAAAACAATAGTATTGTCTTCAATTTTAAAATCGCCAGGTGCGGCAATGAGCTTAGTTTGGCGGTATTCATTATCTAATAATAGTTGTTTTACTTGCTCAAATGCCAGGTTATCTTCAAGACGAATACTTTCAATTCGACTATATACTTCTGCCGGAAGTCGCCAAATTTGCCCATTCATTTTCGTCCTAATCTGCCAGTCCAAATACACCGCATAGAAGGTCAGCAGGCAAGTCAAAGTGAAGGCGACTTTAATGAAAAAAATACACCAAGGTTTTCTTTGTGTTAGTTTCGTTTTTTTCGCTTTTGACATAGGACATTCTCGAGTTGAGGCGATGAATTATTGCTGAATAAAATCTAAATAAGATTGTAAGAAATGAATAAAATCATCAGTGCCACAAAAAGCAATACTTTCTTCATCATAATAATGGAAGTCATCTTCAAGAGGCTGATCGCTATCAACAGCTAAATTATTGGCACGTACCATGATTTCTTGTTGATTAATAAACAGCGTATATTCGTGACCGATTAAAGTGAGTTCTTGTTGCGGCTTGAGCGTTTGGATTTGATGAAGTGCGCACTGAATTTTATCCGAATTTGACCGCACTTCACTATTAAACCAGTTAGCAACGGCTTCGTGTCCCATAGAACACTGAACCACAATGGTGCCTAATTGAGAAGTAAATTGAAAGTCCATATTAAATACTGAATGATGAACCGCAGCCACAGGTTGTGGACGCATTGGGATTATTGACGATAAAGCGCGATCCTTCTAAACCTTCGGTATAATCTACAGTACCACCAATAAGATATTGTAGACTCATTGGATCAATAACTAACTGTACACCCGATTTCTCAATAGTAAGATCTCCTTCGTTGACTTTTTCGTCAAAAGTAAAGCCATATTGGAAACCACTACAACCGCCACCTGTAATATATACGCGTAACTTTAGGTTTGGATTTTCTTCTTCGCTAATGAGTGCTTTTACTTTATTCGCAGCCGCATCAGTGAAGATCAGTGGCACGGAAATATCTGTCATAATTTATCTCGCTATAATTTCAACTGAATTCGTGTATTATCTAATAACCGACTAATCCGTTCAAGAATTTATCAAGGATTTTTGCGGGAGATGGTGTTATAATTCTTGTACAACTGAGTTTTATGGAGAAAAATTTTAGTATGGCAATTCCATTAAGAACAGAAGAAGAAATTATGAAATTGCGCGAAGCTTGTAAATTAGCTTCTGATGTATTAGTGATGATTGAACCTTATGTTAAAGCAGGTGTGAGTACGGGCGAATTAGACCGTATTTGTCATGCATATATGGTAGAGCAGCAAAAAACCATTCCAGCTTGTCTTGGCTATCATGGTTTTCCTAAAGCGACTTGTATTTCTATTAATGAAGTTGTTTGTCATGGGATTCCAAGCGAAGATAAAATTCTCAAGCATGGCGATATTGTTAATATTGATATCACAGTTATCAAAGAGGGTTATTTTGGCGATAATTCGAAAATGTATATTGTTGGCGAAACTAATCTACGTAGTAAAAAACTTTGTGACGCGGCACAAGAAGCTTTATATGTTGGCTTAAGAACAGTTAAGGCGGGTATACGTTTAAATGAAATTGGTCGTGCGGTACAAAAATATACTGAGGGTCAAGGATTTAGCGTTGTGCGCGAATATTGTGGGCATGGTATCGGATCTGAATTTCATTGCGAGCCACAAGTATTGCATTATTATGCTGATGATGGTGGTGTGATATTACAACCAGGCATGGTGTTTACGATTGAACCCATGATCAATGCTGGTAAGAAAGAAGTGCGTTTAATGGGTGATGGTTGGACAGTAAAAACCAAAGATCGTAGTCATTCTGCACAATATGAACATCAACTTGTCGTGACTGAAACGGGTTGTGAGGTAATGACAATACGCGATGAAGAAATTGCAGAAGGACGCATTCAACGCATTATGGTAAATCAATAATGAGATAGATAATAATATGGCTGAGCTTTCAGCCATTTTTTATATTGATATTGAGGCAAGTATGCTTTTTTCATATTCCCCTGTCACAACATTGTGTGCAAGTGTGGTCAAAATGCAGAAAGAAAGTTTAAAACACTTTGAACAGCAACATTTTACAGCGTTTTCAGTGTATCAGCTCATTGCAAATCGCACGTTATTTTGTGACCAGCTTTTGTGTGATCTTTGGCAACAATTTCAGTTAGCTGATCATTCACAATTAACTCTTATCGCAGTTGGGGGATATGGTCGTGAAGAAATGTTCCCGTTATCAGATTTAGATTTTTTAATCTTAACCGAACAAGAACTCGATCAGCAAACAAGCCAGCAAATTCGTCAATTGATCCAATTCTTATGGGACAGTGGTTTTGATGTGGGACATGCTGTACGTACTTTAGTTGAATGTAAAACTGAAGGGCAGCAGGATATCACTGTCGCAACAAATTTATTAGAGGCACGTTATTTAACGGGCAACCAAGCGCTATTTAATCAATTAACAAGCCTTGTCCAACAAACTGACTTTTGGCCATGTGATGCGTTTTTTAGAGCCAAAACGCAAGAGCGTGCTGCACGTTATCAACGTTATCACAATACGAGTTATAACCTTGAGCCTGATATTAAACACAGTCCGGGTGGCTTACGTGACTTGCATTTATTGTATTGGATTGCATTACGCCATACTGGCGCGAAAAACTTAGATGATATTTTAAAATCAGGTTTTATTTATCCTGAAGAATACGAATTGTTACAAGAAAGTCAGCAATTCTTATTCAAGGTACGTTTTGCTTTGCATTTAATTTTAAAACGCTATGACAATCGGCTTTTGTTTGAACGACAAATTCGAGTGGCGGAATTATTAGGGTTTGAAGGACAAGCAAATCAAGGGGTAGAGAAAATGATGAAAACATTTTTTCAAGCCTTGCAAGCCATTTCATTATTGAGTGATTTGTTAGTAAAACATTATCGTGAACATTTTTTACAAACTGATGGAACTGCTCAAATACACATCTTAGATAGTTATTTTCAATTAGTAGATAATGCGATTTGTTTACGACATCCTCAGATTTTTGTGCAACAACCTGAACAGATTCTCGATCTTTTTTTTCATTTGACTCAACACCATCAAGCAGACATTCATTCTTCTACCTTACGTCAATTGCATCTTGCGCTTGAACAATTAGTTGGCTATTTGAGTGATTTTCCTGCCGCTAGAGAAAAGTTTTTACGTTTATTTAATCAACCTAAAGCAATTGAACGAGCCTTTGTGCCAATGCACAAGTACGGTGTATTAAATGCGTATTTGCCACAATGGCATCATGTTGCGGGGTTAATGCAATTTGATTTATTTCATTGTTATACCGTTGATGAACATACGTTACGTACTTTATTGAAATTAGAATATTTTTTAGATCCTGAAAGTCAACAAATTCATCCTGTGTGTAGTCAAATATTCCCATATTTAACTGACCGTACCTTACTGTATATTGCTGCATTATTCCATGATATTGCAAAAGGCAGAGGCGGCGATCATGCTGAACTTGGTGCCGTTGATGTGGCAGCGTTTGCCGAATTACATGGTTTTGATCAGCGTGAGATTCATACATTAGTATGGTTAGTAAAGCAACACTTATTAATGTCAGTGACTGCGCAAAGACGAGATATTCATGATCCTGAGGTTGTATTAGCGTTTGCCGCCGCAGTACAAAATCAAGTACGTTTAGATTATCTGACTTGTTTAACTGTTGCTGACATTTGTGCGACGAATGAAACATTATGGAACAGTTGGAAACGTACATTAATTGCAACCTTATATCAATTTACTCGCCAACAATTTGATCAAGGTATGGATTGCTTACTTGATCATCAACAAAAAATTGATACACATCGTCAACAAGCATTGGCATTGTTGTTAGCACAGAATAGTGCACATAATCAACAGCAGATCACTGAGATTTGGCAAAGATGTCCAGATGAATATTTTTTACGTAATACACCAAAACAAATTGCATGGCATACACAATTATTATCTGAATTAAATGAAGAATTATTAGTTAAAATCAGTAACCGATTTTCAGAAGGTGGTACTGAAATTTTTGTGTACTGTAAAGACCAACCGAACTTATTTAACAAAGTTGTGACAACGATTGGTGCCAAAAAATTCAGTATTCATGATGCACAAATTATTACTAGTCATGATGGTTATGTTTTTGATAGTTTTATTGTGACTGAATTAGATGGTAAGTTAGCAAAATTTGAACGTCGTCGCAGTTTAGAAAAAGCGCTGAATAAAGCACTTTCAACGCCTCAACCAATAAAAAATACTATATTGCCTAATCCTAAATTGATTCATTTTAGCGTCAAGACAGAGATTCGCTTTTTGAAAGAAAACCGAACAGATCAAACAGAAATGGAGTTATTTGCGTTAGATCAAACGGGCTTGTTAGCTAAAGTGAGTCAAGTATTCAGCGAGTTAAAATTGAATTTGCTTAATGCGAAAATTACTACGATTGGTGAGCGGGCAGAAGATTTCTTTATTTTAACTAATAGTCAGAATAAAGCTCTTACTGTCAGTGAAAGAGCGCAGTTAGAAGAACGGCTTTATCAAGTCCTGCGCTAAAATTTGATAAAAAGTGACCGCACTTATTAAAGTGCGGTCTTGTTTTTGTCATATTTTGTTATTGATTGCTGGCTAGGGCTGCAAATGCAATATCTGCGGCTCGTAGTGTGGATTCAATGTCTTGTTCTGAATGAGCTAAAGACATAAAACCAGCTTCAAAAGCAGAAGGGGCAAGATAAATACCTTGTTCTAACATTTTATGGAAGAAAAAGTTAAATTTTTGCGTGTCAGCTGCCATTACGTCTTGATAGGAGGATACTTCAGCTTTATCGGTAAAAAATAAACCAAACATGCCACCAACATAATTCACAACAAAGGGAACTTGATATTTATCTGCTAGTGTTTTTAAACCGAGCGCAAGCTTTTCAGTTTGTATCGCAAGACGTTGTTCATTACCTGATTTTTTTAGTTCATTTAAACAAGCTAATCCCGCTGCCATTGCAATCGGATTACCTGACAAGGTGCCTGCTTGATAAACAGGGCCTAGTGGAGCAATGAATTGCATAATTTCTTTTTTACCACCAAATGCACCAACCGGCATACCGCCTCCAATGACTTTGCCAAGACAAGTTAAATCAGGTTTCACATTGTAATAAGATTGTGCGCCACCTAAAGCAACACGGAAACCTGTCATGACTTCATCAATAATAAACACCGCATTGTATTCATCGCAGAGAGTACGTAAACCTTGTAAAAAATCTGCTTTGGGTGGGACACAATTCATATTACCTGCAACGGGTTCAACAATGACACAAGCAATTTCGTTTGGAAATTGTGTGAATGCTTGTTTGACGGATTCAAGATCATTGTAATGACAAGTTAAAGTGTGTTTAGCAAAATCAGCAGGTACACCAGGAGAGTTTGGTTGACCTAAAGTAAGAGCGCCAGATCCTGCTTTTACTAATAATGAATCGGCATGTCCATGATAGCAACCTTCGAATTTAATAATTTTATCTCTACCAGTATAACCACGAGCTAGACGAATAGCCGACATTGTTGCTTCTGTACCAGAGCTGACCATACGTATCATTTCCATAGAAGGAATCAGCGAGCAGACTAGTTCAGCAAGCTCAATCTCTAACGGTGTTGGTGCACCAAAACTTAAGCCATTTTTTGCGGTTTTTATTACGGCATTGAGAATGGCTGGATGGTTATGCCCAAGAATCATAGGTCCCCACGAACCCACATAATCAATATATTGTTTCCCTTCAGCATCAAAGATATAAGCACCTTGCGCTTTTTCAATGAAAACAGGTGTATCGCCAACACTTTTAAATGCTCGTACGGGTGAATTTACTCCACCGGGGATAGTTTGTTGCGCGCGTTGAAATAAAGATGCTGATGTTGTCATAATAAAATCCTAAGTTACACGTCAAATTGTTTTTATTTTACTGTAAAAAGTGGTAAATAGATAAAAATATTTATGGAAGAAAAAGGCTTTATGGTATTCTTCGCGCATAAAAATTCAAAGGAAAGATTCAATGCTATTGAGTTTATTTGTTACTTTTTTAGGTGCTTTTTTTACATTATTAGTGATGAGACCTATTGCTAATAAGCTTGGTTTAGTTGATAAACCAAATTATCGTAAGCGACATCAAGGCGCGATTCCACTCATTGGCGGTATTTCTTTATTTGTCGGTAACCTTTGTTTCTATCTATTAGAATGGGAACAAATGCGTTTACCTGCACTTTATCTATTTAGTATTTTTGTCTTATTAGTTATTGGCATAATTGACGATCGTTTTGATATCAGCCCGTTTTTACGCGCAGGAATTCAAGCGATATTGGCGGTGCTCATGATTGATCTTGGTAATTTATATTTAGATCATTTAGGACAGATTATTGGACCTTTCCAACTCACATTAGGATCAATCGGCTTAATTATCACCGTATTAGCAACTATTGCAGCAATTAATGCTTTTAACATGATTGATGGTATTGATGGCTTATTAGGTGGACTATCTAGTGTTGCGTTTGCTTCAATTGGTATTTTATTAGTGATGGATAACCAGCTTGATTTAGCTTATTGGAGTTTTGCATTAATTATTGCTATCTTACCTTATTTTATGATGAATCTCGGTATTCCTCTGGGCGCTAAATTTAAAGTATTTATGGGAGATGCTGGAAGCACTCTTATTGGTTTTACTATTATTTGGATTTTATTGTTGAGTACGCAAGGCAAAGGACATCCAATGAATCCCGTTACAGCACTTTGGATCATTGCGATTCCATTAATTGATATGGTCGCAATTATGTACCGCCGTTTACGTAAAGGCAAAAGTCCCTTCCGCCCTGATCGTCTACATGTTCACCATCTTATGATGCGAGCAGGTTTAACTTCAAGGCAGGCATTTTTATTAATTACTTTTGCTGCTGTAATTTGTGCAACAATTGGGATTCTAGGTGAAATTTTTTATATCAATGAATGGTTCATGTTTGGTGGATTTATTCTTTTATTTTTTATGTACTCTTACTCAATTACTCGAGCATGGCGGATTACACGTTGGATTCGCCGAATGAAGCGTAGAGCAAAACGCATTCAGACAAGGAACAAATAATGACTCAAACAGAAAATTTTGAAAAAATTGACCGCACTTTGTTAAAAAATCTATTTTCTATTATTGGCGTTACAGTATTAGGAGCTGTCATTGCTTACGGAAGTAGTTTTTCTGTTAGCAAATCTTGGATTGCTGAAGCAAAAGTCGAAAGACCCGATGTTGTTTCATTAGGCAATTATTACTCACTTTCTTCCACCTACCAATTCATTAAGAATAAAGATAATGTGCTAGACGATACAGAAATTGTTTATAACGAATTTACAAGACAATTGATATCAGAAAATAGAATTCGTTATTTTTGGCAAACCAGTGAGTATTATAAACAGAAACAAACTGGTGAAACGCACATTGATCTTGCATTATTAGAAAAGTTAGTTAGTAGTATAAAATTTCAAATGGCTAATTCTAATGAATTTGCAGATACAGTGAGTCTGGAACTTGAAAATCCGAAATTAGCGACAGAATTGCTTGCTACATTTGTTGATTATGTCAATCAAGAAACACGTAAAGTTGTTTATAGTAATTTAATTACACAGTGGAAAGTTGTGTTTGAGCGGGTTAAGAATGCAACGGAATTTAATTTAGGCAGAAATGCACAAAGTGTGGTTGATTCTACGCAAGATTGGCAAGGTAAGCTACAAATGATGAGAGCAGTGAGTCCATTAGATGAACAATTTACTGCTTATCGTTATGCAAAACAACCCACTCAGCCAATTAAGCCAGTCTCACCAAATCGTTTGTGCTGGGGAATATATGGTGCGCTTATAGGATTTTTCTTTGCACTATTATTTTTATTGATATTTAATTCACGTAAAAATAATCAAACTGCTTTAAATTAATGAAAGATAGGCGTATATTTAATAACTCCTGTTCAGATTGAACAAAAAACTATCTAATGAGTTTTTTTTTCAAAAAAGTACTAGACAAGTGTTTGGGAACTCATTAATATACGCCCCGCAACGACGCGATGAGCGCTCGTAGCTCAGTTGGATAGAGCGTTGGCCTCCGGAGCCAAAGGTCGCAGGTTCAAATCCTGTCGAGCGTGCCAGAGGTTCAATGCAATGAAAACAAAATATGGTGGCTATAGCTCAGTTGGTAGAGCCCCGGATTGTGATTCCGGTTGTCATGGGTTCAAGTCCCATTAGCCACCCCAAATTTTTCTAGTCGGCGAGTAGCGCAGCTTGGTAGCGCAACTGGTTTGGGACCAGTGGGTCGTAGGTTCAAATCCTATCTCGCCGACCAATTTC
>NZ_NXGB01000006.1 GCF_002850605.1 Pasteurella oralis
TGACTTTTAAATCGAGATAAAATAAACAAGGATTCTGTAATTTATTAATTTGGTAAGGAAAATAAATGAATAAAGGATATATTTTAATAACAGGTGCAAGTTCTGGAATTGGATATGAATTGGCTAAACTTTATGCTGAGCAGGGACGTAAATTAGTATTAGTTGCGAGAACTTTACAACCTTTGCTTGTCTTACAAAAACAATATGGTGAACAGAATATTGAGGTTATTCAAGCCGATTTATCTTGTTTAGATAATGCGAGAAAAGTATACAGTATAACTCAAGAAAGAGGACTATTTATCCATATGTTAATTAATAATGCAGGTGTTGGGTTATTAGGCGACTTTTTGAGTACAGATTTGGAAACTGAAATTGCGATGGTCAATTTAAATGTTCAATCATTGGTTATTTTGACTAAGTTATATTTACAACATATGGTTGAAGTTAATCATGGACATATTTTAAATGTTTCATCTGTTGCTGGGGAAATGCCTGGTGGTCCACAGATGTCCGTTTATTATGCAACTAAAGCATTTGTTACCTCTTTTAGCCAGGGATTAAGTTATGAATTGAGAGGCTCGGGTGTTCATGTTTCGATCTTAGCACCAGGACCAACGCTTACTAACTTTGTTAAAACTGCGACTCAGCAGGAAGAGGCTACTTTATTTGATACATTAAAATTCCAGACAGCAGAAGAAGTTTCGCAATATACAGATAAATGTTTAGGTAAGAAAAAAACACTAATTATTCCGGGTATTTTTAATAAAATTATGGTTTATTCTAGTTATATCGCGCCTAAATCTTGGGTACTTTTTTTAGTTAATCGTATTCAAAGTTTAAAGAAATAATTTACTTTTTATCAGGATTTTATTTTATAGCCCATGAGTGATTGTCTAATAATTTCCCAAAATGGCTTTCAACAAGGCGTTTGGTGACTTCTGTTTGAGGTTCTGTAAAGAGTGCTTTTGTTGGACCATATTCAATCATTTTTCCTTCGTCCATGACTAATACGTCATCGGCAATATGCTTAATAATACCTAAGTGTTGTCCCACATAAATATAAGAAATACTGAGCTTTTCTTGGAGATGTAACATTAAATTAGTGAGTTGAGTTTTTACAGTGGCATCAAGTGAACCTAAGGCATCATCAGCAATGATAATTTCTGGTTCTAAAATCAGTGCACGCGCTAATGCAACACGTTGTTTTTGACTTGCTGACATGGTTTTAATTTTAACATTAGCATGATCTGGATATAAACCCACTAATTTTAATGTATTGAAAATTTTTTCATTACGATCTTGATTATCTAAATGTGTTACTAAGCGTAATGGTGCATCTAAAATTTGTCCTACATTTAAACGTGGATTAAAAGCTGTATTTGGATCTTGAAATACCATACGGATATGTTTAGCGCGATAATGATAGTCACCAAATTCTAACCGTTGATCATTGAGCAAAATATGACCTGAAGTTGGCGGAATAATACCAACTATCATTTTAGCTAATGTTGACTTTCCTGAACCATTTTTTCCTATGATTGCTAACGTTTTTTTCTTGTCTAAGCTAAAACTAATTTTGTGCACAGCTTTAAAATGGCTAGCGCCAAAAAAATTAATTGAATCAGTAAAAGATTTAGAAAGATCCTCAACTTGTAATAATGCCATGTGTGCTCTCCTTTATTCTGATTTTGTATTTTGAAGAGTTAAAGGGATCGTGACGTTTTTTTCTTTAAACTGTTTTTCCCGCAAATTAAGTGGGTAGTGACAAGAAAACTCATGCTGTTTAATTCTATATCTTATTGGTTTTAAAATACATTTTTTTTGTGCAAACGGGCAGCGAGGACCAAGACGGCAGCCAATAGGCATTTGTTCTAAGAGGGGAACAGTTCCTTTTAATGTATTTAAGCGGCTTTTAAGCGGTAATGGTTGACTAAAGTCAGGAATTGAGTGAAGTAATGCTTGTGTATAGGGGTGATGTGGGTGCTCTAAAATATCTTCTTTAGGACCTGATTCTGCATTTTGACCACAATATAATACTGAAAAGCTGTCGCACCATTCACTAATACTATTAATATCGTTACTTGTTAATAGAATAGTTGTTCCTTGATTTTGATTCATACTAGAGAGTAGGCGAAAAATTTGTACTTTAGTAATAGATTCAATTGAATTTGTTGGTTCATCAGCGATCAATAAGCGTGGTTGATTGGCTACTGCAATTGCAATCATGACTTTTTGACCTTCTCCTTCAGTGATTTCTTCAGGGTAGCTTTGCATAATATCTTTGTGTTCTTTAATACCAACTTTGTGTAATAGTTCTATTGCCCGACGTTTTTTCCACCCAAACCATTGCCACCAGCGACCTTTGAAGGTCCATGAAGGAATATTTTGAATAATTTGCTTGCCAATTTTTTTACTCGGATCTAGACAAGTCAGTGGATCTTGGAAAATCATAGAGATTTCTTGCCCAACTAATTTTCGTCTTTGTGTTGGGGTAAGCTTCAGTAATTCAATATTATCAAAGCGAAAGCGATCAGCGCTAATGATCCAAGAATCTTTAAATGCATTACAAATGACTTTAGCAATTAGACTTTTTCCTGAGCCAGATTCACCGACTAAACCACAAATTTCTCCTTCATTTAACGTGAGATTTACGTTATCAACAATTTTAATTCGACCATTTGGCGTTTCAATCTCAATGCACAAATTACGAATATCTAATAATGCCATTTTTTCACCTACTCGTAATATTTTTCTATCGCTTTGCAGAGACCTTGGCTAAAAATGAAGACCACAAGAATTGTCATAATAATCGCAATACCCGGCAAAATAACAGCCCACGGTGCTAGATAGATGAGTTCTAGAGAATCTTTGATCATGGCGCCCCATTCAGGTGTAGGACGCTGGGCACCTAAAGAAATAAAACTTAATGCGCTAATATCTAAAATAGCTACAGCAAAGGCACGTGCAATTTCTTGGATATAGCGAACGGAGATGTTAGGAAGGATAGTTTCTTTCAATAGTGTGCTGTTTGAAATACCATCAAGTTTTAGCATGAGTACATATTCTTTTTTTAATTCTTGCTGAGTTGCTTGATATATTTCATGAATAAAATAAGGAAGTAATGCTAGTGTTGTAGCAATAATTGCATTCATTAAGCTTGGTTTCATTAATGTGGCAATAATGATTGCAATAAGTAGGCTTGGAATCGATAAAAATGTATCAAGAAAATGACTCAGAATCTTCGACTTGATACTATGTGAAACACCAGCCCAGATGCCAAGTATACTACCGATAATGATAGTAAAAAATACGACAATTAACGAAGCGCCAACGGTATAAGTAGTGCCGATGATAATGCGACTAAATACATCCCTACCTAGATCATCTGTGCCAAAGAAAAAGGATATCTGTCCTTCATCTATCCAAGATGGCGGCATCAGTTCCTGCCCAACGAATTGCATGTCACTTGAATAAGGGGCAATCCATGGGCTAAAAAGTGCGGTTAAAATAAATATAATAAAGAGATAAAAGCTGAACAGTGCAACACGGTTTTGGCGAAATAGCAACCAAATGTTTTTTAGTGCAGCACTATCGCGAAATTCATCGGGTTCTTTATCTTGCATACCAGCCTTTCTTGTTAAATGGATCGAGGATAAACTCTAGACTATTAGAAAAAATATCAACGATAATAATGCATAAGCCTATAACAATAATCCCAACAGAAATACTATTATAATCTTGTTGGGTAACTGCATCAATTAACCAGCGTCCAATACCAGGCCAGCCAAATGTACTTTCGACGAGCATACATTGAGTTAGTACTAATGTAAATAAGCGTGTTGTTTGTGGTACTAACAGCGGTAATGTATTGCGTAATACATATTTACGTAGAATTTTATTTTGTGACCAACCTCGTGTTGTTGCTGTTTTTACATAATTTTTGGTGAGTACCTCTTCGGCGCGTTGCTGTACAATGCGTGTAATTTCCATTGTTGGGAGAATAGTTAGTACGAGTGTTGGTAAAACAAGATGTTGTAGTACATTCTGGATCACTTTGGTTTTATAGAATTCTTCCATAAACCAGACATCAATTATTGGAAAACCTGTCACCGGCTTAATGGCATATAATAAGTTATATTGCCCAATGGCAGAAATCTCCCAGCTATGAAGTGCAGAAAAATATAATGCGATAGGTGCAATCCAAAATACAGGCATTGATAGCCCTAGCGCAGAAATAGTATGGATACTTTTACCTATTATGTTATGGCGATTCATTGCACCGATTAGTCCTAATGGAATACCGAAAATGATTGCTAGCAAAATAGCGGTAAAACAGAGTTCTAGGGTAGGAGGTAAAACAGTTTGGATAATTGCATTTAGAGAATCGCCCCCATTGTAGGTGATCCCTAAATCTCCTCCAATAAGATGTTTGATGTGGGCAAAGTAACCTTGATAAAAACTTGGATTGATCAGTTCTTCATTAAGTGGATCTTGAATTAAGATTATATAACTGACTAAGGATAAAATAAGCAGTGTGATAATAATCAGAAAAACTTGGCGTAAGAAAGTAACAATCATGGTTTTGCCCCTTTCTTTAAAGATAAATTCTCAAAGTTGATACTACCAAAGGGGCTCATTTTAACACCGCGTACATTGGCGTTGACGACTAGCATTCTTCTCGCATTTGCAATAGGGACAATTGGTACTTCTGATAAAATTAATTCTTGCGCTAAATTATATTCACTTGCTCTTAGCCGTAAGTGAGATGTATTTAGAGCATTATCCATAAAATGGTCAAAGAGTGGTTCACACCAGTTCGAAAAATTAGTAATTTCATTAACCGTACTGCAGCTTAAAATAGGTCGCATAAAACTATCAGGATCTAGGTTACCCGCTAACCAACCTGCCAAAATCATATCATAATCTTCAGAATGATCTTTTAAGCGTTTAATTAAATAAGTTCGTGTAACTGGCTGAATAGTCACTTTGACGCCGACTTTCGCGAGATCTCTTTTTATTAGCTCTGCCATTTTCAGTGGGGAAGGATTATATACCTGTTCTTCATTAATAACCCACATTGTTAAATTAAGCTGCTTATCTTGTAAGTAGTCTTTTGCTTTTTCTATATTGTAGTCATAAGCGAAATCAGGTGTGTTGACACTGGATGCCCATGAGATGTTAGGAATAATATTGTTAGCCACTGTAGCCGTATTGTGGTAGATTGTTTGAATAATACGTTTTCGGTCAATGGCTTGTGATATTGCACGGCGTAATTTAGTGTCTTTCATTTCAGGCTTTTTAAAATTGAAAGCGAGATAAGATAAATTCATACCTTCAACGAAATTAACGTAAAAACGTTCATTTTTATCTTGTAATAAACCTAATTGACTCACTTCTGGATAAGAGGCAATTTGGCATTCGCCATTTAGAAATTTAATTAAGCGTCCAGTGCGATCTGTTGATAGATCAATAATGATGTTTTCAATTTGTGCTGCTTTTTTCCAATAATGTTCATTGCGTACAAAGCGAACATATTGATTACGAAAATAATTTTGAACTTTATAAGGTCCTGTACCAACAGGTAATAAGTCGAGCTGAATAAGGTTATCATCCGCATTAAGCTGTAAAGCATACTCTTGTGAAAAAATGATGGCATATTGACTTGCTAGATGAGATAAAATTGATGCATCAGCTTGAAATAGTTTTATTTGTACGCGGTAAGGATCAAGTGCTTTAATGGACTCGATTTTTTTATTTAATTTAATACTTTCAAAATAAGGAAAGCGAACTTTTTTCGCTTGTTTATGGAAAATACTGTGTTGTGGGTTAGGATAATGAATTGATTCATCTTCTAAAGTAGGTAAGTAAGAATGATGACCTAACATACGGTTAATAGAAAAGACTACATCATCAGCATTAAAATCACGTGTTGGCTTAAACCATTCAGTATGATGAAACTTGACTCCTTTACGTAAATTGATCGTAATGAGAGTACCATCATTAGAAATAGAATAGGACTCTGCAAGTGAAGGCATAATACTTGCACTATTATTCGTTGTTTCAAACAGTTTATTGTAAATTTGTTCTGTAATCACATTCATACTTGTACCCGCATCTGCCGTTTGTGGGTTAAATGAAAGCCCAGTAGCATGAGTACAGTAAATTAATCCATTTTGTGTTAATTCCTTTGGCACTTTCGGTGCAGCAGTAACAAAATGTGATAATAGAAGCAGAAAACTGGCAAATATAACCTTTCTAATCAACATAATTAGTACATTTGTGATAAATTATCGGGGAATTGTAAAATATATTGTGCTGATAAGCTATCCTTTTTGCCTCGAAGTGAATTGAGCAAGAGATGTTTTAAGGAAAAATTAAGATTTCTACGTTATCTTGAATTTAGTTATATTTAAATTTATAAAAGAACACTAATATGTTGAATTATCTGCAAAAAGAAGTAAATGAAATAATTAATCGTGGTTTTGACCGCACTTTACGTATTGCGGTTACTGGACTGAGTCGTAGTGGAAAAACTGCATTTATTACCAGTTTAATTAATCAATTGTTACATATTAATCGTGTAGATAACCAGCACCTTCCATTATTTGAACCAGCACGAAATCAATCTATTATTGCAGTAAAACGTGTGCCGCAGTTAAATCTGAGCATTCCTCGTTTTGATTATGATGCAAATTTAAAGTCATTAATGCAGCAGCCTCCTGTTTGGCCTCAATCTACTCGAGGAGTAAGTGAAACTCGATTAGCAATTCGTTATCAGCGCCATAGTGGTTTAATGCGTCATTTGAAAGAAAAAACGACACTTTATATTGATGTTTTCGATTATCCAGGCGAATGGTTGTTAGATTTACCTTTATTAGACTTGAACTATCAGCAATGGTCGCAAGAAACACAATGTATTACTCTGCATCGACGAGCAGAATTTGCTAAAACATGGCTAGCTAAAGTTAAAAAACTAGATTTAACTGAGATTGCAGATGAAGATGTTTTAGCACAGTTAGCGCAAGGCTATACTGATTATTTATTAGCTTGTAAGCAACAAGGGCTATATTTTATTCAACCGGGACGTTTTGTTTTACCTGGGGAATTAGAAGGTGCACCTGCGTTACAATTTTTTCCGCTTATTCATTTAAATGAGGCTGAGTGGCAACAGCTAAAAAATGAGAAAAAAGCAAACAGTTATTTTGCTGTATTGACCCAACGCTATGAATATTATCGCCAACATGTAGTAAAGAAATTTTATCAAGACTATTTTTCTACTTTTGATCGTCAGGTGATTTTGGCAGATTGTTTAACGCCATTAAACCATAGCCATCAAGCTTTTGTTGATATGCAAGAAGGGCTGCAGCAATTATTTAAAAATTTTCATTACGGTAAACGCACTTTACTTAACCGTTTATTTTCCCCACGTATTGATAAACTGATGTTTATTGCCACTAAAGCCGATCACATTACCAGCGATCAATTACCGAATTTGGTAAGTTTGCTGCGTCAGTTAGTACAAGAAGGTGGACGCCATGTGGAATATGAAGGGATTCATACCGAATATACAGCAATAGCCGCCATTCGTGCGACACAGCAAGTAGTCGTTAACCAAAATGGGCAGAGTTTTAAAGCATTAAGAGGTTTGCGTTCAAGTGATAGACAAAAAGTCACCATTTATCCAGGTTCTGTACCAAGTAAATTACCAAAGCCAGAATTTTGGCAAAATCAACAATTTGAGTTTGATCAATTTGAGCCACAACAATTGACATTAGGGGAAAATATACCGCACTTGCGTATGGATTCCGTATTGCAGTTTTTATTAGGTGATAAATTTTAAATATAGAGCAATAAAAAAATGAGTGAAAAACGAATTTTTACAGAAACAGAGCAGGCTGATTTTATGCAGCAATTTTCACCTAAACGTGAATTTGTTGAGCAAGAAGTAGATATTGAAATTGATAATGCTGATCCATTAGTTGTAGAAGGGGAGTTATTGGATCAACAGTTTGAGCATATTGTTACGCCAAAATCAAGTTGGTGGAAAAAGGGACTGGGGTTAACGGCATTATTATTTCTTATTGCTACTATTGCACAATCAGTTCAATGGTTAGTGGATACTTGGCGACAAAATCAATGGATTTACTTTGTTTTTTCGTTAGTAGTTTGTTTTGTTGTACTACTTGGCGTATCTGCCATTGGTCGTGAGTGGCTGCGTTTATTCAGATTAAAGCAGAGAGCGGATTTACAACAGCAAAGCCAACAATTGTTATTGGAAAGTGCGGTCAGTTTTGAGCAAAATTTTTCAGCAGATAAACATGAACAAGCCAAACAACTTTGTTTATCTATGGCAAAAATGTTGAAATTATCTTCACAAGATCCAACGTTAGTTTTATGGCAGCAGCAAATTCAAGATGGACATTCTGCACAAGAGATAGCTTATTTGTTCAGTCAAACAGTACTACAACCCTTTGATAAACAAGCAAAAAAACTGATTAGTAAAAGTGCAGTAGAAGCTGCTGTGATTGTGACAATTAGCCCATTGGCAATTGTTGATATGCTTTTCCTATCTTGGCGTAATATACGTTTAGTTAATCAAATTGCACAACTTTATGGTATTGAACTGGGTTATTGGAGTCGATTACGTTTATTAAAGATGGTGTTATTCAATATTGCTTTTGCTGGCGCGACAGAAGTTGTGCAAGATATTGGAATGGATTGGCTGTCGCAAGATCTTACTGCTAAATTATCAGCTCGTGCGGCGCAAGGGATCGGAGTTGGTTTGTTAACTGCGCGTTTAGGCATCAAAACAATGGAGTTTTGCCGCCCTTTGGCGTTTCAACAAGATGAAACGCCACGTTTACGACATATTCAACAAACTTTATTGAGTCATTTAAAAACTACAATTTTTTCTTCAAGGAAAACTAAAGAAAAACAAAAAGTTTAAAGTGTAAATTTTTCTTTCCATTCTTTCTTCAATCTTTACAGCTTTGGTGTTATGATAAAGGCATTTATGTTTGATAGAGAAAAAATATGTCCTTGAATAAAATAAATAATGCTGCATTTGCCGATATTATTGCTAAAAGCCCTAAAATGGAAAATTTACTTACGCAAGCGATTAAATTTGCGGCAAGTGATGCCCCGTTGTTAATTCAAGGTGAAACAGGAACAGGGAAAGATTTGATTGCTAAAGCTTGTCACCTTGCGGGGTCTCGTTGTCAAAATAAATTTATTGCAGTGAATTGTGCGGGCTTACCAAATCAAGATGCTGAAAGCGAGATGTTTGGGCGTCACGATAACGATAAAGAGTATGTCGGCTTTTTTGAATATGCCAATGGTGGAACAGTATTACTTGATAGTATTGCTGAATTATCACTTGAATTACAGGCAAAGTTGTTACGCTTTTTAAATGACGGCACTTTTCGACGTGTGGGTGAAGAACAGGAGCATTATGCTAATGTGCGTGTGATTTGTACTTCACAAGTGCCTTTACAACATTATGTAGATGAAGGAAAAATGCGTAGTGATTTATTCCATCGACTTAATGTGTTAACACTGAATATTCCACCATTACGTGAACGTAAAGAAGATTTACCTGATTTAGTTAATCTTTTTATAGCACAAATTAGTGAACAATTAGGGATAGCTAAGCCACATTTTGATGAGAAGTTTATTCAATATCTACAGGGTTATCCGTGGAGCGGCAATGTCAGAGAATTACATAACGCTTTATACCGTGCTTGCAGTTTAATTGATAATGATGAATTGACAATTGCTGGTCTGAATTTAGTCGAGCAGGAAATTGTGCCAGTGACACTAGAGCAATTTGGCAACGAAACGCTGGAGCAAATCATGAATAAATTTGAAGCTAGTGTGTTACGAAAATTTTACGAGCAATATCCAAGTACAAGAAAATTAGCCATGCGCTTAGGTATTTCACACACAGCGATTGCGAATAAATTAAGGCAATATGGAATTAGTAAATAAGCGATAAGGGCAAATGATAGTGTTTGCCCTTATGTTAATGGTTTGCTCGTTTAGTTAAAGTGCGGTCGAATTTACGAAAGTTTCTAGCTCAGTAAATTGCTTAACTAATTTTAGCCATTCGACTTTACTAATTTGAACTTGTAAGAGAAATTCACCCTGCTCACTCATTTTTTCTTCCTGAATACAATTCAATTGGTATAAGTGATGGCGAATTTTACCGCTATAAAGAGGTAGTGTCAGGGATAAAGTTAAAATGTCACTTTTTAGCCGCTCTCTAATGGCATTGAACAGTAAATCTAGACCTTGTCCTGAATTTGCTGAAATATAGACCGCACTTGGTCTATTTTCATGATCATATTCAATATGCGGTTGTATTTCCTCTACTTGATCAATCTTGTTATAGACGAATAAAGTAGGAATATTATGTGCATTGATTTCTTTTAATACAGCTTCAACAGCTTCAATATTTTCTAGTTTACGTGGATCTGCGCAATCAGTAACATGTAGTAAAAGTGATGCTTCTGTTGTTTCTTGCAACGTTGATTTGAAAGCTGAAATAAGATCATGGGGTAAGTGGCGAATAAAACCAACAGTATCCGCTAAAATAGTCGTACCGACGTCTTGGATTTGTAAGCGGCGTAATGTTGGATCAAGTGTGGCAAAAAGCTGATCTGCTGCATAGACATTTGCTTGGGTCATCAGATTAAATAAAGTTGATTTACCCGCATTGGTATAACCGACTAATGAAATGGTTGGAATATCTGCTTTTTGGCGTGTTTGGCGATTTTGATTGCGTTGCTTTTCTACTTTTGCTAAACGGTTTTGCAATTGTGCCATGCGCACTTTAATTAAACGGCGATCTGTTTCTAATTGTGTTTCACCGGGACCACGCAAGCCAACTGCTCCTTTTTGTTGATCCAAACCTGTTTTACGGCGAACTAAGCGTGTTGACAAATGTTTGAGTTGTGCTAATTCAACTTGTAGTTTGCCTTCATGTGAGCGAGCACGTTGTGCAAAGATATCTAAAATGAGTCCTGTACGATCCACCACTCGGCACTGACAAAGGGTTTCTAAATTTCGTGTTTGGGCTGGTGTTAAGCTATGATTCACTAATACAACATCAGCATTATATTCTCTGGTCGCATCTGCAATCTCTTCAGCTTTGCCTTGTCCAACAAAATATTTTGCTTGCGGTGTTGCGCGTGTCGTTGTGATGATAGAAAGAATCTCTACGTTAGCAGATTGAGCCAGTAAGCGAAATTCAGTCAGCTCATCATCGTTGTGTTGTTGTGATAAAAAACAATGCACAATAATTGCTTGATCAGCAATAGTATGTTCATTACTAAGTAATTGTTCTGATGGCGTTTTTGGATAAGAAAGTGCGGTGGATTTTGGATTAAAATCTACCGCACTTGAAATTGATTTATTTAACATTAATTCAACTTGTGATTATTCAGTTTTTTCTGCGTTTACTTCAGCTTGTTGCTCTTGAGCTTGCTGATAATTCTGCTGATTAGAATTATTGTTATTATTATGATGAGATACAGAACGTGCAGGGACAACAGTCGAAATAGCATGTTTATACACCATTTGATTAACTGTATTTTTCAATAAAATCACAAACTGATCAAAAGATTCAATTTGACCCTGTAATTTAATACCGTTTACTAAGTAAATTGATACAGGAATACGTTCACGACGTAACGCATTTAAATAAGGATCTTGTAAAGATTGTCCTTTTGCCATTTTTCTTTCCTTCTTGTATAAATAAAAATGAATATAAAAAACCGAATACAGGTGATTCTGTCTTCCCTCCAAATGCCAATATAACAATAAATCAATTTATTGTCATCATTGAACCGTAATTATTTTTAGCGCAGAGAATAATCAATGCTATTAAGCGAATTGATGATGTTTTGTTTTGCTTTTTCTATTTCTAAGCTATCTAACCATTCAATTGGATATTTCCAACCGCGAAGCCAAGTAATTTGACGCTTTGCAAGTTGGCGTGTGGCACAAATACCACGGAAAATCATTTCTTCATGAGAGTAGTCTCCGCGTAAATATTCCCACATTTGGCGGTAACCTACACAGCGGATAGCAGGTAAATCAGGGTGTAAATCGCTACGTTGATAGAGCTTTTCGACTTCTTGTTGGAAGCCTAGCTCAATCATTTTATTAAAGCGTATCGCTATGCGATCATGGAGTATTTTGCGATCTTTTGGAGTGATTGCGAATTGCAGAATATGGTATGGCAACATATCGCCTTTTTGTTCAGTAAGCGCAGTCAACGTCTTGCCTGTGAGATAAAAAACCTCTAGTGCTCGGTTAATACGCTGCGAATCATTTGGGTTAATACGCTGTGCTGCAATGGGATCGATTTGCACTAATTCTTGATGTAAAGTTGACCAACCTAATTGTTGCGCTTTTCTTTCAATTTCAGCACGTATGCTTTCATCAGCAGAAGGGAGGGGAGATAATCCTTCAATTAATGCTTTGTAATACAGCATAGTACCGCCGACAAGTAATGGAATCTTGCCTTGTTTAATAATTTGTTCCATTTCACGTAGCGCATCTTGACGAAAATGCGCCGCAGAATAGCTTTCTGCAGGATCACAAATATCAATCAAGCGGTGAGGGGCTAAAGCTAACTCTTCAGCATTTGGTTTAGCTGTTCCAATATCCATCCCTTTATAAATTAAAGCAGAATCGACACTGATTACTTCTACTGGCAATATTTGACGTAATTTAATCGCTAAATCAGTTTTACCAGAAGCAGTTGGGCCCATTAAAAAAATCGCAGTTGGTTTTGTTAAAGACATTTAATTAAATCTGCTCTAAATAAGGTTGCCAATAAATAGGGATTAACAAATCAGACAATGTATTTACCTGTTGATGACTGACTAATTGTTCTGTTTCGGTAAGTAAATTTACTGCATCAGCAAATACATTGATGGGAGGTAATGTTACTGTTGTACAAAGTGTGGTCAAAAATAGGGAGAATTCATTGAGCGATTGTGATAACAAAGCGATTACACATTTTTGTAAATTTTGTTGACGTAAGCAAGTAGGTACGCGAATCAACGTAATGCGTTGTTGCGGGAGATTTTCGTTAAATTCAAAGCCCGTTTGTATAAAAAAGTGTTTTTGTTGTAGCCAATGTGTAAGCTGAGTTTCATTTAAACGAAAAACCACAGGGATGAGCAACGGTTGTTGCGCGACTTGCTTTTGTTGCAATAAAAGTACTATTTTTAACTGTTGTAGTTTTGTTAATGACAACAAATAAAATTGCTGATGTTGCTGTAGTAGCAACGCTTTTTCTTCCACTAAGGCTAGAGTTTTTAAAACTTGGCTTGCTGTATGTTCTGTTTGTGTTACTACAGTCTTAGAGATTGGTGCTGTACTTGTGATATTATCAGCCTTCGTTGAATCCAATAGCTCGTTGTATGCTTGTCGTTCTGTTTTAGTGATTTGTTGTTGATGGAACTTAGGTGTAAAGTGCGGTCGATTTTCACTCAGTTTACTATTATTTGACTGCGTGTAATACGCAGGAGTATAAGTAGGGGCAAAGATATTCTGCCCAGCAGCAGCTCGATTCGGTTTAATCTGCATTGAGTGAGCCCAATGCGGTGTTGGTTCTTGTACTTGATTATTTTGCGTAGTTGTCGTAAAGCTTAATTCAGATTGTGTCGTTTTGGCCTGTTCAGAACTGAGGGCAGTAATTATGCCTTGGCAAATAAAATCATGAATTAAGCGTTGCTGATGGAAACGGACTTCATGCTTAGTTGGGTGAACATTAACATCAACTTCATTAGGATTTAAATCAATAAATAAGACAAAAGCGGGGTATTGTTCAGGTGTCAAATAGTTTGCATAAGCTTGTCGAATGGCATGATTGATGATTTTATCACGTACCATACGACCGTTGATATAACAATAATTTAAATCATTTTGTGCTCGTGTGAAGCGGGGTAGAGCTACCCAGCCCGATAAATGCAAATCATCATGTTTCCAGTCAATTTGCAGTGCATTTTGTACAAAATCATCGCCACAAATTGCAGCAACACGTTTCAATTTTTGTACATCATCCTGTGCACTTTTATATTGGCGCAACGTTTTTCCATTATGAGTTAGGCTAAAAGTAATATTGGGTTTAGCAAGAGCAATCCGACGAATAACTTCATCAATATGCGCAAATTCAGTTTTATCTGTGCGTAAAAATTTTCGGCGTGCAGGTGTATTAAAAAATAAGTTGGCTACTTCAACAGTAGTGCCTACTGGATGTGAAGCGGGTTTAATAGTTGTTTCCATTTCTCGCCCTTGTGCATAAACTTGCCAAGCTTCATTTTGTTCGGCAGTACGTGAGGTCAGTGTTAAGCGAGAAACAGAACTAATACTGGCTAATGCTTCACCACGGAACCCCAAGCTTAAAATTGTGTCCAGATCTGCTAAACTACTGATTTTACTCGTAGCGTGGCGTGCAAGTGCAAGAGATAATTCGGCTTTGGGAATACCGATACCATTGTCACGAATGCGAATTAGTGTCCTACCGCCATTTTCAATATCAATTTGAATACGTGTTGCACCTGCATCTAAGCTATTTTCTACCAGCTCCTTTACTACTGAAGCAGGACGTTCTACCACTTCGCCAGCAGCGATTTGGTTAGCTAATTGCGCAGGGAGAACTTGAATCGGCATAGGTTAGTCTCTTAATTTAATTTTTTGTCCGGTCAGGACTTTTCCATTTTTTAAATTAGGGTTTAATTTCAATAACTGTGCTGGTGGAATATTATATTTTCGTGCAATAGCATACAAAGTTTGTCCTTTCGTCACTGTATGATATTTCGGTATATTCGTGTTTATTGCTTGAGTATCTGTGCTGCCTTGCGTAGGAGGCTCAGTTTTTGTTTCAACGACTTTGTTGCTTGTTTTATCAGATTTACTTGGTGTTTTTGCGTCACTTGGAATTTTTAATGTTTCACCAATCCATAATTCACGACGCTTTAATCGATTTAATGCGATAAGATCGCTCATTTTTACACCATATTTTTTAGCAATACCATTTAACGTTTCACCTGATTTTACTTTATGACGAATACCACTATCAGTAACAGCTAATTTGTTTTCAGTCATTTTTGCAGCTGCCGTTTTAGCTGGTGTTTTAGGCTCATTGACAACAGTTTTTTTGCGGTATTCCACTAAACTTTCATAAATCATATAAGCGACTTTCTTGCGATAAGCTAAAGTGCTTAGTTTTTTTTCTTCATCAGTATTTGATAAAAAACCTGTTTCTACCAAAATTGAAGGAATATCTGGTGAACGTAATACACCTAAACTGGCATGCTGTGGTGTACTACGATTTAAAGTTGTAATTTTAGCAAAGCGTTTTAACACAATTGAACCTAATTCATAACCAACACGTTGGCTATGACCAAATTGTAAATCGAGTACCGTTTGATCTAAGTATTTTTCATTATGTGAAGAAAGTACCGTACCTGCACCACCGAGTAGTTCTGAACGTTTTTCGTGATCTTCTAGCCATTGTCCCATCTCACTGTTCGCTCGGCGATTTGACAACACCCAAACAGATGCACCGCGTAAATTAGGTGATAAATTAGAATCTGCATGGATAGAAACGAGTAAATTAGCTTTATGCTTGCGGGCAATTTCAGAACGTTTAGGCACAGAAATAAAGTAATCGCCAGTTCGAGTCAGGACACCACGAAAATTCGGATCTTTATCAAGTAACACTTTTAATTCTCTGGCAATGGATAACGTCACATTTTTTTCATACATTTTTAAATTACGGCTAATTGCACCGGGATCGGTACCACCGTGACCAGGATCAATTGCAATAATCCATAAATTATTGGCAAATGATGGTATTGAAATAAAAAAGGAAATAGCTAAGAAAAATAAAATAAAATTATGCTTTTTCATCGTATTACGTTGTTTGTGTTAACTTGGCAATAATTTGTTCGCCTAGTGTCGTGTTTGCTATTAATTCAATATTACGAGCACTATCCGCATAGATAATATTGACGAGTAAATCAGCTTCGGCAAGTAAACCTTGCCCTTTTTCTGCCCATTCTATTAAGCACAAGCAATTATTATTGAAATAATCACGAATGCCCATGAACTCAAGCTCTTCGGGATCACTTAAACGGTATAAATCAAAATGATAAACTGTTTTATTTGGTAAATGATATTCTTCAACTAAAGTATAAGTTGGGCTTTTTACATTACCGTGATGATCTAACGCTTGAATGATTCCGCGACTTAAAGTGGTTTTGCCTGTACCTAAATCCCCATTTAAATAGAAAGTAATTGCTTTTTGTGTATTAAGCTCATTGATGACACTGACAAGTTGAGCGCCAAATTGGCACATTGCATTTTCATCAAGGATATACTGGGAATAGCAAGATACATTAGTCATGAGTTTATGCTTTGTTTACCATTAAATTACATTTTAAAATAGCCCAGAATTGTACCGCACTTTTATTGGATAACATAGCCTAAAAGCGTATTTTCTTTAATAAAAAGAAAGATAAAAGCGCAATAAATAATGAAATTTACAGTCAAGAATAAAGTGATTTTGGAGCGGGAAACGAGGCTCGAACTCGCGACCCCGACCTTGGCAAGGTCGTGCTCTACCAACTGAGCTATTCCCGCATTGAAAGATTGAATATTGTGATTGGAGCGGGAAACGAGGCTCGAACTCGCGACCCCGACCTTGGCAAGGTCGTGCTCTACCAACTGAGCTATTCCCGCATCACAGAATTTAACGCTGATTAATAGCGATAGGGCGGTATTATACGAAAAATTTTTAAGGGTGCAAGTGTAAAATGCAGAAAAAAGTCGCTTTGCTTAGATATTCAACGATATGCCAAAAAAGAGGACATTGTCATAATCCCCCTATTTTATTTAATACGTTGTGCTATTTCCATTTTTTCTACGAGCATGATTGCAAGTGAAACACTGCCAACTTGAAAAATGACATCAATTTTTTCATTAGAATAGTCTTTGACCCGATATTTAAACATCATTTTTCCTCTAATTTAATAAAGTGTTTACGATAGTGAGCTAATTCAGCAATTGATTCTCGGATATCGTCTAATGCAAGGTGGGTATTTTTCTTTTGAAAAGTGTTAAGTACTTCTGGTTTCCAACGTGATGCTAGCTCTTTTAATGTACTGACATCTAGGTGGCGATAATGAAAATACTCTGCAAGCTCAGGCATATATTTAAATAAGAAGCGCTTGTCTTGCGAAATGCTATTACCACAGATAGGTGACGCGCCTTTGGGTACCCATTTTTTTAAAAAGTCTATTGTTTGTAATTCAGCTGCACGTTCAGTGAGGCGGCTATTTTTAACACGTTCAATTAAACCATTTGCTGTATGTGTTTTTGTACACCATTCACTCATTTTAGCTAACAGCTCATCAGGTTGGTGAATCGCCAAAACAGGCCCTTCGGCTAAAATATTGAGGTTTTTATCTGTTACAATTGTCGCAATTTCTATAATACGTTCTCTTTCAGGATCTAAGCCTGTCATTTCTAGATCGATCCAAATGAGATTTTGTTTATCTAATTGCATAATGTTATCCTATAAAAATATTTTTTCTGTATTTTAGCGGAAAATTTGTGAAAAAACGACCGCACTTTTAGGGATAAGCCATTGAGTAAACGTAAATTAACGCAGAATCAAAAACGCCGTATTCAATCAAAAAATGTAAAAGTATTACATCGTCATCAACGTAAAGAAAAGAAAGAAGTTGAATGGCAAGATGATATGTTAAGCGAATCACAAGATGGGGTGATTGTCACACGTTATTCGATTCATGTGGATGTCGAAGACATTCATGGTGAGATTTTTCGTTGTAATTTACGGCGCACTTTAGCTGATGTTGTAGTGGGTGATCAAGTTGTTTGGCGGAAAGGGAATGCGCAATTACAAGGTGTCAGTGGTGTTATTGAGGCGATCAAACCGCGTCAAAATGAAATTGCGCGTCCTGATTATTATGATGGTTTAAAAGTGATCGCCGCAAATATTGATCGTATCATTATTGTCTCTGCGATATTACCTACATTATCTTTAAATATTATTGATCGTTATTTAGTTATCTGTGAAACCGCAAATATTCCAGCAGTAGTTGTGGTAAATAAAGCGGATTTATTGACTGAGTTAGAGCGCCAACAAGTTGAAGAACAATTGAAAGTTTATCAGCAGATTGGTTATCAAACCCTCATCTTATCAGCACAATCAGGCGAAAATATGGAAAAACTGACCGCACTTTTGTCTGAAGGCACTTCAATTTTTGTTGGACAATCTGGTGTGGGGAAATCAAGCTTAATTAATCATATTTTACCTAATGTTAATGCGCAAACCGGCGATATCAGTGAGAATTCAGGATTAGGGCAACATACTACTACATCTTCTCGCTTATATCATCTTCCTCAAGGAGGTAATTTAATTGATTCCCCAGGGATTCGTGAGTTTGGCTTATGGCATTTAGAACAAGAACAAATCACTAAAGGATATCGCGAATTCCAATATTTTTTAGGCACGTGTAAATTTCGAGATTGTAAACATTTATCTGATCCGGGCTGCGCATTACGTGAAGCGGTGGCATCAGGAAAGATTCATTCGGTGCGCTTTGATAATTACCATCGCCTTATTGCTAGTCTCAATGAAACGAAATCACAACGTCATTTTACGCTAGACTCATAGTCGTTAATTGAATGTTAATGAAGGACTAAAAAACACTCTTTTTGAGTGCTTTTTTGTGATCTGCCTCAAGTTTTTATTTGATTCACCTTGATTATTTGGTTTCTAAGATTGATACTACCTACATATTTATTTTTTATTGAAAAATAAATGTAATATGCAAAAAATGAGCAAGTGATCATTTATTGCTTATTTTACTTTAATTATTTTGTTTAGAGGAAAAAATCATGTACTCAAAAGAAGTTGAAATTATTGCACCAAATGGATTACACACTCGTCCTGCAGCGCAGTTTGTGAAAGAAGCAAAAGCATTCGCTTCTGATATTACTGTCACTTCAGCGGGTAAAAGTGCAAGTGCGAAGAGTTTGTTTAAATTACAAACTTTAGCATTAACACAAGGTACGGTTATTACAATTTCAGCTGAAGGTGAGGATGAGCAAAAAGCGGTGGAGCATTTAGTCGCGCTTATCCCAACATTAGAATAATTGTTGTTAGCCATAATGTGATAAACATTATGGCTATTATTTTTCTTTTTATCATCAAATTTAATATATTTCGGAAGGGTTATATATGATTTCAGGAATTCCAGCTTCACCAGGTATTGTTTTTGGTAAAGCATTAGTGCTTAAAGAAGAAAAAATTGTACTTGATATGCGAAAAATCAGTGAGACTCAGATTGAATCTGAGATAGCGCGTTTTTATCAAGGGCGTGAAGCGGCTGTTGAGCAACTCAGTGCAATTCGAGACCGTGCAGAAAAAACATTAGGTGAAGAGAAAGCAGCAATTTTTGAAGGTCACTTAATGATTTTAGAAGATGAAGAATTAGAAGAAGAAATCATCGACTATTTACGGACAAATAAAGTGAATGCAGGCGTTGCCGCAAGTAAGATTATTGATCAGCAAGTGACTATGCTTTCGGAAATTGATGATGAATATTTAAGAGAGCGTGCTGGTGATATCCGTGATATTGGTAATCGTCTGATTAAAAATATTTTAGGTATGCATATTGTTGATTTGGGTGATATTAATGAAGAAGCGATTTTAGTTGCTTATGATTTAACGCCTTCTGAAACAGCACAGTTAAATTTAGAGAAAGTGTTAGGTTTTATTACCGATATTGGTGGTAGGACATCACATACTTCGATTATGGCACGTTCTTTGGAGCTTCCAGCTATTGTTGGTACGAATAATATCACAGAGCTGGTGAATACAGGTGATTACCTAATTCTTGATGCTGTAAATAATGCAGTTTATGTTAACCCTTCGCAGCAAGAAATTACACGTTTAAAAACATTAGAGCAAAAACTAGCAGAAGAAAAAGCTGAGTTAGCCAAATTAAAAGATTTGCCAGCATTAACGTTGGATGGGCATCGTGTTGATGTTGTTGCCAATATTGGTACGATTCGTGATGTAGAAGGTGCAGAGCGTAATGGTGCTGAAGGTGTTGGTTTATATCGTACAGAATTTTTATTTATGGATCGTGACCAACTCCCAACTGAAGAAGAACAATTTATTGCGTATAAAGAAGTAGTAGAAGCAATGAATGGGCGCCTCGTTGTGTTACGTACGATGGATATTGGGGGAGATAAAGAGCTGCCTTACTTGAACTTACCAAAAGAAATGAACCCATTTCTAGGCTGGCGAGCAGTACGTATTGCATTAGACCGTCGTGAGATTTTACATGCGCAATTAAGAGCAGTTCTACGAGCTTCGGCGTTTGGTAAGTTAGCGGTTATGTTCCCAATGATTATTTCTGTTGAAGAAATTCGTGAATTAAAAGCAGTCATTGATACATTAAAACAAGAATTACGTAATGAAGGTAAAGCCTTTGATGAAGAAATTCAAATTGGTGTGATGGTGGAAACACCAGCGGCAGCAGTTAACGCAAAATTCTTAGCAAAAGAAGTTGATTTCTTTAGTATTGGTACAAATGATTTAACGCAATATACTTTAGCGGTAGATCGTGGTAATGAATTAATCTCTCATCTATATAATCCTATGTCACCATCGGTGTTAAATTTAATTAAACAAGTGATTGACGCGTCACATGCAGAGGGTAAGTGGACAGGAATGTGTGGTGAATTAGCAGGTGATGAAAAAGCTACAATTTTATTGCTAGGTATGGGGCTTGATGAATTTAGTATGAGTGCTATTTCTGTACCACGTATTAAAAAATTGATTCGCAATGTTGATTATGCAGATGCCAAGGCGTTAGCCGCTAAAGCGTTACAGCAGCCAACAGCAGCTGAAATTGAACAATTAGTAGAAGATTTTTTAGTTGAAAAAGCATTAAATTAGATACAAGCTCAAAATTTTACGCTAAAATATAAACGCATTTACTTAGTAGGAGACTAAAATGGGTTTATTCGACAAATTATTTGGTTCAAAAGACAAAAAAGCCGTTGAAGTGGAAATTTTTGCTCCGCTTTCTGGTGAGATTGTAAATATTGAAGATGTACCAGATGTTGTTTTTTCTGAGAAAATTGTTGGGGATGGTATTGCTGTTCGTCCAACGGGTAATAAAATGGTTGCACCTGTTGATGGTGTGATTGGTAAAATCTTTGAAACTAATCATGCATTCTCAATGGAATCAAAAGATGGCGTAGAATTATTCGTTCACTTTGGTATTGATACTGTTGAATTAAAAGGCGAAGGATTTAAACGTATTGCGCAAGAAGGTCAAACAGTTAAGCGTGGCGATACTGTAATTGAATTTGACTTAGAAGTACTTGAAGCAAAAGCGAAATCTGTACTTACTCCTGTTGTCATTTCGAATATGGATGAAATTAGTAATATTGAGAAGAAAACAGGCGAAGTTGTTGTTGGTGAATCAGTCGTCTTAGTATTAAAAAAATAATCTTTGAAGTTTTCTGATTAAAAGTCTGTCTTATAATTAAGGCAGACTTTTTTATTTTAATTGTGAAAATTCATTGTTTCTATTTTCTAATTGATAATTGGGGGGTAATTCTGGATTTGCTGAATCTTCGGTCAGTGGAGCTATTTTAGGCGTTGAATTTGGTGCTTTTTCATCACTTGCTTCCTGTTTTTCATCGCCTAATAATTTAGGTTGTAGTTTAGGAAAGTTCGTATTCGGTGATAGCCAAATTGCAATTAATGCTTGGGTAAATTGGGTATCGAACTCTTTATCTAAAATAGTGTCATTGAGTACAAAATAGCCACGATCTTCAAGTGCGATATAATTTAAGACATCATTTGGGGAGATATCAGGAAAAATCTCTTTGAGCATAACGAGGTATTGTTTGCCGTCAATATCCTTAAGCTTTAAATTATCTATTTCTTTGACTAAGCTAATTGCAAAATTTTTGCCTTCAATTGGTTTGGCATAGTTAAATGTTAACATTAATGGGCGTAAGTTTTCTTCATAATGTCCAGTTTCGGTGTAAAGGCTAATCGTATAAACATGGAAAGGACCCCAATTATAATCAGCTTTTCCCACATTCAGCCATTGTGCTGAAAGTGTTGTTGAAAATAAGCACAAAATTGAAAATATTAATGCATTAAGTTTCATTATAAACTCACCATAAACATATAATTGGCGCTGATTATAACAAAACAAATAAAAAAAAGGCGAACTTTACGTTCGCCTTCATTGGAAATTTATTGACTTATTTTAAGCTACCAACCATGTCTTCTGGACGAACCCATTCATCAAATTGTTCTGCCGTCACTAGACCCAGATTAATTGCTTCTTCTTTTAATGTTGTTCCATTTTTATGTGCTGTTTTAGCAATTTTAGCGGCATTTTCATAGCCGATATGAGTATTAAGTGCAGTAACTAACATTAAAGAGTCATCAAGTTGTTTCTTGATGCGAGGATAGTTAGGTTCAATACCTATTGCGCAATGCTCATCGAATGACACACAAGCATCGGCAAGGAGTTGCGCAGATTGTAAGAAGTTATATGCCATCACTGGTTTGAATACATTCAACTGGAAGTGACCTTGTGTGCCAGCAAAAGAGATTGTGGTGTCATTGCCTAATACTTGTGCACAAACCATTGTCATGGCTTCACATTGAGTTGGGTTGACTTTACCAGGCATAATAGATGAACCTGGTTCATTTTCAGGGATTAAGATTTCACCAATGCCAGAGCGTGGACCAGAAGCTAATAAACGAATATCGTTTGCGATTTTGTATAAAGATACCGCAAGTTGTTTTAAGGCGCCGTGTGTTTCAACAATTGCATCATGCGTCGCCAGTGCTTCAAATTTATTTTCTGCAGTAATAAATGGCAAACCTGTAAATTGAGCGATATAGTCAGCAACTTTGACATCATAGCCTTTTGGTGTATTTAACCCTGTACCAACAGCGGTACCACCTAAAGCTAATTGCGCTAAATGAGGTAATGTATTTTTTAATGCACGCAGACCAAAATCTAATTGTGCAGCATAAGCACTGAATTCTTGCCCTAGTGTGAGTGGCGTTGCATCCATTAAGTGAGTTCGACCAATTTTCACGACATCTTTAAATGCTTCTGCTTTTTGCGCGAAAGTTTTTTGTAAGCGTTCTACACAAGGAATCGTGACCTCAACGACTTTTTTATAAGCTGCAATGTGCATTGCAGTTGGATAAGTATCATTTGAAGATTGAGATTTGTTGACATCATCATTTGGATGAATGATAGATTTTTCACCTAACTTGCCGCCGTTTAAAACGTGAGCGCGGTTAGAAATGACTTCATTGAGATTCATATTTGATTGGGTACCTGAACCTGTTTGCCAAATCACGAGTGGGAATTGATCATTTAGTTTATTAGCTAAGATTTCATCACAAGCTTGGGCGATTAAATCACGTTTTTCGACAGGTAAAACACCTAAATCATGGTTAGCATAGGCTGCCGCTTTTTTTAAATAACCAAAGGCTTCAATAATTTCTTGTGGCATTGAGGCTTCAGGACCAATTTTGAAATTATTGCGTGAGCGTTCTGTTTGAGCCGCCCAATATTTATCTGCTGGCACTTGAACTTCACCCATAGTGTCTTTTTCGATACGAAATGTCATAGTGTTACCTCTTGTTAAAAAATATAAGAAAATTAATGCTGAAATTCTAACACTTGAGCGTTATTTGTGGAATGTTATGCTGCAAGCAAAACTTGGTTTTGTGATTTAGATCATAAAGTGCGGTCAGTTTTATAAAAGTTTTGAAAAAGCCAAGTTGAAAAGCAGCAATTGCTTTATCTTCACATGCTTTTTCGTTAAAATCTTCCAGTTATACCTTTAATAAAGGATTTATATGCCGATGTTTAAAAATGCGCAATTTTACTTGTTAGGAACTGACTCCTATGTCGAAAAAATAGCTTGTGATTTAGCTGCTTCAGCATGGCGTTTAGGCAAACGAGTATTAATCGCCTGTGAAACGGAACAGCAAGCATTAGATATTGATGAAGCACTTTGGGCACGAGATGCTGATGAGTTTGTGCCCCATAATTTGTCTGGTGAAGTCACGACTTATGCAACCCCAATTGAAATTAGTTGGAAGGGGAAGCGTAACGCACAGCGACGAGATTTATTGATCAATTTGCAAGTGACAGTACCAGATTATGTTGGAAGTTTTAATCAGCTTATTGATTTTGTTCCAACGGAAGAAAGTCTGAAAGTCTTAGCACGCGAACGTTATAAGCAACTTAGACAGCTTGGTTGGCAATTATCAACAGAGCAGATGAAATAAAGGGAGAAAAGATGAAATTAGCTGAGGCCCTTATGCAACGCGCCGATGCACAGCGTCGTTTAGCACAACTTAATCAGCGTTTGCAGCAAAATGCAAAGTATCAAGAAGGCGAGAAACCTGCAGAAAACCCGATAGAACTGTTGATGGAATATCGCCAAGTTGCAGACAGTTTAGAAAAATTAGTTGTGCAAATTAATCTAGCAAATAATCAGATTACATTATCAAATGGTATGAAAATGGTTGAGGCTCTAGCGAAACGAGATCGTTTGAAAGATGAACATTCTGCTCTTATTAAATTAGCAGAAGCAGCTTTACCAGAACAAGATCGTTATAGCCGTAGTGAAATTAAAATGCTTTCATCTGTTGATATTAAAGTAATCCGTAAACAAGCAGATGATTTAGCAAAACAGCACCGCGAGTTAGATATTTTAGTGCAACAAGCAAATTGGCAGTATGGTCTTTAATTGAGCTTAAAGTGCGGTCAATTTTTTAGGTATTTTATTCAGAAGCGAACACAAAACACACACTATGGGAACGAAGAGCAGTTCATTTTTCTGAACTACTTTTGCTCCGTATAAGTGAATGTGTATAACGCAAATTGTATTGTGACTACCACGTGTTGATCTGAATAAAAGGGTGGGATAGGGGAATTAATCTAAGCAATCAGATTGAATAAATAAAGGAAAAGCGTATGAGTAAAATTACATTAGCAGGCAGCGAGATTGAAGTATCAGGTCGTTTTCCACAATCGCATGAAAATGTTGCTGATTTCACTACAGTCAATGCAAAATTAGAAAACATTACATTATCTAGTTTTGCTGGTAAGCGTAAAGTGCTAAATCTTTTTCCAAGTATTGATACTGGTATTTGTGCGACATCGGTACGTAAGTTTAATGAACAAGCGGCTCATTTAGAAAATACAGTGGTATTATGTCTTTCTGCAGATTTGCCATTTGCACAAGTACGTTTTTGTGGTGCTGAAGGGATTGAAAATGTTATCACATTGTCTACTTTTCGTTATAAAGATGTACATAAACAGTTAGGCGTGGATATTATAGAAGGCCCATTAGCGGGTTTAACCGCGCGTGCAGTGATTGTATTAGATGAAAATAATACTGTATTACACAGTGAATTAGTACCAGAAATTAAGCAAGAACCCAACTATGAAGCGGCTTTAGCTGTTTTATAAGCATGTCTAGTTGTAGTTAATTGAAATATGAAAATACACTTTGAGTAGTTCAATTGATCACATTTGTATTCTTGATGAATATTGACGCGATTAACAACATAGTTACTTGAAGATGAATTAAAAATCATTTTATAAAAAACTAAAACAGGAGTAAGCCTATGGAAATGCGTTTTTCTTGGTTAAAAATTGCGGCACTTGTGGGGGGAAGTTTTTTTACTTTCCAACAAATAGATAGAAGTAATTTTGATCTGCTTTGGTTTAGATTAAAGGCATCTTTAAATCGCTATTTTATTGATTTTATGAAAGAATTTGATTTATTTCTTTTTTGGTAATAGTGGGTCTAGAGATTATATTAATGCTTATTAATAGCACGAGTATTTTATGCTTATGCTTAAAACTAAAAAACGAAATAGTTTAAAGTAAATTTACATACACAGAGAAATATAATGACAAAAAACTTCGAAATGGCAGATCGTTTTACGCCATCTGCAGTTGAACAGACCCGGTATAAACATTGGGAAGAAAGTGGTTATTTTAAACCGTCAGAAGATGCTTCAAAACCAAGTTATTCTATTGCTATCCCACCACCAAACGTAACAGGCAGTTTGCATATGGGGCATGCTTTCCAACAAACGTTGATGGACATTTTGATTCGTTTTAATCGGATGGAAGGACATAATACCTTGTGGCAAACTGGGACAGACCATGCCGGAATTGCAACGCAAATGGTTGTTGAACGCAAAATTGCTGCAGAAGAGGGTAAAACGCGCCACGATTATGGGCGTGAAGCTTTCATTAATAAAATTTGGGATTGGAAAGCTTATTCTGGTGGTACAATTAGCCAACAAATGCGCCGCTTAGGTAATTCAATTGATTGGGAGCGTGAACGTTTTACTATGGATCAAGGTTTATCTGATGCAGTAAAAGAAGTGTTTGTCCGTTTACACGAAGAAGGATTGATTTATCGTGGTAAACGCTTAGTAAATTGGGATCCCAAATTACATACCGCAATTTCTGATCTTGAAGTAGAAAATAAAGAAAGTAAAGGTTCACTTTGGCATTTCCGTTATCCATTAGCCAACGGTGTGAAAACCGCAGATGGTAAAGATTATTTAGTCGTGGCGACTACTCGCCCTGAAACTATGTTGGGAGATACTGCAGTAGCGGTGCATCCAGAAGATGAACGCTATCAATCTTTAATTGGGAAAACTGTAGTATTACCATTAGCTGATCGTGAAATTCCAATCATTGCTGATGAGTATGTTGATCGTGAATTTGGGACTGGTGTAGTAAAAATTACGCCAGCTCATGACTTTAACGACTATGAAGTGGGTAAACGTCATCAACTGCCGATGGTGAATGTGATGACGCTGAATGCAGATATTCGCTCTGAAGCTGAGATCATTGGTTCAGATGGTAAAATTCTTGAGAATTACACCGCACTTATTCCGACTAAATATCAAGGTATGGAACGTTTTGCTGCTCGTAAGCAAATCGTCGCTGATTTTGAAGTACTTGGTTTATTGGATGAGATTAAACCACATGATTTAAAGGTACCTTATGGCGATCGTGGCGGTGTTCCAATTGAACCCATGTTAACTGATCAATGGTATGTGAGCGTAAAACCGCTTGCAGAAGTGGCGATAAAAGCGGTAGAAGAAGGCGAAATTCAATTTGTACCAAAGCAGTATGAGAATTTGTATTTTTCTTGGATGCGTGATATCCAAGATTGGTGTATTTCTCGTCAATTATGGTGGGGACATCGTATTCCAGCTTGGTATGATGAGCAAGGCAATATTTATGTCGCTCGTAGTGAAGAAGAAGCTCGTATAAAACACAATTTACCTGAAGATTTAACCTTAAAACAAGACGAAGATGTGTTAGATACTTGGTTCTCATCAGGTTTATGGACCTTTTCAACGTTAGGCTGGCCAAAACAAACGCTAGATCTAAAAATGTTCCATTCCACAGATGTGCTGATTACGGGGTTTGATATTATTTTCTTCTGGGTTGCACGGATGATCATGTTCACGATGCATTTTGTGAAAGATGAAAATGGCAAACCACAAGTGCCATTTAAAACGGTGTATGTCACTGGCTTGATTCGTGATGAGCAAGGACAAAAAATGTCCAAGTCAAAAGGTAACGTTATCGATCCATTAGACATGATTGATGGTATTGATCTTGAAAGTCTATTAGAGAAGCGCACTGGTAACATGATGCAGCCACAATTGGCGGAAAAAATCAGTAAAGCAACAATTAAAGCTTTCCCTGAGGGCATCGCAGAACATGGAACTGATGCATTACGTTTTACTTTAACTGCTTTAGCTACTAATGGGCGTGATATTAATTGGGATATGAAACGCTTAGAAGGTTATCGTAATTTCTGTAATAAGTTATGGAATGCGAGTCGTTTTGTATTAACGAATGACAAGTTAGATTTAAGCGAAGGTTCAGTAGAATATTCAGTGGCAGATCGTTGGATTCAATCGGAATTTAATCACACTGTTGAAGCATTCCGTAATGCTTTAGCACAATTCCGTTTCGATTTATGTGCAACGGCACTTTATGAGTTCACTTGGAATCAATTCTGTGACTGGTATCTAGAGTTGACTAAACCTGTTTTTGCTAATGGTAGTCCAGCACAAAAACGTGGTGCAAGTCGAACTTTAATTAATGTGCTAGAAAAATTATTACGTTTAGCACATCCAGTGATGCCGTTCATCACAGAAGAAATTTGGCAGAAAGTGAAAGCGTTTGCAGGTGTCACTGGTGATAGCATTATGTTACAAGCATTCCCTATATTTGAGCAAAGCGCGCTAGATTATCAAGCAGAGGCAGAAATTAGCTGGATGAAAGAGGTGATTGTTGCAATACGTAATATTCGCGCTGAGTGTAATATTGCTCCAAGCAAAGGATTAGATCTACTATTACGTAATCTTGCAAAAGCAGATCAAAATTGCTTGGAAAACAACCGCACTTTAATTCAAGCTATGGCGAAGTTAGATGCTATTCGTGTGCTTGAAGCAAACGAAGATGCCCCGCTTTCTGTTGCAAAATTGGTTAACAATATGGAATTACTGGTACCAATGGCAGGATTTATCAATAAAGAAACTGAACTTGCTCGTTTAAATAAAGAAATTGAGAAATACCTTGGTGAAGTTAAGCGTATTGAAAGTAAGTTATCAAATGAGGCTTTTGTTGCTAAAGCACCGCCTGCTGTGATTGAGAAAGAGCGTGAGAAAATGCGTGAGTATCAAGAAGGGCTTGAGAAGCTAAAAGGGCAATATCAAGCGATTGAAAATCTATAATGATTGAAAAATTGCAGCCAGTGTTGAATTGGCTGCAATTTTTTATTTTAATTTTTTCATCTGTTTAGTTAATCTCGCCAAAATTTAGAGTAAGGTTGCTCCTAGCTAATGAAACGAAAATCTTCGTTTTCTGCCATGCCTAATGGAAAAGTGCGGTAAAATAACCGCACTTTTTTGCTTATCCATTGCAACTTTGGTAAGCTGCAGTAAACATCCAAATTAATTTTTCTTGCTCTTTAATATAATCACTCATTTGTGAAGCTGTACCTTCATCATCAGCTTCTCCAGCAATTTCTAAGATTGTACGTTGTTGTTTTAATAACTCTTTAAAACCTTTTAGCGTACCAGTTAAGCATTCTTGTGCGCTACTTACACCAATATGTTCTGCAATAGTTGCGACTTTTAAGTATTGGCTGTAAGCATTGTTTGGTGTATGACCTAAAGTAAGAATACGTTCAGCGATTTCGTCCACTTTAACTACTAAGTCATTGTAAATTTCTTCAAATTTTGCATGTAACTCAAAGAAATTAACGCCTTTAATGTTCCAGTGATAGCCGCGTACATTGGTATAAAAAACCTGATAATTAGCTAATAAATTATTCAGTTCATTAGCTAATTTTTCAGATGAAGTCGCGCATAAACCAATTGCTGTTGTCATAGGTATTTCTCCAATAATCAAAAAATCAAAATTTTATTTAAATAACGATGATAAGTCGTTAAGACAAAGCTCATCAAATGAGCAACATAACTACATGATACGTCTTATTCGCAGAGAACGGAAATTGTTAGTAATAATGACTTTGATAGGTAATATAAATTAATACTTGTTTTTTGAAAGGATATTTTGTACAAAAAGTGCGGCTTAAATTTTAGAAATTTTTTAACCGCACTTTAGCATAACTTAGTGCTCTCTGGTTTTGAAGAACTGTACGTCAGGATAACGTTCTTGCGCAAGATTTAAATTGACCATTGTTGGTGCAATATAAGTGAGGTTATCGCCGCCATCTAGTGCTAGATTTTGTTCATTTTTACGTTTAAATTCTTCAAATTTTTTAGCTTCAGTACATTCAACCCAGCGTGCAGTCGCTACATTGATATTTTCGTAAATAGCTTCCACGTTATATTCCGATTTTAAACGCGAAACAACGACATCAAACTGAAGTACACCGACTGCCCCTACAATCAAATCATTATTCATTAAGGGACGAAATACTTGTACAGCACCTTCCTCTGAAAGCTGGACTAAGCCTTTTAACAACTGCTTTTGTTTAAGCGGATCTTTTAGGCGAATACGGCGGAATAATTCAGGCGCAAAGTTTGGAATTCCAGTGAATTTTAAATCTTCGCCTTGTGTGAATGTATCACCAATTTGAATCGTACCGTGATTGTGTAAGCCAATAATATCACCAGCATAAGCTTCTTCTGCATGAGTACGATCACCTGCCATAAATGTAAGTGCATCAGAAATCACGACATCTTTGCCAATACGTACATGGCGAAGTTTCATACCTTTCTCATATTTACCTGATACTACGCGCATAAATGCGACGCGGTCGCGATGTTTGGGATCCATGTTGGCTTGAATTTTGAAGACAAAGCCAGTGAGCTTTTGTTCTGAGCTTTCAACTGTACGGTTATCTGCTTGGCGTGCTTGTGGTGCAGGTGCCCATTGTGTCAGACCGTCTAGAAAGTGATCTACGCCAAAGTTACCTAATGCAGTACCAAAGAAAACAGGGGTTAACTCACCGTTTAAAAATGCATCAAGATCAAATTCATTTGAGGCACCTTGGACGAGTTCTAATTCATCGCGTAGCTGCTGCGCTAAATCATCACCAACAGCGCAATCGAGTTCTGGATTATTTAAGCCTTGAATTATACGTACTTGTTGAATTGTATGCCCTTGTCCCGTTTGGTATAAATAGGTTTCATCTTTATATAAATGATAAACCCCTTTGAATAATTTACCACAACCTATTGGCCAAGTGATTGGTGCACAATGAATATTAAGTACGCTTTCTACTTCATCAAGTAATTCCATTGGATCGCGAATATCACGGTCTAATTTGTTCATAAAGGTGAGAATTGGTGTATCACGTAAGCGGGTAACTTCCATCAATTTAATAGTACGCTCCTCAACCCCTTTTGCACTATCGATCACCATTAAACAGCTATCTACAGCGGTTAGCGTGCGGTAAGTATCTTCTGAGAAGTCTTCATGTCCCGGAGTGTCTAATAAATTGACCAAACAATCATTATAAGGAAATTGCATGACAGAGGTTGTAATTGAAATACCGCGTTGTTTTTCCATTTCCATCCAGTCGGATTTGGCGTGTACGCTTGAGCCTTTTCCTTTGACAGAGCCTGCTGTTTGAATAGCTTGTCCATAGAGTAGAACTTTTTCTGTGATAGTGGTTTTACCCGCGTCAGGGTGGGAAATAATCGCAAAAGTACGACGTTTATTAACTTGTTGTGGGTAATCGTTTAATGACATTGTTTGTGTATTCATTTATAAGGTTAAAAAATAATGGGCTATTTTCGCTTATTTTGGCGTTGTTCTCAAATTTATTTATACAATCAATAAAAAATGCAAACGTTTGCTTATCTTTCGGAGTAAAGTACGTTACAATATGCCGCAATTTTTATAATACAAAAACAAGGTGCAAACAAATGACACAACTGAGTCTAAACAAAATCTATTCAGGCAAAGTGCGTGATCTGTATGAGATCGATGATAAGCGTATGTTGATGGTTGCAACAGATCGCCTATCGGCATTTGATGTGATTTTAGACGATCCAATTCCACGTAAAGGCGAAATTTTGACACAAATTTCGAATTTTTGGTTTAACAAATTAGCCCATATTATGCCGAATCATTTTACTGGAGAAACAGTATATGATGTGTTACCCAAAGCAGAAGCAGACTTAGTAAAAGATAGAGCAGTAGTCTGTAAGCGTTTGAAGCCAATTAAAATTGAGTCTATTGTACGTGGTTATTTAACTGGTAGCGGTTTAAAAGATTATCAGAAAACGGGTACGATTTGTGGTTTAGCATTGCCGGTAGGACTCGTTGAAGCCAGTAAGTTACCAGAACCTATTTTTACGCCATCAAGTAAAGCGGAAGTAGGTGATCATGATATTAATATTAGTTATGAAGAATGTGAAAATTTAATCGGTACAGAACTTGCTGCACAAGTAAAAGAAAAAGCGATTGCACTTTATCGTGCTGCCGCAGATTACGCATTAACTAAAGGTATTATTATTTGCGATACTAAATTTGAATTTGGTTTAGATGAAAGTGGCACTTTAACTTTAATGGATGAAGTACTTACACCAGATTCAAGCCGTTTTTGGTCAGTCGAGACTTACCAAGAAGGTATTAATCCTCCTTCATTTGATAAACAATTTATTCGAGATTGGTTAGAAAATAGTGGGTGGAATAAAGAGCCTCCGGCACCCAAAGTGCCAGTAGAGGTGATTAAAAAAACTGTTGATAAATACCAAGAAGCATTGGATTTGTTAACGAAATAAGCGGAAAATGAGCTTTCTTCCTTTGGGAAGGAAGCTTTTTTTCAACATGAAAATGCAAGGAGAATTATGAAATCGGTTTCAATAGTGGGATTAGGTTGGTTAGGCTTACCTTTAGCTCGCCATTTGAAAAATTTAGGTTGGGAAGTGAAAGGAAGTAAACGAACTCATGAAGGGGCAGAGCAAATGCGGCTTATCCGCCTTGAGTCTTATCCGTTAGAGCTTACCCCTGAAATTAATGCCGATCCTGATGATTTGACTATGCTGCTGTCAGTAGATTCGTTAGTGATCAATATCCCACCAAGTCAGTACTTTTTTAATCCAAAACATTATGTTTTAGGCATTCAAAATTTAGTCAATGAAGCCTTATTACATGGTATAAGTCATCTTATCTTTATTAGCTCAACATCTGTGTTTCCTGAGATCACTGGACAATTTGATGAGTCTTGTATACCACAACCTCAGTCAGAAATGGCAAAAGCGATTATGGAAGTTGAACAGTGGCTTTTCCAATTAGAAAATATTGATTGCGATATTATCCGCTTTGGTGGTTTAGTTGGTGATGATCGTCATCCAGTCTATTCGCTTGCAGGCAAAGAAATCAGAGCAGGGAATTCACCTGTCAATTTAGTGCATTTTGATGATTGTGCTCGAGCGATTCAATTATTGCTGGAAACACCAAGTTATCAACGCTTATACCATGTGGTTGCGCCTGAACATCCGCGCAAAGCAGAATATTATTCAGCAATGGCGGAGAAGTTAGGCATAGAAGCACCGCACTTCATTTGCTCAGAGAAAGATCCTGTACGCGTCATTCTGTCAGATAAGATTTGTCAAGAAATTGATTTCGTTTATCAATATCCTGATCCTTATTTGATGTTGCCAAAATAGGGAAAAGTGTAGTGGACTTTCTGCTGTGTTTTTGAAATAATAAAGTGATTATTTAATCACTTTTTTTGCGTAATTATTTAAAATAAGGTTTAGTATGTCAAACACAATTTTACAACAACTTCCAAAAGGTCAAAAAGTCGGTATTGCATTTTCTGGTGGGCTAGATACCAGTGCCGCATTATTGTGGATGCGGCAAAAAGGGGCAGTACCTTATGCTTATACTGCAAATTTGGGTCAACCAGATGAAGATGACTATAATGCAATTCCGCGTAAAGCGATGGAATATGGTGCTGAGAATGCACGTTTGATTGATTGCCGTGCACAACTAGTGCATGAAGGTATTGCTGCTATTCAAAGTGGTGCTTTTCATATCTCAACTGGCGGCATTGCCTATTTTAATACCACACCATTAGGTCGTGCTGTAACAGGTACGATGCTAGTTTCTGCAATGCGTGAAGATGATGTGAATATTTGGGGGGATGGTAGTACTTTCAAAGGTAATGATATTGAACGTTTCTATCGTTATGGTTTATTAACTAATCCAAATTTGAAAATTTATAAACCGTGGCTGGATAATCAATTTATTGAAGAATTAGGTGGACGCCATGAGATGTCAGAATTCCTCATTGCCAATGGTTTTGAATATAAAATGTCTGTCGAAAAAGCGTATTCAACAGATTCAAATATGTTGGGTGCAACTCATGAAGCAAAAGATTTAGAGTTTTTGAATACAGGCATTCGTATTGTTAAACCTATTATGGGCGTGGCATTTTGGCGTGATGATGTAGAAGTGAAAGCAGAAGAAGTGACGGTACGTTTTGAAGAAGGGATCCCTGTTGCGCTAAATGGCAAAACCTTTAGTGATCATGTTGAACTTTTCCTTGAAGCAAATCGAATTGGCGGTCGTCATGGTTTAGGTATGTCAGATCAAATTGAAAATCGTATTATCGAAGCGAAGTCACGTGGTATTTATGAAGCACCGGGAATGGCATTATTACATATTGCATATGAGCGTTTAGTGAGTGGTATTCATAATGAAGACACGATTGAGCAATATCGTATTAATGGCTTACGTTTAGGGCGTTTATTGTATCAAGGACGTTGGTTTGACCCACAAGCATTAATGTTACGTGAGACGGCACAGCGTTGGGTTGCTCGAGCGATTACTGGAGAGGTCACTTTGGCGTTACGCCGTGGTAATGATTATTCAATTCTTAATACAGAATCGCCAAATTTAACTTATATGCCAGAACGTTTGAGCATGGAAAAAGTAGAAAATGCACCATTTGATCCAGTTGATCGTATTGGACAGTTGACTATGCGTAATTTAGATATTGTTGATACTCGTGATAAATTAGGCATTTACACGCAAACAGGTTTATTGAGTATTGCAAAAGATTCTTTCTTACCACAGCTAAATAATAAGAAAGGCTAATCTGCAATCTTTTTTAAAACAGACCGCACTTTTATTGCTATCTGGCATTGAAAGTGTGGTTATTTTTTATTAGAATTTGCCCCTACTTTTCTGTTTCCAATCAATTTTGGTGTTGTTATGTCTACTGTATTCTCATTTCCTACATTTGCGCAGATGTATCCTCATGAAAAGCGTTTTTTGAAACGTTTGCGTGAATCTTTACGTTATATAGGAAGAATAACCTTATGTTATCGGCAGGTCAAAATGTTGGAAGCATTCTTAAATCAGCATCCGTTATGGGCAGATCTTTTTAATCAACATTTGTATCGCGTGAATACCTTGTTATATGTTTATTGTGATAAAAATTTTAGTGCACAACAACGTTTAGATGCAATAATACAGCATTTTGTCTTAGCGCAGCAGAAATTAGGTACAATGTTTTGTAAACAATTAATTACACAAAAATCGATTGTGTTGTCCTATTTAACAGAGAATTTAGCATTAAAATTGAATATTAATGATATTGATCCGTTAGAAGGCTTTTTTTCACTAAATATTCAAGATAATGAAACTGGGCAAAGTCTTTATGATGCCTCATTTACTTTTTTGGCGCCGAATCAATTATTAATTGCCTCTATGCAAGGACCGAAAGGTGAAAATGCACAAGATCTTGTGCGTGCTGCAACAAAACAATTACATGGTGTGCGTCCAATGTTTATGTTAGTGAATGCTTTTAAAATATTCGCGCAAACATTGAATTGTGAATTAATTGGGATTCCGCATAAGCAACAAGCAAAATATCGTTGGAATGATTCTGCACGTTTATTATTTAATTATGATGAATTTTGGCAAGAGAATCAGGCACAGTTAGCCCAATATTGGCAGATTCCAACGGAAATAGAACGTAAGCCATTAGAAGAAATTCAGAGTAAAAAACGTTCAATGTATCGAAAACGTTATGATATGTTTGACAAGGTATTATTAGATATACAAAGCGGCTATTAATCATAAACTCTCCAAAAGTGCGGTGCATTTTTGGAGAGTTTCGTTTACCTTATATAAGGTATATGCATTGAGTTAGTTACCTAATGTCGCAACCATGACGGCTTTGATTGTATGTAAACGATTCTCGGCTTCATCAAATACAATAGAGGCCTCTGATTCAAAGACATCATCAGTCACTTCTAAACCATTCATACCATATTTTGCCGCCATTTCTTTTCCAATCGTCGTATTTTCATCATGGAACGCAGGTAAACAGTGCATAAATTTGACTTTTGGATTTCCTGTTTTTTGGAGTAATTCGCGATTAATTTGATAAGGTTTCATTAAATTAATACGCTGTTCCCATGCTTCTTCTGGTTCGCCCATTGAAACCCAAATATCAGTATAAAGGAAGTCTACGTCTTTAACGCCTTCTTCTACATTTTCTGTACAAGTAATGCGAGCACCTGTTTTTTGCACAATTTCAGCGACCTCATCAAGTAGTTTTTGTTCTGGCCAATAGGCTTTTGGTGCAACAAGACGTAAGTCAACCCCCATTAATGCAGCACCTTCTACAAAAGAATTTCCCATATTATTTCTGGCATCGCCTAAATATGCCATTTTCATCTGATTTAGGCGTTTTCCTTCGCCATGCTCCTGCATAGTAAGAAAATCAGCAAGGATTTGTGTCGGATGAAAATCATCAGTAAGCCCATTCCAAACAGGTACACCAGAATAATTTGCAAGCGTTTCAACGAGTTCTTGACCATATCCTCGATATTGAATGCCATCGTACATTCTACCTAATACTCTGGCGGTATCTTTCATTGATTCTTTGTGGCCGATTTGAGAACTGCTCGGCCCAATATAAGTGACATTTGCTCCTTGGTCATAAGCTGCAACTTCAAAAGCGCAACGTGTACGAGTAGAGGTTTTTTCAAAAATCAATGCAATATTTTTTCCTTTTAGACGAGGTTGTTCTGTTCCTGTGTATTTTGCCTTTTTTAAATTTGTAGAAAGTTCGAGTAGGAATTGAATTTCTGCTGGGGTGAAATCCATTAAACGTAAGAAATGGCGGTTACGTAAATTGACTGGCATATATTCTCCTAAATTTGAATTGATTGATGATGGGATTTTAAGCAAACGTTTGCGCGGCAAGATTATACTCTAATTTTGTGAAAAGACTAAGCAGAAATTTAGTGGATAAAAGAGAAAGTGACTGGGATAAAAAGTGCGATTTAATAAAAATAAATCGCACCATAACAAATAGGATCTAATTACGCTTTTGTTTTCATATCAAATTTATAGGATACGAAACCATATAATGTCCAACCAATGAAAGTTGCAATAGAGCCGTATAACATTGCCTGTTCGCCAGCAGCATAGAGCGCATATAGGCTATAAACAGAACCAATAAATGCGACAATAGTTGTTACTTTAGCTTTATTCTCAGGTACTTTTTCTACTTTTTGTAACACGATTAAAGCTGCCATTGATAATAAATATGGAATGACATTAGTGACAACGGCTAAATCAACCAGTACATTAAATTGTTTATTTAATGATGGGCTTATGGTCATTAATGAAAGTAGGCTTTGAATCGCTGTAATAGTTATCATACCGACAATTGGAGCATCTTTACTAGTAACTTTTTTGAAGAAAGCAGGGAAATAGCCTTCTTCAGCGGAGCTTTTAAACACTTGTGCAATCGTGAATTGCCAGCCTAAAAGCGAACCAAAGCAAGACATCACCATCAATCCCATGACAATTTTACCTGTCGTTTCTTCAAACATATGTGCGAATGCTAGTCCAAATGGCGCAGTCGAATTTGCAAGTTCCATATTAGGCACGATACCTGCAATGACATTCGTTGATACAATATAAATAACCGCAGCACCTAATGTGCCTCCTAATACTGCAATGGGTACATTACGTTCAGGATTTTCAACAACATCAGTATTGGCGCAAGCTGACTCTAAGCCTAAGAATGCCCATAATGTCATTGAAATAGAAACACCAATAGCTTCAAAAGTAGGAACATTGTGTGGATTCCAAGAATTGACATACATTTCACCATCAAACCAATACCAACCAATAAAGCAGAGACCTACGACAGGAATAATAACACCCCAAATAGTAAATGAACTGATATTCCCAGTGATTCTTGCCCCACCAAAGTTTAATACTGTTGCTAACCATAACGTAATAATTGTCCATCCAGCGATAGCAACTGGAGAAAGTGTAACTTCAAGTAATTCTGAACCGTAGCCAACGGCAGATATTGCAATCGCCGTATTGGCAATGATGAGTGATACACCATAAGTATAGTTTGCCATGAAGTTTCCAGCTTTACCGAAAGAATACTCTGCATAACCGCCCATACCCCCAGATTTTTTGCTGAACATACCACATTGTGCGAATGCATAGGCAAGTGCAGTGGAACCCACTGCTGTGACTAACCAAGAGACAATAGAAATGGTACCAATTTCAGCGAGCTTAGTTGGTAACATGATAATGCCGGAACCCATCATATTTACCATAGTAAGAATAGTGAGTTGAACGACACCAATTTTATTATTTTTTGCACTCATAATTTTGTCCTCACAAAAGTGCGGTAAGTTTGTACCGCACTTTTTTAGTTAATGATTTAATTTTCGGTTAATACGTATCCATAAGCACGGGTACGTCCATCAAGATCTTTTTGTAAATAAACGCCTTGAATTTCTGGTGCAAAGCCTGGCAATACATTGATACCTTCTTCTAACGCAAGGAAGTATTCTTGTGCAGTCTTACTCCATCTTTCGCCTGGTACAACGCAAAGCACGCCTGGCGGATATGGTAAAGCACCTTCTGCCGCGATCCGATTAACGATTTCTGTTAATGGCACAAGTTCTACTTTATTACGTACGAATTCAATATTGGCTTGATGTGGATTCATGACATATTCAGGCAGTGTCGCTTTTCTGAATAAATTGCGTTGTAACGTTTTGACATTACGACTCACATAGAGGTCGTGCATTTCTTGGCATAGACGTTTAATCGTATAGCCTGCATAGCGTTCTTCATTGTTTTTATAAACAGTTGGTAAAACGTCTTTTAACAATGAGTCTTTTTTGATGTGCTGTTCAAATGCAGCGATTTGTGCAACTAATGTTTGCATTTTAGTCAGCGTTTCTGCTGGTGTTAGTAAAAAAAGAATAGAATTTAAGTCACATTTTTCAGGAATGATGCCATTTTCGCGTAAATAGTTAGCTAAAATCGTGGCTGGTATACCAAATTTTTCATATTCGCCAGTTTCGATATCAATTCCTGGTGTCGTTAACATAAATTTGCAAGGATCAACAAAATATTGATTATCTACATAACCTTCAAATTTATGCCATTTATCTTCAGCATGGAATTTGAAAAACTCTAAACTATTAGCCATTTCTTCTGTGTCATAATCTTGCCATTTTTTACCTTTCACATATGGTGGAATGAATGGCTTAATCAGATCACAGCTATTTAATACCATTTTACGCGCTTCAATACCGACTTTTACACAATCATGCCATAAACGGATACCAGCAGGCGTACCTTGAATTTTGGCGTTTACATCTAGAGTGGCAAATAGCGGATAAAATGGGCTAGTTGATGCATGTAACATAAAGGCATTATTAAAATGTTTATGATTACAGTAACGATCTTGTCCTTTGATATGTTTATCTTTTTTGTGAATTTGAGAGGCTTGTGAGAAACCGGCCTGTTGTTTATGAACAGATTGGGTGACGAAAATACCCGGATCGTTTTCATTTAATTCTAATAATAATGGTGTGCAATCTCTCATCATTGGAATAAACTGCTCATAACCTACCCAAGCTGAATCAAATAAAATGTAATCACATAAATGACCAATTTTATCGACGACTTGGCGAGCATTATAAATAGTACCGTCATAAGTGCCGAGTTGAATCACTGCAAGGCGGAATGGACGTTGCTGATTTAATTTTTCTGGAGCAACTTCTTTGATTAAAGATTTTAAATAGTCTTCATCAAAACAATGATTATCAATACCGCCGATAAAGCCAAATGGGTTACGTGCGGTTTCTAAGTAAATTGGCGTAGCACCCGCTTGAATTAATGCGCCATGATGGATTGACTTGTGATTATTACGATCAAACAGTACAAGATCGCCTGGAGTAAGTAGTGCATTAGTAACGACTTTATTGGCAGAAGAGGTCCCATTTAGTACGAAGTATGTTTTATCTGCATTAAATACTTGTGCCGCATGTTTTTGTGCATCACAGGCTGCACCTTCATGGATGAGTAAATCGCCTAATTTTACGTCAGCATTACAAATATCTGAGCGGAAAATATTTTCACCGTAAAAGTCATATAAATATCGCCCAGCAGGATGTTTGCGGAAGTACTGACCACCTTGGTGTCCAGGACAATCGAAAGCTGAATTACCCATTTCGACATACTCGCTCAACATTTTGAAGAATGGGGGTAATACTTTTTCTTCGTAGAGGTGCGCCGCTGTTTCAATTTGGCGACTATACAAATTAATATCATAATTGTTCAAATCTTGAACGTGATAAACTTTATCGAAGAATTTCGGGTCTAGGAATTGTCCTTCTTTAACAGCAACAAAGACAGGAATATTAAATTCTGTTGCCTGTATGTTATCAATATAATCTTCAATATCTTCAGCACTAAGTATTATAGCGCCTATATCAGTAAAATCCGTTTCTTGAACAGAAACTAACGCTCTTGTTGTATTAAAGTAAGGTCGAATTAATGGACTATATGCAATTTTTAAATTTAACATAAATGACTCCTTTTTTATTTAAGTAATAAAATTCCTTCCACTATTATTAAATAATGGATAAGAATTGAACTTAATATTTTAATTAATCTTATTTTTATTTATTCATATTTCATGCATAAAAATAGATTAAGTAATATATTAGGTTTTTTGAATGAGATCGGCTAAATTAAATACAGAAACAATGCATAAGAGAATAAAAATTATATTTCTAAATGTATTGTTGTATTTAACAATAGCGAACTGCCTGTACTAAAGAGTACAGGCGTACTTACAGAAAGCACGCTTAATCAGCGTGATTAGATGAAGATATTTGAGAATTGAAGATAGAATAAGAAAAACAAGAACGATGCGACGGCATCATAATATGTCTTGTTCTACGAATATGTGCCATAATAGAACGCCCTTTGTCGGGGTGGTATTCTTTGTAATAGTCATGTATTAGCATAAAACTCTCCAAGTGTATTTATTTAACATTAGATTGCCTTACTTTATTGATTGTCTAATTTCTCTCATTCTTATTATTTTTGCAAGTTAAATTTATTCATTTGTGATATTTATCACATTTTTTATTCTTGTTTTAACGAAGTATTAATTTTATTAACAATTTTTTAATTTTGTTTTTGATTAAATTATTTATTTTTTAGATTTAATGATTGGGGTGAAATATTTTTTTATTTTCTAAAAAAATACTCCTTTACATAATGTATGTAAAGGAGTAAATGCATTAAAATAGAATCTTAACTTTCATTAAGGTTTTAACGTCGCTTGGAAACGTGCAGATGGATGTAAGATCTTTTGTGCGATATTATCAATTTTAGCTTTATGTGAAAGCTGTTCTAATTGTTGATAAAGATAGATTCCTTCCGTACTATTCGTGTGCCAAAAACTTTGTTCAATAATTGCGGCAACTGAAACTAAAGAGTCAAATTGTTGCTTAATTTGTGTGTGCTTCTCATTCACTTTCTTTTGTAATAATGATGATTCGACACCATGGCGCATAACCTCATCTAAGATTTGGTGAGTTTGAGCAGTAAGTTCTTGTACCCGTTCTGGCGCACAACTAAACTCAATTTTTCCCTCTAAATAAGCTTGCTCTTTATCTTGCCCAAACCAGCTATTTACAGCATAAATGCCAGAGGATTGTTCGCGTAAGGCAAGACGAAGTTTTTCTTGCAAAATATCACCTAATAAATCTAATTGATATTGCAATTCAGGTTGCCATTGGTTTTGAGCGCTGAGATAAATTTCGACTTCTGCACGAGGTTCCTCTAAGCCACGCATCACAAAGGGTTTACTCGGTGTGTTTGGCGAAACATCATAAGCTTGGCGCACTTGAGTATTCACAGGGATAGAAGCTAAGTATTTTTTAGCCAATGTTTCTGCTTGTTTCTGACTAATATCACCAATAATAAAGTAAGTAAAATCAGTTTTTCCTAGCACTGCCTGACGATAGAATTCTGTGAGTTGCTGTGCTGAAAAGGACAATAATTCTTTACGGTTTGGACTGTAAACGGTCGTAATATTGGGATAACGTAATGCAGAAACGTTTTGTATAAACCCCGTTTCTTTGTCTACTTGGCGGAAGTAATCTATTGTTTCTTTCTTATAGCGTTCAAGGGCTTGTTCAGATACTGCTGTGCCTTGTAGTTTTAATCGAAACAATTTCAATAAATCATCAAGCTGATCTGTTTTTCCTACTGCTGTAAATCCTTGTTTGTAATCATCTACAATTGTTGCTAAGGCAATTGGGCTTTGACTAAATAATTGGTTAATATCAGAGAGTGTTAGACTACCTACACCAGAATCGTCAGTTAAAGTGACCGCAGTTTTGAATAGATGGTAGTCTTTAGGTGCAACAGAGCGTAATCCTCCACTTGTAATCGCTTTAAAATAGACTTGGTTCGGGGTTTTATCGCTGTAGTGATAAATCAATTTGCTGCCATTCGCTAATTGATATTCTGTAATATCACCTTTTTGCCAATATTTCTGTTTTTTGACTTCACCACTTGCGATATCTATTACTGGCATTTCTACTTTTTGTTTTTGTTGTGTCCAGCTATGTTGTGGTGTGGTAATGGTTTGTTGCCACATTTTTTCGACATCACTTTGTTTTAGCGACAATGTTGTTGCTGGATAAGGCTGAGTGATTAACAGTAATTTCGCTTTGATATCTAATAATTGTTTAAAGTGTTGATTAATATCATTTAGCGTAATTTCTTTTAAAAAGCGTTGATTAAGACGATAACGATCTTCAATGCTAATAACGATTTGATTATTCGCGGCCGATACAATGAGATCATCTGCAATTTTTAAACTACCTGATTTGATCGTCCGTTGTTTTTCATTGAGTTTAACTAAACGAGAGATTTCTTGCTGGAATTCTTGCTCAGAGAAACCATGCTGCTTAATCTCGGCGATAAATGAAAATAAGGATTGTGTTACTTTTTGATAGTCAGTATCAAATAATTGTAATAAGAAAATGTTTTGTAAGGTTTCTTTACCTAAATGTGTACGGTAGAAATTGGCGGATTCTATTTTTTGATTTTCTACTTGTTCCCATGTTTGTAAACGTAAGTTAGTCAAACGAATTAGAATTTGTTGAATTAAGTCTTGTTTATAGGACGCAAGTGTATTTTTTTCTTTGAATTCTTCAAAAAAACTGAATTCAATTGTGGGAATGTTTGTGCCTTTTTCTGAAATACTGGCAAGGCGCCACTGATTTACTAATGGAATAGAAAAATCAATTTTCTGTAATGGTGTTCTACTGATTGGATTAGCAATATTCAGTTGCTCTTTTAATTGTGTTGTGACTTCTTGTGGGTTAATATCACCAACAATAATGACAGACATATTATCTGGACGATACCATTTATGATAAAAATTGGCGACACGTTGTCTGGAGATATTGCGGATAATATTCATATCGCCAATTGGATCACGTAAAACATAACGAGAGCCAGCCATTTCGACAGCACTTTTTTTATCACCCAAACGTAGCATCGGGCTTAAACGACGGCGCCATTCTTCCTGCACAATACCACGTTCATTATCTAAATCTTTTTGCAAGATAGTTAAATTGTGCATCCATTCATTTAACACATCGAAAGCTAATACAAGACTTTGATTGTCATTTTTATCTAAATTCAAAGTATAAACAGTATTCTCAAAATCAGTGAACGCATTGATATCACGGGCAAATTTCATGCCTAATTTTTCAAGCGCATTAATAATTTGATTCTCGGGGAATTTTTTTGAACCATTAAATGCCATATGCTCAACTAAATGGGCAATGCCTTTTTGGTCATCATCTTCATGCATAGAACCTGCATTTACCACGAGGCGAATATAAACTCGCTTAGCAGGCTCAGTATTTTGCATGACATAATAGGTTAAACCATTTTCTAGTTTGCCATGTTGAACATTGCGATCAAAAGGCAGCTGTTCAGAATGAGTTTGAGTTGTAGAGTGACAAGCAAATAGAAACAAAAATGCACTTAAAAGTGCGGTCAGTTTTTTCATTATTTTTTTACCTAGTATAGGATCAACAAAATCTACGTATTATTAACATAACACGTAGATTCTTTTAGTTAGACAATGATTAATTAAAATTCATAACCCACTTCAAGCCAGAACTCACGACCTGGGGTGTAGATGCTATATTCAGATGTACTCGAAATTGAAACAGAGCGAATTTTTCGTGTTTGATTTAAGACATTCAGAATATCAGCTTGAACATAGACATTATGTTTTCCCGCAAAGTTAGGTTGCCAGCGGATGCTTGAGTCCCATTGTGTATGTGTGCCGTAGTCAAAAGTACGGAAACGCGGAATACCATCGGGATGGTTTATATCAAGTTCATCATACCCTTTAATCGGTGCTTTAATATACACTTTATTTGACCAAGTTAAATCCCAATTAGGCATAGCCATATCAAGACCTAAACGAGCGATCCAATCTTCTGTATTAGAATTCACTTTTTGTTGCATGGTTTTACGATCCATTAAACGACCATCTAAATAAACGGGATCATTCGGGTTGAGTGAATTCGCTAAGTCAGCTCGTTTTGTTTTTAACCAATCGAATCCAAGTGACGCATTCCAGTAAGTTTTACCTAATTGCCAAGGTTCAATATTATTGATTTGGATAGTGTGAATATCTACTTTATAATTATTTGCGTTACTATAATATTTCGCATATTCAGGACGACCGATCTTATTGATTTGTTTACGTTTTAAGATTATGCGATTTTTATTTTCACGGTGGATATAGCCTAATTTAAATAACAAGTTACGATATTCTTGTTCAAAGCTTAGGCTCAATTCGTCTGCATAAGGCGTTTTTAAACGACCAGATAATTGGAAATCACGAATATTAGTCGTATCTCGATTAATTTTTAAAATTTCATTAGTCAATTTCAGTGACGCAAAAGAACGTCCATAATAGCGGTTTAAACCTAAACTTAAACGCGTTTCCTCTAGTGGTTTAAATCTTACAACAAAACGGGGAGCAATATTATTATTTTTTAAATAATCATCACGCTCAAATCGAATACCTGGGCGTAATTCAAGTTTTTTCCAGCTAATTAAGTCTTCAGCATATAAAGCAACATTCTGGTAACGCGTTTTTGCACTCCCTTTTGGTGTCACACTAGTTGAGAACCAAAGAATATCAGGCTTTCCTAATTCTGCTTGACCTATTCTAGAATAGACATCTTTAGGGCGATAGAATTTATATCGCGTAAATTGATAAATTCCGCCTAATGAAATAGAGTGTGTGAATGGGCCTAAATCAAATGGTTCGAAGGCATATTCAGTAGAATAATGGAGATTCTGTTGTGTTAGTTGACTATCCCCATAGCCCCCTTTTTCATAATCATATAATACATCGTAGTTCTGATCCATCACACTTACTATATCTACATGATTAGAACTGGAATGGCGTTTATCTTTAAAATGATCATAGGCTAACGTATTTGTCCAAACACCTGAATTAAACGTACGAATCCAAGCTAATGTTGTACCAAATGCTTTATGATAGTCAGAGACGTTACTATTCAAGTTTGTTTGAGAATATTTTTCTTCACGATAATTTGAATAACGAGTACTCAGCTCTAAACGATTATTATCGTTAATTGTCCAGTTAAAATTTAAAAGAGCATTATCAGAATCACGAGTATGTGCTTGTTGGTGTAATTGTGCTTCCGTAGAGAAGCCAATGAGACGATATTGATCAATACGTGAGGTACGGCGACTTAATCCAAATACTAATCCTAAGTTGTCCGTCAATCCTTTTTCAGTAACAAGACTAAAGTTATGTTTTGCGTACTTAGGTTGTAAATCAGTTGCACCATCTAATCCTGGTCTGACTTTATTTAACACTTTTTTTGAGTCGCCATGTTCTACAAATTTTCCCCATGAGGAATTGGTTGTACGATATTTTAATTTAATACCATCTTTACCACTGTATTGTTTTGTTTTAGCAATGACAGCGCCACCAGTAAATCCGCCAAGGCTAGCAGAAACATTACTGTCTTGTACTTCAACTTTAGATAACATATTCGCATCAAAGAAATAAGCTTGTGTATGTGAAATACCAGGTAAAGTTTGCATTGCCCCATCAAATAATTCACTTTCAATTGTTAAATCATTATTGACGTTAACATTATCTACAAAGTAAGCAGTTTGATTAGCATCTGCTCCATTAATTGAAATATTTTCTGGTTTAATTTCGCCACGCTGTAATCCATTTTGATCGCTATTTTCATAACGCACATGCGGATTCGAGCGTAAATAATCAGTAATATTGCCATTAGTGACAGGTATTTTTTTCATGTCATCCTGAGTCACACTTTGTGTTGATGTCATTGATTTATTTTGATCACCATACACAACGATTTCAGTTAGCATATTGCTTTTTTCTTGATTCTCTTCTTTTGCATCCGTTTTTGCATAAACAGGTGTGATAGCGGCACAGACCAAAATTGCAATAAGCCCTTTCTTAAATGTTTTTAATTGAGGTTCCATTTTTTTTCTTCTCTTTTTTTATTTGCTAAAATTGATAACAATTATCAATTCTATTTTTATTTTGGCTTTTTTGTAAAGAGAAAAATGAATAAAAATGTAACAAATTGATCAAAAATTCTTCTTTGACAAAATTTTTAAAAAATTGACCGCACTTTATGCTTGTAAAACAATGAAAAGTCTTCTGCGCTATTTGTGGATTATGATATGCTTTGGCACAATTTTTAGATGAAAAAAGAGTATTTTATATGCAAAAAAATATTGTGATTACAGTGGATGGTCCAAGTGGTGCTGGTAAGGGTACGCTATGTTATGCATTGGCAGAGAAGTTGGGCTTTGCGCTGTTAGATAGTGGGGCAATTTATCGTGTTACGGCACTGGCTGCGTTGAAAAAGAGAGTGGTATTAGATAGTGAAAATACTTTAGCTGAATTAGCGAGAAAACTGGATGTTCAGTTCTTACCACAGGATGGTGAAGTAAAAATTATTTTGAATGATGAAAATGTGAGTGCTCAAATTCGTACTCAAGAAGTGGCTGAAGCAGCTTCTAAAATTGCCGTTTTCCCCCAAGTGCGAGCAGCGCTGCTACAACTTCAACAGGATTTTTCTACTGCAAAAGGGCTAATCGCAGATGGACGTGATATGGGGACCGTTGTTTTTCCACAAGCGCAAGTAAAACTGTTTTTAGATGCAAGTGCAGAAGAAAGGGCAAAAAGACGTTATAAACAGTTGCAAAATAAAGGGATTAGTGGTAACTTTGACCAGATTTTAGCCGAGATAAAAGAGCGTGACTTTCGAGATAGAAATCGCGCGGTTGCGCCCCTCAAACCTGCTGAAGATGCTTTATTGTTGGACAGCACAACATTAACGATTGATGAAGTTATTCAACAAGCCTTAAATTATATTCAGCAACGTCTTGATATTAAAGCTTAAATTGTTTTTTACCGTTTATTCAAGGAAGGATGAACATGTATTTTCAACCCCACATTCAACGGATTTTGGAGTGGACGTTATTATATTTTAAATTGAAGATTAATTATGACTGAATCTTTTGCTCAACTATTTGAAGAATCATTAAAAGAACTTGAAACCCGTCAAGGTTCTATCGTTAGCGGTACTGTTGTTGCTATTCAAAAAGGCTTTGTGCTTGTTGACGCTGGTTTAAAATCTGAATCAGCAATCCCTGTTGAAGAATTCTTAAACGCACAAGGCGAATTAGAAGTTCAAGTTGGTGATGTAGTTAATGTTGCGTTAGACGCTGTTGAAGATGGTTTCGGTGAAACCAAACTTTCTCGTGAAAAAGCCGTTCGTCACGAATCTTGGATTGAATTAGAAAAAGCATACGAAGAACAGGCAACTGTTATCGGTTTAATCAACGGTAAAGTGAAAGGTGGTTTCACAGTTGAGTTAAACGGTGTTCGTGCATTCTTACCAGGTTCATTAGTAGATACTCGCCCAGTTCGCGAAACACTACACTTAGAAGGTAAAGAATTAGAGTTTAAAGTGATTAAACTTGACCAAAAACGTAACAATGTTGTTGTTTCTCGTCGTGCTGTAATTGAATCAGAAAACAGCCAAGAACGTGAACAAGTTCTTGAAACCTTACAAGAGGGTTCTGAAGTTAAAGGTATTGTTAAGAATTTAACTGACTACGGTGCATTCGTAGATTTAGGTGGCGTTGACGGTTTATTACATATCACAGATATGGCTTGGAAACGTGTTAAACACCCAAGTGAAATCGTGAATGTTGGTGATGAAATCACAGTTAAAGTATTAAAATTTGATAAAGATCGTACTCGTGTATCTTTAGGCTTAAAACAATTAGGTCAAGATCCTTGGATTGCAATCGCTGAAAATCACCCAGTAAACAGCAAATTAACAGGTAAAGTAACTAACTTAACGGATTATGGTTGTTTTGTTGAAATTTTAGATGGCGTTGAAGGTTTAGTTCACGTATCTGAAATGGATTGGACAAACAAAAATATTCACCCATCTAAAGTGGTTAGCTTAGGTGATGTTGTTGAAGTCATGGTATTAGAAATTGATGAAGAACGTCGTCGTATTTCTTTAGGCTTAAAACAATGTAAACCTAACCCATGGTTGCAATTTGCTGAAACTCACAACAAAGGTGATAAAGTTGAAGGTAAAATTAAATCAATCACTGATTTCGGTATCTTCATCGGCCTTGAAGGTGGTATCGACGGTTTAGTTCACTTATCTGATATTTCTTGGAATGTATCTGGTGAGGAAGCAGTGCGTAACTACAAGAAAGGTGACGAAGTTGCAGCAGTCGTTTTACAAGTTGATGCAGTAAAAGAGCGTATCTCTTTAGGTATCAAACAACTGGAAGAAGATCCATTCAACAACTTTGTTGCAGTCAACAAAAAAGGTGCAGTATTAAGCGCTACAGTTGTTGAAGCTGATGCAAAAGGTGCAAAAGTTGAATTAGAGGGCGGTGTTGAAGGTTATATCCGTGCTGCTGATTTAACTAATGAAGTCAATGCGGGTGATGTTGTTGAAGCAAAATACACTGGTGTTGATCGTAAAGCACGTATTGTTCATTTATCTGTACGTGCAAAAGACCAAGCTGAAGAAGCTGCAGCAGTTGCGACTGTGAATAACAAGCAAGAAGAAGTTGCTATTCCAAATGCAATGGCTGAAGCATTCAAAGCAGCTAAAGGTGAATAATTAAGTTTCCCTTGTAAAAGTATGGCTAGCGTGAATTGTTCACGCTAGCTTTATATATTAAGTTAGGAGAAAATTATGACTAAATCAGAGCTTATTGAGCGTTTAGTTCAAAAAAATCATTCAATTGCTGCAAAAGACGTTGAAAATGCAGTAAAAGAAATTTTGGACCAAATGTCATTCGCCTTAGAAAACGGTAAGCGTATTGAAGTGAGAGGATTTGGTAGTTTCTCTTTGCATTATCGTCAACCTCGTTTAGGACGTAATCCTAAAACAGGTGAACAAGTGAAATTAGACGCAAAATCTGTACCGCACTTTAAAGCTGGTAAAGAGCTGAGAGAGCGTGTTGATATTTACGCATAATTTCAACTAACTTTATATAACGACACCTTAAAGTGTCGTTTTTTGTATTTATTTTTGGCATAATGAGAAAGCTCATTTTTGTCGGGAGATAGTTGATGATTAAATATATTTTAGGATTAGTACTTGTACTTGCCATTGTACTTGTTGGAGTCACTATTGGCGCGAATAATGACCAGATCATTAGTTTCAACTATATGGTAGCGCAAAGTGAATTCCGTTTATCAACTTTAGTTGCGATTTTATTTGGTTTAGGCTTAATTTTAGGTTGGTTAATTAGCGCTATCTTTTATATCAAATTAAAATTGAAAAACATGTCATTAACTCGTCAAATTAAACGTCAAACTTTACAAATTAATGAATTAACCACAGCTCGAGATAAGGCTATTAAATAATGCTCGAGTTACTCTTCCTACTTTTACCTATTGCGGCTGCTTATGGCTGGTATATGGGACATCGTAGTGCAAAAAAAGATCAGGAAGACATGACCAATAAACTCTCCCGTGATTATGTCACGGGAGTAAATTTTCTTTTATCAAATCAACCAGATAAAGCGGTTGATTTGTTTCTTGATATCCTACAGAAGCAAGAAGCGGAAAACGAGATAGATAGTGCTTCACAGTTTGAAGCAGAATTAACATTAGGTAATCTTTATCGTTCTCGAGGTGAAGTTGATCGCGCACTACGTATTCACCAAGCGCTAGATCGCAGTCCTGATTATACTTTTGAACAAAAACTGCTTGCTAAACAACAATTAGCAAAAGATTTTATGGCTGTTGGTTTTTATGATCGGGCGGAAACGCTCTATATTATGTTAGTTGATGAACCTGATTTTGCCGAGAATGCGCTACAGCAATTGGCTGTGGTTTATCAAAAAACAAAAGAATGGAAAAAAGCGATTAATGTCGCTGAAAAGCTTGCTAAGATTTCGCCTCAACAAAATAATATTGAATTAGCACAATATTATTGTGAATATGCGCAGAGTTTATCTTCTGAGCATAAACAAAAGCCAAGAGTGTTATTAGAATCAGCTTTAAAAGTCGCGCCGAACTGTGTTCGTGCTTCTATTTTATTAGGTGAAAGTTTAGTTCAAGAAAAGCAATATCAGCAGGCTGTTGGCGTATTAGAAAATGTACTTGAACAAAACCCTGCTTATGTTGGAGAAGTTTTAGGCTTGTTGAAAGATTGTTATCATAAATTAAATCAATTAGAAAGTTTTGAGCTATTTTTGATTAAAGCGAGTCGTATTACTAAAAATAGTGCTGTAGAACTTGCCCTATCCGATCTTATTGAGGAAATGGATGGTAAAATTGCTGCACAAGCAAAACTCTATCAACAGTTAAATCAGCATCCAACAACATTTTTATTTCATCGTTTTATTCAATATCAAATTACTGATGCAGAAGAAGGACGAGGAAAAGAAAGTCTCGTTTTGCTACATAAAATGGTAGGCGAACGTATTAGGCAGAACTTTGATTACCGTTGTGCTAATTGCGGTTATCAAACCCACAAATTGGTATGGTGTTGTCCATCATGCCGTCATTGGGAAAGTATTAAGCCTATTGAAGATTAACAAACGCAACATAATTAATTGAACACTGAGAGGGAAAATTATGACGAATAAAGTTATTGTCGCGCTAGATTATGAAAAAGAAGCAGAAGCATTAGCGTTGGTTGATCAAATTGATCCGAGTTTATGCCGTTTAAAAGTGGGTAAAGAAATGTTTACTACACTTGGTACTAAATTTGTTAAAGCATTACATAATCGTAATTTTGATGTATTTCTTGATCTGAAATTTCATGATATTCCCAATACAGTTGCAAGAGCAGTACGTTCTGCGGCGGATTTAGGCGTGTGGATGGTAGATTTGCATGCAAGTGGCGGTTTGCGCATGATGGAAGAGGCGAAAAAAATTCTTGAACCTTATGGTAAGGATGCACCTATGCTGATTAGTGTCACAGTGCTGACGAGTATGGAAGATCTTGATTTACTCCAAATTGGTATTAATGCTTCGCCGATGGAACAAGTGATCCGTTTAGCGAATTTAACACAACGTGCAGGATTAGATGGGGTAGTATGTTCACCACAAGAAGTTGAAATTTTACGTGCAAATTGTGGTAAAAATTTCAAATTGATTACACCGGGGATTCGTCCAATTGGTAGTGATTTTGGTGATCAACGTCGTGTGATGACCCCTGCAGGTGCAATTCAAGCGGGCTCAGATTATTTGGTGATTGGTCGCCCAATCACACAAGCAGAAAATCCAGCCGAAATGCTTAAGGCAATTAATGCTTCATTACCAACAAATTAGTGTGAATGTTAGTTATGAATAGTGAATTAGTTTATTCTACTGAGCTTGGTCGAATTAAAATAGAAAAGCCAAAAGTTACACGTCTCAAAGGAGATGGGATTGTCCGTATTCAACGTCAAGTTAGTGGACGTAAAGGCAGTGGTGTTTGTGTCATTACTGGTTTAGATTTATCGGATGCTGAATTAAAATTACTTGCCGCAGAGCTTAAGAAACGTTGTGGTTGTGGTGGTTCTGTGAAGGATGGTAACATTGAAATTCAAGGAGAAAAGCGAGATTTACTCAAGCAATTGCTTGAGCAAAAAGGATATGCAGTAAAACTCGCTGGTGGTTAGTAGGCATTTTTCTTGTAAAAGAAAAGGATTGAAATTTAATCGTTTCAATTCTTTTTTGTTTGCTTTTTATTTAAATAAAATAGGCGATAATGATTACACTCACTAAACATAGTATTGAGGAGACAAGAGAGGCTTTTTTAAGTGGATAGTCTTTTTTATTGAATGCTTTTATAGACTCCATAATATACATAATGATCAGTGACATTTTTACAATGAAAAAAGGTTCAGCACTATGATCGAAAAGGATAAAAAGGCTGATACCTGTCCCAAGTAATAGGGTATCTGTTAAGTGCGGTAAGATTTTGAGTAGTTTATATTGACGCCAATTTTTACCAGTTAATACCATTATTGCTCGTATGATTAATAAAGCCAAGCTTAGAAATGCACAAATAATATGTGTATAAATTAAGTTAATTGCCATTGTTTCCCCACACAAATAAAAAAGCAGTAGCAATGTACTGCTTTTGTTCTATCAATTATTTATTCTGCTGAAATTTCTTCAATTTCGATCGCACTTTCATTGTTGAATGCTTCTGAATCTTCATCATCAACTTCGCAAACACGTTGTAAGCCGACTAAAGTTTCATTTTCTGCGGTACGAATTAAACGTACACCCTGTGTATTACGACCAACAATGCTGATCTCGCTGACACGTGTACGAACTAATGTTCCTGCATCAGTAATCAACATAATTTGATCAGCTTCATCCACTTGTGTTGCAGCAACAACTTTACCATTACGTTCACTCACTTTAATTGAGATAACTCCTTTAGTGTTACGTGATTTAGTTGGATATTGTTCTAATTCCGTACGTTTGCCATAACCATTTTGTGTTGCAGTAAGAATTGCTCCTTCCCCTTTTGGAATGACTAATGAAACAACTTTATCGACATTCAAATCCAGTACATCATTTGCGTTGTCATCTAAAATTTCTTCAATTTCGACCGCACTTTCATCTTCAGACATGTCATTAGTCAATGCTAGTTTAATACCACGTACACCAGTTGCAGCACGCCCCATTGCACGTACAGCACTCTCGTTAAAGCGTACGACACGCCCTTGTGCTGAGAAGAGCATGATTTCATTGCTGCCATCGGTAATATCTACACCGATTAATTCGTCTTCATCGCGTAGATTTAACGCAATGATGCCACTTGAACGTGGACGACTAAATTCAGTTAAGGCAATTTTCTTCACAATACCACCTGCAGTTGCCATTACTACGAATTTATCTTCTTCATAAGCAGTAACTGGGAGAATCGCAGTAATACGTTCATTCTCATCTAACGGCAAGATATTGACGATTGGACGACCGCGAGCACCACGACTGGCTTGTGGTAATTGATATACTTTCAGCCAATATAAGCGTCCACGACTTGAGAAGCAGAGGATAGTATCATGTGTATTGGCAACGAGTAAACGCTCAATGAAATCTTCTTCTTTCGTTTTTGCCGCCGATTTGCCTTTACCACCACGACGCTGTGCTTCGTAATCAGTTAATGGTTGATATTTGACATAGCCTTCGTGTGAAAGGGTGACAACCACATCTTCTTGTGCGATTAAGTCTTCAAGATTAATATCCGCAGAGCTTGCTGTGATTTCAGTACGACGGGGATCATTAAATTGCTCGCGAATTTGTGCGAGTTCTTCACGGATCACTTCCATTAGGCGTTCTGGACTGCGTAAGATATAAAGCAATTCACCGATGACATCGAGTAATTTTTTATATTCATCTAGAATCTCATCGTGTCCTAAGTTGGTTAATTTTTGTAAACGTAAGTCTAGGATTGCTTGCGCTTGTACTTCTGTTAAATAGTACATTCCCTCACGAATACCGTAATGTTCTTCCAACTCTTCTGGGCGAGCAGCGTCAACGCCTGCTGCGGCAAGCATATCTGCGACATGACCCAATTGCCATGCTTGCGCTAATAAGGCACGTTTAGCGCTTTCAGGATTTGGTGCACGGCGAATTAATTCAATAATGGGATCAACATTGGCTAGTGCGATTGCCAAACCTTCTAAGATATGTGCACGTTCACGTGCTTTACGTAATTCATATACTGTACGACGAGTGACAACCTCACGGCGATGTAAGACGAAAGCTTCGATTAATTGTTTTAAATTTAATAATTTTGGCTGACCTTTGTCTAACGCAACAATGTTGATACCAAAAGTCACTTGTAATTGAGTTAACGCATATAGATTATTAAGGACGACTTCGCCAACAGCATCTCGTTTGATTTTAATTTCAATACGCATACCATCTTTATCTGATAAGTCAGTAATTGCGCTAATACCTTCAACTTTTTTCTCTTTGACTAAATCTGCAATTTTTTCAATGAGCTTTGCTTTATTGACTTGATAAGGAATTTCGTGCACGACGATAGTTTCACTGCCTTTATCATCAACTTCCACTTCAGCTTTAGCACGGACATAAATCTTTCCACGACCAGTCTTATACGCATCTTCGATACCTTTACGGCCATTGATTAATGCGGCAGTAGGGAAGTCTGGACCAGGAATGTAAGTCATTAGCTCATCAATCGTAATTTCATTGTTTTCAATATAAGCTAAACAACCATCTAATACTTCACCTAAGTTATGTGGTGGGATATTAGTTGCCATTCCAACGGCAATACCAGAGGAGCCATTCACTAAAAGTGCGGGTACTTTAGTTGGTAATACTTCAGGAATTTGTTCTGAACCGTCATAGTTTGGTACAAAGTTAACAGTTTCTTTGTCAAGATCAGCTAATAATTCATGGGCGATTTTGGTCATACGTGCTTCGGTATAACGCATTGCCGCTGCTGCATCACCATCAATCGAACCAAAGTTACCTTGTCCATCGACTAGCATATAACGTAAGGAGAATGGTTGCGCCATACGGACGAGAGTATCATACACCGCACTGTCACCATGAGGGTGATATTTACCGATAACATCCCCAACGATACGTGCTGATTTGCGGTAAGGCTTGTTGTACGCATTACCGCCTTCATGCATGGCAAATAACACACGACGATGTACAGGTTTTAAACCGTCACGTACGTCAGGTAACGCACGTCCTACGATGACTGACATCGCGTAATCAAGATATGAAGACTTCAGTTCTTCTTCGATGCTGATTGGGCTAATATCTTGATGAATAGTATCTTGGACTAAATCGGTCATTGAAAACTTCCTAATCATTGAGTTTGATTAATCAAAAAATTGACGGAATTATAGCATAAAATCTGTTGTTCCCCTAATTTTATAGTGAAATTTTATGGGATTTGAGGAATAATAACGCATTGTTTCTATTCAAAATCATAAGAAGAAAGCGCATGCAAAATATTGATCAACAAGAACTTGATAAATTTGAAAAAATGGCGAAAAGCTGGTGGGATCCGCAAGGTGATTTTAAACCAATCCATCAACTTAACCCGTTGCGTTTAAGCTACATTGCTCAACAAGCCAATGGGTTAGTGGGTAAAAAAGTATTAGATGTTGGTTGTGGTGGTGGTATTTTGTCAGAAAGCATGGCAAAACAAGGGGCAAACGTGACGGGGATTGATATGTCATCTGCGCCTTTGCAAGTCGCCAAAAACCATGCACAAGCAAGTGGTTTGACGATTGATTATCAGCAAATTACCATAGAAGAATTTTTGCAAAAACAGACCGCACTTTATGGTGAAAATTGGCAAACAGAGAAGTTTGATGTGATTACTTGTATGGAAATGTTGGAACATGTGCCAGATCCAAGTTCAATCATCGAAAGTTGTAAACAATTACTGAAACCAAATGGTGTACTTTTTTTCTCAACAATTAATCGGACCTTAAAAGCTTGGGCGTTGGTGATCATTGGTGCTGAATATGTACTAAAAATATTGCCGAAAGGGACACATGATTATGAAAAATTCATTAAACCCGCAGAATTGTTGAATTGGTGTGATGAATCTCAGTTAACTTGCCTCGATATGGTTGGTTATCATTACAATCCATTGACTGGTAAATTTTGCCTCAATAAAGATGTGAGTGCTAACTATATGGCGAGTTTTAAAATCGCATCTACGCGATAAAAGATATTAGGTTACGACTTAATTTTGTTATCAAGTTGTCAATGAGTGAAAAACTAAAAATAAGCACCTGAAAAGAGAAGAGCACTAATCTTATTTTTTCAGGTGCATTTTTTTATTCACTCTCTGGGTTAATCACTTCAATATCAGCGTGACTATGTAACCCACGTGGTAATTGCGTCCCTTTTCTGCCTCGTTCTGCACGGAATTTTTGCAGATCTTCAGGTTTTAATGTAATTTTCCGTTTACCTGAATGGAAAACTAATGTCGAGTTTTCTTTAATTAATAGCAAACGTACGAGTAACTCTGTACGTGCCTTTGCATTGGCTGCGGGAATCGTCACAATTTTGTTACCTTTACCTTTGGCAAGTGATGGTAAATCTTTAGCTGGAAAGATTAACATTCTACCTGTCGAAGTAAGCGCAACTAATAGGACATTTTCATCAGTTAGTGTTAGTGGTGCCAGTACTTTGGCATTTTCAGGTAATGAAATCAGCGCCTTACCTGCTTTATTACGTGCAACTAAATCCTCAAATTTACAAATGAAACCATATCCAGCGTCGGATGCCATGAGTAATGCCTGATTTTCATTTTCAATTAAAACTTGTTCAATTGTTGCCCCTGTCGGCAATGTCAATTTACCTGTCAATGGTTCGCCTTGTGAACGTGCAGAAGGTAAGGTTAATGGATCTAAAGCATAGCTTCGTCCAGTGCTATCAATGAATACTACAGCTTGATTGCTTTTACCGTAGGCATGAGCAAGATAGTTATCACCTGCTTTATAACTGATGTTTTGTACATCAATATCATGTCCTTTCGCACAACGTACCCAGCCCATTTCTGAGAGAATGACAGTGATAGGTTCTGCAGGTGTCATTTCACTTTCTGAAATAGCTTTGGCTTCTGTGCGTTCCACTAATGGTGATAAACGCGGGCTTGCATAGGTTTTTGCATCTTGTTGGATTTCTTTTTTGATTAAGGAATTTAAGCGACGTTCAGAACCTAAAATCAGTTGTAAACTATCACGTTCTTGTTCTAAACGATCTTTTTCCGCTTGGAGTTCGTGTTCTTCTAATTTTGCTAAATGACGTAAACGTAAGTTTAAAATAGCTTCTGCTTGCTCATCCGTTAAATTAAAACGTGCCATTAACACTGATTTGGGTTCATCTTCATGACGAATAATATGAATGACTTCATCAATATTGAGATAAGCAATCATTAAACCATCAAGAATATGTAAGCGAGTTAAGACTTTATCAAGACGGTGTTGTAAACGACGAGTCACAGTATGACGACGGAATGTGAGCCATTCAGTAAGAATTTGAACTAAGTTTTTGACGGCAGGTTTATTGTCTAACCCTATCATATTCATATTGACACGATAGCTTTTTTCCAAATCTGTTGTAGCAAATAAATGTGCCATGAGTGCCTCTACATCAATACGATTAGAGCGTGGCACAATCACAATACGGATTGGATTTTCATGATCTGCTTCATCACGAATATCTTCTACCATTGGCAGTTTTTTGGCTGTCATTTGATCAGCAATTTGAGCAATGACCTTTGAGGGGGAAGCTTGGTGTGGCAGAGCTGTGATAATAATTTCACCATCTTCTTTTTTCCATACTGCACGCATACGTACAGAGCCACGACCTTGCTCATATAATTTACGAATGTCTTCTTTCGAAGAAATAATTTCGGCTTCTGTTGGATAATCTGGTCCTTGTACTACGCTTAATAAATCATCTAATGTAGCTTTAGGATTATCAATCAACATGACTGCGGCATCGGCAATTTCGTTAATATTATGTGGTGGAATATCTGTTGCCATCCCTACTGCAATGCCAGTGGTACCATTTAATAAAATATGTGGTAAGCGCGCGGGCAAATATTGTGGTTCAGATAATGTACCATCGAAGTTAGGTTGATAATCAACAGTACCTTGCCCTAATTCAGATAAGAGAATGTCAGCAATTTTGGATAAGCGCGATTCAGTATAACGCATTGCCGCGAAAGACTTAGGATCATCAGGTGCGCCCCAGTTCCCTTGCCCATCTACTAATGGATAGCGATAAGAGAAAGGCTGTGCCATCAATACCATCGCTTCGTAGCAAGCTGAGTCACCATGTGGATGGAACTTACCCAGCACATCACCTACTGTGCGCGCTGATTTTTTATATTTGGCTGCGGCATTTAAGCCTAGTTCAGACATGGCATAAATAATACGGCGTTGTACGGGTTTTAAGCCATCGCCAATAAAAGGTAATGCACGGTCCATAATGACGTACATAGAATAATTTAAATAAGCTTTTTCAGTGAACGTGCGTAATGGCGTTTGTTCAATGCCTTCGTAGTTGATTGTGTTCATAATGTTGTTTTGGTTTTGAGGTTAATTTTATATCTTATATATCTGCTTTCACCGATGGTGACCTTCTTTCTTTTGCTTGTCCAAAAAAAGAAAGAGGGCAAACAGAAAAGCACTCGACTAAACAGTTTATCCTCATTACGAAAAATTTTTCTTTACGCAAAATAAGTTGTTTTTGCTTTGCTTCGCAACTTTCTTTCTTACTGAGAAATCTTTCTTCATTTGGGCGGTTTGCGTGAGGAAATTTGGATAAAATCCACCGCACTTTTCTATTTAGCTATTTCTATTAATAAATTTATTTAGTGCAGAAATTCCAATTTATACACTCAAGTCAACTTGATCGCCTTTGGTTTGTAGCCAATTTTTGCGATCCTCTGAGCGTTTTTTCGCGAGTAACATGTCCATTAATTCTAAGGTTTCTGCACCATTATCTTCTTCTTTATTGTAAGTCAGCTGTACTAAACGACGAGTGTTTGGATCCATTGTGGTCTCGCGTAATTGGATAGGATTCATTTCACCGAGACCTTTAAAACGTTGTACGTTGGGCTTCCCTTTTTTGTTTTTCAGACGATCTAAAATCGCTTCTTTTTCCCCTTCATCTAAGGCATAGAACACCTCTTTACCTAAATCAATACGATAGAGCGGTGGCATGGCGACATAAACGTGACCATTTTGGACCAATTTAGGGAAATGACGTAAAAATAAAGCGCAGAGTAACGTGGCAATATGTAAACCGTCAGAATCCGCATCAGCAAGAATACAGACTTTGCCATAGCGTAATTGGGATAGATCTTCATTGTCAGGATCAATACCTAGTGCAACAGCGATATCATGAATTTCGTTGGAAGACAGGACTTGTTCGGATGACACTTCCCAGGTGTTTAAAATTTTCCCGCGTAAAGGTAAGATAGCTTGATATTCTCGATCTCGTGCTTGTTTAGCCGATCCTCCCGCAGAGTCACCTTCTACTAAGAATAACTCAGTTTTCTCTAAATCTTGTTGGCTACAATCGGCAAGTTTACCGGGTAACGCAGGACCGCTAACTAATTTTTTACGGACGACTTTTTTTGCTGCCCGTAAACGACGTTGTGCTGAGCTAATTGCTATTTCGGCAAGTTGTTCTGCTTGTGATATATGTTGATTGAGCCATAGACTAAAGGTGTCTTTTACTACGCCGCTAACAAAAACAGCACTTTGGCGTGACGATAAGCGCTCTTTGGTTTGTCCTGCAAATTGAGGATCTTGCATTTTTAGCGACAGCACATAAGCACAGCGTTCCCAAATGTCATCCGCTGTCAATTTTACACCACGTGGTAACAAGTTACGGAATTCACAGAACTCGCGCATAGCATCAAGCAAACCTTGGCGTAGTCCGTTAACATGTGTTCCGCCTTGAATAGTTGGAATCAAGTTAACATAGCTTTCACCTAATAATTCCCCCCCCTCAGGTAGCCATAATAATGCCCAACTGACTGCTTCTGTATTACCCTTGAAATCACCAATAAAGGGCTTTTCGGGGAGAGTAACAAAACCATTTACTGCTTCACTTAAATAATCAGCTAAACCATCTTCGTATAGCCAAACATCTTCAGTATTATTGACTTTATCAATAAATTTGATTTCTAAACCAGAGCAAAGCACTGCTTTAGCTCTCAACAAATGACGTAAGCGTGAAACTGAGAATTTTTCGCTATCAAAGTATTTTGGGTTAGGTTTGAAATGTACGGTCGTCCCCGTGTTTCGTCTACCACAAGTACCAATGACATCGAGTTCTTCTACTTTCACACCATTTTCAAAGGCAATTTTATGTATTTCACCATTACGTTTTACGGTGACATCGACACGTTGAGAAAGTGCATTTACGACAGAAATACCGACGCCGTGTAACCCCCCTGAGAATTCATAGTTTTTATTTGAAAATTTACCGCCGGCATGTAATTTGGTCAAAATAACTTCAACGCCAGAGACTTTTTCAACAGGATGAATATCTACTGGCATCCCGCGACCATTATCAATTACTTCAAGTGATTGATCTTTATGTAAAATTACTTCAATTTTGGTTGCATGTCCTGCCAGTGCTTCATCTACACTGTTGTCAATGACTTCTTGTCCTAAATGGTTTGGGCGAGTGGTATCGGTGTACATACCTGGACGTAATTGTACAGGCTCAAGATCTTTTAATACGGTTATTTCGTGTGCAGAATAATTGGTTGTCATAATCGTTAGTTATATTGTTCTATTTTTTATCATCAAAATTGGCGAAGATTTTAGCAAAAAAAGCCTGTTTTTGCACTATGGCATATTTATTCAAAAAATGGCAATAAATAAGTAGGAAAACGATTGCTCATTGGTAAGACTTAGCTATAATAATTAGCTTTGGTTTTCTGAATTTAATAATTGAAAAAAGGGCTAAAAATAGGATGACTGTATTACAAACACCTTATTATTTGATTGATAAAAGCAAGCTACTACGCAATATGGAAAAAATCGCTTATTTGCGTGAGAGATCAGGGGCAAAAGCATTACTTGCCTTGAAATGTTTTGCGACTTGGGGCGTGTTTGATTTTATGAGTCAGTATATGGATGGAACCACGTCATCATCATTATATGAAGTGAGATTAGGCCGAGAAAAATTTGGCGGTGAAACTCATGCATATAGTGTTGCCTATGCGAATGAAGAAATTGATGAAGTTGTAGCGAATGCCGATAAAATTATTTTTAATTCAATTAATCAATTACAACGCTTTGCTGATCGTAGCGGTGATTTACCGCGTGGGCTACGTGTCAATCCACGCGTCAGTACTTCAAGTTTCTTACTCGCGGATCCCGCACGTCCACATAGCCGTTTAGGTGAATGGGATATTCATAAAATCCGTGAAGTGATGCCATTGATTAGTGGTTTTATGTTTCATAATAACTGTGAAAATGACGATTTTGACAAATTCTGCGCCATGCTAGATCGTATTGAGACTGAATTTGGTGAATTATTGCACCAAGTAGAATGGGTGAGCCTTGGTGGGGGAATTCATTTCACAGGGGAAAATTATCCATTAGAGGCATTTGCTGAGCGTCTCAAACAGTTTGCTGAAAAATTTACAGTACAAGTTTATTTAGAGCCTGGTGAAGCCTCTATCACGTTAAGTACGAGTCTAGAAGTGACGGTATTAGATATTTTAAATCATGGTAAAGATCTGGCTATTGTGGATGCTGCCACAGAAGCACATATGTTGGATTTATTAATTTACCGCTCAGAAGCAAAATTATTACCAGATGCATTCCAAGGCAAAGGGGAATATCAATATATGGTATGTGGTAAGTCTTGTTTAGCTGGCGATATTTTTGGTGAGTATCGTTTTGAGAAACCATTACAAATTGGCGATCGTATTTCATTTTGTGATGCAGCGGGTTATACCATGGTGAAAAAAAATTGGTTTAATGGAGTGAACATGCCTACCATTGCAATCAAGGAGTTAGATGGCACTGTACGTGTTGTCAAGCAATTTGGTTACCAAGATTATGTTGAGAGTCTGTCTTAAAAAATAAAAAGTGCGGTGAGTTTTTTATGAAATTTACTCAAAACAGACCGCACTTTCATTTGTTTTACTTTATCGGTTAATACGATAAAGCTATCTCTGCCTGATATTGACTTTTTAGGTTTTCAATATGTATCAGGTTTTTATCAACGCCTATGTCGATCCTTTAGCAAGTTCGGCACTTGGGAGGAAAATGCTAAATGAAAAAAAATGTTTTGGTGATTGGTGCGGGTGGCGTATCACAGGTTGTGGTACATAAATGTGCACAACATAATGATATTCTTGGCAAAATTTCTATTGCTTCACGTAAAATTGAGAAATGTCAAGCCATCGCGGAAAGTGTAGCAGAAAAAGGAAATTTTAAACTGCTTGCTACTATTGAATGCTTTGAAATCGATGTATTTGATGTTGAAGCAACGAAAGCATTAATTCAAAAAACAGAATCACAAATTGTGATTAATGTTGGTCCATCATTTGTCAATATGTCCGTATTACAAGCTTGTATTGAAACTGGCGCGGCATATATTGACACTGCAATGCACGAAGATCCAAGTAAAGTTTGCGAAACACCACCTTGGTATGCAAATTATGAATGGAAACGTCGTGAACTATGTAAACAAAACAATGTTACTGCAATTTTGAGTGCAGGCTTTGATCCGGGTGTCGTCAATGCTTATGCAGCATATGCAGTGAATGATGAGTTTGATAGTGTAGATAGCATTGATATTATTGATATTAATGCGGGTAGTCATGGGCGTTATTTTGCCACAAACTTTGATCCTGAAGTGAATTTCCGTGAGTTTACAGGGACAGTTTGGAGTTGGCAAAATAGCCAATGGGTGGCGAACAAGATGTTTGAAGTGAAGCGTACTGACGACTTACCGATTGTTGGTATGCAAAATTCTTACTTAACTGGTCATGAAGAACTGCATTCTTTATCAACTCATTTAAATGTGCCTAATATCCGCTTCTGGATGGGCTTTGGTGATCACTATATTAATGTATTTAATGTATTAAAAAACCTTGGTTTGCTATCTGTTCATCCAGTTAAAACTGCAGAGGGTTTAGAGGTTATTCCGATTAAAGTTGTGAAAGCCGTATTACCTGATCCAGCTTCTTTAGCACCAAATTACACGGGTAAAACTTGTATTGGTAATCTAGTAAAAGGGAAAAAAGACGGTAAAGAGAAAGAAATCTTTATTTATAATGTGGCAGATCACAAAGACGCTTATGAAGAAGTGGGTAGTCAAGGCATTTCCTACACAGCGGGTGTCCCTGCTGTAGCAGCGGCATTACTGATTGCGACAGGTGAGTGGGATGTGGGTGAAATGTGCAATGTTGAACAACTTGATCCAAAACCATTCTTGAATCTTTTAAATAAAATGGGTTTACCAAATCGTATCAAAGATGAAAATGGCGATCGTGAGTTAGCATTTTAACTTATTTGAATAGCGATAAAGTGCGAGCATTGCCTCGCACTTTTTTATTCAATTTGTTAAAACTTTGAAAAAATAGACCGCACTTTCTTTCGCGAATTCAGATTGTTACAATGCACTAAACAATATTTTAACATGATTATATTGGAGGATAATGCAATGAAAAGACTACTAGATTGTACTGCGTCAGATTTTCAAAATATGACTGGACAACAGCTTAAACAAGCTATTCGTGCTAGTGAAGGACGCGTAATGTTGTCAGAAAACATGGTAGCTGTTCAACCTTTGTATCCTAATGTCACGAATTCTGAATTAGCCGCTGCATTTGGTGCGGATTTGATTTTATTGAATTTATTTGATGTTTTCCAACCTTGTGTAAATGGTCTCGTATGTGATAGACCAGAGCAAACGATTCAAACCTTAAAACGATTAGTTGGTCGCCCAATTGGTATTAATTTAGAGCCTGTTGATATTAATGCGGAACAAATTGAGGTGTTAGAAACTATTGCAAAAGGGCGGATAGCAACTACGGAGTCTTTGCAACAGGCTAAAATGTTGGGATTTGATTTTATTTGTTTAACTGGTAACCCTAAAACGGGTGTAACAAACTACGAAATCGTCAATGCAATTAAACGTGCAAGAGCAGTACTGGGTAATGAAGGCCTGATCATCGCAGGTAAAATGCATGGTGCAGGCGTTGCGAATGAAACGGGCAGTTCCATTATTTCGCTACAAGATCTAGAGAATTTTATTGCAGCAGGTGCTGATATTATCTTATTAGCAGCGCCAGGTACAGTACCAGGCATGACAGTAGAGAAAGTAGAAAAATATATTCAGTTTATTCATTCCAAAGGTGCATTAGCCTTACTTGCTATTGGTACAAGTCAAGAAGGGGCTGATGCAGCAACTATTCGCCAAATTGCGTTGAATAGCAAAATGGCAGGGGCTGATATTTATCATATTGGTGATGCTGGTTTTTATGGCATTGCGGTACCAGAGAATATTATGACCTATTCAATTGCAATTCGAGGTCGTCGTCATACTTATGTACGTATGGCAATGTCAGTTAACCGATAACTATTGCGCTTATTATTTAATTTTAAGTAAGTATAAAAATGGAAAATATTGATTTAATTAAAGAAAGCTATAATGAGTTACCTTATATTTCCAAAGGGTTTTCTCATACTTTGCCTGAAAGACAGAAAGCCGTGTTGACTTTATTTGGTTTTAATACACCAGATATTAAAACGGCTAATGTATTAGAAATTGGTTGTGGTTTTGGTGGAAATATTATTTGTAGCGCATTGATTCATCCTAATTCACATTTTGTTGGCGTTGATTTATCCGAAAAACAAATTGAAGGCGGTAAAGCTGTCGTTGAGCAACTTGGTTTACATAATGTGGAATTACTTTGCCAAGATATTTCTTATTTTGAAAAAACATCCGTTAAATTTGACTATATTATTTGTCACGGAGTGTTTAGCTGGGTGCCTGAATCTGTCCGTATTAAAATTTTACAGTTGATTAAATCACATTTAGCTGAAAATGGTTCTGCAACCATATCTTACAATACTTATCCAGGCTGGAAATCGCTTGAAGTATTAAAAGATATCATGAAATTTCGAGTCAATTTATTAGAACAAGAGAATATCCATTTATCGCCTTTAGAAAAGGTGGCTTATGGTAAAGGAACCGCTGAGTTTTTAGCAAAATTTTCACTTGCAGATAAACAATTAAAAGAGGCTGCAGAGAATCTTGCGGCAAAAGATGACCATTATATTTATCATGAATATTTTGAAGAATATAACCACCCTTTTTACTTATATGAATTTAATCAGTTATTAGAACAATATGGGTTAGCGCATATTTGCGATTCAACAGTAGGCGCAAGTTTCCCAATTTTTAAAGACGATAATATTGAGGAAATGATTGATAATGAATGTGGTGATAATCATCTACTCAAAGAACAATATTACGATTATTTGCTAAATAGGCAATTTAGAACCAGTATAGTGACGCATTTAGCAAATAAAGAAAAATGTAATATTTCTAGAACTATTAAGATTGAACATTTAAATAAACTGTATATTCGAGCAAATTTAGGTAGCGAATCTTCTTCTGAAGTGGCAGTGAAATTGAAGGATATTTATCCAAATTCAATGAATGTGGCTGATTTTATTCATACCTATTTTGCTGATAATCGAGAAGAAGGTTATTCCTCAATTTTGTTAGAGATTTATAATCAACATATTGATTTTTACGCAAGGGAGCTTGAAGTTAGGCAATCAGCTAAGATTAAGTTGAAAGACACCTATCGTCGCTATTTTGAATATCACTTAAATACCGATAAGCCTGTAGTTGAGCTGTCAAATTTTGTTGGTAACACATTAATCCTATCCTCCAGTGAGATACGTACTATATTGTTGTTTGATGGTATAAAAACGGATGCAGAGTTAGTCACATTATTATTAAATAAAATCGAAGAAGGGGTTTTCAGTATTGGTAAGCAATATGAAAAAGAGGATAAACAACAAGTCGTTAAGCAATTTGTTCAGGATGTCCGCTCTTTCGTTGAAGCAAATTTGATGAACGATTAAGATGGATTAAGAGGCACAGCATGATGAATCTGTGCCTCTTTATTTATTCAGCTTCCTTTTCTAGTAATTCATACCAAATCATTTGGATAAATTCTCGCTCTGATTGAAACTCTGAATTTGGTACGATAGCAGGTAAACCTAACAGACTTAAATGATGAATACGGTTACGTAATTCCACATAGCATTGTTGTAATCTTTCTGAAATTTGCCAAGAAATGACCGCACTTTCAGCCATGATCTCAAAAATACGCACATTGTCTGACCATGTTGCCAATATTGGATTTTGTGGTGCATGGGTGAGTACTAAATATTGGGCGATAAATTCAATATCTGTAATGCCACCACGGTCAGTTTTAATGTTGAATTGCCCTTCTTCTGTATTTGCTAAGTGCTCATACATTTTGTGACGCATCGTAACAACATCGGCTTTGAGAGTGTTGATTTCTCGTGGTGCGGAAAGTACGCTTTGGCGAATAGCTTCAAACGCTTGTCGGAGCGTTTTTTCACCATAAATAGCACGGCTGCGCACTAATGCTTGTTTTTCCCAAGTCCAAGCTTCATTGAGTTGGTAATCTTTAAATGCGGAAATAGAACTGCATAACAACCCAGATTCACCTGAAGGACGTAAGCGCATGTCCACTTCATATAATATGCCTGCAAACGTATTTATACTGAAAATGCTGATAATTTTTTGTGCTAAGCGCAAGTAAAATTGATTGCTATCAATACTGCGTTTCCCGCCAATTGTTTGGCTATTGTTAGCAGATTGATATAAAAAGACGAGATCTAAATCAGATTTGTAGCCTAGTTCAATACCACCAAGTTTACCGTACCCAATGACTAAAAAACCTTTTTGGTTTTCCGTTAAATGTTCAGGTATTCCAAAGCGAGTGGCGACCTGCTGCCAAGCTAAATTCACAACTACTTCAATGATCGCTTCTGCCAAAAATGTGAGATGATCACTTACTTTCATCACGGGTAATGCACCGAGAATGTCTGCAGAGGCGATACGTAATAAAGTCGCTTGTTTAAATTGGCGCAAACCATCAATAATCTGTTCCTCATCATCAGAGGGTAAACGCAGTAAATATTGTTGTAGTTCGCTTTGATATTCTGTATAGGGCGGTAGATTAAGTAACGCTTTACGATCTAGTAGTTCATCAAGCAAAATAGGATGACGTGCAACTTGCTCTGCGATCAGTTTAGATTGGGCGCAAAGCTCAATCAGTTGATTAAGTGCTTGTGGATTTTCAAGCAATAATTCTAAATAAGTGGTACGTGTTAATATTTTTTCGACAATATTGAGGATTCTTGGTAATAAAGTACGATAGGCAGAATGCGAAAATAGTTGTTGTAATAAATGTGGCAATAATTGTGTAAGTACTTCTCGCCCACGTGTGCCAATTGGGCGACGAGATAATTCAGAGCGAAATTGAACTAATATCTGAATAATTTCGGTGAAATCTGCCTCATCTACTTGATTCTCAATCAATACTTGCTTAATTTCACTTTCGTCTAAATCCGCATCAAGAAAGTCATGCCATAGGTCTAAGGCTCCGGCTATTTCTTCTTTTTCTTCACCAATTAAGTTAGTAAAAATAGCACGAACTTTTTGCTGATGTTGATGTAATTGCTTGCAAAAACTTGTCCAGTCATCAATAGGGTAGAAGACATTTTCTGCTTGAAATTGAGTATTCCATTGCTTAAAAACTTGTGTTGCTTGTATCAAACGTTGGCGATCCAATTCCTTTTCGGGTAATTGTTGTGTTTGCTGATCGTTGATTGCTTGTAAGATATTTTCAGTACGGCGTAAAAACACATAAGCTTGTTGCAAATCTTGTTTTTGTTGTGCCGATATCAATTCAAGTGCAACTAGCTCAGGTAGCAATTTTAACAATTCATGGCGTTGTAATCTGATTTCACGTCCTCCTCGAATAAGTTGGAAAACTTGGACAATAAATTCAATTTCACGAATCCCGCCTGCGCCAAGTTTAATATTATCGTTGAGCCCACGACGACGCACTTCTCGTTCAATTTTCCCTTTCATTTCTCGTAGAGATTGAATCACACTGAAATCAATATAGCGACGATATACAAAAGGGCGTAATAATTGTTGTAGTGTTTTGATATTAGGATCTTGTGGATTTGCACCTAGAATTCGTCCTTTTATCATTGCATAACGTTCCCAATCACGCCCTTGATCTTGATAATATTGTTCCATAGCGGCAAAGCTTAATGCCAAAGCGCCACTTTCACCAAAAGGGCGTAAGCGCATATCTGTTCGATAAACAAATCCATCAACTGTATATTGATCTAATGCGCTAATTAAACGTTGTCCTAACCGTGTGAAAAATTTAGCGTTTTCAACCCTTTTTCGTGCACCGATGGTTTCACCATTAGCTGGATAAGTGAAAATTAAGTCAATATCTGAAGAAAAATTGAGTTCAAAACCACCAAGTTTACCCATGCCTAAAATATAGAGCTGCTGTGGCTGACCTTGTTCATCCATGGGTGTTCCCATTTCTTCACAGGCACGTACATAGAGCCAATCTCGAGCTGTAATAATTAAGCTCTCAGCTAACTGAGATAAACGAAGAAAAATATCTTCTACGGTACCTAAATTTAGACTTTGGCAAAAACTGAGCTTAGCCATTTCTTGATTGCGAAATTGACGCAGGACTTTATAAAGTTGCTCTTCTGAATGAGTTTGCGTTAATAGGATATTTAGCCGAACTACATATTGATCGCATTCATCTAGCTTAGGAGGATTATGCCAACATTGTTGTAAAAAGTGTGGCTGTTTTGACAATACATCGGCAAAGAAGTCTGACATTGCAATAGCATAACGAAGCTGCCCGATTGAGCTATTGAGATCGTCTTTATCCAGTTCAATTTGTTGCAATAACGTGATGTCATATTGGTCAGGAAATGTATTTATCAGTTGTTGAGCAAGTTGAGCTAATTGGTGATCAAATTGGTTAAAAGATAAAGACATGAGAAATCCTATTAAATACACAAGAAACAGACTGACTTTAGCATAAAATAGCGGTTTTCACTGTAGTAATTTTTCACTTTTGCGATGGAAGTTCCAGAATTTTAGACAAATAATTTTTTGGTTTCTCTTTTATATTTTATCTTTCTTCCATTTGAAAATATAAGCTATAGGAATCAATAAATAACCTTTTGTTTCCTCATAAAATATTATAGACTTACCCACTTAGTCGGGGTGCTACTTTGATGGCTGAGATAATACCCGTGAACCTGATGCAGTTAATACTGGCGTAGGAAACTAACAGTCAATATTACTGTGTACTTTTTTGATGCCATAACAAGAGAGGACACAATGTCTAAATTTAAAACTTCTTTATTTTTAACCGCACTTTCAATCTTTTCATTAGCTGCGTTTGCACAAATGCAAACTGTCAATGTTTATACTTATGACTCTTTTACATCAGATTGGGGAGCTGGTCCAAAGATAAAAACAGCATTTGAAAAACAATTTCCACAATGCCAAGTAAATTTCACTGCGTTTGGTGATTCTGGCACTATGTTTAATCGCTTACGTTTAGAAGGGAAAAAAACGAAAGCAGATATTGTTGTTGGGTTAGATAATTATGTATTAGAAGAAGCGAGAAAAAGCGAGTTATTTGCACCAAATACAGTCGATTTAAATCAACTTTCGTTACCAATCATATGGAAAGATAAGACTTTTTTACCTTATGATTTTGGGCAATTTGCTTTTATTTATGATAAGACAAAAGTACAAAATCCACCGCAAAGTTTACAAGAACTGGTTACCCGCGATGATTTAAACATTATTTACCAAGATCCGCGTACGAGTAGTGTTGGACGTGGCTTATTAATTTGGATGAATAAAGTTTATCCTGAACATGAAATTACACAAGCATGGCAAAAGCTTGCTAAACATACAGTCACAGTAGGAAAAGGCTGGTCTGATACATATGGCGCTTTCTTAAAAGGTGAGGCAGACTTAGTACTTAGCTATAGTACATCGCCGTTGTATCATCTTGTGTTTGAACAAAAAGATCAGTACATGGCAACAGAGTTTACTGAAGGTGGCGTACTTCAAATTGAAACGGCCGCAAAAGTGATAAATCGTGATAATGTTTGTGCTGATCATTTTCTTACATTTTTAATTCAACCTGAAGCTCAGCTGCATTTAGTTAAAAATAATGTGATGCTATCTGTAATTGACGCACAAATTGAACCGCATTTTGATGCATTAAAAGTAAAACAATTGCAATCGAAAGTATTGGATACTACCCAAGTTAATGCACAACAGCTAAAAAAATGGATCGCTGTTTGGCAAACAACCTTAACTAAATAATCACATGTTGCAACTATTGATGTCACCAAAATTTCGCCCGTCCCACTATTTGGGCGGAATTTTGGTGATTTTATTACTTATTGTCTTTTATGTTTTTCCATTAACTGCTGTTTTTTCTATTCAAGGTGAGTATAGTTGGTATTATTTACTGACTGATCGGTATTTGCATCACGTTATTTTATTTAGTCTTTGGCAGGCATTTTTATCCGCATTGTTGTCTGTTATTTTTGGGGCATTATTAGCACGCGCATTTTTTTATCAACAGTTTATTGCGAATACATTGATTTTAAAGTTGTTTTCATTAACTTTTGTTTTGCCTGCTTTAGTGGCAATTTTTGGTTTATTAGGTGTATATGGTAGTTCAGGTTGGTTAGCTACGTTAATGGCAATTGGAGATATTAATTGGACACCAAACATCTATGGATTAACGGGTATTTTAATCGCGCACCTGTTTTTTAATATTCCATTAGCGACTCGAATGTTTTTGCAAGGATTACAACATATTCCCATTCAACAAAGACAGCTTGCCGCTCAACTTAATATTCGTGGTTGGCAATTTATACGCCTAATTGAGCTACCTTATTTGCGTCAGCAATTATCTCCTGTCTTTACTTTAATTTTCATGCTGTGCTTTACTAGTTTTGCCATTGTGTTAACCCTTGGTGGTGGACCTAAGTATACGACATTAGAAGTTGCCATTTATCAAGCAGTACTGTTTGAATTTGATCTCCCAAAAGCAGCTTTATTTGCACTATTACAATTTATCTTTTGCTTCGGTTTATTTGTGTTAAGTAGTTTTTTAGCTAAGGTACCAGAAACAACATTACACAGTCGTCAATATTGGATTTCCCCTCAACCAAGAGCGGTTAGATTTTGGCAAATTTTATTGATTATATTGGCAACTAGTTTTGTATTGTTACCTTTGTTGCATATTTTATTTTCCGCGTTATTTTCGCCAAAGCTGTTTTCTATATGGTTACAACCTCAACTGTGGAAAGCAATAGGTTATTCCGCATTGATAGCGCCAACTTCTGCTTTTATCGCACTAATCTTGTCATTTGCTTTATTACTATGCGCAAGACAGTTATATTGGTTGGAATATCGTCGCTTTTCTGATTTGATTCTTAATATTGGTGCGACAATTTTAGCTATTCCTACACTTGTTGTTGCGATTGGATTATTCATTCTATTACGTGAGATTGATTTTTCTACACTACATCTTTTTATAGTTGTAGTATGCTGTAACGCGCTAGCTGCGATGCCATTTGTATTACGAATTCTTGCAGTTCCGATGAATAACAACATGATTTACTACGAAAAATTATGTCAATCTCTACATCTTCGAGGCTGGCAACGTTTTTCCTTGATTGAATGGCATACTTTACGTTCGCCAGTAAAGTATGCTTTTGCATTAGCTTGCGCTTTATCTCTAGGGGATTTCACTGCGATTGCCTTATTTGGTAATGAAGATTTTACTTCTCTGCCACATTTGCTCTATCAACAACTTGGTCATTATCGTAGCCAAGAGGCTGCTGTTACTGCGTTTATCTTATTAGTTTTTTGTATGGCTACTTTTATTTTAATTGAGTGGCATAAGGAAAAAGATAATGATTAAATTACATCAGGTGCAATTTTGTTATAAAACAGCCAGATTTGAGTTGGATTTACATATTCCAGCACAACAGAAAGTCGCTGTCATTGGGGCGAGCGGTGCAGGTAAAAGTACATTATTAAATTTGATTGCAGGCTTTGAATTTGTAGAGCGAGGTGAAGTTTGGTTGAATGGTGAAAATCATACGAAAACACAGCCGCATCAGCGTCCTGTTTCAATTTTATTTCAGGAGAACAACTTATTTACTCATCTTACTGTAGCGGAAAATATTGCCTTAGGATTAAAGCCAAGTTTAAAGTTAAATCAAATTGAGCAACAGAAAGTACATGATGTCGCAGCAGCGGTTGGTTTAGAAAAATATTTAGGCCAACTACCGCAAAACTTATCAGGTGGACAAAGGCAACGCGTTGCATTAGCACGTTGTTTGTTACGCGATAAACCAATTTTATTACTCGATGAGCCTTTTTCCGCGCTTGATCCTAATTTGCGTGTAGAAATGTTGGAATTAATTGATCAATTATGTATAGAGAAACAGCTGACTTTAATCGTGGTTACTCATCAGCCAAATGAATTATTGGAAAAAATTGATCGTATTATTCAAGTTGAGCATGGTAGGATTAGTCAATCGCAGATTTTAATTAGATAATTTTATTGGAAAATAGACCGCACTTTTAAGCGGTATATAACAAAGGAAATAGAAAAAATATGACAACAACAACTTTTGAGGTGCGAACCCTAACACCACATCCAACGTTAGAATATTGGTCTGTATGCAAAATCGAAGCGTTATTTGAGACTCCCTTTCTTGATTTAGTATATCGTGCAGCACAGGTACATCGTGAAAATTTTAATCCGAAAGCAATTCAGTTGTCTACCTTAATGTCAATTAAAACAGGTGGTTGCCCAGAAGATTGTGGTTATTGCCCCCAGTCTGCTCGTTATCAAACTGGCGTACAAAATCAACAATTATTAGATGTCGAAGAAATTGTTGCCAAAGCCAAAATTGCAAAAGCACGCGGTGCTGGGCGTTTTTGTATGGGCGCAGCATGGCGAGGTCCAAAGCCAAAAGATATGGAAAAAGTAACTGCTATTATTAAAGCAGTGAAAGAATTGGGTTTAGAAACTTGTGGGACGTTTGGTTTATTACAAGATGGAATGGCAGAAGATTTAAAACAGGCAGGCTTAGATTACTATAATCATAATTTAGATACCGCGCCAGAACACTATCATAATGTGATCGGAACACGTCAATTTGATGATCGTATTAATACTTTAGGTAAAGTTCGTCAAGCGGGATTAAAGGTGTGCTGTGGCGGCATTATTGGTATGAATGAAACAAGAAAAGAGCGTGCAGGATTGATTGCAAGCTTGGCTAATTTAGATCCTCAACCAGAGTCAGTACCAATTAACCAACTTGTTAAAGTTGAAGGTACGCCGTTAGCTGAGGCAGCTGAATTAGATTGGACAGAATTTGTTCGTACGATTGCCGTTGCACGAATTACGATGCCGAAAAGTTATGTGCGTTTATCGGCAGGGCGTCAAGGTATGTCAGAAGAAATGCAGGCGATGTGTTTTATGGCTGGCGCGAATTCTATTTTCTATGGAGATAAGTTATTAGTGACGGGAAACCCAGAAGAAGATGGTGATCAATTGTTGATGGCTAAATTGGATTTAGAGCCAGAAACTGAAGAAAATCGTTATCGTGCTGAATAAGTGCGGTCAGTTTTTACAATATTTTAATAACACAGTCGTCAGAACAACTAGCTAATAGTAAAAGGGGCGAATTATATTCGCCCCAAGCTTTTTTTACTGATGGTACTATTGTTTTACTTGTTGTTTGATTGCATCAGCCACTAATTCGGCTTCAGGTCCTAGAATGACTTGTAAACCATTTTCACCTAATTTTACGTTGCCTTTTGAACCAAGTACTTTGAGTTGTTCTTCATTCACTTTACTGCGATCAACTAAAGTTAAACGGAGGCGAGTGATACAAGCATCAATAGTTTGGAAGTTATCTTTACCACCTAAGGCAATAATAAAGTTAGCCGCGCGTTCTTCACGAGAAGCATCTTTTTTCACTTCTACGACGACTTCGTCTTCTTCGCGACCTGGAGTTTTTAAGTTAAATGCTTTGATTGCAGCACGGAAGACGACATAGTAAATCACTGCGAATACGGCACCTTGTATTAATAGCATATACCATTGTGTCGCAAGTGGGTTTTGTGAAGAAAGCACCATATCAACGAAACCTGCACTGAAACCAAAACCTGCCATCCATTGCATTGATGCCGCGATAAATACGGATAACCCAGTTAATAAGGCGTGAATGACATAAAGCACAGGTGCGACAAACATGAAGGCAAACTCTAGCGGCTCTGTGACACCAGTGAAGAATGAAGCCAATGAAGCAGCGATCATTAATGAAGCGACTTGTGCTTTTTTCGCTGGTTTTGCGCTGTGATAGATAGCCAATGCCGCAGCAGGTAAACCAAACATCATAACAGGGAAGAAACCTGCCTGATACATACCTGTAACACCTAATACTGCGTTACCATTAGCCAGTGATTGTGCACCACCTAAGAAGTTCGGGATATCATTAATACCCGCTACATTAAACCAGAATACAGAGTTCAATGCATGATGTAAGCCGACTGGAATTAATAGGCGGTTTAGGAAGCCATAGATACCTGCACCTGTCGCACCAATATCTGTAATGGATTTACCAAAGCCAACTAAACCATTAAAGATCACTGGCCATAAGTACATTAAAATGAAAGAAACGACAATCATGACAACAGAAGTCACAATTGGTACTAAGCGTTTACCACTAAAGAAGGCTAGTGCTGGTGGTAGTTCAACTTGGTGGAAACGATTATATAATTCAGCTGAAATAACCCCCACTAAGATACCAATGAATTGGTTATTAATTTTGCCAAATGCAGCAGGAACTTGATCGGGCGCAATACTTTGTAATTGTGCAACCGCACCTGGTGATAGTAATGTTGTGACGACTAAGAAGCCAACTAAACCTGATAATGCAGCGGAACCATGTTTATCTTTAGACATACCAAATGCAACGCCCACAGCAAACAAAATCGCCATGTTATCAATAATTGCTGCACCAGATTTGATCAAGAATGCAGCGAGTTGGCTTTCACCACCCCAACCATTTGGATCTATCCAGTAACCAATTCCCATTAAAATAGCAGCTGCCGGCAATGCAGCAACAGGAACCATCAATGCTTGCCCAATTCTTTGTAAGTAACTTAGCACACTCATAGGAACTCCTTTTATTTTTTATTTCGATTTTGTTGAGAAACAGCGTAAACGTTTTCTCAATCGCTTCTAACTATATGCCAATAATTTTCTATTGCAAATTAAAACTGTTGTTTTTGTGATTCTCATCACTAAATCTCCGATAGAGATGAGTTTTTGTTGGCTATTTAAAACGACTTATTTTATAATGAAAAAAAACAAAAACTCCATATTTTGATAAAAATTGATGGCATTTAATCAAAATTTTTAATATGGTTGTTATCACATTTATTACTTGTTTATTTTACATACAAAAGAGGTAACATATTATGCGTTTAATTCCATTACAAAATGCCGAGCAAGTCGCAAAATGGTCGGCTCGTTATATTGTTGATCGTATTAACCAATTCAAGCCTACGGAAGAGCGTCCATTTGTATTAGGCTTACCTACTGGTGGTACGCCATTGAAAACCTACCAGGAGCTAATTGCCTTAAATAAAGTGGGTGAAGTGAGTTTTAAACATGTGGTGACATTTAATATGGATGAATATGTTGGCTTGCCGAAAGAGCATCCTGAAAGCTATCATTCATTTATGTATAGAAATTTCTTTGATCATATTGATATTCAAGAGAAAAATATCAATATTTTAGATGGTAATACTGATGATCATGATGCTGAATGTCAACGCTATGAAGATAAAATTAAAGCTTATGGCAAAATTCATTTGTTCATGGGGGGGGTAGGTGTTGATGGGCATATTGCTTTTAATGAGCCTGCATCTTCTTTATCTTCTCGTACTCGTATAAAAACGCTTACAGAGGATACTTTAATTGCGAACTCGCGTTTCTTTGATAATGATGTAAATAAAGTACCAAAATATTCATTAACTATTGGTGTTGGGACATTACTTGATGCAGAAGAGGTCATGATTTTAGTTACTGGTTATAATAAAGCGCTTGCTTTACAAGCGGCAGTCGAAGGCAGTATTAATCATTTATGGACTGTTAGTGCATTACAAATGCATCGTCGCGCCATTATTGTTTGTGATGAACCTTCAACACAAGAATTAAAAGTAAAAACAGTAAAATATTTCACTGAATTAGAGGCTCGTGCAATTCATAGTGTAAGATAAGGAGAGCAAAATGTATGCTTTTGTTAATGCAGTAATTTATACTGCAAAAGAAGTGCTGTATGGTAAAGCAGTTGTTGTTGATGGTGATAAAATTAGTGCAATTGTACCAGTAGAAGAATTACCTGTAGAAATAGAAAAAATTGATTTAGCAGGAAATAATTTAACCGCAGGTTTCATTGATTTGCAATTGAATGGTTGTGGTGGCGTAATGTTTAACGAAGATATTAGCGTCAAGACTTTGGAAATTATGCAAGCAACCAATCTTAAATCAGGTACGACGAGTTATTTGCCAACTTTCATTACTTCGCCTGATGAAGGCATGAAAGAAGCAGTAAAAGTGATGCGTGATTATTTAAACCAATATCAAAATCAAGCATTAGGCTTGCACTTTGAAGGTCCTTATTTAAGTGTAGAGAAAAAAGGGGTCCATCGCGAAGAGTATATTCGTGCTATTAGCCCTGAAATGAAATCGTTTTTATGTGATAACGCAGATGTGATTACAAAAATTACTCTTGCAGCAGAAAATCCAACAGCACAACATATTCCTGATTTTGTTGAAAAAGGTATTATTGTTTCTTTAGGGCATTCGAATGCGACGTATGAAGTAGCGCAGGATGCAATTAAGAAAGGCGCAAGCTTTGCTACGCATTTGCATAATGCTATGTCACCAATTAGTTCAGGACGTGCAATGGGAGTTGTTGGTGCTGTATTAGATTCAGATGTTTATACTGGCATTATTGTTGATGGCTTGCATGTTGACTATGGCAATATTCGTATTGATAAAAAAGCAAAAGGTGAAAAACTGTGTATTGTGACTGATGCAACAGCAGCAGCGGGGGCAGATATTGAGTCTTTTATTTTTGTTGGTAAAACAGTTTATGTGCGTGATGGTAAATGCTATGACGCAAATGGGACATTAGGTGGTGCAGCAGTAACGATGATTGAATCAGTGCAAAATGCAGTGCAAGAAGTTGGCATTCCATTAGATGAAACCTTGCGTATGTGTAATTATTATCCCGCAAAAGCAATTCATGTTGATGATCGACTTGGTTCAATTGAAGTTGGAAAAATTGCTAATTTAACGGTATTTACACATGATTTTAAAGTGTTAGGCACCGCAGTAAATGGTGAATGGAAAGTCAATTAATTGATGCTCTGAATCAGAAAAAAGAAAATAGCATGATAACTATCACGCTATTTTTTTGTTCGAAATTTGCTAAAAAATGACCGCACTTTACAGCACGATGGTTTTGTTCTTATAAACAAAGATTCGATCATGTAAAGCAAGATCTAATGCTCGACTTAATACAGTTTTTTCAACATCACGACCAGCACGCATCATTGCTTCAGCACTATATGTATGATCAACATTGATCACATTTTGCATAATGATTGGACCTTGATCCAATTCATTATTAATAAAATGAGCGGTAGCACCAATGATTTTTACGCCACGTTCATAGGCTTGATGATAAGGTTTAGCACCGATGAAGGCGGGTAAGAAAGAGTGATGAATATTAATCACTCGATTTGGATAACGTTCAACAAATTGAGGGTTAAGCACACGCATATATTTGGCTAGTACAATATAGTCTGGAGCGTATTCATCAATTTTATTTGCTAACAGTTTATCATGCTCTATGCGTGTTAAATTATTATGACTGATGTAATGGAACGGAATATCAAAACGCTCGACTAGGGTTTTTAATGTATCATGATTACCAATTACTGCGGCAATTTCGACATCTAAGCCGCCGTAATAATTCTTCATGAGAATATCACCAAGACAATGTGCTTCTTTAGTCACTAAAATAACGATACGTTTGCGTTTAGCACTAATTAAACGACAATTTGTTCCTTCTGGCAGGCTAAATTTAAGATCTGCTAACAATGTTTCTTCATTAAAAATGCCTTCTAATTCAGTCCGCATAAAAAAATGTTTTGTTTCAAAATCAACAAATTCATTATTATGAATAATATTAAGTTGATGTTTATAACAAATATTTGTTATTTTGGCGATTAATCCTTTATCATCTGGACAATCAGTTAATAATATTTTATTTTCAATCATAATATTGTGCTTTTTATTTAGCTGATTTAAAAAGTAAAACCCATTAAATTAATGGGTTTTACGATGTGGTAAAATAAATTAAATTTCAAATGAATTCAGCGATTTACCTGCATCTAAGGCTTTTTGAATTACTTTAGGTGTTCTGCCTTGACCAGTCCAAGTTTTTACTTCACCATTTTCGTCAGTATATTGATATTTTGCCGGGCGAGGTTCTCTTTTTTTGCGTTGAACTGGCGACTCTTGACCGAGTAACATTGCTAATTCTTTAGCTGTGATTCCTTCTTGCTCTAATGATTCCTTCAATTTTGCAATTCTTGCTTGGCGCGCTGCCGCTTCGCGTTCTGCTTTCTTTTCTGCTTCACGTTTTTCTTCAACAACAAGAGAGAACTTTTCTAAAGCAATTTCAAGTTGTTCTAAAGTCGTTTCACGAGCTAAAACACGTAAACTACGAATATTTGCTAAAGCTTTTAATAAATCACTCATATTTGTTCCTCTATATCATTTAAAAAATGGATTATATAAAAATATAATCAAACGCGAATTATCATATAGTAAATATTATGAGAGGTAAATGTTATTTTTGTAGAATATTTTAAAGTTAATATTTTTTAGTTATTAAAAATGTAAATTAAGTTAAAAATATTCTTTTAGCTCTATTGGCAAGTGTAATTTTTTATTGTAGTCTTATTCGCATCCTACGTATGTAGAGGAGCGATCACTATAAGTATTTTTTCTGAGTGGATAACGATGAGGAAAAAGGAAAGGAGTGACCGCCGAAATCAATTAAGAGTCATTTTAATTGGTTGGTGGCGTATTCGAAAGGAACGTCATTGTCATAGTCTTTTTTAAACTATGGAGCGCTACTGGCTAGGTTGGGTCTTAATTATTTTTTGCCTGCCTTTTTAGATCATTTCTATATTCACTCAGTGGTTATCCCTTCATTATAAGGTAGAAAACTTATGGAACTTATCGATTATTCGACATCCGTTTGGGCTGTCGTACCGCCGATTTTGGCACTCTTATTGGCAATTGTGACCCGTCGAGTCATTTTATCATTAAGTATTGGTATTCTTGTTGGCTCGCTAATGCTTGCGGATTTTAATTTAGTTAATGCATTGAGTTATTTGAAAAATAATGTTATTTCATTGGCATATAGCGATGGTGAGCCTAATACAAATAACATTAATATTGTATTGTTTTTATTTCTACTTGGTGTGTTAACGGCATTACTCACAGTTTCTGGTAGTAATCGCGCTTTTGCGGAATGGGCACAAAAACGCATTAAAGATAGACGTGGCGCTAAATTACTTGCTGCTTCTTTAGTCTTTGTTACTTTTATTGATGATTATTTTCACAGCCTAGCTGTCGGTGCAATTGCAAGCCCCGTAACAGATAAATTCAAAGTTTCTCGTGCGAAATTAGCTTATATTCTTGACTCAACTGCGGCGCCAATGTGCGTATTAATGCCAGTATCAAGCTGGGGAGCATATATTATTACGCTAATAGCAGGATTACTGGCGACCTATTCTATTACTGAATATTCGCCAATCGGTGCATTTATGACCATGAGTGCAATGAATTTCTATGCTATTTTTTCAATTTTAATGGTATTTTTCGTTTCTTATTATTCTTTTGATATTGGTTCAATGGTTCGCCATGAAAGAACAGCATTAGAACGTAATATAGAAATTGAAGAAAAACAAAGCGGTGTGCAAGGGCATGTGCGTAATTTAATTTTACCAATTGCTGTGTTGATTTTGGCTACGGTCGGTATGATGATGTATACAGGAAATGAAGCACTTGCTGCAGAAGGAAAGCCATTTGATATTTTAGGCGCATTTGAGAACACGACTGTTGGTATTTCTTTAGTCGTTGGTGGTGTAAGTGCGGTTTTAATTTCGACAATTTGTATTATATTAGATCGTCAAGTCAGCCTTAATGAATATGGCAAAGCATGGATAGTGGGAATTAAATCGATGTTAGGTGCTGTACTCATTTTATTATTTGCTTGGACCATTAATAATGTAGTAAGCGATATGAAGACGGGTGTTTATTTATCCTCTTTAGTTTCTGATAGCTTACCAATTGCAGTATTACCAGCCTTATTGTTTGTGCTTACTGCTGTAATGGCATTTTCTACGGGCACGAGTTGGGGAACATTTGGCATTATGTTACCTATCGCGGCAGCTATCGCCGCTAATGCTGCACCAGAATTAATGTTGCCATGTTTATCCGCAGTGATGGCCGGAGCTGTCTGTGGTGATCATTGCTCGCCAATATCTGATACCACTATTTTGTCTTCAACAGGCGCAAAATGTAATCATATTGATCATGTTACAACACAATTCCCTTATGCTATATTGATTGCGATATCTTCAATTGTAGGTTACTTGGTACTTGGCTTTACTCAATCAGGCGTGCTTGGTTTTGTGACTACGGGTGGCTTATTAGCAGTTTTAGTATTTATTTTTAAACGAAATTAAAATGTGATCTTGATCACAAATGGTGTAAAAATATTCTATATTTATAAAATGCGGCTTAATGCCGTATTTTTTATGATTTCTTCTTTGTTTGTTTTATTAAATTCTTTTATTTTTAATTTTATTGGTATTTAATACTTTATTTGTTTTCTTGTTGTTCTAGAAAACTATCAAAAAGTGATGGACAAAAATTGTACTTTTCAGTAAAACATATCTCATGTTAATTTTTAACATTATTGCAACAACATTATACAAAATAGCATGTTAAATGCGGGTTAATTTGAGAGGTGAAAATGAAAAAGTTGTCAGGCGCAGAAATGGTTGTGCAGTCCCTAAGGGATGAAGGCGTTGAATTTTTATTTGGTTATCCTGGTGGCTCAGTTTTAGATATTTATGATGCGATTCATACATTAGGAGGAATTGAGCATATTTTGGTTCGTCATGAACAAGCAGCCGTACATATGGCGGATGGTTATGCCAGAGCAACAGGAAAAGTAGGTTGTGTTTTAGTCACATCAGGTCCTGGTGCAACGAATACTATTACTGGGATTGCAACAGCCTACATGGATTCAATTCCAATGGTGATACTTTCTGGACAAGTAATGTCAGGTTTAATTGGTAGTGATGCTTTCCAAGAATGTGACATGGTTGGAATTTCCCGCCCTGTTGTTAAACACAGTTTTCTAGTTAAATCAGCCGAAGAAATTCCAGAAACAATAAAAAAAGCTTTTTACATTGCTGCAACAGGTCGTCCAGGACCCGTTGTGATTGATTTACCAAAAAATGTTGTCAATCCTGCAAATAAATTTGTTTATCATTATCCAGCAAAGATTGAATTGCGTTCTTATAATCCCACAACACAAGGACATAAGGGGCAAATTAAGCGTGCGTTAAAAGCATTATTAGTCGCCAAGAAACCTATATTATTCGTTGGTGGTGGGGCTATTACAGCTAATTGTAGTGAACAATTAATAAGATTTGCACAGGCATTGAATTTACCAGTCACCTCCTCGTTGATGGGGTTAGGGGCTTATCCAAGTTCGGATAAACAATTCTTAGGTATGCTAGGTATGCATGGTACTTATGAAGCAAATAATGCAATGCATCATAGTGATTTAATCTTGGGTATTGGTGTTCGTTTTGATGACCGTACGACTAATAATTTAGCGAAATATTGTCCAAATGCCAAAGTTATCCATATTGATATTGATCCTACGTCAATTTCAAAAAATGTATCAGCGGCTATTCCAATTGTAGGTAGTGCAGAAAATGTGTTAGCTGAATTTTTATCTTTATTGGAAGATGATAATTTATTGAAATCACAAACTTCATTAGCAGAGTGGTGGAACGAAATTGAAACTTGGAAAGCGGTAAAATGCTTATCATTTGAGCGGGATACTCAAGTTATTAAGCCACAGCAGGTTATGGAAGTTGTTTACCGTTTAACTGATGGTGAAGCCTATGTGGCATCAGATGTTGGGCAGCACCAAATGTTTGCTGCATTGCATTACCCATTTAATCAACCACGTCGTTGGATTAACTCAGGTGGATTGGGCACAATGGGATTTGGTTTACCCGCTGCTTTAGGTGTGAAATTAGCTTATCCTGACTCGACGGTAGTGTGTGTGACTGGTGATGGGAGTATTCAAATGAATATTCAGGAATTATCAACTGCACAGCAATATGAAATTCCTATTGTGATCATCAGTTTAAATAATCGTTTCTTAGGTATGGTTAAACAGTGGCAAGATTTGATTTATTCAGGGCGTCATTCGCAGTCTTATATGAATTCGTTGCCTGATTTTGTCAAATTAGCAGAAGCTTATGGTCATGTAGGTATCCAAATTAATACACCAGATGAATTAGAGCACAAATTAGCTCAAGCGTTTTCAATGAAAGATAAATTAGTCTTTGTTGATATTAATGTTGATGCGACTGAACATGTTTATCCAATGCAAGTACGTGGTGGAGCAATGAATGAAATGATTTTAACTAAACCGGAGAATACTCATGCGTAGAATCTTATCTGTCTTATTAGAAAACGAATCAGGTGCTTTATCACGTGTTGTTGGGTTATTTTCGCAACGTGCTTTTAATATTGAAAGTTTAACAGTCGCACCAACAGATGATCCGACATTATCGCGAATGACGATAGAAGCTTATGGCGACGAGCAAGTGCTTGAACAAATTGAAAAACAATTACATAAACTAGTTGATGTGTTTAAAGTGATTAGCTTAAGCGATTGTGACCATGTTGAACGTGAAGTGCTATTGATTAAAGTAAGAGCACAAGGAAGTTCTCGTGATGAATTAAAACGTTTGGCTGATATTTATCGCGGTCAAATTGTAGATGTCACAACAAAATCTTATACCATCCAATTAACGGGAACGAAGGATAAATTAGATGCATTTATTACAGCGGTCAAAGAAGAAACTTTCATTATTGAGATTGTACGTTCTGGTTTGATAAGCCTTTCTCGTGGTGAAAAAAATTGTTTATAACTTAATTGATTGAAATAATTGAAAGTGCGGTTAAATTTTCAGGAATTTCACCGCACTTTTTTATTTTGCGAACTAGATCAAATATTACACATTTGTATTTTGTTATTTTAAAAAATTAAATATATAATTTTTCTTGTATACATATTTTTACATAATTTTACAAATGGATTGTGCTATTTATTATTCAGTTTTTTGGTTTGGGGATGACTTGAAAAGCATAATGTATTTTAAGGAGTGAAAGTGAAATTAGATGAACTAGCTAAGTTAGCTGGTGTTTCGCGTACAACAGCCAGCTATGTAGTAAATGGGAAGGCTAAACATTATCGTGTCAGTGACAAAACAATTGAAAAAGTTGAAGAACTGATAAAAAAGTACGATTTTAAACCTAATGCAATGGCAGCAGGTTTACGTGCAGGTAAAAGCCACACTATTGGCTTGATTGTACCTGATTTTGAAAATGCCAGTTATGCCAAAATTGCAAGTCGTTTAGAAGCAGGTTTCCGTGAAAAGGGGTATCAGCTCTTAATTGCTTGTTCTAATGACAATGCAGATAATGAAATTAAATGTGCAAAGCATTTATTTCAACGCCAGATAGATGCACTTATTGTTTCAACAGCTTTACCTTCTGATACAGATTTTTATCAACGCTTTGCAGATGTACCAGTTGTGGGGTTTGATCGTCGTTTAATGATGAATGAAATGATGCTGCTGACTGACGATGAAGGGGATGCTTACCGTTTAGCTCAGCGTTTAATTAAAGATCATGCAGGTAAACGAGTATTATTTTTGAGTGCATTACCTGAATTTTCAGTGAGCTATAAACGAGAATTAGGCTTTCGTAATGCATTGAATGGGCAATGTACACCAGTCGATTACCTTTATGCTAATCAATTTCATAAATTATCAAGTGCAGAAGTATTTAGTCAATGGTTAGATAAAAATGCATTACCAGAAGCAATTTTTGTGACTTCCTTAACTTTGTTACAAGGCATTTTTCAAGTATTAATTAAGCGCTATAACAGTATTCCAAAAGAACTTGTTATTGCAACTTTTGGTCATCATGAAATGCTCGATGTATTAGAAAATAAAGTGATTTGTTGTGTACAGAACCATGAAAAAATAGCTCAATCTTTATTAAATCTTGTGTTACATAAAATGAGAGAAAAGAATATCAAACAGCCACACGAAGTAATTGTTCGAGAGTTGATCGAATCACGTACTTAAGACAACTGATTGCTTAGTTCGAATTCCACAATGGGTACGGTTGTAGGCGATGGTAAAGGTTCTGGCTCACCGAGAAAATGTGGTTTTTTTTCCATTAAGAGATCAAATATCGCCAGTATTCGCGCAAAAAACTCACGAAAACGGACAAAATAATGACCATGAGGGTACTCAGCAGCGAAACAAATTGCATCAATATCATGATATTTAGCGATAAATAAAGCACGTTCACAATGAAATTTCTGTGTAATAATTGTAAATGAATGTGCTTTAAATACTTGTTCAGCACGTATTACTGAATCTAAAGTGCGAAATCCAGCAAAATCCATATACATAAATTCTTGTGGTATTCCCATTTTACGTAAATCTTTAAACATATTACGTGGTTCATTATATTGGCTCGTACGGTTATCCCCACTTAATAATAAATAATCGATTTTACGTGCAGAAAAGACCTCGTAGGCAGAAAGCAGCCGATTATGATAGAACAAGTTCAATGTATTTTTGTCGAAATATTTCGATGTGCCAAGCACTACGCCATAGGGTCTATAAGGTAATTTATTAACGTCAGTATAAATATTTTGCCGAACATAAAAGCTAATTGCTTGATCGATTAAGATTAATAGCGCGATAAAAGATGACAAACCAATAAGCAAATAGCGAATTAATCGCTTCAAGTATTGGGGAGAGAGGAAAGCAAAAATAGATGTCATTTTGAAGCTATCATTACTGTTTGGGAATTAAGCTTCACCATAATGAAAAAAGAGTTGAAGTGCAAGCTGAATTTTAGTAGATTTATACGTAAAGACGTTTAGATGTCTAAAATTGAATGATATTAAAAACAAACATTACTGTAATAATGATAATAAAATACAGGCGGTAGCATGACAGTACAGAAGGTAACACTGTTTACAGAAGAAGGATTTCCTTTAAGCTTAGGCGGTAAACTGAAACAGGTTGATGTAGCATATCAAACTTATGGTGTACTGGATGCTAATAAAAGTAATGCAGTATTAATTTGTCACGCTTTAACTGGTGATGCTCAGCCTTATTTTGCTGATAAGACACAGCAAGGTTGGTGGCAAAGCTTTATGGGAGAAGGATTAGCATTAGATACTTCTCGCTATTTTTTTATTTGCTCTAATGTATTAGGTGGCTGTCAAGGTACGACAGGTCCATCATCGATTAATCCTGATACGAATAAACCCTATGGTAGTCAATTTCCAAATATTATTGTGCAAGATATGGTAAAGCTACAAAAAGCTTTATTGGATCATCTTGATATACCTCGTTTACATGCTGTTGTTGGTGGTTCTTTTGGGGGGATGCAAGCGACACAATGGGCGATTGATTACCCTGATCTTGTCAATAATGTGATTAATTTATGTTCATCCTTGTTATGTAGCGCAGAGGCTATTGGTTTTAATCATGTTATGCGTCAAGCAGTGATTAATGATCCTTATTTTAATCATGGAGATTATTATGAACATCAACCTCCAGAACGTGGATTGACTATTGCACGTATGTTAGGAATGCTCACTTATCGTACTGATTTACAGCTAACCAAAGCCTTTGGGCGAGCAATAAAATCAGAAGCACAATTTTGGGGGGATTATTTTCAAGTTGAATCTTATTTAAGTTATCAGGGGAAAAAATTTTTGGGACGTTTTGATGCAAATAGTTATCTCCATTTGTTGAGAGCGCTAGATTTATATGATCCTAGTCGGGATTATCAGAATATGCATGCTGCATTATCCAGAATTACAGCGCGTTATACTTTAGTTGCAGTTGAAAATGATCAATTGTTTAAATTAGCTGAATTGCATAAGAGCAAGGCACTACTGGAGCAAAGTGGGGTCGATTTGAATTATTATGAGTTTACTTCTGATTATGGACATGACGCTTTTTTAGTCGATTATACCTTATTTGAAAGTAAGATTCGTGATGGTTTAGCAGAGTAGAACAGTATGGTTTCTATTTTTAAAAATGATAAAGTTAGCATATAAAAGTCCGCGAATTAAGCTGCTACCTGAAAAATAATGAAAGTGAAAATAGGTACGATTTGAATATGATCAGAAATTGTATCAATGAGATAGTTTAATCTCCCTAAGAATGGGCTAGAGTATTGAAAGTACCAATAGATGAGCTGCTTCATTGATTTAAATGATTGCTTTTGAGTTTACAACTTTCATTTGGTGTGACTCGAATTGTTGGGCAAGTTCAGCAAGTTTTATTCCATTTGGAAGTACTAATGTTGGGGCAATTTCAAATAGAGGCACAATCACAAATTCACGGTTATGCATATCATAATGAGGAATAGTCAAACTCGTTGTCTGTATAACATCCTTATCATAAAGCAAGATATCCAGATCGAGAGTACGTTCTCCCCAACGACGTAAACGCACACGTCCTTGAGTATTTTCAATTTGTTGTAAATACTCAAGTAATGTATGTGCAGGAAGCACTGTCTGTAAATAGGCAACAGCATTCACATAATCAGGTTGATCTTGTGGACCAAGCGGCTTACTTTGGTAAAACGAACTTGATTTGACTAATTGAGTATGAGGCAACTGACTAATCGCTTTTAATGCGGCATTGAGTTGATCAATTGGCGTATTTAAATTACTTCCTAGTGCAATATAAACAGGCTTCATTTTATAGCATCTCTTACTTTTTTATTGTAACGGTTTTGGTTTGCGACGCTTTCTAGAACGATAATATTTTTTCTTCGGTTTTGGATGCAAACGTTGCTGCTCTTGCACTAATAAATCGCGTTGTTCTAAGTTACTAAACTGATACTCATGCCACCAAGTTGCAAGCTCAATAGCTTCACCGCCTTCGATTTCTGCGCGCATAACCAGTAAATCAAATGCAGCACGGAATTTAGGGTGTTCCATTGTACGTACTGGATTATGTCCTGTGCGTTTTAACAATTGTAATTGTAAAAACCAAATATCACGAATGACAGCCGTGTGCCTACGTGGCGCGGCAAGTGTGGTACAAAAAATATCTAAAAGCTCATTACTTGCTAGTGCATAAGCATCATGATTATTTAACCCACCTTCATTTTTAAGCATTTCTATCTGTTCTCGTAGGGGATACCAAAAAAACGCAGCAAATAAAAAAGCAGGATTAATCCGTAAGTTATCAGCAACACGTTCGTCTGTTGAAGTGAGTGCTTTTAAAATCATACGTTCGGCAAAACTGTCCCCTTTCTCGGTGAAATAAGATATTAGTGCAGGAAATAGCTGTTCAAATAAACCATATTCACGTAATAATTGGTAAGTTTTTACGCCATGACCAGTCTGTAGTAATTTTAAGCTTTCATCAAATAAACGAGCTGGCGGAATATTTTTAAGTAAATGTGCTAGTTGCTGAATAGGCAACTCGCTTGGTTTTTCTAAGAACATGTCTAGTTTTGCCATGAAGCGAATGGCACGTAACATGCGAACAGGATCTTCCTGATAACGTGTCGCAGGATCACCAATTAAGCGTAATTTACCCGCTTTAAGATCTTCAATCCCGTTAAAATAGTCACGTAAAGTATTATCTTGTGGATTATAATAAAGTGCATTAACAGTAAAATCACGGCGTTCTGCATCTTGTTCAAGCGTACCATAAACATTATCGCGCAATAACATGCCTTGTTCACTTTGTTTTGCATGATTTTCATTACGACTTTCATTATGATTGGCACGGAAAGTTGCCACTTCAATAACATCTCGACCAAACATAATGTGCGCAAGACGGAAACGGCGACCAACTAAGCGGCATTGACGCTGAAAAAGTGTTTGAATTTGTTCAGGACGCGCATTGGTAACCACATCAAAATCTTTTGGGTGTTTACCAAGTAATAAATCTCTTAAACAGCCACCGACGATATAAGCTTCAAATCCTTGACGGTGTAGTTTTTCTACGACAGTTAATGCATTACGATTAATCATACGTGGCGTAATACCATGTAGAGATGCTTTGATCACGTGCTTGTTGTAGTGATAAGAAGTCTTAGGTTGTGTTGTGGTAGGCGTGTCATGCTGAATAAAAGCGGATGAAACTTGTTCAGCTTGTGTTGTTCTTGATTTTGAATGAGTAGAATCTGCTTTTTCTCGTTTAACTAAATACGCTTTTGTTTTTTTATTAAACAGATTTTTGATGTACTTTAAAATAATAGACCTCGTCAAGGTAATTTTGCTTTCCAGTTAAAAGTGCGGTAAAAATCACCGCACTTTACTTTAAATCTTGTTTATTCTAATTCTATGTTTGTGTTGAAGTTAAAAATTAGGTTTAACCAATCATTTGCTTTTCACGGATCTCAGCCAGTGTTTTACAGTCGATACAGAGATCTGCTGTAGGGCGAGCTTCTAAACGACGAATGCCGATTTCAATACCGCAAGAGTCACAATAACCAAAATCACCTGTTTCAAGTTTTTTCAAGGTATTTTCAATTTTTTTCATGAGTTTTCTTTCACGATCTCTTGTACGCAACTCTAAGCTAAACTCTTCTTCCTGCGTGGCGCGATCAGCTGGATCAGGGAAGTTGGATGCTTCATCTTGCATGTGTGCGACAGTACGGCTCGCTTCTTCTACAATTTGATCATGCCATGCTTGTAGAATTTTTTTGAAGTGAAGCAATTGTGCTTCATTCATGTACTCTTCGCCTACTTTTTCTTTATAAGGCTCAACACCAGCTAGGGCTAATATACTTAAAGAGGATTTAGACATTGGGTATCTCCTAATAAAAAGTCGTCCATTTAACGGTTGAAATTACATTATTCACACGCATTGGCGTTGATTCGTTCAGTTTAAAATTACCTGTAAAGATGTTAGGCATTTTAAAAAGCGTTATAAATAGCAGAACTCATCTTAATTATCAAATAAATTTACCTGATATTACAATTTTTAGTGAAATAAATCTGATTTTTGCGATCTCGCTTGCAAAACCAGCTTAATAACCGAGAAAAACACTCGTGAAATGCTCATGCTTTTCTTTTTATATGTCGATAAAAGAGTAGGGTTAATGCGATTATCTATTGAACGAATTTCAGGCTGTATTTTACTAAGTGCACTTTCATTACTTTGCTTACCTGATTATTTATTGCTCGCTTGGCAGATAGTACTAATTGCTTGTGTAACGTTATTGATTTTACTACTGGTTTGTTATCTGAAGAAAAAAAAGCAATGGGTTAATTATTTGGTGTTGATATTTTGTATGTTATTTAGCCTAGGTTATATGCATGATTCAGCACGCCAATTATTATCTCAAGCGGATAGCGTGGCTCAGCTACCAAGAAAAGTGAAAACTAATTTTACCATTGTTGAGATTATCGACCAAACGGATTACCAAACTCTAATTGTTTCAGCACAACTACAAAAAGAACAAGCAGAACAGCGTATTTATCTTCAATGGTATGCAAAAGAAAAAGTGCATTTAGGAGAAACATGGTATGGTGAATTGTTATTGAAACCCATTTCTTCACGATTAAATTTAGCAGGTTTTGATAAACAGCAATGGTATTTATCTCAAAAAATTACTGCGCGTGCCTCGGTAAAAAGTGCGGTCAAAATTTCACAATATGCTTCATGGCGTGATAAATTGCTTCAAGCAGGTTTAACGCAAACCACAGGATTGGATTATCAAGGGTTATTAATTGCTTTGGCTTTCGGTGAAAGAGCATGGTTGCCGCAACAAGTATGGCAAGTGTATCAAAAAACCAGTACCGCACATCTTATTGCAATTTCTGGATTACATATTGGTTTAGCAATGAGCATAGGTTATTGGTTAATTCGTGGTATTCAAATTTTATTGCCATTACGCTGGATTAGTCCTTATTTTCCTATTTTTAGTGGTTTGCTATTAGCCTATTTTTATGGACAGTTAGCTGGCTTTGCAATTCCTACTTCTCGTGCCTGCTTGGCATTATCTCTGGTGGCTAGTTGTCGATTATTACGCCTTTATTACACTTCATGGCAACTTTTGTTAATAGTGATTGCTATGTTACTGGTATTCGAGCCGTTAATGGTTTTATCGCTCAGTTTTTGGTTATCAATAAGTGCAGTCACAGCATTAATTCTTTGGTATCAAGTTTTTCCTATCTCTTTATTGCAATGGCAAGGTAAATCAATATTAGCAAGTCCTTGGTGTAACTTGCGTTGGATCTTTAGTATATTTCATCTACAGCTCGGATTACTGTGGCTTTTTACTCCCGTCCAATTACTGTTATTTCATGGCATTTCGTTGAGAGGTTTTTGTGCAAATTTAATTGCACTGCCGATTTACAGTCTGGTTTTAGTTCCCTTAGTATTGTTTGCTACTTTTACGCAAGGTGCTTTTTCTTCATGGGCTATAGCAAATAGCGTTGCACAAAAGACAACATTAATTTTACAAGTTTGGCAAGATAATTGGTGCCTTATTTCTCAATCAGAGGCGGTATTAATCATTGCTGTGCTTACTACATTTTTTATCGCAGCAGTTTGGTATGTATATGATTTTAAAAAAGTAGATAAGACGAGTATGAATCTTCATTTTATTAACCAGTGTTATACTGGTTTCCATTTTATGACCGAACCAACATTATCATGTTCCTTAAAACGTGCAATTTATTTAATTGCAACATTAATTGTCATTATGTGTCTTGGTTATCCTGCTTATCAGTATGTTTTTTCACCTCAGTGGCGTTTAGATATTTTAGATGTTGGACAAGGATTAGCCGTATTGATAACAAAAAATGGACGAGGCATGTTGTATGATACTGGGAGTTCATGGCAAGGTGGCAGTATGGCGCAGCTTGAAATTGTGCCGTATTTACAACGACAAGGTATTGACTTAGAACATGTGGTTATTAGTCATGATGATAATGATCATGCTGGAGGAGCAAAAACAATATTACGTCAATATCCCAATGTTGAACTGATGACAGCATCAACACAAAATTATGGCAAAATAGACCGCACTTTTTGCCTGTCTGGCCAAGAATGGGATTGGCAAGGATTAAAAATAACCGCTATTTCTCCTCATCGTATTGAAAAATACTGATTCTTGTGTTTTGTTGATTTCTGATGGATACAATAAGGTGCTCCTAACAGGAGATGCAGATATGGCGAGTGAAAATCAATTCATATCCCAGCTAGGTAAAATTGATGTTTTACAAGTCGGGCATCATGGTAGTAAAACCTCAACAGGGCATACTTTATTACAAAAAACTCAACCACAAATTGCACTTATTTCTAGTGGGCGTTGGAATCCATGGAAGTTTCCTCATAAACAAGTGATACAGCGTTTAAAACACTATCAATGTCAAGTTTACAATACTGCAGAAGTAGGGCAAGTGAGTTTATTGTTTGATAAAAAGCAAATTAAAATTCATACAGCAAGAACGGAATTTTCGCCTTGGTACCGCAGATTAATTGGCTTACAAACAAAATAAAGGTACAATGCCGCATATTATTCCATATAAAATAGAAGAAATTATGCAAGATAAAGATTTTTCAACAATACAAACATTTAAGCGTTTATGGCCAACTATTCGCCCATTCAAATTTGGATTAGTTGTATCAGCAATTGCTTTAGTACTTAATGCGTTAGCAGATGCAAGTTTAATTTCTTTACTTAAGCCCCTATTAGATGAAGGTTTTGGTAATGCTGATACTTCTTTTTTGCGTACAATGTCATATGTGGTTGTTTTAGTTATACTTTTACGAGGAATAAGTAATTTTATTTCTTCTTATTGTCTCTCTTGGGTTTCAGGTAAAGTTGTGATGACTATGCGTCGTCGTATTTTTAAGCACCTTATGTTCATGCCAGTTCCTTTTTTCGACCAAAATTCAACTGGTAAGCTTTTATCTCGTATTTCTTATGATTCAGAAATGGTCGCCAATTCGTCTTCTGGGGCATTAATCACTATTATAAGAGAAGGTGCTTATATTATTTCTTTACTTGTTGTTATGCTCTACCACAGTTGGCAATTATCTTTAGTATTATTTTTAATTGGTCCAATTATTGCGGTTTTGGTTCGTTTAGTTTCAAAGCGTTTTAGAGAATTAAGTAAAAATATGCAAAATGCTATGGGGGAACTTACTGCAACAGCTGAACAAATGTTGAAAGGGCATAAAGTTGTGCTTTCATTTGGTGGGCAACTAGTTGAAGAAGAACGCTTTAATCATGTTAGTAATGATATGCGTCGTAAAGGGATGAAAATGGCTGTAGCAGATGCAATTTCTAATCCTGTGGTTCAAGTGATTGCTTCTTTTGCACTGGCGGCAGTGCTTTATTTAGCAACAGTACCAACAATTATGGATCAAAACTTGACGGCAGGTGCATTTACTGTGGTGTTTTCCGCTATGTTAGCGATGATGCGACCATTAAAGTCGCTTACAAATGTAAATGCACAATTCCAAAAGGGAATGGCGGCTTGTCAAACGCTGTTTGCGTTATTAGATTTGGATACTGAAAAAGATCTAGGTACACATAAAGGCGAAAATGTACAGGGAAATCTTGCGTTTAAAGATGTCACTTTTACTTATCAAGGGCGTAATGAGCCAGCATTACGTAATTTATCTTTTGAAGTTGAAAAAGGCAAAACAGTAGCATTAGTTGGGCGTTCTGGCTCTGGCAAATCCACGATTGCGAATTTAGTGACACGTTTTTACGACGTTGATCAAGGCGAGATTTTATTAGATGGCATCAATATTCAAGATTATCGTTTATCAAGCCTGCGTGAAAATTGTGCGGTAGTTTCACAACAAGTTCATCTTTTTAATGATACTATCGCAAATAATATTGCGTATGCTGCCAAAGATAAGTACAGCCGTGAAGAAATTATTAAAGCAGCAGAAGATGCTTATGCAATGGAATTTATTGAAAAACTAGAACATGGTTTAGATACAGTAATTGGTGAAAATGGACTCAGCTTATCAGGTGGTCAGCGCCAGCGCTTAGCTATTGCACGCGCATTATTACGTGATTCGCCAGTATTAATTCTAGATGAAGCGACATCTGCATTAGATACAGAATCGGAACGTTCAATTCAATTAGCGTTAGAAAAATTACAAAAAGAGCGTACTGTCATTGTTATTGCTCATCGCTTATCAACAATTGAAAATGCAGATGAAATTTTAGTTATTGAGCATGGTGAAATCAAAGAACGTGGCACACATACTGAATTGTTGGCATTAGGTGGTGCGTATAAACAATTACATAGTATGCAATTCAGTCATTAATTTAGACGATATAACATATAGAAAGAGGTTAACATGCAATTTTGGTATTCGCATTCGTGGGTCACTTGTTTGCTGTTGCCTTTTTCTTTTTTATTTTGGCTCATCAGTTATGTACGCAGAGCATTATTTAAACATAATATTTTATCCTCTTATCGCGCCCCTGTTCCCGTGGTTATCGTTGGTAATCTTTCGGTTGGTGGAAATGGTAAAACGCCAGTTGTCATTTGGTTAGTTCAGCAACTACAACAGCAGGGATTAAAAGTAGGGGTTATCTCGCGTGGCTACGGTAGCCAGTCTAATACTTATCCTTTGTTAGTGACTGCACAAACAGATCCGCTACAAGGCGGTGATGAACCTGTATTAATTGCCAAACGGACCCAAGTACCTGTTTGTATATCACCTAATCGCCAGCAAGCAATCGAATTATTATTGCAACAGCAACATTATGATTTAATTATCAGTGATGATGGGTTACAGCATTATAAATTACAACGTGATATTGAAATTGTTGTAATAGATGCACAACGTGGTTTAGGCAACGGTTTGTTACTGCCCGCAGGACCATTACGTGAGCTGCCAAGTCGTTTACAACAAGCAGATTTAGTCATTAGTAATGGTGAGAGTAATCAATATACTGATGTTGTAATGAGGTTAGAGCCTCATTATGCAGTCAATTTAGTAACGGGAGAAAAGCGTTTGATTGCCTCATTTAAAGTAGCTTCAGCGATTGCTGGAATTGGTAATCCACAACGTTTTTTTATGATGTTACAGAGCTTGAATATTCAGCTTAGCCAAACACAAGCATTTCAAGACCATCAAAAATTTGAAGCTAATCAATTTGTTAAATTTGATAAAAATCGACCGTTATTGATGACAGAAAAGGACGCAGTAAAGTGTTTTGCATTTGCTCAGCCGAATTGGTGGTATGTACCAGTGGATGCAGTAATTGAAGGCGAGAAAGTGCGGTCATTTTTAGAAAAATTTTGCTCAACGAAATAACTGGTGCAGAATTTAGAGAGGAAAAAATGGATACAAAATTATTAGAAATTGTAGCTTGTCCTATTTGCCATGGGCACTTAGCGTTTGATAAAACAAATCAACAGTTAGTGTGTAAATTTGATAAAGTTGTTTATGAGATTAAACAGGGGATTCCTGTTTTATTGGCTGAGCAAGCAATTCCATTTTTTGAACAATCACAGGATAACTAATATGGCAACATTTACTGTAATCATTCCTGCTCGCTATGCTTCCACTCGTTTACCTGGTAAGCCTTTAGCAGATATCGCAGGAAAACCAATGATTGCACATGTGTTTGAAAAAGCAAAGCAATCTGGTGCAAGTCGAATTATCATTGCTACCGATCATCTTAAGGTTGCGGAAGTTGCTCGTGATTTTGGCGCGGAAGTTTGTATGACATCTACTCAGCATAATTCAGGTACTGAACGTTTAGCAGAAGTTATTGAAAAACTGGATATTGCACAAGATGAAATTATCGTCAATATACAAGGAGATGAACCGTTAATTCCACCTGCGATTGTCAATCAAGTTGCAGAAAATTTATCGAAATATCAAGTAAAGATGGCAAGTTTGGCAGTAAAAATAACTGAGCCAGAAGAGCTGTTTAATCCAAATGCAGTAAAAGTGCTGACAGATAAAGAAGGCTATGTTTTATATTTTTCTCGCGCGGTTATTCCATGGAATCGCGATCAGTTTGCGACATTACATAACCAAACTCATACAATAGACCAATTGAAATTGTCCGATCATTATTTACGTCATATCGGCATTTATGCTTATCGCGCTGGATTTATTCAACAATATGTACAATGGCAGCCAACAGTGTTAGAACAAATCGAAAGTTTAGAGCAGCTCCGTGTATTATGGTATGGTGAAAAGATACATGTTGAACTAGCACAAGAAGTCCCCCCCATTGGTGTGGATACATTAGAAGATCTTGAAAAAGTGCGGTCTATTTTACAGCAAAAATAAGCATAAAATTCCTTTGGCACTAAGTTATGTTTGAGGCAAAATCCTTCTTAGCTCATATTTCTCACTCACCAGGTGTTTATCGTATGTATGACGATAAGGACACGGTAATTTATGTGGGAAAAGCGAAAGATCTTAAAAAACGTCTCACCAGTTATTTTCGCGCTAATTTAACAAACAAAAAAACGGAAGCATTAGTTGCCTCAATTGCACGTATTGAAACAACGATTACTTCTTCTGAAACAGAGGCTTTACTACTTGAGCATAACTATATTAAAACTTATCAGCCACGCTATAATGTTCTGTTACGCGATGATAAGTCCTATCCTTACATTTTACTCACTGACGAACACCATCCTCGTATTACTGCGTATCGAGGTAGTAAAAAAATAAAAGGTGAATACTTTGGTCCTTATCCACATGCCAGCGCAGTAAGAGAAACACTTTCTTTATTACAAAAACTATTCCCTATTCGGCAATGTGAAAACGCTGTTTATAATAATCGCTCTCGTCCTTGCTTACAGTATCAAATAGGACGATGTGCAGCACCTTGTGTTGCTGGCTATGTCAGTGACGAAGATTATTTACAACAGGTTGAATTTGCACGCCTTTTTTTACAAGGCAAAGATCAGCAAGTACTTGAGCATTTGGTAGCCAAGATGGAACAAGCTAGTGCCGAGCTTAATTTTGAATTAGCAGCAAGGATTCGTGATCAAATTCAAGCTGCTCGCTCGGTGATTGAAAAGCAATTTGTATCGAATGATTGCCTTGATGATATGGATATTATTTCAATAGCCTATCAATTAGGTATTGCTTGTGTGCAAGTTTTGTTTATTCGTCAAGGTAAGATTTTAGGTAATCGAAGTTATTTTCCTAAGGTTCCAGCTAATACAGATCTTGCAGAACTTACAGCAACTTTTGTCGGACAATTCTATTTACAAGCGCATCAAGGGCGTAGCATTCCGAATAGTATTGTTGTAGATCATAAGTTAGCAGAAAAAAATGAATTGGAAATCTTATTGACACAGCAAGCAGGACGTAAAGTACAGATTCAAGATCACGCGAAAGGTAATAAGAGTAAGTATTTGCAGCTTGCACAAATGAATGCCAAATTAGCTTTAGCTACTCAACTTAAACAAACTCATTTAATCCAAGAGCGTTATCAAGCGTTGCAAACATTATTGAATCTACCTGAAATTAAGCGTATGGAATGTTTTGATATTAGTCATACAATGGGACAGCAAACTATTGCTTCTTGTGTGGTGTTTAATCAAAATGGACCGCTAAAATCCGATTATCGTCGTTTTAATATTGAAGGAATAACGGGTGGTGATGATTATGCGGCGATGGAACAAGCTTTACTCAAGCGTTATGATAAGCCATTAGAGCAAGATAAGATTCCAGATGTGATTTTTATTGACGGTGGTAAGGGGCAATTGAACCGAGCAATACAAGTATTTGCACGATTAAATGTAAAATGGGATAAAAATCGACCGCACTTGATTGGTGTTGCAAAAGGTGTATATCGTAAAGCTGGTCTAGAAACTTTAATTATGAGTAAGCAGGAAAAAGAAATTCATTTACCTGCAGATCACTTAGCGCTCCATTTAATTCAACATATTCGAGATGAAAGCCATCATCATGCAATTAGTGGACACCGTAAAAAACGTCAACAAGCTTTTATACAAAGCGGACTAGAAACGATTGAAGGTGTTGGAACAAAACGTCGTCAAGCGTTATTAAAATATTTAGGTGGTATACAAGGGGTGAAAAAGGCGACTTTAGCCGAAATAGCTTCTGTACCAGGTATTTCTAAAGCACTTGCAGAACGAATTTATGAAGCATTACAGCATTAACGCAGGAATTTTTAATAGAACGGAAAATTCCATTTCCAAATAAAGCGATATGTTCTAGAATAAATACATTATAAAAATTGACCAAACTCTTTCTATGAAACCTAACATACCTATCTTTCTTACACTTTTTCGCGTTATTTTAATCCCATTCTTTGTGATCGCATTCTATTTGCCGTTTTCATGGTCACCTTTTCTAACAACGCTTATCTTTTTTATTGCGGGAGTAACAGACTGGTTTGATGGTTATCTGGCACGAAAATGGAAACAAACTACGCGTTTTGGAGCCTTCTTAGATCCTGTTGCTGATAAAGTAATGGTCACAGTCGCGCTTGCTTTAGTCGTTGAATATCATCATTCATTTTGGATAACACTACCTGCTGTGATTATGATTTCAAGAGAAATTATTATTTCAGCGCTAAGAGAATGGATGGCAGAGATTGGTGATCGTAACAAGGTTGCAGTTTCATGGCTAGGAAAAGTGAAAACAACAGCACAAATGCTAGCATTAGGTGGATTATTATGGCGCTATAATGTTGTCATGGAAATTACTGCAATTGTTTTATTGTATATTGCTGCAATTTTGACAGTTTGGTCGATGTTACAGTATCTAAAAGCAGCAAAAGGCAGCTTATTATCAGATATTTCATTATAATTTTCACTGAAGGATTTACTAAGAGTGCCCTTGTGATCTGCTCCTAATAGGCTGTGACATCAGGGGTTGTTTCCAATATTTTCTCGGACCCAATTCTTTTAATGTTAACTGTATTTGCTCCTGATTGTAATCGCGAATATAGTCATAAATTGCCCGTACTAATTCACCCAGCGTCTCAAAAGTTAATGTGTAATTCCCGAAAAAACTTCCATTACGCTGTTAGCCAAACAATTTCCTTTGTAAGACATACTCTGAGTAATTCCATTTTTTGGCAGATTATGTGAAGTTGTTTTTTATTGCTAGCTAGAAAAAACTTCTGTAAAAGCGATTACTGGCTTTACTTAGGCAAAACTAGGCGCTGATTTAAGAAATTGTACAGTTTGGCATTTATTAATATCATTTAGCTTTAGACACTAAAGCACCCTTTCAGAATATTAAAAGAGAAAGTTAGTAGAGAAGTTTATATACAGCCAATAAGTCTCAGTGAGCTGCTCAAGATAGCGATTTCCGAATTGAATGTACAATAGCTCATGTTTATTTGTAGTGAAAGCTCCGCTAAAGTTGTTCGTGTCTGAAGTGATGGGAGCTTAAAAGGGGCAGATGATAATCAGATTGTCTAATAAGTTTTCGAATTTAAGGAAACATAAATTATGAAGTAATCACCTTTGGTCATGAGGTCACTGTGTGGATAGCCTTAAGTGCGAATGCAGAAAGATAAGGCTATATTCAATACCACAGAAATATAGGTTAGAAGATAAACAGTTAAGACTTTAAGCAATGTAAAATTCGGATTCTAGGAATTAAAATTTAGAAACCCGCCTATGGGGTGCTAATCAAAGCTACTTTCTTTGAAGGTGGATTTTTACTATGAACTAAAAAATACCTTGTATGAAGCTAATCGTCTTCTTTTTTAGATAGTATTTTTGACAGTTTCTGAGTTGTAGAGTTTTTAAAGATATTAAGTGATAACAGAATAACGACAAATAGTTTTTGAATATGATTAGGCATGACGTAATCCTTGGATATGCAGATCTTTTGAGATATGAGTTAAGGTCATCTTCTAGAGTCTCGTTAGAGGTCATTTCTATGGGAAACTTGAAAAAGTGATGAGTTAATTTACTGCCAATTAAGTACAAATTTAATCTTCTATAAAGATAGTCGTAAGGGGATGTTTTTGGATTTTATTAAGCTAGGATGTTATCAAATGAAACTCATCAGTGAATATCATGATAAGCAATACATCATTTATTAAGATAGTTTTTTTAAGCAAAAATTGAGATCGATGATTACGTGGGATGGTGCATATTTTCTTATGGTATTTTATCACTTCTTTTTTCTTTAAAAGTTAGTTTTTTGTGATTTAAGCTTACTACTTATTGGAAAATAAGAAGCAAGTGATCAAATACTGATTTCCAATAATTGCCAATGTTTTGATTGAATATTATACATGTTATAGTCTTAATAAGAATGGAATCAGGAGAATACTAAATATTTCAATCTGTATAAATTTTATTAATTTATAAGTGTTAATTATTTTATCTTATGGAGCGAATGAATATTATCTCTTTCTATGATTTTCTAGATTCTTTTTGACTGCGTTATCGTATGTTTCATGAAATAAAGGCTTCTTTTGTTATTTTGTGATTTGTTTTTAATCAATTGAGTTATTCTTTTGTATTTTTTATTTGACTAGTCTTAATAAATAGGTAAAATGCACCTCGTTGTTTAGGAACACAACATATTAGCTTAAAGCGGGAATAGCTCAGTTGGTAGAGCACAACCTTGCCAAGGTTGGGGTCGCGAGTTCGAGCCTCGTTTCCCGCTCCAAAATATCATTATCTTGTTGATCAGCCCGAGTGGTGAAATCGGTAGACACAAGGGATTTAAAATCCCTCGCTTTTCGAAGCGTGCCAGTTCAAGTCTGGCCTCGGGCACCATTTTATAGTTTTTCATTTCTTTTTTATTTTAGTATTTATTTTTTTAGGTTCGTTTAGTTGATGTAATGTGATATGCATTTCTTGTTAAGTAATGTTATTATCGTTATTGTTATTCATTTAAACTGTGAGAATATTGAAATTTGAAGTAGTACTAATTTTCATTCCTCTTAAAACATTTCTTCTTAATATTATAGTTCCCTTGTAACTCATCGGATCAGTTATCTTTTCTATTTTTTTTATTTCCGTTAATCAAAAAAATGGTTAAAATTCTCTAAGATTATTTAGTGATTAAAATAGTTTTCTTAATGCGATCTTGGTAGTCGCTAAATAACAATACACTCTCATATTGAGAGATTATTTAACATTTAATATTTAATTTAAACTTAGGAGCATATCAAAATGTTTAGTAAATTAACTCAAGCTTATATCACTGTGACTGAATCGATTCGTAACTTTAACAAAGACGAGCGTGGTGTGACTGCAATCGAATACGGTCTAATCGCTGTTGCTGTTGCTGTATTAGTTGTTGCTGTATTCTATTCTGATACTGGTTTCATTAAACAACTTCAGTCTAAATTCAGTACTTTAACTTCAACAGTAGCTTCTGCTAGTTTGAGTAAATAATTAAGTCTTAAGCTTATTAGACTAGCTTATTATTGTAGAATATAGTGAGCTAGTCTATCTGTTAATTTTTTTATACTCATATAGTATTTAAAGGATGAATTATTTTCTTAAATTTAAGAAATGCCAAAAGGGCATCACATCAATTGAATATGGACTAATTGGTGTTGTTATTGCTGTTTTTGTCGTATTTGTACTTTATGATGATCATGGATTTATTTTAGCATTAAAAGATAGATTCGGATATTTGACATCATTAGTATTAGGTTCAATATTGGCTAAATAATTAAGCCTACTAAGGTTCAGAAATAATGAATGGATTTGTTATTTTTCTTCAAACAGTAGTAATTCTATTACTAATAGTTCTATCGTGGACAGATATTCGTGACAGAATTATTAGTAATAGAATTGTATTCTCTCTATTAATAGTGGTTTTACCATTAGCTTGGTTAAAGTATGGATACATTAATATTATACCTGCATTATGGGTACTTGCTATTGGTTTTCTTTTATTTACCTTTCGTATTATTGGGGCAGGAGATATTAAATTAACCTCCGTTTTAATGCTGGCTTTACCCTACGAGCAAATAATTTATTTTTTCTTTTTTACCGCTTTCGCGGGATTATTTCTAATTATAATTGGATTACTTTTCTTTAGAGATTCAGTACGTAAAAATGCTTTACCTTATGGTGTTGCGATTAGTTTAGGTTTTTTAACTGATTTATTACTGTTTGGCTAAGATTGATAATACAAAAAATACAAACTATATATAAAAAATTAAGGGGCAATAATGAATTATAGAATGTTATTTATCATTTCTCTTCTTACACTGGTTGTTGGTATTGGAGGAATATTACTTATACCTACAGGAGATAGCTCAAGTTCAAATACTGAAACAGAGACTTCTGCTGAGGTAGAAAAAAAACCAGAAAAATTAATTATGATTGCTGAATTAAAAAGGGATATTGATTCAGGTACTTTATTGCAAGTAGAAGATTATTCCTTAACTGAAATTACGGTGACAGAAGATAATCCGCTCGTAAATAATGATTTGACAGACGTATTATCAATTTCAAATACAAAAAGTCTACAAGGGCATTTAGTTTCTCAAAATCTTAAGTCTGGTTCTTTACTTTCTAACTCTATTGTTATTTCGCCAAATGATCCGAAGTTCTTATTAACAAGTTTGGATCCTAAACAAGAAATCGCATTTAGAGTTTATCTAAAACCAACGGAGCGTTATATTTTGGATACAATACAAACAGGGGATTATGTTTCCGTATATAATCAGAAAATAACCAATCGTTCACGTGAAGATAGTACTGAGAGATATATATTACTTAAAATTATCAATAAGCTCTTAGTTTTACAAGTAAAAGAATTCCAGACTATTGATGAAAATAATGAAATAATTAAGAAAGATGAATTAGAAGATGAATATATTGGGTATATTAATCTTAAAGTGAATCCTGAGCAGGCTAAACTATTTTATTCACTTGAGAAGGGGTCTCAATTGATTATATTGCCTGCTACTAATCAAGTAGAAAGTACAAACAACAAAGGTTTATTTATTAGAAAATTAAGAGGTAATGAATAATGGAAGATAAAAAAATAAAAAAGAGATTACTTTCTGCATTATATATTGGATTTTGGGCATTTTTCTCATTAAGTACTTTTGCTCAGACGTTCAATTTAGAACAAGGTGGAACAAAATTAGTTCGTACAGAGCAGAAAATCGATACTATTTTTATTTCATCTCCGTCTGTAGCTGATTATGAAATTTTAGATGATAACAGTTTTATTATTTATGCAAAGGAAGAAGGTCGTGCAGAAGTGACGGCATTTGGTGAAGATGGTAAACCTCTAACAAACGATGTTATTAATGTTAATTCTATTATTAGTAGTATTAATGATATTGCGGATACAAATAGACAGATTAAGGCACGTTTTCCTAATTCCAATCTTTCTGTCAAAAAAGTAGGACAAGCTTATGTGATAGAAGGTAAAGCCCTTACTCAAGAGGAAAGTGATGAAGCACATCGTATCGTAGGTGAAGCGTTAGGTAAAGGCAAAAAAGTCACAGAAACCTCATTTAGTAGAGCAGATGGTGCAAGTGAATATGTTCCTTTCTTAGATAAATATCAATTTGATGGAGTAATCAATAATGCTAATGTTAGGGATACAACTCAGATTAATGTGAAACTTTCTGTTGCTGAAGTAAATAAGAAGTTGACTGAAGCATTAGGCATTAATTGGGGACGTATTGTTGGTGTTCATAGTGGAACTCTATTAGGTGGTAGCTGGTCTGGAAGTGGTGGGTTTGATGGTTCAAGTTTAATTTTGCGCTTAAATGCAACAGGGGTTTCTGCATTTATCAATGCATTAGATAACCAAAGTAACGGTAAAATTTTAGCAGAACCTAGTATTTCACTATTATCTGGTGAAACTGCAGATATTTTAGTCGGCGGAGAAATTCCATTTGCACAAAAAGATAAAGAAGGTAGCGCGAATATTATTTATAAGGAATTTGGTGTCAAATTAATGGTTGGTGCTAAAGTGCAAAAAAATAACCGTATTCGTTTAGCGTTAGATCAGAGTGTAAGTAGTATCGCTGGTAGTTATTCTTATGAAAATGTTGGTAACGTACCATTTTTTAATACACGCAGAGCAAAATCGATTTTTGAAGTGGCAGATGGAGAAAGTTTTATCATCGGTGGTTTATTCAGTTCTCAAGATGTTGAAGGAATTAATAAGGTGCCTCTTTTAGGTGATGTTCCTATTTTAGGTTCTTTCTTTCGTAATGCGAAGACCGATAGAGAAGATAAAGAGTTAGTGATTGTAGCAACGGTAAATATTGTTAAACCAGTTCAGGAAAGTGAAATTGTATATCCTACTTTTGAACAGACAGGGACAATGGAACGTTTCTTTAATTTAACTCCGGTAAAGAATGTATATCATAAAACATTAAGCTCTAATTTCTTAAGAAATGGAGGATTTATTCAATGAAAAAATTAGTTATTGCTTTAGCTGCTTTTATGGCATTCACATCGACACAATTAATGGCTTTTTCTAAAGATGAATTAGTTAATAATGTTAAGCTAGCGCAACCTAATGAGCTCAATGAGTTCAGTCGGACTCAGTTAGTTAATCGTTATATTTTATCTGAGCATTCTGATATCGCTTATCATAATATTATCCGTTCTGTGATTCGAGATTTAGGTAGTGATAATAGTAAACGTGTTCATATTATTTGGAACGATAAGCAATCGAAGCAAAATGCAGCAAAAATTCGCAGTTTTTTAATTAAAAAGGGCATTGAGGCTAAATATATTAAAGTTATGCGCAGTCAATATAAACGAGCAATTTATCCACTTTATATAGAGGTGGCAAATATTAGCTCGAAAAAGACACGTTGTGTAGTCGATACAGCAGAAGATATGATGAGTTGGGATGGAATTAATCCTTGTGCAACAAAAAGTAACCATCGTATACAATTAAAGCATTAATATAGAAGGGGTTGCTTTATGTTATTACTTGATAAAGAAAATATTACAGTTGACAGTGCCCGAAAGATCATGGTTGTTTCAGGGCAAGAACATATTCAAAATGATATTGCCCAGATTTTACGTACTCGTGGCTTAGAAAATTTAGAGATTATTAATAGTGATTTCTTTTTATCATCTGATTTGGCTTTTGCAGCCGAAGAAACATTAGGTGTCATTGTTGATATTGGGGCTGAAACTGATATAAAAGTTATTTCTGAAAATATTTATAGTGTGGTACCTCAAAACGTGTGGTGCTGTGTTATTGGACAAAGCGATTCTATTTCTCTAGCGCAAAAATTACTTGATGAAGGTATTCTTTATTTCCATTCTGATACACAGTTAAGTCAAATGGCTGAAAAAATCGTATCTGGTGTAAATATTCCACTTGTTCGACATACAGTAAAAATTGCAGTATTGAGTTGTAAAGGTGGTTCAGGTGCCAGTTTAATCAGTTCACACTTGGCAAATGAAATTGTTTTAAACAAGAAAGTACCTGTTTTGTTAGCACAGGGACCAAATGGTTCTCAAGATTTAGATCTCTCTTTTGATAAAAAGTTACAAGGCGATATTGTAGAGTATATGCCTAATCTGGATTTATTCAGTGGAGATCCATCTCGTTTACCAACTTCTACAACTGATAAATATAATTTCATTATCTATGATCAGCCTATTTTTAATGTTAATAAAGATGATTTTGCTGAATTTTTAGAATATAGCAATAGTTTTATTTTAGTTGTTGAACGTAGTATTGTTGCATTACGAGTCGCTAAACAATTTTTAGATGAATGTGAACGAGTAAGAAGCTCGACTGGTAAACCCATTCGTACTTTTATATGTATATCTGATAATAGTCAAGAGACCTCTAGACTAATGGCAACGAATGATATAGAAGTGTTATTGAAATCACCTGTTGATGTAGTGATTCCATTTTTGAAGAAAACAGATGCGAAAACAATTTTAGATGTTGATTTGGGACGTATTGGTAAGAAAGAAATTAATTCTTTAATGATGAAAGTGATTGGGGCAGTATCGCGCCACAAACAAAAGAAAGAGAAACAAGGATTATTTTCATCGTTACGGAAAGGCATAATTGGTAATAAATAAGAAGATCATAACATATGTTGACTAGAGAACAGCAGGTTTTTTTTAGAAATGAACTATTAAGTAACCTAGATATTGAAAAGATTGATGAAATTCAAAGTGAAAGGGCTAAGCTTGTAGATGAATTAGTTCAAGTTGTTTATCGAGTTGCTGGTAAAGGGAATGTATATATTACATCAGCAGACGCCTTGTTTATGGCTGAGAATATAGCTGATGAAATTGGTGGTTATGGACCTATTAGAGAACTCATGGAAGATGAGACAGTCAATGATATTTTAGTTAATGGTCCTGATGATGTTTGGGTTGAAAGAGCGGGTATTTTAGAAAAAACAGATAAAGTTTTTATTAGCAATGAGCAGTTAACTGATATTGCAAAACGATTGGTTGCAAGAGTTGGACGTCGTATTGATGATGGAAGTCCGCTAGTTGACTCTCGATTACCGGATGGTAGCCGTTTGAATGTGGTAATTGCCCCTATTGCTTTAGATGGGACTTCAATTTCTATCCGTAAATTTAGTAAATCCAAAAAGTCATTACAAGAGCTTGTTAATTTTGGTTCAATGACACGCGAAATGGCTAACTTTCTAATTATTGCTGCAAGATCGCGTGTTAATATTATCGTTTCTGGTGGTACGGGTTCTGGTAAAACAACATTACTAAATGCATTATCGAATTATATTTCACCGCAGGAACGTGTAATTACATTAGAAGATACTGCTGAGTTACGTTTAGAGCAACCACATGTTGTACGTTTAGAGACTCGATTAGCTGGTGTAGAACGTACTGGTGAAATTACAATGCAAGATCTTGTGATTAATGCATTACGTATGCGCCCAGAACGTATTATTGTTGGTGAGTGTCGTGGTGGGGAAGCATTTCAAATGTTACAAGCTATGAATACTGGACATGATGGGTCAATGTCTACCCTGCATGCTAATAGTCCTCGTGATGCTACGGCTCGTTTAGAAAGTATGGTAATGATGTCAAATGCATCTTTACCACTTGAAGCAATTCGCCGCAATATTGCTTCTGCTGTAAATATTATTGTGCAAGCTTCTCGTTTGAATGATGGTTCAAGAAAAATAATGAATATTACTGAGTTGATGGGAATGGAAAATGGGCAAATTGTTATGCAAGATATTTTTTCTTATCAGCCAAGTAAACATCGTGATCAAAATGGAAAGATTACAGGCGAATTTATTTCTCATGGTTTATTAACTCGCTCTGTCGTATATCAAAATGCGCAAGTCTTCAATTTGAGTGCAGAATTGCAAAGTATTTTTGAGGAACGTTAAATGTCTTTAATGTATTATTTGATTCTTGCTTTTGGTGCTGTTTTATTTTTATACACTGCACAAGGGTGGAGAACAACAAGAAAGAAAATACAGCCGCATGATGCTTCCTTGAACAGAAGTGCAGATACTGTGGCAGATATAAAGAAAAAATTTTTTTTGTGGCAGTATTATTTTATCGGTGGCGATAAAAAGAAACTATTAAGAAATATTATTATTAGCATTGCTGTATTTTTAATTTTATTTTTTGTAAATGTTACTTATATTCGTCTTGAAAGATGGATATTTATTTGTCTCTTTGCTTTAGCATTTATTGTTTTTGTTTGGAAATTTGGACAATATCGTAATCAAAAAATGTTTAATGCTATGTTCCCAGAAGTAATTCAGATCATGAATGCAGCTGCTACAGGGGGGGCTGGTTTATTGCAGTCATTAGAACGATGTGGAAAAGATTTAACAGGACAATTAGGTGAAGAATTCAAAAGTATACATAGACGTTTAGCACTTGGTGAAGAACCTATGTCTGTATTTGAAGATAGTTATAGTAGATATCCTTATAAAGAATTTTATTTCTTTATCACTATCATTAGAACTAACTTGTCTAAAGGTGGACAGATTCGTGAGGTAATTTCTCGTTTAGGACGTGTTATTGCCGATAGTAAAAAAATGGAACAGAAAAAGAAAGCAATGACTTCAGAAGCAAGAATGTCGGCTTTTATCGTAGCGATGTTCCCAATAGGTTTTTTCTTATTCATGCAGTTTGCGATGCCTGAAAACTTTGATTTTTTGCTTAATAACCCTAGTGGTAGAATTGTCCTATATTATGTTTTTGGAAGTGAGGTATTTGGTATGTTGATCATTTGGTGGTTAATGAGGAAGTCAACATGACGTTTAAAATTCTCTTGTTCTATATTTTACTTATTATATTTGGAATATCTGTCTTACTTATTGCGTTGTCACATAAAAAGAAATTAGAGAGAAGTCGAGAAATCCTAGCTGGTGAAAGTCCTAAAGAAAAAAGCGAAGAAACAGTTGAGAAAGGTAAAAGTAAGCAACAAATTGAATTAGAGTTATTGCTTATTAATAATAATCCTGTTTTAAAATTTTTAGGTGTTCTAGATAAAAATATAAAAGTTAAGTTTTTACTTGTTTTAGTATTATCAGGCATATATTACTTATATGCCTTAAAAAATGAGCTTAATTTTGTTATGGGGTTAGCGATTATTCTTGTCTTTATTATTGTTATTCCTGGTATTTTAACAAATATGATTTTAAAAGCAAAAATTAAGAAAATAATGGTTGATTTACCAGGCTTTATTGATTTGGTCGCAGTTAATGTACAAACAGGGGTTAGTATTGATGCTGCATTAAAACAAGTTGCTACTGATTTTAAAAAACTGAATCCTGATCTTACTTATGTAATGTTAAGGATTATTCGTAAATCTGAACTTACTGGTTTATCACAGGCACTACAGGATCTTTCTATTTCATTGCCTACAACTGAAATAAGGATGTTTTGTACAGTATTACAACAAAGTTTAAATTTTGGGTCTTCTATTTATTCGCATTTAATCCAATTATCAGCAGATATTCGAGAATTGCAATTATTGATTATAGAAGAAAAATTGGGGACATTATCAGCCAAAATGAGTATTCCATTAATTTTATTTATTATGTTTCCAATTATTATTTTAATTTTAGCACCAGGTATAATGAGGGTATTTCCAAATGTTTTCTAAACTAACAAAAAAAACTGCAATTTGTATTTTAGTTTTATCTGTTATAGGTTGTTCAACAAATGTTCATCAAAAGACTATGTCATCTGAAGCTATTGCAGCGAAAGAAACATTATATGAGAGTACACAGAATTATTCAGCGTTAACTTCTTTGTATAGAGATATATTAAAAAATAAAGAAGATCCTGTAATTCGATATAAATTGGCTAAAACCTATTATCAGCGTGGCGATAGTAAATCTTCTTTATTGTATTTAGTCCCTTTACTGTCTGATACATCTAAGCTTGGCGTACAAGCTAAAACGTTACAAGTGAAGAATTTAATCCAACTATCCCAATTTTCAGAAGCTATTTCTGTAGCTACTGATTTGTTGAATCAGCATCCTAATGACGGTGAAGTCTATAATTTAAGAGGGATTGCATATGCTCAAAATGGTAATCTTAGTCAGGCACGTACAGATATTAATAAAGCCAGAGAATTTTTTATTAATGATAGCGTAGCTATTAATAATTTAGCAATGTTGAATATTATTAATGGTGATTTTAGTAACGCTGTATCGTTATTATTACCTCAATATTTAAATGGTATTAGGGAACCTCGTTTGATCCATAACCTTGTTTTTGCATTAGTCAAAAATGGTAATTTTGATTATGCAAAAGATATTATTGTTAAGGAGCGATTAAATACATCGCCAGATGATTTAATTAATGCTTTGAAAAAGACCACACATGCATCTAAGGGTGTGCGTAGATAATTAAGAGGATTTGATATGAAAAAATTTCTATCAAATAGTAAAGGAACGTCTACAGTAGAGTTTGCTCTTACTATAGCTTTCTATTTATTTATTGTGATGTTTATCTTTGAATTTTGTCGTTTAGCTATTGCAACAGCATATTGGGATCTTGCTATTACTGAAAGTGTAAGGATTGCAAAGAATGAGCAAGCTTCTGCATCTAACTATGAAGATGCTTTTAGAAAAGCTCTTAAGCAGCAAAAAAAATTCCATGATGAATCAACAATGGGATATTTGGCTCTTCTTGAAAAGAATGATTTTGAAGTCAAAGTCGAATATGTCGATTGTGCGAAAGAGGTTGAATGTATTCAAAATTTATTAGCTGAAAAATTCCGTCAGCCTCAAAAAAATAGCGAAGGCGAGATCATTTCACCAGATGGTCGTTTAGCTACTTTAGCGCGCTATTCTTTGACTTATGAATATAAGTTTGTAATCCCGTTATTATTTATTCCTAAGTCTTGGTCAGAAACAATATTGAACCGTGAGTTTGTTGTTGTTCAAGAATTTGAGCGTTCCCGTTTTAATGCAGGTGGAAAAACTAATTCATCTGGAGGCAATCCTTAATTTGGGAGCTTGTTAATTATTTTATAGTAGAGCTATATATGAAAGAATTTAGTTTATTTAGGATGATTAAAACATTCTTAAGGAATAAAAAGGGATCAGTCACTATTGAGTTTCTTTTTATGTCAATGTTTCTTCTTATCTTGTTTGCATTTTTATTTGATTTAGTAATGTTACGCTCGACATTAGGTAAATTGGATAATGCTTCGTATACGATGGTCAGTATTTTGAGGGAGCGTTCACAGCTCTATAATCGTATCCCTCAAATTAATGATACTGATTATAAGCAATTTGAAAAGCTTGCTAAAAAGCTGCTTTATGGAAATAAAGATAGTGATAAAAAAATAGGTGTTGTTTTAGAATATTGGGCACAAGATGGTTCTGGACGTAGAATTCCTAATGCGATAGGGGATTGTAAGCCATATAAAAAGCTTTCTGATTTGAGTTATTTATCTCCTCGTTCAGAATTAAATAATGAAAGGAAAATACCTCTCTATCAAGTAACATTATGTGTTGAAACTCATAGTCTATTTGAATCTTTGTTATTAGATGAATCTCAGCGTTCATCAGGTTTGATGAGATCGTCATCAATGTCAGTATCACGATAATCTATCGTGGAGGAACTTTATGAAAAAATTGAATTTTACGTTTTACTTTTATAATAAATTAAGACAGTTTTATGTTGATGAACGAGGGGTTTATGCAGTAATGACTGCTTTACTTGCATTTCCACTATTAGTTTTAGTCGGTTTTACTGTTGATGGTACCGGTGTTTTATTAGATAAATCCCGCTTAGCACAGGGGATGGATCAGGCCGCATTAGCGCTTATTGCGGAGAATAATAATTATAGAGAAAATAAAAAGCATTCTGATGTTAATAGACAGATTATTTCTAAAGAGGAAAAAGAGAAGTTTGGTGGAAATGAATTTATAGCCAAACAAGAGAAACGGAATCAAGAGTTAATCCAAGGTATTGCCAAATTATATTTAAGATCAGAAGATAGTAATGACTCTGACGCTCCTGTTAAAGTTAGCAAAGATTTTCAGTATTTATGCGAGGAATTAGATTTACCAACAGGTAATGAATATTCTCGTCGTAAACCTGTTGTTTGCCAGGTGCAAGGTAGTGTAGATCGTAAATTTTGGTTACCAGTAAGTGAGTCGCTTGCTAATGTAAATTCTCTTAAAAATGGACGCTTGACTTTAGATTCACAGACTACCTATGCCATTAAAGAAAAAGGAGTGGTAATTCCAGTTGAATTGATGTTGGTTGCTGACTTTTCGGGGTCTATGCATCAAGACCTCAATGGGAAATATAGCAGTGATAAAACTAAAATGGGAAAAAGTAAAATCTCTATTTTGAGGGAAGTTGTTGGTGAGATTTCAAAAATTTTATTACCTACTAAAATATCAGAAGAAGTGAGTCCCTTTAACCGAATGGCTTTCACTACTTTTTCTGGTGGAGTAAGACAAAAAGATGAAACAAGGACATGTACCCTACCCTATGAGAGAAAAGCATGGAAAAATTCTACTAAATTGACTATTGAAAGATGGATTACAGGTAATAATACACCTCTTAAATGGGATGCAGCAACAAAACAATGGGTATATAGCTGGGTAAAGTTTGATGACCATTATAAGGGATACTATGATCAGTTTTATGAGAATACATGTAAAGTGTCAGGAACGGGGAGTAACGCAGTTACTTACTGTGATATATCAGCAAATCCTAAAACTATCATGAATTATGCTCTTTCAATTAAGGACTGGACTACGGTACGTGCTATTTTTAATAAATATATGGATATCAATGAAACTATTAATCAAGTTCAGACTTTTGATGGTTCTAAAAGAAACTATCATTTCGTGTTTGATGATGATAGATACTGTCTTGGTGGAAATAAGGGGCAGAAAACAACACAATCTTGGTTTGATCAAACAAATAAAAATATCTCTGGAGCATTGAGTAGTATTAATCCTCATGGCTGGACTTCTGCATCGTCAGGATTAATTGTTGGTGCAAATTTGATTATGGATGCGAATACGGATCCTAAAGCTAAACCGTCGAAATTAGGTACAAATACGCAAAGAATTATTATGGTGTTATCTGATGGAGAAGATAACTGGCCGACTTATGATACACTCGTAACACTATTAAATGCAGGTATTTGTGAAAAAATTAAAGAAAGAGTAGATACGTTACAAGATCCAGATTTTAGAGAATTGCCTACTCGTATTGCATTTGTTGCATTCGGTTATAGCCCACCTAAACGCCAGGTAGATGCTTGGAAGAAATGTGTTGGTGATCAATATTATGTAGCATATAGTCAGAAAGAGTTATTAGATACATTTAAACAAGTTATTGGATTTGAAGAAGAAGTTGGACGTTCCTCTTCTAAAAAACCAAAGTTTAACTAAAACGTTAATGGTATAAAAAATCCCTTGTTTTCAAGGGATTTTTTGTTTATATCTAATTTTCTCGCTATGACAGCTATACACGATGTGTATAAGAGAATAGATTCTAATGAATGGTTCTTTAAATAAAGAATAAATTACCTAGAGTAGTTAAAGCTTTTAAGGAAAACAAATATATTGATATAGTGTTATTTATATTTTTATTTTCAATATAAAACAAAAGGATTAACTTTAAGTTAATCCTTTTTAATTTTTAAATAGCTATAATTTAATATTATAGTTCATCAGCGTGTTGTTTTAAGTACTTTGCGACACCTTCAGGGCTGCCGGTCATCCCTTCTTTGCCTTTTTCCCATTGAGCAGGGCAAACATCACCGTGTTCTTCATGGAATTGTAGTGCATCAACCATACGTAGCATTTCATCGATGTTACGACCTAATGGTAGGTCGTTAACGACTTGGTGACGTACGATCCCTTCTTTGTCAATTAAGAAAGAAGCACGTAATGCAACACCTGCTTCTGGGTGTTCGATGCCGAATGCTTGTGCAATTTCATGTTTGATGTCTGCGACTAATGGGTATTTGACTTCGCCGATACCACCATTTTCTACAGGGGTTTTACGCCAAGCGTTATGGCTGAATTCAGAATCGATAGAAATACCAATGATTTCTACACCACGTTTTTGGAATTCTTCGTAGCGGTGGTCAAATGCGATTAACTCAGATGGACAAACAAATGTGAAATCAAGTGGATAGAAAAAAACAACTGCAGCTTTGCCTGCAATATGTTGTTTAAAATTAAAATTATCAACAATTTCGCCATTACCTAGCACAGCTGCTGCGGTAAAATCTGGTACTTGACGAGTTACTAATACCATAGTCATAATCTCCTATTAAAAATTAAACAAAAAACACTGCTAATAAGTAGCAGGATTTGCTTTTCTATTCTAAAGAAAGTTAACTGGTTTTGACAGTGGTTTTTGTCTTTCATATACATCATGCTTGTTTTTATTGCTATAAGGAGCGAATTATCATGTCAAAGCGCCATTCTTTATCTACAACTTTTGTACATGCAGGGCGTAACAAAAGATTTTTACAGGGAAGTGTGAATCCTGTTATTCAGCGTGCATCATCATTAGTATTTGATAGTCTAGCACACAAAAAGCAAGCTACTATTCAGCGAGCAAAAGGGGCGTTATTTTATGGGCGACGCGGTACATTGACGCATTTTGCTTTACAAGAAGCGATGACAGAATTAGAAGGTGGAGTGGGTTGCTATTTATATCCTTGTGGTGCAGCAGCAGTTACTCATAGTATTTTATCTTTTGTACAAAGTGGCGATCATATTTTGATGAGTGGTGCAGCCTATGAACCCTCACAAGACTTTTGCAATCTGTTATTGAAGCAATTTAGTGTAGAAACTACTTACTATGATCCCATGATTGGTGAAGCAATTTCATCTCTGATTAAACAAAATACCAAAGTGCTTTTTCTTGAAGCACCCAGTTCACTTACGATGGAAGTTCCTGATATTCCAGCCATTGTTAAAGCAGCACGCCAAGTTAATCCTGATATTGTGATTATGATTGATAATACTTGGTCTGCAGGAGTGTTATTTAAAGCGTTGGAACATGACATTGATATTTCAATTCAAGCCGGAACTAAATATCTAGTTGGGCATTCAGATGTGATGATTGGTACGGCAGTCGCTAATGCTCGTTGTTGGGATAAGTTACGTGAAAATTCCTATTTAATGGGGCAAATGGTTGATGCTGATAGTGCTTATGTCACCGCAAGAGGGATTCGGACATTGGGTATTCGTTTGAAGCAACACGAAGAAAATGCATTAAAAGTGGCACGATGGTTAACTTCACAACCTCAAGTAAAAGCGGTCTATCATCCTGCGTTAGCGAGTTGTCCAGGACATGCATTTTTCAAGCGTGATTTTACAGGAGCAAGTGGGTTATTTTCATTTGAATTGCAGCAAAAATTGACACAACAACAGCTTGAATGCTTTATGAATCATTTCAGTTTGTTCAGTATGGCTTACTCTTGGGGCGGCTTTGAGTCATTAATATTATATAACCAACCAGAAGAAATTATGGCTATTCGTCCAAGTATTGAACGTAAATTGAGCGGTACTTTAATTCGTGTGCATATAGGATTAGAAGATCCAGAAGATTTAATTGCTGATTTACAAGCGGGTTTTGAACGTTTAACGCAGTGCGCTGATTGATTTGGATGTTTATGAGATAAATTGAGAAAATCGAACCGCACTCGGGGTGATTTGAAGTTGGGTCAAGTGCGGTCGATTTTTTTAAATTTTACAATAAGATGCTACCAATGCCAGCAATAGTGAAGCCCACAACACCAATCAGTGTTTCCATGACTGTCCACGTTTTTAAAGTTGTTTTTTCATCCATTTCTAAGAAACGACTGACTAGCCAGAAGCCAGAATCATTAACATGTGATAGTGCTGTTGCACCTGAAGCAATGGCAATCACAATAAAGCATAAATCAAATTGACTTAATCCTGATGTTGCTGCCACAGTTGGCGCAATAAGTGCTGAAGCTGTAGTTAATGCGACAGTTGCAGAACCCTGCGCAACACGTAATGCTAGAGCAATGATAAAGGCGGCAACGATAACTGGTAAACCTGTATCTGATAGCATTGCGGATAATTCGTTACCAATTCCACTTGCTCGTAATACACCACCAAACATACCGCCAGCGCCAGTAACTAGTACGATAGCGCAGATTGGTCCTAAAGCATTATCACAGATTTTTTCAATTTGCTCGTAACTGCGTTGGTCTTTCAATAAGAAGATTGCCACGATTAATGTGATTAATAGCGCAATTGGAGTTTTTCCTAATAAGCGTAAACCTGCTACCCAAGGTTGTGAGCCATCAATAACTTTAGCCACACTTAATGTATTTAAGCCTGTATCAAGCAAAATTAAACAAATAGGGAGTAGCAGAATCAATAATACATGATTAAAACTTGGTGGATTTTGTACTGCCATTTCACTGATTGCGTTATCATTTAAAAATGCTTTTGGCAATTCTAATTTAATTTTTTTACCTGAATAGATACCAAATAAATAAGCTGCAATATACCAAGTCGGAATGGCACAGATTAAACCAATGATGACTAATAAACCCATATTTGCGCCAAGAATATCACCAGAAGCAACAGGACCTGGATGTGGTGGTAGGAAAGCGTGCATAACCGCAAATGCCCCCGCAGCAGGTAAGGCATAGCGTAATGTTGAACCACCAAATTGTTTTGCTACGCTAAAAATGATTGGCAACATGACTACTAAACCAGCATCGAAGAAGATAGGGAAACCAAATAGCAATGATGCAACCCCTAAGGCGAATGGGGCTTTTTGTTCACCAAATTTATTGATTAATGTGTCGGCTAACACTTTTGCTCCACCTGTGATTTCAAGTAAGCGTCCAATCATTGCACCTAAACCTACAAGTAAGGCAACCGCAGCGAGTGTATTTCCAAAGCCAGATAACAGTGTCGGTAAAATTTTATCGGCAGGAATGCCTGTTGCTAATGCAGTGAGTAGACTGACAATAATTAATGCAACAAAAGCATGTACTCTGAATTTCATAATTAATAGCAACAGTAGCAATACTGCTGCAACCATAATGAGAATTAACATTGAAAACCTCCTTTTGGTTTGTTGTTACTGGTAACATACTTTGCTCTGCTGTTTTGGTAAAGTGGATTTTCTGAATAATTTTCAAATTTGTGATCGCCTTCAAAGAATATTGCCATTGCTTACAATGGTATCTATTTTTAATGATGAACGAGGATAAAATTTATGTGATATTTGTCACAAAATTAAATGTTACCAGTAACGTTATACTGAAATTTTAGGTATGGTAAGTAAAAGGCAATAAGAGGGACTCATGATGTCAAAAGTAAAAGGTAAAGGTTTTATCTTAATGGGGGTATCTAGTACGGGAAAAACCTCGGTTGGGACTGCGGTCGCGCAACGCTTAGGTATTAAATTGATTGATGGAGATGATCTTCATCCAAGAGCAAATATCATCAAAATGGGACAAGGACAACCATTAAATGATCAGGATCGTGCACCATGGCTAGAACGTATCCGTGATGCCGCATTCAGTTTAGAGCAAAAAAGTGAAGTTGGGATTATTATTTGTTCGGCATTAAAAAAACAGTATCGCGATTTAATCCGTGATGGCAATGATGTGAAATTTTTGTTTTTACACGGTCCTTTTGAGTTAGTTCTTGAGCGAATGAAACAACGTAAAGGTCATTATATGAAAACAGAGATGTTAAAAAGCCAATTTGATACGCTAGAAGTACCACAAGCGGATGAATCTGATGTTATTCATATTAGTATTGATGGGACATTTGATGAAGTCGTAGAACGCTGTGTTAAGGCTCTTGAACCTTTAATTTAATGGGTAAAATTTGTTTAAAACTGACCGCACTTTTAATAAAGCTCTTTGTCAAGTGCGGTCACTTTTTAGATACTTTCACCTAAGTGAATTTGATAACCTAGATTAATAATAGAACTTTGTTGTGGCATGCCCTGTATGCGATTTAATAGCTCTTGTGCTGCTATTTTACCAATTTCAAGTCGTGGAGTGATGACTGTTGCAAGCTGTGGTGTCATTGATTGTCCAACATCATGGCCATGAAAACCTGCAATAGCAACTTGTTTTGGCACTTTGATTCCTAAACGTTGACATTCAAATAGGGCACCGATTGCTAAGTCATCATTCGTACAAAAAATACCGTTTAATTCGGGTTTTTGTTGTAACGCTTCATGTAATTGCTGTGCACCAAGACTAAATGAAGAAGGTTGTTCTGTTGTTAAACTATGGGGCTGTAAGCCATGTTTTCGCATGGCTTGTTCATAGCCTTGCATTTTTAGGCGTGTGCGTTTGTCCATACGTGCAGAGAAATAGACAACATTTTTATGACCTCGATTAATCATCGTTTCAACCATGGCTTGTGCCGCCGCAATATTATCAAAGCCAATCGCTTGTTGAATACCAATTTCACTGCACTCCATAATTTCCACTACAGGAATATTGGCAACTTCAAGCATTTTTAATGTGCGAGCAGTATGTTGATTTTCTGAAAGAATAAGCCCATCTACATTGTAAGAAAGTAAGCTTTCAATACGTTGTTCTTCTTTCTTTGCGCTATAACCATAGTGAGCTAACATAGTTTGATAGCCCATGTTATCACTAATCATTTCAATCCCTTTAATGACATCAGCGAATACTTGGTTGGTTAAAGATGGAACAAGGACACCAATCGCGCGGCTTTTGGCATTAGACAGAATATCAGGTGCTCGGTTAGGTATATAACCAAACTGTTCAATTGCCTGTGCGATTTTAGTTTGGGTGTCTGGTGCAACTGATTCTGGGTTACGTAAATAACGACTGATCGTCATTTTCGTAATACCAAGATGGGTGGCGATATCTTGTAAGGTTGGGCGTTTGCGCTTGCTCATTTTTCTCAATGTCTTTTTGGTGTAACTGGCGTATAATCAGGCTAAATTATTGGTTAGGAGATTAGAAAATGCAAGCCAAAATTGAACAGAATCTTACCGCACTTGAGCAAGAAATGAATGAAACGATTGCAAGCACTGTGCGTTTAACTCAATACAGTCATGGTGCAGGCTGTGGTTGTAAAATCTCGCCTAAAGTATTAGAAAAGATCCTACATTCAGAAATGGAAAAATGGGTTGATCCGCATTTGTTAGTCGGCAATGAAACCAAAGATGATGCGGCTGTTTATGATATTGGTAATGGAATCGGGATTATTAGTACGACAGATTTTTTTATGCCCATTGTCGATGATCCTTTTGATTTTGGACGTATTGCAGCGACCAATGCAATTAGTGATATTTTTGCGATGGGAGGAAAACCAATTATGGCGATCGCTATTTTAGGTTTTCCAATTAAAAAGCTACCTGCAGAAGTGGCACAAAAAATTGTTGATGGCGGGCGTTTTGCTTGCCAACAAGCAGGTATTGCGCTTGCTGGTGGGCATTCTATTGATTCGCCAGAACCTATTTTTGGTTTAGCCGTAACAGGGATCATTCATACAGATAGAGTGAAGAAAAATGCCTCAGCAGAGGCAGATTGTAAGCTATTTTTGACTAAGCCACTTGGTATTGGTGTACTGACAACTGCAGAGAAAAAAGGCAAGTTAAAAGCTGAACACAAAGGATTGGCTACAGAAATTATGTGCCAAATGAACTGTATTGGTACTGAGTTTGCTGAAATAGATGGTGTGACTGCAATGACGGATGTAACTGGTTTTGGTTTACTTGGGCATTTAATCGAAATTTGTGAAGGATCAGATTTGAGTGCACATGTGTATTTTAATAAAGTGAAAACGTTAGAGGGAGTTGAACGTTATATTGAAAAAGGGTGTGTACCAGGAGGAACTGAACGTAACTTTGCGAGTTATGGTCATAAAGTGAGTACTATGACAGTGTTGCAAAAAGCGATCTTATGCGATCCACAAACCTCTGGTGGTTTATTAATTGCAGTTAAACCAGAAGCAGAGTCTGTGGTATTTGAAATTGCACAAAAAGCAGGAATTGAATTAATTGAAGTAGGAAAACTGATTACCACGAATGAAGAAAGTGCGGTCAGAATTCAAGTCATTTAATAAAAAATAGGTTAATGCCTTGCTAGCTTAGCATTAACCCATTTAAAATTAAATACAATTTATATTCTACTCAGAATCAAGTTTGCCATCATTTCAATATGTTTTGGTGTGGTATTTAATGCTGGAATGTATCGATAGGAAATACCACCATTTGTTAAGAAAATTTCTTTATTTTCTTCTTCAATTTCTTCTAATGTTTCTAAGCAGTCAGCGGCAAAGCCCGGACAGATTACCGCGATTTTGTGAATATTCTGGCTGGGTGCTTGCATTAAAAATTGATCAGTATAAGGTTGCAGCCATTCTTCCTTACCAAAACGGGATTGAAATGATAATCCCCATTGATTTTCAGTGAAACCTAATCGATCAATTACTTCAAGTGCAGTTTGTTTACAATGTTCGCGGTAATAATCTCCCATGTTTTCGTAACGTAGTGGGATACCGTGAAACGAGAATAGTAAAAATTCATCAGGTTGGAACTGAATTTTGATGGATTCAACTAGCGCAGAAATATAATCCTCATTTATGTGGTAAGAATGAATGAAATCAAAGGGGAGAAAACCTCGTTGGGTATGGATAACTTTAGCAAACGCATCAAAAACAGCACCAGTTGTTGAACTACTGTATTGTGGATAGAGTGGTAATACAATAAGTCTTTCTACGTGTTTTTCTAGCAACTTTTGTACAGCGTTTTCGATAGATGGATTGCCATAAGTCATACCAATTTCAACAATAATATTTTGTTTTTGTTGAATAAAATATTCTTGTAATGCTTGCTGTTGTTGGCGTGTAATTGTGAGTAAGGGGGAACCTTGTTCTGTCCAAATAGAAGCATAATTTTTAGCAACACGTTTAGAACGTAAAGGTAGAATAATGCCTTTTAATAACGGAAACCATTTGTAGCGTGGTAAATCTACTACACGAGGATCTGTTAAAAATTGCCATAGATAATGAGAAATTGCTTTGGGCGTTGGGTTATCAGGTGTCCCTAAGTTAACTAAAATAACGCCTATTTTTTGTTTATTCATGATTGACCACTGAAAGAGTTAAACGAGCAATACAACAAAGTTTATTTTGTTGATCATTTATATGTATTTGCCATACTTGAATTTTTTTGCCTAAATGAACTGGCGTAGCCCTTGCTGTCACTATTCCTTCTTTGACTGGGCGGAGATGGTTGGCATTGATATCTAAACCGAGTACAGCTTGATTTTCATTTATACAACAAAAGCCTGCCATAGAACCAATCGTTTCTGCCAATGCTACTGAAAGTCCACCATGCAGAAAACCCATAGGTTGAGTAGTGCGATGATCAACGGGCATCGTGGCTTCAAGCCAATCATCACCTTGTGCACTAAATTTGATGGCGAGATGTTCAATTGCGCTACGTCGGCTGAGCTGATTCATTTGCTCAAGGCTATAATGCTTTCTCCAAATCATATTTATTCCAATAATGTTAATAAGGCTTGTACAGGATGTTTAGGTTGCCATTTTTCCATGCGCTTAACTTGGCTGCGACAAGAATAGCCTGTTGCTAAACAATATTCAGGATTTTTTCCCGCTAATTTAGTTGACCAAGATAAATCATAAATTTGTTTAGACATTGTGACGTGTTTAGTTTCATGACCAAAAGTACCCGCCATACCACAGCAGCCAACGCTTTCTACCTGTAATTTTTGTCCAAACAGTGCAAAAATTTGTTGCCATTCTTTTGCACTATTGGGCAACGCTGTTGATTCGGTACAATGTGGGAATAAGTACCACTCTTGTTCTTTAAAAGTGCGGTCAGTTTTCACAAAGTTTTGTAATACGCTGTGTTCATCATCTAATTGAGTTTTTAACCATTCTTGTGATGTGAAGACATGGAATTCCCCACGTTGTTCTGCAAGTACTTCTTTGTATTCATCACGATAAGTTAGCACAATAGCAGGATCAACACCGACCATCGCAATGTCTAGTTTGGCTATCCGAGATAAAAAGTCAGCTTGATTTTTAGCTGTTTTAGCGAAACGAGTTAAGAACCCTTTAATATGTTGGGCTTTGCCATTTGGTTTAAATGGTAACAAGACTGGTTTGTAGCCTAGCGTTTGTGTAAATGCAACAAAGTCGGCAACGACTTTAGCATCATAATAAGATGTGAAGGGATCTTGTACAATCATTAAAACTTTTTGTTTTTCGACCGCACTTAATTGTTCTAATTGCTCTAATGAATCCCCTTGATAACCAATTTTGACTAATTGTTGTTGTAATGAAGGTGTTGAAAGCAGAGGGAGATCAATCAACCCTAGCATTTTTTTTGTCGCAGCTTGAGTGAATTTAGCCGCAGTAAAAAAATTGAAAAAAGTCGGTTTTTTAGCCATTAATGGAGCAAGGTATTCAACATTAGCAATCACATGATCTTTTGCAGGACGCAGGTAGCGGCTGTGATACAAATGAAAAAATCTTGAACGGAAATTGGGTACATCAATTTTGATAGGACATTGGCTCGCACAAGCTTTACAAGCTAAACAGCTATCCATTGCCGCTTTCACTTCGTGTGAAAAATCATATTCACCACGCCATTTCTGTATTGTATTTCGTATTTTTTCGATTAAATCAGTCAGTTTTATTTCATTTTGACGAAAATCCAGCTGTTCTGGTGAGACATTTTCATTTGCCATTAAACGTAACCACTCACGGAGAATGGCTGCACGCCCTTTTGGTGAAAATAAACGATTCTTGCTGATTTTCATTGAAGGGCACATAGTACTATGTACGTCAAAATTAAAACATAATCCATTTCCATTGCAATTCATTGCTCCGTTAAATACTTCGCGGATTTGTATCGGAATTTGCCGATCGTTATCTGCTCGTATTGGTGATAAAATTGAATAAAGCTCATCTTTGCTATGCAATGGCGTACAAATTTTACCAGGATTTAAGCGATTGTCTGGATCAAATAAAAACTTGATATAACGAAGCTCTTGCCATAATTCTGGGGTAAAATACTTTTCAGCGTATTGTGAACGCATACCTTTGCCATGTTCCCCCCAAATAAGTCCTCCATATTGGCAGGTTAATTCGGCGACTTGGTCAGAAATTTGTTTAAATAACATGACTTGTTCTTTATCACATAAATCTAATGCTGGGCGTACATGTAATACCCCCGCATCTACATGACCAAACATACCGTATTGTAGTCCTTGTTCATCTAATATCGCTCTGAACTTTGCAATATAATCTGCCAAATTTTCAGGAGGAACACAGGTATCTTCGACAAATGGAATTGGTTTTGCCGCACCTTTCGCATTACCTAATAAACCCACTGCTTTTTTACGCATCGCATAAATACGTTCAATTGAAGCTAAATCTGAACAAACTTGATAGCCAATAATTGCATCTTGTCGCTGGGCAATTTTGTTATCTAATTCAGCACAAAGTGTATTGATTTGGCGTTGAATTGTTGCTTTATCATTGCTTGCATATTCCACAATATTTAAACCAAGAATTGGGTTATTTTCATTTTCAGTGAGTAATTCATTGACAGAATGCCAAATAATATCTTGCTTAGCTAAATTGAGCACAGTTGAATCGACAGTTTCGACAGAGAGTGCATTGGCTTTGACCATAAAAGGAGCATTACGTAATGCTGCATCAAAAGAGCTATATTTAACATTAATTAATGTACGGTATTGAGGAATGGGTGTAAGATTTAAAGTCGCTTCACAAATAAAAGCAAGGGAACCTTCTGAACCGGTGAGAATACGAGTGAGGTTAAATTCACTTTCGTCTTGATTAAACACATTTTTCAGATCATAACCTGTTAAAAAACGATTGAGCTGAGGTAAATCTTGGAGGATTTTGTTACGCTTTTCTTTACAGCGTTGAAAAACTTCTTGGTGCAGCTGATAAGCTTTTTTTGATAAATGGCTCTGTGCCAGATTTTCTAAAAATCTATCCGTTTTAACCACACTTGTATCTAGAATTTCACCGTTCATTAAAACCGCACGCAAGCCCAATACATGATCAGAGGTTTTACCGTATTGTAATGAGCCTTGTCCTGAGGCATCGGTATTGATCATCCCGCCTAACGTCGCACGGTTACTGGTCGAAAGCTCAGGTGAGAAAAATAGCCCATAAGGTTTTAAAAATTGGTTAAGTTGATCTTTAATTACACCTGCTTGTACTCGCACCCAACGTTGCTCAACGTTGAGTTCTAAAATTGCGGTCATATGGCGTGAAAGATCGACAATAATATTATTGTTAATTGCTTGACCATTTGTCCCAGTTCCGCCACCACGTGGTGTAAAGGTTAAACTTTGATAGCAAGTTTGCTGTGCAAGCTTTGTAATCCTTACAAGATCTGCAACATTTTTAGGGAATAAAATTGCTTGAGGTAATTGCTGATAAACGCTGTTATCCGTTGCTAAAGTTAAACGTTCGGCATAGCTAGTGCTAATATCTCCATCAAAATGTTGGGTTTTTAAGTCATTTAAATAATCATGAATAAGCGGAGAAAGTTGTGGAATATTTTTCAAACGGGGTAGCATTTTAATCACTCTGTAAATTATTAAAATAATATGTCAATTTTAAGTAAGTAATTGTAAGTGTTTCATCTAGAATAAATAATAAGAAAGTTTATCATAGTCAAACTTTCTTTAGGTGGAAATTTTTTAAACAATAAGATTTTTATTTATCAAAAAGGAGTCTTGATATAATAACTACAATCATTTGATAAATTCATGCTTATTTTTTGAACTTTTCAGCTCTAATTTTGGTTAAATAATGAGCGCGCTAGCTAAAAACAGTTTGATTTTATGGTATTAAGGTAGGATAATATAGGTACTTTTGAACATTCCTTTATGTGATTTATTTAAATAAAGGAAAGAATTTGTCAAAAGAGATTAGGGCAAATTCAAGCCTTGCTAAATGTAAAGACTTAAACTTGGTAGGTTAAAAAGAGTTCACTTTTTAAATGAAAAAGTTTAAGATGAAAATGAACACAAGTTTTTGTGTTTTGAGTTTTAATTAAAATAATTTAACTAAAACTTAGTTTTAATTTTAAAGATGACTAAATGATAAGAGGATCATCCAAATGAAAAAAACTGCAATCGCATTGACTATCGCTGCACTAGCAGCAGCTTCAGTAGCACAAGCAGCTCCACAAGCTAACACTTTTTATGTAGGTGCAAAAGCTGGTTGGGCTTCTTTCCACGATGGTTTAAATCAATTCAAAGAAAATGGATATGCTGTTAAGCGTAATTCTGTGACTTATGGTGTATTCGGTGGTTATCAAATTACTGATAACTTTGCTGTTGAATTAGGTTACGATGATTTTGGTCGTGCAAAAGTTAAATCAGAAGGTTTAACTCTAGCTAAACATACTAATCACGGTGCGCACTTAAGCTTAAAAGCAAGTTATCCAGTATTAACAGGTTTAGATATTTATGGTCGTGTTGGCGCAGCGTTAATTCGTTCAGACTATAAAATTGCAGATGAAATGACTGCTCGGGTACAAGATTTCACTCGCAACCATAGTCTAAAAGTATCGCCAGTATTTGCAGCGGGTGTTGAATATGCATTCATTCCTGAATTAGCTGCACGTATCGAATACCAATGGGTAAATGGTGTAGGTAAATACAAAGATGTAAATGGTAATCGCCAAGACTATACACCAAGCATTGGTTCTGTAACTGCTGGTTTATCATATCGTTTTGGTCAAGCAGTAGCTATGCCTGAAATCATCAGCAAAACTTTCACGTTAAATTCTGATGTGACTTTTGGCTTTGATAAAGCAGATTTAAAACCGGCTGCACAAACTGTATTAGATGGTATCTACGGTGAAATCGCACAATTAAAATCTGCTTCTGTAGCCGTTGCAGGTTACACTGACCGTTTAGGTTCTGATGCTTACAACTTAAAATTATCACAACGTCGTGCTGACACAGTAGCTAATTATTTAGTTGCTAAAGGTGTTGCACAAGATGCAATTAGCGCAACTGGTCACGGTGAAGCTAACCCTGTAACTGGTAACAAATGTGATTCAGTTAAAGGTCGTAAAGCGCTTATCGCTTGTTTAGCTGATGATCGTCGCGTTGAAATCGCTGTTAAAGGTAACAAATAATTAATTTGTTAAGCTTATAGCAAGAATTATTGAAAGACCTAAACTTATGTTTAGGTCTTTTCTTTTATCAATTGGTTTAAATTTAAAGGAACTTGAAATGAAAAAGTGGATTGCTATTATTTTAGTAGCGGTTGTTGCTGGTTTTACTTTAATGACTAGCTACAATGGCTTAGTCAAAGCAGAAGAAGAAATTGATTCTGTGTGGGCAAGTGTTGAATCAGCATACCAACGTCGTGCAGATCTTATTCCAAATTTAGTGAATACCGTGAAGGGACAAGCTAATTTTGAGCAAGAAACGTTAACAAAAGTGACGGAAGCGCGTGCTAAAGCATCACAAACAAAAATTGATCCTTCAAATCTTTCGGAAGAACAGCTTGCTAAATTCCAACAACATCAAAATGAAGTTGGCTCTGCTTTATCCCGTTTATTAGTCACAGTGGAACAATATCCTACGCTTAGAGCCAATGACGCTTTTATGAACTTACAAGTACAGCTTGAAGGGACAGAAAATCGTATTAATGTGGCGCGTAATAAGTTTAATGAAGCGGCTCGTGTATATAATCAAAATGTACGTCAATTCCCAACCAAACTTGCGGCTATGATATTTGGCTTTAAAGAGAAACCGTATTTTAGATCAGTAGAAGGTGCGCAAAATGCACCAACAGTGAACTTTAATCATTAATTGAAAGAAAGTAATATGCCTTTGTTTTCACGAATTCCAATTAATAAAACACAAGTTGAGGAAGCTATTTCTCAACTTGAAAGTCAGACCTCAGCTGAATTACGCGTCTATATTGAACGAAGAATAGCACAAACATCACAGGCAAAAACAGGATTTGAGCGTGCATTACAAGTTTTCGATGAATTAAAAATGTATGAAACACAAGCAAGAAATGCCGTACTGATTTATGTCGCTTTTAAAGACCATCAGTGTTCAATTATTGGTGACCAGGGCATTCATCAATATGTCGGTGAGCAATTTTGGCAACAGCAATGTAACATTATGATCGATTATTTTCGGCATGCACAATATACCGAAGGTATTGTGAGTGTAATTACAAATATTGGTCAAGAGCTAGTGGCTTATTTTCCAATTCAGCCTGATGATAAGAATGAATTAGATAACGAGGTAATTATTAATGACTAGATGGCTTAAAAGTGCGGTCATTTTTTTCGGTATTTTGTTCACTACAGCTGTTATTGCGGTGCAATTCCCAATACTACCAACACCTTTCCAATATGTGAATGACTATACAAAAACATTATCTGCTCAAGAAAAAGTGCTATTAGAGAATAAATTAGTGGACTATGGGCGTGAAACAAGTTCGCAAATTGCAGTAGTGATTATTCCATCAGTGGGTGAATATGAGATTTCACAATATGCTTTTGAATTAGGCGATAAATGGGGAGTTGGTCGTAAACAGCTAAATAATGGCGTATTAATGTTAGTGGCGAAAAATGACCGTAAGATTTTTATTGCAGTAGGGCAGGGATTAGAAGGAGTTTTACCCGATGCATTTTTAGCACAAGTTATTCGTAACACTATTACGCCCTATTTTAAGCAAGGACAATATGCACAAGGTATTAATCATGGCTTAGATTATATTATTGCAGCAAGTAAAGGCGAATTTGATCCAAACCAAGCGGATGAAGAAACATGGGAAAAATATATACCATTCATTATGGTCGTTTTTTTTATTTTGTTTGTTCTTTTTGGTGAATTCGGTGGGAAACCTTATATTAGTCCTACCAATAATCATCCAAGTAATGTGTTGCGTTGTCGTTCTTATCGTAATGGTAATGGTGGTGGTTTTGGCGGTGGTAGTTCTGGGGGCAGTTTTGGTGGAGGTAGCTTTGGCGGTGGCGGTGCTGGTGGAAGCTGGTAAATAGTTGATTATTTAAGTCGGGTTATTGGTCGCATCTTTTCTGTATGTTACAATATCACCGTTTACTTACTTTTGAGGAAAATTATGGAAACCTTAGATAAAATCAAAAAACAAATTAGTGAAAATCCTATTCTTATTTATATGAAAGGCTCACCAAAGTTCCCATCTTGTGGTTTTTCTGCTCGTGCAGTGGAAGCATTGATGCATTGTAAAGTCCCTTTTGGTTATGTAGATATCCTACAGCATCCTGATATTCGTGCTGAATTACCTGCTTATGCAAACTGGCCAACTTTTCCCCAATTATGGGTTGAAGGTGAGCTGATTGGTGGTTGTGATATTATTTTAGAAATGTTCCAACAAGGTGAGCTTCAAACTTTGTTAGCAGAAGTTGCCGCAAAATATCCACAAGAGTAACAATTAATAGCCCGCAATTTGCGGGTTTTCTTTTTTCAATTCACATCACAAAAGTAGAATAACTTGTTATAATTCTCAGCTAAAATTTACCGCACTTTTGAGAGCATTATGTCTTTACAATTTAATTCAGTCGCACTTTTGCTTGTTGTATTAATTTTGCTTGGTGTTCTAAGTAATAATAGTTCAGTGACTATCTCTGCTGCAATTCTTTTATTAATGCAACAAACTTTTTTGTCACAATATATTCCTTTTATGGAAAAGCATGGCATAACCATTGGCATTATTATTTTAACGATTGGTGTGTTAAGTCCAATTGTATCAGGTAAGATCCAGTTGCCAGATTTAACTATCTTCTTAAATTGGAAAATGTGGCTTGCTGTTGCTATCGGATTATTAGTCGCATGGTTAGGGGGACGAGGAGTTGGCTTAATGGGAACACAACCTGTGCTATTAACAGGTTTATTAATTGGTACCATTTTAGGTGTTGCATTTATGGGGGGAATTCCAGTTGGTCCACTAATTGCAGCAGGTATTCTGTCGCTGTTTTTAGGTAAATCATAAATATTTAATAGGTATGAAGATGAAAAATAAATGGTTGTTTATTGCGGCACTTAGTGGATTTTTTTGTATCGCATTTGGTGCGTTTGCGGCACATGGTTTGGAGAAAACACTTTCAGCAAAAGCATTAGCTTGGATTGAAACTGGCTTAAAATATCACATGTTTCATACTATCGCACTAATGGTATTAGCAACTTTATCCTCTTATTTCAAATTAGAAACAGATAAATTTATTTCCATGATTGGGATAACTTGGTCTTTTGGCATTTTATTGTTTAGTGGAAGTTTATATTTATTAGCATTAGGTGCGGGCAAGATGATGGTTTGGATAACACCAGTTGGTGGCAGCTTATTTTTAATTGGTTGGGCGACATTAGCCTATCGAAGTATAAAAAATTAAGTAGTATGAAAACGAATCTTAGAAAAACAGAATTTACGGCATTACAAAAATCTTTATTATCTGATCTTAATGAAGTGATGAATGTGGACTATCGTCAGCTTTTAGCTCGCATTAAAGGGATTAGTAATATTAAAAGTGAGGATGTACAGCAAGCTGCCGTAGCCGAAATTCAGTCACAAATTCAATTAGCTCAAGCACGATTAAACCAGCGTAAAAGTGCGATCAAACCTATTGAATTTCCAGATAGTTTACCTGTTAGCCAACGTAAAACTGAAATCCAACAGCTCATTGCACAACATCAAGTGATCGTGATTGCAGGAGAAACAGGTTCTGGTAAAACAACACAATTACCTAAAATGTGCTTGGAATTAGGTCTTGGTGTAAAAGGCTTGATTGGACATACTCAACCTCGGCGTATCGCTGCACGAGCAGTGGCAACGCGTATAGCAGAAGAACTGAATACAGAGCTTGGTACTTTAGTTGGCTATAAAGTTCGTTTTAATGATCAAGTTAGTGATAATACGATGATTAAATTGATGACTGATGGTATTTTATTGGCTGAAATTCAACATGATCGCTTTTTAAATCAATATGATACATTAATCATTGACGAAGCTCATGAGCGTAGTTTAAACAATGATTTTATTTTAGGCTACCTCAAACAGTTGTTACCCAAACGTCCTGATCTGAAAGTTATTATTACTTCAGCAACTATTGATGTTGAACGTTTTTCTAAACATTTTAATCATGCACCAATTATTGAGGTTTCGGGAAGGACTTATCCTGTTGAAGTTCGTTATCGACCTATCGTAGAGAATGATGAACAAGATCAGCTACAAGCAATTTTAGATTCAGTAGATGAACTACAAGCTGAAGGGCGTGGTGATATTTTAATTTTTATGAATGGTGAGCGTGAAATTCGTGATACTGCAGAAGCTTTACAAAAACAAGATCTAAAACATACTGAAATCTTACCACTCTTTGCTCGTTTATCTATACAAGAACAGAATAAAATTTTTCATCCAACAGGATTAAATCGCATTGTATTAGCGACTAATGTGGCAGAAACATCATTAACAGTACCAGGTATCAAATATGTCATTGATCCTGGTACAGCACGCATTTCTCGTTATAGTTATCGTACAAAAGTACAGCGTTTGCCTATTGAACCAATTTCGCAGGCTTCAGCAAATCAACGTAAAGGACGTTGCGGACGAGTAAGTGAAGGGATTTGTATTCGTTTGTATTCAGAAGAAGATTTTAACAATCGCCCTGAATTTACCGACCCAGAAATTTTACGTACGAATTTGGCTTCTGTGATTTTACAAATGACAGCATTAGGGTTAGATGATATTGCTTCTTTCCCTTTTGTCGATGCGCCAGATAAACGCAATATCCAAGATGGTATTAAATTATTAGAAGAGCTAGAAGCTTTTCATTTTATAAAAACAAAATTTGGAGAGAAACGCCAATTAACGCCGATTGGCCGGCAATTAGCGCAACTGCCTGTTGATCCACGTTTAGCCAAAATGTTGCTTACCGCAGTAAAATTTAATTGCTTGCATGAAGTCATGATTATTGTTTCTGCGCTATCTATTCAAGATCCACGTGAACGTCCACAAGAGAAACAACAATCGGCCGATGATAAACATCGTCGGTTTGCCGATAAAAAATCTGATTTTTTAGCATTTTTAAATTTGTGGCATTTTATTCAAACGCAGCAGAAATCCTTGTCTAAGAGCCAATTCCGCCGTTTGTGTCAAAAAGATTATCTGAATTATTTACGCATTCGTGAATGGCAAGATATTTATCATCATATCCGTTTAACTGTACGAGAGATGGGATTACCGATTAATTCTCAAGCGGCAGAATATGCGCAAATTCATACCGCACTTTTAAGTGGTTTACTATCGCATATTGGGATGAAAGAAAATGAAAAACAGCAATATTTGGCTGCACGAAATGCACATTTCGCGATTTTTCCAAATTCAGTTTTATTTAAAAAACAGCCTAGATGGGTAATGGCTGCAGAATTAGTTGAAACTTCAAAATTATGGGGACGCATGTTAGCCGATATTGATCCTGAATGGATTGAACCGCTAGCTACTCATTTAATTAAAAAGTCTTATGCTGAACCTCGTTGGTCTAAATCTAAAGGTGCGGTAATTGCAAATGAGAAAGTGAGTTTATATGGTGTACCAATTGTGGCAAGTCGCCCTGTGAATTATGGCGCAATAGAACCACAGGTCAGTCGTGAAATTTTTATTCAGTCTGCTTTGGTTGCTGGAGAATGGTTCACTAAACATCAGTTTTTTCACCAAAATCGACAATTGATTCGTGAAATTGAAGATTTAGAACATAAAAGTCGTCGTCGAGATATTCTAGTTGATGAGCGTACTTTATTTGAATTTTATGATCAACGTATTGGAACAGATGTGGTTTCACAGCGTCATTTTGATAGCTGGTGGAAAAAGGCGAGTCAACAAAATCCTGAATTACTTAATTTTGAAAAAGCGTTTTTAACTAAAGATAATGTAGAACAAATCAGTGAGTTAGATTTTCCAAATTTCTGGCACCAAGGAAATTTAAAATTCAAATTAACTTACCAATTTGAACCTGGAACAGAAGCTGATGGTGTAACAGTACATATTCCTTTGCCGTTATTAAATCAAGTAGAAATGAGAGGTTTTGATTGGCAGATTCCGGGATTACGCAAAGAGTTAGTTATTGCTTATATTAAATCTTTACCGAAATCTTTACGTCGTCATTTTGTGCCAGCGCCCAATTATGCTGAAGCTTTTTTAAGTCGTGCCAAACCTGTTGAAAAACCACTTTTAGATAGCTTGATTTACGAGCTTCGCCGTATGACCGGTGTGAATGTTGAAGCAGGAAATTGGCAATTAGAACAGCTACCAAACCATTTAAAAATGACTTTTCGGGTGATTGACGATAAAGGTAAAAAAATTGCAGAATCGATGGATTTAGATAGCCTAAAATTCCAATTAAAAGATCAAATACAACAAAGCATTTCAGCTGTGGCAGATAATGGAATTGAACAAAGTGGGATTCATATTTGGAATTTTGATCAGCTCCCACAATGTTATGAGCAAAAAAAACGTGGTTTTACTGTTAAGGCTTTTCCAGCTATTGTAGATGAAAAAGACTCAGTAGGAATCAAATTATTTGAAACAGAATTTGAGCAACAAGTGGCAATGCAGCAAGGGCTACGTCGCTTATTGTTACTCAATGTCCCTTCACCGATTAAATATTTACATGAGAAATTACCAAATAAATCGAAGCTCAGCTTATATTTTACACCTTTTGGTAGAGTACTCGATTTAATTGATGATTGTATCGCTTGTGCTGTAGATAAACTTATCACTGATTTTGGTGGTGTTGTGTGGCAGGAAGCTGATTTTGAGAGGCTACGTGATTTTATTCGTGAACATTTAAATGAAACTACGGTAATAATTGCAAAGCAAGTAGAGCAAATTCTCACTTTAACGTATGCATTAAATAAACGTTTAAAAGGTAAAATGGATTTCACGATGGCATTTGCGCTGTCTGATATCAAAGTACAACTTAATCATTTAATTTATCAAGGCTTTGTGCAAAAAACAGGTTATGCTCGCTTGAATGATTTACAGCGTTATTTGCAAGGTATTGATAAGCGTCTTGATAAACTATTACAAGATGTTAACCGAGATCGTGCGGCTATGTTAAGAGTAGAGCAAGTGAGTCAAGCATATCAACAGCTTATTACAAAATTACCGAAATCTAAACCGCATTCGGAAGAAGTCAAAGAAATTCCTTATATGATTGAGGAATTACGCATAAGTTTATTTGCTCAACAACTCGGTACTAAGTATCCAATTTCGGATAAACGGATTTTGAATGCGATTAAAGTGTTAAGTTAAAAAATAAAGGTAGCTCTCAGTATTGAATATGCTACTTTTTTGCATGGCATTCAATATTCAATCACTACTTTTAAGAGATTCTTTTTTAGAGAATGGCCAATTTTTAAGAGGATTATCATTATGTAATATTCTATATAAGCTACTTTCATTAATAGAAAACTTAATAATTATTGAATTATTTATCAACAATACTTTTATCCTTGTTTTTATATCGCGCTTATTTCACTGACTTTTATTATCGTTGTAATTAGGACAGTAAGGCAACTAGATTTTTTTAGTGCTTAATTACTCTAAGCCTTTTGCTTGTTTATGCTCCTTTCTTATTTGAAAGAGTGCCTATCAATAGTTCATTTTTTTCATTGAATTAAGTTCAAATATTCAAAATATATTTTTAAAATTTTTCTATATCTATAACTCGTGGTATATAGATTTTTAAAACGTGTGAAATGTATTATAAAAAAGATATATATTAAGAAACGGAAGTGGAGCATTGATAACAAAAAAGCCTTTAAGTTAATTTAAAGACTTTTACGCTAATATATTTTTTATATTCTAACTTAGTTGTCAAAAACTAAAAGAAATGTTTGTTATTTAAATGGCGTGGAATTTCTTAATGAAATCACTGTAATTTTCTCGTACAGGCAAACCTACCGTTCCTCCTACAAAATAAACTGTTATGCCATACATTTGGACTCCATTCGGTTTTTCTTGTAAATAAGAAACATTATAGTCATGGATACCAATTTTAGCACCACTATTTGACGTTGTTTGTACAAAATTACTCAATTTTCCTTTAAGGCTTTCATAAGACTCATTTACTTCATGAGTTACACCGTCACAATGTAGCAGTACTGTATTTGATGAATTAGTATTTTCTTCCATATAGAAAATTGCGGTTTTACTCACAGTTACCTTATTACCAGATATTAATGTTAAGTCAATAAATCCTGACATCATAAGCTCCTTTTACTTTAGTAATAATGCTATTTCTTGTACACAGTAAACTGTGTACATGTATATTAATAGTAATGATTATCATTATTAATTAGATTTTTGTTCTTTTATGTAAAGAACAGTAAAATAAAGGTAAGTCTTTTTACATTGAAATATGGATATATTTAGACAATGCTTCGTGAATTCTGTTTTACAATCCTTGTCTTGCATTTAAATAACAATCTGTATATTTTTGAGTAGATTGCTATTACTATATATTCAAGGTGTTAAAAAAACGCTCAAAATTTTTATGTTTAAATTTCGTTTTTTTTATCAAAGAATTTAATGTGAATAATCATTTAATATCTATGAATGAGAATGCGATGAATACAGTACTGAAAAGAATAAGTTCGCTAGATTTTGGTTTCTTGATTACTCGAATATAATGTAGGGGGGCTGTTAAAAACAAATTCAAACTATCAAATTCTATAATTAAATGTTGTCAAAATAGCATTTATTACTTTGCAATGCATTCGAGTTACGAAAATATTAGCTTAACTTAGAATTCTTGATATAAGTGAATTAAAATCAATTATTTTCATGAATAAAAATGACTGGATAGATAGTAAAGATGTCTAGATACCTTGCTTACTTATCAAATAATTAGCTGGTTGCTATTTATTGATGTCAAAACGAGTAAAGTTTTAAATTCGAGATTTTACTCAATAGCTAAATACCAACATACAAAAGATAAATCTATTTCATTTAATGCTTGGTATAAAAGAGTCAATCAAAGCATAGATTCATCAGAATGGATAATTGCTAAGTTTCTTGATTACGCTCTTAAAAATCACAAAAATGCAGCTAAATTGCAAAAGTTTGCTTTTAACGTGTGAAAAGTGTTGGCTCTGGTGTAGTTTTCATATATTGTATAAATTAATGGTGGTCGTAGTGTAAGTATGATTCACCAAATGAATTTTAATAGCCCTGTTCAAAGATGAATGGGGCTTTTTTATTGCCTCAAAGTCAGGGAGGCGGAGTATGAAGATGAAGGATACATTCAAAGATATTCCTATTGAGTCACAGGCTTATGGCTGGATCACGTCATTCTTTGGAATGCTCACGTTAAGCGAATGGGCGATTATTATTGGGATTCTTGTGACTGTTTTCGGATATATCAGAGAATCGAGATATAAAAAGTGCTTGCTTGAAATTGAAGAAATCAAAGCAGGCATTCGCGATAAAGACGGGAATTTAAAATGAAACATTCTAAAAAACTCGCTGTGTGTGCTGTCGCTTCGATTATTGCGATTGTGCTTTCTAAAAATGACGGGCAGATTCGCACAGGGTAAAGAGGACTAGAAATCATAGGCAATGCTGAGGGTTGTATGCTAGATCCGTACAAATGTCCAGCGGATGTGTTGACAGTCGGGATTGGTAGCACAGAAGCAAGTGGATTGAAGATTGAACGCAATAAACGATATACAGAACAAGAAATTGCGGATCGCTGGGTTTATGATTTAAAAAAAGCCGAGCGTTGCGTAAATATGTTCGCTGGCGGTGTGAATTTACCGCAAGGGGCTTTCGAAGCTGCGGTATCGCTAACATTTAATGTGGGGTGCGGAAAGCTAAGAAGTTCAACGCTATTCAAGCACGCACGTAACGGCAATATTAAAGCGATGTGTGATCAATTCCCGCGATGGATTTATTCGGGTGGTAAAGTGTTGCGTGGTTTAGTTATTCGTAGAGATAAAGAGAAAGAACTATGTTTAGCGGGCTTATCAGACCAATACTAACACCAATCATTTTAGCGGTGAGTGTGGTGTTGTGGATGTGGATTCAATGGCAAGTTTATTCTGGGCTAAAAGCAGAAAATGCTACACAAACCCAAACCATAGTACAACAAAGTGCAGTGATTTCTAACTTAGAAAAACAAGCAGAAATAAACAGGCAGCTTACACTTGAAATAAGTCGCTTAGAAAGTGAGTTAAGGAAACAGGAAGATGATGCGATTAATTCTATATCACATGATGAAAAGAGTACTGACGCTTACAATGCTAACGCTCCTCGTTCTATTATTGACTTCTTGCGCAAGTAAACCAGTAGCGCAAGTATGCCAAAGTATTCCATCTGCACTTCTCGCACACTTAGACAAGACGGGGTTTAATGGCAATACTTACGGTGACGTTTCAAAGTATGCCGTCATTCTTAAACGTGAGCGTGATGTGTGTCTTAATCGCATTGATAAGATAAGAGAATGGCAAGTAGAAAATACACAACACTAAAGGCATAGATATTTCACTATGCCTTTTTTATTATAAAGATGATGATAGCTCTCGCTGTGAGGCAATGGCTAAGAAATGACTGCGATCTTTGTAAGTTGAGTTATTAGCTACACGTTGGTCTATTCTATCAATTAGATATTGCGGTAATACAATATTAACACGCTGGCGTTTACCAAAGTAAGCAGTGATATCTACATCGATTAATAACCAACTATCGCAATATTGAAAATCTTCTTGTTCTTTATAGTGAAGAAAGCCCAAATCTTTAATTTGGGAAATATCAAAATCACCCTCAACCATCATTTCCAAGATGGTATGGATTGCGTCAGTTACCATTGGAACAATTTCTTCGACAGTATCCGCAGCACTAAAACAAGAGTAAGTTTCATTAAAAAGCGCAGGCACACATAAGCCAAACGCTTCATTTTCGTTTTTTGGCGTTTCAACGCCAATGGTAAATAACATATAACCTCCTAGATAGGACTCGGCAGAGCTATAAAAGCCCTGCCGATTTCTTTATGGATCTTAAAGTGCCAATTGGTAAATGTTGCTTGGGATGTGGAACGGGAAATCGTTTCCCTGTAATAGGAGATTCCCATATTTGATGACTTCCTTTCCCTTGACGAACCAAAAAAACAACCAGCTTTTTTAAGTTCCTTGATTAAGTCGTATGAGTTCAAAAAATACCTCCTTTGTCTTAATCAAGTATTATTATACACACATATACACACAAGTCAAGTATTTTAAAAAAGGATTAACCACTATGCCAAAAAAAGACGAGGTTAAATCCACGTCTAAAGGGCGTGGTGAAAACTAAATTCACGGATAAACAAAAATGCTTATTTTTTTATTCATTACAAAATGTAAAAGGTACTCCTGACGGGAGTGGGCTTTCCACGGGGTTGGGCGCTCGCGGTTTTCGGCAGTTTTTCGAATTTTCAGTCATCATCTGGGTTTTTGTTGCATTTTTAATCAGTTTTTTCAGACTTTTAATCAGTGGGTTTTTTAGATTATGGATAATTTATTCGACATAAAATTAAACATAAATCAGATAGCTGAACTGGTTGGAATGCACCGCCAGACGGTATCTCAACGGCTCGCTGGGTTAACGCCAGCAAGCGGCAGCAATTCAAAATTAAAACTCTATTTACTTTCGGATCTTATTCGATCTGGATTATCAGAAAAGATGTCGACAGATGTCGATTCACTATTACCAGTTGATCGCAAAGCATTTTGGCAAGCTGAAAATGAAAGGCTTAAGTATGAGCGAGAAACTGGTCAATTAATTCCAGCTTTTGAAGTTGCACAAGAAATGAGTGCTTTAGCAAAAGCGGTAGTTCAAACATTAGAAACATTGCCGGATATTTTAGAACGTGACGCGGCACTTCAACCGAAAGCACTTATGCGAGTACAACAAATTATTGATGATCTAAGAGATCAAATGGCATTACATATTCAAAACAACAATCATGATGATTCAGAGGATTAACCATGTTTGCATCTGCTAAAGATATTCGACGAGATATAGCGAGTTCAGTGAAAGCACCACGTCGAATGAAAGTATCTGAAGCAGTCTATGAATATATGCGTGTCCCCATTGGTGGTGGAAATTCTATCAAATGGGATAAAGACACTGTAAGTTATTTAATTGAGCCAATGGATTGTTTAAGTTCTCGTGAATACGACGCGGTTGTTTTTGTTGGTCCTGCGCGAACAGGTAAAACGATCGGATTAATTGACGGTTGGATCACTTATTCAATTATCTGCGATCCGTCAGACTTTTTACTTGTTCAATTAACACAAGAAAAAGCGAGTGAACACAGTCGTAAAAGATTAGACCGCACTTTCCGTTGTTCGCCTGAAATTGCGAAACGATTAAGTCCACGCAAGAACGATAATAACGTGCATGATAAATATTTTCGTGCTGGAAACTTATTAAAAATCGGGTGGCCATCTATTAATGTCTTGTCGTCGTCTGACTACAAATACGTCGCGCTGACTGATTACGATCGCTGGCCCGAAGATGTTGACGGTGAGGGGGACGGCTTTTCGCTTGCGTCAAAACGTACCACGACATTTATGTCATCAGGAATGACGCTTGTTGAAAGCTCACCCGGAAAGGACATTGTTGATCTTAAACATCATCCAAAATCAACACATGAAGCACCGCCTACAACAGGGATTTTAAGCTTATATAACCGGGGCGACAGACGTCGCTTTTATTGGCCATGTCCACATTGTAAAGAATACTTTGAACCAAGCATGGCGAATATGACTGGTTATAGAGATGATGATGACTTTGTAAAAGCCAGTGAAAAAGCACGATTACAATGTCCGTCTTGTCAGACGTTGATTGAACCGTCGCTAAAACGTGAGTTGAATATAAAAGGCGTTTGGCTTAAAGAAGGTCAAACAATAGATAAGAAAGGGAAAATTAAAGGAAAAGGAAGGAATACACGTATTGCTTCTTTTTGGCTAGAAGGTCCCGCTGCTGGTTATCAAAAATGGGAGCAATTAATATATAAGTTATTAACTGCAGAACATGAATATGAAATGACAGGAAGCGAGGAAACTCTAAAAGCAGTGACAAATACTGACTGCGGATTACCCTATCTTCCACGCTCCGCACTTGAACAACGTCTCTCTGATGAATTGATGGAACGCCGTGAAGAAATTGACGAAAAAACCGTACCACCGCAATGTCGCTTTATTGTGGCAGCTGTGGATGTACAAGGTGGGAAAAATCGTCGTTTTGTGGTGCAAATGGTCGGTTATGGAGAGAATGGCGAACGTTGGTTAATAGATCGTTATAACATTTCACACACATTGCCTGATAGTGATGGTGTAATTGAGAAAATAGACCCTCGTATACCTGATGATTGGCATATTTTAATCTCAGACGTACTGAAGAAATGCTATCCGCTATCAAACAATCCTAACCACTTTATGCCAATTTTAGCAAGGGCGGTGGATAGTGGTGGCGAAGAAGGAGTCACCGATAATGCTTATAAATTCTGGCGAAAATGTCGTCGTGATGGTTACGCCAAGCGAGTTTATCTAGTTAAAGGTGATAGCACCAAACGGCAAAAGCTAATCACGAAAACCTATCCTGATAATACCACTCGTTCTGATCGTCATTCTTCAGCTCGAGGCGATGTGCCATTGTATTTATTGCAAACGGACTATCTCAAAGATCGTATTAATAATGCTCTAGCTCGAGATACTGTCGGGGCTAATTACATTCACTTTCCTGAGTGGATCGGAGAATGGTTTTTTAATGAATTGGTTTATGAAGAACGTGGTGCTGATGGTAAGTGGCGGAAACCAGGGAAAGACAATAACGAAGCCTTTGACTTGTTTTGCTACGCTCACGCCATTGCTATTTTGCGTGGTTATGAACGGATCAAGTGGGGTGATGAAAAAGACGTGCCAAGTTGGGCAAAACTACCTGACATCAATCCGAATATTATCCGTGAACAAGCAGTAATGGTAGAGCAAGCGGTCGAAACAGAAGAAAAAATCGCAAAAGCAACACCAAAACAGACAAAATCGAAAAGCAGTTGGTTGAGTGATGGTGGAAGAAAAACAGGTGGGTGGCTATGAGTATTTACTCAATTGACGAACTTAAACAAAAAATCCGTACACTTGATGAAAAAATCGAAATCGCTCAAAGCCAAGTGAGCTTTAATGGGCGGTCGGTATCTTATCAGGTGGCGGAACTAACAAAACAGCGTGATCGCTACCAAACGATGCTTGATGAACAGCTTGCGAGTAGCGGACAGCGAACTAAACGGCACCGTATTAAATATGTGAGATTTAATTAGGTATAAAAACAAACCCCGAAAGACGGCAATCTTTCGGGGTTTTTCTTTATCCCTTATCCAAGTTTAGCAACTAAGGAGCAATCGTGATCAAGTATACACCAAAACATCAAGTAAAGGTAGGTGGAAAAATGAGTGAAAAAGATGCAGGTATTGTTGGAAAAAGATTAGCCACTTCAGCGATGATTATAGCTATTTGTTGGGGGATTAGTGCCTTAATTTTTGCGAGTGCTTATTTCATCAAATAATTTTACTAAATAAAGGTATTCATTATGAACCTATTTGAAAAAGCAATTGCCGTAGTGTCGCCAAAATGGGCGGCACAACGATCTAAAAATCGCTATGTACTAAATGCCTACGAAGCGGCATTACCAAGCCGCATTCATAAAGCACAGCGAGAAGGCAAGGGGGCAAATACCACCATTCGTCAAAGTGCGGTCAGTTTGAGAGAACAAGCTCGTGCTTTAGATCAAAATCACGATATTGTGATCGGCATTTTAGACAAAATGGAAGAACGTGTTATTGGCTCAAAAGGTATTCATATCGAGCCACAACCGCTTACTTTAGCTGGTGATGTTCACGAAGATTTGGCAAGTCAAATTCGCAAGCTCTGGGCGGAGTGGTCGGTAAAACCTGAAGTGACAGGGCTATATACTCGACCACTCTTAGAACGAATGCTATTGCGAACTTGGTTACGAGATGGCGAGGTTTTTGTACAGTTTGTTAAAGGCAAAGTAACTGGGCTTGAGCACGGTTCACCCATAGCCTTTTCGCTGGAAGCCTTAGAGCCTGATTTTGTGCCGATGCAGTCGGACGAAGCTAAAAACGGATTAGTGCAAGGTGTATATCTTAATGCTTGGCGGAAACCAACGGCTTATCAAGTTTATTTGGATAATCCGCAAGAGAGCAGTGGAATGTACAGTAAGGTTAAAACGGTGTCGGCAGAAAATATGCTACATCTCGCCTTTCGTAAACGACTACATCAAATTCGTGGTGTAAGTATGTTGCATGGTGTCATTGTGCGTTTGGCGGATCTAAAGGAATACGAAGAAAGCGAACGAGTTGCTGCACGTATTGCAGCGGCAATGACGATGTACATTAAAAAAGGTGATGCTGCACTCTATGGCGATGAGGAGCAAAACGATGAACCACGCCTGTTTGATATTGCCCCAGGTGCAGTGATTGATGATCTGAAACCGGGCGAAGATATTGGGTTAATTAACTCAAATCGCCCCAATACTAACTTGGAGAATTTCCGTAATGGACAATTAAGAGCGACTGCTGCAGGTACAAGATCAAGTTATTCAAGCATTGCTCGAGATTACAACGGCACTTATTCTGCACAACGGCAGGAACTTGTAGAAAGTTTTGAAGGCTATGCGGTGCTACAAGATGCCCTTTGTAGCTACAATTAGTCGTCCAATTTATCGCGAATGGCTGAAAATGGCGATTGCTTCACAAGCGATTAAATTACCAAATGATATTGACCAAAATTCGCTATTTAATGCGGTTTATTCAGGACCAGTAATGCCGTGGATTGACCCTATTAAAGAAGCAAGTGCATGGAAAGAGCGTATTAGAGGCGGTCTAGCAACTGAAGGGCAAGCCATCCGAGCAAGCGGAAACAACCCAGCCGAAGTCAAACGACAACGGATCGTGGAAGTGAAAGAAAATGCTCGTGAAGGCTTGAAGTTTGATACTGATTTAACCAATACACAAGGAATTATCGATGGGAAAAACAAAAATGATTTTAGCACCGATGGCGATGGGAATAGCAAGCAAGACGAATAATCAATCTTGGTTTACCATCAAAGCGGCTACGAATGATACAGCTGAAATTTCGATTTATGATGAAATTGGATTTTGGGGTGTCACTGCACAGCAATTTGCCAAGGATTTGAAAAATCTTGGGAACAATTTAAAACAAATTAATCTGCACATCCACTCACCGGGAGGTGATGTATTTGATGGCATCGCCATTTACAACTTACTAAAAAATCACCCAGCTAACAAGACCGTCTATATCGACGGTCTTGCTACATCTATGGCAAGCGTAATTGCAATGGCGGGTAACGAAATCATTATGCCCGAAAATGCAATGATGATGATCCATAAGCCTTGGGGTATTCAAGGTGGTGATGCAGATGACATGCGTAAGTATGCAGATTTACTAGATAAAGTGGAAAGTACGCTGATTATGGCGTATGTCTCGAAAACTGGTAAATCTGAAACAGATTTAGCAGAAATGCTGAAAGAAGAAACTTGGCTCACTGGCAAAGAGTGTGTTGAGCAAGGTTTCGCCGATAAACTAGCCGAACCACTTGTGGCGATGGCTTGTATCCAATCCAAAAAACTAGAGGACTATACTAATATGCCTGAAACAATCAAAAATATGTTATTCACGCCACAAGGCAACGCTAAACCGCAACAACCAGCTCAAACGACACCACCTGTCGTAGAAGAGCAACCAGTTGCAAAAAATCTCGAAAAACCGACTGTTGTTCAGTCCAGTATCGATCCTGTTGCTGCATTAGCAGAACGCAACGCTAAAATTAAAGCCACCTTTGCCGCTTTCGGCGATAAATACGATGGCTTAATGGCAGATTGCCTTGCTGATGTGTCAATGACCGCAGAACAAGCCAAAGACAAGCTACTTGCCAAATTAGGCGAAAACACCACGCCAAGCGTACCACAAAATCATATTTATGCTGGCAATGGTAATCTTGTGAGTGATAGTGTTAAGTCTGCTTTACTTGCTCGTGCTGGTGTTGATAAAACAGAGAAAGACAATGCTTACAACGCAATGACCTTGCGTGAATTGGCTCGTGCTTCATTGGTTGATCGTGGTGTTAGTGTATTAAATTACAACCCAATGCAAATTGTCGGTATGGCGTTCACGCATTCAACAAGTGATTTTGGTCAAATTCTCATTGATGTAGCCCATAAGTCTGTACTTCGTGGCTGGGAAGAAAGCAAAGAAAACTTTGAAACCTGGACGCATAAAGGCACCTTAACGGATTTCCGTCCTGCCTATCGAGTAGGCTTAGGTGGTTTTGATAGTCTACCAATGGTGCGCGAAGGGGCAGAGTACACTTATGTAACACTGGGTGATACAGGTACTCACGTATCTTTGGCAACCTATGGTGGCTTATTTAGCATTACACGTCAAACTATCATCAATGATGATATGAATATGCTAACAGCCATTCCATTCAAGCTTGGTCAAGCTGCACGAGCAACTATCGCAGATTTGGTATTTGCTCAATTAACTGGCGATCCTGTGATGAACTACGACAGCAAGAAATTGTATGATACTTCTCACAAAAACACCTTAACCAATGGCAAAATTAATGTTGCAACAATTGATCAAGCGATTCAATTAATGAATGCCCAAAAATCTTTTGATGGTAAACAATTAGCTATCGAACCAGATGTTTTACTGACACCAACATCATTATTCACCAAAACCAAACAGGTCTTAGGTTCTAGTTCAGTTGAAGGTGCGGATATTAACGCGGGCATTATTAACCCATTGCAAAATGTGGTGCCTGTGATTAAATCACAACGTCTACAAGGTATCAATCCTAAAGTTTGGTACTTGCTCAACAAAGAGGCTATTGAAGTATCCTACCTCAACGGCGTAGAAACACCATTTATCGATCAGCAAACGGGCTTTACCGTAGATGGAGTAACCACAAAAGTTCGTATTGATGCTGGTGTAAATGTACTAGATCATCGTGGTATTGTACGTGTAACAAATGCGTAAATTCTCCCAAAATTGACCGCACTTTAATTAGTGCGGTTTTTTATTATCAAAAATAAGGAAAATTCTTATGGCTAAAAACTTTATTCAAAATGGTGACACCATTGATTTTGTTGCGACAAAAGCAACTAAAAGCGGCGATGTTGTACAAATCAATAACCTCAACGCCATTGCAGTCACAGATATTGAAAATCAAGCAGCGGGCACAGGTATTGTTGGTGGAGTATGGCGTGTGAAAGCCAAGCAATCAGACAATATTCAGCAAGGTACGGTTTTATATTGGGATAGTGGCGCTAGCGAAGCAACAACTTCAAAGGGCTCACATAAACGCCTTGGCGTTGCTTGGTCAAATTCAGGCACATCATCTGCGGAAGTTGATGTGAAAATCAATGCCTAGCCTTTTTGAAAAAGCGTTATCACAGGCAGATCAAACCATCACTCAAACGATGATGTCGGAATGGCTGATTAACAATAAGCCTTATCCTGCGACTTATGACGAAGCCCCTCGTATTATGGAGGGATTTCATTCTTATGAGGAGCAAGCATTAAACGGCATATTGCGAACCTTAACCCTCTTTCGCACATCAGGCTATAAGCCCCGTTTAGACGATAAAGTGGTCGGAAATGGCAAGAAATATCTGGTTAAATCCTACCACTTTGTCGATGGAATGATCGTATTACAGCTGGAGTAAATGATGAGCAAAATCACAGGTGAGCGTCAATTACGCCAAGCAATGCAAAAACTGCAACGTGACGTGAATAAGCAAGCGGCGAAATCTATCCGAAAAATTGCAAAATCAGCGATGAAAAAAGCCACCAAAGGCGTTGCTCAACAGATTGGCGTAAATGTAAAAACGGTGCGCGGTAGAGCAAGGCTAATATTCTCACCAACAGCAAGTAACCCGAAAGCAGTTATTAGTGTTAATCGTAGCCATATGCCATTAATTCGTGTGTTGGAAACTAAACGCAACCGTATTTTTGCTCGTAAAGGTGTGTTACGAGTAGGGCAGCATTCAGTCGCCCGTGGCTTTGTTCAGCGGCTTGCTAATGGCAGAACACACGTAATGTTTCGCCAAGGGCGAGAACGTTATGGTATTGATGTGGCAAAAATACCACTTGCAACGCCTTTAACTAATGCTTTTCATAAAGAATTGGCGGATTATCCTGAACAACTTAGACAGGAACTCGCCAAAAATCTCTCGCTTTCATTACGGAGAAAATAATGCAAATCCATACCCAAATTCGAGAAGAAGTGACTACACTTCTGCAGAAGAAAATCAATGATGTTGAGTATTTTTACAGTGGTCGCCCTACGTTTATCAATATTGATGAAGAGCAGAAAGCCATTGCGGTTTTTATTGATGATGCATTTTGTCAAGAGGCTACTACTTGTTGTAGCCAATGGCAAGCGAAGCTCAACGTGGCTATTTACATCAAATCTATTGACAATGGTGAAAATGAACTAGATGAGATTGCTCAGCAAGTTGCCGATTGCTTAGAACAAGCAGAATTTATACACCTAGATAGTATTGCATTGACAGCATATAGCTACGAGCAAGATCAACAACAACGTACTTGGTACGTTTCACAAATTCAATTTAATATCGAATATGGATTAGAAGGAGAAAACTAATGGCTAAAACAACCCCGTTCCAAGGAACAAAATTTTATCTCGGCACTGGTGTCGAAGCTGAAAAAGCAATTACGGCTTGTGAAGTTTCACCTAATGCCAAAATCACAGTAGCAAGTCACGGTTTGAAAAAAGGTGATTGTATTAAAATCACAGGACTAGGAGCACTTGATGGTTATTACCCAGTTAAAGGGGTGGATAACAATACTATCACTCTCGCCGACGAGGTGGATTGGTCAAACCAAGACAAACCAACGGATTTTGCGAATGCTAAAATGGCAAAAGTAAAATGGTCATCTAATTTCTGCGCAATCAAGAACATCGAAAAAGACGGTGACACCTTGACCGAAGAAGATGTGACGACTATGTGCAGTGAAGGGACTGAAACAGAGCCTGGGGATATTGAACTCGGTTCGGTGAAGTTAACTTTCTTTTATGCGCCAGCAACAGTGATGCAAGCCGACTTGCGTAAGAAATTCTACGGCAAAGAAACCTTCCCATACTTGATTGTCTTCAAGGAAAATCAAGGTTCACTTTACGGTACAGGCTTTATCCAAACGGGTGCTAACATCAGTGGTGAAGTCAAAGGCAAGTTTGAATCAGGTATTACGATCAAGCAATCAAAACGCGACTACTTATTACCAGTCGCTTAATCTATATCAGCCCTCAATCGAGGGCTTTTTTATTGTCTAAAATAAAGGAAAAGTAAATGAAAGGCACACGCGAAACACTTTTAAAAAATAAACCACGCTTAACAAAACTGGAAATCAACGGTGCAGAATCCTATGTACGTGAATTTAATGTAGGTGAAGTCAACGAACAGCTTTACGGACAACAACAACGTTTAGTTAAAATTGCACAATCACAAGGGATTGAATTAAATTTTGATGATACAGAAGAGTTAACTAAGCAATTAGCGAAAATTTACGATCCCCATACATTAACCCGCACGTTAGCAATTCGTTTATGCGATGAAGATGGGAATAATCTGTTTAATGCAGAAAATGAAGAAGATTTAGCCGCACTTTCGCAGTTAGACAAAGAAGTCTTTGAAAAATTAACTGCAGTAATCAACCCAAAGGAAGAAGAAACAAAAAACTAACGAACCGACGCAAGTTCCAAATCAATCTGTCGCTTGCGTTGGGTAAAACCTTAGCAGAAATCGAACAAATGTCAGAACGGCACTTGGAAGAATACCAACAATTCTACAATGAACAGCCGTTTGGACTTTGGCGTGAAGATTATCGCACGGCTCAAATATCACATTTACTTGCCATGATTAATCGTGATCCAAAATCAAAACCAATGGAATTAACTGACTTTATGCCGTTTTATAAAGAGCAGAAAACAGAAGAATTGGAAGATGACGGAAGTGCAGAGTTTTTGGCGAGTCGATAAAATAATCATCATCCCCAAAATAAAGTTAATATTTTTTGGGGGAGTATTAAAAATTGACTTTTTATAATTTTAAGGTAAAATTCCTAATAATAGCCGAATTGTAATTTATTTTACTTTTTGGCTTTTTTTATGCGTAAAATTCCTCCAACATCTTTAAATTGGTAGATACCAAGCCGAAAGGTAGGAACGTTGTGGCAACAAATAACCTCGATCAGAAATGGTCGGGGTTTTTTATTACTCAAAATTTAACAGGAGCATCTTTATGCAAGCATTAAAAACAGAATTTTTAGGTCAAGAAATTACATTAATTGATAACAATGGTATTGCTTATGTAGCAATGCGTGAAATTGTTTTAGGGATTGGGTTGGACTGGAAAGTTCAACATAAGAAATTGGTTGAACAAAGTGCCAAATTCAACTGTGGTCATATCACCACAGTTGCCCAAGATGGGAAAAATCGTGAAATGTTGTGTATGCCAATCAAGAAATTAAATGGTTGGCTGTTCTCAATCAACCCAAATAAAGTGCGTTCAGATTTAAAAGAACGGTTGGAAAACTACCAAGAAGAATGTTTTCTTGCTTTATGGGATTATTGGACGACTGGCATTGCTCGTCGAGATGAAGTGAAGAATAAAACAGAGGCTTGGCGAGCTAAAATGGCAGATTACAAAATGCGATCTAGCCAAAAAGGAAAGACGTTAAACGAATGCAAAAAAGAAAAGGCTGAACTTGAGCGAGAGTTTGCAGCGATTCAGCAAATGGATTTATTCCTAGAAATCTAAGGCATGGTCATAACAACCATGCCTTTTTGTTATTACCAATATTTGAAGCATACTCCAAAAAAACAAACCCCAAACATTCGCAGTGTTCGGGGTTTTTTATTATCCACTTAATCTGACTAAGAGGACATAAATTATGATGAATTTTAATATAGAGGTGGCAAAAATGCTAGAAGTTATTTCAAAAGATGCAACAGCTCGCCGTTTTGCTTACGTTGTTGTGATTTTAAGTTTTATTTTTGGTATATCGTGGGTACTACCTGATTTGATTAATGCAATTCGCTGGTGGTAATTGTGAATAAAACAATGAAGTTTTTGGCGAGTCGATAATTTGAAGTTCATCACAGAAAAACATTCTCCAGTCATGGTGAAATAGATTGTTACACGCTATTCCGCGATTTTTATCGCTTGGCTGGTGTTGATTTCCCTGATTTTGAAAGAGATGATTTCTGGTGGGAAGACGGACAGAATCTGTATCTAGACAACATAGAAAAATATGGTTTTGGGCGAGTTAAAGATGAAAGTGCGGTGCAAGTTGGTGATGTGATTCTAATGCAAGTTGGGGCAGATGTACCAAATCACGCAGCGATCTACATTGGCAATCAGCAAGTGTTACATCATAGTCCTAAACGTTTATCTAAACGTGATTTATATGACGGATATTGACTTAAACATACACATAGTATTTGGAGATTTAAACAATGGTCAACGTTAAATTTTACGGTGCCCTTAAACAATTTGGTACTGACTTCAAATTAGACGTAAAGAATGTTGCTGAGATTGTTAAAGCATTAACAACACAAATACCAAAACTTAGAGAATTTATTCAACAAGGTAAATTTACGATCAGAATTGGTAAAGAATATATTGACAATCGTTATTTAGAGAAAGGTTTTTTTTATAACTTGAAAGATGGGATGACAGTACATTTTACACCTGTTTTAAAGGGAGCTAAGAAAGCTGGAGTCTTTCAAACTATCTTAGGTGCTGTTATTACAGTAATCGGCGTTGTGATGCTATATACACCGCTTGCTGCTTATGGACCAAGTGTTATTGCTATGGGGATTGGAATGATGGCAGGTGGAGTGGCTCAAATGTTGACTAAGCCACCACAAATGCAACAAGCAAATGATGTAGAGAAAAAACGCTCTACTTCATTCTCTAATCTTTCGAATATGGTCGCGCAAGGGCGAATGGTGCCATTGGCTTACGGACGCATGCTCTGTGGTTCAATGGTAATTTCACAGGGCGTTGAAACTGTAAATGTTGATATTGTAATTAAAAATAAAAGAACAGGATTTTTTAAGGGGTAAGCTATGGGTGGAAAAAAAGGTGGTGGTGGACATACGCCTTATGAAGCTCCAGAAAGTGGGCGTTCTAAACAGTTTGTCAAGATTGTAGAAATTATATCTGAAGGTGAGATTCAAGGCTTAGTGGATGGTGTTAAATCCGTGTACTTGGATAAAACGCCAATTCAAGCAAGTGATGATAGTTACAATTTTAAAAACGTGGATGCACAAGGGCGTATTGGCACACAAGATCAAGCGATTATGGAGGGGTTCAATACGTCTGAAAAAGAAGTTGCTGTGAGTGCTCAAGTAAGAAAATTGACACCACTTACTCGCACTGTGACGGATAACAAAGTGAGCCGTTTACGTTTTACTGTTGGTGTTCAATCGCTGTTTAGTCAAAATGATAAAGGTGATACCTACGGTTCTAAAGTAGACTTAATGATTACGATTGGACAAACGAGCTACCTAGTTTCAATTAATGGTAAGTATAGTTCGCAATATCTTAAACAGTTTGAATTTGATGATTTGCCCGCTGTTCCATTTAAAATCAAAGTTGAGCGCTTAACAGAGGACAGCACATCGCAGCGGTTACAAAACAACACGATTTGGGCAAGTTATACCGAAATTATTGAAACTGAATTCGCTTACCCGAACACTGCTATTGTCGGTGTTCGTTTTGATTCGGAATATTTTAGTTCAATCCCAAACCGCACTTATGAAATCTACGGTATCAAAATCAAAGTGCCGAGTAACTATGACCCCGTGAATCGTACTTATACAGGGCTTTGGGACGGTACATTCAAAATAGCTTGGTCAAATAATCCAGCGTGGGTGCTGTACGACTTAATGACTAACAAGCGCTATGGTCTTGGCTGGCGTTTAGGTGCATTCAATGTGGATAAGTGGACGTTATATCAAGTGGCGCAATATTGTGATCAGCTTGTGCCAGATGGGTTTGGCGGCAAAGAACCTCGATTCACGTGTAATGCGTGGCTGACAGATCAGCGTAAAGCATACGATGTGATTAATGACATCTGTTCAATCTTCCGCGCAATGCCAGTGTGGAACGGGCAAGAGTTTACTGTCGTAATGGATAGACCAGCAGATCCAGTGTGGACTTATACAAATGCGAATGTTGTTGACGGTGAGTTTTCTTATCAATATTCAGCACAGAAAGCGCGACACAACGAGATTCACGTTGAATATGTTGACGCAAGTGATAGTTATGAAAGAAAGATCGAAATCGTATCTGATGATGATTTAATTCGTCGTCATGGTTTAAACATTAAAAAAGTGACAGCGTTTGGCTGCACATCACGCGGTCAAGCATTCCGCACTGGGAAATGGATTCTTGAAACAGAGAGATTGGAAACCAAAACAGTCACATTTACTGTCGGTGTAGAAGGCTTAATGCACATTCCCGGTGACATTATTCGTGTAGCAGATTGCCATTATGCAGATACAAATATTGGTGGTCGTGTAATAGCTGTCAATGGTAGAAAAGTGACGCTTGATAGAGAAATTACGCCATGGGGGAATAGTTATTTAACGTACATTAATCAAGAAGCTAAGCATACAGATATTCGCATTGTGAATGTGAATGGTAATGAAGTGACGTTAGAGTCAGAGCCTGTCGGTTTGGCTGAATTCGGTGTTTGGTCTTTAACAACACAAGAAATCAATGTTCAGTTATTCAAAGCATTGACGATAAGCGAAGACAAGCAAGGTCAATATACGATTGTTGCGCTTCAACACGAACCACAAAAGGAAGCAATCGTGGATAATGGCGCAGTCTTTGAGCCAAAAGAAACAACACTTTCTACTGCTGGACTTGATAAAGTGCAACACGTCGAAGTACAAGCAGACGGTGATGGTGTATCATTGAGTTTTGACTACATTGTCAAACATAGTGCAATTGTTAAATATCAGATTAAGTTATATAAAAATGGAACGTTTTATAAGATTTATGATGATTTAACATCACCAAACTACAAATTTATCGGTCTTCCCGACGGGGAATATGTTGCGGAAATTCGCGCTAAGAACGAGCAAGGACAGCTATCAGAGGCGGTTACTAAGTCATTTAATATCAGCTTTGCTGTGAGCGAATTAACTACTGTTTCGAAAGTGTTTGGGATTTTGTTGCAGTGGAAAAATCCAGTATTCGCCAATCCAAATTCCGCGATCGAGATTTGGACGAGTGCAGAAAATCGTTTTGAGACAACAAGAAAACTCGTCACACTGGCATATCCAACAAATAGTTATTCATTTGACGGCTTAGGCGTGAATGAAACGCATTATTTCTGGGTACGCATGATAGATACGGCAAACGGAAATTCGGGAGAGTTCACAGAATCAGTTGTTGGT
>NZ_NXGB01000007.1 GCF_002850605.1 Pasteurella oralis
TCCAAAGTAATAAGATATTGACACCAGAATAAGTACGCCCAGAAAATGCATTTGTAGGCAATGAAAGGTCGTATTCAGGTGTATTCCAAGGTTTCAGCCATGGGGCTGTTCCTCGTTCAAGTTCAGCAATAATTCGGTTAGTAACGTTTTGGTAAAGATCAAGTTTAAGTTGAGAAGTCATAGTGTGTTCTCCGATAGAAATAGAGAACACATTTACTCATTGGAAAATGTATTCTCCAATGAGAGTGAAGTGTATAATTTTAAGCAATGAATTCAATTTTGCTAATCTTATCTTAGTTATAAGGAACATATCCTGGAGGTATGTTCCCAAAGGGAAAACTCAACGAGTAACGATTAAACGGCCTTCTGAGTTTTGTTTAATGGTAAAAAAGCGGAAATGAATTCCATTGTTAGCAGGCATTTTGTAGATAAAACGAACTTCTTTTTCGTGAGGATATCTATTTACCCAAGCTTTTAATGCTGCATTTTTAATTGCTCTAGCAACTTCATTATCAATCTGTTTGTTCCAGTATTGAGAAAGATAATCTTCAAAGCAAATTAATTTTATATCAATAGTTAGAGCCATGGTATATCTCCTATAATGCAGAGAAATACCACTCAGCAGGGTATTTTCCCTGCTGGAAACAAATTAAATAAATAACGTAGTTAAAAATATTGATAAAGCGCCTAATATAAAACTAATTAGTATTGCAACAATCAACAATAGAATGTGTCGATGTTTTATTACATTAATAAGTCTTTCATATTCGTTAGCCTGTTCTTCAAGCATAGTGTTTATACTTTCTTGATGTAGACGTTCTTCTTCATCTAAGCTTTCATTAAACCCTCGAGATACCTCAAGATATTTATGTTTTGCTCGTGATTTAACTGTTAGAAACAGTTTTCCAGTATGAAATCCAATACGTTCTAATAAAGAAGTCTTTTTTATACCTAAGAACCCATCAACCGTTATTTCTTTCGGATATTGACTAAAATTAGACATACTCATCTCCTTATATAAAAGTAAAAATGGAACAAGGAAATGACGAGTCCCAGGGACTTCGTATTTCCCCGGTATAGTGAAGGGTGCATTCCCCATAATCGAAGATGGGAGCTCTTTTCAGAATGCAAAGAGGCATTAAGTGAAACCTACTCATGTGTAATGAGTCGTTGCTATTTCAAGGCTTCTACAACTTTAAGTACTATCAACGATAGTAGCTTAAACAAGACCTAGTTTAGTTGATTTTATAAAAAAAAATAGAATTAATTGTATTTTTTTTGAATAGGAATTCTTATTTATTTTTAGGCAGTAAATTTTTAACGTTATATTACTAAAATTTTCTTTGAGCTTAGTTATGCGTTATTTAATTTTCTTTTTTTTTAATTTATTTCCTGTATTAGCTACAGCATATTCAATTTCTGTTTATACCACTCAACATTATCCAATTTCAAATGCTCAATTGGCTGATCATATTTATATGCTTGATGCGGTTGAACAACTTGAAGAAAAGCTAAGTGTCAATTTATCGATTGATCCAGAGACAGCGAGTATTCAAGTTAAAAATAAGATGGATACTGAAGAATGGAAAAATACAGAACAAGCACTTGTGTATAGCTATAACGGTGTTATTTCAGGATGGCAAATTGGGATTAAAAAAGTACCTGCTATTGTATTTAGTCTTGATAATAGCTCTCATTATGCTGTTTATGGTGCTACTGATATTAAACATGCAATTCAACTTTATCAACAGTACCAACAGAGCATGAATTGAGGAAAGGTATGAAAACACTCAAATTTACTCAATCAGTTTCATTATTTAGCCTATTCGTTTCCATTTCTATATCTGGATTCTCAGCAAATATTAATACGGCAACGATTTTAAGTTCAAGTGCTTCAGCATCTTGCGCAGATTACAAAGTAGTAGGTATTTGTTACTGGCTGTTTTGTACACAATTTGGTTGCAAAGTGAGAACATCGACAAAAGTACATCATTTTATTCCTGAATTAGTAATATCAAGTTATAACCATGATAAACAAAGCCCATGGACTGAAATGGCTTTCTTAAATAAAGGCGCAAAAGGTGGTGCTTACCGCTCACCAACACAAAAGTATTCTCAATTAACGTTTAAAAATGCTGAGGCTATCGGTCATCCTGGCGGGCTATTTCTAAATATGATTAGCTCAATGGGATATTCATGTAAAAGTCAAACAACACCTTATCTGCCTTATTTTTTAAGTGCTTTAGATTACTTTGCTTGGAACCATGGAATGCCCGAGATGTTTTATCCAGAAGCACTTACTCCTGGTATGAGAGAGGTGAGGAAAGGGGGAGACTTGTGGGGAAATATTTATCCTAGATCTGGGTTTGTTACACAAAATCATGATTATAAAGCGGCAGCAATAACAGTACAAAGAACGGCAGATGTAATTACTCGCGATGGTCAATTACATGTTTATGTTCCAGTTAATGCTAAACAGAGAGATGGTTATTGGCCACCTAAGCCAGTTCAAGAAGGAAATAAAAGAAATCATAAATGGCAAATGCTAAGCCCTAAAATGGAAACATCTTGCTCAATTTTTCCTGATGGCTCTACTACAGATACATATTCTCATAAGCTTTCTGAACAAGAAAATTATAGCTGGGCATTATGGCGTCCTTATTCTTGTTGTAAACGGCGAGGTCAGAAATTCTTAGGCAGTGTTGATTGGGGAAATTATTAAAGGAAATTAAAAATGCGACAACAAATCAAATTTAAATTCATTGCAGTTACGGTAGGGCTTTTAATGGGGATATGTTTAAGCCAACCAATTTCTGCTACTTCTTATGTACAGGGAACTGTGTTATCTGATAGAGTGTTTTATCAAATTGGGGGAGGAGCTGCAATCATGCCCCCTCCATCTCGTAAACGTCCTCATGAGCTTGCAATTGGTGTAGGTTGGAAAGCGAATTTGATGTGCGGTAATTTTGATTTTAAAACAACAATTAAAAATCAATTAAATGGAATTACTGAAGGTTTCAAAGATTTATATAGCAATATTATCCAGTCTGCAACAGGCGCTGTTGCAAGCTTACCTGCAATGATTATTCAGCGAGCCAATCCTCAACTCTACGATATTTTAACAAATGGTTTGTATCAAGCGAAACTAGACTTTGATTTATTAAAAACCAGTTGTGAAGAAATGTCTGGTCGCCTTGCTGATGCATGGGTAGAGGGCGCAAAACTTGAAAACTTTAAAGATATCGTCACATTAGAGTTTGATGCCAAAAAAGCCAAAAAACGTGTAGAAGAGGATAATGGTGATAAGGGAATAACTTGGATTGGCGGTAAGAAGAAAGGTGGAAAAGGACAAGAGCCTATTAAATTACTAGAAGATGTTATTTCTGCTGGTTTCAATTTAAGCCAAGAACGTTCTGTACTTGAAAAAAGCGCTATTCCTGAAACCCAATGTGATGGGATGATGTGTACCGAATGGAAAACGCCAGCAGATGCAGCCACTTGGGTAAGAGATGTGCTTGGTGATAAGACTATCTCGACATGTGAGAACTGTGGTGTACCGCCAAAAAGTGTTGCAGGAACAGGATTAGCACCGAAAATAGAGCAAGAAAGTATTAATGTCATGACGCATTTTGAACAGGTTTTAAATTCTCCGACGCTTACTCAGGAACAATTAGGGAGTATTAGTTCTACTACAGTATCCGTAACACGTGGCTTGATTGAAGCTTTAAGAGAAGATCCTGATGCACCACTCTTAGCTGCCAGATTATCTCAAGAAGTGGCGATTTCTAGAACGTTAGAAAAAGCATTGGTTGCTCGTAGAATGCTATTAGCAGGAATGCGAGAACCTCATGTAGCAAGTAATACGCAAGCATTGGAAGAGTTAAATCGTGATTTAACAGCACTTGATAGAGAAATCAATCAAGTAAAAATGGAAATGGATTTACAAAAAGAGCTTAACAGAAATACAACTCTTGCGATTTTAAATAAACGTGCAGCTGATCAACAAATTGCATTAAAAGGTAATTCAGGAGATGATGCGAAATTCAGTGATGTGACTAAAGAAAAAAATGAATTAGATAACAGCAATGAAGGGCAATTTAAAGCTAAAGATAAGTACATTAAATTACCAATTCCTGGTTCAACTGGCGGCTTGAGTGGGATTTATGGAAAATATTCTCCTGGAAGTGGAGGAAGTACTGCTGGATCATATAAGCAGATTAAACCAATCGCAGGTTCATCGTTAGATCAAGCCACTGGATTACTACGAAGTTTTGAAGGTTTTAGTTCTAAAGCTTATTGGGATGTTAATGCATACCGAACTGGCTATGGTTCAGATACAATTACTAAAGCAGATGGTACCGTTGTAAAAGTAACAAAAGACACGATTGTGACAAAAGAAGATGCGGAGCGTGATTTGATACGGCGCTCGCAAATTTTTGCTGATAGAGCTAAAAATCAATTATCACCATCAACCTGGAATGCGCTATCACCGAATGTACAAGCAGCGTTGACGTCTTATGCTTACAATTATGGTTCACTGACAAAAGATGTTATCAAAGCTGCACAGACATCGGCCCAATCAGGCGATATGAAAGCACTAGCTGATGCAGTAAGAAATCGTCAAAAAGATAACAAAGGCGTAAATGCAAAACGTCGTAATCAAGAGGCTGATTATATTTTAGGTAAGAGTTAATAATAAAAGATGATTTATAAAGGTGATTTATTATGCGTAAATTAATGATATTTGCTTTAGTTACAGTTTTTCCTATTTCAACTTTAGCTGCCGAAACTATTTTTTCATGTACATTGACTGATAGTAATATTGTGACAGTCACTAAAGTTGATAACGATTACCAGTTTTCGTATAAAGGCGTAGTTTTCAAGAATACAATCAAAAGTGTAGTTAAAAATGAAAGTTCATATATCGCTTCAGGTTCAGGTTTTCTTACTCATTCGTTACAAATGAAAAACAATGGATATGCTTATACGATTGAATTTATAAAATCACGTGGTGAGGCTGAAGCGCCAAATTCTATTAACGATGCACAACTTTATATTGAGAGAGATAATCAAATGGATACTCTAGAGTGTGATACAACTAAAAAGATTTACCAAAATTTCAATGCACGTATTATGAGATCTAGTCCTTAGTATATTGAGAATGAAGATATGATAGCAAAGGGTTATTGGAAAAATGACCCTTTTTTATTAGCATCTTGATTTGTATGTTATTTATCCGTACAATTGTTTTTGTAAACATAAATAATGAAGGAGAGAATTATGGCCGCGACAGCAAGATTTGAGGCTAGGATAAGTCCAGAAGTACATGTGTTATTAAAACATGCAGCAGCAATTGAAGGGCGTAGTTTAACAGATTTTGTTGTAAATGCTGCGTTATCTGCTGCCCGTCACACAGTAGAAAAAAATAAAATGATTCATTTAACAATGTCAGATCAACAACAGTTTGCAAATGCATTAATCGATCCGCCATTACCAAATGAAAAGATGAAAAAAGCGATGCATTTAAGTAAAGACTTATTGGGGGAATAATGTCATCACCTTTCAAGATTGTTCCTTTCGATAAGCGGTTTGATAGAGAAAATTTTGAATGTTCTTCTGAAGAATTAAATAATTATTTAAGAAAACAAGCTTCACAAGATGTTAAAAAGCATGTTTCATCATGTTTTCTCGTGATTGATTCAAATCAAAAAATGTTGGGTTATTATACACTTGCTTCTATGAGTGTTCCTTTGCTTAATTTACCTGAGGCATTGAGAAAAAAGTTACCAAGATACCCTAGTGTTCCTGCGGTATTACTTGGTAGATTAGCTGTTGATAAACAGGCGCAGGGAAAAGGCCTTGGCCAAGCTTTAGTCGGAAATGCGTTAAAGAAAGTTATTCGTTCAGAAATTGCAGCTTATGCTTTAATTGTGGACGCAAAAGATGAACAAGCTGTGGCTTTTTATCGTAAACTTGGCTTTATTCCTTTTTTAAACGAAACGAGACATCTATTTTTTCCTTTGGAAAAAGTGAGAGAGTTTATTGAGAAACAGAGTTGATTAAAGGGAATAATTACTTTAAAAATGGTTTAATAAAAAGTATTATAAGGATAAAAGGGAGGGTAGTATGAAAGAATATTTGACTGCACTTTTAGAGCATTTAAAAAAACCTGAGACTATGCCTAGAAACGCGAGATTAGCTTTCTATGGTACTAAAATTATTGTACTTAGCTTTGTGTATTGTGTTGCAGTATGTATATTTTTTTATAGTTTTTTTACTAATCGAAATTCCATAAAAGAAACTGGCTATACTGGATATAGGGGTTATACTGGGTATGGAGATAAACAATAATTTTAATTTTTAAACTTTTGTTTCTCTCCATTGTTTATTTTAGATTTTTCTTGTTTTATTTGTCTTTTCTACACCTTTTGTTCCTTGCTCAACTATGCCAGCGGCAACTTTTCCTCCTGTAATACCAGCCCAGCTAAGCATCCCAAACCATAGACCTGGCAAAATCAAGAAAGTCAAAGAGTTTATAACATTAAGTATAATGTCATCTCCAGTATTGAGCACGCCATACATATTCCAATATGAATGTGTGCTACTACTATAAAGTGCTGTCATCGTCCAAGAATCTAGCCAACGTGCTAATTCCCACCAGAAGGTTAAGAAAAAGGTACCAAATTGGATTACTGTGATGGTAATAACTGTTTTTATTTGGTAATTTCCAATGATGATAATAAGCGGAGTGACGATTACAATAACTAGGTTGATAAGCGCTTGTAGCATTGGTAGTGATTGTCGAATTGTATCGAACATTGGGCCTGTTAAAATTGCACCAATACTAGTCGTGATGATGCCAATAGTCGCATTCATTGCTTCAATCGGTGCTGAAAGAATACCCGAATTTGCAATTGGATCTCGCCCATAACCATTGTAAACGGAGCCATCAGAGACTTGTAGGTTAGCAGGTCGTACAAGATTTCTTACAACTAAATCATGATAGTCACCTTTATTTTTGAAAATAGCTTGTACTTTTGTCATCGTTTCTGGTTCTACTTGAGCTAGTAGCCGTGCTTTTAGTCCGACATTTGGATTAACCCACCAATCTTGACAAGAAGGATAACCGCCAAATCCTGTATTTGGTAAACCAGCATCTCGATTAGAATCATATGCCCATTGGCTACGTGGTAATTGTGAACGGTAATTGTCATAAAAGCCTGGCGTATTGACTAAAAGTTTTGAGCCAATCCAATCTAAATCTCTCGCTTGGACCTCATCTATTTCAATCTGTTGTCTTTTAATTTTACTTCTCGCAGGAACAAAACATTGTGCAACAAAGTCTTCTACTTCTTGTCGTAAAACTGGATTTTTGATTTGTGTATTTTGTATCTCAAATCGAACTTGACGTAAGTCGGGTTTACATGGCAACGATGCAATTGCCCCATGTGTTAAGCCCTTTCCAACACTATAGGTAAACGCCCACCAAATTGGTAACTGCGCACTTTTACCATTCAATTCTGTTGATACTGTACCGAGTGCTGTTTTTTCAGGGGCAATGTATGTAGTTCTACCACATGCTAACGCGGCTTTAATATCATCATCGTGTTTAGGAAATGTCAATGTCTGATAAGACACAGTGAAAACAGGTAAACAACAGAAGACTAATACTAATAGTGAAACATAAATCTTATTTTCTAACCAATTAACATAAAGTCGTCCTTTATTTCCTTCATCATCTCCTTGTTCTCGTACTTTTAAGAAAGTTGATATCATATGCGCGATAAACGGAATAGCAAATATGCCCGTTTGCGTTAATAGTTCCCAAATATTATTGCTAATGATCCAACTAAGTAATGTCAAAAAATAGTCATAATAACTATCAACAGTTAATGATATATTCATACATAGACCTTATGAAAAATTGATTACTTCGATGATAAAGATAAAAACAATATAAATTGCGATAAGTCGCCTAAATGAATTATTTTCGACAGCTTTTAAGTGTGTTTTACGGAGTAAATAAAAGCCAATCATCATTGTGATATAAATACATAGTCGAAATAGTAGCCATAAATGCCATGTTTGTTGAAAAAACTGTGTGATAGTGTCACTTTTGATATCATATGAAATAGCAAGATGTATCGTAGCAAGCGTTAAAAGTGTTCCTATAAAAATAAATACAATGACATTGCCAATTATTGTAAGAATGCGCATGTTATACCTCTAATAACCCATGTTTTAATACGCTAATTAACCAGTAGCAATCTGTTGCATCAACAACATAAACATATTCTCGCCTTAAATGTATTTTTTCTGGAAACTCTGTATAACCTGCAATGACAAATGTTAATGTACATGTACCTCTTTCACCTGTTAAATTTAGGTTTACATAACTGACATTAGCGATACGATAAGGATAGTATTGAAATGTTGTTAAGCGACCTGTCTTTTCTTTGCATTGTGTGAGTAATTTTGCAATTTTTTCTTGAAAAAAGTCACTTAAACGAGCCTGAATTTGCTTCATATCTTGTTGATATGGCGGCACTTTGAATATCGTTTGTGATCTAACTGACATAAATACCTCTCGCTTTATCAATGTTTTCTGCCACTTTAATCGCAGCATCAAGTTCAGATATTCCAAACTCTTGCATTAACTGTGATCTTTCCGCCTTTTCCTCGGGTTCTGTCATTGCAAGCGCTAAATATAGGCTTGGCGGAACGACTCGAAATAATGCTTCCATTTTAGAAGCAAGAACCACACCTTCTGTATATTTCCTGTTTTCCTTTTTAGTTGATAAAACCAGCATACTTTGCTCTGGCGTTAATTGTCTAAATCGGCTCACTTGTTCGACTTCATCTTTTTCAAGATAGAGTAGTTCCCACCATTCAAGCATTGACAACAATTTTTTCGCATCATTGGGAAAATCAGCCATATTTTGTGTTGCAAGCCACAACCAAATACCTAACTTACGCCACATTTTTCCACCTTTAGCAAGAAAGCGAGCAAGCATTTGATTTACAGTAATAATGTGTGCTTCATCGGTAATATTGACTATCGGTCTGCCAGAATACTGGTATTTTTCACCAAGTGAATTGATATGATTAATTAATGAGATATATGCAATAGATAATTGCGCTTCATAACCTTCACGTGCTAATGTTGCTAAATCGACAAGAGTAATATCGGCATCAGGCCAGATTTCACCTTCTTGATTGAAAAGCTCTGCATCAAAGCTTCCAGGTTGGCAGAATAATCCAATTGAATCGCCCATATCATAAGCTCGTTCTCGGCGAAGACAGGGGAGAGATTCATCTTTGCTTATTTCATAAAATGCATCACGTATATCTTGAGTGAGTGTTGTACGATTTTCTGTAAATGTTCGATGTGCAGCAAGTAAGATTGCTTTACGTATCATAGCTTCATCTGCACGAGTCATTTTTTCATCTTCTTTCTCTTTTCCACCTGTGATCATTAGGCGTGCAATAGTTTCCATTTCACCCAAAATATCACGTTGGTCATCTCCTTCTTCATCTTCATCATCTCTATTTATAGTGTTAGTATTTACTAAAATATTTTCTTCACTGGCGACTTCTTCACTGAGTTTTTGCTCAGTTTTAGCAAGTTCTGGGTCAGTGATCAATTTGTGGCAATCCGCAAAAAGCGGTAATGAGATACCTCCTCCTGGCTTTAATGTAATACGATTTACACTGACACCATAACGCTGTGCGTATTCAGCCATTAAACCAAAAGAATTGCCAGCCTCAATAATGAACAAACGAGGGCGATATACGGCGACCAATTGCGCAATTTTTCCATTTAATGTTGCTGACTTTCCAGCCCCAGTTGGACCCAAAATTAAACAATGTCCACTTTTAGCCCGATCATCTTTGTTTAATGGGTCAAAATCTAAAGGTGCTCCACCTCTGTTAAAATAAGTAATGCCTGGATGCCTTGTACCAATTGAACGCCCGAATACAGGGAGTAAATTTGCGATATGCTGTACAAAATTAAACTTTGTATATAATCGATATTTATCATCCATAGGGTCAAAACATAGTGGCAACCATCTTAAATAAGTGCTAAGAGGAGCAATTTCATTACCTTCTCTAACCGAGATTAACCCTGTGGATTGAAGCGTTGTTCTTAATTTTCGACTACGTCGTTGAAGTTCATCTTTGTTTTGTGCTTTTAAATAAAATGCAAGAGAAGAGGGATATAATTTATGTTTATCTTTTAAAAATTCTTGTACTTTTTCACAATCTTTTTTGGCATAGACTGATTCTGTATTATCACCGAGTGCTTTATCACTGATGCTTTGAATGTGATTTTCGAGTAAATCTTGTGGGTAAACAACGACGGTCATTACCATTACACTACCTTCTGGCAGTAAATCAAATAGCGCATTAATATAATCACCGCGTTTGACTTCACCTGTTAAATGCCCTACTTGCGGGGCACGTCTTAATGAATCAATAACAATAATTTCATGAGGATGTTCATCAAAAAACCAATAGCCCTCTTCAGAACGTGGTGAGTTAACGAACAATGTTTCTGAGAAATCATTGAGTAAATAGAGATCATTTTTGTTTGTTGTTGTTTTTTGGGTATAACAACAAGTTTGATAGAAATCTTCAGGATCATCGTAGAGTGTTGGAGCGGGATTAAACCAGCGTAATAACCATTCATGTACTTGTTTACCCGTTTGTCTTGTTGATTTTACACCTGCGCCCAATAGTGAATTAGTCACACTCTCGCAAGTAGCATTTAGTTCATCAATAGCTTGTTCAAATGTAGTATTTTTACTTACATAGCGATATATCACCATTCTAGTTCTTCGTTGTTGTCCTCTCCATATCGTCCCAGTGACTTCTTTATCTTCAAAAAGGCCTTGTTGCTTTGAAACGTCTTTTAAATGTTTGGACATGATTTTGAGCCATTGTTCTGTAAATTCAGTACCTTGGGCTTGTGGTCGAATATAATCACGAACTAAATCGGTATAGTCTTGAATAGAGTCATCTTGACAATAAAATTGAACAACCCATGGATGAGAGTCTAATTCAGCAAAACTGTCTTGAAGGGCATTACATACTTGAGTGCGTACATTTTCTAAGTATTGGGATGATCGTCCTTCAGTTCCAATTACAGTGAGCTCAAAAATAGCACCAACTGAGCGACCATCTTGCAATAAAATGGCTTGTATATCGTCTAAAAATTCTACCCATGGAAGTTTATCTACAAAAGAATCTTTTGGTAGATATTGTGTGAGGTGCTCTTTTTCTGTATATGTTCCTGTTCGTTTCAGAAAAGTCGGTTCATCAGATGCACTATGTTTCGTGATTGCTTCTGGTTTATTTTTTTTCATAAAAGGAAAAAAATTTCTCATGTTATCTCCAAATATTACTTAATAACGACGTGTGCGTTCACCAGGCTGTGCATATTGAGTTCTGCCGTAAAAAGGAAAGACAGTGGTGTAACCAGGAATTGGTACAGGTTCGATATTATTTGTCAGGTGTGGAAAAACATACATAACAAGATCGGGGTTAGGTAGTCGCGGAAAGAGATTTTTTACTTCATTTTGACTATCTCTTGTATAACTGGCATTATCGAATTGAAGTGTTCTATTTTCTGAAATAGGACGTTCAAGCTGTATGGTATTTTGTCTTTCAATGATGTGATTAGTCATTCCTCCACCTTGTTTCCAAATATCTGCCATCGTTTTATCACTGGTCGGTAATAATTTTTCTTGAGATGTTGCACAACCTGTTAAGATGAATATAAATGTAAAAACAAAATAAAATGATTTCATGCTAATATCCTCGTGATTAATCCATTTTGTTCGATGTATTTTTATTATGATATTTCACTTTACGGCCATTAAAGTCGTAATCGATGTCAAGAGATGTTGTAATATGTACAGCAACAGCTTGCCCTGGCGGGGCATAGATTGCATCAAACATTTGTCCGTAGCGTTGTCTTAGCCATTCTGTCGTTTCATTAAGACCGCCACCTAATGCTTGACCTAAGATATATTTTCCTTGATTGCCTGTTACTGCACCGACAATAGTATTACCTTCAACAACAGTGGTTGTTTGACCTTGGGCGAGCCCTTGAGCGGCAGCACTTGCACCAGATAATAGAAATTGTGAAGTTAAATATTGTGGTGCGTTTGTTTTGCGATCTCCTGGAATACAGGGAACGCCTTGCGGGTTTGATAGCCAGCCAATACTTTTAGCATTATTATTTTGGCCAGGTAAACTTAGCACTCGTCCATCATTGAAAATAAATGTGATACTTGATACTTCTCCTTTCACACATGAAAGAGTCCAATCACCTTGGGCAGTGCCTGAAACGATTGCACCTTGTACATCAGGTAGTTCAATACCATTTGCCATCAAATTATCTTGTCCGATCATAATTTTAAATGGAAATGGATCTGTTACTGTCCCTTGTATTGGTACTCGACCAATGAGAGCCGTCATGGCAACAGAGCCCATGAGTGTTGAATTCTGAGGGATAGTGTAATAAGGCTTAAGCTTAGGTTTATCTTCAGAATAACTATTAGGATTTTTATGTAATTCTGTACTTGCTTTACCTAAAGGCGAATCATCTAATGCTTTAAATAAGTTTGGAAATGTAGGCAATGCATTTTGATCATTAGGATTGACAGGACGTCCATTCTGATCAGTGTATTGCATATCAGAAGGCATCACCCAATTTATTTCTTGTGTTTTTGATGGTATTTCAGAGCCACCGATAGGTATTTCAGTAGTTTGTGATTGAGGGGAAAATTTTGCTAAGCGTTCTTCAAAAAATTGTTCTATTGAATTCAAGCGTTTATCAAAATCATTTTCAAGTTCAATTTGTTTTTGTAATACAGCGTCCTCAATCCGTTTATCGACTTCTGTTGCATTATGTTTTAATGTTTCATTTTCACGTTTGAATAATTCATTTTCTTTACGTACAGCTTGTACTTCAGAGCGAGTTTGTTTAATTGCACCAAGTAATGTTTTTAGTGTATCGTGAGGTGTATCTCCAGCAGTTAAATTTAATTCTTTTTGCTCTTCTTCAGTTAAATCATAAACAACCTCAGTAGAGGTGGTTTCTGATGATGGTTCTTGAACCTTAACACTTTTGAATGCATAGATACCAATAAATACAAGTCCACCGATAACAAAGGGAACACCAAATTTTAATAAGCTATTTGATTTTGTGACTGCCATTATTTTTCTCCTTCATTTCTTCTCGAAATTGTTTTTTTTATTACAGCTGCTTTTTGGGGTACAGCAGGAATAATGGCTTTACTGATATCGCCTTCAGTTACGATATAAACAGCAGTAGTATCTTTGAGTGTTCCTGTAGGACCAAGCCAAGAATGTTGAAATGTTGCAGAATAGAATTTCCCCTGAAGATAGCGGGGATCAAGCGTTATTTTATAGTTGTCTTTATTTTGAATTTTTATCGCTGTCACGATGTATTCACCCAGTCCCCAGCTTTCTAGAGGTGTCGCTTTTACTGGTAGATTAGGCAATAATGTTGGTAGATTTTTAGGTAATTTCATTGCAACACGATGTACACCATTTAACGGTTCGATAGTACGTAATGGCGCATACAACGATTGTGCTGCATAACGAGTAAGTGCAGCTGGTGCAGGTAGCCTATTTTCTATATTTGATTTGCTTATTTCTTCGCTATCAGAAACTAAAACTTGAGAGGGCGCATCAATATTATTTTTAATACTTTCATCAAATGTAATGCGAATATTATCAAGTTTTTCCTTATTTTGATTACTTCGTAAGTCTAATAAGATCAGTTGACCTGTTTCATCTCGAAGTTGAACGCGATTAAAGTCAAATGTTTCAAGTGCTTTTAAATAAACTGCACCACCAGTACTTTGTACTTGTAGTTTTTTATTTAAATGTGATGGGATGCCGACTGCAACATTTTTATCTACAAAGATAATGCGTTCTTCATTTACATTTAAATCAATCTTTAATGGTGTTCTATTCCATTGCATTAATATTTCACTGTATGTAAAAGATGAGAAAGTAGAGAAAAAAAGTGCAGTACACAAAAGTGGTTTACGTAATAATGTTTTCTTCATAATAAACCTGCTTATTAATTTATTGATTCTTTTGTAATTCAATACGCTGTGGAATACTGCTATAACAATTGAGAGCAAGACCCCATGGATTGGTTTCAGGGTTCACATCGTAGCGAACGACATTAATTGGGTAACGCACGAGTACGCGTTTTACGGGATCATCTTTATAATATTCATCTGTACTTAAATCTAAAATGACATCCCAATTATCTTGACTGTGTACTTTTACACGTGATTCGCTAAAGCCTCGTCCTGGTATTTCATAAACGCCTCTTACTCGACCTTGAAGCTCACCTAACAAATCTCGCTGTTCATAATCTTTTAAAAAAAACTCATAACAAGCAGGAGTTAAATAATTACGTAACGCTTCAATATTACGTTTATAATCAGTGTACCCATCTGTTGGCCAGCGATTGAGCTGTTGAAAAATATAAAATGAGAATGAATAAACAGACGATGTTGGGATTTCCCACCAGGCACGAGTAGAGCCTGAACGCAAATCAGGAGGATTATGAATAGTCAGATTATCGGGTGCTTTATGCCATCCATAACCTAGAAATAAGCAAAGTGCTGTTAAAATAAAAATAACAATGCGTAAACTTTGAATATGAAAGCGTTCGCTCGTTAACGCGTGTTTATACTTACTCATTATTTAAAAACCTTTCGATTATTTGTTCGTTTTATTGACCAATATTGTTGTTGAGTAATAAATCTGGTGGGATTTTTTTTATACTCAATATAACGTTCTAGCCATGTATCTGGTTTTCCACGTTTTAAACGAGAAATTGTAATTCCTCCAAAACGCACACTTAAAATACTCATGCCAACCATTGCAGCGAAAATGCTATACCAGCCTAAATTAAATAAGAGCATTACAATCAGTCCTACAACACTGCCAATTAATGCACCAACAATCATAACTATCATCAATTCATAGAAAGTCATGCCTCGATAGACTGTTGGGAAGCGATTTAACCGCTCAGGTAAAAATGTAATCGTTGCTGATGAATGCTCTTTTTGCATAATAAATATGCCTTATAAAATTTTAGCGGCTTCAGTTAATAGCCAAATAATGACAACAAGCATGATTGCACCGACGAGTGCAGCCATTCCCAACTCTCCCCATTTTTTCTTACCTGCCTGTACTTCGCCATAGCCTTCAATTAATGCTGAAGCAACTTTCATAAATCCATAGACGGAGAGAAGTAATCCTCCTAGAATCGCAGCATCATAAGCGTGATTTTTAATCGTTTCCATGATACCTTTTCCCTTTCCTCGGGTAGGTTCCTCTAAAGTAGGTAATGCTGCTAGTGCTTCATTAACCTGAATCGAGGCAAATAACATAAGTGCAGCGCAATTTTTCCCAAGTGATTTCATTTTTTTTACGATATTATTCATAGGTGGATCCTTTTAGTTTATTTAGTTTCAATAGATACTTAATTGAGCAGAAAATAACTGATGATTACAATTAGTAACGCCATTCTTATTAAAATAAAAAAGAATTTTTTCATCTCCCCACTTTGCTGTAGTTCTCCATATGCGTGGATAACAACGTAAGCAAAAACAACGAAAAAGAATGCTAAACAGAGGCTAATAAATAGTGTACTGACTTCACTTGCAGTTGCACTTGCGCCCATTTCAAAAGCTTGAGTGGCTGTCTTGCTCATTATTTATTTACTCTTTGTTTATTATATTCACCAGTTAATGTACTAAGTTGACGAGGATCTCGCGGTTGGGCTCTATCAGAGTTGATGTAGAAATAAATACCACTTGAAATAGTTTCTATTTCTTTATGAGCTTTGTCATAGTCAAAGTAAATACGATTTTTAATACCAGAAGAACGGGCATTATTTTCAGCACGAACAAGCGCTTGTTGTGCAGATTTTAATTGGCGAATAGCTTGTTCTAATTCTGCTTGTTCTCCAGCATAGGCAAGTGTAGATATACCTAGTGAGAACATGATTAAAAGAGTGGGAAAGGCGTTTTTCATTAAATTCTCCGTAATATTTACTGCTGAGAAATAATGCAAAAATTAGTTTTTAAATGTAATGGGAAATTGTGTTAAGAAATGAAACAATTTTTAAATAGCGAACTGATGTAGTTCGCTGTTTAAATCTAGAGATATTTTTTGAAATTAGCTGAAGTTAATGCGATTGTTAAACCAAACAGTAATGCTGCTGGAATTAAAATAATGTTAGGATGGATTGAAAAAGGGATGGAGAGATAAATAATCCAAGCTAGAATCATTGTGGGAAAAATAGCTCGTTTAGCATGATGGTATTTAAATGCGGATTCTCGACCAACGCCAAAGCGGCGTATATCTCGTTGTACTAAGCCATCAATAAATCCAACAATTGCAGCTAGAACAAACAAAGGACTTGTTAAAATAATAATTAATAATCTAATCACAAAAGTAATAATGACATAAAGTGTTGATTCAACATAGGCACGGATATAATGGAATAACCAGATACCGATCTCAGATTGATGTGGATTATTCAGCCAACGCTGAATACCTGTTTTAATGAAAAGCCAGTTATATAAGATTGTAATCGTATTTTCAGCTAATGATACAGGATAACTGTAAATCAAACTATATTGGAATTCTGCAGAAAACCAGCTAAATTCTTCTTGCATTACGCGTTTGCTATGCAAATGTCCTTCTTCTGGCCACAGAAAAGTAATGCAAAGCCACTCTATTAAAATACTTAAAAATAATGAAAGAATCACTGTTTTTACAATATTACAAAGTGTACTTGATTTACGTTTGGGATTTGTATGCTCAACGGTGCCACTCATTATTGTACTTGCTCCTGCGACAGTAATTCACATTGTATGAAAAGCTCACCTTTAAATTGTTTTTTAAATGAAATCCAAAAAGCAAAGTAGTTAGCGGGTAAGCTCTCTTTCTCTAATTCAGAGGAAGAGTCTGTATGTTGATACAATTCAATATCATATTGTTGTAAATAATCTGCAAGTTGATGAAGTGAACATTGATGTGTTTCCCAATATGGAAAAATGTTGTCAATGAAAAATTGTAAGCGTTCTGAGTCGCATTCTCCTTGACTTGAACAGAAAAAATATGGACTATCTTGAGATAAATTAATATAACAATCAGGCATATTAATGATGAGTTGTGTTATCATGATGCTCCTTTAAAATAGTATTTTTGGTCAGCTCTTCAAAAGCTTCAACTGCTTCTTTATTTGGTTGATAGTGATGCACTCCCTCCCACCAGACTTCACTACTTGAATAGGTATTTTGCATATATTGTGCAAGTTGTTGTAAAGACGAAGGCATCATGTCATCTTTATCTTCTATTGGGAGTGGTATTCTGATTTTCCATAGTTGACTGCCTTCAATTAGGGCAAATGCTTGCCCTTTGGGGAGATTAGTAATATCGGCAGGAGAAAGCATTGGTTTTGATTTAATAGTGACACGATCACCCGTATTAGAACCAAAATCTTTTTCAGAAGTGGGGTCGTTATTATCGGTTGTACTTGAAAGTGCCATGACTTCATAAATGCTGACTTCATGTAAATTTTTGGTTAATACTTCGGCTGTAGCTTGCTCTTTGACGCGTAGCATAATTAATGAATTAAAGTTTCCAACAATCTGTCCTGCTTTGGCTGAATCACCAATACGTGCTTTTATATCAGAAATGGTTTGTGTATATGCTGTTACTTGTACACCTGCACCTCCGCCTTTGTTAATAAGTGGAATAAACTCATCACCAATTAGCTCATTAAATTCATCACAATGGACGTTAATTGCAATTTTACTTTGTGTATTTTCTAGTGCGGGTAATCCTTCATTGATGCCAAACTTATAGATATGTCCTGCGATTGATACCAAATCAGCAAACATGGAATTTCCTACTGCGGCAGCAACAGTAAGATCAGATAATGCATCTAAACCAATATATACAATACCTCGTTTGCGAATAACTTCTTCCCAGTCAAAAATAGGGCGCGTATCAAGAATATCACTGTAATTTGGTGATAATAATTCTGCGACTTTTCCAGAAGTCAATTTTTCAAGGAGAGGTAATAAAGAGGCGACTATTTTATCAAAATATGTCTTATCGTAACGTACAGCACTACATAAACCATCTAAGACAGGATCGAAAATTTGATTATCTCGTATGTATTGATCGACAGCAATAACCATTTGATTACGTCCTTTCATCGCAAGAGAGAGATTTTTTTGATCAATACTTGTTGCAGCCTCGGCGATCACTGACCAAATTTGTTTGTCTTTTCTATCAAAAAATGCTTTAGCATATTCTAAAAATAGTGAATCTATACTGCGTACATAACGAGCAATTTGTTCATAATTAGGGCGCAAACCCAATTCAACTAATGCTCGAGAAATAATGTTGACAAACCGCCAAGCAAATTCTTTAAATGCGGCAGAATTTCCAGCACCGCTTAGCTGACCAGAAATCCTTGATGCGACTTCAGTAATTTTATTAAAGCGGCCTACAGCGTTGTAACGAGCAGAGATTTCAGGCCAACCTAGATGAAAGACATAAAACTCTTTATCGCGTCCTGCTCGCTTTGCTTCAGCGTACATTCTTTTTAGAATATCCGCATCACCTTTAGGGTCAAAGAAGATAACGACCTCACGCTCATTAAATGTTCGCCCACGATGAATATCTTGTGTGATCAAAAGTTCAGCAAGACGTGTTTTACCGACTCGCGTCGTCCCTAATACTAACATGTGACCGACTCGACTGCTCGTAGGAATCGTGACGTTTACTTCATTAGGCTCAATACCATGTATAGCTGGAATGCCTTCAACAGGTGGCAAGGGGCGAAATGGATTTAACCAATTGTCTTTTACTGTTAATTTTGCAATCCAACTCTCTTCATGTTTCTTTTCAAATTCTCGTGCCCAAGCGTACCATTTAGATGGTCGAATATAATGTTCAGCATTTTGTTGGAAGCAATCATGTAAACGTTGAGTGTGTTTTTGTCCCCATTGAAATCCTTTACCTAAGAATAGGAATTTACGTCCAACAGGGATTTGTTTACTTGATAATGCATAGAAAGTAAGACGACGTAAATTTCGTTGATAGCGGATAATTTTGTATCCTTCAAATCCTCGTTTCATTCCTAAAGCAAAAAAGCCTGCTGCAAGGCCATAGCCGACAGTTGGTCGTAAAGCAATAGCCCAAGGTGCAACAATACATAATATTCCTGCAACAGTACATATCGCCGTAGTATAAAGTTCCACAGGTGGTCGTAATAATGCTTCCACTAAATGTTTATTACTCACTGGAAAAGTCCTTCAGATGTAATTAGTAATGGATAATGAAAAATGCCTAATCTATCAGCTAAACTATCTGCTACAACGGGCATTAATTCTAAACCCTGTGCTATTTGGCGTAGTGTATTTAATTCATTAAGTGTATTAACGTTAATAATTAAACCTGTGGCTCCCATATTTATTAAATTTGTTTTATTTTTTTCTAGCCATTGTATTGAGGTTTGATCGTAACCAATTAAAAAAAGAGGAATAGCACCAGGCAAGGGAAGTGATTTCGTCTCAATCTTTCCTACAGACCATTTATGCGAAATAACGGGTAGTAAGAGTTCTTCTGATAGAATTTGAGGAATTGCATCTGGGTGCTGAGGTGCATCATCAGTATGGATTGGTTGAATACTTTCGTAGAATCGTACTGCACTTTCTCCACCGAGATCTGCGATGACATGAAGTTTTGCTTGAACATTGAAGCAATATAATGTGCTTAACAGAAATAACGTACTGAGTTTGAGGTTGCTTTTAATCAAAAGTAACATATTTTTAGGTCCGAATGTCAAAGAGTGTTAAATCAAGGTATTATCCAAACGATATTTATATTGGGTTGAATCCAAATAGTCGATTGCGCATTAGCGATTAATTTATTTTTGTTATAACGCTGCTTTTGAAAAGTGAGAAAATCATTAACTGACATTTTTTTCTTCATGCCGTTTAGGCGCATATTTCTGATATCTTCTTTTGTTGATTTACCATGCAATGCACGATAAAGACCGTCTAGACCGATGTTATGTGCGATATAGAGGTTTTCGTCAGTTTGTTGAATTTTTCGTTCTGCAAATTTTTTGAGATGAAATTGGGCTAATAAGCCTATTGCTAATGTGTTTATACGTTTATTACGACGAGGATCATGAGGCTTATTGCGATTTTCAGATGTGACTAATTGCATACCTATATCATGTCCTTCTTTTGTTTGCGCGAGAAAATTCCATGTTTTAACTGTAAATTGCCCAACACCGACCGCTCCTGTTGGCGATATTTTTCCGTTCCAGCCATCTTCCATTTTTATTAAACCACGTAACATGCTTTCACTTACATTATAGGTATTTGCGGTTTCTGTGATATATCTTTCGATTTCTTGGTCAAATCCATTAAATGCGTTAGTGTTTTGACTGAACAATAGTAAATAAAATAATCCTAATAGGTAAATTTTAACCATTGCCCATCTCCAGTCACTTGAAATGCTACAGGTATTTTTCCTTTGGCATATTTGAACCAGTATCCTTGATCGTGATTTAGCGTAATTTGTCTGCTTTTCACTTTTTCAATATCGATTTTGTTTTTTAGAGCCCAATCTCTAATTTTGTCATCATTATTTTCACTATCAATAAGATAAATATCGACATTTTTATCATTGATAAAATTCAATAAACGAACCAGATCTTTATCACAGCTATTACAATCTATTTTTGTAAAATAAATGAGATGATCAGCTTCAGCGGTTTTTTGTGTTTGGTCTCCAACTTTAAAAGGAAGGAGTCCAGGATAGAGCTTTTCAAAAGCTTGTGAATATGCGATTTGGAATGCAAATTCTTTTTCTACGCGTTGATACTCTTTTTTAGCGAGTAATTCAGCATAACGTTTACGTTCAGCATTTGTTGTTGCTTCAACCCCTAACATTGTGAGAGGGTCCAAATTGGGGCTCCATATTCCTCTTGCACTTTTTTTTAGTTCTTCATATTTTGCCCATTCTTCTTGTGTCAATCCCCATTCTGACCATCTATCAGTAGTATTTTGTTGATTTGTATTTTGCGTTAAAACATGTTGATTAATCGTATTAGTGATAGCGGATTGTTGTGTATTTTCTGCATTAATTGTCAGTGAGCATGATGCTAATAAGATAAATGTTATTCGTTTCATCATATTTAGTTCCTATTCATGTTCAGAATAATCAGTTTTTGATGATGATTGGATCACTGTTCTAGGCTCAACTGGGGGAGGTAGTACCGTGCGTCCTTTAAAACATACTTGTCTTAGGGTGTCGTTTACTGTCAATTGATATGCTTCACCTGCGAGCATTTGAAGTGCATCTCTTAGACGCATTGAGCCAAATTTATAGTGTACTTTAGGTAATTGGCGATCAAATAATGTGAGTACTTCTTTGTCTGCTGACTGACAGAGAATGTAACCTGTATCTTTGAGGGTATAGTTAATTCCCTGTTTAACATTTAAAGTGTATTTTTTGTTTTTATTGACTGGAATATTGATATTCACTAACTGATCGAGTAAATATTTTTGGCCGCCAATTGGTGTACTTGTAACTAATGTATAGCGACCGTATCGAATGACTTCTGGATATTCTTCATAAGATGTTAAATAAATATCTTTATCGACAATACGATAATTATCATTCATTGATACTGTATTATTGGTGACTGTTGGGGGACTAATTTCAACAGTAGTAGGAAGGATAGATGAGAGATTGTCCTCATTTTTAATAGTTACTTTCTGAGTGTGCGCGCAGCCAGTGAATATTGTTGTGCATAGCAATGTAGTGATAACTGTCAATTTATTCATAAATATAATTACCTGTTTAGCTGAAAAACAGAATTACTATGCAGAAAATTCATTTATTTTTTAAGAATAAAATCGACTAAGAATTTGAATAATTTAAAAATAGGGGAGAGTTGAGAAAGAGAAAGTGCGATCAATTGATCGCACTTTTAGATGGGTGGTCGAGGTTTAAGTGATAAACTAACGTGATTTTGTTAATTCATCCCAATTGGCCCAGATGATGAGACCAAGAAACCCCCCTATTCCTAATGTAATAGATCCTGTTACTAGGATGAGTGGCCAATTCATAAGCCCTCCAGTAAATGCTATTTTTGCTCTACTTTATCCGCTATATAAGCAAATAATTGGCCAAAAGTCCATAGAATTAAACCAAAAGCAATGATGATTAAGCCTTCGATTCTATCAATAGCATCATTTGGCACTACGATACCAATCAGACCTGCTCCAGCAAGTGTACCTGCTTTACGTAGGTCATCACCAATGCGTTTGCATGTATTGGCATGGATATTTTTGAGCTTTATTTTAGCTTTAATTGATTTAAAAAATGCGTACAACATAACCGCTCCTTTCAAATTATAAAGTAAAAGAAACCTATAATCTTGTGATGATTATAGGTTTTAAGTTAATTATTCAGATGGTATGGGTTCATCTGGTTGTTCAAATTGTTTAGGTTCATTAGTCTGTTTGGGTTCAGCTACTTTCTCTTGGTATTTTATTTCACCATCAATTTTAATTAACTTGATGCGAATTAAACGACCTTTTAAAGTAACGCCAACATCACCAACTTTATGGAATTTACTTTCTTTAGCATAAATAAAAGTGTCATACCATAAATCTGACATTACAAAAGAAATTAATACTTTCTTTTTAGCCTTAACAGCTTCATCACATCTTAATATCAATTTTTCAGCTTCTTGACCCACTACATTCATATCGAAATAGCGAAATTCTGGTTCATTACTCGAACCAACGAGAGCTGAAACACGGCAAGCAACAAAAGGTTGCCCCTTTTTGGGTTTAACTTGACGAATATCATTTAAATAACCGATACCTGATGTATGAAGATTGAAGTAATTATTTTGTTGAGTAGTCATCGTATTCTCCTAAATGTAAAAAAAGCGGAGAAACATTTCTACCCCAAACGGGAAAAATGTTTCCCGCAAGGGTTAAATTAATTTGAGGCAAACCAACCATATTGTTGATCGTATAAATAGCAAAGGCTGAATCTTAAATTATCAACGTTTATATCGTTTTTATTAAGTTCAGACTTTAATTGTTCTAATGAGCAAATTTGCTCACCAACAGGCCATCTACCGTCAGTTGAAATAAAGTGAAAGGTTTTGCCATGGAAGTTTGTTCCTGAGATGAGTTTCATCTTGTTTCTCCAATAAAGCGGAGAAACATTTTTAACCTCTGTGGAAAATGAAAATGTTTTCCGCGAGGTATAAGGAAAGTGAAGGATGCATTCCCCATAATCGAAGATGGGAGCTCTTTTCAGAATGCTAAGAGACATTAAGTGAAACCTACTCATATGTAATGAGCCGTTGCTATTTCAAGGCTTCTGCAACTTTAAGTGCTATCAACGATAGCGGCTTAAATTTGATGTAAGTTTATAATATGAACATAAAAAAAATAGTGTAAATTAGATTTAAATTTGAGATGGATTTTTTAGATAAAGTGAAACAAAAGAATAAAGGCAGTGAACATTTCACTGCCTCTAATAAGGATTGACAAACAATCAATGATAAGGTTGGTTGTATAATATGACAATTGAAACAGTCATATTCTCGTCAAGATATTCCTATTTCATTCCACATATTATCCGATAACAAAGCAACCTTTTACCGGTAAAACGTGCATTCCCTTGAATGCAAAAGGCACTCGTTTTTTCACCAGCGAGCTCTGGTAATGATAAGGTTGCAAATTGCAAAGAAAAAAAGATACTTTAGAAAATACATTGTTTTCTTTGCAATCGCTAAGTAAGATAAAAGTGAAAGGTGCATTCCCCATAATCGAAGATGAGAGCTCTTTTCAGAATGCTAAGAGACATTAATTGATTTGTTTTATTCTATCATTTTTAGTAAACAAGATCTATGCTAACTCCGTTAGGCATTACTTGAGTATTTTACTTTCACGTGTTCTGATTTTCTTCCTTTTTCGATTATTACGGATATTTTCAACCCCATCACATTGAGGATATTGGCTACATCCCCAAAATGTCCCATGTGTATTATGTCGTTTCACCATTGGAGCATGACATTTAGGACATTTTTTGATTTCGATGTTATTGAGTTTCATGCCTTGTTGTAAGCATTCATTCATTAGTACTTTAATAAAATGTGTTTGCTTTTGCATAAAAGCATCAAGGCTCAGTTCTCTATTTTCAATTTGATTCAATGCTTGTTCCCAAAGTGCAGTGAGACCAGGATCTTTTAATAACAATGGGAGGTTGTCAATTAATGCGATAGCTTGCTCAGTACTTATAATCGATTTTCCTTTTCGTTTGAGAAACCCTTTGGTGAAAAGACTTTGAATAATACCTGCTCTAGTTGCTTCTGTTCCTAATCCTTCAGTTTCACGTAAACGTTGTTTTAATCGTTCATCAGTAACAAAACGGGCTGCATTTTTCATTGCTGATAATAATGTCCCCTCAGTGTAATGATTTGGCGGTGTGGTTTGTAGTGTGTTTATTTTTGTTTCTAGAATTTTACATACTTGATTTTGTTTTAACATGGGGAGGGTTTGCTTTTCCTCAGCATTTTCATCTTGAGCTACTGTTTTTCCAAATAATATTTTCCAGCCTGGATTAATTAATACTTTTCCTTGAGAGAGCAATTGATGACCTGCACTATCTAATTGAATAACTGTTTTATCTGATTCAGAAATGGGTAAAAATTGAGCGAGGTAACGACGGCGAATTAAATCGTAAACTTTGATTTCATCGAGGGACATTTTCGTCAAGTTTACGATGCTTGAAGTAGGGATAATACCATGGTGTGCTGTAATTTTCTTATCATTCCATGCGCGAGATTTTTGAGATAAATTTAAATGAGGTAATATTTTTTGTAATTCTATATCTGATTTAACTAAACTTTGTAAAACAATACCTACTTCTGCAAATTGTGATTCAGGTAAATATTGGCAATCAGTGCGAGGGTAGGTTGTTGCTTTATGTGTTTCATAAAGTGACTGTGCAATATCTAAAACTTGTTGAGCTCCCATATTAAATAAACGATTACATTCTCCTTGTAAGTCGCTTAATGAAAAGAGTAGTGGTTGATTTTCTTTTTCTCGTTTGGTTTCCACTGATATGACTTTGGCTGAAGCTATTTGTTGAATTTGTTGGTTCACTTGCATGAGAACATGTTGATTGAGACATAATCCATCTTCATCACAATATTGTTCTGGAATTTTATACTGAGCGGAAAAAGGTTGTTGTGAAGGTGAATTGAGTTGTACGCTAAGACTGAAATGTGATTTAGGTTTGAATTGTGCAATTTCACGATCTCGTTTTACAACAAGTGCTAATGTTGGACTTTGTACTCTTCCTACGCTTAATGGAGAGCCTTGATAGCCTTTTTGTTGCGCTAGTAATGTGAACAAACGGGAGAAATTCATTCCCACTAGCCAGTCGGCTCGACTTCGAGCAACGCCAGCGTAATAAAGAGATTCTGTTTCTGCGCTTGATTTAAGCGAGGCTAATGCTTTACGAATGCTTGCATCATCAAGTGCTGATAGCCATAAACGTTGAATTTGACCTTTAAAGTTTGCTAGTTCTAATAGCTCACGAGCAATCATTTCTCCCTCACGATCTGCATCAGTAGAGATAATCACAATGGAGGCTTTTTTTATGAGGGACATTACCGTGTTATATTGTTTTTTGGTTTCTTTTTTAGCAGACAGTTTCCATTGGGTTGGAATAATAGGCAGGGTATCGAATGACCAACGTTTGAAAGTAGGATTATATTGTTCAGGTTGAAATTGCTCTACTAAATGGCCAATGCCCCAAGTGACACAAATTCGCTGGTCGGCACTCAATATACAACCCTCTGCACGTTTTGTTGCACCGAGGACTTTAGCAATGTCATTACCTTGGGAAGGCTTTTCGCAAAGAAAGAGTTTCATTATTTATCTCCTTTTGCTTTCTTAAGTAATACATATTGTGTTAATTCGTCATCTGTGATTTGTTCTAATCCTTTTCTCAAAACAACTTGTAAAATATCTGTTTCTTTAATCATTGTTTTAACTCGGACAATGACATCAACAGTTTTTTCTTCAACTTTTTGCCAAAGCTCGGCATCAATATGTTTTGTTGGCATCTCTTTCTCCTATAGAATATTTCTAATTAATTAGATTGAAACTGGATAATTTTTAAGTTAAAAGAGAGAAAAGGACTTCGCAATTAGAAATTCATTTAAATATTTAGATAAAAAGGAGAATATTTGTGGCGATAATTGATGCTTATTGTGTTCAGCTTGAGCGTTCAGTAACGATTACTGAAGCGAGGACTGAATTTTTAAATCAATCTAAATGGAAAAAATTTGATTTTTTATGTTCTACTGAAAGCTGCCGAGAAAAGGGTATAAAAATGGTTGGTATAAATTACCAAATTCACCCTTCAGATAATCATCATAATACTCCTCATTATCGTAATGCACCTAGGCAAAAAGAGTCTCATTGTGCTAACTGCTATTTGTCTTATGACGTTACCCAACAATTGCCAGGAGAGACTATTGACGAATTTAAATTGAGACAGACTCGAGCTAAGTTAAATGATTATGTTGATGAGTTTGAGCTAATTCATCCAGATGATAAGTCCGTCGTATCATCTAGAAATGTTCAATCTACAAAAAGGCAAGAAACCATTCAAAAAGAGCAACAAGAAGCAGATGTATCTATTGAGAAGTCATATACTCGATATACCAAAACTAATCAATTAGTCAGATTAGTCGAGTCTTACTTAGATAGTAGAAGAAAATTATCAAATGTGGCATTTAAAAAACTACCTTTAAAAATACAGGATACTGATATTCAGTATTTATATCAGTATTTTTATGGGATAAAGAAAGGAATTGAGTATGGCAAACATTGTGTTTATATGGGAGATGCTATACTGAAGTCGACTAAGCAAGGGTTATTTTTTCAGTTTTTTGAGACAATTTGGGAAAATTACAAACCAAAAGGTTATAAGCTGTTACCAATTTATTTAGAGATTTCGCAGGAAGTATTAGATGCATACCATTATAGACGTGCATTATTAGATCATATAAAAACAAATACTTATCAAGAAAAGCGTTTTAAATTATTTTTTATTCCTAATAAAGAAGATATAGCGCAAAAAACAGGAGAAAAAGATGGCAGAGAATATAAATTTCATTTATTCCATATAATGGATCTTCGTTTATTTAGCCTGTTTACATACTCTTATTTAAAAAAGAAAAGTTAAATTGAACACCTTTCTGTTTAAAATAATGGTAGAGATAGTGAATTAATCCATTGATATCAACTGAATCTATTACTGTTATCGAGCCTTGGTTTGATGTAAAAGAATGGGGAAGGAAATGGATTGTATCACTTTCAGTCGCTGTTAAAGTGTAGAGTAAATCATGAGATAGTGTCATAAAATCTAGTGCATGAATGATGACATCATCATAGAGACGGTAAGTCCAATAGTTAAGCAAAATATTTTCTTTACTTAATGGGGGCATAGTTGAGGCAATACACTCAAACAGCTGCATTATTTGTGTGTGGTAGAGTGAATTTATAGTGATATTACTTAAAGTTGTATTTGTATCAAATAACCATGCTGTTGATTTTCTCATTATTAAGCCCTCTTTTCATATCTACTATAATTAAAACTATAAAAAAAACCTCTAGTGTGCTAGAGGCGAAAGTTCGTTATGTTTTAGGCTATAAGGAATATACTTTGCCCATCTGTTATAATAATAAGTAAATTTTTAAGGTATCTTACTAAAGGAATAAAATGAAAAATATATTTATTTGATAAAAAGATATTTTTAGTTTAAAAAAAATCCTAGCATTTCTGCTAGGATAAGTCTTCTAAGGAGAATAATAGCTATTTAATTGCTTTTAAAATTGAGGTTTTAATTTGATTAGCAAAGGATTCTGTGCCATCTACTTCCCAATATATTTGTGTATTTTTACCTGCTTTTTCGAGCGTAACTTTAACGTAGTAACGGCTTTCTGGACCAAATGAATCTGCCATTTGATAGTAAACACCTGGATTTTTCTCATGAATAAAACCGTCTTGTTCTAAACCAATTTTCTTCCAATTTCGATTGGTTCCCCATGTTTTTCCTAATGCTTCAGCTTCTGTTTTAAATCCAATCTCTCTTTTAATACGGAGATACACGGTATCAATATCCTTATGAGAAGTGATATTTTCATTAAAGTATCGCTTATTATTTATTGTATTATTTAAGCTACCTGCAATATCTCCGATTTGTTTATTTATTGCGGTAAGTTCTGCACAACCTGTAATAAGTGCTACAGAGGCAAGAAATAGAGAGTATTTTAAATGACGCATTTCATTCTCCTTATAAGTAGTTTGTTAATATTCATTTTTCACAAAAGTGTGGTTAAAATCTACTTAAAACTCTTTTAGGCAGTAAGAGAGAAAAATGATAGGAGATATTATGGAATTAAAGAAATTTCCTAATCACATTATCTTTATTGAACAAGCTAAATACAACTTGCAGAATTACTTACTCTTTGAACTATTAACAAGAACAGGACAAGCGGTTTACTTTAAACATCCGATATTTCATACACCCAGCAAAGAGATAAAAATTGTATTTGTTCAAGATCAAAAATTTTTATCTCTATGGCAAAATATGCAATATCCCCAAGAACCACAATTAAGTTTTGGTAATGAGTCTGCTTGGAGAAACGATAGGAAATTCTTATGAGCGGAAAAAGCATTATCTCAGGGTCGAGAAAATCCAGTCAATTTAGCAGAAGTTACTTGCACAGAATATTTGAGGCGAACTCCAATTTATGAAAAGCGATTTTGTTGGTTTAATAAATTCGTAGGATATAAGCATTCAAATGAAGTTGAATGTTCATTTATTGATGGGATAACACGCACTATATGGCTACTAGCAAACGGAGTAAGACAATTTCCAGTTTATGTCTATAATAAGCAAGAAGCTACGCTTTTAGCAAAATATGCAGGTATTCATGAAAATGCCTACTATGACTTAGACGAACTTAATTTAGAGTTAGAAGAATTAGTTAACGAAAAGAATCTTTATGAGCCTCTATCTTGGCAAGAATAGTTTTGATACATCCTTTTAATTCATCTAATTCAGAATAAGGGTAGATAGATATTTTTTCTTGGAAATCTAACAAATTTTGATAACTAACTTTGTTATCAAGTATAGTAGGAATTAAGTTAAAATCACTTAACACATCAAGTAAAAAAAGTATTTTTGTACTATATGGTTCTCTATACAATAGGTATTTTGTTCTATTTGCTATTAGTGAGGTCATAAGAATAATTTCCCCAGAAAATTTTAGTGCTTCGTTTGTATTCATAACAGTTTTGTTATCAGATGGTGGTCACTTATTTTATTATGCCGACCCAACGTAAGACTAGTCGTTTCAATATATGTAACTCAGAACGGAAGCTCATCATTAAAATCATCAATCAATGGATGTTCTATTTGAGTTGGCGCATTAGCTGATGGATCTTGAGTCTGTGCTGGAATGGTTCCGTTATTACGACCACCGAGCATTTGCAATACATCACCTTGAATTTCCGTTATATAGCGGTCTTGACCGTTTTGATCTTGCCATTTACGCGTACGTAATCGACCTTCTACATATACTTGTGAACCTTTATGGAGGTATTGACCAACTACTTCAGCTTGACGGCGATAGAATACAATGCGGTGCCATTCAGTCACTTCACGGCGTTCCCCTGTCACCTTATCTATCCAATTTTCACTTGTTGCAACAGTTATATTCGCAACCGCTTCACCATTTGGCATAGTACGCATTTCAGGCTCATTACCAAGATGCCCGACAATAATTACTTTATTCACGCCAGCCATTATTTTTACTCCTTTAACGAATTGAACTAGGTCTATTAAACTTGATTCAGACCAAGAAAAAATCATTTAATTAAAATTCCATTGAAATGAATTTGCGTTATCTTGCTCAATTTGGTGATTTTGGTGATCGATTAATAACTCATTATCCACTTCAATACTAAATCTGATTTTCACTGTTGTTATCATTTACTCTTTAAAGGTAAAGGCAAAAGGCTGTCGCCTTTTCTCGTCAAAGGTAAAGGGGCTTTGCCCCTTACCTTTAAAAGGCCTTTTATTACAGGGATTACATACAGACAAAATCCAGCCATTACAAGCAATCATTTTCCATCGCTTACATACAATAAGTTTTATTTTTGATTACTGAGTTTTTCAATGTATTCCAATTTTGATTTACATTCTGAAGCTTGTCTTATGATATAACTCAGAATTGATATTTGCATATTCAATGCAATGCGTTCTTTTTCAACTTTTAATAGCGCTTGTCGAATTTCTGTTGGATATTGGTGATCGGTAACGATATTCTCCCAAGCTTGTTGACCGCTTTTTGTGTTCTTTAAGTTACGCCATCTAAGAAAACTTGCTCCAGAGCTACTGGCTCTATCTCTAATAAAGATTAAAGGCAATGAGCCAACCAAACCTATTCTTAGGTCTTGGAGCATTTTAGGTTGTAAATCCATGAATGCTTGCCGCACGTTATGTGTTTCATTCAGAATTGATTCATAATCCTCAACAGTTTCATTTTCTCTAAAAATAGTACGCCAAAACCCATTTAAATTATGTAATTGAGCCAATTCTTTATACATTCCTTCGGGTATAAGATTATATATTTGCATAGTCACCTACTATTTAGTTTGATTCATCTAAATCATCTAGAATTTCTGTATCAGTAGTAATACGGCTTCGAATTTCAGGTGCGAATTTTGCTCTTTTTTGTGCAGAAATCACATCTTCTGGTAATTCTATTTTAAATCGTTTGACTGCATCTTTATAAAGTGTGGAATTTACTTTAACATCTTGGCGAGTAATGCCTGTGTGGCGGTAATTTTCGATCACACCAAAACAGCGACGTAGCAGTACTGCGCCAGCTTCTAACCATTGTCTTGATTCAGCTTTTGTCATTAATGCAATATAAGCAGCAGTCATCGCACTTTTTGCTAAAGTATCAAATTCACATAATAAGTAAATCAATTTATAAGCAAGGGGAGAGTCAGCATAAATAGGATACTGTACAGGTTCAATATTTGTGCAACTTTGAATATTAATATTATCAGGAATATCGTCGGAATAGATATCTAGTAACTTATTAACAAGTACTTTCATCTCTTCAGTATTTTTCAATACCATATCTTCGAATTGAATTAAAAAGAAATCTGCATAGGGATCGTCATTTGCGGCATCTTTCTGGATTTGTGACAAAATAGCTAAACAGCTTGTCATACTTAAGATTTGGGGTTTAATTACTTTTTTCCCTTCTCTTATCATGGGTCTCCCTTGCCAGAGTTTAGTTGCATATTGAGAATGCAATGTAAGAGTGATGTTGCTACGGAGAGCGCCAAGATGTTGATTTTGTAATGTTGTCATAATAAACCTCGATTAGTTTTATAAGTTTGTATACTTTTTGTACTAAACGGTTCCCCGGGAACCACTTTGTATACTTTTTGTACTAAATGGTTCCCCGGGAACCACTTTGTATGCTTTTTATACTAACTGTTGCCCTGGGCAACACTTTGTGCGTTTTTTATACTTCTTATGACCCTAGAGTACTCGTTTTCTTGCAAGCTCTCGAATCTGTGTTAAATCTACTTGAGAATTAAAACTTGTGTTCATTGTTTCTAACAACAATGAGCGATGGTGATTTTGACGGTGCTGAGTATGATCATGAATATGGTCACTTTCTTGTTTTTTCTGTGCTTTATTCATCAAATAGGGAGTAAATTCGCCATTTTTCGCTCGTTTGACTAAGTTAAATAAGTAACCTGCTGGCTTTTTAATGTCCCCATTTTTAATGCGAGCATTAGCTTCGAAGATCACTGCTCGACGAGTCTCTTCAGGTAAACAACCCATCATGTTAGAGATAGTTTGTTTTTCTAAATGACTAAGTGGAAAATTATCTAATTCATTTGTGATATGTTCAGTACTAGTACTGTACTGATCTTTATAAGTACTAGTACTATACTGTATAGCTGAGTTTCGATTTGGAACTAAGCCTAAAATCAATGATTTATCTGCATTTTTCTTGCTAAGTTCACTTTGGGAACTTTGTGAAAAATAGCTTAGTTCCCTATTGGAACTCTGTTTCATTTCACTGAGTTCACTTATTTTTGAACAGGGTTCCAAATTGGAACTGAGTAAATATTGCTGTGTTTTGTTTATCGCATCTACCAAATTTTCAGGTAGTTTCGGTATATGTGTATCAAACATTGTTTGATTTTTATGAGCGTTGTATCGCTCACGAATAGCATCAATGTGTGAGGCAAAATGCCAAAGTTGATCTGATGTGATAACTTCATCAATAATGGCATTTGCTACTTGAGCTACAATAGGATCTTTATGTTTAGTTGTTTTTTCTAATAATCGTAAATAATCACTATTCAATGTAATACTGTCTAGAATGCTTAATGGTTCATCATTCATCATATAGACATTACCGAGGATTTGACCTTTTTCATTACGTACTGTTTCACATAATGTTAACCAACGAGTTAGCCGCAATAAGAGTAGTGTTTGGGAAACTAATTTTCGAGAAATTGGTTTATTCTTGTATGCTTTTTCTGATAACCAAAGCGAAAGCTGTTGATAGGATGGAAATAATGTTCCTTTAAATTGTACTGCATTTAATTTTATTAACTGCCAAGCTGTTTTTGCTCGAGGGGTTAAATATGGATCAGTCAATAATCTTACGGGAACTGTCTCATGCCGATTTCCAATAAACAGCAAACTTTGAAAATCAGAATGAGCCATTTTTTCTTTTTCTTTTAATTGTTCGAAATTATTAATGAATTTTTTGTGGGTTAATTCATCTGTTTTTTGTACACTTTCATTGAAATTCATTTCATTCCAACCTATTTGACCTGGATTGAAGTTTCAAGCGAGAACTTGTAATAAGTTTCTCGCTTTTCTTTTTTACTTCTCTGTTGTTAACCATATTGAGATAAGACGCCATACTTCGCTTAAATTTACACCTGTTGATTCTGTGATAAACATCAATAAATCCAACCCTTCATTAGACGTTACAATATCAATATTACTAAGCGTATGTTTATGCTTTTGCCAGCTATCCCAAACAGCTTGCTCTTCTTCCTCTGTCGCATTTTTTTTACGCCCAATATGTTCTTTTATGCCAAGTAATTTTCGTCTTGTGGAAACTTCGGCAGAACTCCAGCCAAAGCGTTCTCGTAGCATTTCACCTGAGATACCAAGCTCTAATGCTCGATCAATCAGTTGGCGTTCTCGTGTATTTTCACGTACAGATTCAATTAAGTTCCAAAACACTCTATGATTAATTTGTATACGAGCAAACGACGCGTTGCTTTCACATAAATCACATACTTCTTGAGTGGATAGATTGATAATTGCACTTAGCTCAGTCTCATCGAAGCCTAATTGTTTACAATAATGAAATTCACCACGACGGATATGGGCAATAATTTCAGAAACTATAGCTTGGTTTAAATTAGAATTAAGCATATTGCCCTCCTTGTCTTAAGTAACGAATGATACGAATTAAACGAAAGAGACGTACTAGAAGTAGATCTGAGATTAATGCGGGTGCATCTTTGGTTCCTAATAACTCACCAATATCAAATTCAATACATTTAGAGAGAGAAGATGTGTTGAGATTCTCTGTTGAAAGTGCGGTTAATAATTGGTGTACTTTTTGAATAAAAGGTGAGTAAGTGTTGGGTTCTAAAGAATGAACTTTAAAACTATAATCAATAGGATCATGTATTACATGCTCAATGAGATGCATAAAACCACATTCTTCAGCAATATCAATTGCTAATGAATATGCTTCTGTTTTATGAGGGCGATTTGGATAGATTTTCCAAATGCTGCTGATTGGTTGGCGGCCAAGATTAGCAAATTCCAACGTATTAATACGCGCTTCTTCTTCTCTTTGAGTTTGAGGGTTTACACCTGGTGTTAAACCTAAATTTGCTAAATATTCACTCGCCTCAGCTGCAATTTCGCTGATACCTAAATTGACTGGTATGCTATCTTCGACAGATACATCGTTATTTTCATCTGATAGATATGTCTTTGTATTATTTGATAGCATATCATTAAAAGTAGATAGCGTTGGCTCTTCTGACTTTTGGTTATTTTTCTCAATTCTTTCTGCTGGATTTTTGGCATCAGAAGATGAGACCCTTGTTTCAATAACTGGTAAAGATGGGGATTGTTCATTATTAGCGATGGTGTGACTTTCGGTAGAACGTTGTAAAATAGTAGGCTGTTTTTCAGCTAATTTACGCAGTTTCTGCTCAGTCAAATCAATATCAAATTTAAATGTTTCGTAAGGGATATTGTAAGAAAATGCTTCGGTGATATTGCCAATTAAAGTATCTTGAACATCATTGATTGTAAATTCGGTAGGCTCCTCATCAAAACTAGAGAGTGTATCCATCCATAGCTGATCAAAGTCAACTGTTGGAAGATATTCTTCCTTATGAATATCCCATGAAGTCATTGCATTTTTGCGGATAACGAGAAGTTTTTCTATTTGATGTTTCCCCAAACCACTTAACAATATATTCGGGATATGAGGGTATAAATAGACTAAGCATTGCTCCATTTTTACAAGAATAGAATGAGAAATTGGGTAACCATTTTCACCTAATTTTTCAGCCAGTTTGCGATGTGAAAAAAATTCTTGGTATTTTTTCTCATATAATGCTTTTACTTCACGGATACCTAACGCTTTTTCGATAAATGAAAGTTCACCTCGTATATCATTTTCAGCTAAGTGTCCAATCAACACGTTTAGCTGTGAGTTGATATCATCAGCATCACCTTCCCAAGGTTTGAAAATACATTCAATCGTCCAAAAACGCAGATCTTGCGTTTCTTGGAACAGTTCATTTAATGCTTGTAAGCGTGTATTACCACCGTCTAATATGATATAGAAATCATCTCCTGGGCGTTGAGTAATATTCGGTGCATGATCTAAGCCGCGTGATTTGATTGAGGCTTTAATTTCCTCATAAGCAGGGTTTTTTGTTTTTCTTGGATTACCTTCATACGGTCTTAACTGTTCTAAAGTAACCGTGACCAAACGGTGCTTACTTTCTGTTGTTTGCGATGCAGCTAAATGTTGTGCTTGTACTATTTGCTGATATTCAATGGAATTGTTTGCAATTGGTGGCGTACTTAATGCTGCTAACATTTGTTTTGCTCTTTCTTCTTTACTTTTTTTGACTACAAGTGGATTTTTATTTTTACTCATCATCTTATAATCTCGCTAATTTGTTATATTCATCATCAGGAATGTTCTCAAAAAGAGAATATTCCCCTTTAAATTTTGCAAAAATAGTGCCAATAGGACCGTTGCGTTGCTTTGAAATGATAATTTCTGCGATACTGCGATATTCACTATCTGAGTGGTAGACTTCATCTCGATAAATAAAGAGAATGACATCTGCATCTTGTTCAAGTGAACCAGAATCTCGAAGATCAGCAGGCATTGGTCTTTTATCTGCACGGTTTTCTAAGTTTCGGTTTAGCTGTGATAAGGCAATAACTGGGCAACCGATTTCTTTGGCTAGTTTTTTCAGTGAGGTTGAAATACTACTAATTTCTAGATTTCGATTTTTACTGTCTTTGTATGATGGGTCATTCATTAATTGAAGATAATCAATAATAATGACAGCAGGTTTGCCGTATTTGCGAACATTACGTCTTACGCGACTACGTAGCATTTGTGGCGTTAATTCACAACTATCATCTAGTAATAAACGATTTGTCCAATAGTTTTTGATATGCCCGATTGCATCAGCATATTTTCCCCAATCTATTTGAGTCATATTGACTGCTTGTCTCGCTTTTTGCATTTCAACTTTTGAAATCATGGATAAAAAGCGTTGCATTATTTGCTCTGCGGGCATTTCTAGACTGAAGTAATGTACTGGTTTATTGGTTGATTCTAATGCACTTTTTGCAAAAGTAAGTGATAGTGCAGTCTTGCCCATAGACGGACGAGCAGCGACCATGATGAGATCTCCATCTTGCGCGCCTGTAGTATTAAAGTCGAGGCGCTCAATTCCAAATGGGGTACCCGTAATAATCGAGCCATTTTCAGAAGCAATAGTCATTTTATCTATCACTTTCTCAATAGCATCATCTAGAACAACATTTGTTTCACTTTCTATAGAATTTAATGTTAATTCTGTTAAACGCTTTTCAGTTTCTGTGATAAGAAAATTAAGCTTATCTTCAGTATTTACTTTGCGAGCTTCTTTACAAATTAAATCCCCTAACGCATATAAATATCGTGTTTGACTATCTGTTCTCACAATTTTTGCGTAAGCAGAAATATTAGAAATATGTGGAAGATTTTTGATCAGCTCTGCTAAATAAGCGAAGCCTCCAATTTGCTCTAATTTTCCTTGTTCTTCTAATATGCGACTGACAGTTAGTAAGTCAGCGGGAATATTTGAAAGCAGTAAACCAGCAATAGTAGTAAAAATGAGTTTATGAGCAGAAATATAAAAATTATTTTCATTAATAATTAAAGATATTTCATCCCATGAATCATTATTGATCAGTAATCCGCCAAGTACAGATTGTTCAGCCTCATTGGAATAAGGTAATTGAATAGTAGAAGTCATCTTTTCCCCCTTAATTAGAATTTATCTTTCCATTGAGGGAATAAAAGAGTACAAAGTTGACGAATGTTTTGCTTTTCTTTCTCGCTATGACGATGTACTGGGAGGGCAAGACTTGCAGCCTCTCGATATGCTACACGAGATGGAATTGTAAAATCGAGCAATTCCATATTCGGATCATCGTGTTGTGCAAAAAGACTTTTTAAACTTTCGACTACTGATTTGGCATCATTAGTATGATCTAAACAATTGATAATCGCTTTTACTTTAGGAAGTGTAAAACCATGTTTAGTAAATGCTTGTAATTGTTGGTATAAGCCCAGAGTGCCACGCATGAATTCTCTTGCTGATAGCAACTCGGGTTTAAGTGGAGATAACACTAAGTCACTGGCTAATACTGACATATCGACAGTAATCCCTCGAGTTCCTCTTGTATCAACAAGGATTAATTCATATTCATGAAATGCTTCAATAAGATCATTAAAGCGTAACATTCCATCAGGAGAATTACGTAAATATGTCGTGATAGTGTCTGTTGGATCATTCGATTGAATGATGTCTAAATGAGTAAATTCAGTTTTTGAGATAATTTGTTCTGCTTCAGTTTCTCGATGAATAAGAAATTCAAAAAGTCCTTTTGGCGCAGAGTAATTAAGATGATAGTAAGAGGATAAAGTAGGTTGCACATCTGTATCAATCATTAATGTTTTGATACCTGAGTCAGCACAGAATGCACCGATGTTTGCAACATTAGTAGATTTAGTTACGCCACCTTTAGTGGACATAACAGTTACAACAAACGTATTAAAGTGCGATTTTTTCATAACGAACTCTCTAACTTGAAGTTAAAGTGAACTTATGAACAGCTAAGATAGGATTCTTTAGAAGTTTTATATGGTGCCCGAGGCCAGACTTGAACTGGCACGCTTCGAAAAGCGAGGGATTTTAAATCCCTTGTGTCTACCGATTTCACCACTCGGGCGCATAATTTAGATATGTTGCGATAACTAACTACGCTTTAGGTTATGGAGGCGTGTCCCGGAGTCGAACCGAGCTACATGGATTTGCAATCCAGTGCATAACCGCTTTGCTAACACGCCGTTAGTTTGGAGCGGGAAACGAGGCTCGAACTCGCGACCCCAACCTTGGCAAGGTTGTGCTCTACCAACTGAGCTATTCCCGCATTCGCTGTTAGTGCGGTGCATTCTACTGATTTCTAAAAATCTGTCAACGATTGTTTTTAAAAAAATTGATTAATTGCTGAAAAAAAATGCATATTAGTTGTTTTTGTGCAGAAATAATCAATTTTTTGTTTGATTTTAAACAAGTTGTATCTTTTCTTTAAGATTGAAGAATTTACTTTTTTGTTTTTTGCCTTTGTGTCATAATGTGCATATAGCCATCTGGATGGCTAATTTGTTATAATGATTTCTTATTAATACAGGGGGTAGAGAATTTATGACACAACAACATTCTATTGATACCTTGCTTGCTCAAGCAGGTAATCGAACAGATAAGCGAACTGGTGCAGTATCAACACCTATCTTTTTGTCTACAGCTTATGGGCATCATGGGATTGGCGAAAGCACGGGTTATGATTATACGCGGACAAAAAATCCAACACGTACAGTGTTAGAAGAAACCATTGCTAAACTTGAGGGAGGGGAACGTGGTTTTGCCTGTGCTTCAGGTATGGCTGCAATTCAATTAATTATGTCACTATTTGCAGCGCCTGATGAGTGGATTGTATCAAGTGACGTTTATGGTGGTACTTATCGTTTATTGGATTTTGCGTATAAAAATATGCATGGTGTGAAGCCTATTTATGTTAATACCGCAGATGTGACGGCAATTGAAGCGGCTATTACGGAAAAGACCAAAGCAATTTTTGTAGAAACGCCGTCTAACCCGTTAATGGAAGAATGCGATGTAGCTGAAATTGCTAAAATTGCCCAAAAATATCATTTATTACTAATTGTCGATAATACATTTTTAACGCCAGTTTTATTTAGGCCCATTGAACATGGTGCAGATATTGTGATTCATAGCGCAACTAAATACCTTGCAGGCCATAATGATACGTTAGTTGGGCTTATTGTAGCAAAAGGCGTAGAGTTATGTGAACGTTTATTCTATGTGCAAAACGGGGCTGGTGCAGTGTTATCTCCATTTGATTCATGGTTAACGATTCGAGGGATGAAAACCTTAGCGTTACGTATGGAACGTCATCAAAATAATGCAAAATTATTAGCTGAGTTTTTAAGAAAACAACCACAAGTAAAAGATGTATTATATCCAAATAAAGGTGGAATGCTGTCTTTTCGTTTACAAGATGAAAATTGGATTAATCCCTTTTTGAAATCTATTAAATTGATCACATTTGCAGAAAGCCTAGGCGGAACAGAAAGTTTTATTACGTATCCTGCGACTCAAACTCACATGGATATTCCAGAACAAGAGCGGATTGCTAGAGGTATTTGTAATTGTTTATTACGTTTCTCAGTTGGCTTAGAAGATGTTGAAGATATTAAAGCGGATTTACTACAAGCCTTTGCACAATTAAACTGAGTTTTCATTGCAAACGGATTGATTTGCATAATGCTTGTGATATTATCAATGCACTTGAAATTATGAAAAGCGTTCTTATTATAGAAAGCATTGTTAACAGAAAAGGAAGAAATAATGGAAGTATTACATTCAACTGATGCAACATTTGCAGCTGACGTAGTTAATTCAGATGTACCTGTATTATTAGATTTTTGGGCTCCTTGGTGTGGTCCTTGTCGTATGATTTCACCAATCTTAGATGAAATTGCAGCGGAATTTTCGGGTAAAGTAAAAGTCGTGAAAATTAATATTGATGAAAACCAAGAAACACCAGCGCAATTAGGTGTTCGTAGTATCCCAACGTTAGTGTTATTTAAAGATGGTAAAGCCGTAGCAACACAAGTCGGTGCATTACCAAAAAATCAGTTAGCGAATTTTATTAATCAGAATATCTAATTTAAATAAATTAAAGATAATCCCAAGTTTGATACTTGGGATTTTTTTATGGACGAATTATAAGAACTGATTGATATATAGAGGAACAACTTCGCTCGCTTTACCGTAGTGAAATTCGTCAAAATTCGACCGCACTTGACTTGGTTCTAAGTTGAGCTCAACAGTATGTGCGCCATGATGTTTTGCTTCATTAACAAAGCTGGCGGCTGGATAGACATTACCTGATGTGCCAATCGCAATAAAATAATTGCATTCAGAAAGCGCAGTATAAATACGTTCCATTTCTAATGGTATTTCTCCAAACCAGACGATATGTGGACGTAATGTTTGTGGTATTTGACAACATGCACATTTATCTTGTTCAGTAATATCTTGTTGCCATACATAAATTTTACCAGATTTTATACAGCGTACTTTTAATAATTCGCCATGCATGTGAATGACATTTTTTGAACCAGCACGCTCATGTAAGTTATCGACATTTTGTGTTATGACCAATAAGTTTTTACCAATTTTCTCTTCCAGCTTAGCTAAAGCAAGATGTGCCGAGTTAGGTTTTAAATGAGGATCTAAGAGTTGTTTACGGCGTTCATTATAAAAACGTTGAACCCGTTGTGGATTTTTTGTAAATCCTTCTGGAGTCGCAATATCTTCAATACGATGCTCTTCCCATAAGCCATCTAAAGCACGAAAAGTACGAATACCTGATTCCGCAGAGATACCAGCACCAGTTAATACAACAATTTTAGGTTGATATGACATTATTGCCTCTCTCTTTTATTGATCATCCACATTAACAGAGCACTATATTATTTTTATACACTTTATTTCTGGTCACGTAATGTTCGTAAAATACGTTTCATTTCTTCATCCAGTGGTGCATTCACACGTAAAAGTTCCCCTGTTTTCGGGTGTTCAAAACGAATAGAAAATGCGTGTAGAAACAAGCGTTTTAAGCCTATTTTACTCATTTGTTCATCAAATTGACTATCGCCATATTTATCATCTAATGCGATAGGATGACCTGCATATTGAGTATGTACACGAATTTGGTGGGTTCGTCCTGTGACAGGGAATGCTTTAACTAACGTTGCATTAGTATAGCGTTCTTCAACTGAAAAGCGTGTTTCAGAAGGTTTGCCTTGCTCACTGACTTTGACGATCCTCTCTCCACTTGATAATTCATTTTTCAGTAAAGGGGCTTTAATCACTTTACAATGCGACTGCCATTGTCCGCGAACTAAGGCTAAATAATCTTTTTGTATCGTTTTTTCGCGTAATTGTTCGTGTAGATGACGTAGAGTAGAACGTTTTTTAGCGACTAATAAGATACCAGAAGTATCACGATCTAAACGATGTACAAGCTCAAGAAAGCGTGCATTTGGGCGCAATGCACGTAATGCTTCAATAACACCAAAATTTAGCCCACTACCACCATGCACTGCAATACCAGAAGGTTTATTGAGGATTAACAAGACCTCATCTTCAAAAACAATGTGTTTTTCTAATTGACTGACTTTATTTAATTTATTGGAAATTGGTGCTTGTTCTTTTTCTGATATACGGACAGGTGGGATACGTACTACATCATTGGTTTGTAATTTATATTCTGGCTTAATACGACCCTTATTCACTCGTACTTCGCCTTTACGTAAAATGCGGTAGATTAAACTTTTAGGTACGCCTTTCAATTTGGTCAATAAATAGTTATCAATACGTTGTCCTGCTTCATCTTCGCTAATGGTGAGTTGTTTTACACTTTGATTGATAGTTTTTTCGTTTGTATTTTGGCGCATTTGACAGCTCTTTTTTGTGAAAATTGGGCGGATCATATCACATTTTGATATCCTTTGAATGATTAAAATTACCTTGATAAATAAGAGTGATAAGTACATAATAGTGTGTATTTTTACGTCATTAAAGTGACTTAAAAATGGAGCGTTATTATTAAGTGAATATAATGCAGCATGTGGCATAAGACATTAATAACTTAATGATTTTACATGTTAAAAATAGCATGAGTACTTGCGGGATCATTTTTTATAGGTCGATTCTGTTTTACGAAAAATGTGTTTTTTACTTCATTTGAGTAACGTAATCAATGCACCCAGCCGTTGACAGTCGAGAGATTGACATTCGGCAACAGACACGAGGTCGATTGCGAAGAAAAAGTGCGTTTATTTTTAATCAAGCAACAGAATTAAAGTTAAGAGAACGAATAATGAAAAGAATGTTAATTAATGCAACTCAGAAAGAAGAGTTGCGCGTTGCATTGGTGGATGGGCAGCGTTTATTTGACTTGGATATTGAAAGCCCAGGACATGAACAGAAGAAAGCAAACATTTACAAAGGTCGTATCACACGTGTTGAGCCAAGTCTGGAGGCTGCATTTGTCGATTATGGTGCGGAACGTCATGGTTTTTTACCATTAAAAGAAATTGCACGTGAGTATTTTCCTGCGGATTATGTTTATCAAGGACGTCCAAATATTCGAGATATTTTGAGCGAAGGGCAGGAAGTTATCGTTCAAGTAAACAAGGAAGAACGTGGTAATAAAGGAGCGGCATTAACGACTTTTGTTTCTTTAGCGGGCAGTTATTTAGTTATTATGCCAAATAACCCAAGAGCAGGGGGGATTTCACGCCGTATTGAGGGAGATGAGCGTTTAGAATTAAAAGAAGCATTAAGCTCATTAGATGTACCAGAAGACGTGGGATTAATCGTGCGTACCGCTGGAGTTGGTAAATCACCAGAAGAATTACAATGGGACTTAAAAGTGCTATTGCACCATTGGGAAGCAATTAAACAAGCATCAGAAAATCGTCCCGCGCCATTCTTGATTCATCAAGAAAGCGATGTGATTGTGCGTGCAATTCGTGATTATCTACGTCGTGATATTGGTGAAATCTTGATTGATAGTCCTAAAGTATATGAAAAAGCTAAAGCGCATATTAAGTTAGTACGCCCAGATTTTATTCATCGAGTTAAACTTTATCAAGGTGAAGTACCATTATTTAGTCACTATCAAATTGAGTCACAAATTGAATCTGCTTTCCAACGTGAAGTGCGTTTGCCTTCTGGTGGTTCTATTGTGATCGATGTAACGGAAGCGTTGACTGCAATTGATATTAACTCCTCTCGTTCCACTCGTGGTGGTGATATTGAAGAAACGGCTTTAAATACCAATCTTGAAGCCGCAGATGAAATTGCACGCCAATTACGCTTACGTGACTTAGGCGGCTTAATTGTTATTGATTTTATTGATATGACACCAGTCCGTCATCAACGTGAAGTTGAAAATAGAATTCGTGATGCGGTACGTCAAGATCGTGCTCGTATTCAAATTAGTCGTATTTCCCGTTTTGGCTTACTTGAAATGTCACGCCAACGTTTAAGTCCATCGTTAGGTGAGTCTTCACATCATGTTTGCCCACGTTGCCAAGGTACAGGAAAAATTCGTGATAATGAGTCACTTTCCTTGTCAATTTTACGCCTTATCGAAGAAGAAGCATTAAAAGAAAATACAAAACAAGTACATACTATTGTGCCTGTTGAGATCGCGTCTTACTTATTGAATGAAAAGCGTAAAGCGATTTACAGTATTGAAAAGCGTCATCAAGTAGATGTTATTGTTGTACCAAATGAAGCTATGGAAACACCGCACTTTGGTGTTTTCCGTGTTCGTGATAGTGAAGAAGTGAATGAACTTAGCTATAACTTAGTTAAATTACATCAAGATCAAGACGATCATTTTATACCTGAAGAATCTCTGGTTTCACGTAATACTGAAACAGCGGCAGTGACGAGTGAAAATGCGTTAGAGGGGGCAGCAGTTTCGATGGCAATTCCTGCGCCTGCACCAGTTCCAGAGAAGAAAGTTGATAACAAACCTTCTTTACTTGCACGTATCATTGCCAAAATTAAGGCGATGTTTGCGGATAAACCAGCAGAAGAAGAGAAATCTAAAAATAGCCGTAATAGGAACAATCGTAATCGTCGTAATCAAGAACGCCGTAATAATCGTCGTTCTCGTACAGAAAATGCAGAACGCGAAAATAACTCGAAACGTAATGATGAAATTGTTGAGGAAGTCGTTCGTCCACGTTCAGAACGCAATAATAAGCGTAATCGTAAAGCAAGTACAACGGAAAGTGCGGTTGTAAATGAGGCTATTTTAGAAAATGTCGTCGAAAATACGGAAGTGGAAAAAACTGAGCAACCAATCCAACAACGTCGTCAGCGTCGTGATTTACGTAAGAAAGTTCGTATTACAGATGAAGTTGTTACAGAAAAAGCGCCAATCACTACTTCTGAAGAGATATCGGTGGATGTGATTAAATTGACCGCTGAGTCTGATACGTCAGTACAAGCTGATGTTACGTTAGTTGAAACTGTTGTGGTAGAGGAAGTTGAACCTGAAAAACGTCGTGATAACGTTCGCCGTCGTTTACCGCGTCATTTACGAGCGAATAATCAGCGTCGCCGTCGTAATCATCAAGAAGGTAAATCACCAATGCCATTGTTTGCTGCTGTTGCTTCACCAGAGTTGGCTAGTGGTAAAGTGTGGATTGATTATAATCATGTTTTAGTCATTGCTAAAGAAAATCAATTTTTGTCAGTGGATGAATTGCTAGAGCAACAAAATCAACCAAAAGATGAAGTTGTAGCGACTATTCCTGCAACAGGTTTAGTTGTTGAGAGTAGTGAAAAATCATCAAAACCATTTAATGCATTTATGACTCAGCCTGCTAATGAATCTGTAGAGAAGAAAGTACAAGAGTCTTTACAACGTTTAGAAGCAGAGCAACCATTAGTTGAAATGACTGTGGTCGATACAAAAATTGATGGGCAGGTATCTACAGTTGAACGTATTGTTATTGAGCCTGTTGAATCAATTACTAAACTAGTTGATGTTGTTGTAGAACAAGTCGAGCAATTGAGTATTCCAGTAGATGATGTGCAAGTATTACCTGCAGAGGCAGACATAAAAATTATGCCAGATTCTGACCGCACTTTTAACTTTACTGGGCGCTTAGGAACAATTTCAGCTGTTGTACATACTAAAGCTGAAATGACTTTAGCTCAGGCAACAAGTGAGATTGAGCCTATGTCATCACAAATTGAGATTTGGGCTGAATCACGTTATTACTTCCATGGTAAAGGAGCAGCAGGACATCATAGTGCAATTAGCCATGTGTATGCGGTACCAACAAGGGCTGAAAGTCAAGCTTAAACAAGGTTTTTTACAGTTTCTGATTGAGATTGTAAGATGAAATGTACGAGTTGTTCTAAATTAGAGCAATTGAATAAAAATCTTAATTTAATTGCTTGACTTAGAACAACAAAATCCGTATTATTCACCTCGCTTAAATCATGGAGGAATGGTCGAGTGGTTGAAGGCACCGGTCTTGAAAACCGGCGAGGGTTTACGCCCTCCGTGAGTTCGAATCTCACTTCCTCCGCCATCAAATTTTAGAAAACCGTAAGTTGATAAAACTTACGGTTTTTTATTGTCGACTAAATTTACTTCCCTGAAAGTGGATTTTTACTGCTAAGTTAACGGCTAATTACTTTTCTCTCCAAATTGGTTTTATTACCGTAGGAGGATTACTTTTTGCGATGTCTGAATGTGTAATAAATAGTACAGTGTACTTTTAACGTACGGTTGTTTCTTTTTTCTATTCTAGAGAGGATAAAGTACGGTCTGCTATGCGTATTTTCCGCTTGTTACGTTCATCTTGTAGAGCGTGATAAGTAAGCTTGTTAAGCTACTTAGCACAGATTAGGTCTTTCATATAATGCTTTGGGTAGGTACTATCCAAGAATTAGATTTGATTTTGTTTAAATACCAAATATTCCTCTAATACTTCAATTGCCATGAGACATTTTTCACGACGTTGTTTAGTGAAGGCGATTTTTTGGACTAAATAAGCTTTTTCATTGTGATCTTGTGCCTTACGTTTTTCATCCTCTTGTTGAGTAATTTTTTCGTTCAACGCTTGGAGGGCGGCATAATATTTTTCTAAGCGCTCGCGAGGTGGCAGTTGATGAATGTTTTGTGCAATTTGTCTTGTTTGTTTTGTTGGCGTGGTTTTAATTGGAATTGGATTTAATGCATCAGAAAGTGCAGCGCATTGAGATAATAGTTTTTCTGCAAAAAAAATGGCTAGATTGAGATCATTTTCCGTTACACCAGCAAGGTGTCTTAGTGTTTGTTGTATTTCTTGATAATAAAATGAGAAAGATTGACCATTTTCACTAAATAACTGAGGATCAAATTTAGTCTGTAATTTTTGCTCAGTACGTTGAGCATATTGTGTATACAGTTGATTTACTTTGTTTGTTAAAGATTGAAGTAGTTCTGTTTTGGTCATCGCATTTTTACATGAAAAATCCTCCCCAAGAGGAGGATTGTTTGTTAGAGATACATAGCTGCTAACCAGCCAAAAATAATGAGTGGGATGTTGTAGTGGATAAATGTTGGTACCACAGAATCCCAAATATGATCATGTTTACCATCAGCATTTAAACCAGAAGTTGGTCCTAACGTAGAATCAGATGCTGGTGAACCGGCATCACCTAATGCGGCAGCTACTCCAATGATGGATACTGTAGCAAGTGGTGAAAAGCCTAGCGATATGCATAGTGGTACGTAAATTGACGCAATAATTGGTACGGTTGAGAATGAAGAGCCGATACCCATAGTGATAAATAAACCAACTAATAGCATTAAAAATGCGGCCAATCCCTTGCTGTCAGCACTTAAACCTTGGCTGAAAGTTTGTACTAGGCTGGTTACTCCGCCCGTTGTATTAATCACGTTGGCAAAGCCAGAAGCCGCAATCATGACGAAACCAATCATTGCCATTAAACGTAAGCCTTGTTGGAAAATATCATTACTTTCTTTCAGTTTGAAAATACCACATACAGCAAAAATAACTAAGCCTGCTAAACCACCGATAATAGTTGAGCTAGTAAACAGCTGTAATCCAAAAGTCACAATGATTGCAGCTAAGCTGGCTCCAACATGAAAGGGTTTGATATTGGCGATATGTGCTTCTATGTCAGCCGTACTGATTTCGCTGTGTGTGACGGCATATTCTCTTGGTTTACGATAGCTAATGAAAATGGCGGTAAGCAAGCCTAAAATCATACCAACAACAGGAACTGCCATTGCAAGTGATACTTCTGCAACAGAAGTCTGTAAACCTAGAGCTGCCCCAGCTTGGTTGATATTTTTGACTAATACACTCTCAATAAAGATTTTCCCGAAACCGACAGGTAATAACATATAAGTTGCCGTTAAACCAAATGTCAATACACAAGCCACTGCACGGCGATCAAGTTTTAATTTATTAAAGATTGCAAGTAGCGGTGGAATCACAATCGGAATGAATGCAATATGCACAGGTAATAAGTTTTGTGATGAAATAGCAAATAAAGCGAGTATAGCTAAAATAAAATATTTAAAACCTGCCATTGAGCGACTGGTTGGTGTATTGCCTAATCGTTTGATTACTTTATAAGCTAATAAATCTGTAATGCCTGACTTGGAAATTGCAACAGCGAAAGCACCTAAGATAGCATAGTTCATTGCAACTTCGGCACCACCACCAAGTCCATTAGTGAAGGTTTTAATTGTTTCGCTGATGCCAAGATTACCCGTTAAACCTGCTATTAATGCGGAAATAACCAGCGCAATGACTACGTTAATTCGCAACAGACTTAAAACAAGTAAAACGACAATAGAAATCACGACTGGATTTGTTATTAACATTGTGTTTGTCCTTTGGTTATTTTTTAGAAAGAATTTCTAAATTTACTAAAAAAAAATAATTTGTCTAGACTCGATTTAGCAAAATGGCAAAATTGATTTAGATTTTGCTAAAAAGAGCGGTCTGTTTTTAGAAAATTTTAAATTTGGTGTGGGAAGCCACCTAGACTTTTTAAGTGATTGACCATGTAGCAAAATAATTCGGCAGTACGTTCAGTATCATATAAAGCAGAATGTGCTTGTTTGCCATCAAAGGCAATTTTCGCAGTTTGGCATGCTTTTACTAATACAGTTTGCCCAAACATGAAACCGCTTAAGGTTGCGGTATCAAATAGTCCAAAAGGATGGAATGGGTTACGTTTTATACCAGTACGTTCAGCTGCTGCCATGAGGAAACTTTGGTCAAAGGCAGCATTGTGTGCAACAATAATTGCACGCTGGCATTCAGCTTCTTTTTGTCCTTTACGAACCATTCTAAATAATTCAGTGATAGCATGTGTTTCGCTGACAGCACCACGCAAAGGATCATGAATATCAATGCCATTGAATTGTAATGATTCTGGATTGATATTAGCACCTTCAAAAGGTTGAACATGGAAGTGGCATCGTTGATTTGGCATTAATAAACCATTTTCATCCATTTTTACTGTGATCGCAGCAAGCTCTAACAATGCATCTGTTTTAGCATTAAAGCCCGCAGTCTCGACATCAATAATTACCGGAAAATAACCGCGAAAACGATTTTTTAATAAATTATAATTAGTGGTTGATTCAGTTTGGATTTCTGTCACATTACTATCCTATATTCAAGTAAATAGCGTGGACAAAGCCACGCTATCAAAACTTTTCAAAAATTGACCGCACTTAAGCTTAGTTACCTAAGCCTGCTTGAGCACTCTTATTTTCAATAAATTCAATTTTATAACCATTAGGATCTTCAACAAAGGCAATCACTGTTTTACCACCTTTTACTGGACCTGGTTCACGTGTAATTTTACCTCCAGCATTACGAACAGCTTCACAAGTCGCATAAATATCATCTACACCAATTGCAATATGCCCATAAGCTGTGCCTAGCTCATATTCTGTTACGCCCCAGTTATAGGTTAATTCTAATACAGAAGCCTTGCTCTCATCGTCATAACCTAGAAATGCAAGTGTGTATTTGTATTCTTCATTTTCACTCGTGCGTAGTAAACGCATACCTAATACATCTTGATAAAATTTGATTGAGCGTGCTAAATCAGTTACACGCAACATTGTGTGTAGAATGCGCATAAATTACTCCAAATTTGTGTTAACTAGTTAAAAAGTATGTAAAGTCGTTGTCAAAATTGAGTAAGATTATGCCATAATCGAGGTGAAAAATCATTATATTCTCAAGAATAAGGAAAAACAGATGCAACAGACGACATTGTTTAATTTATCTTGGCAGAAGTATTTAGCGCTGTTATTTGCATTATTAAGTGCAGGTTTCTTTTCAAGTGGCGTAATTACCTGGATTGCTGCAAATTGGGATTATTTTTCTAAATTTCAAAAGCTTTATGGTATTCAAGCTTTATTTTTTATTACTGTAGGTCTAGGGTTATTTTTTTATTATCGGGAAGCGAAAAAAGCCAATAGTTCAGCGCTTTTTTCACTGATTTTTTCGTTTTTATCACTTGTCTTTCTTGGAGGTTTATTTGCATTAATTGGGCAAACATACCAAACTGGGGCAGATCCTTGGGAGTTATTTGCTATTTGGTCATTATGCCAAATTCCATTTTTGATTTTATTTCCTAATATCGCAAGCGCGTTGTTATTCGCTACCACGTCAAATACAGCATTGATTTTAGCGGACCACATTGTTGGTAACAATTTAGATAGTCTTCTCATTGGGCTTAATTTAATCTTATTGGTGCTGTATGAATATTTTGGTGAAAAGCTAAAAGATACAAATTGGCGAGTGCTGCCAAAATTATTAATGCTGAGTTTAGTAGGATCTTTTTTATCCTTAATGTTTCGCAGTAATGCTGTCATCATTTCTTGGTTAATTGTTGCGGGCTTAATTTATTACTATAAAGAGCGTCGTTTTGATTTCCTCAATTTAATCATTTTATTTATCTATGCCATTATCAGTTTCCATGTGAAATTATTAGTAGAATCAGGCAATGATTTTTTCTCAGGTATATTTCTAGTCACTATATTGGCTTTTGCTTCAACAATCGGTGGGATTATCATTCTAACCAAATGGTTTAAAGCACATAATCCAATAGCTAAAAAAGTAACATGGCATATTTATCCTTTATTTATTTTATTAATCTTATTTTGTACGGGATTATTTTTAGCGACAGCCATTTTTACGTTTGAGTTATTAGATGATGAGCATGAGTTAATTTATCTCAGTTTCACATTGCTTATCATTACTAGCATAATGCATTTTAGCCAAAAAGAAGAGAATGAGTTGCTTTATATTGCCATTGATATGTTGTCAGCGATTGGTTTGATTATTTATTTTATTTTCTTTTTGTTTGAAGCGAAATCAGAAGCTTATTTTGCCTTAATGCTGATTATTTCTGTTTTTTTCTATGTACTACGTACTGCAAATTGGTTGCGTTTTCTTATTAGTGCTCTAGTCATTATCGCATTTCTCCATTATTTAGGTTTTTTTGAATTTGGTTGGTACATCGATGAAGGGAATTTACCGAATCAATTTGTGTTATCAACGCGGCAATGGCTGATGATATTGGGATTAGCACTTTACTATTACTGTGCAATCAATAGTGAAAGTAAAAGTGGAATTATCCTATTGCCGATCGCTTGGTCTACATTATTAATCGGTTTGAGCTTACCAAACTTGGATATTCTCAAAAATTGGGAATTCTTTGAGCCAGTGGCAGAGTTACCTGACATTAAAAGTTTATTTGATTGGTTTGATATCATTACGGTTTATTTTTTTACTCATTTTAATCGCGATGTTTGGTTACTAAAGAGTTTAACTTTCTTACTTTCGATTACACCAATTATCTTTTTTCTTTTACTCAGTAGACGTTTTGCATTAAGCAAAAAATTACAGACGATCTTATTTTTTGCTATTGTGTTGCTATGTTTAAGTTTTATTGCCGCAAATGAGACATTAGCTTGCATTGCATTATTGTTATTAGCTTATTTAAGTGTAAGTCGTATTTTATTTGTAGTTGCTGTATTTGGTGTAGTGACAAATTTAGCCGCTTATTATTATTTACTGACTATACCATTATTATATAAATCTTTTTTATTGATGCTGTTAAGTATTATTTGGTTATGTTTTACGTTAATTTTAATACGCCACATAAAAAGCCAAGAAATGGTTGAAGAACGAGCTGAAAGTACGGTACCAAATCGTAAAACTTTGTTAATTAGAGTCATGTTGACAGCAATAACGGCATTAGCTATCGGTTTGACTACGAGTTATAGCATTCATAAATATGAAGATGTTTTAACTACTGGTGAATCTATTATTTTAAAAACAGCACCTGTTGATCCGCGTTCTTTAATGCAAGGGGATTACATGAGCTTGAATTATGAAATATTGCAAGATATTCGTAATGCATGGTATGAAGATCCTCCTGAAGGTGCCTCTTTTGTGTATGCGCTATTGAAACGTGATGAATTGGGGATAACTACGTTATGTCGTTTACAAAAAGATATACCCACAAACTTTGAAGGTTGTACACCAGATATTTATTTGCCAATTAACGTAGCACAATGGTGGCCTCGCTTACCAAGCCAAGATTACTTTTTCGCAGAAGGGAAAGGTGAATATTATGCTCAGGCTGAATATGCGGAATATCGTTTTAAAAATGGTAAAGCTTTGTTATTTCAATTGTTAGATAAAAATTTAAACCCATTATAAGCGGAAAGGCGGTTTTCATACCGCCTTTCTTTTGTCGCAAATTGTGTTATTTCACTGCAATCATAGAACCAAAATTGAAGCATTGGAACCATAATTCCACTTGATTGAATCCAACCGCCGTTAATCGAGTTTTGTGTGTCAGAATACTGTCTGTACGCATCACATTTTCAAGTGCAGTACGTTTTTGGCTTACTTCTAATTCGCTGTATCCATTAGCACGTTTAAATTGGTGGTGTAAATCAATCAGTAAATTATCAATTTTCTCATCTTCAAAGTGGAATTTTTCGGATAATACTAATACACCATTTGGATTTAAACCCTGATAAATTTTTTCTAATAGTGCGCAACGATCTTCAGGAGGCAAAAATTGGAGTGTGAAATTTAAGATTACCATTGAGGCATTTTCAATTTGAATATGACGAATATCATCGCAAAGAATGTCTACTGGTACGGTACTTTGGTAAGCATTAAGATGTTGGCGACAACGTTCTACCATTGGTAATGAGTTATCTACACCAATAATTTTAACGCCAGATTTGTCAATATGACGTCGTGCAGAAAGTGTAGCTGCACCGCGTGAACAGCCTAAATCATAGACATTACTATTAGCAGTGACAAAACGAGAAGCTAGCATGCCGATTGCAGTGATAATATTGGAATAACCTGGAATCGAGCGTTGAATCATATCTGGAAAAACTTCTGCTACACTTTCGTCAAAAGTGAAATCACCTAATTTAGCAATAGGCGCAGAAAAAAGCGTATCTTTAACCATAGTTTTTAAAATCCGATCAAAAGTGCGGTCATTTTAGAAGAAGTTTTATACTATCACAAATAAATTATTGGGTTTTAAACAAGTGGGTCATTGCGCTTTCTTCTTGCTTAATTCTGATGGCTAAAATTACTAAATAGATAGGTAAACCAATTATTGCTGTGTATTTAGCTTGACAAAATAGACACAAACCAATGAGTTCGGGAATAATGTTTAAGAAATAATTTGGGTGGCGTACATATTTGAATAAAAAAGAACGATTGATTTTATGCTCAGGCAAAATATAAATTTTAACAGTCCAAATTTCTTTTAATTCATGAATGACATAAAATAACATCACAATTGCAAATATAAGTATCGCTAATCCGATTTGGGATACTGTATTCAATGTGATGCCGTTATAATTAGCTTCACTAATTGCAGCGAGATAAAACAACACATGTACCATAGATAATATAGTTGAATTGCGTTTTCCGTATTGTATTGCGCCTTTTGCTATCAGTGCTTTTTCATTGCGAATAGAAATGGATAGACTATAAAAACGAATGGCTAAAATAAGTATAAAAGTGAGATTGATAAATAACATACTGTCATCCTTAACTAGATTAAACTCCTATGAAGTGAGTCAATATAACAAAAATGAGTAGAAGGTGCATTAAAAGTCTGCAAATTTAATCGAAACCAAGCTTAGTTTTACTTATTTTTTCGCCATTTCTCCTACAGAAATAATCTTTTTCTCTCCGCTCATTTTCCGCTATAATTGTTGCAATTTTTTCTCATGATTTATAAGACAAAGGATTTTTGAAATGATGCGTACACATTATTGCGGTAGCTTGAACCGTAGCAATATTAGTCAAGAAGTGACATTAAGTGGATGGGTTCATCGTCGCCGTGATTTAGGTGGATTAATTTTTATCGATATGCGTGATCGTGAAGGTATTGTGCAGGTTTGTTTTGACCCTAAATATCAAGAAGCATTGAGTCTAGCGGCAAGTTTGCGTAATGAGTACTGTATTCAAATTAAAGGGGAAGTGATTGCCCGTCCAGATAATCAGATCAATAAGAATATGGCAACAGGTGAAGTAGAAGTATTAGCAAAATCGCTTTTTATTTATAATAGCTCAGAGCCATTACCTTTAGACTTTAACCAAAATAATACCGAAGAGCAGCGTTTGAAATATCGTTATTTGGATTTACGTCGCCCAGAAATGGCACAACGTTTAAAAACACGCGCAAAAATTACCAGTTTTGTTCGCCGTTTTATGGATGAGCATGGCTTTTTGGATATTGAAACGCCAATGTTAACTAAAGCAACGCCAGAAGGTGCACGTGACTATTTAGTCCCTAGTCGTGTACATAAAGGTAAATTTTATGCCTTACCTCAATCTCCACAATTGTTTAAGCAATTGCTAATGATGTCAGGCTTTGATCGTTATTACCAAATTGTGAAATGCTTCCGTGATGAAGATTTACGTGCAGAGCGCCAACCTGAATTTACCCAAATCGATGTAGAAACCTCTTTTTTAACCGCACCAGAAGTACGCGAAATCATGGAGAAAATGATTCATGGTTTGTGGTTAGATACTATTGGGGTTGATTTAGGTAAATTTCCAATCATGACTTTTTCTGAAGCAATGCGTCGTTTTGGTTCTGATAAACCTGATTTACGTAATCCATTAGAAATGGTGGATGTCGCAGATTTATTGCAAGACGTTGAGTTTAACGTATTCAATGGACCAGCTAATGATCCAAATGGTCGTATTGCTGCGATTAGAGTGCCAAATGGTGTTGAAATTACGCGTAAACAAATTGATGAGTATACTCAATTCGTGAGTATTTATGGTGCGAAAGGCTTAGCATGGCTGAAAGTGAATGATTTATCAGCTGGCATGGGAGGTGTGCAAAGTCCAATTGCTAAGTTTTTGTCTGAAGATGTGTTAAATGCAATTTTAGTGCGCGTCCAAGCGCAAAATGGAGATATTTTATTCTTCGGTGCTGATAACTATAAAGTCACTACAGATGCGATGGGAGCATTACGTTTGAAATTAGGTCGTGATCTAGGCTTGACTAAATTAGAGGAATGGCAACCATTATGGGTTATTGATTTCCCTATGTTTGAGCGTGATGATGAAGGTGGTTTGGCTGCAATGCACCATCCATTTACATCACCAAAAGATTTTAGTCCAGCACAACTAGAAGCAAATCCAACTCGTGCTGTAGCAAATGCTTATGACATGGTTATTAATGGTTATGAGGTCGGTGGCGGTTCTGTTCGTATTTTTGATCCTAATATGCAACAAGCAGTATTTCGTATTTTAGGTATTAATGAGGAAGAGCAGCGTGAGAAGTTTGGTTTCTTACTTGATGCATTAAAATTTGGTACACCGCCACATGCAGGTTTAGCATTTGGTTTAGATCGCTTAACTATGCTGTTAACAGGTACGGAAAATATTCGTGATGTGATCGCTTTTCCGAAAACAACGGCAGCGGCGTGCTTAATGACAGATGCACCAAGCTTTGCTAATCCACAGGCACTTAATGAATTAGCTGTACAAGTTATTAAAGCAGAGCAATAGATTTAAAGTGCGGTCAATTTTGACTGCACTTTTAAAGCGTACTGGTCAGATAAATAACATTTTTATGCTTTATCGGGTTTTTTAGGGATTCCATAAGATATTAGAGGGTGAAAATAATTTAAGGGATATTTTATGCGTAAAAGTATCTTATTGTTTATCACAGTTTTATTAAGTGCTTGTTTTGATAAGTTACCATTTGTCCATAAAGGCTCTCCTACTACTAATCAAGTTGTGGCGATCCAATCTGATTTTCATATTTTAGCACAACGTCTTCAATGTATTCATGCTGCGATTGAAGACGATTTAATCGAGGAGCATTGTGCAAGTTTAAGCTTGATCTCGCAAAAGACAAATTTAGAGTGGCTGAATCAGTTCTTAGATAGTCTCACATTAAGTGTATTAACTGAAACCAAATCATCTGAACAAGGTATCGAACAATTAGTACAGAAATGGTTCAACGATGTGTTACCTGAGTTGGAAATTAATCAAGGCTGGGACTATACGCGTGAAATTCATTTTATTGGACAACGTGGACGTTTAGCCACATTTTCTGTAATAACTAGTTATTACACAGGTGGTGCTTATGGTATGTATGATACTCAGTTTTTAAATATTGATTTAATAGATAAAGTTATCTATCAGCTGGATGACTTACTTATTTCATCAGATAAACTGCCAGCATTGACAAAATTATTACGCGATAAAAATATGATTCGTCTAAATGAATTAGGCATCACTGAAAATAGAGAGAATGATGAGTTACAAGCAACAAATAACTTTGTTTTTACTATTAATGGATTAGTTTTCCGTTATCCAGTTTATGCATTAGGTTCTTATGCAGAAGGGGAAATTGATTTAGTGTTACCTTACTCTCAATTAAAAGGCATTGTTAAGCCAGAATTATTACATTGATGCTATCGAAATGTATAAAAATCCAAATAGTGTTTTAGTTGTTGTTTATTGCCAAGCTTCACGCCGTGTATTAATGTTACAGCGTCAGGATGATCCGACATTTTGGCAATCAGTAACAGGCTCTTTAGAACCAGATGAATTGCCAATGCAAGCGGCACTTAGAGAAATAAAAGAAGAAATTGGTATTGATGTGATTGCTGAGGGGCTTTCCCTTTTTGATTGTAATGAGTGGGTAGAGTTTGAAATATTTCCACATTTTCGTTATAAATACGCACCGAATATTACACATAGTATTGAACATTGGTTCTTATTAGCTTTACCTAACGAAAGAATACCAGTATTAACAGAACACACAGCGTTTCAATGGCTTTCTATATCTGAAGCTACTAAATTGACAAAGTCATGGAATAATAGTGCTTTGATTGAGAAATATTTATTCAAATTAAGTGCAAACAATATGTGATAAGAATCATTGTACTTATTTTATTAAACTTTAAGAGGAAAATTAAAAATGGCAGGCCATAGTAAGTGGGCAAATATTAAGCATCGTAAGGCAGCGCAAGATGCGCAACGTGGTAAAATTTTTACAAAATTAATTCGTGAGTTAGTCACCGCAGCGAAATTAGGTGGCGGTGATGTTGGTGCTAATCCTCGTTTGCGTACGGCGGTAGATAAAGCCTTATCGAGTAATATGACGCGTGATACGATTAATCGAGCCATTGAGCGTGGTGTTGGTGGCGGTGATGATACCAATATGGAAACTAAAATTTATGAAGGTTATGGCCCCGGCGGTACAGCAGTAATGGTTGAGTGTTTAAGTGACAATGCGAATCGTACAATCTCACAGGTTCGACCAAGTTTTACTAAATGTGGTGGTAATTTGGGTACTGAAGGTTCAGTTGGCTACTTATTTAGTAAAAAAGGATTGATTTTAATTAGTTCTGGTGATGAAGACCGTATTATGGAAGCTGCAATTGATGCTGGTGCTGATGATGTTCAGCTACAAGAAGATGGTAGCTTTGAAGTGTATACGGCATGGGAAGAATTAGGTGTGGTTCGTGATGCGATTGAATCTACCGGAATTAAAATTGTTAATGCTGAAGTGACAATGATTCCATCGACAACAGTTGAATTAGATGCGGAAAACGCCCCTAAGCTATTAAAGCTTATTGATATGCTAGAAGACTGCGATGATGTACAAAATGTATATCATAATGGTGAAATTAGCGATGAAGTTGCAGCAATGTTATAAATTTTGTATTAAATAAGAACTTATTTAATACGATTTTGTCGAAAAGATGCATAAATTATGCATTCAATCATTCATTTTAGGAGAATTTATGAAATTAACTAAACTTTTTGCAAGCTTAATGGTTGTTGGTGCATTAACAGCTTGCTCTCAAAATATGAGTTCAGATATGAAAATGGCAGAGAAAAAAGCGATGGAAATGAAAGCTTCTGAACCTGCTTTTGAGACTGCAGCATATTTTTGTGATGTAAGAGGCAAGAAAAATCAAGTGGTTTCTGTAACCTATGCTTTTGTTGGCGGAAAAGCAGACAGTGCAACAGTGAGTATTAACCGTAAAGTTGTGGGACATGAAATGAAACTTGATAGCTCATATCAAGATGGTTTTCGTTTCGTTGAAGGCGAAAAAGTTTGGTCATTAGATTATGGCTTTGCAGCTGAGACGGTAGGGACAACCGTACCAGTCATGTTCACTGACAACAACAAAATTTTAGCGAAAAATTGTCGTATCGCAAAATAAGTAGCAGTGATAGAGAGATAAAATAGAATGGGTTTACAGTAAAATGTAGATCCATTTATTTTTTGGGGAATCGGATGGCAATTATTTTAGGGATTGATCCCGGCTCGCGAGTGACAGGTTATGGTGTAATTCGTCAAACAGGAAAGCAATTAGAATATCTAGGAAGTGGTGTAATTCGTACTTCTGTGCAAGATTTACCGACACGTTTGAAGCGTATTTATAGCGGAGTAAGTGAAATTATTACTCAATTTCAACCAGAAATGTTTGCTATAGAAGACGTTTTTTTAGCTAAGAATGCTAATTCAGCATTGAAGTTAGGACAAGCACGTGGTGCTGCAATTGTTGCAGCCGTAAACCAAGATTTACCTGTTTTTGAATATGCAGCACGTTTAGTGAAACAAACTGTCGTGGGCATCGGTTCAGCAGATAAAATTCAAGTACAAGATATGGTGACGCGTATTTTAATGCTCTCAGAAAAGCCACAAGTGGATGCCGCTGATGCGCTAGCTATTGCAATTACACATGCACATTCGATGCAACATTCTTTGCATGTGGAAAGTGCTATACCAATTACTCAAACTCAGCAAAAATCGACCGCACTTTTACGTACAAGATATAGTCGCGGACGATTTCGCTTAAAAATTTAACTGGATATTCATCCAGTTTTATTTTATGCTATATTACATAGTGTAATATGTAAATGAGGAAATTATGATTGGTCATTTAACAGGGCGCATTGTCGAAAAACAGCCACCTGAAATTTTGTTAGATGTACAGGGAATAGGCTACGAATTGTTATTGCCGATGACCAGTTTTTATAATTTGCCGGAAATAGGACAACAAGTCGCATTATTTACTCATCTTGTTGTACGTGAAGATGCTCATTTGCTGTTCGGATTTTCGCAAAAAACTGACCGCACTTTATTTCGTGAGTTAATTAAGACCAATGGGGTGGGACCTAAACTTGCATTAGCGATTTTATCTGCAATGTCAGTGAATGAGTTTGCTTATGCGATTGAGCGTGAAGAGTTATCGAAATTGGTTAAAATTCCAGGTGTTGGCAAAAAAACAGCAGAGCGTTTGTTGGTTGAATTAAAAGGGAAGTTTAAAGATATTCAACAAAGTCACTTCTTTGTTGAAAGTAAGCATCTCCCAAGGCTTGAGAATGAGAACCATCAAGGTGAAGAACCAAGTAATGAAGCTGTTTCTGCATTAATTGCTTTAGGTTATAAAGCTTCAGAAGCAGAAAAAATGGTGAAGAAAGTGAATAAGCCAGAGCTATCTAGTGAACAGCTCATCCGTGAAGCGTTAAAAGCTTCATTATAATATTAATTTGATATAACTATGATTGAAGCAGACCGCATTATTAGTACAACCGCGAAATTAGACGAAGAATATATCGATCGAGCTATTCGTCCAAAATTATTAAACGACTATGTTGGACAACCACAGGTATGTGAGCAGATGGATATTTTTATTCAAGCTGCAAAATTGCGTCAAGACGCGCTTGATCATTTATTGATTTTTGGTCCGCCAGGATTAGGAAAAACGACTCTTGCTAATATTGTTGCTAATGAAATGGGCGTTAATATTAGAACAACCTCTGGACCAGTATTAGAGAAGGCAGGAGATTTGGCGGCAATGTTAACGAATTTAGAGCCGCATGATGTATTATTTATAGATGAAATTCATCGTTTGTCTCCAGCAATAGAAGAAGTACTTTATCCTGCAATGGAGGATTATCAATTAGATATTATGATTGGTGAAGGACCTGCTGCACGTTCAATCAAGTTAGATCTTCCGCCATTTACATTAATTGGGGCAACAACAAGGGCTGGCTCATTAACTTCGCCATTGCGAGATCGTTTTGGCATAGTACAACGCTTAGAATTTTATTCAGTAGAAGATTTAACTTCAATTGTTGCACGTAGTGCGCATTGTTTGAACTTAGATATCGCAGCTAATGCCTCTTATGAAATTGCTCGTCGTTCTCGTGGTACGCCGCGTATTGCTAATCGTTTATTAAGACGAGTACGTGATTTTGCTGATGTACGTAACGGTGGCACAATTTCAGAAGATGTTGCTAAAGCTGCGTTATTAATGTTGGATGTGGATGATGCAGGTTTTGACTATCTAGATCGTAAACTATTGCATGCCGTGATTGAGCGATTTGATGGTGGACCAGTTGGATTAGATAATCTTGCTGCAGCTATTGGTGAAGAACGGGATACTATCGAAGATGTATTAGAGCCTTATCTAATTCAGCAGGGCTTTTTACAACGGACACCAAGAGGACGTATGGCGACATCTCGAACTTATCTACATTTTGGATTAGAAAAGATAGTTGGCTAGGGAAGATTTGTGGAAAAAAAGCTTATTAATCAAAAATTAATAAGCTTTTTTATTTTAGTTCTCTTGCTGTTTTAAATGATTTAATTTTGCTAAAGCAAAGTCACAACTTTTAATTTGAGTAGCTAATTCCATTTCAAGAATTTGTTGTTTACTTTGATTTAATTTACTTTTGATTTTACCTACTTGTGTATGTGTACCTGGTTGCTTTTCTGCTTCAGCAATAAGATTTTCAGTTTCCTTGAAAAGTTTTTCACATTGTTGTGGTACTGCGGCATTGGTATTTGTTTTAATTTCTTCTGTTTTTGCCGTCGCATAAGAAGGGGATGCAATCAACGCGGTAGCCGCAAAAAGTGCGGTCAAAATTAAGCGAAAATTTCGTTTCATTGTAATTCCTTTGAATTCCTTTGTTCTAAGACAATTAAAGTATTTGACAAAGTAGCAAAATCTATAATAGATGTCTAGCCTTTTGTTGTTTTTTTATCCAAACTGTGATTTTTCCCTCACTAATCGTTGCTAAAATGTTAATAAAATTTATAATTTGACCTGTATCAATCAATAGAGTTCTGCTTATTCTGTGTTGTTTTTGATTTAAGTATAAAAATGTGATCAATGTGACATTTTTTTGTATTTTTTATCCTTATATTTAGTAGTAGAATAGATACCGAAGTTGGGTTACCTATATAATGATGCACTATCGTCTGTAAAAATTATGTCATATTTTTGTTTTATAGTAATGATTGTGAAGGTAATTCAAGAGGTCTACTTAGGGAATTTCTTTAAGTATTGGGGTGATTACTCTGTAATCATATTGTGAGGTCTTGTAGCATTTACAAGGAGCTGAGATGTTGGACGTTGTTGAACTCTCTCGATTGCAGTTTGCATTAACTGCGTTATATCACTTTTTGTTTGTGCCATTAACACTTGGATTATCTTTTATCCTTGTGATTATGGAAACGCTCTATGTAGCCACAGGCAAAGAAGTTTATAAAGATATGACTAAATTTTGGGGTAAGTTATTTGGTATTAACTTTGCTCTCGGTGTAACAACTGGTATTACAATGGAATTCCAGTTCGGTACTAACTGGTCATATTATTCTCATTATGTGGGCGATATTTTTGGTGCGCCTCTTGCTATTGAAGCATTATTAGCATTCTTCCTAGAATCAACATTTGTTGGTTTATTCTTCTTTGGATGGGATAGATTATCAAAAGCTAAGCACTTATTAGCAACATATTGTGTTGCTTTTGGTTCGAACTTATCAGCAATGTGGATTTTAGTTGCAAATGGTTGGATGCAATATCCGGTCGCTTCAGAATTTAATTTTGAAACAATGCGAATGGAAATGACCAGCTTTATGGATTTATGGTTAAATCCAGTTGCGCAAAGTAAATTCTTACATACATTATCGGCTGGCTATGTAAGTGGTGCAATGTTCATTTTAGGCATTAGCGCATATTACATTTTGAAAGGTCGTGATTTAGGCTTTGCTAAACGTTCATTCTCAGTTGCTGCGACATTTGGTTTTATTTCAGTGATTTCTGTATTAATTATGGGGGATGAATCTGGTTATGAAATTGGTCAAACTCAACCAGTAAAATTAGCTGCAATGGAAGGTGAGTGGCATACACAACCTGCACCAGCTGCTTGGAATATGATTGTGATGCCAAATCAAGCAGAAAAACGTAATGATTTTGCTATCCAAATTCCTTATGCTGCAGGAATTATTGTAACACGTTCTTTAGACAAGCAATTTGCAGGTCTTGCAGATTTAGAAGCATTGAATGTAGAGCGCGTACGTAATGGTATGCAAGCTTATAACTTGTTACAACAATTACAAGCACAGAAAAAAGCAGGTCAAGTAAGTGAAGAAACAAAAGCACAATTTAGCACAATCTCAAAAGATCTTGGTTTTGGTTTATTATTAAAACGTTATACTGACAAAATTGTTGATGCAACCGAAGAACAAATTAAGCAAGCAGCAGCAGATACAATTCCAAATGTTGGTCCAACATTCTGGTCTTTCCGTGTGATGATGGCAGCAGGTGGATTACTATTGCTTCTTCTTGTCGGCGCATTTGTTCAAAATGTACGTAAAACAGTAGGAACAAAACCTTGGTTCTTAAAAGCACTTTTATGGAGTATACCATTACCATGGATTGCAATTGAGAGCGGTTGGTTCTTAGCAGAATATGGTCGTCAACCTTGGGCGATTTATGAAGTGTTACCAGTTGGTGTAGCAGCCTCTGATCTAACTACAGGTGATCTATGGTTATCTATCGGTTTAATCTGTGCACTTTATACCTTATTCCTTGTTGCAGAAATGTATTTAATGTTTAAATACGGTAGATTAGGTCCAAGTTCATTAAAAACTGGTCGCTACTATTTTGAACAGTCATCTAAATAAGCAGGAGCCTGATTATGATTGATTATGAAATTCTACGTTTTGTTTGGTGGATCTTGATCGGTGTATTGCTTATCGGTTTTGCAGTAACTGACGGTTTTGACATGGGAGTGCTCAACTTGTTGCCTTTTGCGGGTAAAAAAGAAGTTGAAAAACGCATTATGATTAACTCAATTGCGCCGCACTGGGATGGTAACCAAGTTTGGTTATTAACTGCGGGTGGTGCAATGTTTGCCGCATGGCCAATTGTTTATGCAACGTCATTTTCTGGTTTCTATATCGCTATGATTTTGGTGCTAGCAGCGTTATTCTTCCGCCCAGTGGGTTTAGAGTATCGCGCTAAAATTGATAATCCAACATGGCGTACCTTGTGGGACTGGGGACTATTTATTGGTGGTTTTGTTCCTTCATTAGTATTTGGTGTTGCATTCGGTAACTTATTACAAGGTGTGCCATTTGAGTTTAATGAATTATTACAAGTGAAATATACGGGGTCATTCTTCGCATTGTTAAATCCATTTGCATTACTATGCGGCTTAGTCAGCTTGGCTATGCTAACAACGCAAGGTAGTGCATGGTTACAAATGAAAACAACCAGTGAATTACGTGAACGTGCTCGTATGATTACACAAGTAGGTGCATTTGCAACTTTAATCACTTTTGTACTTGCTGGTGTATGGTTATATTTCAAAGATGGTTTTGTGGTGACTTCTGTGATTGATCATCATGCACAATCAACACCATTTGGCAAAACCGTTGTGATTGAAACTGGTGCTTGGTTCAATAACTATAAAGAGATGCCTCTTTTATGGATTTTCCCATTACTTGCTGTTGGCGGAGCATTATTGAATATCTTAGCGTCTAAAGCGAATCGTTCTGGTTTTGCATTCTTGTTCTCATCATTAACAATGGCTGGTATTATTTTAACTGCAGGAATTGCAATGTTCCCATTCGTAATGCCATCAATCACTCATCCAGAGTTAAGTTTGTTAATGTGGGATTCAACATCAAGTAAATTGACATTGACATTAATGTTAGGCTTTGCTCTTGTGTTTGTTGTTATCTTACTTGCATACACAATTTGGGCATATTGGAAAATGTTTGGTCGACTTGATAGTGAATTTATCGAGCAAAACAAAAACTCATTATACTAAGGAGAAATATCATGTTTTATGTCATTTGGGTATTGGGTATTTTGTTAGCAGTAATGTTAGCTGCAATGATTACTATCAGTATTGAAAAAACAGGCAAATTTGATGAGTAATCTCAATGATTAGTTCACTATATCAAATCTTTAATAAGGGTTCGTTAAGAACCCTTTCATTTATACTTGCCATTTCGATTACGCTATGCTTTTTCTTGAATATTCACGATTTCTCAACTAATTTACGTAGTGCTCCAATTACTTTAGTATTATTGAGTATATGGGGAACAGGGATTGTTTGGATTCATGGCATTGGCTTTGAAATTCGTTCAACTATTTGGCAGCTAGTTTTTTCGCCATTATTAGGCTATATTGCAACGATTCTTGCATTTTGTGTTACTTGGTTAATGTAATTGAATTACTTGTCCCTAAAACAAAATATCCTATGATAATGGCTTTGGGGACTTGCTTATTATTCATACAAGCTCTAAAATACGCCACCGATTTGTGATGACCAGATTTTTATAACCGAAAGGAATAGCAATTATGCTAGAAAACGTATTTAATTTTCCTATTCGCGTCTATTATGAAGATACTGATGCAGGTGGTGTTGTGTATCATGCTCGTTATTTACATTTCTTTGAGCGAGCAAGAACAGAGTATTTACGTAATTTAAATTTTTCTCAGCAGACTTTATTAAATGAACGACAGCTTGCTTTTGTTGTCAAAACAATGAATATTGATTATTGTTTTCCTGCAAAATTAGATGATTTGTTAATAGTAGAAACAGTAATGACGGGAGTAAAAGGAGCTTCTATCTTCTTTACTCAAAAATTAAAGAAAAATGAACTGATTTTATGCGAGGCTACTGTAAAAGTAGCCTGTGTTGATCTTGGAAAAATGAAACCAGTGGCTATTCCAGTAGCAGTGAAAACAGCCTTGGTGAGTTAGCTATAAAACCTTCTTGGAGTATGTGATGACTGCAGATTTGAACTTTTTAGAATTATTTCTAAAAGCGAGCATCGTTGTTCAACTTGTTATTGTAATTTTAATTATTTTTTCCATCATGTCGTGGGCGATTATTATTCAACGTAGTCGCATTTTAACGAAAGCTCTGAAAGATTCTGCTGCGTTTGAAGATCGTTTTTGGTCAGGTGAAGATCTGAATCGCTTGTTTGATGGTTTAGAGAATCGCCGCGATGGACTTAGTGGTAGTGAACAAATTTTTTATGTTGGTTTCAAAGAGTTTTCACGTTTAAAACAAGCTAATCCGAATGCGCCAGAAGCTATTATTCAAGGTAGCTCACGTGCCATGAATCTTGCAATGAATCGTGAAGTAGAAGAACTGGAAACACGCGTTCCATTCTTAGCTACAGTTGCATCAATTAGTCCATATATTGGTTTATTTGGTACAGTATGGGGAATTATGCATGCATTTATGGCATTAAGTGGTGCTAAACAAGCTACTTTACAGATGGTTGCCCCAGGTATTGCTGAAGCATTGATTGCAACTGCCATTGGTTTATTTGCAGCAATTCCAGCGGTAATGGCTTATAACCGTTTGAGTTTACGTGTGAGTAAATTAGAACAGAATTATGGCAATTTTATTGATGAGTTTACAACTATTCTGCACCGCCAAGCTTTTGGTAAGAATGGTACACATTAATTAAATTATCAACTTTTAGACCGCACTTTGATATTTACTGTAAAGTGCGGTCAATTTTCAAAAAGTTTTAGGGGTATCGATGTCTTATCGCCGTAAACGCAGAGATGTTAAATCTGAAATTAATATTGTTCCTTTTTTAGATGTACTATTGGTACTTTTGCTTATTTTTATGGCAACTGCACCGATTATTAGTCAAAGTGTACAAGTAGAGCTACCTGATTCTGTTCAAAGCCAAGAGGTTGCTAATGAAGATAAAGTGCCTGTGATTTTGGAAGTGTCTGGTGTGGGACAATATACCTTGTCGATTGGTACTGAACGTCTTGAAAGCTTGACTGAGGAAATGGTGACCCAGTTATCAAAGCAAGAGTTTGAAAAAGACAGTAATACGTTATTTCTTGTAGGAGGTGCGAAAGATGTACCTTACGAAGAAGTCATTAAAGCGTTGAATTTACTTCATCTTGCGGGCATTAAGTCTGTTGGATTGATGACAAACCCAATTTAATATAGGTAATATTGTGCAAATGAAGCGGCAAAATACAGATATTAGTGCAGTTATGATCTCGATCATTTTGCATGTTATCTTGTTTGGTTTGTTAGTGTTAGGCTCGCTCTATCACAAAATAGAAATTATGGGAGGCGGTGAAGGTGATGGTGAGATCATTGATGTTGTGATGGTCGATACAGGATCTGCTACACAAGAATGGGGAAGGATTCAACAACAAAAGAAAGGGCAAATAGATCAACAGAAACAGCAAGATGACTTGATTGATGATCAAAAAGAAAAATTACATCAGCAAGAGATTGAGAAACAAAAAGAAATTGAACGCCAGAAAGAGCTTGAAAAACAGAAACAGCTAGAAAAACAACTAGAATTAGAAAAACAAAAGGAAGCAGAGCGATTAAAACAGTTAGCAGAACAAAAAAAAGCAGAGGAAAAAGCTAAGCAGGAAGCATTAGAAAAACAACGTGAATTAGAAGCCAAAGCTAAAGAAGCTGCTGAGGCTGCAAAACTAAAAGCAGAAGCGGAAGCTAAGCGCTTAGCTGCATTAGCGAAACAAGCAGAAGAAATAGAAAAAGCTAAAGCTGAAGCAGAGGCTAAAGCAAGAGAAGAAAAAGCGAAAGCAGAGAGAGCCAAAGCTGAAGCAGAGGCTAAAGCGAAAGTAGAAAAGGCTAAGGCGGAAGCAGAAGCTAAAGCAAAAGCAGAAAAAGCTAAGGCGAAAGCTGAAGCACAGCGCAAAGCTGAACAGGCTGCTTTAGATGATTTTTTAAATGGTGGTGATATTGGTGGTGGTTCGGCAAGTGTTGGAAGTAATACAAATCGCCAAGGTTCACAAGGTAGTGGAGCTGCAAAAGGCGCTGGTGATGGTGGTAAAACTGGTGATCAGTATGCAGGTGTCATCAAGAAGGAAATTCAACGTCGTTTCTTAAAAGAGCCAAGTTTTGCGAATAAAGTTTGTGTTGTTGAGGTGGAATTTTTACGTGATGGTACCATTGCGAGTTATCAACGTGTTTCAGGACCAGATGATATTTGTAATGCCGCACTAAGTGCGGTTGCTAGAACCAAGAAAGTACCACCCGCACCGACAGATGAAATTTATAATAAGTATAAAAAAGTACCAGTTGATTTTAAATTAAGATAAGTTGGGTATTTTAGTCTAATTAGTGATTAATACAGGTGATTTTATGAAATTAATAATGCGTTTTTTCTTATTTTTCCTTTCGTTAGGCATAATAAGTAATGTAGCACAAGCTGAAGTACGTATTGTGATTGATGAAGGGGTGGATAGCGCTAGACCAATTGCAGTAGTGCCATTTAAATGGAATGGTCCTGGTTCTGCTCCAGCAGATATTGCGGATATTATTGCGGCTGATTTACGTAATAGTGGTAAATTTAATCCAATTGCTATCAATAGAATGCCGCAGCAGCCAACTTCTGTATCAGAGGTTAATCCTGAAGCCTGGGCATCATTAGGTATTGATGCTGTTGTTGTTGGGCATATAACGCCAGCAAATGGCAGTTTTAATATTGCTTATCAACTGGTCGATACAATTGGTGCAACAGGAACAGTTGGTACAGTATTAAGCCAAAATCAATATACAGTAACTACCAAATGGTTACGTTATGGTGCACATACAGTAAGTGATGAAGTATTTGAGAAACTCACTGGTATCAAAGGTGCCTTTAGAACGCGTATTGCTTATATTGTCCAAAAACATGGAGGCTTTCAACCTTATGAAGTGCGAGTATCTGATTATGATGGTTTCAATCAATTTGTTGTCAATCGCAGTTCACAACCTTTAATGTCACCAGCATGGTCACATGATGGTAAAAAATTGGCTTATGTATCTTTTGAAAATCGTAAATCACAATTAGTTGTACAGGATTTAGGCTCAGGTGCGCGTAAAGTTGTGGTTTCTTTTAAAGGTCATAATGGAGCGCCTGCATTCTCACCAGATGGTTCAAGATTAGCTTTTGCATCATCGCAAGATGGGGTCTTAAATATTTATGTAATGAATTTAGGTAGTGGACAGGTTTCACAGTTGACTAGAGGTTCTGGGAATAATACTGAACCATCTTGGTCACCTGATGGACAAACAATTCTGTTTACATCTGATAGAAGTGGTTCACCGCAAGTTTATCAAATGAGTGCTACTGGTGGTGGCATATCATTAGTAAGTTCAGGTGGTCGCAGTTATAGTGGGCAAATTACTGCTGATGGTAGTGCTATGGTTATGATTAGTGGTGATAATATTGTGAAAAAGGATTTAGCTTCTGGTTCGACTGAAGTACTAAGTTCCACTTTCTTAGATGAAAGTCCAAGTATTTCACCAAATGGGATCATGATCATTTACAGTTCTACCCAAGGGCTAGGAAAAGTGCTACAATTGGTATCCGCTGACGGTCGTTTCAAAGCACGGTTACCAGGAAATGATGGACAAGTTAAATTCCCTGCTTGGTCACCATATTTAACTAAATAAAAAACTCTAAGGAGAAAACAATGAAAAAATTAACTAAAGTATTATTAGTTGCTGGTTCTGTTGCTGTATTAGCTGCTTGTGGTTCATCTAAAAAAGATGAAAGCGTTGGTCAAATGTTCGGCGGCTATTCAGTACAAGATTTACAACAACGTTACAACACAGTTTACTTCGGTTTTGATAAATACAATATCGAAGGTGAGTACGTTCAAATCTTAGATGCGCATGCAGCATTCTTAAATGCAATGCCTACAACTAAAGTAGTTGTTGAGGGTAACACTGATGAGCGTGGTACACCAGAGTATAACATTGCATTAGGTCAACGTCGTGCAGATGCAGTACAAAGCTATTTATCAGCTAAAGGTGTTCAAGCTGGTCAAGTTTCAACAGTATCTTACGGTGAAGAAAAACCAGCAGTGTTAGGTCACGATGAAGCAGCATACTCTAAAAACCGTCGTGCAGTGTTAGCATACTAATCTGCTATTCTAGTTTATAAAATAGGGGCTGGTTTAAGCCCCTATTTTTATTATTAACTAAAAGAGGCCTTTTTATGAAGATAGTTATCAATTTTTAAAGCTTTACCTAAAAAAACACTTATCCATATACCAATATAGAGAAAACGATGAGTCAATTTGCATAGATAGTTAGTTGAGTTGTTTCATCATCTATACAATTAAGTTAAAATCTTATTTTTTGTTGGTTATTCGCACAAACGAATAAAAAAATAAAAATTTTTATTGATTCTTAAAATAAAATCAGTATTATAAGCCTCCGTTACGCAGTAATATGTAAGTGGGTCGTTAGCTCAGTCGGTAGAGCAGCGGACTTTTAATCCGTTGGTCGAAGGTTCGAATCCTTCACGACCCACCATTTAAAATTTAGTAACAAATCCCTCGCAGTAAGATGCAAATGGGTCGTTAGCTCAGTCGGTAGAGCAGCGGACTTTTAATCCGTTGGTCGAAGGTTCGAATCCTTCACGACCCACCACTTGAAATTTAATCATAAATCCTTCGCAGTAAAATGCAAATGGGTCGTTAGCTCAGTCGGTAGAGCAGCGGACTTTTAATCCGTTGGTCGAAGGTTCGAATCCTTCACGACCCACCACTTAAATTCACAGATAATTCACTCGCTTTTATATTTTTTATTTAAATTATTATTTGTTTATTACAGCATTTCTCTTTTTTTACTATCCAAATTTATTTTTGCGATCTACATTCCAATATTGTTTCTTGCTTTTTGGTAACAAGTAGGAACAAGTGTAAAGTGCATTACAAAAAGAGGAAGTATGAAAAACGGATTTACTTTATTGGAAATGTTAATAGTTTTGCTTTTACTAAGTTGTGTTTTCGTTATTACTCTGCCTAGTTGGCAAAATTTACGTGAACAGCAACATTTTAATCAGGAATTGAGTAAATTACAGCTCTTTTTACGCCGAGTACAGATGCGAGTAGCTAATTCACAAGAGATATGGCTCTTGATCGCTAACCGTGATTTAGTTCAAAAACGTTGGTGTTTAACTGCGCAAAGAAAAGTAGATAATGTTTGTGACTGTTTAAATCCGAATTCTTGTTCTCAAGATACAACGGTATTGTTTTATTATCCTCAATTTTCCCATCAAACTATGTTAATTAGTAAATTTTATTATCCGAGAGAAATAAGCCGTTTGAGTGGTATTCGAGATACATTGGAAACTGCTTGTTTTATTTTGCAGTTAGGCAATCAAAGAGCCGTTTTTTCTTTGTTTAATGTAGGTAGCATTAAATTAAAAAGGCATAAATCATTCAGTGCTTGTGAAAATAAAGAGGTTTAGTGAGATGTTATATCGTGGTCAAACATTGCTGAGTTTGCTTTTATCTTTATCACTTTCCTCATTTTTATTATTCGTGTTTGTGACTTTTTATGTACACAGTCAACGCCAAAATCAATATCTCTTTCTACATTTACAACTTCAATCTGAGTTACAACGTGTGATTAGGTTAATTGCTAAGGATATCAGGCGAGCGGGGTTTCGTGCTTTTTCTGCTAAAACACAACAAACAAATTTTTCATTATTTGAACAAGCGCATAGCAGTTTGCAGTTATTTTCGATAAATGAGCAAAATGAACAAGATTGCGTGTTGTTTTTCTATGATTTGGATACAAATGGTTGTTTAGGAGAGAAATTTAAAGGTAAAAGCTGTGTAGTAGGTGAGCATAATAATACTACACATGTTGAACGAGAATTATTTGGGTATCGCTTAAATCAGGGCATGATTGAAACTCGTCTTACGTATAAAAGTGCGGTTAATTCTCATTGTAAATTAGAAGAATGTCAGACTTTTTTACAAAAAAGTGCTTGTACTAGTGGTGGTTGGGTCGATTTATTAGATAAGAAAGAATATGTTATTCGTCATTTACGTTTTCATTGGGTAGCTAATAAACGAGGTATAGAAATGTATTTAGCTGGATATATGCAATCTCAACCAACAATTTTTTATGAAACATCTGCTGTCATTCCTTTATTAAATACTCGTTCATTATGAAAACGCAAGCCGGTATTGTGACATTAACAGTATTGCTATTGTTAAGTGGTATATTAATCGTTTTTTTACTGTCTAATGAAGATGTATTGCATCTATATTCAGAACAAGTGTATCAATATAAGCACTATCTTACACAAAGCTTAAGGTTACAGGTACAAAGTTATCGCCAAAAACATGAATTATGTGAAAACTTACCATTAACTTTAGATAACAATGCGCATAAATTAGATTTTACTGATACTTATCCACAAGATGAATATGCACAATATGTTTGGTGTTCTCGTATATCTTTATTCAAAGCTGTACCTCATTCAGCGCTAAATGAACAGCAATTTGATCGCTTTATTCAACGTGAAAATATACCGATTTTCCGTGCTGATTTTTCGGTTAATGAATTGAGAACGCCTCAATTTTATTGGTTTACCGCGCAACAAAATGAGTGGGTATTAGCAGGGAACAAGAATGCGGTTGTTATTGCTGAAGGTGATTTACATATCAAAGGTAAGGGAAAAATTACAGGTACGGTGATTACTGCGGGAAAGTTGATATTAGATCAAAGCGTGCAAGTTAGTTATCGAAAAGCAACTGTAGAATATTGGCAGACTCAATTGAGTCGTTGGCGCTTAGTAGAGAATAGTTGGCATGATTTTAAATCATTATAAAGGCATGAGCCTTTTATCATTATTATTGACTTTAGGCGTTTTTAGTGGACTTTTCCTCTCAGTTAATCAATGGTTAGCCATACAACGCCAGAATGCGATTAGGATTTATCATACAGTTCAGGTTATGCAAATTGCTGAAAATCAAAAGCAGCGCCAATTTTTAGGGTTAGATTGTGAGAAACAAACCAAGCAAAATAACATCCGGTTTCAAATTGAATGTACATCAGAAAAAGCAACAGTCAAATCCTCTTTTGTTCAAATAACTTTGTAAAAGTCTTGCGATGCAAACTAAACTGGGGAAAAATAACATAAATTGATAATTTATGGGATAAAGTTTCCGTGTTTAATATTTATTACTCCAATGATCTTGATGTACAAAAAAATATTCTATTGAGTTTAATGGAAGAGAGATTAGAGGATCCTTTTCAGTCGGAGATTATTTTAGTTCAAAGCCCTGGTATGGCACAGTGGTTACAGTGGAAAATTGCAGAGCAAAAAGGGATTGCAAGTAATATTAAGTTTCCAATGCCGGCTAGCTTTATTTGGCAACAATATGCGGATAATTTGCCTCATGTAGAGGGTCAAACACCATTTAACAAAACTGCAATGACATGGCGTTTAATGCGTCTGATTCCAACTTATTTAGTTCAATCTGAATTTGAGTCATTACGTCATTATTTATCTTCTTCTGTACAAACTGAACAACAAAAATTGTATCAATTAGCGCATAAGATTGCCGATTTATTTGACCAATATTTAGTTTATCGTCCTGAATGGATCTTAAATTGGGAAAATGGGAATGATAAGGCAGTGATTAAGCAATTTAAGTCACTTTCTGTTTCTAAAGATGACAAATTTTTCCAACAGCTTAAACAGGATATTACTTGGCAGGCTATTTTATGGCGAGCTTTAATTGCCGATATTCAAGCTCAGGATGAAATTAATTTACCTCTCCATCGTGCCAATTTGCAAAGTCAATTTTTACAATTTTTACAGCAACATCAACCTGTAAATGTACCTGCACGTATTTTTGTTTTTGGTATTTCTGCTTTACCTAAAGGCTATTTAGATACTTTATATGCAATGAGCCAGCACTGTGAAGTACATTTATTCTTTACTCATGGCTGCCGAGAATATTGGGGCGATTTAGTTGATGCCCGTTTTATGCAAAATTTAACTCAATTACGACGTATATCTTATTATTCTCAGCAGGCTAAGCCTGTGTTAACTCAACATGCAAAACCTGTATTTGAGCTTAGCTATGAAAATGAACAATTATTGGAAGGACATCCATTACTTTCAAGTTGGGGAAAATTAGGGCGTGATTTTTTATATTTATTAACTGAATTAGAGCAGAATGATAATGTACGCAGTATTGAAGCATATACTGAATTAGCTGCACCTACTTTATTATCGCAGGTCCAAGCACGTATTCTTAATTTAGATGGTCATACTGGACTAAATTTCTCACCAAATGACCGCACTTTAACCTTTCATTCTTGTCACAGTGCAATGCGTGAAGTCGAAGTATTACAAGATTATCTACTTCATTTATTTCAGCAAGATTTGGAGTTAACACCTAAAGATATTGTTGTAATGGTCGCAGATATTGATAAATATCTTCCTTATATTCAGGCAGTATTTGGTCAACAGCATAAAGAGAGTCATGCCACAATTCCATTTTCGATTTCTGATAATAAATTGTCAGAGAATGACGTATTAATCGCGACTTTTATTCATTTATTAACCATTAAGGAGAGCCAATTCAGTGCTGAAGAGGTACTAGCTTTACTCGATGTACCAGCCATTCGTGCCAAATTCCGTATTGAACTTGCTGATTTAGCCAGACTTCGTCACTGGGTTGCAAACTCAGGTATTCGTTTTGGTTTAGCAAAGTGCGGTGAAAAGCATCAGAAAAATTATAATGCATGGCAAGCTGGCTTAGAGCGAATGTTATTAGGCTATGCTATGCGCGAGGAAAATGGTATTTGGCAAGATAGTCTGGGGTTTGATAGTAGCTATGGTTTACAAGGCGGGCTAGCTGGACGTTTAGCAGCGTTTATAACTGCTTTATCGCAATGGAATAATTGCATCCAAACGATGCAATCTATTGTGCAATGGCAGCAAAGTTTGACTAGACTTTTAGCTGATTTTTTTGAAGCGAATGAAAATAGTATACCGACTTTGCTTTATATTCAGCAGATGATTGAGCAAATTGTTGAGGAAGTACAAAAAACAGATTTTGAACAAACGCTAAATATTGATGTTATTGCAGAAGTACTCAGTGCAGCGTTAGAAGACGATCCTAATACTCTGCGCTTTTTAGCTGGTAAAGTGAACTTTTGTACTTTGTTACCTATGCGCTCAATTCCTTTCAAAGTAGTCTGTTTGTTAGGAATGAATGATGGTGAATATCCTCGTCAGCAAACGCCAAATAGCTTTGATTTAATGCAATATGATCGCCGTAAAGGTGATCGTTTTCGCCGTGACGATGATTGTTATTTATTTCTTGAGGCATTGTTATCTGCTCAAGATTATTTTTATGTGAGTTTTGTTGGTCGTTCAATTATTGATAACCAAGAAAAACAACCTTCCGTTTTAGTGAATCAATTGCTCGATTATTTAGTGGATAAATTACCTCAAAATAATGAGATAGATTGGAAGTCGGTTTTAATCCGACAACACCCAATGACGGTTTTTAGTCCTGATAACTTTAAAGCGCCTTATCATTCTTTTGCAAAGCAGTGGTTGCCTTTAGCCATGTCGCAGAAAAATGAATCTTATGAGAATTTTATACAACCCATTTCTCAAGAGACAATGGATGAGGGATTCGAAATCAACTTATCTGATTTGATTACTTTTGTACAAAATCCAGTGGAATTTTTCTTCAAGCGCCATTTAGGTGTGTATTTTGTTAGACAAGAAGAAGGCATTGCAGAGAGTGAAAATTTTACTTTAGATAATTTAACTAAATACCATATTAATGAGGAGTTACTTGATTATTCCAATGAACAAATAAAGGCTTTTTTTATCCAGTTGAAAGTTAAAGGTATTTTACCACGTGGTGAATTTGCACAAATTTATGAACGCCAACTACAAGAAGATATTCAGTCTTTAAAGACCACAGTAGCGACTTATTTATCGCAAGAACAACAGATCTTAGAGTTAGATATTGTTTTGCCAACTAAGCAAGGTGATGTTCGTTTAGTGGGCAATATTGATAGGTTATATGATAATCGTCGTGTGACTTGGCGTGTAGGTCATATCAAAGATAAGCATTTAATTGAGGCATGGATTTACTATCTTGTGCAGTCTGTAGTGGCAGAAGATAAAACAGTTATTCCCCCTATTTGTTATAGTAAAGATGAGCAGAAATCATTTAAGCCTTTAACAGCAAATGCTTCTCTGAATGTAAAAGCGCTTGCATTGAATCAATTACAGATTTATGTAGAGAGTTATATCCAAAGTCATCAACAGCTACAACTTGTGCCAACAGTTAATCTTAAAAGTTATTTAAAGCTGATTAGTGATGGAAGTGCGGTCGATTTTGAGAAAGTTTTAACTATGTTGTGTAAAATTGGTGCAGGTGATGATTATGTTCAAGGGGATGTCTACTGGCAGCGAGTGCTGACACAGCAACAATTTAGTGATTCTTTTTTAAAAGAAATTAACCAACGCACTCAAGATTGGTTTCAGCTTATGTTTGAACATGTCGTGTAGTCGCCATCATATTTGCCACAATGACCAGAATATTGTGGCAAATTTTTTATGCGTCTATGATCTATCTACAGATATAACGCCATCAAAATGGCATTTTCACGTTTACCATCGGGTGTTGGATAATAATTTTTACGAAGATCTACTTCATTAAAACCAAATTGATCATATAGAGCTTTGGCAGTTAGATTTGATTCTCGAACTTCTAACCACAGTGTTGAAATCTGTTTTGCTTTTAATTGATTGGTAAGCTCATTCAGTAGTTTTTTGCCAAAACCTTGTCCTTGAAACAGTGGATCAACCGCAATGTTAAACAACGTTGCCTCGTCTAATATTGTTTGGCAAATCACGAACGCGACAATTTGTGTATGGCTGGTCAACTTTAAGTTAAGATAACACTCACCTTGGTTATTTTTTAGCGTACCAAGTGACCAAGGTATTACATGTGCGGCTTGTTCAATGGCAAAAAGGCGATCAAAATCAGATTCAATGATAGGGGAAATTTGCATTAGACTCTCACTTGGATTTGTTGCCATAGATGGCGCTTAGCTTGATGACTTTGTTTAAATTTAAGCCAAGTTGGTGACTGCCAAATAGCGCTAGCAGAGTGGCAGTAGGGTAAAGTGCGGTCAATTTTTTCAGCATTATCACTCAATAGCCAGTAAGTGACATTATGCGTTGCTTTTAGATGTTGTGCTTGTTCAAAGCTAATGAATAAACAGTTGTTTTCATTAAGTTCTAAACTGCGTAGTACATCTTTTAATAGCATATTATCTTGTTTCAAATTGGCTTCTGTAATGACAATTAAACGAATATTTTCACCCACGTTAATATTTACAACGCCCTTTAAGCGCTCGGGATGTTGTAGTTGCCATTGGGTTATCCCCATTTCTTGTAACAGAAGCTCTCGTCTGGTCATGCTATTTCTTCATTGCTATTAGTTTTTCCTTTATAATGCGTTCAATTTTAACTAATAACCCATAGGATTAACAGCGTGATTTCTCTTGAGAGCCAAGTTCTACAACGTCACCTTACATTTTTTGATAATAAATCAGTATTTTTTGCTGGTGGTATTAATGATAATTTTCCACAACAAATCAATGCTAAATCAGTGAAAATATGGAGTTGGTATTTTGACTATGCCAAAATACAAGATGCGGTGGATTTTTGCCTAGAATCAGACACACAAGCTGATTTAGTGATTTTCTACTGGACTAAAAATAAACAAGAAGTGCAGTTTCAATTGATGCAATTGTTGGCAAATGCACCTATTGGACAAGAAATGCTCGTTATTGGTGAAAATCGTTGTGGCATTCGTTCGGTAGAGAAAATGCTTGAACCTTATGGTGAAATTGCCAAAATTGATTCTGCTCGCCGCTGCGGGTTATATCATTTTTGTTTAAAGAAGCCAGTGGATTTTCTTTTTGACAAGTATTGGAAAACGTATCAGCACACGAAGTTAAAAGGATTGACTATTTATAGCTTACCTGGTGTTTTTAGCGCAAATGAACTTGATGTAGGGACAGATTTATTACTATCTACTCTTGAACAATCAATTCGTGGTAATGTATTGGATATGGGGTGTGGGGCTGGTGTCATTGGTGCTTATATCAAGCAGCATAACCCTAAAGTACAAATCACGATGACAGATATACATGCAATGGCTCTTGCCTCAGCTAAGCGTACTTTAGCGGAAAATCAGCTTGAAGGCGATGTGATTGCAAGTGATGTATTTTCTCATATTACAGGTAAATTTGATTTGATTATTTCAAATCCACCTTTCCATGAGGGAATCGACACTACTTATCGTGCAGTAAATGAATTGATTAGCCAAGCAAAATGGCATTTGAAGCAAGGCGGTGAGCTACGTATTGTAGCAAATGTATTTCTTCCTTACCCTGATTTATTAGATCAACATTTTGGTTCTCATCAAGTGTTAGCGAAAACAAATAAGTTTAAGGTATATTCTGTTATGCTGTAGCGAGCTAAAAGTCCAATAACAGATTATTGGAGTCATACATTATTTTAAATTTATTATAGCCGATAATTTTTTGGCATTTTGCATAAATGCTAAGTTATAAAGGAAAAGAGTGTGAAAGCTGATCACATAACAATAATGCAATGTGATTTTCTCAGATCTTTTTTATATGGTTGGCTTCTTTGTGATAATAATTTTGACTCTGTATCATCTATAAAAGAGGGGCAAAGGTGAACTACGTAGCTACAGTGATACTCTCACTATGCTAGCTTGCAAGAATGAAAAGTGCGGTAGAATTGTTGCTTTTTTTACCGCACTTTTTTATTTTACTATTCTTGCTTTAACAAAAAGACACCATGTTCTGCTAAATGAACATAAGCTTCTGTTAATTCAGGATTAAATTGTTCTGGGTTCGTATTAATTAGCAAGTCTTGCCCTCCCCAATTAGCAACGATTTCCCAATGATTGCCCATATAGACTGCACTTTTAATGGTACAACGCTGTGCTTCTTCGCCTGTTTGTTTAAGCGTGATAGCTTCTGGACGGACACCAACAAGACAAGGACCATCAGGTAAGCCAAATTGTGGTGCTGTCGCTAGAGTGAATTGATAACCATGAACAGTGATTTGATCTTGTTGCACTGAACCATTGAAAATACTTGATTCTCCCATAAAATTAGCTAAGAACAGCGAATTTGGACGCAAATATAATTCTTTTGCTGGGGCTTTTTGCATAATTTTGCCTTTATGCATGACGATAACTTCATCAGATACAGCAAATGCTTCAGTTTGATCATGAGTCACATAAAGCGAAGTGATACCTAAACGTTGCTGCAATTCACGGATTTTTTCACGCATTGAACGACGTAGATTCGCATCAAGATTACTTAATGGTTCATCAAAAAGAAGCACTTTCGGTTTGAGAACTAATGCACGAGCAAGTGCAACACGTTGCTGTTGACCACCGGATATTTGATCAACATAGCGATCTTCAAAGCCAGCGAGATCAACGAGCTCGAGTGCTTCTTTAACACGCTGTGTACGCTCTTCTTTGTTTACACCTTGCATTTTTAAACCATAGCCGACGTTATCACCAATTGACATGTGTGGGAATAAGGCGTAAGACTGGAAAACAATACAAATATCACGATTTTGAATTGATGATTTAGTGACATCTTCACCATCAATAAAAATTTGTCCTGATGTTGGGCTTTCTAATCCTGCGACTAATCGTAGCACTGTTGTTTTACCGCAACCAGATGGCCCTAATAAGGTGACCATCGTGCCGCGTTTAATGTTTAAATTTAAGTCATCAATAACGACTGCTTTACCGAAAGCTTTAGTGATGTTTTTTAATACTAAGAAATCATTATTACTCATAGTTTACTACCTATACATTAATTCATTTTTTTCGCTTTGGAACGTGAAATACGAGTATCGCCCACGATCCAGTCAAAGAATAAGATAATTGCCATCATGACAACGATAAGGATTGAACCGTAAGCAATCGCAATGCCGTATTCGCCATCTTCTACTCGGTTCAAAATATAAGATGTAGCAACGCGTGTGTCAGCTGTGACTAAGAATATAATGGCGCTGACTGTTGTCATGGAACGGACAAAGCTCGTGACTAAAGCGGATAATAACGCAGGTTTTAGTAATGGAAATACGATATACCAAATGGTCTTAAAAGAGCTTCCTTTTAATGAGAGCGACGCTTCATCCAGTGACTTATCTAATTGTCCTAAACCCGCAATGGCAGCACGCATACCAACAGGCATATTACGCATGACCATTGAAAGTACAATAATCATGGCTGTACCTGTGAGGTAAATTGGCGCGCTATTAAAGGCAATAATATAGGAAACCCCTGCCACTGTGCCTGGAACAGCAAAACAAAGCAGAGTTAAGAACTCAAGAGTCTTTTTACCCTTAAACTCACGACGTACTGTAATATAAGCAATCAATAAACCAAATAGTGCAGTGACAGGTGCTGCACTCGCCGCAAAAATAACGGTTTGGATTAATGATGGCCAAGCACCATCGCTGAATCCTTGTCCAAAGAGAATTTGGTAATTTTTCAAGGTTAATGTGTAATCTACCCCCCAGTTTACGGTGAAGCTACCGTAGAAAATACTGCCATAAAGTACGACGTTAAATAAAGTCCAGAAACCAAGGAAGAATACAATTAAGGCTTTTAAACCATTCGGTAGTTCTTGCACATCACCACGATAGGATTTGCCTGAAACTGTGACATAAGAACGTTTACCTATCCAAAGATATTGAATCACAAAGATAGCAAGCGAGAACATTAATAGGATCGTACCTAATGTACTTGCTGAAGCGTAATCTAATTGTGAGCCTGCGATATAAAAATAAATCTGTGTCGCAATGACATCAAAGCTACCGCCAAGAACAAATGGTGTACTGAAATCAGCTAGAGATTGGATGACAACCACTAAGAAAGAGTTGGCTAATGCGGGCTTCAATAATGGGAAAATGATATGGAAGAACGCTTGATAACGATTTGAGCGCAATGTATAAGCCGCTTCTTCGATTGAAGGATGAATAGATTTCAATGCGCCCTCAAGAATCATGAAGGACATTGGTGTCAACGCCAAAGTATGAGCGATCACAATCCCAGTAAACCCATAAAGCCAGTTACTGCTAAAACCTAAATATTCAACTAAGAAAGCAGTGACATAACCAGAGCGACCAAGCATCAATGTCACCCCAAGACCTACTACGAATGGTGGTGTGACGATAGGTAAAATTGAGAATATTTTACCAATGAATGCCGTACGTTTAGCGATACGTGTTGTATAAAGTGCAAAAGCTAGACCAAAAATTGTAGAAAGCACACCAACAACTGAGGATACCGCTAAAGAGTTTCCGACGACTCGTAACACATAAGGTTGTTGTATGATATCAACCACTTGCTGCGGCGCAAACTGTCCATTATCAAAAAACATGGAAAGCAAGATAGCAAAAGTCGGATAGACGATAAAAAAGAAAATCGTCATGACAATAGCGATAAGTGACGCAATTACAAATTTGTCACCTTGCATGACTTTTAATCGCGCAAGCGCATTTGTTGCTAATGCTAATAATGCGATCATCAAAATGATAACTGAATAGCCAAGGCTAAATTTTGCTATTGTCGCAGAAACAAAGACAAAGAGGAAAAGTGCACTGATAAGCCCTAACTCAAGTTTAGCACGTTGAGTATCAGAACGCGGTAATAAAAAGCTGAGTAATGGAAATACTAGCATCGGTAAAAACCAAGCCCAGCTTAGGTTTAAATTATACCAACCCATCGCTTCTAATAATTCATCAGATGTAGAATCCCATAGACCATAATCTAATGCTTTTGATGGCAATAAGGTAAAGCCAAGTAATGCTAAAAGCATCCAAAGCATAGGGGAGTTAAAAGAAAATATTTTTTTCTGCTCCATAAAAAACCTCTAATTAAGCAGTAAGACATCATTCAATAGGTGATTTCGCCCTATTGAATGACGAAATTATTAAGTCATTTTTTATTAACTAATATTATAGTTATACTCTTTGGGGAAAGCAGTTATATGCTATTAAAAAAGCAAAATAATCATTTCTTATTATTTTGCTAATTTGACATCATCCACCCATTTTTTTATTAAGCGTTTACGCTCTTCTACTGCACCATATTTATCAAAATCATAATCAATTAAATTAATAGACTTGAAGTCGAGAGAATAAGGTGATTGTTTTGCTTCAGTGTTAGTGAGAGTTTGATGGGTTTCGCCTTTTTGCCAAGACAACTCTTGAGCTTCTTTGGATAATGCCCAGTCGACGAATAATTTCGCATTGTCAGGATTTCTTGCTCCTTTGATGATACTTACTCCACCGATTTCGTAACCAGTTCCTTCACATGGCACGATTAATTCTACAGGCGCACCTTTTTCCTTTTCAATAGAATGTTCATGTAAGAAACCAATCCCAATCGAAGCCTCACCGCGTGCTGTATTGCGAGTAGCAGTATTACCTGATTTAGTATATTGCGATACATTTTTGTGTAAGGCTTTCAGATAATCAAAAGCTTTTTCTTCGCCCCAAAGTTGAATAAATGTTGCAAGTGCCGTATAGGCGGTTCCTGAACTTTGTGGATCGGCTGCTTGAATTTCATTTTTCAAACGAGGATCGGTTAAATCTTTCCAACATTTAGGCACAGGAATACCCAGTTTAGCTAAACGCTCGGTATTTACACCAAAACCAAGTACTCCTAAATAAATGGCGGAAGTATAGTTGCCCTTCATTTTGGCAGGATCTTTTAATTCGTCAGGAATATATTGTAAGTTAGGTGATTTATATGGACTTAACAATCCCATTTCACCAGCTTGCGAATGTGGATCAAGTGTACCACCATACCAGACATCACCTTGCGGATTAGCTTTTTCGGCATCAATTCGTGCTAAAATACTGCCTGTTCCCGCGCGGATATGGCTAACTTTAACATCATATTTTTTACCAAAAGCTTCAACTTCTTGTTCACACATCGTATTTTGTGCACTGCAATAAACAGTTAAGCGCCCTTCTGCCAAAGTATTGAATGAAACTAAGGCACCACTTAATAAAAGTGCGGTCGATATTGCTGAGGTTTTGAAGATTCTCATGCTTTTCTCCTATTTATTCAATTTGATTTTATCGACCCATTTATTAATGAGGCGACCTCGCATTTCGTTTGAACCAAATTTATCGAAGTCATAATTAATTAAGTTCAAATCTTTAGGTTTTAATGCATAAGGTGATGGTTCAGCGTTAACATTTGTTGGTACATGATGTGATTGCGCTTCTTTCCACGAAAGTTCTTGTGCTTCTTTGGACATCACCCAATCAGCAAAGCGTTTTGCATTTTCCAAGTTACGCGCATTTTTAATGACACTAATTCCACCAAGTTCATAACCGGTTCCTTCACAAGGTACAACAATTTCTATTGGTGCACCGTTTTCTTTTTCAAAAGAGTAGTTTTGTAAGAAACCAATTCCAACAGTAGTTTCACCGCGCGCAGTATTTCGCGATGGTGCCGTACCTGCTTTAGGATATTGAGAGATATATTGATCAATTTCTTTTAAATAATCAAAGGCAGCCTCTTCCCCCCAAAGCTGTACAAATGTGGCTATGGCAGTATAAGCGGTACCTGAACTTTGTGGATCGGCAATTTGAATTTCATTTTTCAAACGAGGATCAAGTAAATCTTTCCAACATTTAGGGACATTATTAATACCGAGTTTTTTCAAGCGTTCGGTATTTACTCCAAAACCTAATACTCCCATATAAACAATTGAGCTATTTCCATCTCCTAGTGTTTGAAATTGTGGCATGACTTCAGCAAGTTTTGGTGATTTATATGGCGTTAATAATCCTAATTCTGCGGCTTGAAGATGTGTATCAAAAGGACCGCCATACCATACATCTGCTTGTGGATTATTTTTTTCAGCCTCTATTTTAGCAAGTGTACTACCTGAACTATTGCGAATAAAAGAGGTTTTTACGTCATATTTTTGTGCAAAGCCTTGTACTGCTTTTTCACAAACAATATTTTGTGCACTACAATAAACAACGAGTCTGCCTTCTGCTATCGCCATATTACTGGCAGTGAACCCCGCCAGTAATATACTTGATAGGGCAATGTGAGTTGCTTTCATAAGTCGCCCTCTTTAAGCTTAATTATTTTGATAGTTTAATATTTTCAACCCATTTACTGATCAAACGCTTACGCTCATCAGCTGCACCATATTTTTCAAAATCATAATTGATCAGATTTAATGTGGTTGGATCAAACGCAGTTGGTGATTGTTGTGCCGTTGTATTGGTTAAGATTTGTAAACTATTTCCCTTTTGCCACGCAAGCTCTTGACCTTCTTTTGATAATACCCAATCTACGAAGAGTTTGGCATTTTCTAAGTTGCGAGAACCTTTTAAGATACTGACACCACCAAGTTCATACCCTGTGCCTTCACAAGGTACGATCATTTCAATAGGCGCACCTTGTTGTTTTTGTAGTGCATAGTCATGTAAGAATCCAATACCGATCGTGGTTTCGCCACGTGCCGTATTATTTGATGGCGTGATGCCTGATTTTGTATATTGGGAAATATTTGGATGTAGTTGTTTAAAGTAATCAAATGCTGCGTCTTCGCCCCAGAGTTGGACAAAGGTTGCTATTGCGGTATAGGCTGTACCAGAACTTTGTGGATCTGCAATTTGAATTTCGTTTTTCAAACGTGGATCAGTTAAGTCTTTCCAACATTTTGGTACCTCATTAATACCTAATTTTTTTAAACGTTCAGTATTGACACCGAAGCCTAGAATACCCATGTAAATAGCCGATGTATAGTTACCTTTGATTTTTGCTGGATCTTGGAAACGCGGTACAATTTGATCGACATTTGGTGAGCGATAAGCATGGAGTAGACCTAGTTCGCCAGCTTGAGATTGTGGGTCAAAAGTACCACCATACCATACGTCTGCTTGTGGGTTATTTTTTTCGGCTTCAATTTTCGCAAACGTACTACCAGAACCATTACGGATAAATGAGGTTTTGACATCATGTTTTTCACCGAAGGCTTTGATTTCTGCTTCACACATTTCATTAGTCGCACTACAGTAAACGACTAAGCGTCCTTTGGCTAATGCTGGTGATGACATTAATCCTGCGCTTAAAAGTGCGGTTGAAATAGCAAGAGAAAGTGCTTTGAATTTCATATCGAGTACCTCTTTAATTTAGGAAGGAATGATTTTTCATAATGACTTTTATATAATATTAATGTTTTATCCTACCCTAAACTAATATGGAATACCGTGAGAGTTATCACAAAATAGAGATTATTTATTTTAAATTGGAGTGAATGAATAAAATCTCTACTTTCTTAATGTGGCGACTGAATTGCTGCTATTAAAATGCGATTTTTTTCTTTATAATTTGTCGATCAAATCAACGGCTCTTTTAGGTTAATTATTATGTTAAACTCATCAACATCATCTTGTATCATTATTGCAATTGCTGGAGCTTCGGCCTCTGGAAAAAGCTTAATCGCCTCCACTGTTCATCGAGAGCTTTGTGATGAGTTAGGCTGTGAAGAAATCGGGATCATTTCAGAAGATTCATATTACAAAGATCAAAGCCATTTAGATATGGAAGAACGCATTAAAACTAATTATGATCACCCCAACTCAATGGATCGAAGCTTATTAATTGAACATCTTAAAACCCTCAAATCTGGCCAGCCCGTTGATATTCCCGTTTATAGTTATGTTGAACATACTCGAACTGATAAAATTATCCATTTCCAACCTAAAAAAGTCATTATATTAGAAGGTATTTTGTTACTGACCGATGAAAAAGTACGTGATGAAGTGAGTGTTTCTGTTTTTGTCGATACACCATTGGATATTTGTTTTATTCGCCGTTTACAGCGTGATATGAAAGAACGTGGCAGAAGTTTAGAATCTGTTGTAGAACAATATCGTAAAACCGTACGCCCAATGTTTTTACAATTTATTGAGCCATCTAAACAATATGCGGATATTGTTATACCGCGTGGGGGGAAAAATCGGATTGCGATTAATATACTAAAAGCCCAAATTCGACAGCTTTTAGGAAAACGTTAATTTGAAAAGGAGCCTATAATGAGATTATGTGATACTGATATTGAACGTTATTTAGATGATGGCATTATTGCGCTTGAGCCACGTCCGAGTAATGAGAAAATTAATGGTGCAACCATTGATGTTCGTTTAGGTAATTCTTTTCGTGTTTTTCGTGAACATTCTGCACCTTATATTGATTTGAGTGGTCCGAAAGAAGAAGTTTCTGCTCAACTTGAATCAGTAATGAGTGAAGAAATTATTATTGCTGATGGTGAAGCATTTTTTTTACATCCTGGTGAATTAGCGCTTGCTACAACGTTAGAGTCAGTGAAGCTTCCTGCTAATATTATTGGTTGGTTAGATGGTCGTTCTTCATTAGCGCGCTTAGGATTAATGGTGCATGTGACTGCACACCGTATTGATCCAGGTTGGGAAGGTAAAATCGTGTTAGAGTTTTTTAATTCGGGCAAATTACCGTTAGCATTGCGCCCAAATATGGTTATCGGGGCTTTAAGTTTTGAAATCTTAAGTGGCACAGCAGCTCGTCCTTATAGCAGCCGTAAAAATGCAAAATATAAAAATCAGCAAAGCGCAGTAGCCAGCCGCATTGATGAGGATAAATAAAATGTGGAAGAAAATCGCCATTGGTAGTATGACATTAATCGTGGCGATTTTTGTGGCGCTGTATTGGCAAATTAACCGTGCGAAGACAGAGTTAGCCCAATTTTTAAATGACCATCAGATCACCTTTACGCAATTATCTCTTAATCTTTTTCCCCAGCCTTATCTTGAATTAACCGATGTTAAGTGGCATGACCACAAAGTGCGGTCTGTTTTTGCTGAGAAAGTGAATTTACAGCTTGATATAGCCACATTATTTAATCCTCAAAAAGGTCACAAACAATTTACTTTTCAGCAGGCACAATTTTGGTATTCGGGGCAAACTGCGCCTGATTTGAAAAATGTGAATGGTCAAATGAGTGGTGAGTTTTTTATTGAGTCTCAGCAGATAAGTTTTGCTAATCTTGAGCTACATGTGGCATTCGATAGTCCAATTTTATTGAATACAAAACAGCTGCAAGTATCAGTACAAAAAGGCATGATTCAGCAATTGTCGGAAACAGAATCCAAAGCTGTATTAGATTATTGCAACATTAATGGAGAAAACTTTACTTTTGTTAATGCGACTCTTTTGAGAGATAAAGACAGTACATTGCTTTCTGCCCAAGTCAGTTATTTAGATAATCGACCCGAATTACAAATTGATTTAAGTGTAAAAACGATTCAAGAAAATCAGCAAATAATATTCACGGGGAAAAATATTGCGTTAGTAGCATGGCAAAATGTGTTTAGTCTACCTCAATTATTTACCGGTGATATGCATGCTTCTGGTGAAATAATATTGCGTAACAATAAAGTGCAGCATGGCAATGCAGAAATACATATTCCACAGGGACAGTTTAAAGGGATTAATTTATTTACTTTAGTCGCTAAATATTTACCTATTAATTATGATGAGCAGAGCTTACAAGAGAAAACATTGACCACTTCTTTTCAGAATTTACATTCACATTTTAGTTGGGACACAAGACAGTTATTATTAAAGCAATTAGCGTTTATCAGCGATAAGCTGACGATTACAGGAAAAGGGGATGTGAATTTAGCCAATATGCAATGTGAAATTGTATTAAATTTAGGTTTAACTGATCCGCAATATCAGCAGTTTAAACTGCCAATTCGTTTTTTTGACCACTGTTATTCACCACAATATAAAGTAGAATTTAATAAGCATTTACGTAATCAATTGAAAGATCTACTTAAAGAAAAATTTAGGTAATTTATGTTGCCATTTCAAGTCGCGCGTCGCCGCCAATTTGCTCGTGTACTTAGTCTAGCATTTGCTGGATTCATTTTTAATACAACTGAATTTATTCCTGTTGCGTTGCTATCTGACATTGCACAAAGCTTTGCTATCCCTGTTTCTCAAACTGGTTTAATGATAACCGTTTATGCTTGGGTTGTGTCATTGATGTCTTTGCCTTTTATGCTATTAACGGCAAAGTTAGAACGAAAAAGCTTATTAATTAAACTACTTATCTTATTTATTGTCAGCCATATTTTATCAGTAATTGCATGGAATTTTTGGGTATTAGTACTCGCGAGAGCGGGTGTCGCAATAGCACATTCAGTATTTTGGGCAATTACTGCCTCGTTAGCAATTCGAGTTGCTCCGAAAGATAAAAAAGCACAGGCGATCGGTTTAATTGCAATTGGCTGTTCACTCGCCATGATTCTAGGGTTACCATTAGGAAGAGTGATTGGGCAGTTATTTGGTTGGCGTGCAACATTTGGCATCATTGCTTTAATTGCAACAATAATTTTAATTTTGTTTTATCTCTTACTTCCTCACTTACCAAGTAGAAATGCGGGTTCATTAAGTAGTATTCCCAGTTTATTTAAACGTCCATTGTTAGTGGGATTGTATCTATTAACAGTGCTAGTTATTACTGCGCATTTTACAGCTTACAGTTATATTGAGCCATTTATGTTAAATGTTGGCAATATGAATAACAAAATGACTACAATGATGCTGTTTGTTTTTGGTTTATCTGGTATTACTGCAAGTTTGTTGTTCAATCGTTACTATAATGCTGGACCTATTCGTTTTATTGTCATTTCTATGGGCATTCTCAGTACGACATTATTGTTGCTATTGTTATCAAGTTACTATGAATGGACAATGTTTTTACTGATATTCCTATGGGGAATTGGCATTTCTGGAATAGGTTTAGGTTTGCAAATTCGTGTTCTACATTTAGCACCTGACGCGACTGATGTAGCCATGGCAATTTACTCTGGTATTTATAATATAGGTATTGGTAGTGGTGCTTTACTTGGTAATCAAGTGATGTTACATCTAGGCTTACCACATATTGGTTTTGTTGCCGCAAGTTTAGCAATTATTAGCTTGTTACTTTTTGTTCGTATTCAGTACCGTTATGATCATTTAGCACCACGCTAAATCGCTTTAAGTGCGGTCGATTTTGGAAAAGTTTTCATTCGAAATGGCGGTGAGAGAGGGATTCGAACCCTCGATGCACTTTCGCACATACACGCTTTCCAGGCGTGCTCCTTCAACCACTCGGACATCTCACCATTTTGAATAGGCTGTGCACTATAAAAATTTAACGCAATTTAGTCAAGTATTTTTTGCGTTAGAGCATGAAAGTTGCTAGCGATTTGCGATAAAATAAACGACCTTCTTTTCTTATTTTCAGGTCTTAGTGTGATATGTTGAAGAAATGGTTTCTCAGCAAAAATGTCTTTTTGGCAGTCAAGCCTTTTAGTGCGTTAAAAGAGAGTTTTCGTGTGGGTTATACCCGTCAATCCTTAGTTAGAGATATTATTGCAGGATTAACCGTCGGCGTGATTGCAATTCCATTATCTATGGCGTTAGCGATTGCCAGTGGTGTTCCTCCACAACATGGCTTATATACTGCCATCGTGGCTGGTATGATTATTGCATTAACTGGTGGCTCACGTTTTAATGTTTCGGGTCCAACGGCAGCATTTGTTGTTATTTTATATCCTGTGACTCAGCAATTCGGTCTTGCTGGTTTATTAATGGCAACGTTGTTATCTGGTGTCATTTTAGTGTTGATGGCATTATTTCGATTAGGGCGTTTAATTGAATATATCCCATTACCCGTAACCTTAGGCTTTACTTGTGGTATTGGGATTGTCATTGCCACTTTGCAAATTAAAGATTTTCTTGGCTTAACGATTGATGAAATGCCGACGCATTATATTGAAAAAATACAAACTATTGTGGCAGCTTTACCTACAATCAGTTGGGCAGATGCAGCGGTTGGTGTGGTGACATTATGTGTATTAACCCAGTGGTATAAGCTTCGTTTACCCATTCCGGGTCATTTACCAGCAGTAATTCTGGCGACTTTTTTATCTTTAATCTTTATTTCTTTTGATTATGATGTTGCAACTATTGGCTCTGCTTTCCAATATAGTTTGTCTGATGGTTCGACTGGGCTAGGGATTCCGAATGTACTGCCTGAATTTATTTTGCCTTGGTCGATTCCAAATGCTCAAGGTAAGCTGATTGACTGGAATTTAGATACGATACAAGCATTATTACCCGCTGCTTTTTCAATGGCTGTGTTAGGCGCGATTGAGTCGTTATTATGTGCTGTCATTTTAGATAACATGACAGATACTAAGCACCATTCCAATGATGAGTTATTGGCACAAGGACTGGGCAATATTGCTGCTCCTTTTTTAGGTGGAATTACTGCCACAGCGGCTATTGCACGTTCTGTTGCCAATGTGAAAGCGGGTGCTGTATCACCAATTGCAAGTATTGTGCATGCGTTATTGGTATTATTTGCTTTACTCTTTTTTGCTAAAGCATTGTCTTATCTCCCTTTGTCTTCGATGGCTGCGTTATTATTAGTTGTAGCATGGAACATGGCAAACGTACCACAAATTATCCAATTAATTCGTCGTTCTGGGCGTAATGAAATCGCAGTGTTACTAACTTGTTTAATCCTCACAGTGATTTTCGATATGGTGATTGCGATTACAGTGGGGGTATTATTAGCGAGCTTATTATTTATCCGTACTATTGCAGAAATGACGAAGTCGATAGAAATAGCTCATCCAGAAGATTTAACAGATGTATTAGTTTATCGTATTAGCGGACCGCTCTTTTTTGCTGCGGCAGATAATTTATTTGCTGATTTACATGATAAAACGGTACATACTGATCATGAAATTCGCCATATTGTATTGCAATGTGATGCAGTCACTGTTTTAGACAGCGGAGGAATTCATGCCTTAACTCGATTTGTACAGCATATGTTGCCACATCAACAGCTTTATATGTGTAACATGCAATTCCAGCCATTACGTATGATTGTGAAATCTAATACGGTGACTGAAATTCAAAAAATTAACTTTGCTTCCGATTTAACTGATGCATTTACTAAAATTCGCGTCTTTGAACAACAAAATACGTTGTAGTAAGGAGATAATATACGTTATACCAATGCACAATTACTAGAAAAATTACGTCAATTACGAATTGTGCCAGTTATTGCTTTAGAGCAGGCTGAAGATATTGTTCCTTTAGCAGATACTTTAGTAAACAATGGATTGCCTGTTGCTGAAATTACTTTTCGTTCCGCTGTAGCAAGTCAAGCGATTGCGCTATTAAGAGAGAAACAACCTGATATATTGATTGCAGCAGGTACAGTGTTGACAGCAGAACAAGTTGTGCAAGCCAAAAATACAGGAGCTGATTGTATCGTTACGCCTGGTTTTAACCCTAAAATTGTGCAGCTTTGCCAAGATTTAGACCTACCAATTATTCCTGGAGTGAACAATCCTATGGCGATTGAAGCAGCATTAGAGATGGGAATTCGTGCAGTGAAGTTCTTTCCTGCACAAGCTTCTGGTGGTGTGAATATGATTAAAGCCTTATTAGGGCCTTATAGTATGTTACAGATTATGCCAACAGGTGGTATTAACTTAGATAATTTGCAGGATTATTTAGCTATTCCGAATGTTATGGCTTGTGGTGGCTCTTGGTTTGTGGAAAGTGCTTTAATTAAAGCTAAAAACTGGAGTGAAATTAGACGGTTAACGCGTGAGGTCGTTGATCTCATTAGCTAAGTGTTTGCTTAAAAAGTGCGGTCTATTTTGGCAATTTTTTAGTTTTTAGTGTGTGCTGAATTTATTATGATTAAAATTGTCTAATTAATATCTTATTGATCACTTTACTAAGGAAAGCTAACATGAACTTTAATCGTATTTTAAATGAAGTATTAAGTACTGTAACGAAATCAGCAGGGCAAATTAATAAACCAAGTCAGGATACTGCAGAAAAAATTACGAAACTCGGTGGTGCTGCTGCATTGGCTGGTATTTTATCAATGGTATTAGGACGCAGTGGTGGCGCGAAATTAACCAAATTAGGTTCATTAGCTGCATTAGGTAGCATTGCTTATCAGGCTTATCAAAACTATCAAAAAAATCAACCAGCTACAGAAACGCAAGCAGCCGAAAATTTATCTGAAGCAGCATTTGAAGCTACTCAGCAAGCAGAAGATACTGGAGCAATTATTTTACGCACAATGATTGCTGCAGCAGTATCAGATGGTGAAATTGATGAAAAAGAAAGAGCAATTATTGCAGAAGAGGGCGGCGATGATCCTGAGTTACAGCAATGGTTAGAGCAAGAAATTGCTCATCCAATTACTGTTGCTGAAATTGCGAGAATTGTGGGCAATGATACTGCACTTGCTACCCAAGTTTATCTTGCTGCGCGCATGGTTTGCCAAGAGTTAACACGTAAAGAAATTGTGTTCTTATCACAACTCGCTGCGGCTTTAAATTTAGATGATGCGTTAGTTGAACAGTTAGAAAAACAAGCTGGTTTTTAAAGCAAGATAGCTAAAAAATAATGGCAAGGTCAAAATCCTTGCCATTATTGTTTTTACTGTCAGAAAAAGGATCTTATCTTATTATTGTTTACGCCATGTTGTGCCATTTACACCATCTTCTAATAAAATTCCCATTTCAGTCAGTTTATTTCGTGCAGCATCTGCGCTTGCCCAATCTTTTGCTGCTCGCGCTTCATTACGTTGTTTGATTAGTGCTTCAATCATTGCAACTTCATCATCATTTGAACCTGCTTGTAAAAAAGCTTCAGGATCTTGATATAACAGACCTAATATAGCTGCTAATTCACGCATTTGAGCGGCTAAACCATGAGCTTGTGTCATGTTTTCTGCTTTCAATTTATTAACTTCGCGTGCCATTTCAAATAATACTGAGATTGCATTTGGCGTATTGAAATCATCATCCATTGCTTCTTTAAATGCTTGAACAAAATGTTCACCGCCATCAGGAAGCGCACTTTGATTTGTATCACGGAGTGCGGTATATAAGCGCTCTAATGCGCCTTGCGCAAGATTAAGGTTTTCTTCGCTGTAATTTAGTTGGCTACGATAATGTGCCGTTAATAAGAAATAACGTACACTTTCTGCATTATAATGACTCAATACATCACGAATAGTGAAGAAGTTGCCAAGCGATTTTGACATTTTTTCTTTATCAACCATGATCATGCCAGAGTGAATCCAGTAGTTGACATAATCATTACTATGCGCACAGCAAGATTGTGCAATTTCATTTTCATGATGCGGGAACATGAGATCAGAGCCACCACCATGGATATCAAAATGTTCGCCTAACTCTTTGTAATTCATCGCAGAACATTCAATATGCCAACCCGGACGACCTGCTCCCCAAGGCGATTGCCAGTGAGGCTCTTCTGGTTTTGACATTTTCCATAACACGAAATCCATCGGGTTTTTCTTAATTTCTACAATTTCAACACGGGCACCAGCTTGCAATTGCTCAAGATTTTGACGAGATAATTTACCATATTGGCTGAAACTTTCTACATCAAACATCACATCACCATTATCTGCTACATAAGCGTGTCCACGCTCAATTAATTTTTGTACAATCGCAATAATCTCTGCAATATGATGTGTCGCGCGGGGTTCAATATCAGGGCGTAGGACATTAAGTGCATCAAAATCTTTGTACATTTCCAACACCATACGATCAACTAGTTGATCGCAGCTTTCTTTATTTTCTAATGCACGTTTAATAATTTTGTCATCTACATCAGTGATATTACGCACATAAGTTAAGTGATAGCCTAAATAACGCAAATAACGCGCAATGACATCAAAGCAAACAAAAGTTCGACCATGTCCAATATGACATAAGTCATAAACAGTGACACCACAGACGTACATACCCACTTTACCCGCCTGAATAGGTTTAAAAATTTCTTTCTCTCGCGTTAACGTATTAAAAATTTTTAGCATTTGTTTGCTCTCTTATTGTTCTTCAAAATTTAGTTAAAACAGACCGCACTTTAAGTCGGCGCGTATGTGTTCTAGAATTGCCACTTTATAGCATTTCTTGGGCTTTTATGGAATAATAAACGCTTTGAAATTTCAGAGGATAATGGCAATGGTCACATTACATACAAATTTTGGCGATATTAAAATTGAATTAAATCACGAAAAAGCCCCAATCACGGCAGAGAATTTTTTACATTACTGTCAAAGTGGTTTTTATAATAACACAATTTTCCACCGTGTTATTGATGGATTTATGATTCAAGGTGGTGGTATGGAAGCGGGTATGCGTGAGAAAAATACCAATGCGCCAATCCAAAATGAAGCAAATAATGGATTAAGTAATAAACGTGGTAGCATTGCAATGGCTCGTACTTCTGATCCACATTCAGCAACAGCACAATTTTTTATCAATGTAGCAGATAATACGTTCTTAGATCACCGTGCGAAAGAATTATTTGGTAAAAAAGTCGTGCAAGAATGGGGCTATGCTGTGTTTGGTGAAGTAGTAGAAGGGATGGATGTCGTGGATAAAATTAAAGCTGTGCAAACAGGTAATAAAGGTTTCCACCAAGATGTGCCAAAAGACGATGTCGTGATTACTTCTGTGACTGTTGAATAATGGATTTCCCCTCAATTGAGGGGAATTTTTTAGGAATATGATGATGAATATATTTAACATATTGACAGCACTAGCTGCTGGATTATTAGCAATTAGTGTACAAGCAAAAAATGTAGTACTGCATACTAATTATGGTGAAATAAAAATTGCGTTAGAGCAAGAAAAAGCGCCTATTTCAAGTCAAAACTTCCTACAATATAGCCAAGCGGGTTTTTACAATGGAACGATTTTTCATCGTGTCATTGATGGTTTTATGGTACAGGCAGGTGGTTTTGAACCAGGTATGATACAAAAGAAAGCAAATGCACCTATTCATAATGAAGCAAGTAATGGGTTGAAAAATTTACGTGGTACAGTGGCGATGGTGCGTACTTCTGACCCACATTCGGCGACATCACAGTTTTTTATTAATACCGTTGATAATGATTTTTTAAATTTTAGTGCGGAAACCACACAGGGTTGGGGTTATGCTGTGTTTGGCAAAGTGATTGAAGGGATGGATGTTGTAGATAAAATGAGTAAAGTCGATACTGGGCGTTCAGGCTTCCATCGTGATGTACCAAAACAAGATGTGATAATTAAATCAGTTACCGTTGAATAAGTGTTTGTGTACGATGGCGTTTTTTGATACCCATACTCACTTAGATTATTTACAGCGTGATACAGGTGAGTCAATTGAGCAGTTATTGAGTAATGGATTACAAGTCGGGGTGAATAAAATCTTGATTGTTTCTGTGCTTGCGAAAGACTTCGAAATTATTCAAAAAATGACCGCACTTTATCCTCAACATTTGTATTATGGACTGGGTTTACATCCACTCTATATTGTCCAGCATAGCCAGCAAGATCTGGCGTTGTTGGAGAATAAATTATCTGAACGGGCGTTGAATTGTACTGCTGTTGCTGAAATTGGTTTAGAGCGTGCTATACCAGAATTATTGACAGACTCACTTTGGCGTAAGCAGTGTCAATTTTTAGAAGCACAGCTTTATTTAGCACAACAATATCATTTGCCTGTTAATTTGCATTCACGTAAAGCACATGAGCAGTTGTTTACTTTTCTTAAACGTATCCCTCTAACCAAAAGGGGAGTGGTACATGGTTTTGCTGGAAGCTATGAGCAAGCAAAGCGTTTTGTGGATCTTGGCTATAAGATTGGGGTAGGCGGGATAATTACTTATCTGCGGGCGAATAAAACTCGTGATGCAATTGGTCGTTTACCTTTAGAGAGTTTATTGTTGGAAACGGATTCACCAGATATGCCTGTATCTGGTTTCCAAGGACAACCGAATCGTCCTGAGCGTGTGTTTAATGTTTTTCAATCTTTATGTGAATTGAGAACAGAAGCTCCTGAGCAGATTAAGCAGATCATTTGGCAGCAAAGTGTCGATTTATTTTCAAATAAAAATGGCTAAGTGAAACCTTAGCCATTTTAGTTAGATATTCTTAACCAATAAACGTAGATAATCGCGTAAATATTTGCCAATAAATTTTAATATACCTTGTTGTTCAACTTCAGTTCTAGGATGTTGTGCACTGGCATTAATGACATTGTAATGAAAAGTTTTAGCCGCTTTTTGTAAATAGTTACAAGTTTTTTCCTCGTGAATATCAAATCCACCAATTGTATGGTGTATCTGCTTTGTACTAAATAAGCAATCAAAGCTACTTAATGGAATCATGAATTTAGACAGCCACATTAACAGATTAAATCCTTCAACTGCTAAGCGCATGATTAATGGTGCATCTTGTACTTGTAACTTTCCACTTGCTAACCAAAGTTGTTGTTTATTTAAGCGCGATAGGGATTGATAAATAAAATCGGGCGATAAACGTAATCTTGGGTTCAAAAATAACAAGCGTTCATACTTTGCTTTCTCTACAGCAAGATTTTTTGCCACACTTGCTTTTTGTCCATCTAATTGAATGATGTGTAAATCCAATTTGTCACGGTAATTTTCAAAAATTGCCCCATTTTGATCAATACGGCTTAAATCGACTACAATGACTTCAAATTGCTTATGAGTCTGCGCCAGTAGATCTTCTAGTAATAAATTAAGTGATGTTTCAACATGATCCGTTGTTAAAATAATGCTGATTTCGTTTGTTTTCATTGAATCCTCCAACATAGTGAATCATTTATGAGTAATTACTTTACTGAAGAGATCTTAATGAAATCTTAAGCGTGAATATTATTTAAAACGATAGATAATTTGGTTTGATGAGCCTCGCCACACTAGGCTGGGATCAGCTTTTTCTTGCTCAAATTTACCGTCAATAAGAACATCAATATAAGGTAATATTTCACGTTGAAATTCATTGAGTTCTTGAAGTTTATAGCCTGTCCACACCCATAAATCTTTTTTGGGGCACTCTTGTTTTAAGCGTTTTACAAAAGGCAAAAGCACGGCAAGATTAGCTGGATGTAGCGGATCGCCACCAGTCAGCGTTAAACCTTGTCGCTTGATCCTCGTATCTTTCAAATCGTTGATAATTTGTTGTTCCATCGCCTGATCAAAAGGAACGCCTGCACTAAAGGACCAACTTTTCTTGTTGTAGCAGCCTTTACATGCATGAATACAACCACTGACAAATAAAGTACAACGTGTACCTTCACCATTAACAATATCAGTAGGGTAGTATTGAAGATAATTCATAATGCTATTTATTTTATTCGAAGATGATTGACTTATTCATTAGTTTAAAACATGTAGAATGAATAACACTAATTGTTAAATTTCGTTAGATTTTTTTACCGATAAACCTCGTGAACAAAAATATCTTGTTGATTTTTCTTTATGTTGTTTGTGGGGAATAGGGCTTTTAAATTGATTTAAAACGCGATTAAATAAGACATATCGCAGCATATCTCTATTTTAAACTCCCCCTCTTTTCATTAAATTAAGAGGGGGAAGTGTGGATTACAAGTGTTTTACTCGTCTTTTTACTTCTTCTTGCTTGCCTGCATTAAATGGTCTGGCATCAGGACTGCCTAGATAACCACAAACTCGACGTGTTACAGACACTTTTTCACTGTCATGATTACCGCATTTCGGGCAGGTAAAGCCCTTACTCGTACATTCAAATTCACCCGTAAAACCACATTCATAGCACTCATCAATCGGGGTATTCGTGCCATAATAAGGAACGCGCTCATAGCTATAATCCCAAACATCTTCTAATGCTTTTAGGTTGTGTTGAATATTAGGATATTCACCATAACAAATGAAACCGCCATTCGCTAATGCAGGATAAGGAAGCTCAAAGTCGATTTTATCGTATGGGTTGACTTTCTTCTCTACGTCTAAATGGTAACTATTTGTATAGTAACCTTTATCAGTGACGTTTTCGATGACGCCAAATTGTTTAGTATCTAGACGGCAGAAACGATCACATAAGTTTTCACTTGGTGTCGAATAGAGACTAAATGCATAGCCAGTTTCTGTTTTCCATTGTTGTACTGTTTTGCTAAGATATTGCACAATTTCAATACCTTTTTGACGCAATTGTTCATCATCATACATATGTTTATCGCCGTATAGCGCATTAATTGTTTCATGAATGCCAATATAGCCTAATGAAATCGAGGCTCGGCCGTTTTTAAAGATTTGCGCCACATTATCATCTGCGTTTAAATGCACACCGCAAGCCCCTTCCATGTAAAGAATTGGAGCAACTCTCGCTTTGGTGTTTTCTAAACGCGCAATACGAGTCATCAAGGCTTTTTTCGCAATTACGAGGCGTTGATCTAAAATTTGGTAAAAATCGACCGCACTTTGTTGTGGATTACGACGTTTTGCTTCAATTGCAATACGTGGTAAGTTAAGGCTCACGACACCGAGGTTGTTGCGTCCGTCGTGCATTTCTTCGCCATTTTCATGGTAAGCACCTAAGAAACTACGGCAGCCCATTGGTGCTTTGAAAGACCCCGTGACTTTGACAACCTGATCATAGTTGAGAATATCAGGGTACATTCGTTTGGAAGCACATTCTAACGCAAGTTGTTTAATATCATAATTAGGATCGGTTGGGCTGTGGTTAATACCTTTTTTAATGGTAAAGACCAGTTTGGGGAATACGGGGGTTTTATGATTTTTGCCTAGCCCACGAATTCGGTTTTTCAAAATTGAACGTTGGATTAATTTAGATTGCCAGCTTGTTCCTAAGCCAAAGCCAAAGGTCACAAATGGTGTTTGGCCATTTGATGTATGTAGCGTATTAACTTCATACTCTAAAGATTGGAACGCATCGAAACATTCTTTTTCAATTAAAGCTTTTGCATAGTTTTCTGCATCAGGCACTTGCCATTCCGCTGCTGTTTTAAGATGTTTTTCATAGCTGAGTTGGACATAAGGGGCTAACACTTCGTCGATACGATTAATTGTTGTCCCACCATAAATATGGCTAGCGACTTGTGCAATAATTTGTGCAGTGACTGCTGTTGCAGTGCCAATAGATTTTGGTGGCTCAATTTCCGCATTCCCCATTTTGAAGCCATTATTCAACATACCTTTTAAATCAACTAGCATACAGTTAAACATTGGGAAGAATGGGGCATAGTCTAAATCATGGTAATGAATTTCGCCTTTTTCATGGGCTTCAACAACATCACGCGGTAAGATATAACGTTTAGCATAATGTTTGGCTACAATACCAGCTAATAAATCACGTTGTGTTGGAATGACTTTGGCATCTTTATTCGCGTTCTCATTGAGTAACTCTACGTTACTTTGCTCAATTAAACCTTCGATTTCTTTAGTGAGATGGCTACGTTTTTCACGTGCAAGATCACGATCATGGCGATATTCAATGTAAGCCCGCGCTACTTCAGGATATTGGCTTGACATAAGATGATTTTCCACGATTTTTTGAATGTGGCTAATATCAATTTCCTGTTGATAGCGCGCAAAAATTTCATCACAGACTTGTTGCCCTATTGCATGGCAATAGCGTTCATCTTCCACATTAACCGCTTGTGCAGCCTTTTTGATTGCATTGATAATACGCTGGATTTCAAAACCTGCGCGTGAACCATCACGTTTAATTACAAAGAAAGTTGCCATATTGTTTTTACCCTATTTTATGTGTATGACTCAAATATCGAGGATACTATATATAGTTAAAATTTTATTTTCAACCACAAGATATAGTGTTTTTGTTAGGGTTAGGTTAAAAACAAGGTGAGGAAATATGATTACTGATTGGTTTTATTGATAAAATTCTTATTTTTAAGTGAGAATTATTCTCAAATATATTTTATAAAAATGTGATCTAGATCAAAAAATGAGGTAATGTTGTTAGATTCTGTTAAAGTAAAAAAGACCCAGCCATAAGCTAGGTCTAAGTGGGAGTAATATATTATTGTGAATATAACTAATTTTCTAGAGTTAATAGTTTACCTTGATATTCCCCTGTTAATGCTTCTAAGAACGCGGCGATATCTGCGACATCTTTGCTTGGTAGATCTTTACCGCTTTGGTAATGCAGCATGATTCGTACAGCCTCTTTTAGATCACTTGTGCGAGCATCATGCATGTAAGGCGCAGTTAATGCAATATTACGCAATGTTGGCACTTTAAATTTATGCATGTCAGCAGGATTTTGCGTATGTGCAAAGCGCCCTTGATCTGCGTCAGTTAATGGCGTTCCTCTTGCGGCGAAATAGTCATCAAATAAGCCCATATACTCAAAAGATTGTCCTCCCATCGCGACACCAACATGGCAAGTATCACATTTATTTTCTTTAAATAATTGATAGCCCCGCAACTGATCTTGATTTAGCGCATTTTTATCTCCTTTAAGATAACGGTCAAAAGCACTGTTCGGAGTAATTAATGTTTTTTCAAATTCAGCAATAGCATGAGTAATAGTTGCTTCACTGATTTCAGGGTATACTGCGAGGAATTGCTGCTTAAATACGTCATCTTGTTCAAATTTGGCAACAATTTCATCCCAGCTTTTTGAACCCATTTCTACAGGATTAAGAGGTGGTCCACCTGCTTGCGCTGCAAGGTCTTTAGCACGTCCATCCCAGAATTGTAAAATATTAAAAGCTGAGTTATAGACCGTTGGTGCGTTAATTCCACCTTTTAACCCATCAATTCCTGTTGATACGGCTAAACCATCTGCACCACCAAGTTTGAGCTGGTGACAAGTATGACATTGAACAGTACCATCCGCAGAAAGACGCCCATCATGATAGAGCATGTTACCTAAAGCAACTTTTAATGGATCGGTTTCTAAACTATCTGGGATCGGCTGGACTAAACGCGTTGGGTCAATTCCTTCAGTGTTTGTTGGAAGGAAGTGGTTTTGACGTTGTTCTCGGAGCCAATTTAATACTGTCACTTTTTCATCTGCATCAGGACGTGATCCCCAGTGGATATGCACAAATTTGGCGATTGGCATTTCATCTTTAATCAAAACTTGTTCTAGTTTTGCAAGACTGACTTCAGAGAGTTTGGTTGGATCTTTTAATCCATCGAGGATATCATTAAGTAGAAATACTCTTGTACCTTTTTGGATATCTTCTTGCACCATTTTATCTACGATAGGAAATTTAGAGTAGAAAGGTAGCTCTGCATTTGATGTATGACAATATTGGCAGCCATTGTCATAGAACACTTTAGCGACTTTTTGTGGTTGTCCACTGAGTTGAGTTTGCGCTAATAATGTTTCAGCTTGTTGTTTATCAAAAATATGGACGTAACCTACTGTTCCTAAAAAACCTACTGTTGCGAGTGCAACGGCAGATAACAATAATTTTTTCATTTTCATAAATAAAATTCCTTTTGTTATTACGAGTGAGTATATTAACATTACAATATATAGGGTTTATTGATCTAAATTAATAAATCCAATTTATTAAATCTATAGAATCAATTTGTATTTTCTATTAATTAATAGAAAAGCAAAAAAGAAAATGGAAAGCAATACTTGCCTTCCATTTTTTATTTAAAATCAAACGATTAAACTATGCTTGAAATGGATCACGCAAGATCATCGTTTCAATACGATCAGGACCTGTTGAAAGAATATCGACAGGCACACCAGTGACTTCTTCAATACGTTTTACATAATTACGGCATGCTTCAGGTAGTTGATTGACATCTGTCACACCAAATGTATTTTCTTTCCAGCCTGGCATCGTTTCATAAATTGGCTCGACACCCTCCCAATCTTTAGCTGCAAGCGGTGCATATTCAACAATATCACCATTTGGCATTTTGTACGCGATACAGATTTTGACTTCATCAAAGCCATCTAAGACATCTAACTTAGTCATACAAAAACCAGAGATTGAGTTAAGTTGAATCGCACGACGAATTGCTACTGCATCAAACCAACCACAGCGGCGTGGACGACCTGTTACTGCACCAAATTCATTTCCTTTACGTGCTATCTCTGCTCCAGTTTCATCAAAGAGTTCTGTGGTAAATGGACCGCCACCTACACGAGTACAATACGCTTTGATTATACCTAATACATAATCAAGATTGCGTGGGCCAAAACCCGCACCTGTTGCTACTCCGCCTGCGGTTGTGTTTGAACTCGTAACGAATGGGTAGGTACCGTGATCAATATCTAACATTGTGCCTTGAGCACCTTCAAATAAGATATTATCGCCGTTTTGGCGTGCTTTATCTAAGATTGTTGTGATATCGGCGACCATATCAGTGATAATATTGGCGACAGTCATGACATCGTCTAGTGTTTTTTGGAAATCTACTGGCTCAGCGTTATAGTAGTGTACTAATTGGAAATTGTAATAATCTAAAATATTTTTCAGTTTTTGAGCAAAAGCGTCTGGATTGAATAAGTCACCGACGCGTAAACCACGACGAGCCACTTTATCTTCATAGGCTGGACCAATACCGCGACCTGTTGTCCCAATTTTGTTTTTACCTAAGGCAGCTTCGCGAGCATGATCCATAGCAACATGATAAGGGAGAATTAATGGGCTGGCTTCTGAGATTAAGAGGCGTTCGCGTACATTAATTCCACGGCTTTCTAATTCGCCCATTTCTTGCATTAAGGCGGCAGGAGAAAGGACGACGCCATTACCGATTAAGCATGTCACATTTTCACGTAAGATACCTGATGGAATTAAACGAAGTACGGTTTTTTCACCGTTAATGATTAGGGTGTGACCTGCATTATGACCGCCTTGATAACGTACAACGTATTTTACGCGATCAGTTAATAAGTCAACAATCTTTCCTTTACCTTCGTCGCCCCATTGTGCGCCTAAGATAACAACACTTTTTCCCATAGTATTTTCCGCCTTTAAGCCTTGTGTATAATAAAATGAACAACGGATTACTTTACTATTTTCTGATGTTAATCTCAATGTAATTTACGTTTTTATTTGATAATTTGTGAGCATTACAGAAAACAAAGTGTGGTCAAAATTTTTAAAATTTTGACCGCACTTTAATACAAAAGGCCCTATTCAAATAGGGCTTTATGCAAAACACAGACAATCGTATCAGCATTTTCGTTGCGTACTAGAATACAGATATTGTTTGTACTTGCCCCATAGCAAATTGAACGAATGTTATAATTTTCCAGCGTATTAAAAATGTTTTTAGCGACACCTGAAGATGTATGTAAGTCATTACCAATGAGTGCCACAAGTGATAAATCACTATCAATTTTTACACTGCAAAGTTTACTTAACTCATCAATTAAATCCGTTGAGAGTAGGCAATTACCTGAAGATGCGGAGCCTGTTTTATCTAAAGTTAAAGCAATACTGACTTCAGAAGTAGTGACAACATCAACAGAGATCTTATATTTCGCTAGGATAGTAAATACTTTTGCTAGGAAGCCCTGAGCATGTAGCATGTTTAAACTAGAAAGTGTTAAGAGCGTTTGATCTCTGCGTAACGCAATGGCACGGAAAGTCGGTCTTGGTTGTGGATCGCGTGTTACCCATGTGCCACCTGCTTCAGGCACTTTACTTGAACCAACATAAACAGGAATATTACTGCGTACCGCGGGTAGTAAAGTAGCAGGATGGAGAACTTTGGCACCAAAGGTTGCCATTTCAGCTGCTTCACAAAAACTCATAGTATCAATGCGTTTTGCATTGGTCACAATACGAGGATCTGTCGTATAAATTCCCGCAACATCAGTCCAAATGAGGACATCTTTGGCTTTGAGTACTTCTGCTAATAATGCTGCAGAGTAGTCGCTGCCTCCACGTCCTAATGTTGTTGTCTTACCTTGCTCATCTCGTCCAATAAAGCCTTGTGTAATAATCAACTCACCCCGATCAATGAGAGGTTTTAGCATTTGATCGCTATTTTTTTGTGTTCTTGCATCATTAGGTCTTGCTTTGCCAAAGTGGCTATCTGTGGCAATAATTGAGCGTACATCGATCCAAGTAGCGGTAGTGTTGAGTTCACGTAAGATTTCGACAAAAATCAAAGAAGACATCATTTCGCCATGACTAATTAATTCATCACTCAGGGCTGGCGAAGTCGCTAAACTCGCAGCTTCAGCAAGAGATTCAATATTAGTTAGTAACTTTTCAATTTGATGACGTACAGTACTATCATCTTTTAATTCACATAGAATGTTTTCTTGAATTTGACGTACTTCACTCATTAATTTAGCACGTTCTGCACTATCACAGCCATTTGCAAGAGCCACAAGTAAGTTAGTGACACCAGCGGAAGCAGATAGTACTACAACGCGAGTATTAGGATCATTAATGATAATTTTCGCACAGGCAGACATGGCAGCATAGTTAGCAACACTTGTACCACCAAATTTTGCGATAGAGAGATGAGACATGATTGGCTCCTTAGAATTATTTATTGTTATGATGTTGTATAAGTTAAAAGAAATAACGAGTTAGAAAAAATGCTCAAATAAGTTAAGTTAGCATATGACTAGCGACGCGAAGTATAGTCGCCAACACAAACCCATTTGTAAGTAGTCAGTGCTTCTAATCCCATTGGACCTCGTGCATGCAGTTTCTGTGTACTTACTGCAACTTCTGCACCTAAGCCAAATTGCCCGCCATCAGTAAAACGAGTACTTGCATTGACATACACTGCAGCAGAATCAACTTGTGCAATGAATTGTTGAGCAAGTTGTTGTGAACTAGTTAAAATACCATCAGAATGTTGACTACCATATTCACGGATATGAGCTATTGCTTCGGCTAAATCTTCGACAATGACAACATTTAAATCATAGGAGAGCCATTCTTGACGTAATTGCTGTTGTTGGATAGATTCAACATTTGCCTGTACGGATTGCAAGATTGAAAGTGCGGTTGGATCTGCATGAAATTTTACGTTTTTTGCCGCTAAATGTGCCGCTAATTTAGGCAGAAATTGGGCAGCGATATGGCGTTGTACCAATAAAGTTTCAAGTGTGTTGCAAGTACTCGGGCGTTGTGTTTTAGCATTTTCGATTAAAGGTAGTGCTTTGTCTAAATCTGCGCTTTGTTCAACAAATAAGTGACATACACCAATACCACCAACGATGACAGGAATAGTAGAATGTTGTTTACATAGCTCATGTAAGCTTGCACCTCCACGCGGGATGATCATATCTACATAACGATCCAGTTTTAATAATGCCATGACTAAGGTGCGATCTGGATCTGTAATGGCTTGTACTGCATATTGGGGTAATCCTGCCTGTACTAGCGCGTTTTGTACTACATCAACTAATACTTTATTAGAATGTTGTGTTTCTTTACCTCCGCGTAAAATAACCGCATTGCCTGTTTTTAAGCAGAGTGTTGCAACATCAATAGTCACATTAGGACGTGCTTCATAAATAGTACCTATCACGCCGAGCGGTACGCGAACACGTTCAATTTTGATTCCACTATCTAATATACCGCCGTCAATGACTTTGCCAACAGGATCGGCAAGTGATATCACATGGCGTACGTCATTAGCGATAGCACTTAAACGTGATTTTGTGAGTAATAGGCGATCAATAATGGCTTCAGATAAACCATTTTGTTTTGCTGCTTCAATGTCTTTTTGATTAGCGGCGAGGATGTGCTCTGTCTGAGCTTCTAATTGCTCAGCAATGACTGACAACGCTGCATTTTTTTGTTGGTGAGAAAGTTGTGATAGCACAAAAGCGGCTTGTCGGGCCTGTTGTCCCATTTGCTGTAAGTTGATTGTCATTGTATTTATTCCTGAGTTATTTTTTCCATTGTATTTTTTTAGATAATTTATCATCACTGTGCTTTTTAGCAATCTGCTGTTCTTGGTAATCAAATACAGGCAATCCCCATTCAAAATAGATGGCCAACAAACGTGCAATAAATCCGCTAATCAGAGTAATAATGATGATCAGATTTTGATCAATGTTTAAGTGTTGTAAACCAATATAAATGCTGGTAGCAATCAATGCAATACTGGCATATAGCTCTTTTTGGAAGACTAAGGGAATACGATTGCATAACAGATCACGGAGTACACCACCGAAGGCACCAGTAATGATTGCAGCAATGGTCGCAATAGTGAATCCATGTCCCATGTCTAAAGCGATTTGTGCACCAATAATGGAGAAGACAATTAATCCTAACGCATCTAGTACTAAGAAAATCGTGTGGAAATAACGCATGAGTGGGCGAATAAAAGGGACAATAAAGACAGTGAGTACAGCCGCACCTGCTACAATCAGAAAATATTCTGGATTTTTAACCCAGCCTAGAGGGTAATGACCTAATAACACATCGCGTACTGAACCGCCGCCAATTGCTGTCATCGAAGCAATAATAATTACACCAAAAATATCCATTTTCTCGCGTCCAGCAGCTAAAGCACCAGTAATGGCTTCGGCAGTAATACCTATAATGTATAACACGCTTAATAGCATAAATCTTATCCCTAAAAGTGCGGTTCAAAATGGGGTTATTTTAGAGGGGAATTGGATAAAAGAATAGGAAATTTTGACCGTGCTTTCTAATTCTTGCATAATTGGCAAATTCGTTTTATTAAGGCTATGTATTTTATGTCAGAACAAAAAAAATCCCCATTATTGACCGCACTTTTATCTTTATTTCCACTTATATTAATTCTGAGTATTGATCTTTTTGCGATGTTTTTACAATCGCAAGCAAAAGCGATTTCTCACTTTGCGTTTGGAGTATTGATGGCACAGTTAATTAGCGTATTAGTGTTCATGAAAGGGCAAATTTGCCCAGGGCAACGCGAACGTTTAAGCCAAGTGAATGGGTATTTTTCCCTTTTTTGGGGATTATGGTTTCTTATCAGTTTCTTTTCTAACTATCATTTTATTTTGACAGACATGATAAGCTTGTGTGGAATAGCTGTTGTTCTAGCCACTTGGCATCAACCTCAAGATAATCAATTGCGTCGATCAATGCTGATTATTGCAAGTTTGATGGGAGGGTTGGGTTGTCTTTGTTATTTACTGATCTTTACTGAAGTTTCAATGCTTTCTTTTATCCAATATAATCTGTTTGGACAAGGTTTGCTAGGCATTATTTTGGCTAATTTAGCTTTAGTGGTGGCGCGTAATCGCCTACAAGGGTTGATTGCCTTATTCCCATTATTCATGTTAGTGATGTTGTTTTTCAACGCATTAAGCGGATTGGGAGTGTTGATTTATTCATCAAGTACAGTCAGTTTTGCTAATGAATTAGCATGGATATTGTACTTTAGTTTGCATTTGGTTATTGCATTTATCATTGCAGTGCATATTTTTAAGCAATGGAAATTGAGTTATAACACATTATCGATTTTACTGTTAATGGCTGCATCGTTGCCTTTATGGGCAAGTTTTGCATATATTGATTAACAACTTACAATAAGGGGCTACTGTGTAAAGAAAAACGGACATTTATTAATGTCCGTTTTTTTGAAAATCACGAATTGACTAATAATAAAATATAAAGGTGCCTAAGAAAACAGTAATTAAGGCAAATGTCATAGGAAGCATAGTCCGTTTAATTAAATCGAGTGGAGAGATGTTTGCTATGCTAGAAATAACAATTATTACTGTCGTAATTGGTGACATACTTCTTGCAATACCTGTGACAAGTTGCAATGGTAATATCATTAATACTGGTGATATACCAAACTCTATTGCAGCAATGTTTGGTACTGATTGAAGAAAAGCAAAGAAAGAAACAAGACCAGAACCCATCATGATAGCAGATAATGTGATAATGAAGACCATGATTAAGGTCGTTAAGAAAATACCAAAACCAAATAGTTGTACATTTGAAATAAGTGTATCTTTTACACCAACTGCGATTAATCCTCTCCCAAACATTTCACTTGCTACAATTAAAGTCACTACTGTTGCGAATTGTTTTCCCATACCGTCAAAGAAAACCTTCATTTCAGTAACTACTTGTTTTACATCTCTTTTTCTGAATAATTCAAATAATATTGCGACAAGTAAACTGATGATTGTTGCTATCGTAACATTCATTTTAATACCGCTTATCACTAATTTACCAAAAGTTAAAATAAGTATTAATGGTAATAAGGGTAATAAAATATAGAGATTAGAAACTGGTCGTGATTGTTGCACTGGTGTATCTACTTTATTATCTAATACTACTTCATCATTCATATTATTGCTGCTCTGTAATGCTTGTTTTTTATCAAACCATTTTTGAACAAAGAAGTGAGAAATTGAAATAACTAACATAGTGATAATGGCGAGTTTTAGTTGATAGCTAACAAAATATTCAGCAATATTAATATTTGCTGCTTTAGCTGCAAGTATGGCATTGCCTGATGCAGGACCTAAATCAAGGCAGGCTGTTGTCGCAATTAACGCTGCCGCACCTTCTCGGCTTACGCCAAGGTTGATGAGAATGGGGAAAATCGTCAACATTAATAATAAACTGAGTCCTGCTGCATTTGGAATAAAGATATTTAGGATTTGACCAATAATATAAGCAAATGCAAGTACTACATAAGGTGCTTTAAGTGCATTTAATGGTTTAGCTGTGATATTGACTAATGCTTCACTAGCACCAATTTTATCCATATAGCGAGCAAAAGCACCCACTGCCATGATCATCAAACCAAAATCTAATGCGCGAGTGGTAAATGAATTTTTGATAATCGCAAAAATGTCTAATGCAATCCAATTTGTGGATTTATGTTCAGGCAGTATTTCACCTAAACCAAATAGCACTGCAAAGCACATTAAAATGATACCACCACATAGCAGTACAAATTGTAGCGCGAATTGTGTTTTATGTTTTTTGACGATGAGATAACCAACAAGGATGTTTATTACTAACCCAAGTAGAAGTCCTAACATATGTATATTCCTTTATTTTTTGAGTACAATATTCATTTAATTAATTCAACGACCAATTTAATTCTTGGTTCAATTGAGGAAATATTTAAGTATTTATCTAGACTATGTTATTTCCCACCATTTGATTTCACACCATCGATAACAATGGCGCTTAATGCAGCGAAGAAATTACTATCAGAACTACCAACCGTCGATTCCCATTCAGTAGCTTGAATACTTAGTCTCTCTTTTATTTGAGCAACAGCGTGACAGAAAGCTAAACCTGTTTCATTATGACGCCAAAATAGGGGAGTGATATCATCTGACACGCTAATTTTTACGCCCTCTTCAGTGACTGTGTCATATAAAGTAGAAATGAATTGATTTAAACGTTCGCTTTGTTCAAGCGAAGTAAAGCGGCAATCAATTTGTGTTTTAGCATAAGCAGGTACTGTATTGGGTGTTGTGCTACCTTCTACTGTTCCAATATTCATGGTTGCTCCTTTTTCAGGAGTGGTACTATTGAGTTATTTTGCAATGCGAATAAAAGCATTAATCGTATTTGTACCATTAGAAATATATTTAATAACATAGGCTTTTCTTTCTTACTTATAATACTAATCAGCGCACATTAAAAAAGTAAATAACATAAAATTACTTGATATACTGACATATTAGTTAGCGCGATAGCAATTTAATCTAGGCGAAAATAGTGATGTTTGTAGGAAGGATCACATAAACCTATATGGCAGTATTTCAATCTAAACTCTATCTCGTCAAAGAAGGAAACGAAGAAAAGCATGACTGATTTACAATTGTCATTTTGTTTTGAAGAGAGCTTTTAATCGAATATTTGATTAACAAGTATGAGTTAGATTCTCTTATTGAGATTGGCTACCTTGACACTGTAATTTTACTTCCATCATCAAAAATAATTTCTCTGGCAATAATAATGACTTTAATTGGGTTTTTAGGGTTTAACACTAATGGCCTATTTTTCTTCGGGATATTATTAACAAGCACAGTCTCTGCAATTATTTGTTGAGTATGTGGCGCTAAAGGTGCTTCGAAGACAATCGGGAGATCGTGAGTATAAAGAAAGTTGGAATCCAAAATATAGACACTATTCCACAGAATAGTCTTAATGGATTTATCACTTAAATTTTGTATATGGTAAGTCATTGCCGCGAGATCATTATTTTGAGCATCTTGCGTAATATAACGCTCAGAAGGTGTGATTTTCACTGTACTATTAAATTGTTTTAAAGACAGGATTTCTTCTTGATTATTAGGCAATGTCGTTAACGGTGAAACGCTTCGTTCACAACTCCAGAGTAAAAAAGGTGGCAGAGTGAGGATTCCCGCCATCAAGATTTGTTTAAGGTCCACAGCTAACTTTCCTAAATTAAGTAATAAAATTTTTAAGGTTATTTTTTGTGCTGCTTATAATAGGGGAATAGAGGATAGCCCGTCAAATGAATTACGGGCTCTTTTAAATACTTTACATTCAGCTCAATTCTGCCATAAAACCCTGCGCTTTATTTACCATTTCTTTTGAGCCAATAAATAGAGGGACACGTTGATGTAATGCGCTTGGTTGGATATCTAAAATACGCTGGAACCCATCTGTGGCGAGCCCTCCTGCTTGCTCTGCAAGAAATGCCATTGGATTGCCCTCATAGAGTAGACGTAATTTACCATTTGGATAATTTGTAGCACTTGGATAAATATAAATCCCGCCTTTCAACATGTTACGGTGAAAATCAGACACTAGCGAACCAATATAGCGTGAAGTATAAGGACGCTGAGTCTGTTTATCTTCTTCTTGACAATACTTGATATATTTTTTTACACCAGCAGGGAATTTCAGATACTGTCCTTCGTTAATTGAATAAATCTTGCCGTTTGGTGGAATTTGGATATTTTCATGGGAAAGACAGAACACTCCTAAAGAGGGATCATAAGTAAAACCATTTACGCCATTACCTGTGGTGTACACTAACATAGTGGAAGAACCATAAACAATATAGCCAGCGGCAACTTGACGATGTCCAGGTTGCATAAAATCTTCTAAGGTGACAGGTGTACCAATCGGCGAAATGCGACGATAAATCGAGAAAATTGTGCCCACTGCGACGTTGACATCAATATTTGATGATCCATCTAGCGGATCAGTAAGAATCACATATTTGGCATTGCGTCCGCGTTCAGTATCAAAGGCAACGAAGTTTTCTTCTTCCTCTGAAGCAAAGCCGGCGACTTCTTCACGGGCAATTAATGCGTTTTTCATCGTATTGTGAGCAAAAAGATCTAACTTCATTTGCGCTTCACCTTGCACATTTTCGATACCCGAGTTGCCAATAATATTATTAGTCAAACCTGCTTTATTGATATCACGATGAATAACTTTTGCTACTAATCGAATAGATGACAAAATCCCACTAAGCTCTCCTTTTGCTTGAGGATATTCTGCTTGTTTTTCAACAATAAATTGACCCAACGTTTTCATATTTTAATCCTTGTTGTTAATAAATTTTACTCATTTGATGAGTTAATTTATTATAACAACCTTAGGTTTTTCATAAAAAAGTCGAATGTTAACAATGTGATCTTCGACACACTTTTATGATAATTTTTTCATAGAGATAGAAAAATGACAGCAAAACATATTCACATTTTAGGTATTTGTGGCACGTTTATGGGTGGCGTCGCAATCATTGCTAAACAACTTGGTTATAAAGTGACAGGTTCGGATACGAATGTTTACCCGCCGATGAGTACTTTTTTACGGGAAAGTGGGATTGAGATTATTCCTCACTTTGAAGCCTCACAATTACAACCTGCACCAGATATGGTTATTATTGGTAATGCGATGAAACGTGGGAATCCCTGTGTCGAGTATGTATTAGAACATAATTTGCCTTATACATCTGGACCACAGTGGCTGCATGATCATTTATTACGTGAGCGTTGGGTTTTAGCCGTATCAGGCACACATGGTAAAACGACAACTACAGGCATGTTAAGTTGGATTCTTGATAAGTGCGGTTTAAAACCAGGCTTTTTAATTGGCGGAATTTCTGGCAATTTTGGCACTTCTGCACGTTTAGGAGAGAGTCACTATTTTGTGATTGAAGCCGATGAATATGATACAGCTTTCTTTGATAAACGTTCTAAGTTTGTACATTACAACCCGAAAACACTAATTATCAATAATATCGGGTTTGATCATGCAGATATTTTTGATGACTTAAAAGCCATTCAGCGTCAATTCCATCATATGATTCGCACAATTCCTGCTAGTGGTTGTGTACTTTCTGTTGCAGATGAGGTCAGTGTGAAAGCCACATTAGAAATGGGCTGTTGGTCTGAGCAACAATTTTTAGGTGAAGATCAGGCATGGTTTGCACAACGTCTTACGAATGATTGTACACAATTTGCTGTATTTTATCAGGGAGAAAAAGTGGCAGAAGTGCATTGGAATGTGGTTGGTCAGCATAATATGCACAATGCATTGATGGCTATTGCAGCAGCACATCATGCTGGTGTAGCAATTCAAGAGGCTTGTGCAGCCCTTACGACCTTTATTAGCCCAAAACGTCGTTTGGAAATGAAAGGTGAAGTCAATGGGGTGGCTGTATATGATGATTTTGCGCATCATCCTGCAGAAATTTTGGCAACATTGACCGCACTTCGCGATAAAGTCGGTGGGGGAGTACGTATTTTAGCTGTGTTAGAGCCACGCTCTAATACGATGAAGATGGGCGTGCATAAAGATGAGATTGCACCAGCATTAGGCAGAGCTGATAATGTCTTCTTGTTTCAACCTGAGAACATGGGCTGGGATGTTGTTGATATCGCGAATCAATGTGTACAACCTGTTATGTGGAATGTAAACTTAGATAAATTAGTAGAGGCAATTGTTGCAGAAGCAAAACCATCAGATCATATTTTAGTGATGTCTAATGGTAGTTTTGGTGGTATTCATCAAAAATTGTTAGATAAACTTGCGCTAAAAAGTGAATGATTTTTCAGTATGATGTGACACTTGTAGAATAACGCACAAATTCTACTTTAGGTGTTTGATACATATAAGAGTCAATGAGTTCGATATAACATGTTTGAAAGGGCAAATTTCTATTTGTCCTTTTTATTGAGCAACGTTTATGTATGATGACTTCATAAAAAAGCCGTTAGTTTCTGAACTAACGGCTTTTATCGAATTTGGTTGCGGGGGCCGGATTTGAACCGACGACCTTCGGGTTATGAGCCCGACGAGCTACCAAGCTGCTCCACCCCGCGTCTGTGTAGGCGTAATATACTTGTTTCAAAATTTATTGCAATAAAAAAATGCGTTAAATCTGAGTGTTTGTTATAAAAATAAACGATATGCTTGTTTTTTATGCTTTATTGCATTGGTAGGGGATAATAGTTGGTGGGGAAAGTGGAAATAATATATGGCTTCGAGGCTATATTTTTGAGTGGATTTCTGATAGCGTATGCGCTTTTAGTTTAGTGATTATTATTTAGGAATAGAAATCCATGATGTTTCAGCGCAAATCTTTAGTAAAAGTGACCGCACTTTTAGGTGCCATGCTGCTTGCGGCTTGTTCTTCCAATCCCAAAGGGACATCAACTGCCATTAATCAAGTTGATCCACAGCAGTTTGGTGCGAAGTATGCCGGACGAGAATATCAGCAGGCTATTCTCAATGCGGTACCAAATGTTGAAAATCAAAGTGCGGTGATTAATCAAGGTGATTTTTTAACGCAAGTGTCCAATGTCAGAAATTATTCCAATAAATTAACTAATCAGTTCGATCACCATTATGTAAAAGTGACTAATTGGGTATTGTCTGGTGGTGATGTTCGTAATTTATCCGATTTTGGGATCCAAACTCACTTAATGAAAGGGTTTGATGGTTACCAGAATGTGTTGATGACTGGCTATTATTCACCTGTTATTCATGCCCGCCGTACACAACAAGGAAAATATAATCAGCCAATTTATGCAATGCCAAAGCAAAAACGTTTTAGTCGTGCTCAAGTGTATGCTGGGGCGTTAGCGAAAAAAGGCTTAGAATTAGCATACAGTGATTCAATGTTAGATAACTTTTTGTTAGGTGTACAAGGAAGTGGATATGTTGATTTTGGTGATGGTAATTTAACTTATTTCGCTTATGCGGGGCAAAATGGTTTTCCTTATACTAGTGTAGGTCGTTTATTAGTTGAAGATGGCGAGATTGAAAAAGAAAAAATGTCTATTCAAGCCATTCGTGATTGGGCAAAAGCAAATCCTTCTCGTTTACAAGCCTTGCTTGAGCGTAATGAGTCTTATGTCTTTTTTAAAAATGATCCTTATGGCAAAGTAAAAGGTGCTGCTGGTGTACCATTAGTACCGATGGCTGCTGTTGCTGCTGATCGTAATGTCATTCCTTTGGGCAGTTTATTGCTAGTAGAAGTGCCACAAATTGATACTCATGGTCGTTGGACTGGTGAGCATAAGTTACATTTAATGGTTGCACTTGATGTGGGCGGCGCGGTAAAAGGTCACCATTTTGATTTGTATCGTGGGATAGGAGATGATGCTGGTCATATTGCAGGCTTATCAAAACATTATGGTCGAGTATGGGTATTACAATAATGGAACGCTTAGATAATTACGAGCAACGTTTTGCTGGAATTGGACGGTTATATGGTACAGATGCATTGACTCGTTTAAGATATTCTCATGTTTGTGTTATCGGTATTGGCGGTGTTGGTTCTTGGTGCGTAGAGGCTTTAGCCCGCTCTGGAATTGGTAAGCTGACATTAATTGATATGGATGATATTTGTGTCACGAATATTAACCGCCAAATTCATGCTTTATCAGGTAATGTAGGTAAACTAAAAACAGAAGTGATGAAGGCACGTGTGACGTTGATTAACCCGGAATGTGAAGTGGATATTATCGATGACTTTATTTGTGACGAAAATTTAGTGGATTATTTATCTCGCGGCTATGATTACGTGATCGATGCAATTGATAGCGTAAGAACAAAAGCGGCTTTAATCGCTTATTGTAAAAGGCAGAAAATAAAAGTGATTACAATTGGTGGGGCGGGGGGACAAACGGATCCAACACAAATTCAAATTGCTGATTTAAGTAAGACTATTCAAGATCCGCTAGCTGCAAAAGTACGCTCTGTGTTGCGTAAAGAATATCATTTTAGCCAAAATCCAAAGCGTAAGTTTGGTATTGATTGTGTTTTTTCTACTCAACCACTCATTTTTCCGCAAGTTGCAGATAGTTGTGATACTTCTGCCACAATGAATTGTGCGAACGGGTTTGGTGCGGCTACCATGATCACAGCAAGCTTTGGTTTTTTTGCTGTTTCTCGTGTCATTGATAAACTATTACGTTAGCTTTATATCTCGTTAAAATAAGCGAATAGCCATTCGCTTTTTTGATAGAAACTTATTTTTCATATAAAAAAAAGATAGCAATTTGTGAGAAAAGAGAGTAGTCTAAGACGACTTTTTGATAACTATTCTTAACTAAGGAATTGTATATGCGCCTTTTACCAAAAAACTTGCAGAAAACCGCGTTAGCTGTTGCATTAGCTTCATTTTCTTGTGTAGTCAGTGCAAATGTTGTCACTTCAATTAAGCCATTAGGTTTTATCGCTTCTTCGATTGCAGATGGTGTAACTGATACAGAAGTGCTGGTACCAACAGGCGCTTCACCACATGACTATAGCTTAAAACCTTCAGATATTCAGAAGTTACAATCTGCAGAGTTAATTGTTTGGATTGGTGAAGATATTGATGCTTTCCTTGATAAAACTTTGCGTCCAATGCCGTTTAAAAAAGTACTTAGTATCGCTGATTTTGCTGAAATTGGTCCTTTTTTAGAAGGTGAGGCACATGACCACGATCACAAACATGGCCACGATCATAAACATGGCCACGATCATAAACATGGTCACGATCACAAACATGGTCACGATCACAAACATGACCACGATCACAAACACGCCCATGAACATAAACATGACCATGAACATAAACATGACTATGAACATAAGCATGACCACAAGCACAATCATGACAACGCTCATGCACATGATCATGACCATAGCACTAATTGGCATCTATGGTATTCACCAGAGATAAGTAAAATTGTTGCTTCTCGCTTAGCGACGCGTTTAACAGAGCTTTATCCAGAGAAAAAAGATAAAATTGTGCAAAATTTAGCAGAATTTAACCGCACTTTAGCCGCTCAAAATGAAAAAATTAAGCAACAGCTTGCACCTGTAAAAGATAAAGGATTTTATGTTTTCCATGACGCTTATAGCTATTTCAACAATACTTATGGGTTGAAGCAAACTGGTTATTTCACAATTAATCCATTAGTGGCGCCAGGGGCGAAAACACTAGCTAAGATTAAAGCAGAAATTAAAGAGCATAAGGTGAATTGCTTATTTGCAGAGCCTCAATTTACACCGAAAGTGATTGAAGGTTTGAGTAAAGGAACGGGGGTACATGTTGGACGTTTAGATCCAATGGGTGATGCAGTAAGTTTAGGGATGAATTCTTATGCCAATTTCTTACAATATACTGCTGACAGTTATTTTTCTTGTTTGAGTAAGTAAAGTGCGGTCGATTTTTCAAGAATTTCATCAGGATCTTTGTTGATATTAATTTATTTAGTCAAGATCACCTTTTTACATTTGTGATAGATAAGAAAGTGAGGGCTTCAATATCTGATTGAAGCCCTTTGTTTAGCTAATTTAATCTTTTTTATGTGTATATTCTTTGTACATTGCTTCAATTTGAGTCTTGTAACGTTCTACAATGACTTTACGACGCAGTTTAAGTGTAGGAGTAATTTCTTCCATCTTTGTTGTAAATGCTTGTGGTAATAAAGTGAATTTTTTAATTTGTTCAAAGCTTGGTAATTCTTTTTGTAATTCATTAATTCGTTGTTCAAACATTTGAATAATTTCAGAATGTTTGATCAATTCCATACGATCATGATATTTGATATTAAGCTGTTTTGCGTATTCTTCAAGACTAGTAAAACAAGGTACAATTAAAGCAGAAACATATTTTTTGGCATCTGCAATCACAGCAATTTGTTCAATGAACTTATCTTTACCAACTTTAGTTTCAATATATTGCGGTGCAATATATTTACCATTCGACGTTTTCATCAGCTCTTTAATACGATCAGTGATATACAAATTGCCATGTTCATCAATTTCACCCGCATCACCTGTTTTTAAGAAACCATCTTCAGTAAAACTTTCAGCGGTTTCCTGTGGCTTTTTATAATAACCACGCATAACCATACCACCGCGTACTAAAATTTCGTTATCCTCGCCAATTTTTACTTCTGCACCAGACATTAATGTACCAATAGAATTAGGCTCAAAATGATCATCTTCCCAGCAAGAAACTGTCGCTGTCGTTTCTGTCATTCCATAGCCTAATTTAATGTTAATACCTATGCTGTGGAAAAATAAACCAATAGTAGGCTCTAATTTAGCACCACCACATGGCATCATGCGAATACGGCCGCCCAATAATTGACGTAATTTAGAAAGTACAAGTTTGTCAGCCAGTGCATATTGTTTACGCAATAAAAAAGGAATTGGTTTTTTCTGCATGGCCAATTGAAAGCGCTTTTGTCCAATAAAAATTGCCCAATTGAAAATTGCACGACGCAAAAAAGGAGCTTTTTGTACTTTATCCCAAACAGCAGTATAAATTTTTTCATAAAAACGTGGTACGGCACACATTAATGTTGGGCGAATTTCAGTTAATGCTTCGCGTACCTGATTAGTATCTTCCAGATAACAATTGACTGCACCACGATGTAGTACATAAGCAACCCAAGCGCGTTCAAAAATATGTGAGAAAGGTAAAAATGACAGTGATACATCATATTGGCTAACATTAAAAGTGGCGAAGGCAGTATCATGGGCTTGTAGTTGATGGGCAAGGTTTGCATAATCAAGCATAACACCTTTAGGTTCGCCAGTTGTGCCTGACGTATAAATTAGAGTAAACAAGTCATCTAATTTTTTATGTTCAAGGCGTTCTTGTAATAAGGATTGTTGTACGTTATTACCTTCAGCAATAAATGTTGGCCAGTGGCAGGCTTTAACATTATTTTGCAAATCAATATTTTCTTTCATTGCGACAATTTTTTGCAGCTGAGGACAATTTTCTAATATCTCTAGCGTACAATTGTACTCTTCTTGATCACCAACAAAGAGAATTTTTACATCAGCATTATTAAGGATATATTCTACTTGTTTTGCTGCACTCGTCGCATAAATAGGAACTACTACGGCGCGTGTTTGCATAGTGCCAATATCAGTAATCGTCCAACGAGGCATGTTATGAGCAAAGATAGCCACTTTATCTTGTACATTAATATTATTCGCCAATAATGCATAGGAGAGTGCATCAATATGTTGTTGGAATTGCTGCCAGCTTATATCTTGCCAGCCTGCATGATCACGATAACGTAGTGCCGGTTCATTTGATAAATGTATTGCTTGTTCACGGATGCGGTTTACAAAATGTAAGTTCAATTTATCCATAGTATCCTTGATTCATTATAATGATAATTAACTGTATTAGCTTACACTTGTTCGCCTAAATAGACTAGTTATTTTTATTGAAATTGTGATGAAATTTACGTAAGTTTAACGATGATATTGATATCATAATCCTGTGATAAGCGATCATTTTGTGATTAATGTTTTGTATTTTATCAAAGATCATATAGGATGGGATTGAGTCAATTATTTTAGACTCATTCTGTTCATTGAAAATACAGGAGCTAGGGATGAAAAAATTAGTCGCTATTTTCTTATCAATTATATTTGCGTGTACTCTAACGGCTTGTGAAACCACTAAAGGTGTTGGTAAAGATATTCAGAAAGCTGGTGCTAAATTAGAGCAAGCAGCGAGTAAGTAGTTTACTTTGCAACAGCATAATCTAATTATTATCCAAAAAGAGGTAGTATTTGCTAAGTGAGTAATATGTGATTATGCAAAGATTAATTGTAAGCTGAATTTTCAATTGGGAATTCAGCTTTTTATTGCTTTCTCATAATTAAATATAGATAAAAAAATAGCCTCTTGCAGAGCAAGAGGCTATATGAAAGTAAATAAAGGTAATTAACCTTTGTAATTATAAACGTGAGCTACTAAATCTAATACTTTGTTTGAGTAGCCAGTTTCATTGTCATACCAAGAAACTAATTTCACGAAAGTATCTGTTAATGCGATACCTGCTGCTGCATCAAATACAGAAGTTAATGCACAACCATTGAAGTCAGTAGAAACAACAGCATCTTCAGTGTAACCTAATACACCTTTCATTTCATTTTCAGAAGCACGTTTAATTTCTGCACAGATTTCAGCGTAAGTTGCTGGTTTTTCTAAGTTAACAGTTAAGTCTACAACAGATACGTTTGGCGTTGGAACACGGAATGCCATACCTGTTAATTTACCGTTTAACGCTGGGATGACTTTACCTACTGCTTTAGCTGCACCAGTTGATGATGGGATGATATTTTGTGCTGCACCGCGACCACCACGCCAGTCTTTTGCAGATGGACCATCGACAGTTTTTTGTGTTGCAGTTGTCGCGTGAACAGTCGTCATTAAACCATCTTTGATACCGAATTTGTCGTTGATGACTTTAGCAAGTGGTGCTAAACAGTTTGTTGTACAAGATGCGTTAGAAACGATATCTTGACCCGCATATGTATCAAAGTTAACGCCGCTTACAAACATTGGTGTAGCATCTTTAGATGGACCAGTTAAAACAACTTTTTTCGCGCCTGCAGTAATATGTTTACGTGCAGTTGCATCATCTAAGAATAAACCAGTTGCTTCAACCGCGATATCAACACCAATTGCACCCCAGTTTAAGTTTGCTGGATCACGCTCAGCAGTGACACGGATGGTCTTACCGTTAACCACTAAGTTGCCATCTTTAACTTCAACAGTACCATCGAAACGACCGTGTGTTGAGTCGTATTTCAACATATAAGCCATATATTCAACATCGATTAAGTCGTTGATACCTACAACTTCGATGTCATCACGATGTTGTGCTGCACGGAATACGATACGACCGATACGGCCAAAGCCATTGATACCAATTTTAATTGCCATAAGATTTTCACCTATATTTAAAGTTAAACAAAACTGTTACATAGAACAAAAATGGAGTGATTCCCTTTTGTTTTTTGTCGCGGGAGATTATAGCACGGTTTTTTTTTAGTTGTGAAACCAGACTACAGGGAAAACAATAACAGATAAACTTTTTGTGATCTATGTCAAAATAATAAAAAATGTGACTTGTGAAAAATTACTCGATTTTTTAAAACAGATCATAAGATAATTTTTATTAGGAAAGAAAATGAAAAAAAGAGAAGAAATGACAGATATCCAAGTACATGTCTGTTTAAACCAAGGTACTGAACATCCTTTTACTGGTAAATTATTAAATCAACAGAAAAAAGGCTTGTATCGCTGTGTGGTCTGCCATTCACCATTGTTTATTTCAGATACAAAATTTGATGCGGGTTGTGGTTGGCCTAGCTTTTTTGAAGCAATATCCCCTGACGCAATTCGTTATTTAGATGATTACAAATTATCACGTCCACGTGTGGAAATTCGCTGTGGAAAATGTGATTCACACCTAGGTCACGTATTTGAAGATGGACCCGCTCCAACAGGTTTACGTTATTGCGTGAATTCAGTTTCTATGGCATTTGAAGATTTAATAACAGGTGAAATCATAGAGGGATAAAATTTTCTGAAAAATGACCGCGCTTTGCTATTTTTAGCTGATTTTACATAGATTTCTCGGCATAATAGATAACATCATTTCATTTAAAAGGGACGGGTTATGGCACAAGGTAATTTATATATTCTTTCGGCACCAAGTGGCGCGGGAAAATCTTCATTAATTTCAGCGTTATTACAACAACAGCAAAATAATAAAATGATGGTGTCAATTTCTCATACAACTAGACAACCTCGTCCAGGTGAGAGTCATGGAGTACATTATTATTTTGTATCTGTAGAAGAGTTTGAGTCATTAATCAAACAAGATTTGTTTCTTGAGTACGCAAACGTATTTGGTGGCAATTACTATGGAACGTCTTTACTCGCTATTGAAGAAAATCTTGCGCAAGGTATTGACGTTTTTTTAGATATTGATTGGCAAGGTGCACAGCAAATTCGCCAGAAAGTGCCTAGTGTAAAAAGCATCTTTATTCTACCGCCTTCCTTAACAGAATTAGAACAGCGGCTGATTGGGCGTGGTCAAGATAGTCAAGAAGTCATAGCAACAAGGATGTCAAAAGCAATTGAGGAAATTTCCCACTATAACGAGTATGATTATGTGATCGTTAATGATGTGTTTGAGCAAGCGTTAGCTGACTTACAGGCGATTTTGCGAGCAGAGCGTTTAACGCTATCTTATCAAGAAAAACAAAATCAGCAGTTAATCGAACAATTACTAGCAAAATAAGCTTCATTTTAGTATTATATTAGCCCTTTTTTAAAATTTTTGAATAAGAGATGGAGTAATATATGGCTCGTGTTACAGTGCAAGATGCGGTAGAAAAAATTGGCAACCGTTTTGATTTAATTTTAACCGCAGCTCGTCGTGCAAGACAATTACAGTTACATTTACGCGAACCTTTAGTACCTGAAGATAATGATAAACCAACTGTGATTGCGTTACGCGAGATTGAAAAAGGTTTAATCAATAATGAAATTATGAACGCACAAGAGCGTTATGATGCATTAGAGAGAGAAAATACGGAATTACACGCAGTATCTTTATTATCTAGTCAATAAAAGTGCGGTCGTTTTTTATAAAGTTTTAATCAACTAGCTTTAAGTCAGGTATCCCTTGTATCTTTTTGAAAGTTTAAATCGCATCATTGAAGCGTATTTACCCCCAGAACAGATCGAATTAGTTAAGCGTGCTTATGTGATTGCGCGTGATGCACATGAGGGACAGTCTCGTTCAAGTGGCGAGCCTTATATCACTCACCCAGTAGCCGTCGCATCTATTATTGCGGAAATGCGTTTAGATCATGAAGCAGTTATGGCGGCATTATTGCATGATGTGATAGAAGATACGCCATATACGGAAGAACAATTAGAGGCGGAATTTGGTGCAAGTGTCGCGGAAATTGTCGAGGGTGTATCCAAGCTCGATAAGTTAAAATTCCGTACACGTAAAGAGGCTGCCGCCGAAAACTTTCGTAAAATGATTCTTGCTATGACACGTGATATTCGTGTCGTCTTAATTAAATTAGCTGACCGTACACATAATATGCGCACGTTGGGTTCGTTGCGACCAGATAAACGTCGTCGTATTGCGAAAGAAACGCTTGAAATTTATAGTCCATTAGCTCACCGTTTAGGAATTGAGCATATCAAAAATGAACTTGAAGATCTTGGGTTTGAAGCTATGTATCCTCAGCGTTATGCAGTATTGCAAAAAGTCATTCAAGTTGCGCGTGGGAATCGTAAAGATATGATTCAACGTATTACTAATGAAATTAAAGGGCGCTTAGAAGACGTTGGTATTGATGCTCGTGTTTTTGGACGCGAAAAACACTTATATGCAATTTACCAAAAAATGAAACTTAAAGATCAGCAATTTCATTCCATTATGGATATTTATGCATTTCGTACTGTAGTGAAAGATGTTGATACTTGTTATCGTGTATTAGGGCAAATGCATGGTTTGTATAAGCCTCGCCCAGGCAGAGTGAAAGATTATATTGCTGTACCTAAAGCTAATGGTTACCAATCTTTACATACGTCAATGATCGGGCCACATGGTGTACCTGTAGAAGTTCAGATTCGTACTGAAGAAATGGACCAAATGGCAGAAATGGGGGTGGCAGCTCATTGGGCATATAAAGAAGGCGGCAAAAACGATAGTACAACAGTACAAATTCGTGCTCAGCGTTGGCTGCAAAGTTTAATTGAATTACAACAAAGTGTTGGTAATTCTTTTGAGTTTATTGAAAGTGTGAAGTCTGAGTTTTTCCCGAAAGAAATTTATGTGTTCACACCAAAAGGGCGCATTGTAGAATTGCCTGTTGGTGCAACACCAGTTGATTTTGCTTATGCGGTACATACTGATATTGGTCATAGCTGTATTGCTGCAAATGTCGATCGTAAATCCTATCCTTTATCACAAGCGCTTACTTCAGGACAAACGGTTGATATCATTACACTACCAAATTCCCAACCAAGTGCAGGATGGCTCAACTTTGTCGTCACAGCCAAAGCGCGAACTAACATTCGTCATTTCCTCAAACAATTGCGAGGTGGCGAGGCTGTTGCGTTAGGTAAACGTCAACTAATTCGTGCCCTGGCGCCAACTAAATTAGACGAATTAGATAAGATACGAGTACAAAATTTATTGCATGAATTAAAGTTAGAAAATTTTGATGATTTGCTGATGGAAATTGGTCTTGGTAATCAAATGAGTGCTGTTGTTGCTTATCGTTTACTGGGGGAAGCAATTGAAATTGATACTGATGGTGACTTAACTCATAGTAAAGATCATTTTGAGATTAAAAATGCTGGTGGGCTATTGACGACATTTGCACAATGTTGCCATCCAATTCCTGGTGATCCAATTGTCGCTTATACTAGTTCTGGTAAAGGTTTAGTGATTCATCACGAATCTTGTGCAAACTTAAGGCATCGTAAAGAAAATCCAGAGCATTATATGTCTGTTGAATGGGAACAAAGTGATAATGCAATTGATTTTGAAGCTGAATTACGGATTGAATTGATTAATCAACAAGGTGCTTTACCAAATTTAACTAATACTATTTCCTCTCTAGATAGTAATATTCAAAGTATTTGGACAGAGGAACAAGAAGGTCGCTTGTATCAAATCGTTGTACTATTGACAGTGAAAGATACGAAACATTTGGCTAATATTATTCGTAAAATCAAAGCAATACCAGGTTTTGTTAATATTGAACGCAATATCAATAAATGACAACTCAACTCCTTAATGCTGTACCATTAACCGCGCTTTCTGGTGTTGGTGCTACTATTTCTGAAAAACTAAGTAAGATTGGTATTAACAATCTTCAAGATCTGCTTTTTCATCTGCCTATTCGCTATGAAGATCGTACAAGAATCACTCCGATTATTGATCTTCGAGTGGATAGTTATGCGACTATAGAAGGAATTGTTCAAACTTGCGAAGTGCAATTTGGTAAGCGTCCGATCCTTACTGTTTCACTTTCAGATGGTTCGTCTAAGCTTATGCTGCGTTTTTTTAATTTTAATGCGGGTATGAAAAATAGCTTACAACCTGGCAGTCGAATCAAGGCTTTTGGTGAGATAAGACGTGGGCGTTTTATGGCAGAAATGCATCATCCAGAGTATCAAATTATTCGTGATAATGCGCCACTCATTTTAGAAGAAAATCTCACGCCAATTTATTCCACTACAGAAGGATTAAAACAAAATTCATTACGAAAGTTAACAGATCAAGCTTTAGCCTTACTTGAGAAAATCCAAGTCGCGGAAATTTTACCTAATGAATTTAATCCACACCCTTTTAGCTTGAAAGAAGCGATTCATTTTCTGCATCGACCGCCACCAGATATTTCACTTGAAGCCTTAGAAAAAGGAACACATCCAGCACAGCAACGCCTGATTTTTGAAGAATTGTTAGCACATAATCTAGCAATGCAGAAAGTGCGGTTAGGAACGCAACAATTTTCAGCTTGTGTATTGCGCTACCAGACAGATTTAAAACAACGTTTTTTAGCACAATTGCCTTTTCAGCCAACCAACGCGCAAATTCGAGTGATACAAGATATTGAGCGAGATTTAGCAAATAATTACCCAATGATGCGTTTAGTGCAAGGGGATGTTGGTTCCGGTAAAACCCTCGTGGCTGCTTTAGCGGCATTACTGGCTATTGATAATAGTAAACAAGTAGCATTAATGGCACCTACTGAAATTTTAGCAGAACAGCATGCAACTAATTTCAAGCGTTGGTTTGAACCGCTTGGAATCAAAGTTGGGTGGTTAGCAGGGAAAGTTAAAGGAAAAGCTCGTCAAGTTGAATTAGAAAGCATTCAAACTAACAAGGTTCAGATGGTAGTCGGTACACATGCTCTTTTCCAAGAAGAAGTAGAGTTTGCAGATTTAGCATTAGTCATTGTTGATGAACAGCATCGTTTTGGTGTTCATCAACGTTTAATGTTGCGTGAAAAAGGGAAGAAAGCAGATATATATCCCCATCAATTAATTATGACGGCAACACCGATCCCTCGAACATTGGCGATGACAGTTTATGCAGATTTAGATACTTCAATCATTGATGAGCTACCACCAGGTCGTACACCCATTACTACAGTAGCAATTTCTGAAGATCGGCGCAATGAAGTAATAGCACGAGTAAACCATGCTTGTGTTAATGAAAAGCGCCAAGCTTATTGGGTTTGCACTTTAATTGATGAATCTGAAATGCTTGAAGCGCAGGCAGCAGAAGCGACAGCAGAAGATTTGAGAAAAATCTTACCGCACTTACGTATAGGGTTAGTGCATGGACGAATGAAACCGACTGAAAAACAAGAAATCATGACGGCATTTAAAAATGCAGAAATTGATTTATTAGTTGCTACAACTGTAATTGAGGTTGGTGTAGATGTATCTAATGCAAGTTTGATGATTATTGAAAATGCAGAACGTTTAGGATTATCTCAGCTACATCAATTGCGAGGACGTGTTGGACGCGGGAGTACAGCCTCTTTTTGTGTATTGATGTATAAATCACCATTAGGCAAAATTTCACAAAAACGTTTGCAAGTCTTACGTGATACACAAGATGGGTTTATTATTTCTGAAAAAGATTTGGAAATTCGAGGACCAGGAGAAGTATTAGGTACAAAGCAAACGGGTATTGCTGAATTTAAAGTAGCAAATTTAATGCGAGATCGTAAAATGATCCCAACAGTACAATATTATGCGCGCCGCTTGATTGTTGAGCAGCCTGAAGTGGCGGAGAGTTTAATCAAACGTTGGCTCAACAATAAAGAGATTTATTCAAATGCATAATTATTCTAAGGACTTGCAAGAGGCAAATTGGTTGTTTTCTGATAATATTAAGATGCAACAACTTTCCCAAAATGAACAAAAGTGGCTCCTTTTATCTTCTTCTTTAACTAAGCAATTGAGAGTACATTTTGGTCCTGTAGAAGTGAGGGTTTTATCAGAATGTTGGTTAACCAATTTAGCTGAAAGTGAAAAGTGTTTATTTTGGGGATATGAGCGCTTCTGGTGTAGAGAAGTATTGTTGCATATACAAAATAAACCGCTTATTTTTGCGAGAACACTTATGCCTGAAGGTTTTCTATTGCAGCATTTAGAGTTACAACGATTAGGTAATAAAGCACTTGGTGAATGGTTATTTAGTCAACAGAATCGCGTTAGAAAAATATTGCAGTGGGCAAAAATAGATGGGTTGCAATATGATACTTATGCAAGGCGTGCATTAGTTGAAGTTAATACTTATCCAATGATGGTGGCAGAATTATTTCTTGAACCACAAATTTTTACTGAGGAAGTACATGGATAAACAAACTCAACCAACAATTCTTTTTTTTGATTCTGGTGTTGGTGGATTTAGTGTTTATAAAGAAACAAAGCAACTTTTACCAAATTGTCATTATCTTTATTGCTTTGATAATGCATATTTTCCTTATTCTGAAAAAACTGAAGAACAAATTGTTCGGCGAACATTATCAATTTGCCATAAAATTGATCAGGATTTTCCACTTGATCTTATTGTGATTGCGTGTAATACCGCAAGCACAGTTGTTTTACCTGTACTGCGCGAACATTTTTCTATTCCAATTGTTGGTACTGTACCAGCGATTAAGCCTGCTGCTGAAATTTCTGAAACAAAACATATCGGTTTGCTTGCAACAAAAGGTACTGTAAAAAGAACTTATGTGTCTGATTTAATTAAAAATCATGCCAGCCATTGTATAGTAGAAAAGATTGGTAGTACTAAATTAGTCGAAATTGCAGAACAAAAATTGCATGGAAAATATGTGGATTTTATTGTTTTGAAACAAGAGTTGTCAGCTTGGCAAGCGATTATGGATTTAGATACAGTTGTACTTGGTTGCACGCATTTTCCGTTAATCAAAGAAGAAATTGCTCAATGCTTACCACAAGTAAAATATTTTATGGATTCAGGCAAAGCAATTGCATTACGTGTGAAAAGTTTATTATCTAACGTAAAAGTGCGATCAGAAATACTAGAAAAAAATTTCATTTTTTGTACTCAATTGTTTAACTATGAAACTCAATTCCAACATATTATTCATCTTTGGGGTTTTGAAGCTTTGCATTTATTAGCTATAGATGAATAAAAATCGACATAATTATTGAATATTTAAAGTCGAAAGTTTA
>NZ_NXGB01000008.1 GCF_002850605.1 Pasteurella oralis
AAAGCGCAAAGTACAAAATTTATCTACTTATTGTTAGTTTTTTAAGCCATTTAATAACTTTGGTAGCTCAACAATAGAATCTAATACATAACTGGTTAATTTTTCGCCTTCTGATGTGATTGGTTTTCCAGTTCTAACTAAAATATTAATTGCAATATTAGCGCCTTTTCCAGCCAAAATATCTTCTACTTTATCACCAATCATAACTGATCTTGCTGGATCAATACCTAATTCTTTGATTGCTTGCAATAACATACCTGATTTAGGCTTACGACAATTACATTCTTTCTTATATTCTCCTTTACCTTCAATATGATGTGGGCAATAATAAATGCCATCTAAATCCACTCCGCGATCTGCAAGTGACCAATCCATCCATTCTGTGAGTTGCAAAAATTGCTCCTCTGAAAAATAACCGCGTGCGATACCAGATTGGTTAGTCACTAAAATCAAAAGGTAACCCATCTGTTTAAGTTGTTGTAATGCTTCAATACTGCCAGTAATAAATTTAAATTGATCAATTTCATGAACATAGCCATGATCAAGATTTAATGTACCATCCCGATCTAAAAAAATCGCTTTTTTCATTTTCAATCCTTATCTCTTTAGTTATAGATTAAATTATCCCTTTTCTTACAAACCTTAGCAAATAAACTCGCTATTGATTCTATTTAATAATCAATAATGATAAAAAATCTTTGATTATATATTGACATGGAAATCTAGACGTCTAAAATACAAATCCAATGTTATTTATAAAGAATCATAAAATAAAAGGGCTTATATGATTAAGCTAGAAAATATCAGTAAAATTTTTGATGTTTCAGGTAAAAAACTGACCGCACTTGATAATGTATCTCTGCATGTGCCAAAAGGACAAATTTGTGGTGTTATCGGCGCTTCTGGTGCAGGAAAAAGTACATTAATACGTTGCGTTAACTTACTTGAAGCACCATCAACTGGCTCAGTTATTGTTGATGGAAAAGACTTAACTCAGTTAAGAAATACAGAATTAGTTCATGAACGACGTAATATCGGCATGATTTTTCAACATTTTAATTTGCTTACATCACGTACTGTCTTTGGTAATGTAGCATTGCCATTAGAATTAGAACATACGCCAAAAGAAAAAATTAATAATAAAGTCAATGAATTATTGGCATTGGTGGGTTTAGCAGATAAAAAAGATGCTTATCCTGCCAATTTATCTGGTGGTCAAAAACAGCGTGTAGCAATTGCACGTGCGCTTGCAAGTGAGCCTAAAGTACTTTTATGTGACGAAGCAACCAGTGCTTTAGATCCAGCAACAACACAATCTATTTTGGCTTTATTAAAAGAAATCAACCGCACTTTAGGTATCACGATCCTATTAATTACTCACGAGATGGAAGTAGTCAAACGGATTTGCGATAAAGTAGCTGTAATTGATAAAGGACATTTAATTGAGCAAGGTTCTGTGAGTGAAATCTTTTCTAACCCACAAACTCAATTGGCAAAAGAATTTATTCGCTCAACTTTTCATATTAATTTACCAGAAGAATATATGGAAAAATTATCAGATACACCAAAACATGCGAACTCTTGGCCAATTGTACAATTTGAGTTCACTGGACGTACCGTGGATGCCCCAGTACTCTCACAAGCCTCAAAAATGTTTGGCGTTGATTTAAGTATTTTAACCTCACAAATTGACTATGCAGGTGGTGTAAAATTCGGCTTTGTTATTGCAGAAATGGAAGGTGATGATGACGCAATTACAAAAACAAAAACATATTTAATGGAACATAATGTAAAAGTTGAGGTACTAGGCTATGTTTGATCAATTATGGGCAGATTTTACCCAAGAAATGTCACCAAGAATTTGGGAGCTCGTTGGTCTTTCAACATTGGAAACACTTTATATGGGTTTTACTGCAACAGTATTTGCTATCGTTGTAGGTTTACCAATAGGCTTCCTTGCTTTTCTGACAGGTAAAGGTGAAATTTTAGAACATCGTCGCGCGCATCAAGTATTAAACGTGATTATTAATATTGGTCGCTCGGTACCTTTTATTATTTTACTGATTATTTTATTGCCTTTTACCCGTTTAGTTGTCGGCACAACATTAGGTACGACAGCTGCTATCGTTCCATTAAGTGTGTCAGCAATTCCATTTTTTGCAAGGCTTACATCAAATGCCTTACTTGAAATTCCAAGTGGACTGACAGAGGCAGCAAAATCAATGGGAGCTACAAATTGGCAAATTGTAACCAAATACTATTTACCAGAGTCAATTCCAATTTTAATTAACGGCATCACGCTTACCTTAGTAGCATTAATTGGCTATTCAGCAATGGCTGGCGCTGTTGGCGGCGGCGGTTTAGGTAATCTTGCAATTACTTATGGCGAACACCGTAATATGATCTATGTAAAATGGATCGCAACAATAATTATCGTTTTGATCGTCATGTTAAGCCAAAAACTAGGGGATTATTTGGCAGAACGTTTTGATCATCGCTAATTAAAACATAACTAACACAACATCTTTTTTCAGAGGATTACTTATGAAATTAACTAAACTTTTAGGTCTTGCGACCATTTTCTCGGCAATCGCATTAGCAGGTTGTAAAGATGATAAACCCGCAGCAACAGCGGCAAAACAAGAACCTGCTGCGCGTAAATTAACAATTGGTGTCATGTCTGGCGCAGAAGCACAAGTCACTGAAGTTGCTGCACGTATTGCAAAAGAAAAATACAATATTGATGTGAAACTGATCGAATTTACTGAGTATACTCAGCCAAATGAAGCGCTTTCAAAAGGTGATTTAGATGCTAATGCGTTCCAACACAAACCTTATATGGATAAAGAGGTAGAGCAACGTGGTTATAAATTGGCTATCGTTGGTAATACTTTCGTCTTCCCAATTGCAGCTTATTCTAAAAAAATCAAAAATGTATCTGAATTACAAGATGGTGCTATTGTTGCGGTACCAAACAATCCAAGTAACTTAGGTCGTGCATTATTGCTTTTAGAAAAACAAGGTGTCATTAAATTAAAAGATTCAAGCAATTTATTCTCAACTTCAATTGATGTTGTTGAAAATCCAAAAAATATTCAAATCAAAGAAGTGGAAACTTCATTACTTCCACGTGCATTAGATGATGTTGACTTCGCAATCATCAACAATACTTATGCAGGTCAGCATGGTTTAACCCGTGAAAAAGATGGTATCTTTGTTGAAGATAAAGATTCACCTTATGTAAACTTGGTGGTGACTCGTGAAGACAATAAAGAAAATGATGTCATTAAAGATTTTGTTAAAGCTTTCCAAAGTGAAGAAGTTTATCAAGAAGCAGTTAAACATTTTAATGATGGTGTTGTAAAAGGTTGGTAATATTTTTTACTTTGCTTTAAATAAAATGATCCCCAGCATAGACTGGGGATCATTTTATTTGCTATTTACTAATATTTGATAGACTAACATTAAACTAGTACATAAATGCTTAATTTATACTTAAATCCCATTGTGCCAGTAATACGCCCGTTGCAACAGCAATGTTCAATTCTGCATTGAGAGGGTTATTTAAAGACAAAACAACTTTTTCATCTTCTTTTTCTGCTAATATAGCTCTCCCCGCTTCACTCACGACAAAAACTACTTTATGAGCAAACTTAATTTTACTAAGTGCTTTAGCTTGTTTACTGGCTGAAAGATGTATAACTTGATAGCCTGCTTGACGAAGTTGTTTTAGCGCATTATCTGCATAATCCGTTTCTAACACGCGAATGTATTCCATACCACCTTCAGCAACACGTACTGCAGCTGATGTATTCAGATTATCTACAAATTGCCGCTCTACAATCATTCCTTTCACACCGAATACCGCGCAAGTGCGAACAATGCCACCAATATTATGCGCATTTTGTACACCATCCAACATCACTAAACAGTCTTGCTTACGAGGGATATCTAAGTAACCTGATAAAGTAAATGGTCTGGCTTTTTTCACTAACATACAGATACCACCATGGTGCTCCGTACCACTCACTAAAGTTAATTCGGCATTATCCACGACATGATAGACCTTTTTACTTGTCGCTAAATAACTGAATAACTCACCGCTCTTTTTTGCCATTTCTACAGTTGCCCAAACTCGTACAATACTGTCTGGTCGCTGTGCAAATAATGCAGCACAAGCATTTTCGCCGTATACTTTCATTTCTTCTGCACGATTTTTCTTAATTTTTTCAGGGGCACGTGGTGAAAGAGGACCTGTTTTTTTCTCAGTGACTTTATCACTTATCCCCGTACTTTTTATAACAACTTTCACTTTACCTTCTGCACCACTTGCTGCTCGCAACGTGGTTTGTGCAATATGCTGTTCTACTCTTGGAATACTACGAGAGCCTTTACTTCTTGTCTGCGATTTATTCATCGAATGAAAACTATCACGGGATTTATTTGCAGCACGTTCTTGGGATTTATGTTTGAAGTGCGGTGTGTTTTTTTCAAATTTTTCACCGACTACGCGCTCATTAAATTGCTTATTTTGCGCTTGTTGAAAAACAGGTACTTTTGTTTTATTACTCATTTTGATGTGCCAGTTTGATTGTTAGAAGACGCAAACTCAGGCAAAAAAAGCCCTACTTCGCGATAAAGTGTGAGCATTATAACGAAAAAACCGTATTTTGCTACCAAGTTCCATATTAAATATTGTAAACTAACGAGCTAATCAAACTTAAAGAGAATGATTTTTATGTTGATAAACAAAACCAAACGAGCAAAACAAAATATCAATCGTTTATTCTGTTTACCGTTGCAAGCTGAACAAGTGGAATTTCTCTATAACCCAGCAGAATTTAAAAGCCAAATTATTCAGCTCATTAAACAAGCAAAATCACGTATTTATGTCACAGCGCTTTATTGGCAGCACGATGAAGCAGGGCAAGAAATTTTAGATGAAATCTATCGCGCTAAACAAGATAATCCCTCCCTCGATGTCAAGATATTAATTGATTGGCACCGAGCACAGCGCAATTTACTCGGTGCAGAAAAAAGTGCAACTAATGCAGATTGGTATTGTGATGAACGTATAAAATACCAATTACCCCATGATCCAAATATGTTTTTTGGTGTCCCAATTAACACGCGCGAAGTTTTTGGTGTGTTACATATTAAAGGCTTTGTATTTGATAACACTGTGCTCTATAGCGGTGCAAGTATTAATAATGTCTATCTACATCAATTAAATAAATATCGTTATGATCGCTATCACAAAATCATTCATGCAGAATTAGCGGATGCGATGGTCTGTTTTATACAGCAATACTTATTAAATCCAATGGCAGTTTATCCTCTGGATATCATCAATCGCCCAACAACAAAAGAAATTCGTCCAGCAATTAAAGAATTTCGTAAAACATTAGCTTTTGAAGCACAGTATGTGTTGAAAGGGGCGAATCTATTAGAAGAAAATGAAGAGCAGCTCAGTATTTCTGTCTTGTTTGGTTTAAGCAAATATAACAATCGTTTGAACCAAACTATCGAAGATCTATTTCAAGTTGTTGAACAGGAATTAGTGATCTGTACACCTTACTTTAACTTTCCACGTACATTGCAACAAAAAATTCGTCGTTTACTTAATAAAGGCAAAAAAGTGGAAATTATTGTTGGTGACAAAACAGCAAATGATTTCTATATTCCTCCTTCTGAACCGTTCAAAATGGCAGGTGCATTGCCTTATTTATACGAAAGTAATTTACGTCGCTTTAGTAAAAAGTTTGAATATGAAATTAATCAAGGATTATTAACGATTCGAACTTGGAAAGATGGTGATAATTCTTATCACTTAAAAGGCGTTTGGGTAGATCAACACTACATTTTATTGACAGGCAATAACTTAAACCCGAGGGCATGGCGTTTAGATGCAGAGAATGGATTGTTTATCCATGATCCAAAGCAACAACTACGCGATCAAGTCGAGCGAGAATTAACCTGTATTCGTCAGCATACGACGATACTAAAACATTATTCTGAATTAGATGAAATGAAACAGTATCCAGCACCGGTACAAAAGCTGTTGAAAAAATTTGCTCGTGTCAAAGCTGATAAATTAATTAAAATGATTCTATAAATATAATGGAGGCAATAAGCCTCCATTTTTACAATATTCTACTTTTATTTATTAATAAAACTTAGCTAAAACAGACCGCACTTTAGCGGTCTTTCATCTATTTTGTATCATCAATAATCAAATAAGCTTTCGCAACAGGTCCATGTACGCCAACAACTTTGATAAGCTCAATATCTGCGGTGGAACTTGGACCTGCAATCAAATTGACACATGATGGCATACGCTCACCTCGTTTTGCTTTTTGATGCAAAATTTCTGATAGTTGTGCAACACGGGGCAAAATAGTACTTTTGTTCAACACAACAATAGATACTTTCGGTAATAGACTGACTGAACGACCTGATTGCGCATTAGAAAACAGTACAATACCACCAGATTCTGTTAAGCCATATTCAGCGAACACAATACCGATATTAGCGCTATTGGCGAAAGTGCGATTCATTTCGGCTGAGTTTTCCGCCCAAATATGCGTTTCATATTGCGCTTGTATCGCAGGTGTAATCCCCGCTTCAACTAAACGTGCATCGTCGTTTAAAATAACAGGACCGCCACCATATTGTTCACATAATGCTAATAAATTAGTACTCGCCTGTTCAGGGGTTGTAATTTTGCAGTTGACTAACATCGTCTGCGAAGCAAATTCAACAAACGCAGTACAGCGCTCATCAATACTTAATTCTGTTAAACGTGTTGTCGGATAGTTATTCAGTTGTGGATAACGCCCTGTGATAGTTGGACGAAATTCTCGTCCAAGTTGTTGCGCAAGGTTATCTAAAAACTGTTGTCTATTTTGTTGATCTAACATAGAAATTCCTCACTAATTAACGATTTTTGAACCAAGAACGGAAGCTTTCACCTTCAGCTTCTGGTAAGTCACGAGCTTTAGTCCATTCTGCAACCGCACCGACTTGAATCGGCATTTTACCATCACGAATTGCTAATTTTGCGACTTTCGCACCAACATTGACGCCAATTTTCCATAAGCTTGGATGACTATTAGCCACTGTAAATGCCTTCACTGATAAACGTTCTACTACAGGATTCATGCCTGACTCAGCAATATTACGACGGTGTTTTAATAATAAATTTGCTAATGGAATTTTGACAGGGCAAACTTGATTACATGCGGTACACAATGAACAGGCAGACGGTAGATCTTTAAATTCCTCATAGCCACCTAGAATGGGTGAAATCACTGATCCAATTGGACCTGGATAAATAGAACCATAACCATGCCCGCCAATTTGGCGATAAGCTGGGCAAGTATTCAAACAAGCACCACAGCGGATACAACGTAATACTTCGCGGAATTCTGAACCAAGCATTTTCGAGCGTCCATTATCGACAATGACTAAATGGAATTCTTCTGGACCATCCGTTTCACCAGCCAAACGAGGACCTGTTAACCAAGTGTTATAACCTGTTAAACGTGCACCTACCGCACTGCGTGCTAATAAAGTGATTAAAACATCAACTTCTTTAAAAGTTGGTGCTAAACGTTCCATCCCCATTACTGCAATATGCGTTTTCGGTAATGATGTTGCTAGACGTAAGTTACCTTCGTTAGTCACCAAACATACACTACCTGTTTCTGCGACTGCGAAATTACAACCGCTCACGCCAATATCTGCTTCTAAGAAATCCTTACGGATAGTTTCACGAATAAATAACGTCATTTCTTCCGGCGTTTCAGAGCCAGTATAGCCTAACTTTTCTGCTAACACTTTACGAATTTGATGACGATCTTTATGAATAGCAGGTACCACAATATGCGATGGCTTATCTTCTGCGACTTGAAGAATATATTCGCCCAGATCGGTTTCAATAACTTTAATTCCTTCTGCTTCAAGGACATGGTTCATACCGATTTCCTCGGTGACCATTGACTTTGACTTCACAATTTTCTTTGCATTTTTGGCTTTAGCCACTTGTTTAATATAGTTGGTTGCTTCTTCAGCAGTCGCAGCAAAATAAACATGACCACCATTCTGAGTCACTTTTTCCGAAAGTTGGTAAAGATAAGCATCTAAATTTTCGATAACATGATTACGAATTTCTTTAGCCAAATCACGCCATTCTTCCCAATGCCCCAGCTCTTCCACCATTTTTTGGCGATTAGCACCAATACGTTCTTGCGCCATAACAACAGCTTTACGCATGATCTCATTGTGAATTTCTTCGTTAATGCGCGGCTTAAATTGAAGGTGGCTTGTTTTAATTGACATCATTTTCCTCCTTAGCGACTCATTAATACTTCAGCGATATGCATGACTTTCACATTATGTCCTTCTCGCTTCATGCGTCCGCCAATATTCAGTAAGCAGCTCACATCCGCACCAATTAGATATAAAGGTTTCACAGCCATGATATGTTGTACTTTCTCTTTCACCATTTCACCTGAAATCTCAGCCATTTTCACAGAGAAAGTACCGCCGAAACCACAACAGGTTTCTTGGTTGTGAATAGGTAATAAGGTTAATCCTTCCACATTTTGTAGTAGTTTTAATGGTTCTTCTTTAACACCCAATTTACGGAATAAACTACAAGAAGGATGATAAACCGCATTGCCCTCTAATTTTGCACCTACATTGACGATACCTAATTTATTCACAATAAAGTCAGTTAAATCATAAAAACGATCAGCGACTTTTTTCGCACGAGCTACCCACTCTGGTTCATCTTTTAAATACTCTGGGTAAGTCGTGATGGCATACACACAAGAACCAGCGGGCGCCACAATAGGGTAATCATTTACCTCAAAGGTTTCGATTAATTTTTTCATTGCTGGAATAGCTTGGGTTACATAACCACTGTTAATTGCAGGCTGTCCACAGCAACTTTGTTGCTCAAGGAAAGTAATTTGACAGCCAAGCTGTTCAAGGAGAAGCACTGTTTGCTTTGCCACATTGGATTTCAATGCATCAGCAATACAGGTTACATAAAAATTGACATTCATTTTTGATTACTCCAAAAAATAGCACATAGCTAACTTCACAAAAGTTAGCTATGTATGAAGATATAACAAAAGACAGGCTAATAAATAACAACAGCAACTAATGCCGCAATTACGCCATATAAGAACATTGGTATAACCGTGCGTTTTAAAATCGCGCCTTCTTGGTTGCTCACATTCAATACGGTACATACTGCAATAATGTTATTTAAACACACCATATTTCCCATTGCGCCCCCCACAGATTGTAGTGCGAGGATAAGCGGAACTGACATGCCAGTTGTTTCTGCGATAGATAATTGAATTCCACCGAAAGTTAAGTTTGAAACGGTGTTTGAACCTGAGAAAAACGCGCCGATTGCACCTAAATAAGAAGAGAAGTAAACCCATTTATCGCCAGTCACATCAGCAAAGGTTTTGCCAATAGTAATTACCATCGAATCATAGTTATCATTACCCACCAGCATCAATTTTACCATAACTAATGCCCCTAATAAGGCAAAGAATGGTTTTTTAGTTTGATGATAAGTCGTTGATACAATGTTCTTAGTTTTCTCGCCATTCAATTTAAACACCAAAATAGAGATAATCACAGTCACAATAAATGGAATGAGAGATGGTACATAAAGTGTCTTATAGCTCTCGTTAATTCCTTGCCCTAAAATATTATTTAAGGACAGAATAAGCGCCTGACTAACTTTAAACTCGCCTAATCCACCAAGCGAAACAGAGAACCATGTTGTTGCATCATTGAGTAACTGTTTGATACCTAATTGATGAATACGCGTCACAATTAAGATCACAATTAACATCATGGTTGGGAAAAGTGCTTTGAAGACTTGATTAAATGCCACTTTTTCTAGTTGTAGATCAGTATTATCTGCTTTGCTAATACCAATGCCTTTATTAGCAACTAAAATTGAAATTAATAACCCAATGGCGCCGCCAACAAGTGATGGGAATTCATAATTTACTTGTGCTAATAAGAAATACGGTACCGTACAAGCAAGAATACTAATATAAATAAAGACTAAGTTTTGCTTAATTTGTTTCCAACCGACGAGGAAACGTAATGCTAATAATGGAATGACAAAAGCAGCAATGAAGTGAATAAATGCTGTTTTTTGCCCTAACTCAAGTACAACATCATCACTCAACCCTAACGCGCCAAAACCAAACCATGTTGGTGTTCCGACTGCACCGAAAGATACTGGCACAGAGTTCATGACTAATGCAAGCATAGCCACTTGTAATGGTTTAAAACCTAAACCAACTAAAATAGGTGCAGCAATTGCAGCAGGGGTACCAAAACCACTTGCCCCTTCAATCATAAAAGCAAACGCCCAGCCGATGATCATAATCTGAGCAACAGGATTCGGATTAATATTTGCTAACCACTTACGCAACACGTCAGTGCTGCCAGAAACTTCCATCATACGATTAAATAAAATCGCACCAAAAATGATCGTAATTGGAGTTTGGGTTGCAATTAAGCCAGCAATCACATTAGCATTTAAACGAGTTAAATCTGTACCAAAGTAAAATGCTTGTAAAAGATAAGTTAACAACGCAATTAGCGGAAGTGCAATATAAGAAGGTAAGCTATTGCGTTTTACCATTAAATAAATCAATAACGCAATTGGAAGAATACTTAAAAAGAAAATCATAAAAAATCCTATAAATAAGCTAGATTTCAACGCCAAATTAAAATATTAAAAACCAATATAACCACTTATGAGTAGATATTTAAATGCAAAATTAAATTGTACAAATAATATACTTTTACTCATTAATGTTAATGACATGTTATATTAAAGTAATTAAAAAAAAATGCTTTAAAAAAGATCGTATTTTATGTGATTTAATTCACATATCTAATAAATCACTTTCAATTTTGATTAATTAATAAACGATATTAAGTACAATGATTTTTATTTTCTGCGAATAAATTAATTTAATTTATTTAAAATAATCAAAAAAGGCTATGTATTGTTTACATAGCCTTTTTAATTTTGTTTAAATTTAAAGCAAATTATTTTAATCTAAAAAAATAAATAAAGCTTAAAATTTAATCTATTTATAATTTCTCAACTAATTCTACTGCGGCACCAATATAAGTCGCTGGTGTCATCTGTTGTAAACGTCGCTTTTCCTCTACTGGAATTTCAAGAGCTTCAATAAACTCACGCATAGCCACAGCATCAACACGTTTACCACGTGTCAGTTCTTTCAATTTCTCATAAGGTTTCTCAATACCATAACGACGCATTACCGTCTGAATTGGTTCTGCAAGTACTTCCCAATTTTGATCTAACTCATCACGTAAATGCTGTTCATTGACTTCCAATTTACTTATCCCTTTACGCGTTGCCGCATAAGCAATTAAACAATAGCCTAGCCCTACGCCTAGATTACGTAACACCGTCGAATCAGTTAAGTCACGTTGCCAACGCGAAATTGGTAATTTTGCCCCTAAATGTGCCATTACAGCATTCGCTAAACCCAGATTACCTTCTGAATTTTCAAAATCAATTGGATTCACTTTATGTGGCATAGTTGATGAGCCAATTTCACCAGCAATTGTACGCTGTTTAAAATGATTTAAGGCAATATAACCCCATAAATCACGATCAAAATCGATAATGATGGTATTAAAACGCGCAACGTTATCAAAAAACTCAGCAATATAATCATGTGGTTCAATTTGCGTCGTATAGGGATTCCAAGTTAAACCTAATGAAGTCACAAATTCTTCACTGAATTTATGCCAGTCGATTTCAGGATACGCGGATAGATGTGCATTATAGTTACCTACTGCACCATTAATTTTACCGAGTATCTCAATTTGTTGTAATTGCTTGAATTGGCGTTTTAAACGATACACGACATTCGCCATTTCTTTCCCCATCGTCGAAGGTGACGCAGGTTGGCCATGTGTGCGTGAAAGTAATGGAATAGCTTTATATTCATTTGCGAGTGCACTAATATCATCAATTAATTTTTGCCATTCAGGTAAAATGACCTCTTCACGTGCTGTTTTTAACATTAATGCATGAGAAAGGTTATTAATATCTTCGGATGTACAGGCAAAATGGATAAACTCACTGACTTTTGCTAATTCAGTTAACGCTTCACTTTTCTCTTTTAAGAAATACTCAACCGCTTTCATATCATGATTAGTAGTACGTTCAATTTCTTTAATGCGTTCGGCATCTTGCAAACTGAAATTATCAACAATTTGGTTAAGGTAATCGTTTGCCTCTTTGGATAATGAAGAAACTTCTTGAATTTGTGTAGTCGCTGCTAATTTTTGTAGCCAACGCACTTCAACAGTGACGCGAAATTTTAATAAACCAAATTCACTAAAAATATGGCGTAATGAACTTGCTTTATCTTGGTAACGTCCGTCAATCGGGGAAAGTGCAGTTAATGCGTTAAGTTGCATAGAGGTTTGCTCCATAAAATAAGGTGATTAAAGTGAAGAATAAATTTGCTTTGCCATAGCAATAATTTTACGACGTGAGAACAAAATCTGCCATTTTGTTCCACCAACTTGTTTCCATAAGACGGCAGAGCGAATCCCCGCTAATAAACAAGCACGAATCCGATTATGCATAGCAGGTTGTTGCAAATAAAGGGTTGAACCTGTGACTTGAATTTTACGTCCTAATGGACTGATTACATCAACATAAATACTCGCTAATGTCGATAACATTTGTTCATCCTGCAAATCATAATGTGTCAGTTGTGTAGGTAAATATTGAATACGACGAGCAAGCTCTGCTTTTACATTTGGTTTTTTATTGAGTTTACCTTCTAGTGCAAGCAGACTAATCCAATATCGGCTCAGATCAGATCCGCTACCATTCATCTGCTCTAGTAAGGTTTCTAGCCCTAATTTCAGGTTTTGCTCGTTACCACCAAAGACAGCCAATGTATCTTCTGGATTCATTTGCAATAAGGTATTTAAGCTAGTTTCCAGTGCAGCTTGATCAGCTTGCCCTTGTTGCGCAAATTGCTGTACCAATTTTGCTGCTTGACATACGCCTGCAAGCGCTAAAGTAATATCGTAATAATTTGCCATATCGTCAGATAACTTAGGATAAAAAAATCGGCGGACAATATAGCACTTTTTCACTCTTTTTTAAAGTTACGTATTTTATCTGAAAGTTTGATCTTGATCGCAAATTTTAAAACCCAAATTGCAAAACTAAAACGTTTTAGTTACTATTCAGAACTATCTAATTCAACGAAAGGGGATTGAACATGAGTAAAATTTGGGTGTTAGGCGATGCAGTAGTTGATTTAATTCCAGATGGTCCACATCATTATTTACGCTGCCCAGGTGGCGCGCCAGCTAACGTCGCTGTAGGTATTGCGCGTTTAGGTGGTAATACTGGGTTTATCGGTTGTGTGGGGGATGATCCGTTGGGTCGCTTTATGCAAGCAACTTTGCAACAAGAAAAAGTTTGTACACAACAAATGCGATTAGATCCTCAGCAACGGACTTCTACCGTTATTGTGTCTTTAGAGCAAGGTGAACGCAGTTTTACTTTCATGGTCAATCCAAGTGCGGATCAATTTTTAGAAATATCTGATTTACCTGAATTTCAAAAAAATGATTGGTTACATTGTTGCTCTATCGCACTAATCAATAATCCTTCTCGCCATACTACATTGACCGCAATTAAACAAATCAAAACGAAAGGTGGTTTTTTCTCTTTCGATCCTAATTTACGTGAATCGCTCTGGTCAAGTCATGATGAAATGAAAAATATCGTCAATCAAGTCATTGCTCAAGCAGATGTACTTAAATTTTCAGAAGAAGAACTCATTTTGTTAACTGACAGCCAAAATCTCGAGCAAGCAACACAAAAGCTCACAAACCAATACCCTGAAAAATTAATCATAATTACTTTAGGTAAAGCAGGCGCAAGATATTACCTCAATGGCGAAAGCCAAATTGTGTCAGGTAAACCATTGCAACCAGTAGATACAACGGGGGCTGGCGATGCGTTTGTAAGTGGGCTATTAGCTGGATTATCTCAAGTAGAAATTTGGCAAAAATCGACTGCACTTATCCCAATTATTCAACAAGCTAATGCTTGTGGTGCCTTAGCCACAACAGCAAAAGGAGCCATGTCAGCCTTACCTAATCGTGCTGAACTTGATCGTTTTCTTGCACAATAAAACACAATTAATTTTCAGCCGACTTTGGAGTTCATGATGCATATTTTCAACCATGGCAAATACAAAAGCTTACACGCACAATCTGTTGGCGAATTAGCGCAAATTCGCCAACAAGTCTTGTCTGATAACGAATTTCGTCCAACTTATCATCTTGCGCCTGATACGGGTTTATTAAATGATCCAAACGGTTTAATTTTTGATGGTGAAAATTACCATATTTTTTATCAATGGTTCCCTTATGCTGCCCTGCATGGTATGAAACATTGGCAACATGTGATCACAGCAGATTTTCAACATTTTCGTTATGCTGAACCGCTTATTCCTGATCAATTATTTGAATCTCATGGTTGTTATTCGGGAGGAGCGATCTTGTGGCAAGATCAGATTATCGCCTTTTATACGGGTAATACGCGTAATGAACAACAACGCATTCCACACCAAAATATAGCTATTTTTAGTAAAAGCGGCAAACTATTAGAGAAACGTTGCTTGCTCAATCAAGCACCTGTTGGTTATAGCGAACATGTACGTGATCCAAAACCATTCATTAGCACAGAAGGTAAAATCCGTTTTATTCTTGGCGCACAGCGCCAAAATGGCACGGGGACTGCCCTGCTGTATGAAATGCCTGATCTTGATAGTACACCTCAATTATTAGGAGAATTAACCCTCACACAGTTTAATAACCAAGGTGTTTTTATGTGGGAATGTCCTGATTTATTTCAATTAGCAGATAAATCTGTTTTTATTTGGTCACCACAAGGTAAACCACGCGAAGAACACCATTTTCAAAATAACTATCATGCCACTTATGCACTTGGTGTATTACAAGATAAAACCTTTCACACTGAACATATTGACGAATTAGATTATGGATTTGATTTTTATGCCCCTCAAAGTGTTTATCAGGGTAAAGGCATCTTTTATGGCTGGGTTGGATTACCCGACTTAACTTATCCAACAGATCGATATCAATGGCATTCAATGTTGAGTTTACCGCGCCAACTCACTTTACAACAAGGTAAACTCTATCAAAAACCCATTGCCCAACTGTACGCACAATTACATCCAATACAACAGTTTAGTATCCAAGAAGCACAAATTATAGATAGGCTAGACACTGCTTACCTCACTTTTACTCCACAAAATCAAAATTTCACGATGACATTTTTCAGTAATAGCGCACAACATCAACTTGTCATCAGCTACCACAATGGACTATTTAGCCTAGATAGAACACAGACAAAACAGACCGCACTTATGCAAGAGTTTGGCACACTACGCCACTGTGAAATCACTGAGTTATACAAAGTCGAGATCTTTTTTGATCGTTCCGTAGTAGAAATTTTTCTCAATGATGGGGAAAAAGCTATGACATCACGTTTCTTTATTGAACAACGCAAAAATCAAATTAGCAGCTCTCGCCCAATCATGGTTTCTGTGGCACAATTACCTGCAATTTCGATTAAATAATGGACTATATAACAGCGAAGCCATGAAAAATACCAGTAAAAAACGCGTTACGCTCAATGACATTGCCACACTCAGTGGTTTATCAACTACCACAGTGAGCATGATTTTGAATGGTCGTGGTGAAGAATTTAAGATTAAAGCTGAAACTTGTCAGCGTGTAAAAGCTATTGCACAAGCGGAAGGTTATCGTGTCAATGTTTACGCAAAATCCTTGAAAACTCAACGCTCGAATGTGATCGGTCTAGTGATTCCTGATTTAACGAACTATGGTTTTGCTTACACGGCAAAAATGTTAGAAAAACAATGTCATGAAAATGGGTTACAACTTGTCATCGCTTGTTCTGACGACAATCCACAACAAGAAAAACTCGCAACTGAGCGTTTATTGGATCGTCAGATTGATTTTTTAATCACAGCTCCAACACATCAAGATCCCTATTATTATCAACAAATTGCTCAACAAACGCCCATTTTACAATTAGATCGCTATGTGCCTAATTTAGATCTACGTTACATTATTAGTAATGATAGTGACAAAATTGCTGAACTTGTTCAGTATCTTGCCCAAAAATATCAACCGAAAGAATTTGTCTATTTTGGTGGTCAATTTGCGCTCTCACCTAGTGAATCACGTTTACAAGGCTTTTTAACTGGACTCGCGCAAGCTCATATACCACCGCAAAACGATTGGATTTTACACCGCACTTATCAACCTGAGTCAGGTTATCAAATGTTAGCTGAAGTAAAACAGCGCTTAGGACGCTTACCTGAAGCAATTTTTACGGCTTCCTATACGCTACTAGAAGGAGTTTTACGTTATCTCACTGAACATCAACAAATGGATCATTTGCTCAACCGTCAATTACATTTAGCGACATTTGATGATCATGATTTATTAAATGCCCTACCATTTCATATTCATTCTATTAAACAAAATCATCAAGTTATTGCGCAACAGGCTTTTGCAACAGTACAACAAATTTTGCACGGCGAGCAAACTAGCAATATAAAAATTGACTGTGAAATTATTTATCGCAATTGATTTGACACTTCTTCCCTACTTACTCCCTTTTTCCTGAAAGGATTGCACCTTTCTTCTGTACGCTTTAATGATCTTTCCTTTCAAGTGCAGTCTGTTTTACGAAAATGTCTACTTTGCTAAAGTGCTTTTTCAATAAAAACGTGATCTACGCCGCAAAACTAAAACGTTTTAGTAAATTTATATTTCAAAACTAAAACGTTTTAGTTAAAATACATTTAATGTTTAAATATCTACTATTGATTAAGGTGACTCAACATGAACTTTCCACTTATTGCTCAACAAGTCATTGAAAAATTGGGCGGCAAAGAAAATATCTCAGCTGTCGCATATTGCGCAACGCGTTTACGCCTTGTCGTCGTCGATGAAAGCCAAATTGACAAAGAAGGGATCGAAAATATCGAAGGTGTAAAAGGTCAATTTGCCGTAGCCGGGCAATATCAAATTATATTTGGCTCTGGCACAGTTAATGAAGTATATACCGAATTAAGTCAACAATTAGGTATCGGCGATATGACTAGTGCCGATGTTGCTGCCGCTGGTAATGAAAAACAAGGCTTACTACAGCGTTTAGTCAAAGGCTTGGCAGATATTTTCGTACCTATTATCCCTGCTATCGTAGCAGGTGGTTTATTAATGGGTATCCACAGTATGTTAACGGCCAAGGGCTTCTTTGTGGATGAAAAAAACGTCGTCGATCTCTACCCAGCTATCGCCCACTTAGTAGATTTTATTAATACGGTTGCTAACGCGCCTTTCGTTTTCTTACCCGTGTTACTAGGTTTTTCCGCAACTCGTAAATTCGGTGGAAACCCTTATCTAGGGGCGGCACTAGGTATGTTACTTGTTCACCCTGCATTAGCAGATGGTTGGAACTATGCCTTAACCTTAGCCAATGGTAACATTCAATACTGGCAAATTTTTGGTCTAGAAATTGAACGTGTTGGTTATCAAGGCACCGTCATTCCTGTGTTAATTGCCTCTTGGGTATTAGCCACACTTGAGAAAAATTTACGCACAATTGTGCCTTCATTCTTAGATAATTTAATCACACCACTCTTTGCATTATTTATTACTGGGTTATTAGCATTCACCATTATCGGTCCATTTGGACGTGAAGCGGGTTCATTGATTAGTACTGGCTTAACTTGGTTATATGACACACTTGGCTTTATTGGTGGTGCCATTTTCGGGACACTGTATGCGCCAATCGTAATTACAGGGATGCACCAAACCTTTATCGCCGTAGAAACTCAACTCTTGGCAGAAGTGGCACGTACAGGCGGTACTTTCATCTTCCCTATTGCCGCAATGTCAAACATTGCACAAGGCGCGGCTTGTTTAGGTGCAGCCTTTGTCATGAAAGATCCAAAAGTACGTGGTATTGCCGTACCTTCGGGTATCAGTGCGCTATTAGGAATTACAGAACCTGCGATGTTTGGTGTCAACTTACGTTATCGTTATCCATTTATCGCTGCAATGACAGGCGCAGGTATTTCGAGTGCTTTTATTGCGTTCTTTAATGTCAAAGCCATTGCCTTAGGTGCCGCAGGCTTACCAGGTATTCCATCAATTAAACCAGATAGTCTTGCGATGTATATTGTCGGCATGGCAATTTCTGCTACTATTGCTTTTTCTGTTACCGTGATTCTCGCTAAACGAGAGCAAATGAAGGCATAATCAAACAATCTCTACACTGAATGCCGTGAAGTTATCACGGCATTTTTCTTTTTTAACGCGTATAATAATGTTTCTATTTCTACGACGAAGGATCCTGAGTATGATGCATTTATACAGAATATTGCTGATTTGTGCCGCACTTTTCCCAACCATACTATTAGCTAAAATCAAGGTAGAGCAGCCTATTATTTTTCCAGCACAATCAGGGCAACCTACTGCCATTTTTATGCGGTTGCACAATAATAGCAATCAAGAAGTAAGCCTCGCTATTGCACAAAGTGCAGACAAAGCTCGCTTGGAATTACATGGTACACAGAATGGGAAAATGCTCGAAGTCACTGGTATTCAAATTCCAGCCCAAAGCACTACGGAGCTGAAACGAGGTGGTTTACATATTATGGTATTTAATCTTGAGAAACCGCTTGTAGTCGGCGATGACTATCCAATTAGCTTATTTTTTGATAATGGCGAAATAATTGATATCAAAGCTAAAGTCGTTTCGCCTTAAACTCATTAATCAGGAAAAACGTTTTTCTTCTGTTTAAAGCAGATTACAATAAAACTCTCTTTTTGGACTAACTTAATGGAAGCATAATGCGTATCTTAGTGATTGGACCGTCTTGGGTCGGCGACATGATGATGTCGCACAGCTTATATCAAACCCTTAAACAGCAATACCCCCATTGTGACATTGATGTCATGGCTCCGAATTGGTGTAAACCATTATTAGCACGTATGCCAGAAGTGCGCCAAGCCATTACGATGCCATTAGGGCATGGAGACTTTGCTTTAGGCGAACGCTACCGTTTGGGAAAAGCGTTGCGCGATCAATACGATATAGCGATTATTTTACCTAATTCACTAAAATCGGCGTTTATTCCATTTTTTGCCAATATTCCACATCGTCGAGGTTGGAAAGGAGAAAGTCGCTATATTCTGCTCAATGATCTACGTAGTAACAAAAAAGCGTATCCAATGATGGTGCAACGTTACGTTGCGCTTGGCTACGATAAAGAAATGACTCCTACTGCAGAAAACTTAGTCTATCCGATACCTTACTTGCAAGTCGATCCTGTACAACAAGCAGCCACACTGGAAAAATTCAAAAACCAGACCGCACTTTGTCAACAACGACCAGCCATTGGCTTTTGCCCTGGCGCTGAATTTGGTCCAGCTAAACGCTGGCCACATTACCATTATGCTAAACTCGCTGAAATGCTAATTGAACAAGGGTATGCAATTCGTTTATTTGGCTCAAACAAAGATGAAAGCGTCGGAGAACAAATTCGCCAAGCTTTACCTGAACAACTCCGTCAATTCTGTCTGAATTTAGCAGGGCAAACTTCACTAAATGAAGCCGTCGATCTGATCGCAGATTGTGCCGCAATTGTAACGAATGATAGTGGATTAATGCATATTGCGGCGGCAGTTAAGCGCCCCTTAGTTGCACTTTATGGTCCAACAAGTCCAACCTATACACCACCGTTATCTGACCAAGCAGTGATTATTCGCTTAATTGAAGGCGGCTTAATTAAAGTACGCAAAGGAAAAGACAGTGAAGAAGGCTATCATCAAAGTTTGATTGATATTCAACCTGAAATGGTATTGGAAAAATTGACTGAGTTACTAAATAAAGTATGAAAATTTGTTTGATTAAGACCTCATCTATGGGTGATATTTTACACACATTGCCCGCCTTAACGGACGCTCAACGTGCAATGCCGAATCTAGAAGTCGATTGGGTGGTGGAAGAAAATTTTGTAGAAATTCCACATTGGCACAATGCAGTAAAACAGGTGATTCCTATTGCACTACGTCGTTGGCGAAAATCCCCTTTTTCTACGACAACACGAAATCAATGGAAAACCTACCGCACTTTATTACAAGCAGCACAATATGATGCGGTAATTGATGCACAAGGCTTATTCAAAAGCGCCTTTTTCGCCACCCGTTTAGCGAATGGCTGTAAACATGGCTACGATCGCCATTCTATTCGCGAACCTATTGCTGCATTGTTTTACGATAAACACTACGCGATTAGCTATCAACAACATGCCGTAGAACGTATCCGTCAACTATTTGCGCAAAGTTTAGGTTATCCATTACTAACCACACAAGGCGACTACGCGATTGCTAGCCATTTTCAACAACAACCCCTCACAACACCTTATGTACTGTTCTTCCATGGTACAACAAAAACAGATAAATTTTTACCTGACCACCAATGGCGTGAATTAGCAGAAAAACTGACCGCATTGGGTATACAAGTATGCCTACCTTGGTCTAATCCATTAGAAAAGCAACGCGCAGACTACATTGCACGAGGTCTACCTCTCGTACAGATTCTAGCCAAATCGAGTCTCTCGGAACTAGCCCAACACATTGTCGATGCCAAAGCCGTGATTTCCGTTGATACTGGCTTAGCCCATTTAACTGCGGCATTAGACAAACTCAACATTACCTTATATGGCGCAACAGATCCCAAACTCATTGGTGCTTATGGCAAAAATCAACATTATTTAGTCGCTGACAGTATGGCAAATATCCATAGTGATGAAATTTTGCAAAAACTGACCGCACTTCTTGCCCTTCCCCATTAACAATATGGCGCAACCTCTATTTGCGTTGCGCCATATTGTGATATTAAAAGCGTCCTAATGTTGTGTACTTATCCCAAAAACCAAGCATTTCATTGTAATACCAATTGAGCACAAATGTCTGAAGCGATGCACTAAGATAAGCAACAGGGACTGCCTGCATATCATCTAACTGTAAATCTTCAGCCAATCGTTCTAATGCCACTTCTAAAGATTGATTTAACCAAGGTTTAACCATGCCCTGAGGGTGATACTGTATAGCTTTATATTCAATATTAGACAACGCCTTACGATTATCTCGTTTCACATTCTCCATATCATAAAACGAAAATCCCCAAGCAGATTCATCATTGTATTTACATACTACCTCTTGCTCTGGCACACTTTGTCGAAAACGTGTCATCAAAGGTAAATTCGCCGATAATCGATTCGTATAGCGAGGATCCCAATACAAATTAACATGATTATCTTGAGGATTATTCAATAAACTAGCAATAACTTGATGTTCTAAATCGGCTAATTTTTCCGTCGGCTGCAAATTTTCTGGCTTCACAATGCGTGGCGTGGCTTGAATGTGTGCTAAATCACCTACTGAAATCAATTGCTCCAATTTATACGTTGTCAGCTTATTTAACTCACTTTCAAAACCAGGACGATGATAAATAGGCTTATTTGGTTCCCGTTTTGGCGATAAACCACGCCAGTTGGTTGGCAATAAATAAATATTTGGCTGCTCTGCCACTTTATCTGCACGATGTCGCCACACACGCCCCGCGAGCTGAATAATAGAGCGTATAGAAGAAGGATCAACAATCGCCCAATCATAATCATGATCCCGTCCTACTTCTGTGACTGGGCTACCGAGCACAATAAATACATGGTTTTTAGCAGGATGGCTCGCTAAAGCTGAAATGATTTCAGGTTGCTGATATAAATCCTGTGGCTGATGACGATCTAATAAACGATCCAGTTTTTCTTCTAAATGAGAACGCAGTAATAATAATTGTCTAGAATGATAACAACACAAATGGAAGCAATAATCTGCCAGCTCATCACCTGCCTGTTGTTGCAATAGCGCTTGCGCTATCGGAATCATCGGTCTGATATTCGAAAAACGCACCAAACCAACACTGACTTTTTTCTGGGTTCTGCTGTCAATTTCACCATGAAAGCTATGTAATTTTGCCGCATTCTTCAATAATTGTTCAGCCAATAATCGATAATCAAACATTTCATTTTCGTTAGGTGATAATGAGGGTAAAGTCAAAATCTCAGCTTTACGCCGTACAGGACTCTTCGCTAAATTTTCTGCACGCTGTAAGACAAACTGTTGGTGGCGCTGCATAAAAGCCTGCTCATTACCACAATCCATTTGTTGTTGCTGAAATTCGTCTACCCAAGCACAACAAACGGGTAATTCTGCAACAATTCCTTTTTGTTGATTATAAATTTTACGCCCTGCTTGATAAGCGCGGAATAAGCCCGTAATAAAATCTGGCGTGAGGGTTGCGGAAGAAAGTAATACACGACTGCCAAATAAGCCTGCTAAATGCACTAGACGACTCAACGCTGGTAAATCCTCTAGCCCAAAGTCATCGGGTTCATCCAAAATTAAATCTGACGTTAATAAACGTAATGTTGGCACAATATGGTGCCCACCGCGCACACTTTCGGATGCAGCAATAATATGATCTAAAGTACAACTGACGAGTGGTGCATACAGCAATTTCTTCATTGCTTGATCTTTCTTGGTTAAAAAATCTGAAATTTCTTCATTTTCGACCGCACTTTCAATATAAGCAGCCCCTTCAACTGTCATATTCTCGAACCATTGCTCGATACTTTCGCTCCCTTGCGCTGCTAGCTGCTGCGCTCGCTCTTGCTGCAACTCATATAATTTTCTGACCGCACTACTGCCCACTAACACCGCTAAATAATCTTGTTCTTTGGCATTCTTCAATTCCAAACGCTGGCTCAATGCGGTACCTGTTTGTAATGTCAGCACACGCAGACCTAAAGCAATCGTTAATCTCGCCCCTTTAGTAGGATCACTTAATGCATACATCATTTTGGCATTCGCAAACGTTTTACCACAGCCAGTACTCGCCATATTTACACCAAAAAATCCTTGCGTCTCGCTACTTTTTTGTAGCATCTTAGCCATGTTAACCACTTTGTTCTGCCAAGCAAATCTACTTCCGGCAGGTTTAGCAAAAGGTTTGTGTTGCTTAATGTACGGTAACTCTGTGCTAAACTTAGGCAACAAACGCGCAAATCGGCTCGCACTTTGACAAACACCTAACAAATGTTCATCTAACCTTTGTTTTTCATTGCCATCCTCATCTGTATTTGCTAGTAAAATACACTTTTTATCCCCTAAATCGGCATTTCTCGCTTGTGAAGAGTAATAATGATCACCAGCAATTAAAGATAAACGCGCTAATAACAAGACGAAGGGATCTTCAATGTAAGAATAGGAAAATAAGGCGCGATGATTGAGTGCTTTTTTTGCCCATCGCGTCATGACTTTCTGCCATGCTTGGCTTTGTGTCACTACATTGTCAAATTGCCAAAAATGTTGTGGTGTGGGATGTTGTAAGTCATTAAGCACCCAGCGTTCTATCGGGCGATAATGACTAAAAAAGGAATTAAAATCACGTTTGCAGTATCGCCGTAAATCCCTGAGATAATTTTTATTCTTTGTAAAAAAATTTTCACTAAATGGAAGACGATGATGAGAGGTAATTAACCAAATCAGTACTTGAGAAAGTGGTGGTAAATGGGCAAAACCTGCAAAATCTTTTCGCGCATCATCTTGAATAATATGGCTAAACCACTGGGGGTTTTCTTGTTCAAATTCTGCCCAATTAACGAATCGTATTAACCAATCTCGATCCGTTTCACAACCAACAATCATGGCTTCAAATAAACGTGCTGAAATCCATTCATGCCGATATGGATCTGCAGCTTTAGGTGCATTATTTGTTTTAATTAACTTGTTCTGAAAACCAACACTCGACTTGCCCAAATCATGTAACAATGCTGCAAGTGCGGTCAAAATTTGAACAGAATAAGCATCTTTCCAATTCACTTCATCTTCAGTACGTAAAATATTGCGCTGAGTACGATTTGTTGGTACACACCCTTGTTCATTAAATTGACGCTTATCACCAACAATCCATAATAACTCTGTCATATTTTTACCATGTGTCCAATAACAAGCTACCGCTGTATTTTTACGTGCAGTTTGGCGCAACATCTTATATAGGGTTTCCAACCCTGCTTGCGTAATAGCTGTTTGCCATACGCGATCACCACAACGTTCCGCAAATTGATCTAAGATACGACGTGTTTCAGTCAGCGCATTTTTCTGACATTGACTAACTAACAGAATATTCATCTAACGCTCCTTGTAAGGCAAGTTGTTTCAAGGTATCAATGATAATATCCAATGCCCCGAAGTGAAGAAGATTTTGAATACAAGCTTGGCGAAATTCTTTTTCTGACTCGCCATTTTGTGCGGAAATAAATGCTTGCGGTAAAATGAGACTGTCTTTAATAATATCCGCCGCATCAAACACCAATCCCCCTCGCCTTGTTTTGCCATGTAAAACCGCTAAACCATGTGGTAAGCCCAGTACCCAGCAAGCAGTTGCCCCTAAACCATAGGCTAAATAATTACCATGATCTAAAAACTGATTCACTGTATCAATACTATTCCCACGCTCACTCCGCTTAAAATCAGGATTATTCAGAGTTGCTTGATTTGCTAACGCATAAAGTTTTGTGGTCAAACGTCCTTCTGCTGCCAATAAGGCTTGGCTATGTTCCGCACGGATAAATTCTTGTTGATATTGCTGTACAAGTGCGGCGAGTTTTTCAGCAGAAAAATGCCATTCTAATTTAGCCCAAATAACCTCTAACAAAGATAATCGCCGTTGTTGTAATGTTTTGGCTACGGTTAAACGCTTCTCATCATCAAACCAAAATCGGCACCACTGTTGCAAATATTCCACTGGACGATACTCACTTTGAGGACTAAAAAATTCACAACCAATTTCTGCTTCCGTTCCATTGAATAAAGGTGTACCACCGCCACTACAAAAACCCACCATCACCCCTGCTTTTGACAACTCACGCATTGCAGCTTGAGTAATTGATGTACCACTCCCTAATAATAGGCAACTAGTATTGGCAATAGGGATATTCCAATATAATGATTCTTTTCCCTCATCAGTCACATATTCCACTCGCCCACCATTTAACAACACACGACAATGTTCTAAATAATAAATATTCGCTCGCTTAGAATGCATAATGGTTTTTAAATCTGATGAAACAATATAAGGTGTCTTACGCACAAAGCCCTCCTTTAACAAAAAATAGAAATATTAAAATTCAGTTTAAATACCGTCAAATCTCTGCAATATGCTTAAATAACACTCCTTATTTTAGTGCATAAACTATAGGATGTTTAACAGCAAAAACGGAACAGTTAAAAACTGAAATGTTTTCTAAGCCATCTATACGATGTTTAACGGATGTATTTGAAACAAATAACAGCAATTTAATTTCTAAGCCATCTATACGATGTTTAACATTACCTTTACTTGGGGATTTTGGATTCGTTGTTTCTAAGCCATCTATACGATGTTTAACCATTAAAGTAACTAAAACAACTTCTTTATCGTTTTCTAAGCCATCTATACGATGTTTAACGTTATGACGACCGATTAATCGCGCCACAGCTTTTTCTAAGCCATCTATACGATGTTTAACGATTAAAAGGTATAAAAACAGTTTCAGAAGACTTTCTAAGCCATCTATACGATGTTTAACAATTTATTAATATGCCAACTTTTGAGCATGAATTTCTAAGCCATCTATACGATGTTTAACGCTTGCGCTTGACGGCGAAAACTTACGAATTTTTTCTAAGCCATCTATACGATGTTTAACCAACGCTGGTGTGCGGATACCACACCCGTTAATTTCTAAGCCATCTATACGATGTTTAACTTAACTTTTTACCTGATCGCGTAACATGCGTATTTCTAAGCCATCTATACGATGTTTAACGCGCAATTCACCTTTAGGAGTAAAACGAAAGCTTTCTAAGCCATCTATACGATGTTTAACATATTTCATCATAAATCATATAAATAGCGCGATTTCTAAGCCATCTATACGATGTTTAACAAGATATGGTAGGGGCTTCTTGTGGCGTTTCTTTTCTAAGCCATCTATACGATGTTTAACATAATACTTTAGTTAAAAATGCAATAAGTGCATTTCTAAGCCATCTATACGATGTTTAACAAATAAGCGGATAAAACCGTGTTGACAGCAAATTTCTAAGCCATCTATACGATGTTTAACGTGATTTTTCAATATTTAAATCTTCAAGCTCTTTTCTAAGCCATCTATACGATGTTTAACAGCAACATTGCTGCACTGTGCAGTTTGCTAATTTTCTAAGCCATCTATACGATGTTTAACATCAGAATGCCAGCATTTATTGCTTCGATAAATTTCTAAGCCATCTATACGATGTTTAACTACATAACACTAACAAAAATTCATTTATTCTTCAAATTGTTAAAGAACATCTGAAAGAAAAACCCTTTTTTACAGTATATTTATAACCCTTTGATCTTATTAACTAATTTATCTAGCTAGAAAAAAGGGTTATAAATTAGGGTTAGAAGTGCGGCACCGTTGCCTTACTGCTTAGCCCATAACTACTAAATTGAGCAATATAAGGCTGAGATGTTTTATTGGCTTTTATTGCCAAAATAAAACGTTGATTTGTACTTGCACTTTTTAAATGTACATGTGGAAAATAGGGCGTGTTTTGTTGGCGTTGTTGCATTTCCTCACGAATCCCTTCATGCCATTTATCAATACTTTTTAAAAACTTTTCCGTACGACTAATAGCACTTTGCCCTTTACGACGGGCACGACTATAACAACGATACTCTATTGCTGAAGGCGTTTTTTTCACTTCACTAATTAAGGCATAATCTTGCAACCCCGCTTGTAACAATTGTAGATATAGCTGATCACAATCAGATTGGTTACCAAAAACACGCAAAATACCGCCAAGTGTGCGTCCTAATCCATAAGCGGGAAAAGCGACGCCCATTCGCCCTTCAAAGTGCGGTAAGAATTTATGTAATATTTGCATACAATGTCCAACTACTTCACTTTGTAGCATATCCATTTGCGGAATTGCTTTCAGTTCAATGTAATGGCTTGTCATAATTATTCCTTACCGCTTGCCCCAAAGACACCACCACGGATTAAAACACTCATCACATAATGTTGTTGTTCAATGCTTGGGGCTTCACCTTTAAGCACCCACTTATCAAATAGCGTATAAAAATCCAGTTTTGCTTTAGGTTGGCGAAATGCGGTCCCTAACGTAGTCACTGCACCATAAGGTTCTGCAGCAATTGGGAAAGCCACTTCATCTGCATACCAAGTATCGATCGTGCGAATCGCATTACCCACTTTCTGGGAATGCATGCCTGCTTTTTGATTAATTTCATATAAAATTTTGCTTTTGCGATTAGTCGTTGAGTTATCTAACACAAGTTCTTGTGATGGATATACTTCTTGACCATACCCCATATTGGCATAAGCTGTGATATAAAGAATCACAAATTTTTCACCGAGTAAGCCTGATTTAATTTCAGCTGCAATACGTTGAATCTTACTATCTTCATATGTAAAGCTGTTTAAGGAAAATTGTTTCGCATCATCAAAACGAATAATTTCCTCACCACACTTCACTTCTATTTGAATATGCTCAGCCCCCATACGATTACGCCATAACCAACGGGCATTAACGATATTCATTGCATAACGCTTAGCTAATTCATCAATACCTGTTTGCGTCAAATATTGCTGTACTACCGTCATCACTTGCTGTTGATAATGCTGATCGTTACACACATTTGGTCGCCCAGTAAATGGCAGCACTTTCATACTAAAACTGGCAACTAGAGTATCCTTGTCATTATCTAACGTTGCCACATCAACACGCTGTAAATTCGCTTTTTCGGTTTCTGCATCCAATTTCGCGGGATCATTTGTAATCGCATTTTTAAGGCGATTCGAAATCGTACCACGCACTGATTTTTCACGGATGCGCAATGCGGTAAGCTCATCTTGATCATTTTTACTGTCTTTTTGGCTAAAAATCGCATCTGAAATATCCAAGTTACGTTCAAATGCTAATACGCTTGGGGTTGATAATTTACTCATTATTATTCTCCTTGTGAAATCAGATAAAGGTTATTTTGTGGAGCGCGATAGCGCCAAAAACATTGGGAAAGAGCATCAGGTAAGCTAAATGGGAAAACCCACTTGCCTAAACTATAAATAGTTTCAACATATTGGCTTGGATATTGTGTCGTACGGCAATGCTGTAATTGCCCCGCATCAAACAAAGGGGAAATCGCTTGATATCCCACAGGCATTGGTACTAGCCAGCCTCGATCTTGTTTAACACTGTAGACTTGCCAATCAAGTGAGCTTGCTTGTGGATGATTTGGAATATGGTGTAAGGTTGCCATTTCTAACAATGCATCAAGTGCGGTCGCTTCTGGCTGAATGTTGATTTGTGATGATTGTGAATTACCATCTTCGTCTAATAGATCTACGCGCAATCCCGTCTGTAGCTCTGTTGTAATATTAACCAAATCTGCCTTCGCATCCATCAGCACAAAGGCGGGCATTAAAGCAAATGGAATATCCAGTTCTTCTGCTAAGCTAAATAATTGTACATCACCAATCTTTAAGACCGAACCACCTGCAATGCGCTGTTGCCATAATAACTGCTTACATTCCTGTAAGAACTGTTGTGCAGTTTGGCTTTGTTTATTTTCCAACGCATCATATAAATGTTGATCAGGTACATGCATTTCAACGACTAACGAAACATCTAAATGGATCTTACCTTCTTCAATAATAGAGGCAGATTTACCATCTCGTTTGATTGGATTACGGGTTTGCTTAAAAGTACGGTCAGAAAATGGCGAATTTTGATAGGTTTGTAGTTCATAATCGTGACACGCGATCATCACGCCACCTAATTGCACATTATGATGAGTTAACTTACGACTCAGTGCATGAATAGCGCCAGTAAACCCTGTTAATGCAGGAAAACCATAACTTAACGGACCAGAAATCGCATTGGCGCCCTGTAGTTTAATGTGATCAAATAAAATATAGTAATCAGTTTGAAACATATCTCCTCCTAGGAATGGCGTAAACGATAGCGTAGGGAGCGACGTATATTACGACGCCATTCGTTATATTCTGCATCAGCAAAATCATGCGCTAATTTAGGGAAACGGCGTTGTAAACATCGGTTTAACCATAAAGCGAAACTACGTTCTACTTCTGCCACCCAATCTCCTTTTTCACGTTCTGCACGAAATGCTTCTTCCTCGACTAATTCTGTGCGCTTTGGATCAAGCCAGTACTTTTCATGCATATTTAATTGATATTCTTTCGACCACCCTGCTGGTAACCGTTGGTATAAACTAGCGTGAAATAGCAATGTCCTTAAAATAATATTTAAGGCATCAATTCGCTCGTCACGTACTTGATAAATATTTTTTTTATTTTTTATCACTTCATACAATTGACGTAAGCCATAACGGCATGTATATGCCAATCTATCATTAAAAATAGTATTCTGACTCTTTGTGATTTTAAGCTGACCTGAAAAAGACATAATAGGGGGTAAGGAAGGTAATAAATAATTACGCCCTCCTTGTGCACTCATTAACTGAGATATATTTTGTGGTTTGCTCCCACCTAAAACGACTGTGACGAGCTGGTTAATGGAAAGGTAACTTACTTGCTCAGATGTTTTTTTATATCGATTCTCACGGGCTTGTTTATTTTGTTCAGAATACCGATTTTGATTAATTTTTTGATAGAAAGCATGAGTTAGAGAAGAGGGATAAAGTGGAATTAAACACGTATAATCATCATCTTCAATTGCATTCTCACTATTAGCCCATAATAGTTGTTTATTACGTTCGTGAGTACTTGGTTGAGTTAAGTCGCCTTTAAGGGCTTGTTGAAACTGTTGTTTATATTGTTCAGATAATGCGAGATCATCAGCAAAACAACCGATTAATTGTGGATCATCCGAGAGTAAAAGATCTCGTAATTTTAACTGTTTTTGTTCATCCACAATAATATTAAAAAATGCAGCTAATGGAAGGGCAGCAGCATTTCCATTAGCATCTAATACTAAATTGATAGCACTCTGTGAACCGACATATTGATTGGATAAATCAGTCTCAGCTTGGAAAGTAACATTATCCCCCTTTGCATCGGGGTGAATACCTTTGGCGATATGTGTACCAAATTGCAGTTGCTTTGCCATGATATTAGCGGCATTAGCCACCCAATTATCAAATCGGTACTTTTCATCAAATTCTCGAATGCTCTCAGAGAGCTGCTCTATTTCTGCATTAGAGGTTGCTTTTTCGAGAGCCTTACGTTCTTTTTCAGATTTTTTATAATTTTGCTCTTGTAGAAAAGCTAAAATATATTGTTTAATATTTGAACTCATGATTAAATGCCCTTATCAAAATAAATAGATTATTATCTTAGCAACTAACAGCAACTGCTTAGCAATCGTCGCTATATTCTCTATTTTGCGTTTTTGTTCTAAAACTGGTTTTTCTATAGTAGGAACATTTATTTGCTGGTAAATAGTTATAGAAGTTTTATTACATCCTTTAATATAGATATCATTTTTTCTTTTATGTTTGTTCATATTACTACCTCTTTAAAGGTGATTAATTTAAGATCATTCTACGAATAAGATCTAATTATGTCAATAAATTTTTTAGATAAAAAATACTCATGATTACATGGATGAAAATGAAGATGAATAAGATACATAAATTACATGTAAGAAAGAGCAAAGAAAACCGCCTATACGGCGGTAACAAAACATATAAAGAATGCACAAGAGTACATTTTCTAAGCCACTTTTCAGCGGTCCTTTAGTCTATCGCACTTTCTATAAAACTCAAACTAACTTTTTCAACTGATACAAATACGCCAGTGCTTGTTTTGGACTCAGTTCATCAGGATCAAGTTTTTCGAGCATTTCCCAAACTGCATGTTTACCATCATCTTCTTCCATTAGCGCTAATTCGCCTTGCGTCTGATTGAGTTGGCGTAAATCTTGAATGCGCTGGTCAGCATTTTGTTGTGATAGCTTTTCTAATTGTGCTAATTTTTGCTTTGCCAGTTTAATGACCGATTGTGGTACACCCGCTAAGGCGGCTACCGCTAAACCGTAGCTTTTGTTTGCTGCGCCTTCTTGTACGGAATGCATAAATGCGATGGTATCATTATGTTCTAACGCATCTAAATGTACATTTGCACTACCAGCCAGCTGTTCTGGTAATACGGTCAGCTCAAAATAGTGCGTGGCAAATAATGTCAGTGAGCGTAATTTTTTCGCAAGCCATTCCGCGCATGCCCAAGCCAATGATAAGCCATCATAAGTCGAAGTACCGCGCCCAATTTCATCAATGAGTACCAAACTCTGTGCCGTGGCTTGATGTAAAATATTCGCCATTTCGGTCATTTCTACCATAAAAGTAGAACGCCCAGAGGCTAAATCATCTGACGCACCAATACGGGTAAAAATACGATCAATCGGTCCAATCAGTGCGTGTTCTGCGGGCACAAAACTACCCATATACGCCATTAAGGTAATCAATGCCGTCTGACGCATATAGGTACTTTTACCGCCCATATTGGGTCCAGTAATAATCAATAGATGACGTTGCGAGTTGAGTTGTACTGGATTTGCAATAAACGGCTCTTTCAAAACTTGTTCTACTACGGGATGACGTCCCTGTTGAATATGCACACCAATCTCATCACTAAATTGTGGGGCGATATAATTTAAGCGCTCTGCTCTTTCCGCCAAATTCGTTAGCACGTCTAGTTCCGCTAAAGTCAAACTCGCTAGCTGCAAAGCGCCCAAGTGCGGTAATAGTTCATCAAAAATTTGTTCATACAACTGTTTTTCTAAGGCTAAAGCAGCACCTTTAGCTTTTAACACTTTATCTTCGTAAGTTTTCAGCTCAGGAATAATATAACGTTCTGCATTTTTAAGGGTCTGGCGGCGGACATAATGCATTGGTGCTTTATGCGTTTGCCCTTGACTAATCTGGATATAATAACCATGTACTGCATTAAAACCGATTTTTAAGGTATCAATACCTGTACTTTCACGTTCACGACGTTCTAAATCTTCTAAATAACGCGTTGCGCCATCTGACAAACTACGCCATTCATCAAGTTCTGCATTATAACCTTCTGCAATTACCCCCCCATCACGAATTAACATCGGCGGGTTATCAATTAATGCGCGTTGTAATAAATCAAGTTGTTGAGCAAACTCACCTATCGGCTGTAAAAGTGCGGTCAGATTTGGTGAAATTTGCTGTTGTAAAATTTGACGAATTGCGGGAATTTGCGCTAATGCTGTGCGTAAACGTGTGAGATCGCGCGGACGTGCAGAACGCAATGCTACACGTGCTAAAATCCGCTCCATATCACCAATCTGGTGTAAATGTGGTTGCAGCTCTGACACTAAATCTTGTGTTAAAATTGCACTTATTGTTTGTTGACGCTGAGTAAGCTTTTCTACATCACGAATCGGTTGATGAATCCAACGCTTCAACAAACGACTGCCCATTGCAGTAACACACTTATCTAAGACTGAAGCTAACGTGTTTTCAGTGCCTCCGGCTAAATTTTGAGTTAACTCTAAATTACGGCGCGTTGCTGCATCCAATTGAATATTTTCAGTATGTTGTAAAAGTGTAATGCTTTGAATATGGGGCAGCGCAGTACGTTGAGTATCTTTTGCATATTGCAATAAACAACCTGCGGCGCATAAGCCTAAAATCGCTTTTTCAACGCCAAATCCACGTAGATCTTTGGTATTAAATTGACGATTGAGTAATTGTACTGCCGTGCCTAATTCAAATTCCCAAATAGGACGACGACGCAATCCCTTGAAATGTTCAATGGCAGAAAAATCCGCAAGATCTTCACAATATAGAATCTCTACAGGGGAAATACGCTGTAATTCTGCCTGTAAACTGGCTTGATCTTCTGGCTCACTAATTTGAAAGCGTCCAGAACTCATATCTAGAATGGCTAAACCAAAACGTGTTTTTTCTTGATACAGTGCTGCAATCAGATTGTCTTGACGTTCTGGTAACAAACTTTCATCACTTATGGTACCAGGTGTGACAATGCGCACCACTTTACGTTCAACCGGCCCTTTGGCTGTGGCAGGATCGCCGACTTGTTCACAAATCGCTACCGATTCACCCAATTGCACTAACTTAGCCAAATAACCTTCAACTGCATGATAAGGAACCCCAGCCATTGGAATAGGCTGTCCTGCGGACTGTCCACGCTTAGTTAATGAAATATCAAGCAATGCTGCCGCTTTTTTCGCATCATCATAAAATAGCTCATAAAAATCCCCCATGCGATAAAACAACAAAATATCGGGATTTTCTGCTTTAAGTGCGATGTATTGTCGCATCATTGGCGTATGCAATTCTAAGTTATCCATGCTTATCTCTATAATCAATAACAAAAGTGCGGTCTATTTTCGCATAAAATGGCGGGACAAAATATAGCTTTATCCAGACAAAAAAGCAGGCATTCTGATGATTGCCTGCTTTTTGTTTACTGTAAAAAAGAGTTATTCACATATTTCTTCAGTTTGTACCGATTTCACTGCTTTATTAATCAATTCCGTGAGTTGAATTTCACTATTCACTTCAGTATTAAAGATTTGCCCGCCCGTTAAATTCGCTAAACAATCAGTGGCATTCCAAGGTGAGTTAATACTCACTATATTGACTTTTAATTTTGGACGACGTTGTAGCGCTTGTTGAATTAACTGACAAGGATCGCGGAAAGTACAATCGCCATTACCTTCAGTAATTAATAAAATCAACGCTTCTCTTTCAATACCATCCACCATTGTCAATGCTTTCTCTAATCCTTCATAAATTGGTGTGCCTGGCACTTGGTTTTGACGGACTTTCATTTGATTGATTTTTTGTTTCAATGTTTCACGTTGCCCAGAAGTAAAAATACCATGCGAGACCGCTGCGGATGTTTTTTTACTTTTACTTAAACAACTTTTTAATTCTACTAAGCCAATATCAATATTCGGATCAATGGATGCTAAAATATTATTGACCGCCACTTTTGAAGCGGTCGAACGATTTGGCTTACGATACATGTAATCAATGTCCTTTTGGGGAACTGCTTCACGTGCTAAGCGTTTATCAAAATCATCAATCTTTTTAATCCCTTCTTTAATCGTATAGCGCATGCCTGAGGCATTATTGAAAATAATCGCCATTTGTGGTGCTTCTGCAGGAATAATTTTCTGACGGCATACTTTCTCTGGCGGCGCAGGTTCCACTTTCGGCGCTTCTTCTTTCGGCTCATCCACTTTGACAGGTTCAGGCGGTGTTTGCTTTGGCTGTTCAATAATAGGTTCTACTTTCACAGGCTCAACAGCAGGCACACGCAACCAGAACCACCATAATAGGAAAGCAAGCAACAGTAATAATAAAGGTAATAGCCACCAACACCAACGATGACGATTATTTGTCACAGGTACTGGCGTGACAGGCATAGGTTCCGTCGGCTTTTCACCAATCCCCCAACCCGTAATCACAGGTTCATTATTAACTAAATAAATTTGTCTGGTGTGATGACTTGCACCTTCAACTAATTGCGTTAAAAGTTGAGATTGTGCTGTACTAATCTGTCCTTTACTGCTCAGTTCTTGATTCAGTTGACGAATTGCATTTAAACGCTGCATTAAGTGCGGTTGAATTTCAGCCAATTTTTTCTGATCAGCTTGGCTATTAGCTAATAATTGTGGCTGACCTTGTAAATCAGTATACCACTCAATTATTTTGTCATCCACTTGCAGCACTGGACGCGCAAATAAAGTGACTGTGCTTGGTGGCAAATGGCGCAATAAAATCCCTTCAATTTCCGAATAATGTGAAAGGAGTTCAATGGCTTCTTGATTTTCTGTTTGTATAGAAAAACGTGCTAAACGTTGCATGTTAACCTCTCACTATTTACATACTTCAACTTCCGTGATTGGTTTCACGGCTTGATTAATCATGTTAATCAATTGCTTCTGGCTATTTGCAGTAAAGACTTTACCACCCGTCGCTTTAGCAACACAGTTTGCCCCTTTGGCACCGCCAATATCGACGACATTAATTTTTAAACGAGGCTGATGCTTGGCAATTTGTCTTGCTAAAGCACAAACATCCCCCACTTCACAAGAATCTTCCCCATCACTTAAAATTAAAATGAAACCATCACGTTTTTTACCATCAACCATACCCGCTGCTTTTTGTAAGCCACTATATAAAGGCGTACCACCTGCGACAGGATCGTTATCAGGCGCTGGCTGCATGGAGCTTATTTTGGCACGTAATTGTTTACGTTTAGCTGGGCTGTAATAACCATGATTATTGGCAGCAGGGCAACCTCTTAACTCCACTAAACCAATATCCACAGTTTTAGCGATACTATTGATAATGCTAGAAGACGATTTTTTCGCCACCTCTAGACGATTTGGTGAACGACGCATATAAGCAAAATCTTCTGGGGTGACTAAATTACGATCCCAACGCCAATGGAACTGTTCAATACTCTGATTATTTTCTAATAAGGAATACAACATGGATCTCGAATTATCAAAAATAATCACCATCTGTGGACTTTCCCCCGGTTTGGTTGAAATTGAACACACTTTTTTCGGTGGTTCAGCGACTTTTGGCTTTTCAGGCTGTACAGGTTTTAAGGCAACCTCTTCTGTTTTCGTTGGCTCGACTACTTTTTCTTGTACAGGCTCTTGTTTAACTGGTTCTGTCAACTCTGGCTGTACAGGCTCAACTTTAGGCAGCTCTGGTTTGACTTCTTCTACTTTTTTACTTTCTTTTGGCTGCTCAATCACAGGAGGCGTCTTAACAGCTTCAGGCGGCTTTTCAGCAGCACGTAACCAAAACCACCACCAAAGCGATAGCGCTAACAGTAATAATAACAAAGGTAATAACCACCAACACCAAGGGCGTTTTTTTACTGGTGGTACAATTGGTGGTGGCGGTGCAGCAGGTTTCTCACCAATTCCCCACCCTGTAATGACTGGCTCATTATTAACTACATAAATTTGTTTGGTGTTATGGCTTGCACCTTCAACTAACAAAGTAAGCCAACGTGATTGTTCGGCACTAATCGCCCCTTGTCTAACTAAATCTTGATTTAATTGGGCAATTGCTTGCAAACGCTGCTCTAAGTGCGGTCGAATTTCAACAAATTTTTGTTGATCTGCAACATTGTTACCTAATAGATAAGGTTGTCCTTGTAAATCACTATACCATTCAATCGTTTTACCATCCGCTTGCACTTCTGGACGCGCAAATAATGTCGCAGTGCTCGGGGGCAAATGGCGCACAATAATATGCATTAACTCGTCATAACGAGACAACAAATCTATAGCAGACTGATTTTCATTTTGAATAGTAAAACGGGCTAAACGTTGCATAACTCTTTCCAATGAAATTGATAAAAAATAGGCAGCCATTAGACTGCCTAATCAAGCTCAATTAAATACCGCTTGCGGCTTGTAATGCTTCTAGCTTACGCTGTAATGCTTTGACTTCAGCTTGTTTGGCTTCTTCACTTGCCGTAGAGCCATTGATATTTTTCAACTGTTGCTCCACTTTTTTCACCTCAGCCAACACATCATCTCTGCCTTTCGCTTTTTGTTTAAGCTGTGCCGCATAATCGCTGACAGATTTATTCAACTGTGCTAACTCAGCTTTTTTTTGCGCTAAGGTGCGTTGCGATGCTTTCGCTTTTTTCTGTGCAGTTGCATATTCTTTATTTAGCGCAGTGTTTTTACTTTTTTCACTTTGTAATGTCTGTTCTTTTTCTCGAACACGACTATCATAAGTGCCAGAAGTAGAACATACCATTTTATTCCACACACTAGATTCAACACTTGGGTCACATTGTTCTGGTGTGACGGAACAAGCTGTCAACGCAAATATGGCAGATGCTAAAAATGTTAACTTTAATCCTTTCATAACTTACCCTATTTGAATTGCTGAACGTTGTTTAGAAGAGGCGTCAACTAAACGCTCATAAGCTGCAATTTGTTTATTCAAACTGGCAATTTCTGCTTCAAAACGCCCTACATTTAAGCCATTTGATTTTTCTTTACTTGCCACTTCACGTAAAGTCTGTGCTCTTTTCTTCATTGATGCTAAATTACTTTGTGCAGCTTTAATATCCGCATCAATTTGCACTAATTGTTTTTGTGCGTCCGCTTTTTGAATCGCACCTGATTTTAATTGTTTGTTCAAATTCGCTAAAGCACGATTATTTTTATCGAGCTGTGTTTTCGCTTTTGATGTCGCTTTTCTAACCATCTCTGAATTTTTACGTGTTTCAGCAATATAAGAATTTAAGCGATCTTCTTTTTTCGAATAGGCTTTACGTTGTTTCTCAAGATAATAGTTAGTCCCCATTAATGCACCACAGCCGACCGCAGCACCAGCCACACCAGCGACTGTTGCCGTTGATGCATTTTTACCTGCTAATAATGCTGTACCCGCACCAAGCACCGCACCACCAGCAGCGCCCCAAGCACAAGCACTTAAACCTGAATCACTAAAAAATTCAGCCTCTTCACCAGTAGATAAGCTACTTTTCGTGCCAAAATAACTTGAACCTGCATTTTGACAGCCACTTAACGCAATTGCTGCAGAAAGTGTCAAGACACTAAAGATTGATTTGCTTGATTTTTTCATTTTAGTTCCCCTGTTTGATTTGAGTACATTTATCTAGCCATTGCTGGCGATTTATTTTGCCATCTTGATAATATTGTTCAAGATGTCGCCAATAAAGATCAACATATTGAGTTAAATTCCCCTTACCACTACTCTTCACGATATTATTTGTTCGATCAACTTGTGCTTGAATCGTGGCTTTATGATAAGTTGCTGAACTGGCTACAATTGTATCAGCATAATATTTCAACACAAAATCCCGTGCTTTTTCTGATTCTAACAAGCGATTTCTGGCATTGGTTTCTTTATCCGAGTTTGGATAAAGTGCGGTCATGGCTTCAACAATTTTGTTATTTTGCTCAACTTCACCTTGTAAATCTGACACATTAGCGCATAAAAAAGCACCGAGTTGTAAAGCTGAACGAACTGCTGAATCACGTTGTTCATCACGTTCTAAATTAGCCGCACGCAATTGCTCTTTCGTATTATTTAACTCTTGTTTTAATTTTTCATCCAACGTATTGTTCGCAAGCTGCTCTAACTTATCGACAATTTTCGTATTTTCACCTTGATCGCTCGCTTGGTTATCTTGCCCTAAAGCCGCCCACTCTTTTTCCATCAACTTAATTCGTTCACTTGATGTTAATAATGGTGCCGCGATAACAACGCGAAAGCCCATATCTTTAGCCTTTTTCGCTCCATTTTGATCATAAAATGGAATTTCTAAACGCAATACATTGTTCACATCAGCTTCAGATTTTAAATAGCTCCCACCACGTGAAATAATACCGCCATCTTGCCCATGATAACGGTTTAACTTGTTCATTTTAAAACTATCAAACATCATTTCACTGGCATTACCTAAAGTATCAAATAACCCCAATGGGTTGGGTTTTAAGCGACCAATAATCTGTAAACGACCATTGGCCGACTTCGCATTATTAAACCATGCATAATTAATCAAGCTACCTTCCATCGGAAAGACTTTTTCACGAAATTCCGATGGAGTCACTGCCATACCACCACGGGAAGCAAATTCCCACTCGGTATTGGTCGGTAAACGCACAAAACCTACTATCCCATCTTCTTTAGGAAGCTTATCTTTCGCATTTTTAAGCAACCATTCATTATATTTTTGAGTAAAGCTCATCGCATCAAACCAACTTAAATGAGTCATTGGCAATAAACCTTTCATATTGGGCGCACTGCATTTTTCACTCATCACAGCTTGATATTGCGACTCCGTAACCTCGTATTTCGCAATCAAAAAGAAACGTTCTTGGTTTTTATCCGCAAAACCACCTGCAATGTAATTAGGCGTTGCATATTCTGCGTAGCCATCTTGCTCACTATTACCACCTAAAGTCACGGGCATATCTTCCAATGGCTTATGCGTATTTGTTTTTACGACACGAAACACCATACTGCCTTCACAAGGTAAAGGCAAAATCACATCATTTTCTAATGGTTGAGGGTTATAAAATTTTTCTTCCCATGCTCCCTGTGCTGTAGCACTGATTAAACTGATCACTAGAAAAGAATAGGCATATTTAAACATCACGTAAACTCTCCGCTGGTTGAATACGTATTGCACGCATAGCACCAATTGTTGCCACAATTGCGGCTAAAATAAAGGCAAGGATAAATGCTGAAACTAAATGCAATGGATGTAAGCTACTAATAAAATGCGTGTCAGCTAAATTACTGGTCAATATTTGATTAAATAGCTGACTACCGACTAAGAAAAAAAGATAAGAGAGTATAAAAGCTGCACTACTTAAAATAACCGCTTGCAAAACCAAATAGCCCATCACACCAAGTGACTGGAAACCGAGCAAGCGTAGCACCGCAATTTCTTTGCGTTTACGATCAATATTCGCTAAAAAGGCACCAATTAAAGAGAGAATGCAGCCGATGACGGATGTCATCGCAATAACCATAAAAATCACATTTAGTACTGAATCAATAGCCTTGACATTTTCTATTGCTTTCGCTTCTGTTCGTGTATCAATATTCTTCTCGCGCAATTTTAATGCCAAAGGGGCAACATCCTCTAAACTCGTGGCATAAATTCTAGCGCGTGCAAATGTCGTCCTTGCCTGTTCGTTTGTTTTACCTTGCATGTTTGGAAAAAGTGCGGTCTGTAATCCATCGCGAAAGTCTTCAATCCCAACTAATGTGGCTAAATGCACAAACGCTGCCGCCCGAGTAAATTGCGATTCGGGCAATATACCCTCAACTATCAATTCAACAATGCCTTTTTCTGTGACACCTTCGTACTTTCGCGTAGCAAGTAATGCCACTTTATCACCAACGTTAACTGCTAATTTTTCCGCCGCTAATGCGCTTAATACCATGCCCTGTGCATGCTGCAATTGCTGTTGTGCTAATACAGGATCACCAGATTCTGTCGGTAATAGCTCGACATCTGATATAAAACGTCGAGTGTCACTACGTAAATCAACAATTGTATTGAGTGAGCGAGTCAATGGCATCACAAAACCTGCTTCTGGTTGCTGTTTTAACCATGCAAACCAATCTGGTGATAAATTTAAATTACCGACAATTTTAACTTCCAAATTACGTGGGTCATTAACAAGTTGTGAACGCAGCTGCGAAACAATTCCATATTTCAAACTAAATAACAGTAACAATGGCGCAATCACCGCAATCAAGGAAGCGATAATACAAAAAGACACCTTGCGATCATATAACAAATCACGCAATGCTAACTTACTCAACAAATTCACTTTTTGTATCAATGCCATGTGCTATTCACTTTTTCAACTTAAGATTCGCTAAATACCGCTTGCCGCGCTGAAACTAAATGCGCTTGCAAGGTTCGCAGCTGTTTACGCTGAGTTAATTCCCAATCATGAGTTACTAACAATACAGAAATCTGTTGTTGTGCAACCAACTTCAAAATCAACTCAAATAATACATCTGCATGATAAGGATCAAGGGCAGAAGTCGGTTCATCTGCCAATAACAACAAAGGTTTATGCGCGACTGCGCGAATAAAGGCGACTCTTTGGCGTTCGCCGATTGACAATTGTTTTGGATATTTACTGAGTAAGTGATTAATATTTAATTCATCACACAAGAAGCTTATCCATTGTTGATCCATTTCAGATTGCAACAATGCATTAGGCAACGCAATATTTTGAGCTACGCTTAAAAAAGGCAGTAAACCACCATGCTGTAGCATGAAACCCAATTTTTCAGCCCGAATACTTGCCAAAGCCCTTTGATTTTGTTGCTGAATCAAGGGGTGAATGTCCACTAACACTGACTGTTTTCCTAATTGAAAATGAGACAATTGTTCTGGTTTAAGAATTAAACCAATCATTTCTAATAAGGTACTTTTTCCACAGCCGCTCGTTCCCTGAATCGCAACAACCCCACCATCATTTAAGCTCAAATGCGGTAAAGAAACGGTAAAGCGTTGTTCTCCTTTACCCCTCGTCACAGACATATTTTCAATGATCAGCACAAAGTTATCCTTATCCTGTTATGGTAATGCTTCCAATGGGACGGGATAGACAAAATCACGTGGATCACTTCCTTCAGATAAGGATATCCAGCGACTCTGATCTTCATTAAATACACGGTAATGACGCAACTTACTGTGTAGCTCACGAATGAATTTCTCTTGTTCTTGTACACTCATTCCTTTCCAAGTTTCTTCATCAATCGAGGTGACTTGGCTCTTATAAGGGATATCATCAAGATATTCGCCTAGTAAGCCTAAATCAGCGATTTTAGTCGAACTTTGTGTTTTGATTTTACTTGGATCTTGCCCCATTGCTGCGGCTACAGAGCGTAACTGAGCAAACATGTCATTAGGTGAAATTAATCCTTCATTTGCCGCATCAGCAATTTTTTTCACCACATCACTTAAATCACTTAATTGTGACTTTGTCAGCAATACACGTGCCTCTGCAGTTGGTACGCTTGGCTTCGCAAAGTCTTTATCACTGATCCATGCTTTAAACACTGGCGGTGCTTTTGTTCCTTTAGTTGTCCCTAAATAAGCTAATTGCATTGCTTTGCCTAATAACATCGCATCTTGCTCAATTTCTGAAGTGGGTGCAGGTACAGGCGTTGAAACTTTTTCTTTTTCGACCGCACTTAATGCACTGCCTGCTGCCATTTCACCACGATAAGCTAATTTTACTTGCGCCGTTAAGGCTTTGGCTAATGTACTGATCTTTTCACCAAACTCATTCACATCGCCCGCATTCACTGGATAATATAAGGCTTTATTTAAATAATTATTAAAAGCAAGATCTGTATATTGTGCTTGCGCTTGCTCATGATTTTTAGCGCCTGAAGGTGTTTTTAAATGTAATGCATAGATCGCAACACCACGATGCTGTGCTTCTAAACGTAATTGCTTAGCATCTAATCCTGTAGTAGAAATGGGATTATCTCCTTCAATCGCTCCCGCATCGGTAATCAAAACAATGTAACGCGCACCAAATTCATTCCATTGAATTTCATTCAACGCCTGATTAATACCTGCATAAGCATCTTCGCTAAATTCTTTACTCGATACTTTGGCTTGTTTCAACGACGCCACTTTTTGCATAAAGTCCTTACCATCTTTTACCGTCGTTGGATCAACAAACATTTTCGAAGTGTATTCCAATTCTTTCACCGCTTTCGTACTAGAACGAAACGCGACTAAACCAAACTTGACTTGCTTACCTAAATTTTCTTTTTCAATTTGCTCATACACTTGTTTAATCGCTTCACGTGTACGGTTAATATAAGGATCCATAGAAATAGTAGAGTCAATGACAAACACGACTGCCGCACTAAAACCAACAACTTCTTGTGGATCGGTATCTTTCCCTTTAGCGGCTTTTGTCGGGTAAGTTTGGCTGGTTTTACTCACAGTAGGGTCGGTAGTAGATTTGGCTAAAGCATGATCGTCTTTACTGACAGAAGCAACTTCTAAAGCACGTTCATAAAAACCCTTCGCATTCATTACTTCTTCACCTTGCAAAATCGGCAATAAATAGAAATTCTTTTGAAAATCGATAAACTCAGCAGGTTCCTGCGCCAATACAGCGGGATTTGTCTTGTTATCCGCTAAATCTTGCCGAATAGGTGCTACAACTTGCATAGGATCATTGGCATTAATGACTTTATCTAACTCAGCACGATCTTTGAAAAATAACAGACGATCACGATCAGATGGATTCGTAAAAACTAACGTCATTTGCATATTCCATGGCACAGCACAACTTTCATCTAACCAACCCACTGTTTTACCAAAAGTATCTGGTCCCACTTTGACAACAGTTTTACCTGCGACATTTTCACGTTGATACACATAATAACGAGAAAATGCAGGGATTTTCTTCCCTGTTTTAGCTGTATTGTTTTCCAATAATTCACAAGTTGGTGTACTTAGCACACGTTGGTACAACGTGGTTTTTCCTGCTTGTAATAAGGGTTTTTCATTTGCCAATGCATGAGCACTTAAAGGCAATGCCAAACATAATGCATATAAAAGTGCCAAGTTCAATTTAGCCATAATTTCATTCCTCTCCATGTGGAAAAATGGATTCCAACATGCTTATTTTTTCAGCTCTGCCAAGCTTTTTTTCGCTGCTTCATTATTCGGTTCAATTGAAAGTACGGTTTCATACCAATAAATCGCATTTTCTTTATCTTTAGCAAAACAAGGGCTACCCACTTCATACTCTTTCGCATAGGCTAGTGCAATTTCAGCATTGCCTCCCTGTGCTTGGTGTGCATATAAACGCTGTGCAATACTACATTTATTCGCGGCTTTAGCTTCAGCAATAACTGCTAACACGCGTTTGCTATCAGGTTTGGTTTTTAAGCAACGTTGAATAAAAGCCAATTCATCTGTACTGCTTGCCACACTACATTCTGAAACGACAGGTGCTGAGGTAGGCGCACTTGATTTATTGCTCAAAAGGAAATAAGCAACAGCACCACCAATAACGGATAGCAGTAGCAATAGACTGATTATTAGACCTAATCGGCTTTTCTTTTGTACTGGCGGTTCAACGACTGGAGGTACCGCATCTAGTTCTTCAATAACAGGAATTTCAGCAATAGTTTCTTCAATCACAGGTTCAACTGTAACTTCAATAGGTTCAACAAGCGGTGGTAATGTTTCTTCTACAACGGGTTGAATCACTTCTCGAACTTCAGTGTCGCGGGAAGAATCGCCACCTGCTGAAGAAGCTAAAATATTGCCAACTAAACTCAGAGCACCACCATCTTCAATGGTGCCATCACGCACTTGTAACAAGAAACGAACATTCCCCATCTGACTCATTAGACCATCAATGAGCCAAGGACCTACTCTACCTTGCAGTGCATCACCTTCTACAGTCAATTCTGAGGTTTTATGCCACACTGGTTCTGGTGTCCACTGATTATTACCCGCAAAATAATAGCGATCTTGGTTGCGTTGTACGGCAATCTCGACCTCATTAGTTCCTTTCCATTTACGCGCACTAAACTGTGCATAACCTGGGCTGTCTTCTCTTAATTCAATTCGTAACACAATCAATTCCTCTTATGTTTTTTATGCTGTGATTTGTGCTGAACGGAATGCTCGCAACACACTACCTAACTGCGCATTTTGCGTTGAGTTAATTTCACGACCTGCGCTATGCCCTGCATTATTGACTGCGAAATGCCCGAACGCTACTAACCAATCTAAACGATAGTTATCATCATAATTGCTGGTTTGATCATTTAATTTTGGTAAACCATTTTGTTGTTCGACAGGGCGTTGCTCAAAAATCATTTGTCCCTGCAACACACGACTTGCAGGTCGCTGATCTAGTGGCATTTCGGCATAACCTAGCCATGAAATAAAATCGGCAATCGCAGTATTCATCGTAAAGACTTGACGTTCTGCAAGTTGATCACGCTTACTACCACTATTCTCATTACGTAATGCAATTTGTGATAGTTGATCCTGCAATTTCAAACGAGTTGCACCAGTTACAAGCTCATTGACCACATTTTCAATGCTATCAAGTGAAAGCCCAAAATATTGCATTAACTTATGATCAGCTGTGAGATTGCGTAAATGGCTCACCCATGCTTTAAACACAGCTTGTGCAAAACGCGATTCTTCTACTTTTTCGACCGCACTTTGCTGAATTGCCACGGATGGTGTCGGATCACTAAATAGATCAAAATCATCTGCTGGTGAATAGCTATGACTTTGTTGTTCCTCTGTAGCAAGTACTTCATCTAAATCAGAAAAATATAAAGAACGAATCGTTTCTTCTGGCAATTGTAAATGACGCAGCAATTCCCCCATTAAAATAGAACGTGGATTTTGTGGATGTAGCTCTTTAGCCAGTGCGTTAGCTAACTGGCGTTTTTTCGCAACTTCTTCTTCACCATCACTCTGATACCAACTCGCAAAACGATTTTCCACAAAATGATGAATGCGCTCATTGAGTTGTTCAGTCAAACGATTTGCTTTCACTTCAGGTAATGCAATGGTTTCTAAGTAATTACTAATACGTTTCATCCCACCATCATTCAATAATAGCATCGCCTCCCACGCTTCTTCTGGATTTGCTACATGCTTACAAATATCTGGGTCTTGACAGAAAGTACGTTTTAACAATTCCAATTGGGCTTTTTCGCTCTGGTTGATACTCACTTCATTTTCGCCTTCCACATTTAAAAAAGCGACTTTAAAGCCCGGCTTACGCACTAAAAATACATTATCAAATGGATTACCATCTGACCAATTATTAAACCAATCATAATTGCCAAAACGCTCTAAAATTGTTTGTTTTAGCAACCCACCTGCCCCCCAAGAAATTTTTAACAACTCTTCTTCTTTGGATAAGTCTTGGCTAATGCGCATATCAAACATGGTAATTGCCCATAATAAACCTGGCTTACGTAAGCCGCGCTGTTCAGGGCTATCGCCTTGTGTTTTATGAATCCAGCGTTCAAGTACTGGACCAACGCTATTCACATCAGACTGTTTAGTCGAAGGCGTACAAACAATCAAAATATTCATTTCTTGACTATCCGTATAACGTTCAAACAGATAAGCCACCTTACCGCGTAAAATCAATTGTGAAACAGGATTGCCTTCTTTTACCTCTGCCAATGAAGTAATCGCTAAACGACCTCGATAACCTGGAAAATCTAATAGATCCACTCGCTCAACTGCAGGTACACGAGTCGGATTGATCAACGGAAAGACTAGTTCTGCAGTAAGTGCGGTCAATTCTGCTAAAGAAATTGCAATAGGAGTACCCACTTCTTCTGCATGCGCTGGACGCACTTCAATTTGTTCATCACGTTCAGTACCTAAACGCTCTAGCATATCTACGTTCATGATACTGTCTGCTTGCGACAACCCACCATCAACCGTTTCTTTTACAACCGCACTTAATGGTGCATACACACGCTCTGGATGCCCTAGACGTGCTAATGAAGTCGCAAATTGAATATAGATATCCGTTAACTCTTTAATTTCACCCCACAGAATGGAAAACAATTCACCACGATCACGAATAGATAAATAAGGCGCAAGTGCGGTAGCATTTGCCCAATAGTTTCCTTGTAAAACGGATAAAGATTTACCAAAACTGTCTTGCGCATAATCTTGCAGATCCACCACATCATCTTTACTCACGCCAGCCACTTCCGTCGCAGAAACACGAGTATTTAACCCCTTGATTAAGCTATTAATTCGCCCTTGCGTAATTTCATAATCGACACGTTCTTTATCAAAATCATTGAAATAGGCATTGACTAAAATTTTAGCTACTTCAATTTCACTAAATAAACGTAGTTCAAGTGGATAGCCAGCAACACTTTTCGTTTCTTGACGCGTAAAACGTGTGACTAAACCTGTGGCTTCTTTACCACCACCCGGTGGGTTAATATGTTTAATAAAATCAAGTTGCTGACCATCAAATAAGGTTTCTAATTTACCACGTTCATCTGCAGCTAACGCCGAAATCAAAAATGATTTACCTGCTTGTGATAAACCAAAAAAACCCGCAGTAATCGGTTTATCAGAAACCGCTCCTAAACGTCTGGCAGTATTACGTAAGCGACGTAACTCTAAAATTAAGCTGTCAGCTTCATTATTTAAACGCACAACATTCGGGCGAACATCATCAATCCAATCAATTGCCGATTGTGATGCATGAAATACATCATCCCAAGATTGCACTAATTGTTTTGCTGTATTACTCATTATTTCTCCCGTTTAATGCTGCCAGTGTCTAACCAATAAAGACTGTCTTTTAAACCTGCATCCGTCATCGTATTTAAAGTTAATTTAATTTGTGGTTCACCCAGATCATTTCGTCTTAAACGCACTGTTTTTTCACTACCGCCCATTGTCATCAACTTAGCGCTTTCAATTTCAAAATGTTCAATACGCTCTTTTTGTTTTGAAGCTAAACCTAATGCTTTCTTAATGCGTAATTTCACATTTAAGACACCGCCATTGGCTAATTCACGATTTAGTGCATCATCTTCAATAGTCAATAAATACAATGGTGTTGCACTCCAACGCTCCACATTTAATTGGCGAAAACCTAAACGTGCTAAACCACGAACTTCAAAATGCATATCTGGTAGCTCATAATCAGGATTATCAAGATCAATATCACGATAATAGATATTACTGTCTTTGATCACATTATTGTTATCCAGTAATCCCACATATTTAACGGTGGAATAGGCAACTAATGCGGTTGCGCGCAAATAGAAATTTGGTAAGCGTTGATGTGTACTGAGGAAACATAGCATTGCCCCCACTGATGCGGTAGTTTTTGGATCATCAATCCGCCCTTGCTTATGGAATGGATACCAGTTACCAGTACGATAATTATGTAATGGTAAAATACGCCCAACAGGTAATGGTAAACGTGAACGGAAAAAGGCTTGTACACCAGGTAGACGTGATGGGCGCCCCGTTAGTAATAGAACATCACATTGATAACAATTGATGATTTCACATAATGCATTGAACGTTTTGCAAATATCATAATAATCACCACGCACAAAACGATTGTGAATCTCACGTAAATTCACTTCAATTGGCAAATCTAAGATACTGAAATGTGGATCGTTTAACTCTCGACGAATCGGCTCGTTAATATAATCTAACACATTTTCGGTCGGCGCTTCTACCTCGCTCAATAAAGTACAGAAAGTCAGATCATTTAAGCTGGCTTCACTGTAATAAGGATCAAAATTTTCATACTCTTTCAATACACGCAAACCAATTGGCATAAATACTTGTAGTGTCAATTGTTGACGTAATAATTTGTCCTGTACAGAACGCTCTTCTGAACCAATCAATTTCGATAAAATCGAATCTGGCTCTGCAATACCCTTTTCTTTCAAGCCTTTTGCTAATGAATTCACAACGACATCACGAATAATATCGAGCAAAATATCATCACCTGCCACCTTAAAACCATCGCGGAAACGTTGAGTTGGTACGATATGTGCATTACTGCTTCCATGATGATGATTACTACCATAATCTAAAGCATAGTCATTAATCACTAAATCAGTCGTCCCACCACCAATATCGACAGTTGCAATCGTAATTGCGTTTTTCTGTGAATTATCACGACGTCTTAATGCAGCAATAAACTCTTCTGGGCGACCGCCGTAATTATTCTGCGTTTCATTAAAGAAATATACCACTTGACCACAAGTTGCTTCATCCCATTGAATCACTACTTCTGGCAACATTGGCCAGTAGCTTTCTCGACTTTCTTTTGAATCAAAATTCAAATCATCGTCAGTTTTATCCCAACCTAAACTTTTCCACACTAAACCAATCGCTTGATACACACTATTACGGAAAATTTCACGCTCAGGTTTCGGCATCGCTGGTGGTACAGTTAAAATAATTGAACGTAAATAACGCGGTGTACGTGAATGCTCTAGCTTCGCGCGTTGCGTTGGACTATTAATTTGCGCCAGCGCATGCATCAACACTTCCGACAACATAAAAGTCATCAATGAACTACGCGAATATTTAGGATGGAAAACAGGAATTTTACGCTCAAATTCATCATCGATGCTATCATCAAGAATATGTAGTGCTTCACCATATTCATTAATTAAACCAGATAAAGGTTCGGCAGTAGCATGTGGCTCGTGATCAGTTTTCACATAAGCACTATTAAAGCGCCAACCTTGTCCATATTGCTCCACATCCCATAAATAACGTTTTGGACTCGATAGACCCGTTGAACCTTCATTACCATTACGGCGACTCGCTAAACGCGCGGCTTCTTTACCAACACGACCAATAGTTGCCCATTGGAAAGCATCACGGCGCCCGCTCTGTACTGAAAAATGTTCTTTACCAAAGAAAGCTTGTGCAAATTCAACTCGACTTTCAAAAGGCTCATTATAAACTCGTTCCGGACTGCTTAAATCACGTAACTCCAGTTCATAACGTTTTTTCAAACCATCTTTTTCTTGCTTATGATCTTCTATCAAAATACCGCAAGTCCGTGAATTACCCACATCTAGAACCATATCAACGGGAATCGCTTCGATAATATCATCTGCTTTTTTGGAAACCACTTTAATATTCGGCATGGTTAAACAGGTGCCTAATATTGCTAACATATTCAAGTAATGGGCTTGATGATTTTTTAATTTCACCGCATCGGATAATTCTTCAAAATCAGTTAAACGAATTAAATGGGCTTGCTCTTTAAAAATTTCTAATAGCCACTCATTTACCCATTTGAAATCTAAAAACCATGACATTTGATCTGACTGGTGCGCCAAACCAAATACCACACCTGAACGCACATCTTCCTCTGTTGGTGCTAAATACGCCACATTTTGACTGTTTGGGAACACTTTAGTATCAAATGCAAAGGTAATCCGGTGAGTATGACCATCTTGATCTGGTTCAGCTAATCGAATAATACGTACACGCGCCCAGTTATATGGACCTTCATCAAAACGATCGGGGGGAACAGTACGTAAAAATGGAATCGGCAACCAAACTCCATCAAATAACGTAAAAGAATGCTCTACACTAATATCTTGTTCAGGGGTTACAATACGTCCGGGCTGGGTTGGATCATAATAACCATCACGGACTTTATCTTCGATTAAACGGCGCAAAGGACCATTTTCACCTGAAGAAATAAAATAACCGCTGCCAATATCACGCCACGCTCTTTCTTTCCAGTCAATTTTCAATCCAAAATCAATAAATTGAATCCCACTATTCATGACTAGTGAGACTTCTTTACCTAAATAATGTAATTCTGGAAGCATTTTTTATTCTCTCTTATCGTTAAACTTAATTTGTTTTCATGCTCATTGGGAAACGTTGACCTTTACCATATTCCCCTTCGCAGTCTGCCGTACCACTTGCATCAGGCTTACATTTCACATTAGGTAATTGGTAAGTAGAGCCATCACTACATTTCGCTACACCTGTGTTACCAATACTTAAACTGCCCCCTTGCATAGCCGCATTCACATCACCAACACACTGCACACCATCCCCACGTTCAACTCGCACCTGTCCTTTACCTTTGTCAAATTCATATTTTAAACGCAGAGGTTTGCCAGTACTTTTATCTTGAATACCTGCTCCTGCATTCCATTGACCATTAAGGAAATCCACATTACCACTTTTAGCGCTCTCTGCTGGAATTTGCAATGGTTGATTTATCGTCTGTGGATCATTCGTTTTTTGTAACAAATCTTGTGCTTGCAAGTTATCTGCTATGTTTTTTTCTGGCTGAGTTGCTTCCGTAGCCGCTTTCTCAGTATTGTCCTTACTATTATCTGCTTGATTTAATTTGTCATTAGTTGAATCTAGCTCAGGTAATATCGTTTTATCGGCTAAAGCTGATTGATTAGTGTCTGTCGCAACTGTTGTATCTGCGACTTCAGTGCCGCGATTTAAGACTGTTTGCTCAACATCAGTACCCACCATTTTTTTACTTGGATCAACATTTAACACTAACTCACATTTTCCTGTTGGCTGTGCTGGTAACTGATCCAACTTCTCAATTAAGCGTGAGTCGGTGACTTTTTTCTTATTCACATCAGTAATCCAATTACCATTTAAAAAACGATATGAAATACCATCAAAGCAAACTCGACGCTCTACGCTAGATGTTTTGACTTTACTCACATCTGATAAAGCAGTGGTTGCGACCTCAACTTTAGGTGCCCAGTAATCACGCAAAAAGAACAACGCGAATAAGCCCAACAATAAAAATGGCAATAACCACAGTAACCAACGCCACCAAGGTTTCTTTTCCTCAATCACAGGCATTGGCTCGGCAACAGCAGGAACAGGCTCACGTACAACGGGCTTTAAACTTAAAAATGGATTGCCATAAAGCTCAGTACTTTTCTCAACAAATCCCCAAAAAGTAATGACAGGCTTATTATTGACTAAATAGACATATTCAGGACTGGGAAAACGAAGCGCTTTTAAATTATCTGGATCACTAATATCAGCTGGATTGTTATTGCCACATAATAAGCGAGAAAAAAGAAGCAGGTCACCTTGCAAATTGTCTGTATTTTTCAATTTTAAACCGAACTGCAGCATTGCCTGTTCAAATTGACTTAATTCTGCAAATGCAGCGGCACGTTCTTCCTCTGTCGCAGAAGTCCAAGGAATAATCATATAGTTACCATCAGGACGTTCCGATTCAAATGGTACATACCAGTCGATCTGACTCCCTTGATCATTACGTTGTGGGATAGCAAGATAATTGGCAAACTTTTTCCCAATGTGTTTATCCTCAGGATCCTTGACTCTGAACTTAATCGCCTCACGCAATTGTGGCGCTACCGCATATACTGGGGTGCCATCTTGTCCAAGTGCGGTGTAATTTTTTACATCACCGCTACGTAATAAAGCACTTAACATAGATTATCCTTGTTCAACTTGATCACAATAAATACAAAATAGTTATAAATATTGCACTATATCCAAAGGATTTTAATAATCTTGGCATAGAAATGCAAAGAGTTTGTACTTTTTTACACCACTTTACATCACTAAGATTTGTATTGATATCAATAATCTAAAAAAATAAATAAGGAAATTAAGAAAAACCTATTTTTAATAACTGATATTTATTTTGCAATAAATTTTATAAATTCTGCAAAAAGCACTTGATACTGTTTATTCATACAGGTAATATACACCTCAAATTCTGATGATGATTTTATTGAGGATTCAACAATGGCGACAAAAGAAGAAAAGAATAAGGCTTTAGCAGCCGCATTAGGTCAAATTGAAAAACAATTTGGTAAAGGCTCAATTATGAAATTGGGTGATACCCAAGCCTTAGATGTTGAAGCCGTTTCAACAGGTTCATTAAGTTTAGACGTCGCACTAGGTATTGGTGGCTTACCAATGGGACGTATTGTTGAGATTTTTGGACCAGAATCGTCTGGTAAAACGACTTTAACTCTTTCGGTCATTGCACAGGCACAAAAAGAAGGCAAAACTTGTGCATTCATTGATGCTGAACATGCATTAGATCCCATTTATGCTGCTAAGCTAGGCGTTAATGTCAATGAATTATTAGTTTCGCAACCAGATAATGGTGAACAAGCTTTAGAAATTTGTGATGCTTTAGTACGTTCAGGTGCTGTTGATGTCATTATCGTAGACTCCGTCGCTGCCTTAACACCAAAAGCAGAAATTGAAGGTGAAATGGGTGATTCCCACATGGGTTTACAAGCACGCTTAATGTCACAAGCACTGCGTAAGCTCACGGGGCAAATTAAAAATTCAAATTGCTTAGTTGTCTTCATTAACCAAATTCGTATGAAAATTGGTGTCATGTTTGGTAATCCTGAAACCACGACAGGTGGTAATGCCTTAAAATTCTATGCTTCTGTGCGTTTAGATATTCGCCGCACAGGCGCTATTAAAGATGGCGAAGAAGTGATTGGTAACGAAACTCGTGTGAAAGTAGTGAAGAACAAAGTTGCTGCGCCATTCCGTCAAGTCGACTTCCAAATTCTTTATGGACAAGGCATCTCAAAAACAGGTGAACTGATCGAGCTTGGTGTAAAACATAAATTAGTGGATAAATCCGGTGCTTGGTATGCTTACAATGGCGAAAAAATTGGACAAGGTAAAGCTAATGCTATGAAATGGTTAGACGAACACCCAGAAGAAGCATTAGCACTGGAAACGAAACTACGTAATGAATTATTAGCTAATCCAGAAAAAGTACTTGCCGCAGATATTGCTGAACAAAATAATGCAGAAATGGATTCAGATTACTAATCCATCATCGAGTCAAATAGGATGAAATAAAGTGCGGTTGAAATTTGCCAAAAATTGACCGCACTTTTTGCTTATCATCTACACTTTATTACAAAGGTCTATTACAGGAAAAACACCATGTCATCACAAGCGCTTAATTATGTCATCAGTTTATTAGCGCGCCGCGAATATAGTGAATTTGAGATCCGTTGTAAAATGCAAGAAAAACACTTTTCTGAACAAGAAATTGATGAAGTATTAGCGTATTGCCAACAAAAAAACTGGCAGAATGATCAACGCTTTACTGAAAATTATCTTATTTTTCGTGCACAACGTGGCTATGGATTCAGTCGAATAAAACAAGAATTACAACAATTGAAAGGTATTAATTCTGTTGTCATTCAGCAAGCATTGAATGAAGCTGAGGTTAATTGGTCTGAATTAGCCTTCAATCTGGTGCGTAAAAAATTTCCTGATTTTGCTACGATTTCAGATCTTAAAATAAAACAAAAAATATGGCGCTATATGCTTTCCCATGGCTTTAGACCAGAAGATTTTTCGGATTATATAGGTAGTGGTATTGAAGAATAACACGATTTTCAGGTAATAAGAAAAAAGCAGATCAAAATGATCTGCCTTCTAAATTAGCTTAACTAGCTTTCTCAATAAACACTCAACATCATTGTACACTCACACATTAGCTTACTTACTTTCTAAAAGTGCGGTCGGATTTTCTTCAATTTGATCGCTTTCAGTTTTTAAACTTGAAACTGCCATCGCTTCTTTTAACCCTTCTTCACGCACTTGCTGTGCTAGTGTATTTTCACCAACTTGCTCAAATACATACGCCGCCATATTCACATCTGTTGGCTCTAGTTGGGTTCTATGCGCAATCACCTGTTTAAATGCTTCACTCGCATGTATAAAGTCATTATTACGCACATATAAATAACCTAACGCACGATTAACACAACATTGCGCACTTTCACTCGCTTTATTCGCACGCTTTTCCATTAGCTTAATGAGTTTACTATTATCTTCAGGCTGTAAACGTGCAATTTGCGCACAAAGCAATTTATTTTCTGGGCTTTGCTCTTCAACTTTTTTCAATGCTTCTAATGTCAATTCATAAGCTGTTTCATGATCATTACAATCAATCAAACGTTGAATTAAGCCAATTTTCACAAATAAATCATTACGACGTTTACGCGGTTGATCATTCCACCAAGCCAATAAACCATCGACACCTTCTTCATGCATTTTTTCATCAAGTAAGCCATCTTCTACTTGACGCTGCAAGGCAGTAAATTCTTCTGCTGAATACAAACCTGAGTTTTCAACTTGATCTAAAACCTTATCTAATGCCAAATATGCTTTTGATTTTAAATAAATTTCAACAGCTAACTTCAATACCTCTTTATTACGACTAGTCATTACCAACAAGCTATCAACTGAACTACGTGCAGCTGGTAATTTCCCTTGTTGTAATAAAATACGAGTGCGTGCTAATTCAACAATTAAGCTGTCTGAGCCTGCAATTTCCGTTGCTTCCATTAAATAACGGTTCGCATTAAATTCATCCCCACGCTGCTGCGCTGCTTCAGCTGCTTTAATAAAATTCAATACAGGTTCATCAGAATGTTTTGCGTTTTTACCAATCAGTTTTTCTGCTTTTGAATAATCTCCTTCATTCATTCGCATTAAACCTTCAAGAGTTTGTCTTTGTGCTTTAGCACGTTTACGACGTGAGAACCAGCTATATGTATTACTACTTAAACGACAAAAACGGGTAATAATTAACTCAATGCCATAAATGATTGCCATTGCGATTACAAAGAACACAACTAACATGGTAATCGACATTTCAATGTTATAGTTGCTAGTTTCAATTAATACATAACCTTGTTTGCCCGATAAATAAGGACCTGCAATCAATCCCGCCAGTAACACCAGCATTAAAAATAGTACTCTAAACATAATCTATTTCCTCTACTGTTGCTCAGTGGTTGATGTATTATCATCGTTTTTTGGTGTATCACCAGCTGGTTGTTCTGTTAAGGCTTTATCAACAGAAATCTCAATTTTCTGCACTTCTTGCGATTGCTTATTAAGCAATTTATCTAATACATTCAAGCTAGAAAGTTGATTCGGTACATCAATATAAATCGATTGTTCTGCTAACTCATCTACGCTTTTCAAGAAGCTTTGTGCAAGCTCAGAGCTAGTATCAAAATAGCTTCTAACCCAAGAAGCGACGGTTTCTAAAGATTGCTTATATAAATCATCTTGCTGACGCGGCACCGCCATGATAGCGATTTGTAAACGTAAACGTATATTCTCACGTAAATAAATATCCTGATTTGGTGCTAACAAAGCTTTATCATGTGAATTTCTTGGCGTAATACGAATAAAATGATTCAAAAATGACGTTGCACTTTTCTCAGCATTTTCTTTCCAATCATCTAAAGAATCTGTTAATTTTTGATTAGCTGAATCAACTTCATCAAAATTCACATCAAGTACTGTTAATTCATCAAGATTATTTGCTAATTGAGATAAACGCTGCATGATGGCATTCTGATCGACATTATTGACTGCTAGCAATTGTTTTAAATCTTGATTAATTGCTGTGCGTACACTCACAACACGAGGATCTGACACTTTTTCTAACGCCTCATCTGCAACTTTAAGTAACGAAATACTCGTTTCTACATCATTATCTAATACCAACTTACGTAGTGCATTATTTAACAGAAAATCAGCTTCGGATAATAACCAATCATTTGGCTGCTGCGGTTTGCTTGCAGAGCTAAGACGATTAACCTGATTCTGTAATGACGAAATCACATGCTCTTTCACTGCAAGTTCTTTTTGCAATAAAAGTAATTTTTCATCTACCATACGATTTGCTTCAACTAATTGTGCAATTTGTTGACGCTCCTGATCAAAAGAAGGGATATCAATGCTTGGCGCTACCATTGCTTGACCTGCCTTATATTCGAGTGCGGTCAGTTTTTGATGAATTTGGTCCACTTGCTGTAAACCAAAATAATAACCAGCGCCACCAAGCCCGAGTGCAACAAGTAAGGCAAGCAAGGCAATACCTGTTCCGCCTTTCTTAACTACCACTGTTTCAACTCGCTTTTGTGCTTCAACAGACATACTCTCTGGTTGTGAGATATTTTGCTTCGGATCTTGTTCTTTCACTTTCTTCGAATCCTTTTTCTCTCCAGTTGCTACTTTAGATGTATCTTTTGGCTTTTGTGGTACTTTTTGCCCTACAACCGCCTTCTCTGTTTCCACAACAACCTTCTCATTATGCTTTTTCTGTTCTGGCATGCCAGTATCATTCTTTGGCACTTCATTAATGTCAGAAGAAGTTATTTTATTTTCAGCCATAATAATACCCATTTCCCTTATGATAATTAGAATTCAAAGCAAATCAGCTTGAACATAATAATGTTTGTAGTAAATGCTGATTATCTGCACGCGGCGAAACTACAATATCTTGCCACCCTAAATTATGTGCTAAATTCGCAAGACGCTGACTCACCGTCACAAGCTGGCAACTTTTTAACCAATTATGTTCGCTTTCTGGTACAAAATCCACAAGATAGTGCAAAATTTCTGCACTGGTTGCGACAATCCTCTGAATACCCGCACGTTTACAAATACTCATTTGTTCTGCATTGTTATACTCAATCGGCACACGCTGATAACATTCTAGCGTATCCACTTTTGCCCCACGCAATTGTGCTTGCTCAGAAAAATATTCGCGTCCACCATTACCACGCAAAATCAATATATGCTTGTCTGCAATATCTTGCATCAAAGCTAATTCAAGTAACCCTTCACTGGTTTCTTGCTGTTGTGGATAAAAAATTGCATGTTCTATTTGACTTGCAAAATATTCGGCTGTACGCTGTCCAACCGCGAAATACAGCAACTCATGACGCCAAGAAAAACCCGTATTTTTAAAAGTTTGCGTTGCATAATCAACAGCATGTTTCGAAACAGCAAAAACATAGTCACCCGCTTTTAATTGTGAAAATTTATGCGGCAATGCATTTAATTCTCGGCCAGCTTCAATCGTAAATAATGGCAAATGAATTGCAAATACACCTGCTTGAATCAACATTTCCGCTAATTGTGCCCCACGCTCATCGGGGCGAGTGACTAATACTGCCATTGTTTATTCTTCCTTTCCTTATTCTGAATAAAGTTTGTGCAAAATTTTATCAGCACCTTGCTGTAAAAGCTGTTCGGCAATTTGAATACCCAAAATTTCGGCATTTTCGACCGCACTTTTACCTTCAGCACGCATGATAGTAGAGCCATCCAATTCCCCTACTAATGCACGTAAATAAAGCTGTCCTTGTGTCAAAATCGCATAACCTGCAATCGGTACTTGGCAACCACCCTGCAAATGCATATTCATTGCTCTTTCAGCTAGTACGCAATAAGTGGTTTCCATATCCGCCAAAGGCGCAAGCAGCTGTTGAACGTCATGATCATCCATACGGCATTCAATTCCTACTGCCCCCTGCCCTACGGCGGGTAAACATTGTTCTGTTTCAATAAAAGAAGTCATTCGCTGTTCTAAACCCAGACGAATCAAACCTGCCGCAGCTAAAATAATCGCATCATATTCACCATTATCTAGCTTAGCTAAACGTGTACCAACATTGCCACGCAATGAATGAATTTGTAAATCAGGACGTAATTGTTTTAATTGACATTGGCGACGTAGACTAGAAGTCCCGACAACAGCACCTTGTGGTAATTCCAGCAAAGTACGGTATGAATTTGATACAAATGCATCTCTTGGATCTTCACGTTGACAAATAACGCTCAAACCAAGCCCTTCAGGGAAGTACATTGGGACATCTTTCATTGAATGGACTGCAATATCCGCTTCACCATTCAGCAACGCGGTTTCAAGCTCTTTCACAAAAAGCCCTTTACCACCAATTTTTGCTAACGGCGTATCTAAAATCACATCACCTTTAGTCACCATTGGCACTAATTCAACCTGTAAATCAGCATGAATCTGTTGTAAACGTGCTTTGACATAATTCGCTTGCCATAACGCAAGTGGGCTTTGACGAGTGGCGATTTTTAAGAGTTTTTTTGTCATCATCACAACCATTTTAGGCATAATAATCTGCTCTTATCCTATCATTGTTCCGTTTAAATGTCAGTTTCCATTTAAATTTTTTGCTTTAATTTAGACCAGATGTTAGAGTAGCGGGGCAAAGTAAATCGCAGCATAAATTAGTGGGATATTATTTGAATTACGATCTCTTTAGTGCGAAGAAAAAAGTTGAATATTTAGATAATCTACGTATTGAACGAGCATTATCTGGATCTTCAAATGAATTTCAGCATGTCTTTCAACTACTTACGTTGTTATTACATATTAATCATCCTAACGTACCGGGTTATGTCGCTGACGCACCGGCTGGGATTGTTGACTTTGAACTTTCTCATTATCAAAAACAATACCTCACGCAAACTGTCCCTAATTTGGATCTCAACCAACCTCTTATTCCGTCTTTTTCATACCGTGGCTTTAATGCTATTTTAGGCGTTTATGTAATGGGGAGTATTGCCTCAATCTCACAAACAGAAGCATCAGATCTAGATACTTGGGTGTGTCATCGTGAAGAGCTAAGTTTGGCAGAAAAAGAAGCCTTACAAAAAAAGGCCACACTTATCGAACAATGGGCAATGCAACTTGGCGTTGAAGTAAATTTTTATTTAATTGATCAACAACGCTTCCGTTGTTTCCGTTATGCAGAACCACTCACAGCCGAAAACTGTGGTTCAGCGCAATACATGTTGTTATTAGATGAATTTTATCGTTCGGCGATTCGTTTAGCTGGAAAACCATTACTCTGGCAACATTTATTAGTCGAAAGAGAAGAACGCTATGAAAGCGAAGTTGAACGCTTAAGTAAAACGCAACAAATTAATTTGCGAGATTGGGTTGATTTTGGTGGGCTTGGACAATTTTCTGCCAACGAATATTTTGGAGCCAGTTTATGGCAACTCTACAAAGGAATTGATGCGCCCTATAAATCAGTTATCAAAATCTTGTTATTAGAAACCTATTCCTCTGAGTATCCTAATACCTATTTAATTGCTCGTGAATTTAAAGAAGAATTACTCACTGGCAAACTCAATCCGAGTCACAATTTTGATCCTTACTTAGCGATGTTACAACGCGCAACTCGCTATTTAACTGCACATAATGAACTTAAGCGGCTTGGCTTTGTACGCCGCAGTGTTTATCTTAAAGCCACTGAAGGGGTTGATTGGCAAGCACCTGAAACCAAGACAAATTGGCGTATCCAATATTTACAAAAATTAGTTAAAGAATGGGATTGGTCCGATGCTTTAATCAACGATCTTAATCAACGTGCGCACTGGAAAATCAAACAAGTTAAAAAAGCACATAACAGCCTGATCAAATTCTTAATGTTAAGTTATCGCAACTTAGTGACATTTGCGCGTAAGCATAAAGTGAACTCAAGTATCATGCCGCAAGATATTAGTGTTTTAACACGCAAGCTTTATACTGCTTTTGAAGAATTACCGGGTAAAATCACACTACTTAATCCGCAAATTTCAATGGATTTATCGGAGAAAAATCTCTTATTTTTTGAAGTGAAAAATAACAAAACCTTCAAAGATGGATGGTATGTAATCAACCAAACGCCAAATGTAAAAGGTTTTGTTCAAAAACGTTATACCGAATACAGTAAAAGTTTAAATAAACTCGTGGCGTGGGCTTATTTTAATCGCATTTTAACTGCCAATACTAATTTACATATTATTAGCCAAAATGTGTCTTTAACCACTTTGCGCAACTTTGTTACTGACTTACGTCTTTCTTTTCCTGCAACAGTGTCATCTGCTACTAACGAAAATCTAGCACATTCTTGTGAAATTCGCAGTTTAATTGTCGCAGTAAACCTCACTGTTGACCCAACTAAACAAATTAAACAGGCGAAAACACGTATTCAAGCAAGTGATTTATTTAGTTTTGGTCCAAAAGAAGAAAGCTTAGTGGGAAGTATTGATATCACTTACCGTAATTTATGGAATGAAATACGCACCTTACATTTTGAAGGTCCTAACGCGATTTTATTAGCGCTTAAAGTACTATCGAATAAAATTCATCGGGGCGCATCCTCACCTAAATTTGTACAAGTATTTTGTTATAGTCAACGCTATCGCAAAACCTTGCGGAATATCGTGACCGCCTTAATTAATCGCTGTATTAGTATTCAAATTGGTACTAGCTTACCCCCCAAAAATAATTTGTTACGTGTCGCAGGTAAAAACTGGCAATTTTTCTTTGAAGAAAGAGGAATCAGCTTACAAGAAATCCATAATAATACTGTTGTTGAAACAACAGAATTTGATACCGCACTACAAACTGAAATAGAAGAAAAAGAAATCGCACTACCTGACCATTCGCGTAGCTATCCACCTGAAATCGATCATTTTGCTAGTGAAGGCTTTTTGCAATTTTTCTTTGAAGATAATTCAGATGGATCGTTTAATGTTTACATTTTAGATGAAGCCAATCGAATTGAAATTTACCGCAATTGCGATGGACAGAAAGAACAAAAAATCCTTGAGATTAATCATATTTATCAGTCTTCAGGCTTGGATGAAAATAATAATCCGTATAAAATTGTGCAGCGCGATTTTAACTATCCACAATTTTATCAGTTACTATCACAACAAAATGGAATTAAAATTGTCCCATTCCACAGCCGATTAGCAATGTCATAACCACACACTGGGGGTTACATGTTAGAAAAAACAAAAGTCTTGATTATCGATGATCATCCATTGATGCGTCGAGGAATCAAACAACTTATGGAACTAGAAGATGATTTTGAAGTCGTCGCTGATGCAGGTAGCGGCAGTGAAGGTATTACATTAGCATTACAGACCCAACCTGATCTGATCATTCTTGATCTCAATATGAAAGGATTATCTGGTTTAGATACCTTAAAAGCTTTACGCGCAGAAGGTGTTGACGCACGTATTTTAATCTTAACTGTATCAGATCTCAAAAGCGATATTTTCACGTTAATTGACGCTGGTGCTGATGGATACTTATTAAAAGATACTGAACCTGATGCACTATTAAGCCAAATTAAACGTATTGCTCAAGGCGAGATCATCTTAAGCGATTCGATTAAAGATGCCCTGCTTGAACGTCAAACTGCAACAGATCCAATGTATTCATTAACCGATCGTGAAATGGATGTACTACGCTTAATTGCCACAGGCTTATCGAATAAACAAATTGCAGGTCAATTATTCATCTCTGAAGAAACCGTTAAAGTACATATCCGTAATCTATTACGTAAGCTCAATGTTCATTCACGCGTAGCTGCAACAGTCCTTTATTTTGAACATAAAGGGTTATAATTCTTCCTTCTATTTGAAAAAGCCAATTATTTTTCATGATTGGCTTTTTTTATAAAAAAATTTGCTAAAATTTTCAAAAAAACTACCGCACTTTGCGTTGCCAAAGCCGCTGTTTAACAGGTACACTAAAGTAATTTTTGATTTGGGGAACTTATGAAATTATTAAGGAATACAACGGCATGGTTTACGACTAAAGTAGCCATATTAAGTGCGATAATATTAAGCACACCTTCTTCCTTTGCACAAATCGATTTACAAATACAAGGCATCAAAAATACCCAATTAAATGACAATGTGCGCCTTTATACCGCTATGATTGACAAAGAAGAAGCCGATGGTTCAGAACGCCACAAACAATTAGTACGAGAAGCTATCGATAAAGGCTTACGTGCATACGGCTATTATCAAAACCAAATTGATTTTCAACTCACCAAACCTCCCTCACCAGCAAAAGAGATACTCATTGCGCATGTCACCATCGGTAAACCTGTAAAAATTGCAGCAACAGATGTCAAAATTGAAGGCGAAGCTAAACAAGATCCCGAATTCGCTAAATTAGCTAAAAATTTACCTCCAGCAGGTACCATCCTCAACCACGAAACTTACGATGATTATAAAAATAGCCTACAAAAGTTAGCTATCAGCCGCGGTTATTTTGATGGTGATTTCTTATTATCTCGCCTCGAAGTCATGCCTTCTACTTTACAAGCATGGTGGCGTTTAATCTATGATAGCGGCGAGCGTTATCATTTTGGTGAAGTCACGTTCGAAAATGCTCAAATACGTGAAGATTATCTACGTAATATGATCAACATTAAAAAAGGTGATCCTTACCTAATTAATGATCTCTCTACGTTAACTAATAACTATACTTCCTCAAACTGGTTTAGTTCTGTTTTATTACAGCCTGATTTAGATGAAGACAATAAAATTGTTAATGTCGATGTTTTACTCCAACCACGTAAAAAAAATAGTATGGAAGTGGGAATTGGCTGGGCATCAGATGTGGGACCACGTTTACAATTAGGTTGGACTAAACCTTGGATTAATAATCGAGGTCATAGCTTCCGAACAAATTTATATGTTTCAGCACCGAAACAAACCCTAGAGGCAACTTATAAAATGCCGTTACTTAAAAATCCATTAAATTATTACTATGAGCTATCAACGGGTTTTGAGAATGAAAATAAAAATGATACTGAATCCTTTGCTTCAACTTTTTCTGCAATCCGTTATTGGAATCATGCAGCAGGTTGGCAACATTCATTTGGTTTACGCGTTCGTTACGACTCTTTTATTCAAGCCAATGTCAAAGATAAAACTCTCCTAGTTTATCCAACCGCATCACTCAGACGTACTCGCCTACAAGGTGGTTTATTCCCAACTTGGGGGGATGCACAAAATATCACTGTGGATTTAGGTCGCACTTGGTGGCTATCTGATGTGGATTTCTTCAAAATACAAGGTTCTAGTCTATGGGTTCGCACCTACTTACACAACCATCGTGTTGTCACTCGCCTTGAGCTAGGTTGGTTACATACTAAAGATATTAAACGTATCCCACCAGCGCTGCGATTTTTTGCAGGAGGTGATCGTAGTGTCCGTGGTTATGGTTACAAAAAAATTGCGCCTAAAAATGCAAATAACAAATTAGTCGGTGGTTCACGTCTTTTAACTGGTAGTCTTGAATACCAATATCAAGTTTACCCTGATTGGTGGCTAGCCACTTTTGCCGATACAGGACTTGCAGCTAATATGTTTAGCGCAAAAGAATTACGCTATGGTGCAGGTATGGGAGTGCGTTGGGCATCACCTGTTGGTGCAATCAAATTTGATATTGCTACCCCAATACGCGATAAAGACAACAGCAAAAATATTCAATTTTATATTGGACTTGGTGCAGAACTGTAACTAGCAATAAACGATTTCAGGATATTCAGCGGACAACAAAATGACAGAGCAAATAGACACAGAAAAGACAAATCATGCAACCACTCCAGCAGCCTCCAAAGCGAAAAAACCGCTTTGGCGCCGACTGTTATGTACAGTAAGTGCGGTCATTATTTTGCTCATTTTGCTGTTAGTGATGTTACTTGCAACCAGTACTGGTCAGCGCTGGCTCATTCAGCTCGCAGATAAATCACTAGATAGTTTGTCTATTGCACAAATTGAAGGGGGCTTACAAGAGGGGTTAGTCCTCAATAATGTTCGTTTTGAATCAGCTGGTGTAACAACACAGCTCACTCAAGCACGCTTACAATTGGATTTTGCTTGTTTATGGAATTTACATATTTGCCTAAATGATATCAGTTTGCATGAACCGCATATTCAAGTAAACACTGCGCTTTTGCCGACCTCTGAAAGCAAAAAAGACAAGACCTCTACTCCAATGCGGCGTATTGATTTGCCAGTTTCAGTGCAAATCGACAACTTGTTAGTCGATCAATTACGTCTGGTATTAGATGGTAACAGCATCGATTTAACGCGCTTTCAAACTGCGGTTAGCTTAACAAATGAATCTGGACTCGTCCTTGAACCAACAACTATTGATACACTTCTCGTTAAAATCATTGCACAAGCAGAAAAAGACGTTATAAGTAAACCAGTACAAGAAAAACAACCAATTGACTGGGCAAAAATCGAACAAAGTTTAACACCACCATTACTGGCAAAACTAGAACAGGTGGATCTACCTTTTAATATTCAACTAAAAGAGATTCAAGGTAAAAATTGGCAATATCAATATCTCAATGAGGATCAACATCAACAAATTGATATTCCTCAAGTTCAGCTACAAGCTGAGGCAATAGGCCATACAGTAAAATTACATCAGCTCAATATCCAAAGTTCTTTAGCTGATATACAAGGACATGGCGAGCTGCAACTCAACCAAAATTTTCCAATTGAATTCGTACTAAAAAGCCATATCCATCATCTAACACAAAATGACAACACGCTTTTACCAGAAAGCCTGCTTAATTTAGTTCTTTCGGGAAATTTGAAAAAACAGACCGCACTTTCACTAGAAACGACAGGGGCAGTCAATGCTAATCTAAACGGACTTGTTGCACTTAATCAAGCAAAGACCCCTTTTGAGCTAAGATTAGCCGCTCAAGATTTCCGCTATCCTTTTGACACGGCTGAATCCGATCCCCTGCAAGTACCACAACTTAATTTAACTATTAGCGGTGACTTACTTAATTATCAATTACAACTTAATACCACTGCACAAGGTATGAATGTGCCTAAAACAGCACTCAATTTACAAGCAAAAGGCGAACTACAATTTATCGAAATTGAGCAACTGCATGTAGATACACTCAAAGGCACTGCCAATATGCAAGGTAAAATTGGTTGGCAAGATGGCTTACAATGGTATAGTGATTTACAGCTTGATAAATTAAATCTCAGTGATTATGTCGCAGGCTTACCGACGATTCTGTCTGGTAACTTATTTTCAACGGGTATCATCAGCGATCAAGTGACCTTGTTTGATATTCCAGCATTAGATTTACATGGAACCTTATCCAATCGCCCTCTAACTTTAAAAGGTGTCATCAGTATTGGTGCTGAAACAGGATTTCGCAACCCACTTTTAAAAGCACCTAACCTATTACTCACTTATGGCACTAATAATGTCACTGCGACTGGCGTAATAGGCAAAAAATCGGATCTTAACTTAGCGATTAATGCGCCTGATTTACGTGGTCTCATCCCTAATTTATCAGCAAGCCTACAAGGTAAGGTCAATCTAACGGGCAATATTACTCAACCTATCGTTGATATTGATTTGATGGGCAATCAAATTAAATTTGATGAACTTAAACTCAATAAAATTCACTTAAAAGGTCAAGCAGATCTGGCAAACCAAAGCCAAGGGCAGCTTGATTTTCAAGTTGATAACTTTAATTATGGTGACGTGAAACTCAATTATGCCACATTGGCATTAACTGGTAATGAAAGTGATCACCAACTGAGTATCAACTCACAAGGCACACCTGTTGCACCGAAATTTAATCTCAAAGGCAGCTTTGATCGTGCTGAACAAGTTTGGCAAGGCACATTAAGCCAAGTCGTAATTCAATCTCTTGTGGGTCAGTGGAATACTAATCAAAATATCACCTTGGCTTATGACAATAAAATGACACAAACAGATATTAACGCCCATTGCTGGCAAAGCCCAAATATTGAACTGTGTTTCCCACAAAATTTCAGCGTAGGTAAAACAGGTGAAGTGCCTTTCCAGCTGAAAAAATTCAACTTGGCGTTAGTCAATCAATTTATTAAACAAGAACTCCTCAGTGGACAACTACAAAGCCAGGGTAAAGTAGCGTGGTTTACTGATAAGCCCGTTGAATTAACAATGCAGCTTAACGGCGATAACTTATCTTTAGCACAAAAAATTGATTATCGAACCTTTAAGCTTGCCATGCCAAAACTCACGTTAAATGCAGACTTACAAAATAATAATTTAGCCGTTAAATCTAGTTTATTATTACAAGATCAAGGCAATATCACCGCTAATTTAGAAATCAAAGACTTAGTTAAAGCACGCCAATTAGGTGGCGCATTAATTATCCATAAACTCAACTTAAATTTAATTAACCAGTTACTTTCAAATAATGAAAAACTTAATGGCAATATCACTGCGAACTTAAAATTTGCAGGCACGTTAACTGCCCCAAATCTCAATGGCGAATTTAACATTAACAACCTCACTGCCAAAATGAAATCCCTACCATTTGATATTAATGGGGGTGGAATAGCATTACATTTTCTTGGCAACCGCTCTACTCTGCGTGGTCATCTACAAACACCAGATAGCCGCCTTAATTTAGATGGCGAAGCAAGCTGGCAAAATTTAGACAATTGGAATTCACGTTTACATGCCCAAGCAGATCAGTTTAAAGTCGATATTCCTGCCATGGCGAAACTCAAAATCAGCCCAAATATTGAAGTAAAAGCAAGCCCAAAACGTTTAGAATTAGCGGGTAATATTGATATTCCATGGGCAAGAATCGAAATTGAAAACTTGCCTGAAACAGTCGTGTCAGTCAGTGCGGATGAAGTGATTTTAGATGGTAAGTCCAAACCTAAAATTAGCGCCAACTTACCTGCCAAAACCAAATCAGGTATGGAAATTCTCTCTGACTTAAAAATTAATATTGGACGAGATGTCTATCTTAATGCCTATGGATTAAAAACGAATTTGCATGGTTTACTCAGCGTCAAACAAGAAAAAGGTAATTTGGGACTATTTGGTCAAGTCAATCTAAGCAATGGACGCTACGCTTCTTTCGGACAAGATCTTTTGATCCGCAAAGGCATGATCAGCTTCTCTGGACAACCCTCACAGCCAATGCTAAATATCGAGGCGATCCGCAACCCAGAATCGATGGATACCTCTGGTATTATCGCAGGTATTAAAGTTCTCGGTTTAGCTGAAAGCCCAGAAATCAAAGTGTTCTCAGAACCGGGAATGTCACAGGATCAGGCCCTTTCCTATGTACTCACAGGTCGTTCACTAGAAAATAGTGGCGAAGCAGGCTCTGGCGGCTCAATGGGTGCTGCGCTATTAGGACTTGGTTTAGCGAAAAGCGGAAAAGCCATAGGTGGTTTAGGACAGGCTTTTGGTATTCAAGATCTCAATTTAGGTACACAAGGAGTAGGGGACAGCTCAAAAGTGGTAGTCAGTGGTAATATTACACCACGCTTACAAGTCAAGTATGGTGTTGGCTTATTTGATGGTTTAGCCGAATTTACAGTCCGTTACCGCTTACTACCAAAATTGTATTTACAATCGGTTTCAGGTGTAACACAAGCCGTTGATTTGCTCTATCAATTTGAATTTTAAGGAATAACATGAATAACGAAAATCTGATGGCAAAAGTGACCGCACTGACTCCTCTGCCGCGCGCTGAAGCCAGAGAAATAGCGGCAATCGATCTTGGTTCAAATAGCTTTCACATGATCGTCGCCCGTATTATGAATGGCTCTATTCAAATTCTGTCACGCTTAAAGCAAAAAGTGCAATTAGCAGAAGGCTTGGATGAAAACAACGTGTTAAGCCAAGCAGCAATCACACGTGGTGTCAATTGTTTAGCCTTATTTGCCGAACGCTTACACGGCTTTGCCCCTGAAAATGTGAATGTGGTGGGCACCTATACCCTACGTCGCGCAGTCAACAATCAAGAATTTCTACGTCAAGCCAAAGCGGTTTTTCCTTATCCAATTAACATCATCACAGGCAAAACTGAAGCGAAAACCATTTATGCTGGTGTGTCACACACTCAACCTGAAATGGGCAAGAAATTAGTAGTCGACATTGGTGGTGGTTCTACTGAAATGATTATTGGTGAAAATTTCACGCCGTTGTTGGCAGAAAGTCGCCACATGGGCTGTGTCAGCTTTGCTAAACAATTTTTCCCAAATGGTGTAATTAGCCAACAGCACTTTAACAACGCTCGCCAAGCAGCATTAATGAAAATTGAAGACTTAGCTTTTGAATACCGTAATTTAGGCTGGGATGTCGTGCTAGGTTCTTCTGGCACAATCAAAACCGTTTATCAAGTGATTATGGCGAATATTGATCCTAACGGTATCATCACCCCACAACGTATTAATCAACTTATTGAACGTACGTTACAAAGTAATCATTTTAGGGTCCTCAAATTATCTGGTCTGATTGAGGAACGCGCTGATGTCTTTGTTCCCGGTTTAGCGATCTTAAGTGCAGTATTTGACACTTTTGGCATTCAACAAATGCGTTATTCTGATGGAGCTCTACGCGAAGGTGTTATGTATAGTCTGGAAAAAAATTTCCAAGTCACCAATATTCGCCAACGTACTGCTTTTGGTTTAGCAGAACAATTTGCCATTGATCAAGCCCAAGCCGAACGCGTTTACCAAAGCGCAAAATTACTTTGCTCACAATACACCAACTGGCAAAAACATGAGCTAGCAGAAGAAATGAGCGAAATTTTGCTGTGGGCTGCAAGACTACATGAAGTTGGGATTGTGATTAATCACAAGGGTATGCAAAAACATTCCGCATACATCTTACAAAATATCGAACTTCCTGGTTTCGATAAAGAACAACAACGTTTATTAACCACTTTAGTGCGTTACCAAATTAACTTATTCAAACTAAGCGATTTAACGAAATTTGCCCGCTACCATGAACAAGATGTGTTAGCTTTAGTACGCTTACTCCGCTTAGCAATTATGCTCAATAAATCACGTCAAGCGACCGAAAAAACCGAACAAATTTCGCTAAAAACTGACCGCACTTTAACTCATTGGCAGCTCACTTTTGCTAACGGCTATTTACCACATACACCATTAGTCCATAACGAACTGAAAGCAGAAAAACGTTTACTAAATGACATTGGTCTCGAAATCAGCTTCCGCTAAAATACACTATAAAAAAGAGTGTAGAAAATCTATATTCGTATTCTGATTTTCGTTTAATGTTACTTTGCTCGTATGTGCAATTATGATATTTACTATCTTATAGGCAGCTTAGAAAATCTTGCTTGAAGTCTTTATACTAGAAGATGTGGTCACTACTGTATAGGTAGCTGAGAAAATTAGATTTCCTTTAAATAGTTCACCTAATACGTTAAACGTCGTATAGATGGCTCAGAAAATTTCGCTTTGCGTATCACGCCATAAGTTTTGAGTCACCACTTTTAGATGATTTAAAATTTAAGATAAAATTCTCGAGTAAGGGCGACAAAATCAGGGTGATATTGGTTGTTTTTATCGTAAATCATTATTTGACTTTGCTGTGTTATTTCAGGTTGTTGGGAGAAGGTAAGCAGTAAGCGTTGTGGCAATTTGCCATGTTTAGTGATGACTTCGCAGTATTGCGTACAATAAAGTGCGGTCTGTTTTAGCAATGTTTTGCCTGCCTCATAAGGAAGTACTAAACTAATTTTACCCTGTTCAGCAAGGCATTGGGAGGCAAAATTAAGCCAATCTGCGTGTGTTTGTTTTTGAGTATAACGCGCAAGATGACGTTGTGCTGTACGACAAGCAACGCCTTGCGGAAAATAAGGGGGATTAGTAACAATTAAATCAAATTTTTTTTTGTATTGAGGCAAAAGTCGGCTACGTCTTCAGCAAATAAACTCACCTTGGCTGACCATTTGGATTGTTTAATGTTAGCTTGTGCTTGTAAAAAAGCCGCATGATCTAATTCAATCGCCCAAATATGGCTTGCAACCGAACTACGTTGTGCCAACATTAAGGCAATTAATCCTGTGCCTGTACCAAGATCTAATACATGTTTAGCATGTTGTACTTCTACCCAAGCGCCTAATAAAATGCCATCTGTGCCAACTTTCATGGCGCAGCGATCATGATCAATATGAAATTGTTTGAAAGTAAAGCCATTATTTTTAGCTGACATAAATTTCCTTAAAACAGACCGCACTTACTGTATAATTTGCCGTCATTTCGTGATAAGAACAAAGTACGCTATAATCTGCCACAATTTTTCATTAATAGAAACCAACAAACCATGACATTAGCACATTTTGACGATTTTGATCTCGATCCTGCTTTGCTTAAAGCATTGAAGCAAAAAGGCTATACTCGCCCCACTGCTATCCAACAACAAGCCATTCCTGCCGCAATGGAACAACTAGATATATTAGGTTCTGCTCCAACAGGCACAGGTAAGACTGCGGCATTTCTATTACCCGCAATTCAGCATTTATTAGATTATCCTCGTCGTGTACCAGGCGCGCCACGTGTTTTGATTTTAACACCAACGCGTGAATTAGCCATGCAAGTAGCGGAACAAGCAGAAATATTCGCAACGTTCACTCACCTAAGCATTGCGACTATTACAGGCGGCGTTGCTTATCAAAATCATGGCGAAGTGTTTAATAAGAATCAAGATATCGTTGTTGCAACACCAGGACGTTTATTACAATACATTAAAGAGGAAAATTTTGATTGTCGCGCAGTCGAAATTCTTATTTTTGATGAAGCAGATCGTATGTTGCAGATGGGCTTTGGGCAAGATGCAGAAAAGATTGCGGCAGAAACTCGTTGGCGTAAACAAACATTACTTTTTTCTGCCACATTAGAAGGGGAATTGCTGCTCGATTTTGCGCAACGTTTATTAACTGATCCTGTGCAAGTAGATGCCGAGCCAAGCCGTCGTGAGCGTAAAAAAATTCAGCAATGGTACTATCATGCGGATAGTCATGAACATAAAGTCAAACTATTGGCACGTTTTATTGAACAAGAGCAAGTATCGCGTGGCATTGTATTTGTACGTCGTCGTGAAGAAGCACGTGAGTTATCAGAAACTTTGCGTAAACGAGGGATTCGTTCGGCTTACTTAGAAGGTGAAATGGCACAAACCCAACGTAACAATGCAATTGATAAATTAAAAAATGGTGTAGTTACTATGTTAGTAGCAACAGATGTGGCGGCGCGTGGTATTGATATTGATGATGTAAGTCATGTGATAAATTTTGATTTGCCTTACAGCGCAGATACTTATTTACACCGTATTGGGCGTACTGCACGAGCAGGGAAAAAGGGGATTGCGGTTTCTTTTATTGAAGCACATGATTACAAATTATTAGGTAAAGTTAAACGTTATACTGATGAATTATTGAAAGCGCGTATTATTGAGGGCTTAGAACCTCGTACTAAGGCCCCTAAAGATGGTGAAATTAAGACCGTAAGCAAAAAGCAAAAAGCACGGATTAAAGCAAAACGAGACGAAAAGCAAAAACAAGCACAACAGAAAAAAGTGAAAATACGACATAAGGACAGTAAAAATATTGGCAAACGTCGTAAACCGAGTGGACAAACGAGTAAAACATAATAAACAACCCTAAAAATAATCCTTTTTTCTTAACAGATTTTTTATCTAATAGAATCAAAGGGTTATTTTTATATCTAAAAGAAGGGTTTTTGTGTATAAAATGCGCTAAAACTTGATGAATACTGGTATGTGAATTAAACTACTAGGGGTCACTGCCGTATAGGCAGCTTAGAAACGCATCAAAGCCGTGTCTGACTACGCATCGGAGGTCACTGCCGTATAGGCAGCTTAGAAACTGCAAGAGAAGAACATAAAAAACAACTTGAAGGTCACTGCCGTATAGGCAGCTTAGAAATTGTTTACTTCCTGCGTCACGTGCATTAATAAGGTCACTGCCGTATAGGCAGCTTAGAAAGAGAGAGATAATGAGAACGTTTAAGAGTTATAGGTCACTGCCGTATAGGCAGCTTAGAAAAATACCCAAGCAATTTACGTTTTGTTGCTTAAGGTCACTGCCGTATAGGCAGCTTAGAAAATCACCGCTTGCTTCGCTACCATTTCCCATTCGGTCACTGCCGTATAGGCAGCTTAAAAGCAGAAAAATACGTTTATTGATGATTATTATCATCTAAACACATTATATTCCTTTGATTTTTTTAGCCTTTCTGTTTATTTATCATTGGATGTTTGGTTTTCAGTTTTATTAAGTCGTATAAAATAAACAACCGCACTTTTATTGATAAGTAAAAGTGCGGTTACTTTTTATAGCATTTTACAATACGTTATTGTACAGCTGGAGTACCGTATTTTTCAGCTAATTCATTATTCATTTGAGTAAATTCATCTGTAATTTTGAGCAAAACATCTCTTTTTACTAACAATGCTTTCCCTCCAGCTTCTGAAGGATTCTGTTGTAATTTTACGTTATCAGCCATTAGTTCAGATGAAGTAATAAGTAAAATTTTTGCTTTTTCTTTTAAGTTAAGAACTTCAGCACTATAAATTGGTAATGTATCTAACTCTTTGACAATCCCATCGATTTCTTTTGAAAATGTGACTAACAGGGTTTCTAAGGCTTTAGTATCACCAGATTGTAAAATATCAACCAATTGCTGGTTGAGCGTAGCAATTTTTTCATTTTGTGCAAGTTGGAATTCAGTAAAGAGAGCAAAATCTGCTTTTGGATCAACTTGTATATGAGTTACTGAGGCATTTGTCTGTGTTTTTTCGTCCTTGTTAATAAATTGATCACAGGCAACTAAGCCTAAAGAGAAAAGCGTGATTACGCTGATTTTTGAGAATTTATCCATATTCTTATCCTTACTAATATAATTCAAATTATTAAAAATAATTTAAGCTTTGTACTATACACTGCTTTGCTGTATCTGACAATTTTCTTTGTTTTATCTATAAACAAAGTTAGATTATAATTTGGGGCAATGATTCGTTTTGTCAATCAACGAGAGAATGTTATGGAAACTAAACCATTAAGTATTGTTATTTTAGCTGCGGGTAAAGGAACTCGTATGTATTCTGACTTACCAAAAGTACTGCATAAAATCGCAGGTAAACCGATGGTAAAACATGTAATTAATACAGTGAAATCAATTCAGGCTAAAAATATTCATTTAGTTTATGGACATGGCGGTGAAGTCATGCAGCAACATTTAAAAGATGAACCTGTTAACTGGGTATTACAAGCACAGCAGCTTGGCACAGGACATGCTATGCAACAAGCTGCGCCATTTTTTGCCGATGATGAAAATATTTTAATGTTATATGGCGATGGTCCATTAATTCGTGCAGAAACGTTACAAAAATTAATTGCTGCAAAACCAGCAAATGGTATTGCGTTATTAACTGTCTTGCTAGATGAACCAATGGGCTATGGGCGGATTGTGCGTGAAAATGGTAATGTGGTTGCTATTGTTGAACAAAAAGATGCCAGCCCTGAGCAATTAAAAATCCAAGAAATTAATACGGGTGTATTAGTCGCTGAAGGTAAGAAGTTGAAAAAATGGTTAAGTCAGCTGACAAATAATAACGCACAGAGCGAATACTATATTACGGATATCATCAGCCTTGCTAATCAAGATGGTTGCCAAGTTACCGCTGTGCAAGCTGAAGATTTTATGGAAGTAGAAGGTGTAAATAATCGCCAACAGCTTGCTCGATTAGAACGTTACTATCAGCGTCAACAAGCAGATCAGTTATTATTAGCAGGTGTCGCTTTAGCTGATCCCGAACGCTTTGATTTACGTGGTGAATTAATACATGGTAAAGATGTGGAAATTGATATCAATGTAGTGATTGAAGGAAATGTAAAATTAGGTGATCGTGTGCGTATCGGCGCAGGTTGTGTGCTAAAAAACTGTGAAATTGGCGATGATGTAGAAATTAAGCCTTATTCTGTGTTAGAAGATGCGGTAGTTGGTCATTTATCACAAATTGGTCCTTTCTCTCGTTTACGCCCAGGCGCAACACTAGCCGCAGAAACCCATATTGGCAACTTCGTCGAAATTAAAAAAGCTAATATTGGTAAAGGCTCTAAAGTGAACCATCTCAGTTACATAGGCGATGCTGAAATTGGGCAAAGTTGTAATGTTGGTGCGGGCGTGATTACCTGTAATTATGATGGTGCAAATAAATTTAAAACAGTGATTGGTGATAATGTATTTGTGGGTTCAGATGTACAACTTATTGCACCTGTAACCGTTGAAAATGATGCAACGATCGGTGCTGGCACAACAGTAACAAAAAATGTCAATTGCGGCGAATTAGTGATCGGTCGAGTACGGCAACGCCATATTCAAGACTGGCAACGCCCAACAAAACAAAGTAAAAAGTGACCGCACTTTTAAATCAAAATAGAGGAAAAATATTAGAGCAGCTAATTTAACGCTCAATTTCTTCCTCAACATAACTTTTGATTATTCGGAATTCCTTAACTGTGATTGATTGACATTTCGAAACTACCCTGTCTCACGACTTGTTAACAAGAGCAGAAGAATGAGTCTCAATTCATTACCCATTACTTTAGAAAATCCCCTCTTAATTTGAATCAGAGGGGAAAATATCGAATTATTTATTCCACGGCATTAAAGCCAATAATCGCGCCATACCACAAAAACCTGTGACACCTGCAAAAATCAAACCTGCGCCAACAAAGATTGGAAGGACAAAAAAATAAGGCGTTGCAACTAAACCTAAAATCGAGCCGAATAACACCAATGCACCTGCGGCAATTTGTACTTGACGCATCATTTCTAATGGCTGTTTTTTATCAAATACAACGGGTAAATTTGCCGCTTTCCAACCATCGATCCCCTTCTCAACAATATAGACTTCAGCACCACAATCAGTATATTGCGCAAGTATCGCTTGTGCATTTTGCGTACGCATACCCGATTTACAATGGAAAATAATCACTTTTTGATCTTTTAACTGTGCACAAAGTCCCTGTTTTAATTCATCTAACGGGATAGATTTTGCCCCTGCAATATGTTCGCGGCGATGTTCATCAGGCTGACGAATATCGACTAAAACTGCCCCTGCAAGACAACGTTGTTGTGCGTCTTGTGCTGAAATAATTGTCACAGACATGGAATTCTCCTTTTGTCAGATGTAATTTATACTTTTGCTTTCTCGAGTTTGCGCCAGTTGTAATAACCATAAAGCGAATTTAATAAATAAGCAAAATACATTGCAACGATAGATAATGAACCTTCTTTTGCTTGCATCCAAAGCGCGATAGAAATTACGTTAAGTGCAATCCATAAAATCCACTGTTCACGATAACGTAACACCATAAGTAATTGCGCCACTACCACAATAACTGTAGTTAAACCATCTAATCCTACGACACTTCCACCAGCAGATTTTAGTGCTTGTACAAATAATAACGTACCGACGGTAATTGCAGATAATGTCATTATCCAACCTTTTAAAGTTAAAGATTTACTAATGACACTTTCAGTATGGGAAGCACCTTTTTGCAAATTATCTTTCCATAAGAAATAACCGATAAATTGTGCAGGAATATACACATAAAGTACGGTATTCATTTCACCAATATAATTGGCTTGCCAAGCCACATAAAAATAAGTATAGGCAAAAATTAAGCCAAAGAAATAATTACTAATTTTTCCCTTACTGACAAAAACCACACATAAAATCCCTGCAATACCAGAAATCATGGCGAGTAACGAATCTGGTTCAATAATATAAACAATGACTTGTACAGAAAGAAAAATGGCTAGCCACACTAGTTCAAATGGTTTCCAGCCGCCTAAAAACTCATTTTTAATCACTTCTAAATTTAGCTTCATCATAAATTGCCTCGCTTTGTGAATTCGAAAAATACACTTTTTTGTTAAGTTAAAAACTCAAAAAGCCTTTTAACTTGTTAAAATATGTACAAAATTCTCACACTTTCGTTGTAGCATGTCAATCACAAGCTACATCCACTTAATACAAATTAAAATAAAACATAAATTTGTGACATATGGAATAAATTCTCATATTTTTTCTAAGCATAACTAAACGCTACATTTCATTTTATTTTTTAACTTAACATCGCTAAAATAGCTGGCTATTTTTTATAAAAACAATAAGAGAAAGTAATTACATATGGCATTTGCAGTAGGTCAACGTTGGATCAGTGAAAGTGAAAATAATCTTGGTTTAGGGGTTATCGTAAGCATTGATATACGTAGCGTCACTATTTTATTCCCAGCTTCAGAAGAACAGCGCATTTATGCTTTAGATGCAGCACCTTTAACCCGCGTCTTATTTCAAGTTGGTGATGAAATCAGCCATCATGAAGGTTGGAAAGCTCGTATCTTAGAAATTTTAGAAAACAAAGGGGTGGCATTTTATTTAGTTAAACGTCTTGATACTCATGAAGAAACCACTATTCATGAGATGGACTTAGCCCACCAAATCACGTTCAGTAAACCACAAGATCGTTTATTTACTGCACAAATTGACCGCAATGAACACTTTGCCTTACGTTACAATGCGTTAACACATCAACAAGCTCAGTTCCAATCGCCATTACGTGGTTTACGTGGTATTCGCGCAGGGCTTATCCCCCATCAATTACATATTGCCAAAGAAGTGGGACAACGTAGTGCACCGCGTGTGTTATTAGCAGATGAAGTGGGTTTAGGCAAAACCATTGAGGCAGGCATGATTTTACAACAGCAATTGTTTGCAGAAAAAGTGGAACGTGTGCTGATTATTGTACCTGAAACACTGCAACATCAATGGTTAGTTGAAATGCTACGCCGCTTTAACTTACATTTTTCGTTGTTTGATGAAGAACGTTGTGCTGATTTTGAAGATCCGACCTCAGCATTATGGGTCAATCCGTTTACGACGGAGTCACAAATTATCTGCGCCTTAGATTGGTTACGTACAATACCAAAACGAGTAGAACAACTCCTAGAAGCTGGGTTTGACATGCTGATTGTTGATGAAGCACATCATCTTGCATGGTCAGAAGAAAACCCAAGTTTAGAATATCAACTCGTAGAGCAACTTTCGCGCCAAATTCCAACCGTATTATTACTCACAGCTACCCCAGAACAATTAGGTCAAGAAAGCCACTTTGCGCGTTTAAGTCTGCTCGACCCTAATCGCTTCTATGATTACAACTCCTTCGTTCAAGAACAGCGACAATATCAACTTGTTGCCGATGCGGTGCAAAGTTTATTGGCTGATAGTCTATTAAGTACGCTAGAAAAAAATCATATTGCTGATCTATTAGCAGAACAAGATGTGGAGCCGATGTTCAAAGTTATTGATTCTCAAGCAAACTCAGAACAAAAGACGCTTGCCCGTCAAGAGTTAATTAATAATTTAATTGATCGTCATGGTACAAGCCGAGTGTTATTTCGCAACACTAGACAAGCTGTTAAAGGGTTCCCTCATCGAACCTATAACCAAATTACACTAGGGTTACCAAAACAATATAGCAATGCGACGAATGTATTGACTATGCTAGGTGAAATCGCAGAGAAAGATGTCTTCTATCCTGAACAAATGTTCCAAAAGCTCAACCCCGAAGCACGTTGGTGGGAGTTTGATCCACGTGTTGAATGGCTCATCACATTTCTCAAAAACCACCGTGCTGAAAAAGTATTAGTGATTTGCCGCCACGCAAATACCGCAATTCAATTAGAACAGGCATTGCGTGAAAAAGAAGCAATTCGTGCTGCCGTGTTCCATGAAAAAATGACGATTATTGAGCGCGATCGCGCAGCGGCTTATTTTGCACAACAAGAAGAAGGAGCGCAAGTATTACTCAGTTCAAGTATTGGTTCAGAAGGACGTAACTTCCAATTTGCCTGTCATCTTGTGTTATTCAACTTACCTGATAATCCTGATTTATTAGAACAATGTATTGGGCGCTTGGATCGCATTGGACAAACACGTGATATTCAAATCCATGTCCCTTGTTTTGCTGACAGCGCGCAAGCTATACTCGCTCGTTGGTATCATGAAGGTTTAAATGCCTTTGAAGAAACTTGTCCAATGGGCATGACATTGTTTGACCAACATCAACAACAATTGCGCCAAATTTTACAAAAACCGACCGCACTTGATGGCTTCGATACCTTCATCGCTCAAACACGCAAACAGCAAATTGCTCTTAAACAAGCCTTAGAAAAAGGACGTGACCGTTTATTAGAATTAAATTCAAACGGTGGCGAAACCGCTCAACAACTCGCGAATGCTATTGCTGAACAAGATAGTTCAACCGAACTTGTCAACTTTGCTTTGAACTTGTTTGATATTATTGGCGTGGAACAAGAAGATTTAGGCGAAAAATCGATCGTAATTACACCAACAGGCACAATGCTAGTGCCAGATTTCCCGGGTTTAAGAGAAGAAGGCACTACGGTCACCTTTGATCGTCAACTTTCTCTTGCTCGTGAAGATCTCGAGTTTTTAAGCTGGGATCATCCAATGATTCGTCATGGTATTGATCTCATCACTTCGGGCGATATTGGTAAAAGCGCGGTCAGTTTATTGATTAATAAAGCGCTACCAGCTGGTACACTTTTGCTCGAAATGATCTATGTGGTTGAGGCTCAAGCCCCTAAAGGTTTACAATTAACGCGTTTCTTACCGCCGACGCCAATTCGTTTGTTATTAGATCAAAAAGGTAATAATTTAGCAGAGCAAGTTTCTTTCAATGCTTTACAAAAGCAGTTAAAGCCGATTGGTAAAAACATGGCAAACAAAGTGGTGAAAATGGTGCGTTCTAATGTGGAACAATTAATTAAGCAAAGTGAGCAAAAAGTCGTTGCGCAAGCGAAACAAATTATCCACAATGCACAGCAGCTTGCGGATCAAACGCTCAGTGCTGAATTAGATCGTTTAACTGCATTACAAGCGGTAAATAAAAACATTCGCCAAGATGAAATAGACGCGCTCGAGAACACCCGTGTACAATCTCTTGCCCAGCTACAACAAGCTACATGGCGCTTAGATAGTTTGCGTGTAATTGTGAGTAACAAAGAATAAAACTTTTAAAAAAAGCACCACACTTGTTAGAAAATCGTAGCACAGGACAAGCGCTTGTCTCTGCCGAAATTGAATAAAGATTAAACGTAAAAGAACATCCCCATATAAACTATCCAAACACAATCACCTATTTTTCGCCAAAAGCTTGTGTGAGACAAAAATAGTTTAGTCGGGGATTAGCTTTAGTTACTTTTTTACACACAAACAAAGTAACAAATTAAACTCGAAACAGAAAATAAAATGGCACTAATCACTTACAATCCTCCTACAGAACCTTACCTCGACATCGTTCACTATGATGATCATTTTGTTGTCATCAATAAACCGAGTGGCTTACTTTCTGTGCCTGGTAATCAACCGCAATATTATGATAGTGCGATGTCACGTGTAAAAGAAAAATACGGTTTCTGTGAACCTGCTCATCGTTTAGATATGTCAACTAGCGGATTGATTCTCTTTGCACTCAGTAAAGCAGCCGATCGCGAATTAAAGCGTCAATTTCGTGAACGTGAACCCCAAAAACAGTATCAAGCATTGGTTTGGGGACATGTTGAGCAAGAACAAGGAGAAGTGAATTTCCCTTTGATCTGTGATTGGGAAAATCGTCCTCGCCAAAAAATTTGCTTTGAGCGCGGTAAAAGAGCGGTCACGTTGTACCAAGTTTTGGTACGTTATCCAAACAACACAACAAGAGTGAGATTAACTCCAATTACAGGGCGTTCCCACCAACTGCGTCTGCATATGCTTGGATTAGGACACCCTATTCTGGGCGATAAATTCTATGCGCCGCCACAAGCAAAAGCATTATCGACACGTTTATGCTTACATGCCGAACGCTTAGAATTTACTCACCCTATTAATCAACAAAGCTTGTTATTTGAAGTAAAACCCGAGTTTTAATTAAGTAAAAATGGTTTTAAATGGTACAATCTGCAACCAACTATTGAGAAAGAGAAAACAATATGGCTCGTAAGAAAAAAACTCGTCGCGTGACGGATATTATGCCTGCACGTAAGACGGATAAAAAAGTCGAAATGCCTAAGGCAAAACCTGGCAGAAAATTAACGCGTTATGAGTTAGATGCTAAAGCACGTGAAGATAAAAAGAAACGTAAACATAAAGGATTAGCCTCAGGTTCACGCCATAGCGCAGTAGATAGTAGTACACATAATCAAAGCTTAGAGAGAAAAGATCCACGCATTGGCAGCCGTAAAAAAGTGCCGTTAATCGTTGAGTTTGTGAATAAACCTGAAAAAGGCATGATAATTCCTGCTGTTAAATTGGAAGAAAAAGTGAAAAAACATGATCCAATGCTGGAATTAGAACAACTGGAAAATAACGAATGTTTGAATCAATTGTTGGATGAACTGGATGCAGGCAAAACCCTAACGATAGAAGACCAACAATTTGTTGATGAATGTTTAGCACGTATTGCGCAATTAATGGATGAACTCGGAATTAGTGACGAAGAAGAGACAGAAGAAGATTTATATCGCACTTTCGAAAAAATCGATATCAACCAATTTAGATAAAAGTTATGTGGACAACCCTTTTAATCATTATTGCTGTACTTATTATCGTTGCGATGGCAGCTTATGCAGGCTATTTGTTACTGATGTTACAAAAACAGAAAAAAGCGATCCAGCACGCACGCAACGCTAGAACACTGCGCCTCAAAGAGAGTATTGTGATCATTGCTAAAGCAATGCAGAATGGCGACTGTAATCATTCTGAAGGAGTACTACGGCTCAAAATGTTACTAGAACCACTAGGTAAAAAGTTAAAAAGCTATCAAGCCATGCATCAGCTTTATGAAGTCGTGATGGACATGCCAACTCATGAAAAACGTCGTGAATTAAAGAAAAATGAACGAATGCGTTTAGATTTACAACGTGAAAGTGTTGAAGCAGAGTTAGAAAAGCAAATTTTGTTGGAGATTCATCAGTTATTAGCTGATATGGAACATATTTAATTTTGAGGGGGACACAATGTCCGAGATTATTTGGGACTTGGCATTAATTCAAAAGTATAACTATTCTGGTCCACGTTATACATCTTATCCGACCGCACTGGAATTTAATGAAAATTATACAAATCTGGATTTTATTCAGGCAGCACAACGTTATCCTGAACGCCCACTTTCTCTTTATATTCATATTCCTTTCTGCCACAAACTTTGCTATTTCTGTGCATGTAATAAGGTGATCACGCGTCATCAGCACAAAGCCGATATTTATCTGGATTTTTTAGAAAAAGAAATCGAAACTCGTGCGCCTTTATTCAAAAATCGCATTGTAACTCAAGTGCATTGGGGCGGTGGCACGCCCACTTATTTAAGCGAAGTACAATCTTCACGCTTAATGTCAATGCTACGTCAGCATTTTACCATTGCGCCTAATGCTGAAATCAGTATTGAGATCGATCCACGTGAAATTGAATTACCAATGCTTGATCATTTACATCGTATTGGCTTTAACCGTATGAGTATGGGCGTACAAGATTTTAATAAAGATGTACAAAAAGCGGTCAATCGTGAACAGGATGAATACTTTATTGCAGCATTATTACAACGTGCACAGGAATTAGGCTTTCAATCGACTAATCTTGACTTAATCTATGGTTTACCCCTACAAAACGTAGACAGTTTTATGTTCACCCTACAAAAGGTTATTGCACTGAATCCTGACCGTTTAAGTGTGTTTAACTATGCGCATTTACCAAGCCGTTTTGCTGGTCAAGCCAAAATTAAAAATGACCAACTGCCTGCGCCAGAAACCAAATTAACTATCTTGCAAAAAATGATCGAAACGCTAGGTCATGCAGGTTATAAATTTATCGGTATGGATCACTTTGCAAAACCTGATGATGAATTGGCAATTGCACAACAACACGGTGTATTACATCGCAATTTCCAAGGTTATACCACGCAAGAAGAATGTGATTTGTTAGGTTTAGGCGTCTCCGCAATTAGTTTATTAGGGGATACTTACGCACAAAATCAAAAAGAATTAAAACATTATTATACTGCCGTAGATAATACCGGCATTGCTTTACATAAAGGCTTTTTGATGAGCCAAGAAGACTGCTTACGCCGTGATGTGATTAAACAGCTTATCTGTAACTTTAAATTAGATTATCAACCTATTGAACAGCAATATAATGTTCAATTCAAATCGCATTTTGCCGAAGATTTAGCCTTACTTGACCCCTTAGCCAAAGACGGTTTATTAGAGATTGGCGCAGATAACATCCAAGTTTCGGCTAAAGGACGTTTATTAATTCGTAATATTTGTTTATGTTTCGATACTTATTCAAGAGCACAAGCCAAACGCCAGCAATTCTCTAGAATCATCTAAACAAAACTTTGAAAAAGTACCGCACTTTTGATCATGCGTGTAATAAAAAATAGCTTAATTTTCTGTGCAAAAATCAGCATAAAGTTAGAGAAAGCGACTTAGTTGGTTCGCTTTTCTTTGCTTGTTTTGTTTTACACCACATAAAAGTCAAAAAAGTGTTGTATGCTATCAAAAGTAGCAATACGCATAAAGTAAATCGCCATCAGCGATGGCTTGATAAACAAACTACAAGGAAATCAATATGACTATTTCAAAAACCGATATCCTCAACGCTTTTCATTATCGCCATGCCTGTAAAGCTTATGATCCTACTAAAAAAATCAGCGATGAAGATTTTCGTTTTATTCTTGAAACAGGTCGTCTCTCCCCCAGTTCTTTTGGTTTTGAACCATGGAAATTTTTAGTGATTGAAAATCAAAAAATCAAAGAATTGATCCGTGATATAGCATGGGGCGCCAAAGATAAAGTCATGGATTGCAGCCATTTTGTTGTGGTACTGGTGCGCCAACCTGAAACGCTACTAGCAGATGGTGAATATGTACAACATATGATGCAAGATGTACATCATATTCCAGAAGATATGCGCAAAATTCGTCAACATTTCTACCGCACTTTTACTGAACAAGACTTTGCATTAACGGGTAATTCAAACGCGTTTTATCACTGGGCTTGCCGTCAAAGCTATATTGCGATGGCCAATATGCTCACTAGCGCAGCCATGATTGGTATTGATTCAACGCCAATAGAAGGATTTCCATTAGAAAAAATGGATCAATTGTTTGTCAAACAGGGGCTTTACGATAGTAAAACCTATAAACTGAGTGTCATGATCGCCTTTGGTTATCGTTTAAACCAACCGAAAGTGAAAACGCGTCAAGCATTTGAAGATGTGGTGGAATGGGTAAAATAATACATTCTGCATGAAACAAACAAGAATCAAGATAGACGTTTTTACGTCTATTTTTATTTGCCCTACAAGCTCAACTCCTCTTTTATCTATTTTGATCTTTCCCCTATAATAAAATCCATACAAGCAGAAAAAGGAGAAATTATGTACTATATCGGTGTAATGTCTGGTACCAGTTTAGATGGTGTGGATCTCGCATTAATGGATTTTTCTACGGTACAACCACAACTTATTCATGCAGATTTTTATCCCATGCCAAGCGAGTTAAGGCAACAAATTTCAGCGTTATGTAACTCAGGTGAAACTACATTACAAGCCTTAGGTGAGTTGGATCACCGTTTAGGCTTACTCTATGCAGACTGTATCAAACACTTCTTACAAAAATACCACCTTTCACCAACGCAAATTACTGCCATTGGCTGTCATGGACAAACCATTTGGCATTCACCCACGAGTCAATATCCATTCACAATGCAAATTGGCGATGCAAATTTAATCGCGGCTAAAACTGGCATTACTACAGTAGCCGATTTTCGTCGTAAAGATATGGCATTTGGTGGGCAAGGCGCGCCATTAGTCCCTGCATTTCATCAAGCCTTATTTTCTAAACCCGATCAAGCCACTGTAGTGTTAAATATTGGTGGTATCAGTAACATTTCATGCCTACTACCAAATGAAGAAGTGATTGGTTATGACACAGGTCCGGGTAATACACTACTTGACGCGTGGATCGAAAAACATCAAGGTAAAGCTTATGATAAAGATGCTGTATGGGCAAAATCTGGCACAGTCAATCAAGCACTGTTACAGGATTTATTAGCTGAGCCGTTTTTTGCATTACCTCCACCCAAAAGCACTGGGCGAGAACTATTCAATTTAGCTTGGCTCAACAAAAAATTGGAAAAGCACACCGCACTTCAGCCACAAGATGTACAAGCCACATTAGTCGAATTAACCGCACAAAGTATTGTTGCTCAACTTAATCAAATTCAGACGGATTTACCTCGCTATTTGCTCGTTTGTGGCGGTGGCATGAAAAACACGCTGTTGATGACTCGCTTAGCTGTACTTTTACCTGATTGGAAAGTTGAAACAACGAATGATTATGGTTTAAATGGTGATGATGTCGAAGCTGCTGCTTTTGCTTGGCTTGCCCATCGCCGTTTAAATGATCAGCCAGCCAATTTACCAAGTGTAACAGGTGCTAAAAGTGCGGTCAGTTTAGGTGCAATTTATCCAAAAGAAAGCGAAATTGCACAGTAAAATAAAAATACATCGCATCCTTATCTCTCCTATTAACGAGAGGTAAGGGAGATTCAAATTGACTCATCATGTTTCATATAAATATCAAAACGATGATTTTTAGTTTCACGACTAAAGTGTGGTGGAGTTTGTGCGAGAAAATCAGCATAATCAGGTCGCTTAACCACAACGCGTTTTCTCGCTAATTTTAAGGCAGGTTCAAGCAAATTATCCGCATCTATATCAGCACCAACTAAATGCTGAAAAACACGCATTTCTTTTTTAACTAAGGCACTTTTTTGTTTATGTGGATACATTGGATCGAGATAAATTGCATCGGCAAAATCTGTTTCTGGCTTTAATTGCGCAATATGCTGTACAGTTAATAATTGCATATTTTGTTGCATCATTTCACCAATTTCTTTATCCGCATAAGCACGCTGCAAACCATTTTGTAACAACAAACGCACAACAGGGTGACGTTCAACAAGGCACACTTTACAGCCTAAAGCAGCTAATACAAAAGCATCTCGCCCTAAACCAGCAGTAGCATCAATGACGGTTGGTAAATAATCTTTTTTAATTCCCACCGCTTTGGCAATCGCTTCACCTCGTCCGCCACCAAATTTACGACGATGCGCCATTACACCACTAACAAAATCCACGTACACTGCACCCAGTTTAGGTTCATCTAATTTACGGAGTACTAAGCGAGTTTGTCCTTGTTCATCATCAGTTTGAACTAAAGCTAAATCACTCGTCCAATCCTGTTCTAAACCTTGTGCTTGGCAAAGTGCACTAAACTCTTCTGCATTTCCACTTTCGCAAATTAACTGGATTTTCATGATTTATTTCCGAATTAACCATACACCTGTTTCCATATGATCAGTGTATGGGAATTGATCAAACAAGGCGGCTTTTTCGATACGGTGTGTTTGGCAAAGCTGATGTAAGTTGTCGCATAGGGTCTGTGGATTGCAGGAAATATACAAAATACGCTGATAATTTTGTATTAACTTCACGGTTTCATCATCTAACCCTGCTCGCGGTGGATCAACAAAAATAGTATGGCATTGATATTGACTTAAATCGATACCTTTTAAACGATTAAATTCACGCACACCATTCATCGCTTGGGTAAATTCCTCTGCCGACATACGAATGATTTGTAAATTATCAATACCATTTGCAGTAATATTAAACTGCGCAGCTGCAACAGAAGGTTTAGCAATTTCAGTCGCAAGGACTTTGCGGAAATTTTGGGCTAACGCAATAGAAAAGTTACCATTACCGCAATAAAGTTCCAATAAATCACCTTGACTACCTTTTGTACAATCAATCGCCCACTCCAGCATTTTTTGATTCACTATCGCATTGGGTTGCGTAAAGCTATTTTCTACTTGACGATAGATATAAGGTTTGCCATGTACTGTTAAAATTTCGTCAACAAATTCTTGCTCAAGACAAATTTTTTGCTTACTGGCACGACCAATAATTTGTACATCAAATCCTTGAGCCTGTAACTGCATTTTTAAATGTTTTGCTGCATCAATCCATTGCTGATCAAGTGTTTTGTGGTAGAGCAAGCTGACAATAATTTTATTACTCAAAGTACTTAAATAATCCACTTGAAACAATCGATGTCGTAACACATTATCCGCTTTTAATAATGGTAATAATGCTCCCATCATTTGATTGATTAATTGACTGGCTATCGGAAACTGATCAACACGATAACGTTGGCGAGTTTGCTGATCGAACATAATATGATAAAAATCACTTTTATCATGCCAAATACGAAACTCTGCACGCATACGATAATGCTGTACTGGCGAAGCAAACACAGTTAATACAGGCGCATGAAATGGAGATAAAAGTGCGGTCAGTTTTTGCTGTTTTTCAGCCAATAAACTGTCGTATTGTTCAATTGGGGGCAAACCTTGCATGGGATAAGTTCTATATGTTATTGAAGCTAAAAGCAAAAGGCTCGGTTTTCTTTTCGTCCGCCAAGCCTTTTATCAGATGAAATGTACGCTTATTCTGCTGAGAAATCGTCTAAGTTATCAGTACCAACCACACCAGACAAGGTATAAACACGTTTTGTGGTTGAAATACGAGAACGGTATTTGTGCCAAGTTTTCTCTAAAAAAGTTTCAGGCTGACGTTCACCACGACAGAAAGCAACGAAGTCTTTTTCTTCTTTAGTGACTGGTGTACGCTCGCCTGAATCTAAAGCCTTGAATGCTTGACCATATTGCTCAAGCGCTTGTGATTCTTTGATAGTATAATCGCCATGACGTGAAAAGCCTCTTGGATAATTTTTATCATCGAAAAAACGACGCGTAACACTAAAACTTTCTGCCATAATATCCTCTTAAAATAATCTCTTTCGTTAAAAACGAGGCATTAAACCAATTTTTCATTATTTTTGCAATAAACCTTTTACAGTTTCTACATAATCTTTGATAAAAGCGTCATTACTTGTGGTACTCAGTCCTTCTGGTTTAATACGATATTGACCATTTACATAGAAATCTGGCACACCATGCACTTTAAATTGCTCTGCTGCATTGACTTGTTTATTCACTAAAGCCGTAACTGCAAAACTATTGATTCCACCATCAAATTGCTCTGCCGAAACACCTTTGTCTAAGAAGATTTGACGAATATCATCCATAGAACGTAATGCATTTTTTTGTGCAGCTTGGAACAGGGCTTCTTTCACTTTATCTTCTACACCTGTTGCTAGTGCAAATGACCATGCTCGCGTTAAATTTTCACCTTGCGGTCCTAAGAAATTAACGTGATATTGTTTAAATTCGACACCTTGTGGTAAATCAGCTTTTACTTTTGCTGGGATCTGATATTCATATTCGAATGAATAGCAATGTGGGCAATAAAAAGAGAAAAATTCAATGACTTCGGGTTGTGCTGAAGGTGGGTTATTTAATGCTGAATACTGTTTGCCTTCCGTTAAATTGTGCGCTTGTGCAGCAAATACACATAGAAATGAAGCTAAAACTAAAAACAATTTTTTCATTTGCAATCCTTAATTATTCAATAATACCGCGCGCTTTTAACAATGCGGTTTTAAAATCTTCTTCATAGTCTTTTTTAATTCCCGGAATCGGTTCATATTTATCTGTGCCATGCATTTTTAAATGATAAATAATCACTTCATCAGTTAATTCTGAAACAGGTTTATCAAAACCCGCTTCATCTGCAATTTTCTGCAAAATTTGCAATAAATGCAAATCAGGTTCTTTAGACCAATAGGGTTGTAAAAGTTCCAACACTTCGTTTAGTCGATGACATTTCATAAAGTTTTCCTTATGATTGAGAAAAATTTGTTCGGATCATACTTTAATTAGGTGCAGAAGAAAATATGGCAATGACAATTAGTGCGGTAATTTTAGCTGGTGGACAAGCGCGCCGCATGGGTGGTGTTGATAAAGGATTACAATTGTTTCAACAGCAACCTTTGTTTCAACATGTCTACCAACGTTTGCAGCTACAAATAGATGAAATCGCGATTAATGCCAATCGTAACCAACATATTTATGCACAAAGCGGATTGACGGTGTTCTCTGATCAACTCGCTGGGTTTCAAGGACCATTAAGCGGCATCTTGACAGCACTACAACGTGCGAGCACAGATTTTGTGTTATTTGTGCCTTGTGATTGCCCTTTTTTACCAACAAATTTATTAGAGAAGTTGAAAAGTGCGGTCTGTTTTCCTGAAATTTTAATTGCCTATGCACATGATGGTGAACAAGAACATCCCACATTTTGTTTAGTCTCCACCCAACTGAAACATGCTCTAGCAGATTACTTAGCCAGTGGTGAACGTCGTATGTTGAAATTCATGCAACAACATCATGCTGTAGCGGTTGATTTCTCTGAAAACAAAAGTGCGTTTACAAACATGAATACATTAATTGATTTGAATAATAAAAAATCATGATCTTTTACTTTGAAAGCGGATGAATCCGTTGGCGAATAAAGACTTTCACAGTATAATCAAAGACCTGATTTCACTTGACTGACTAGGAAATTTTTTATGTTAAAGAAAATCGCTATCCTCGCGTTAATCACTCTGCTTTCTGCCTGCTCACTTTCTTCCTATGTGCCTTTTATTGGTGATAAAAACGCAGTGATTAATTTAGATAAAGAGCAAATTGATCAAAAATCTTATGCCACTGCTTATGAGGCAACGGTTGAAACTTATAAAGGTCGTGTGAATCAAGATTATGATGTTAATTCTTTTACGAGTGGTGCTAATGACTGGTACTTAAATCGAATTCTATTACCTATTGAAAAAATCAAAACAGATCTCTATCAAGGTGGGCATGATTCAAGTATTCATGCGTATTATAGTGGAGTAATTTTTGCCTCTGCGTTACAAACCAATTTTAATAGTTTAAAACAAGGCTGTTGGACTCAAATTGATTCAGCCAGTGTCACACAAGGCATCTATGATGCAATGAAAGATCTACAAAAAGATAAAGTGCGTGCCGAAGATGACCCTTATATTGTGCAAGGTTCCGAACAGTTATTAAAACTTTGTGGTAGTTAAATAGAAAAACTGTTGATGTAAAAGTCAGCAGTTTTTTCTATTTTACGGTTAAAATAAATTGCCATATCGCTAACATAGCAGAGTAAAACCAGAGGAGTACGCGTGTTTCAATTATCGGACAATGACATCCATTTAGCAGTTCAAGCCACAAACAAACAACAAGCGATTGCCCTTGTAGCAGATGCCTTAGTGAACACAGGTTGTGTGCAAAACGGTTATTTACAAGGCATGCTTGAGCGAGAAGCACAAATGACTACGTATTTAGGTAATGGGATTGCTATTCCACATGGTTCACTCGCTACACGTAGCCTGGTTAATAAAACTGGCGTGCAATTCTTTCAATTTCCACAAGGCGTCGATTGGGGTGAAGGCAACATCGCTTATATCGTGATTGGCATTGCAGCAGATTCTGATGCACATTTAGCGTTACTGCGTCAACTAACACGTATTTTAGATAATGAAACAGCGGCACAACAGCTGGCAACAACGCAAGATGTACGGCAATTTCAAGCTATTATCATGGGCGAAACGACATCTTCGCTCATCAATGCTGAATCCATTACTTTAGCCGTAGAAACCGAGAGCTTATTAACACTCACTGCGTTAAATGTAGAAAAATTGCAGCAGCAACAAGCCATCAATAACCACTTTATTAGCGAAGTCATTGCGAGTCCAGCTTTACCACTAGGTAAAGGGATTTGGCTGACTGATGCCACTGTGGGTAATCAACATAATGCGATAGCATTGAGTCGAGCTAAACAAGCATTTATTCATAATGGAAAATCCGTACAAGTCGTCCTCACGATTGCCGCAGTGGATGACCAAATTAATCACAGTTTAGCTTGCTTATTAGACCAGCAAGTGCAAGAAACATTATTAACTGGCTCAATAGAACAAATTCTCTGCGCGTTAACTTCTCAGCCATGCAATGAAAGTGCGGTAGAAAATTCAACAATTTTAGCAGGACAAGTCCCTGCAATAGAAATGATTGTTACCATTCGGCATACCCACGGACTCCATTATCGTCCAGCTGCACTACTTGTAAACCACATAAAAAAATATAATGCCTCAATTGCAGTACAAAATCTTGATAATGGCGGCCAGCTAATTAGCGCTAAAAGCTTAATGAAAGTCACCGCACTAGGTGCGCAAAAAGGGCATCGCTTACGTTTTGTCGCCACTGGTGCACAAGCAAAACAAGCGCTTAAAGAAATTAGTGAACTTATTGAATCAGGTTTGGATGAATCGCCATGAAAGTACTCACAATCACACTAAATAGTGCTTATGATCTCATTGGGCAGGTAAAACGGCTTGCTTTAGGTGAAGTCAATAAAATAGAAAGCCTAGGTCTATATCCAGCGGGAAAAGGAGTTAACGTTGCAAAAGTACTGCATGATCTGGGGATCAATAGCACAGTAACTGGCTTCCTCGGTAAGCAAAATCAAAGTGAATATCAACATATGTTTGCTAATTTAGCGCTATCCGATCACTTCCATCGCGTTGCGGGCGCAACCAGAGTCAATGTTAAAATTACGGAAACTGAAGCAAAAGTAACTGATCTTAATTTCCAAGGCTATGTCATCACACCTGAAGTTTGGCAACACTTTGTTGAGTTCTCACTGCAAATTGCACCAGATTTTGATTTAATCGCTGTTTGCGGCAGTTTACCAGATGGCATTAGTGCTGAGGCATTTGCACAATGGTTAACACAACTCAATCGCCATCATATTAAGCTCGTTCTCGATACCAGCAATCAAGCTCTCACGATGGGGATTCAAGCCAAGCCTTGGTTAGTCAAACCCAATCACCGCGAACTAGAAACTTGGATAGGGCATCCGCTAGTTACACAAGCAGATATCATCAACGCCGCGCAGCAATTACAAGCAACAGGCATCGCAAATGTTGTGGTCTCACTAGGTGAAAAAGGTGCCATTTGGCTGACACAGGAGCATATTATTCATGCAGAACCCCCTATTTGCCAGCGGGTGGTCAGTACAGTCGGGGCGGGAGATGCTATGGTTGCAGGACTTATTTATGGTATTGTTAATCATTTTTCCACACAGCAAACCCTTGCCTTTGCAAGTGCTGTTGCCACTTTTACGGTATCACAAACCCATGTTGGGGTGCCTGATTCTGCATTATTAGATCCGATTTTGGAAAAAGTAAAAATCACATTAATTTAAGGATAATTTCATGAATATTTTTCTCACACAAAAAGACGACATGGGTAATTCAAAGCTGTTTTTATTACATCAAGTCTTAACTACAGCCGCCAATCAGCAAGGGCATCAAATCAGCGAATTAGCTGACGCGGAAATTGTTATTGCCTTTACAGATCAGTGCCTAAACCAACCTGAATTTGCTGGTAAAAAGATTTTTGTTGTTGATGCTGAACAAGCATTTAATGCACCTGAAAAGACGATTCAACAAGCTATTACAGATGCGCTCACTTATTTCAACAACAGAAAGTGCGGCCGATTTTGCACATCTTTCCACACCTCAAATTAACTACATCGTTGCAGTCACAGCTTGCCCAACTGGCGTAACCCAAACATTTATGTCTGCTGAAGCAATTATGAATTATGCAAAGGCACAGGGCTGGCAAGTCAAAGTTGAAACACAAGGTCAAATTGGTACAAAAGAAATTCTGAACGATGAAGACATTGCCGCAGCAGATCTCGTCTTTGTTGCTAGTGATATTGATATTGATTTATCAAAATTTGTAGGTAAGTTGTTATATCGCACATCGACTCGTGCAGTACTCAACAATGTGGAGGGTGAATTTAGTCAGGCACTTAAACAAGCAACTGTTTATCAAGTTGAACAAAGTGAAGAAGTCCCAACTATTACACCCGCACCACGTAATTATGCTAATGATTTCGAGCATTGTGAAGGCAGTAAAAAAATCGTCGCAGTTACCGCTTGTCCAACTGGCGTAACACAAACTTTTATGTCGGCTGAAGCAATTATGAACTACGCGAAAGCACAAAACTGGTGCGTTAAAGTAGAAACGCACGGACAAATGGGGTCTGATAATCTCATTAGCGCCGACGAAGTTGCCGATGCGGATTTAGTGTTTATTGCCGCCGATATTGATGTTGATTTAACTAAATTTGCAGGCAAACTTATCTACCGTACCTCAACACGTGCTGCGTTAAAAGATACGGCACAAGAATTTACTAAAGCGTTTGAACAAGCCATTATCTACAAGCTTGAACAGCCTAAAGAGGAGATTATCATTCCGCCATTGCGTAATTTTGCAAATGACTTCGCGACTTGTGAAGGCAGTAAAAAAATTGTAGCAGTCACAGCTTGCCCAACTGGTGTTACCCAAACGTTCATGTCTGCTGAAGCAATTATGAATTATGCCAAGGCGCAGGGTTGGTGTGTTAAAGTGGAAACGCATGGACAAATGGGCGCAGATAATCTGATTAGTGCAGAAGAAGTTGCCGCCGCGGATTTAGTTTTTGTTGCAACCGATATTGATATCGATCTGGCTAAATTTAAAGGTAAGCCACTCTATCGTACCTCGACCAGTGCCGCACTAAAAAATACCGCACAAGAATTTGAAAACGCTTTTGCACAAACCACGCATACGGATGTACACACTACTGAAAAATGTACACAGCAAGTGTCAACGGCGACCAGTGAATGTTGCCAATTTAAATGTAAAGGCGCTTATTTCTTGCCATTCATTGTGATTGGACTCATCATCGCTGCGTTTGTCTACTTTATGGCTTAACTTAAAAAATGCATAATAACGACCGCACTTAAAAAGTGCGGTCACTTTTTATCAAATTTAGCAACAATACACCATTAAGCTACGTCATAAGTCATTAGTGCATTAGTATTATCCATCGCTAAATTCATGTAGCGCTCATATTGTTTCAATACATCCGCAATCAACTCATCTTTAGTCATGTATTGCACATCATAGCCCTCTCGTCCATCAATAAAGTAAGTAATAGGCTCATAAGAACGCTGTGAATCAATATTGGGTAACGCATCATCTTCTACGACTAAAGTCGATAACTCACGAGATTTACAATCAATACCATATAAGAAATTACGTACGTTTTCTTTCATGACGACAAATTCAATTTTCGGATTTTTACCCGTAATAATATCCGTTTGTGCAGTTAATCCATGCTTTTCAAATTCAGTGACTAATTCATTAAATGCAGGTTGAGCAATATCTTGAATAAAGTGTTTTACATCTGCACGCTTAGATTGCACAAGAATCTTTTCTAAGCGATTTTTCCAATGTTTCCCACTCCAATTATCACTTCCCTGTGAAAATGCTTTGCTAAAATATTGGTTATCCACCATCAATCCTTTCCATAAACCAAAACAAAGTAACAGCATAATCATCGTAAATGGCAATGCAATAACTAATGTCATAGTTTGCAGGGCAGATAAACCATCAGAACGTAATAATGCGATAGCTAAAACTGCCAATAATAATGCCCAAAATACACTTTGCCATTTCACACTTTTTTCTTCGCCCTGTGAAGCAATGCTATTAATCACATAAATTCCCGAATCAGCAGAAGTAATAAAAAACAGAGCAATGATCGTGATTGCAATGAAAGAAGCCATATTGCCGAAAGGTAATTGTTCAAAAAAGCCAAATAATAATGCTTCTGTATCGTTTGCAAGTGCGGTCAAATTACCTGCAGTTTCAACATCTAGCCAAATTGCAGTATTACCAAAAGTTGTCATCCATAATGCATTAAATAGCGATGGAATAAATAACACACCTAAAATAAATTCACGAATAGTACGCCCTTTTGAGATCTTAGCGATAAATAACCCGACAAATGGCGCCCAAGATACCCACCATGCCCAATACAATACTGTCCAGCCACTAAACCAGCCTTGATGTTCTGGCTCATAAGCAAAAGTACGAAAACTTAAAGAAACTAAGTTACTTAAATAATAACCTAAATTTTCAGTAAAACTGGTGAATAAAAGTAATGTTGGTCCAACTATAATCACAAACAACATCAATGCTAACGCCAAAAATAAATTTACTTCACTTAATCGGCGTACTCCTTTTGCTACCCCTGTAATCGCTGAAATTGTCGCCAAACACATCACAATGACGATTAATACTGCAAGCGTAGAAAAGCTGCGTGATTCAATCCACCCCAAACTACTCAAGCCTGCATCTAATTGCATTGCCCCGTAACCCAATGTCGTCGTAATACCAAAAATAGTACTACACAATGCACAAATATCTATCACGTGCCCCCAGAATCCCGAAATTTTATGCTTTAATAACGGATAAAAACCAGAACGAATCGTCAAAGGTAGCTTATAACGAAATCCAAAATAAGCGAGTGTCAATCCAATTACAGCATAAATCGCCCAAGCATGAATTCCCCAGTGGTAGAAAGTCATTAACATTGCTTCTTTTACTTGCTCAGTAGGCGTAAGCTGTTGATGCAGCGGACTTACATAGTGCAACATGGGTTCTGCTACTCCAAAATACATTAAACCAATACCCATTCCTGCCGCGAATAGCATTGCTATCCAAGAAAGGAATGGATACTCTGGTGCTTCATTATCCGCCCCCAAGCGAATATCGCCTAACCGACTTGAACAAAGTAAAATCAAAAATAAGATAAAAATAGACACTGCCAACACATAGAACCAACTAAAATGAGTAAAAATTTGTTGTTTGGCAATGATCAGTATCTCTTGAGCGTGGACAGGAAAAAAAGAACAATAAATTGTGACAAAAGCGATAAAAAGAATACTGGGTAAGAAAATGGGTGCTTTTAGCGTGCTATTCGCACGTAATTGCTTTAAAAACGTCAAAACGCCTCCTTAGTTTTCGATGATTTTGATATAACCTAATTGTTATACAGAACTTCCGCTTGCTCACGGAAATAATGAGGAAAAACCCAATTAAATTGAATTTTCAGTACGCAGAATATGTTGGTTAATGATTATCATATCCCAGTTAATATAGCAAAAAATTATCAAAATCGCAAAATTATGCCTTTTTAATATATTAACAAGTGGAGTGAACATTGTTTATTTTGTAATAGATCCTTGATATATTTAATCCGTTTCAATTTTACAAGGATATAAAATGACACAATATAACAAATTGCGAATTGAATGGGATTGTCGGCGCGGCATGTTAGAGCTCGATAACGTGATTATGCCATTCTATCAGCAACATTTTGATCAATTGTCAGATACACAAAAAGACCAATTCATTCGCTTGCTTGCTTGTTCTGACTTACAGCTATTTTCTTGGTTTTTTAATCGTGGACAAGCAAGTGATCCCGAATTACAACACCTAGTTGATTATATTCAAGATACTTTGAAATTAGCTGATTAATCACAATATTTGGTCTTTACAAAAAAGATTGAACTTTTTAAATTTAGCACCGTCTAACTGATTGCAAGAGCTTGCTGTCTTTGAATATTAAGGCTTGTTAGAGGTGATATAAGAGGTTATATGGCTGAACAGCTAACAGATCAGGCTTTGGTAGAAAGAGTACAGCAAGGAGATAAGAAAGCCTTTAATTTATTGGTTTCACGTTATCAAAATAAGGTAGCTGGTTTGCTGACTCGTTATGTGTCACCAAACGATATCCCCGATGTCGTACAAGAATCATTTATTAAAGCATATCGTTCAATTGATTCTTTTCGTGGTGACAGTGCTTTCTACACTTGGCTATACAGAATTGCCGTCAATACGGCAAAAAATTACTTAACTGCACAAGGACGCCGCCCGCCAAACGAAGATATTTTAGCGGAAGAAGCGGAAAGCTATGATGTAGGAAGTAATTTACGGGATGTGGATACCCCCGAACATGAAATGTTATCTAACGAATTAAAGAAAATTGTGTTTGATACGATCAATGGTTTACAAGAAGACTTAAGAACAGCAATCACGTTACGAGAAATTGAAGGATTAAGTTATGAAGAAATTGCTGAAATTATGGATTGCCCAGTAGGTACTGTACGTTCTCGAATTTTCCGTGCACGCGAAATTATCGAAAGTAAAGTACAACCTATGTTAGAACGTTAAAAACACAACAAATACAGAAAACCAAACGAAAGTTGGAGTATCAACATGCAAAAAGAGTTACTTTCAGCCTATATTGATGGTGAACAAGTCAGTGCTGAATTGACAGAAAAATTATGCCAAGATGCTGAATTACAAAAATCTTGGGCAAATTTTCATACAATTCGTACTGTCATGCGTCAAGAAACTGAAGTGCTGTTGGGTGCAGATTTCACAGCAAAAATGGAGATGCTCATTGAGCAAGAGGAAATCCGAGTGGCTCAACCAGCAGCTTCTCAGCCTCTACCACAAGAAGTTGCTAAACTACCATTTATGCAGAAATTTAAAGGCTTATTTGCCCCATTGGCACAAGTTGCAGTCGCTGCAAGTGTTTGCTTAGTTGCTGTAGTTGGTACTCAATCTTTCCTTACTGCAAAAAATGAAGTGCAAAATAGTATTGATACACCGATTTTACAAACATTACCATTTAATAATGTTGTACAAGAAGTCAGTTACAATGCACCTAAAGATGCAGTAACTCCCGAGCAGTTAGAACAAAAAAATAAACGGATTGGTGCAATGTTGCAAAATTATGAAATCCAACGTCGTTTATACGCTGACTCACTCATCTTAAATCAACAAACTAATCAAAAGTAATGATTTCGCAAGTTAATATTCACCACCTTCATTGGTGGTGATTTTGTTTTATGGTGATGACTTATGTTAAAAACTTTTCAAAAATCAACCGCACTTCTCTTTGCTTTACTTTTGCCATTCACTGCTTTTGCCGAAACTCAACTCTCGGCAAAACAGTTATTATTAAAAATGCCAGAAGCACGCGAAAAATTGAGTTATGAAATAGCATTTGTAAAAACAACGCCGGTGAATATGAATTCCTTACGCTATCGTCACCTTCATCTGGACGGTAAATCCTATGCTCAATTAGTTTCTCTTGATGGAGTACAGCAAGAAATTGTCCAACGTGATAACTTAGTTAGCTATTTTCAGCCTAATTTCCAACCTTTCACTATCCATAGTACACACATTATTGACAGCCTACCTGCTATCATGCGTGCTGATTTTAATCGCTTAGAAAAATATTATGATTTCGTCAATATTGGCCGCAATCGTGTCGCTGATCGTATTGTACAAACTATCCGTATTTTGCCGAAAGATGATTTCCGCTATCAATACGTTGCTTTTATTGATGAAGAAAATTATCTTTTATTACAAAGTGATATACTAGATCGTGATGGTAATTTACTTGATCAATTCCGTGTAGTAAATCTATATGTTGGTGATGGCTTACAAGGATTAGCTCAGTATTTAGACAATATTGTTTTCCCACCTCTACTCATTGATAAAAAAGAAGAAAACACACCACACTTTAACTGGCAGGTCAGCTGGTTACCACAGGGTTTCGTTAAAATCAATGAAAGTGTTGGATTAGAAGAAGATAATCAAATTGAAAGCCAATTATACAGCGATGGACTCTTTTCTTTTACTTTATATGTTGCTGATCCTATTACAAAAATCAATTTAGACAACACATGGAAACAAGGAGCTTATACGATATACAGTGAAACAATTCATGGCAAAGAAGTGACATTTGTTGGCCAATTACCCATTTCCACTGCAAAACGCATCGTGCAAGATATCCAATTTAAAAAATAGGTTTTAATCAATGCTAAAAGAAAGTGCTGTCGTTATCGAATACCAAGCAGGCATCGCCAAAGTAAAATGCCAATCACAAAGCGCTTGTGATGCCTGTGCAGCCCAAAATGCTTGTGGCGCTTCAGCACTTTCTGAATTAACGGGTGAACAAGGTGAACATATCTTCACAATTGAAACCATCACGCCACTTAAAGTAGGTCAACTTGTTGAAATTGGTTTAGCCGAACGTTCTCTGCTTCTCTCTGCATTACTACTCTATATTGTTCCTTTACTGACAATCTTGCTCAGTACATTTCTTGCAGAACAGCTCTTTCCGCACGAATTAATCAGTGCAATGTTTATTTTCATTTGTACCGCTCTTGCTTTCCTTGCTATCCGCTATTACAGCAAAAAGCTCAATCAAAAAGCAGCCTATAAACCTATCTTATTAAGAGTTTTGTGATCTGAACTAATCCCTTTATAATGCATAAAATTTTTGACAAAAGGATAACTATCTCATGCACTTAATGTTGGGCATTACAGGTTATAGCGGAAGTGGCAAAACGACTTTATTAGAAAAACTTCTTCCCCTGCTTACGGCACAAGGACTACGAGTTGCCGTAATTAAACATAGCCACCATAATGCACAAGTTGATAAAGAAGGCAAAGACAGTTGGCGCATGAAAGAGGCTGGCGCAAGCCAGGTTATCATAGCATGTGACAATCGCTGGGCACTCATGACCGAAACCCCTAAACAGCCTGTTGATCTTCATTATTTAGCACAACAATTTGATCCTAACTTAACTGATTTAGTGCTTGTTGAAGGGTTCAAACAAGAACCTATTGCCAAAATTTTGTTACATCGCCAAACAATGAGCAAACCGCTACCAGCGCAGGACAATGATGTGATCGCTTTAGCAACAGATTATGATTTAAACTCGGAAAAACCACTTTTAGATATCAATAATATTAACCAAATCAGCACATTCATCTTACATTGGTATCAACAAAAGTGCGGTTCAAAATAGGAAAATTTTATGACAGAACGTGAAAGTTATCGAGGGTTAGCTTGGATTGCTGCCATTGCACTTTTTATGCAAACCCTTGATGCAACGATTCTTAATACCGCACTACCCGCTATCTCACGCGATCTCAACGAATCGCCTCTAGAAATGCAGCTTGCTATCATCAGCTATGCATTGACTGTTGCCTTATTTATTCCACTAAGTGGTTGGCTTGCTGATAAGTATGGTACGTTAAAAATCTTTCGTCTTGCAGTCAGTATTTTTGTGTTTGGCTCAATTACTTGTGCAATATCAAATACCTTAGATACTCTCGTGCTTTCACGTGTTTTACAAGGTGTTGGCGGCGCATTAATGATGCCTGTCGCACGTTTAGCAATTATCCGAACAGTCCCCAAACAACATTTATTATCTGTTTGGAATCTAATGGCAATGTCAGGCTTACTAGGTCCAATCTTAGGACCTATTTTAGGCGGTTGGCTAGTCACTTACACCACTTGGCATTGGATTTTTTTAATCAATATCCCAATTGGCACAATTGGCGTTATCATCGCAGGAAACTATATGCCAAATGCCACATCTCCAGTAAATAAACTTGATTGGATCGGTTTTTTCCTTTTTGCAGGTGGGCTTGTTGGCTTAACTCTCGGTTTAGATTTAATCGCAGAAAAAACCAGTCATAAAGTTAATGCATTAAGCATCCTAACTAGTGGTGTCATACTCTTAGTGGCATACTATTTCCATGCAAAAAAATCGAAAAATTCGTTGTTGCCATTATCTTTGTTTCAAATCCGTACATTTAGTATTGGTATTTTAGCCAATTTATTCATCCGTTTATGTGGTTCAGGCATCCCGTTCTTATTACCACTCATGTTACAAATTGTGTTTAATTACAGTGCTGAGTTATCAGGTTGGCTACTAGCACCTATCGCCATTAGCTCTGTATTAATGAAACCTTTAATTAGCCGCATCCTTGCCTTGTTAGGTTACAAAAAAACCCTTATTTTTACCGCATTTCTACTTACTTTATCCATTGCATCAATGGCATTTGTCACAGTAGAAACACCGACTTGGTTATTAATTGCTGCGCTGGCTTGGTATGGTAGCTGTATGTCAGTGATTTTCACTGCCACAAATACTCTTGCAGTCAGTGAGCTCTCTGAACAAAATGCCAGCGCAGGCTCAACGATTCTCAGTGTTGCTCAACAAATGGGAATTGGGATTGGTATCGCAGTTTGTTCGGTCATTTTAGGGATATATCGTGACAATATTGGTGAAATCGGCAACCAATTACAGCAATCTTTTAGTTGCACTTTTTTAAGTGTTGCACTGTTTGGCATCTTACTGATTTGGATTTTAAGCTACTTAAAAGCAAAAGACGGTGCAAGTTTACAACAAAAATAGCACTATTCTGTTAAAAGCTACTAAGCAAGCAGATTTTCAAGCTGTCATAAAGCATTTTATTAATGAAATTAATCTTCATCTTTCTATTAATTCTAAACTTTTATCTACCTTCACTAAAACTTCCTTAACGTACGTTATCAATGTATGTTAAAAATGCGACCAATTCTCAAAGCTCAAAACTTTTTCAAAACTGACCGCACTTTCTTGCTACGCTGTTTGATATTTACACTTCATCAAAACTTAACTCTTCTTGATAACCAACAACAGGCTCCTGACTACGAAAGGCTAACCATAGTACGAGCACATCTATCAGTACTGCTCTCGTTAAAGCAAAATGCAAACTTGTGTCTTCTTGGGCAAATAAAAAACAGAAATACACCTTATCACCCTGAATTTCAACTCCCCAAGAATTGGAAGAAATATCCCCTTGTTGTACCTCATCATCCCTCAAAATCGATAACACCCTATCCAAGAACGCAAAGTAATTGGGTCCACCCATCGGGTCATTTAAATAGCCTGTTAAAGGATGAAGCTGATGGTTTTCTTTCCAAAAACAAACCGGTATCACTTGTGATTTATGTTCAATATAGGAAAACACTAATTGCATAACTTACTCCTGTCTGCTACTTGGAAAAGCAGTAAGTTCTGGATAAGTGTATCCTTCAATTCTCACACCTGAATTGGATATCCCCGCCCACATCCCTTCCATTTGACGTACCACATCTAAATCATCCACTTGGTTTGAATAGGCTGAATCAATCTCAACCAATATCCTATCTGCTGTCCACGTAGCAGGAAACATCAGCATTTCGCCATTGTTGTTGGTTTTAGCAATATATTGATTTGTGTCGTTATCCCATACAGAAATCTGAGCAATATATACACCATTTTTATACGTCTGTAATACTCGGTTCACCCGGATATTGCCTAAGGTGGAATGCCCACCGACAATCACGGTCATAAGTATGCTTCCTTCGTGTCGATAATTTCTTGGTAATCCATATCAGTAATGGGTCTTTGGTAAAAAGCGAGCCATTTTTCTAGCAAATATGCCAATTCTTTACGGGGGATTAAACGGGCATCGGTATCTCGCTCATCAACATCATCAGGGATATCCTCTTCCTCCATATCATCTAACAGATAAAAACCCACTTTTACTTGATCATGATCTATCAATGCTTCAAATGCTTGTGAATCAATCCAATCCCGAGTAATCGTTGGATCTCGAAGCATATCTAATACCTTACTTATCCAACTTAAACGTTCCAATGTACCAATGTAGTCAGTAATCACCCCATCATTTTCCCGATTATTACTTTCATAAACACTGCAAGCTTTATATGGACAATTATTATATGTGCCATAACTAAAAAGAACTTTCATTTTTATTATCTCCATCACTTTATTACTGGATAAACTGTTGAAACATTACCACTTTTATCAAAATGCCATATTACTTCAACGCCTGATTTTGTTGTCCCCTTCCACTTATTGTCAGCTTTTTCAACTCTCCCTCCATTTTTAAATGCATGCTCCAACTCAACTTTCAATCTATCAGCTGTCCATGTTCTTGGAAACATTGTGGATACACCTTCATTTCCCTTTTTCTCCAAAAATTTCGGTGCAATAGGATCAGTTTTGGCTTTCGGGTTAGGAATTAGCACCCTCGCTTCATAAACCCCATTTGGGTATTCTTTTATAACCTTATCCACAATGACATTGCCTAAAGTAGTATGTCCACCTACAAATAAGTTACCTTTTCCTTCACCATTAATAATGTGTTTAAGCCATACTTTATCTTTTATCGGCAAGTTTATGCTAGATGCAACTTGACTGGCTTCTTTATTTAATCTTTGCTCTTTTAAATAAAACCCTGCCTCACGTTGAGAAATCCGTTCATTCAGATGCGGGTTCCAACTTGGATTATTTTTTCCAAGTTTTTCTACATCTGAACTATCCTCTTTCTCTTTTGGAAGTGAATTGCCTTTCTTCGTCAATAACTTCTTACCAACGAATCCCGTCGCCACTACTGCTGCATCACCAGCTGAAAGCCCTTCTATCGCCTCTTTCAAATTAAAATTAACGTCCGAAAAATATCCCGCTAAAATTTGACTACTATCTCGACGATTTTCTCGTTCTTCTAACGTTAATTTCCCAGCTTGAACCTGCCTATCTAAATAAATTTCATTCAACAGTGCAACATGTTCACTATTCATTATCCCCGCAGGAGTCCAGAAAATAGCATTTTTTTGCAGAGGGTCTTGCTCAAAAAAGCCCGCATTTGGATTACTCTTACTCTCTCTTTGAGTATCTTGTATTCCTCTAAGCACACTTGCTGTCAAAGAACTGACTAAATTCAAATAATCATCATCTGATAATTGACCATTCTGGTAAAGTTGAACAATAATCTGACCTGAATCATCAACAGCCTGTCGATATGCCTGTATAACTTGATTTCTTTCCTCCTCTGTTTTCGCCTCAATAAATGCGGCTTGATATTTCTCAATATCTTCAACACCATTGTCTTTTAATTTTTTTAACAGTGCTTTTTCTTCTTGACTTAAATATTTTTCTGCATGTTTATTTAAAAGATAATTATTCTCCACTGCACGCTTACCTATTTCCCCACCTAGCGAAGCATTAGTGAGACTCGATACCGTCTTGTTACTTTGGTTCGTGCTTTGTGCCGTTAGCCCACCTGCGACCGCTGCCGTAATCGAACTTAATGCGGTTATCTGTGCCTTTTCCTCTGCCGTCAGTTGTTCTGCCCTGTCTTTGTTATACAACACCTTAGCTAACATCGGTGCTGCCAATTCCGCACTCGCCGCCGCTATCGCACCTGAACTCGGGTTGCCTTGATTCGCTGCCGCCTCTATCGCTCCCCAAATCGCATGAGCAAGGGTATTCGTGATAACCTCAGTTTCACCTTTGTCATTGGTGGTTGCCTGTTTAATCCATTGATTCACTTCTGGTGAAGCCAATTGGGTTGCTATCCCTGTTGCTGCTTGGTTAGCCAATATACCCGTAAATAATGTCGTCAACACCTCTGCTGTACGTTTATACTCTCCCCTATCTCTCCACTTCGCTTGCACTTTTTCTGCCGCTAAAAGTGCGGTCTGTTTTTGTGTGATTTCAGTCTGATTTCCTGTTTGCTTCGCTTGTGCTAACGCCTTTTCCGCCCGCTTAACCGCAAGCTCCGCCTCTTCTTGCTGATTACTCGTATAAGTCCCTACCGCCGATTTTATCTCAGATACCGCTTTCGCTATCTCTTTCTGCTCGGCTAAAAGCTGAGTGACATCTTTGGCTTTACTCACTTCACTCTGAGCTTGACTTAAATCCGTATTTATTCCTAACGCTTCGGCTGTCGTTTCTGTCGGTTGGCTATCTTTATTCAGCACAATTCGCCCTGCCGTTAAGGTCGCCTTCGTGACACTGCGCTCTTTGCCCTCATTGTGCATCGGTAAACCTGCGTTAAAACTCGCGCCTTTCGCTCCTGCTATAAATTCCGCATTCGCACTCCCCGCTGGCACGACTTGGTGTGTATCCGCATCACGATAATAATCCCTTCCTTTACCATAACCACCTGAAATCGATGCACTGCTGGCACTGTAACTCGATTCATTTTCAATATTTTCAAAACTGAATCTATTCGTCGTTAACTCACTCTCCGCTGGATTTGTCGAGGCTATCACTGCACCTCTTAAATGCACATTCTCTGCCGTCACATGATAACCACCTTCCTCCGCTATTATCCCTGACAACTCGCGGACTTGTTTATAGTTGCTTTTGCCTCGCTCTGCACTTAAATTACCATTGACACTCCAAGAATTACCGAAACTGATTTCAGCACTCAGTCCCGCTTGAGTACTTTGACTATCAAAACGGCTTTCATCTTGACGGCTTTCAATATGCAAATTACCACCTGCCTCAACATCAACTCGTTTACCTTGTACTCTCGTTCCCACTAAATTCATATCTTGGCTACTACGCAGAGTGACATGCTCACTGTCTAGCTGACTATTATGATAACTTAGGCTATCACCATTGGCTTTCTGATTATCACCACCTATCGTTGCATAGGCGCCCACACCAGATTGCGCACCAAATTGTGCAAACATGCCCACTTCAACACCGACATTCTGTCCTCTAGAACGTTCTTTCGTCCGACTTTCGCCTGCTTGAATATCAATTTGGCGACCAGTTAAGTTGAGCGTACTCCCTGCAATACGTTGTCCTTTATCATCACGACTTGTCAGTGTGGTATGCGTTAGACGAATGTTGCCCGTGCTATCAGAAGGGCTAGATGCCGTCTTATCACTCACTGCATGTAAGCGAAGATGTGCTGCATTTAATAAGTTACCTTGGCTAATACGCGTTTCTACTTCTTGTTTTTGACGGCTATGTGCCACACCCATTCCGGATTCCACCCGTAATAGATAAGCAGAGGAATAGCGCTGATTCGCCATTTTATTGATGTTGTCGTATAAGGAATATCCCTGCGCAGCTAAGCCCATTGCATTCGCTGCTTTCAGGCGGTCTGAGGCATCTTTATTTTTCACTAAGCGCTCTGCCGTTTGAATTATATCAATGATAGGGGATTTCACTCGGCTAAACTGCCCAATCTTCAAATCACTTTGACTTTGTTGATGTTGTTGCACATTATGAGTAGCATCGAAATACAGATTTTGTGCGGTGATATCTAGGGTATCTTTGGCAAGTAAGGTGCTACTGACTTGGCGATAATCTTGCCCTGCTTGAATCGTCACACTGTCATTTAAGCTCACCACTTGACTGCCTTGATGCGTTAAGGTATCCCCTTCTTGATTATGACGCTCACGATGATAACCAAAGAAACGCTCGGTTTCTGATGTGGCAAGTCATTTACTGTTTGAATATTTAGGATCTAAGTTAAATTTATAATTAGCGTTATCAAGATACTGATTGATTATATGAATATGGATTTCTCTTTTACATTTTCCTTCGCAACACTTATTTGCTCATTATCACATTTTTCAGATGCTTTATACCATGCTGTTTCAGTAACACAATTACAATCTAAAAATTTACAAGGATAACAACCTGTGAGTAGAAAAATTAATATCATCAGGACTATATTAGAATGCATTTTTATCATAACGATCTTTTTGTTTGTATTTATAGGATTCACTAATCGCGGAGCCAATGGATTATACCCGTCATATTTTCCCCAAATATACTCAAACTCTTTATATGACTTCTTATATAATATTGGATCAGGTACTTCCGCATAATAACTACTATACGAATAACAAATCCAACAAGCCCCGTGCTTTCATTAAAGCCCATTAAACCTAAATTCCATTTATTACCAATAGCATCTGCTTTATGCACATGAATATGATTTAAAGTAAAGCATCATTAAAATAAATATTAAAGTTTTTTAAAACCATTTCTTAAGAGACATTCCTCTTTAGTTGAAGCATTATTTTTATTTTCTAGCATACATCTATTAAAAATAATTTTTGCATCTTCACTATTACCTGGATAGGTATATACATATCCAGCTTTCGATAATGTCTGTTTTTCTTTCTCTATACAATTCATATTCCAATCTAAGAAGCAATCATTAGAAGGATTTAGAAAACCGCTACACCCAAATTGTAAGAATGTAAAAAACAACAGGGAAATTTTTTCAAAAAGCTTTGTCATTTAAAACACCTCCATCACTATTTGCAGGTCTAACCAACTTAGGTAATGAAGGATTAACAGGATTTTTGATATCCACTTCCCCCCACTTTTCTGCAAAATCTTTATATGCTGGATTTTCAATTACATTGCCGTGTGAATCAATCATTGTTTTATCAGGCA
>NZ_NXGB01000009.1 GCF_002850605.1 Pasteurella oralis
GTTTCCAATATTTCTGTAAACAAATAATAAATACAAAAACTCATGCGTTAAGTTGCATGAGTTTTCTATTCCACATAACTGAAATCATAAACAAGACATCAAGTGTTTAGCGTTATTAGCTTAAATACAACAAAATTTCAAAAAAACTGACCGCACTTTATATCCAATCTTGTTTCACTAAAGCTTAGTGACATCATATTATTTAGCTAACCGTTGTTCTAATAGCCACATTATCACTTCAGGGCTATTAAACACAGCATCCCATGTATTATGTGGATTATTATTAATAATGCCATTATCGCCTACTTGTTGTACGCTAAATTCGGTATATTTCACATTTTTTGCATTCACTTTATTCTGCAAAATATCGTAATTAATTCGTGATCCTACTACAGGTGAAACTTTATCTTCGATACTATGGAAAAACCACATCGGTACATCTTTCAACACAGATAAACTCTCAACCGTCGCATTACCATCTATCCATTCAACAGTGTTAGCTTCTCGTCCACTCATCAGTAATGCACCAGCAAAAAAGTGCGGTCGTTTTTGCAACAAATATAAGCCACCTTCTGCACCACGCGATAAGCCTACAATATAAATACGTTTTGTATCAATATTAGGATTATTCGCCATCACCTCATCTAACATTTTAAATACTAGCTGATGACGATTATCTGTTTGCCAATGGATACCTTTTTTATCAAACGGATCAAATACAGAAGCATATTGTGGTGCGAGTACAAATCCATCTTCATACTGCAAAGTAGCGATTGCGCCTTTACTTGACAATAAGTGTGCCATATTATCTTTGCCAACTTGCCCTGAACCATGTAAAAACAGCGTTAATGGATACTTTTTGCCCTCTTGCAAAGTCGGTTTGTATAAACGATAAAGTAATTGATTATCTGTCTTAGCTAAAGAAATTGAATGAGCAGTGAAATCATCAATATAACGAGTTTTCACTTGCGCTTTAGTTGCTGCTTGCTTAATTTCACTAGACTGTAATGTCTTACCATTAGTTAATTTTAATAAGCCTGCTTGCTTAATCGTATACACTAATTTATCGTCATAAAATACAGGGACGCGATTAGCCTGTACTTTTTCAACGTCAACAAGCTGTCCTGTACTATCTTTTGACTTAAATTTAACGGGTTGATTATTTTCTACTTTCAACGAGTAGAAATCCGCATTTTTATCCCGTTCATCTAACTCTAAAATCACAAATCGTCCCACTTTACTTTGATATGCCTTATTCGGCGTATCATTCACATAAGCTCGAAGTAAAGTTCGTGGCATCGCTTCTGCTTGCTCAAGTGCGGTCTGAATTTGGTAAATTTGACGTAAATCACTGCCTGCCAGTAAATTCGCTTCATATTCCAATGCAATACCCGTGATTTTCGCGCCTTTTTCTGTCACATCTGCTAACAAGGTGGCATTGATCGCTTTTGGCATTTGTGGACTATCTGGTATTTGAGTAGAAGCAGTACTAAATAAAGGAAAACTGGCACAAGATAAAATAAGTATTTTTCTTAACATAACGAGGCTCCATAAAAGAATAGCAACAAACTAGGCGAGATTGTTGCTATTCATTAAGTTAATTAATTACAGTTTTTTACTTTGTACATTGACATATACAAGAATCGCAGCAAGTACACCCAGTGGTAATAACAAGTCAGTAATTGAGCCATCATTGCCCCAAATTAAGTTGGCTAAAATCACAGAACTACCACCAATTGCCCATGCAATTGTGGTAGGCACAGACCACACAATCATTTGCTTCTTCACATCATTGATTCCCATCATACGATTTACAACCCAGAATAAACTATCGTTGAAATAACCGAAGAATAAAGACCCCATTGTTGCAGCTTGCGCAGCTAATAACATATTCACACCTGGAATTTGTGCCAAAATAGGCGCAGAAATTGATGCTGCGGTAATCATTGCCACTGTACCTGAACCTTGAATAAAACGTACTAACGTCGAGACGATAAACGGAATCAAGATCGGTGAAATTGGTAACGCCGCAACCTGTTCTGCAAGCTCTTTACCTGCACCACTCTCACGTAAAACTGCACCTAATGCACCACCTGCACCCGTCACTAATAGGATAATCCCTGCGGTTTTTACGCCTTCTTCTAAATGCAATGCAGTTGTGGTTTTATCTACATTAGGTAATAAGGTATACACCGCGACTAATACGCTAATTGCCAATGCAATCATTGGATGACCAATGAAATTGAAGACTTGATAGAGTGTATTTTCAGCTAATGTCGGATTTGTTTTCGCCATTAAACCTAAAATAGCTTTAATGAAAATCAAGCCTATTGGTAATAAAATCGGTAATAATGATAGACCTAGGCTTGGTAGATTTTTCTTCTCACGGCTCTCAATATAATCATCGTATTTTTGTTTTAGTTCTTCTTGGCTAAACACTTCTTGGTTAAAAGTTGGATATTTTTTATCTAACCATTTCGCATAAAGTACCATACCCACTACAGGTAATACTGCCATCCCCATACCAACTAACAACATTGCGCCAATATCAACACTAAATAGACCCGCTACCCCCAATGGACCTGGTGTTGGTGGTACAGTATGATGGGTTACAACTAATCCCCCAGCTAATGCAACACCCAATGTCAATAATGAACGTTTACCATTCTTAGCCAATGCTTTAGCGACTGGATAAAGAATGACGAACGCAGAATCAACGAAAATCGGGATACTCACAACATAACCCGTTATCGCTAATGCCCATTCTTCTTTTTTCTTACCCAGGAATTTAATGAAACTATATGCCATTTTTTCAGCAGCACCAGATACTTCAAGAATGCTCCCCATCATGACACCAAGACCGATAACAATCCCAATTCCCCCTAAAGTACCACCAAATCCTTTTGTAATTGCACCTAACGTGTTATCTACACTCAGTCCCCCGATTAAACCAGCAATCGCGGCGGCAATCAGCATTGCAATGAACGCATGCACTCGAGTTTTTAATACTAAAAACACTAACACAAATACGGCAACTAACAAGCCGATAATTGGAATAGGTAATCCAAACATAACGCCTCCTGTTACATATCACATTGAATAAATTGTTGAATCACATCAGCAAAATTTTGATCAGCGCTAAAACCTAAACCAAACGCTTGTGAACAGTTAATCGCAGCAGGCCAACTTGCCACGATATTATTTATGCCTTCATCAAATTCAAATTTCACATACTGTAAAATCTGTTCTCCTTTAACCTTCGCTAAATCAGCCAGCATTTGTTCAACACTCACGCTAAAGCCCGGTAAGTTGATGACATGCCAATCGCGTGCAGGTAAAGAAGGTAATTGAAGTGCATGAATAAAATTGTTGACGACGGTATTCGGGCTGGATAACCATAAATTCAGTTTTTCTGATACAGGGCAAATCGCCTCTTCTTGCTGTAGAGGTTCACGAATAATACTGCTCACAAAAGAAGAAGCTGCTTTATTTGGCTTGCCTGGACGAATACAGATCGTTGGTAAACGCAAAACAATCCCATCCACAAAACCTTTGCGACTATAATCATTGATTAATAGCTCACACATCGCTTTTTGTGCACCATAGGTTGACTGTGGCGTGACTGCGGTATGATCTTGAATCAATGCAGGTAACTGACCACCATATACCGCTAAAGAACTGGTGAAAATGAAACGAATTTTAGGATTATTATGACGACAAATTTCAAGCAAATTACGTGTTGCTAAAAAATTAATTTGATAGCCCAGATCTGGATCTTGTTCCGCATGACTACTCACAATTGCAGCTAAATGAAAAACCACATCTGTTTTACTATCAATAATGTCTTCTAATCCCACTGGATGACGTAAATCCATTTCGTAACAACGCACTCTTGGATCATTATTTGGCGCCACAGGCTTAATCACATCAATCAGAATAAGCTCATCGACTACCACATTAGATTGGGATAACAAGGTTTTTGCTAAACGTTGTCCAAGAAATCCTTGTCCTCCCGTAATAACAATTTTCATCATTTTCTCCTCAATTTCTGATCGCACTTTTGGCTATATTTTGTGCAAATCACGGTTTAGGATGTAAAAAATGCCCTACCCATCAACAGCAGGGCATTTTTACCAATTAATAACAACGTTGCTGACTAATTAAGTTTTATGCGAGGAATCGACCAATTACTTGACCGCCTACTAAAACCCAAGTCATTAAGAGAGAGGTGAAAAATACACCCAAATAAATGTAACCCGTTTTCAAATAGCACCAGTGATTGATTACAGTAAACACAATGAACTGTGGAATAATGACAGCTAACATCATCATCCAGCGCCCACCAAATTGTGGTAAACCGAGTAAATCGAAGCCAGGACCAATTTGCATAAAGCCAGGCACAAAATGGAATAGCCACAAGATAACTAATCCCGCTGTGGCAAAAATGATTGTTTTGATACTCCAAATAATTAGTGTTGAATGGAAAGATGCCGCCAATTTTTGCTTCATTTGTACTGATACAATCAATCCATTAAAGATGAAGAAAAAGGCTAAAATCGGTAACCAATAAACAAAGAACAAACTAAAACGTTCTGCAGTTAACGGTTTCAACAATGGCCATAAGAAGCGTAATTCTACGCTCAAAGCTTGATAAATTAAGCTTGTAAGTAAATACAAACCTAAAACTAATAGCACGCTGAGTAGTAAATAACGCCCAATAATTTGACCTGTTGTTAATACCGAAGAATGACTGGTTACACCAAATTCCGCCAGTGAAATAGCCGCTTTTCTTTTCCATAGGCTAAATAAAATTAAGCCAACAATACCACTTACAACTAGCCATAAAACAATACCATTACCCATTTCTAATGGCATAAAGCTCAATTTAGATGCAATAGGTTCATTCGCACCGCCCCACTGAGTAAACAATGGATACAGCAACATAGTTAACACAATATTGACCGCAGCAAACACCCACCATTGTTTATCAGAAATTGCGGTTTTTTCTGTCACAGGTTTACGTGCGGCAGAGAAATATGCGCTGTTTAATAAGCCACTTGCGAAAAATAATGCGGCGATTAAGGCTGAGCCTAAAGCAAATAACCCCGCAAACTCTTTATACCAATAAGTCTGCTGATCAGGTTCAAGCCAATCTGTCCCTTTTTCGCCATTTTGTAGCGCTTGGTTAAACCAAAGAATGGCTTCCTTATTACTGTCAGCCGCAATCATCACACCAAGATGAGTTCCATCAACTATAGCAGCACGACGTGCAGAACCATCGTTAAAATCACCATAAGTATGATCCCATTTTAATGTGTCACTTTCCGCCAAACCAAAAGCACTCAAACGTTTAGGGTGAGTGACTAAATCTTTCACAGGGAAAGTTCTTTCACGGTAACCACCAATTTCCTCATATAAACCTTGAGTTAATAAGTAGTTATTCAGCTCCATATCGCCACCATTACTACTTAATCCATTGACTGCTTTATGATCTGGATTAAGTTTAGCGACACGAATCGCGTTCAGCGCACCTGTTGAGTGCCCAAAAACGCCTAAACGTGTTTTATCTACGAAAGGTAAGGATTTCAAATATTGATAGCCGTTATTTGCCCCACTCATATTTTTATTCGAAGCAGGCAACTTTGTCGAATAACCATGCCCAAAGTGGTCAATCGCCAATACCACAAAACCACGTTTTGCTAACTCTAACGCGCCAAAAGTACTGGTTGCTTCTTTATCACTTTGGTAGCCATGCAAAGCAAGTAAGCCTGCTTTGGGATTTTCTGCGCTTGCAGAAACAGGACGATATAATTTAGCAACCATAGGTTGCATTTCTTCAGTCATAAAACTGACCGAACTTACTTCAATCCGCCCGAAATCACGATCAATAGAAGAGGCAAGATAAGCACAAAGGAAAGTGAATAACAAAAATACACTCCCCCAAAGATAATTTTTTGTTAAATTCATATTAAACTCCTTCTGCCAGTACAGTGACTTGTGCACTATCAATTCCTTTGACTAATAAAGGCATTGCTAAAACACGTTTTAAAGTTTTGTTATTGAGCTGTGATAATTTCATGTCTTCAATAATGCAAATAAAGTTATCTTTGTACATTCCCAGCATCACTTGATGAGCCTCAACACCATGATCAGGATTCGCCGGTGAAGCAAGGGAAATAAAATCAAAACCAATGGCTTTCAAATTACTCGCATGATCAATCAAATATTTCGCAGCTTGAATACTGACTGCTCCACCATTTGCTGCATATTGCTGTGGATCATCAACCCTTAATTGCTCTAATCCAGTGCGAATGAATAAACCATCTGCTTGCTGAATTTGTGCTAAATAAGGTTCAAGATCTTCTGGCTCAATTAATGTACCTGCCGTTTTAGGCACATCAATCAAAAGGGGCTTTTCATAAATAAACTGTGTTAAAGGTAACTCGGTAATAGATAACCCATTTGGATTAAAATGCTTAGGCGCATCAAAATGCGTACCAAAATGATTAAACAAATGAATAATGGCACTGTTATACACATCACCTTGTGCCGTGCTTGTACAAATATCATAAGTCAGTGTAGGCTCACCCGGAAATCCTGGGTCCTTCACATCTAATGGATAAGAAAGTAACTGATAATTCATTGCTATCACCTGATCTATTCTTGCTGATAAGGTTTAAACCAATCTAAACCCGCGACAGTTTCAATTCTTGGTTTATACTCACAACCAACAAATCCTTGATAACCAATTTGATCCAACTTATCAAAAAGATATTGATAATTTATTTCACCTTCATCAGGCTCATGACGATCGGGCACTGATGCGATTTGAATATGTGCGACTTTATCTTTGAGTTGATCAGTTAGGCGTGATAAATTGCCATCAACATTTTGCGCGTGAAAATAATCCAGTTGAATAAAGACATTATCTCTATCCACTAAATTGACAATTTCTAAGGTATCAAACTGACTTTTTAACAAATAATTCGGCTTAACTTGCGGGCTTAACGCTTCTAATAAGATCTTGATTCCATGCGGTTTAAATTTTTCTGCCGCATAGCGAAGATTGTTGACAAATGTTTGTTTATATTGCGTTTTATCTGCACCTTCTGGCACAACAGCTGCCATAATATGTACATTAGGGCAATTCAGGGCAAGTGCGTATTCTAAAGCTAAATCAATGTCACGTTGGCTATCTGCTTCACGATTTGGAATAGCAGAAACACCCCATTCACCTTCATCAATATTGCCTGCTGATGTATTAAATAACACCTGCTGTAAACTATATTGATCTAATTTCGCTTTCAGCACATCTGCTGGATAGTCATAGGGCCATAAATATTCAACATATTTAAACCCAGCTTTCGCAGCGGCTTCAAAACGATCTAAAAAAGGCACCTCAGTGAACATCATGGTTAAATTTGCTGCAAATTTTGGCATATTACTTTCCTCTATTTTCGAGATCTTTCACTTCGTTATCAGTGAGATAACGAATTTTTTGTCCTTGCAAAATAAAATACAGCTTTGCGGTTTCTTCTAATTCTTCGGTATTGTCTACTGCATCAACTAAATCGCAGCCTGTTACGACAACACCGTGATTAGCTAATAAAAATGCTTTACCAGATAAGGCTCTTTCACTCAATTCACGTGCAATATTCACATCTCCTGGGCGATAATAAGGAATCACAGGCAATTTACCTACTCGCATGACATAGTAAGGTGTGAACGCTTGCATCGCGTTATCTGGATTTAAATTTTCCAAACAAGATAACGCTGTTAAATAAGTGGAATGTAAATGCACAATGGCTTTACAATCTGGATTTTTTTTGTACATCGCGAGATGAAATACCGATTCTTTCGACGGTTTTTTACCAGATAACACATTCCCATCCATATCAAGCACAGATAAGCTTTCAGCCTCTAAACGACCTAAAGATGAGCCGGTGGGGGTAACTACAATCCGTTTATCATCTAAACGAACTGATAAATTTCCTGCCCCTCCTACGGTATAACCACGCTCAAACAACGAGCGTGCAAGATTGACCATTTCGATTTTTTGTTCTAATTCCGTCATACAAACATTCCTTGTGCAAAAGCAAAAAAGTCTTCTGTACCAAAGTTACCTGATTTCAATGCTAAGAAAATATTGTCATCTAATGCTTTTAACCAAGGCACGCCTGGCGCAATTTGTTTACCAATATGGAATCCAGTAAAGCCCAGTTGCTGTACAACAATGCTTGAAGTTTCCCCCCCCGCCGTGATGAAATTTACTACACCTGCTGCTTTTAATTTTTGTGCTAATTGAGCAAAGGTATTCTCAATTGCATGACTTGCTTTATCTGCACCAAATTCTGCTTGAATCTGTTTCAATTTCTCTGGCGAAACTGTGGCATAAACCATCGGGGCTAATGCATGATGTAAATTTGTAATGACCCATTGCGCTAGCTCATCAGCGTAAGCTGGATTCGAAATGCTTTGTGCTACGTCTAAGTAAAAGTGCGGTGCTTTTTCGGCATATTTCGCCACCTGTTTATTGGTCATGACAGAGCAAGAACCTGACAACACAACCGTTTTTGCTTTACTTGGTAATAACGCATTATCCCCTTGCTTACCACCACTTAAACGTGCTGCCATGTAAGCAGCTAAACCAGAACCCCCTGTGACTAATTTAAAATCAGCGATCGTCTCTGCAAGGACCGCTAATTGGCTGTTATCCACAGAGTCCACTACTGCATAACGACAGCCTTGCTGCTTTAATTCAGCAAAGCGTGACTTCACAAATTCACAGCCTTTCATGAGATCTGCATAGCTCACTAAACCCGTCTTACCTCGTGCTTGCTTATCCATTAAGCGTACTAAATTAGCATCTTTCATCGGTGTAATTGGGTGATTTTGCATGCCAGATTCATTTAAAAGCACATTACCCACAAACAAATAACCATTAAAAATAGTACGACCATTCACAGGTAATGCAGGACAAATCATCGTGAAATCATCTTGTAACGCATCTAATAATGCATCAGTAACCGGACCAATATTACCTTTCTCAGTACTATCAAAAGTGGAACAATATTTAAAATAAAACTGTTTACACCCATTTTGCTGCAACCACGCTAATGCTTGTAACGATTGGGCAATCGCTTCTTCGACTGGATTTGAACGCGATTTTAAGCTGATTACGATGGCATCAACTTGACTTTGTAATGCACAATCAGGTACACCATTCATCTGTACTGTTTTCAGTCCATTTTCTACTAAGAAGCTAGCAATATCACTTGCTCCAGTGAAATCATCTGCAATCACACCTAACATTACGCTTCTCCTTTTTTACTTGGTAATTCAACCCCACTGAAAATTTTAATCACTGCACTATCATCTTCTTTGCCATAACCTGCATTGCTAGCAGAGGTGAACATATTAAAAGCTGTACTTGCGAGTGGTAATGGGAATTTCAACGACTTCGCAGTATCTGTGACTAAGCCTAAATCTTTGACGAAAATATCCACCATAGATAACGGCGTATAATCACCCTCTACCACGTGTTTCATCCGATTTTCAAACATCCATGAATTACCTGCCGCATTAGTCACTACGTCATACATTAAATCAAGTGGAATTCCTGCACGCGCTGCTAATGCCATTGCTTCAGCACCAGCAGCAATATGAACACCTGCTAATAGCTGGTGCACAATTTTAACTGTTGAACCTAAACCAATTTCCTCGCCAATGTTATACACTTTGCCTGCTACAGCATCTAACACAGGTTGTAGCTTCGTAAAAGCTTGTTTTGAACCAGACGCCATTACTGTCATCTCGCCAGCAGCTGCTTTTGCCGCGCCACCAGAAACAGGAGCATCTAACATAAATAAACCTAACTCTGTTAATTTTTGTGAAATTTGTTGTGCATCTTGGGCAGAAATTGTCGAAGATACCATCACAGCCGTACCAGGTTTCAAATGCGCTGCCAGACCGTTATCACCAAAAAGTACCGCATTGACTTGATTTGCATTGACTACCAGTAACACAACAGCATCTAAATCTTGTGCAAAACCCACCGCACTTTGTGCAACTTGCTTTGCACCATCTGCTTTAAGCTTTTCTAAGGCAACGGGGTTAAGATCTACGCCGTAAGTCTCCAAACCTGCACGCACACAAGATTGCGCTGCGCCCATTCCCATAGCTCCTAAACCAATGACTGCAACTGAAAAATCTTGATTCATAAGTTCCTCCACCTATTTTTTGAACGAATATTTTACTATTAGTTATATTGCCTATTTTTTACAAATAAATCTGCGATCTAGATCTCAAAAATTAACAATTTAATGTTAATTTTTGTTAATAAAGTCTATTTATAATACTGCGAAGTTAAATTTTTATACAATAAAGGAGAAATAAGCGTATAATTTGCCTGGTTTTATTTGAATGGATGTAAAAGAATGTTAATTCCCGTAGAACGTCAGAAAAAAATTCTTAACTTAATTCATCAGCAAGGTATTATGCGAATTGCTAATTTAGTCGATATCATGGGTGTTTCCCATATGACAATTCGCCGTGATATCCAAAAACTGGAAGAAAAAGGCAAAGTGGTTTCCGTTTCTGGAGGCGTGCAGTTATTAGAGCGTTTAATTTCAGAGCCTACTCGTGACGACAAATCATTACTTTTCCACCAACAAAAAGCAGCTATTGGTCTTGCCGCAGCAGAACTGATTCCCACTAATGCGACAATTTATCTTGATGCAGGTACCACTACATTAGAAATCGCCAAGCAAATTACTGAACGTGAAGATGTGTTAATTATTACTAATGATTTTGGTATTGTTGATTTCCTCATCGCAAATGGTCGCTGCGATTTAATTCATACGGGTGGACGAGTATGTAAAGAAAACCGTTCTTCTGTAGGTGAACTTTCCGCACAATTTCTGCGCAATGTTTCCATTGATTTGGCATTCATTTCTACCTCTTCTTGGAACTTACAAGGTTTAACCACACCTGATGAAGATAAATTACCTGTCAAACGGACAATTGTGCAGTCAAGCCAGCGTAATATCCTCGTCACTGACTCATCAAAATACGGCAAAGTTGCTACTTTTCTACTCTATCCACTAGATACATTTGATCAAATCATCTGTGATAAATCACTCTTGATTAATGCGCAAGAAAAGATTGTTGAAATGGACATTGAGTTGTTATTGGTCTAAAAAAGTGCGGTCAGAATTTGCAAGATTTTGACCGCACTTCATGCTATGGTTTAACCATTATTTTTTCGGCATTGCCGCTAACAGTTTGGTTAGCAATGTCCAATAGGTTTGTACTGCGGGAATATGTACTTTCTCATCTGGTGAATGCGCATTACGAATGGTTGGTCCAATAGAAACCATATCGATATTTGGATAAATTTTCTTCAACAAACCACATTCTAAGCCCGCATGAATCACTTTGACCACTGGCGCATAACCCAGTACCTCTGCATAGACTTTCTCGGTTAAATTCACAATTGGTGCATCGCTATGCGGCTCCCAGCCCGGATAGTAGCCACTAAATTCAACATCAGCACCGACCAAAGAAACTAATGATTTCAATAAGCTACCTACATAACGATTGCCACTATGAATCAGTGAACGAATTAAAATAGTCCCTTTAATATGGGTTTCATCTGTCCGCAATACACCAATACTTAATGAGCTTTCTACTACATTCTCAAGTACATCACTATTGCGAATGACACCGTTTGGTAACACGTTAAATAAGTGGATAGCTTTATGTGTCGTACTTTGCGAGAACACGGTATCTGCATTTTCCACTGGTTGTAGAGTAAATCTAAGATTAGGCTCTACTTTTGCTAGCTCATGCTTTAACAAAATTTCAAAATTTTGCACCGCACTTTGCAATGTTGCTAAGCCCTCATTAAATGCTAATGTCGCAAAAGCTTCGCGTGGAATCGCATTACGCACAGAACCTCCACGAATCTCACTTAACGCAAACTGAAATTGAGGCTCATTTTGAGTAAGTTGCGCTAAGAAACGAGCTAATACCTTAATTGCATTGGCGCGCCCTGTATGAATGTCCCCACCCGAATGTCCACCAGACAAGCCTTTTAACACTAATTGATAGCTCTGTTCAAACGTATTCAGTTTACGTTCAATTTCTAATGAAATATTGGCATTTTCACCACCAGCACAACCAATATAAATTTCGCCATTCTCCTCCGTATCCGTATTAATCATGACTTCACTTTGTAACCAGTTTGGACGTAAACCAATTGCGCCTTCCATCCCAGCTTCTTCAGTCATGGTTAATAATACTTCAAGTGGAGGATGAGCCAGATCATCACTGTCTAATACTGCCAATGCAGATGCCATCCCAATCCCATTATCTGCCCCCAAAGTGGTGCCGCGTGCTTTCACCCACTCACCATCAATATAGGCTTGAATGGGATCTCGGCTAAAATCATGCACAGTCCCTTCATTTGCTTGTGGTACCATATCTAAATGTGCCTGTAACGCTACAGGTACATGATCTTCCATATCTGCTGTTGCTGGCTTACGAATCAGAATATTACCCGCTTCATCACGTTGTGCGTAAAAGCCTTTTCCTTTCGCCCAATGTATAATGAACTGTGCAATTTGTTCTTCTTGATAAGATGGATGTGGGATGGCGCAGATTTGACCAAACCATTTCCATAATAATTTTGGCTGTAATGTTTGAATCTCTGACATAACTCCTCCGATTTTGAAATCCGTTATTATGTTGTCTATAAAAATGCGAAAAAAACCAGCAAAATTATAGCATAAAAGGCTATTTCAGGTTATCCTAACGCAATTTTATTTTATGGGCAAAATTGCCCTCTTATTTTAAAAAGGTGTGTTTATGAGCGAAAAATATGTAGTGACGTGGGATATGTTCCAAATGCACGCACGTAAATTATCAGAGCGTTTACTACCCGCCTCTCAATGGAAAGGGATTATCGCAGTCAGTCGTGGTGGCTTATTTCCTGCAGCTGTGTTAGCGCGTGAATTAGGTATTCGTCATGTAGAAACTGTTTGTATTGCAAGCTATCATGATCATGTTGAACAAGGCGAACTCAAAGTATTACACCGTGCAGAAGGTGATGGCGATGGTTTTATCGTGGTTGATGATTTAGTTGATACAGGTAATACTGCACGTGCAATCCGTGAAATGTATCCAAAAGCAAGATTTGTCACAGTATTTGCAAAACCCGCTGGTGCACCGTTAGTGGATGACTATGTTATTGATATCCCACAAAATACATGGATCGAACAACCTTGGGATTTAGGCTTAACTTTCGTTCCGCCTCTTGCAAGAAAATAAATTTTGCAAACATTAAACAAGCAAATAAAAATGCGAGTTTTTCAACTCGCATTTTTTCTCTACGTTTTTACGCTACTTTTCAAAATAGACTTTTTTAAGTGCTAATTCCAAGCCTCTAAATTCTGCTAAACCTTTTAAACGACCAATCGCTGAATAGCCAGGATTAGTTTTTTTATTCAGATCATCAAGCATTTGATGACCGTGATCTGGACGCATTGGTATTAAACGATAATTCCCATTAGCTTTTCGTCTGTATTCTTCCGTTAAGAGAGCCTTTACAACCTTAAACATATCTACATCGCCCTCTAAATGTGCGGCCTCGTGAAAGCTCAGTGGATTGTCTTCACGGCAGGTAGAACGTAAATGTGCAAAGTAAATGCGATCAGAGAATTGTTCCGTCATTTTCACTAAGTCATTATCTGAACGAACCCCATAAGATCCCGTACACATTGTAAAACCATTCGCCGTTAATGGTTGTGTTTTGACAAACCATTGCATATCCTCAATTGTCGAAACAATACGTGGTAGACCTAAAATTGGGCGAGGAGGATCATCAGGATGAATTGCCATTTTAATTCCCACTTCTTCTGCGACAGGAATAATCTCATTTAAGAAATACGCCAAATGCGTACGGAATTTTTCTGGAGTGATATTTTGATAACGATCTAACTGCCCTTGGAATTCGCTTAGTGTATAGCCTTCTTCCGCACCAGGTAAACCTGCAATAATATTATTCGTCAATTGTTGAATATCCTGCTCACTCATTTTTTCGAAATAAGCTTTTGCTTGCGAACATTCTTCAACAGAATAACTTTGCTCCGCATTCGGACGTTTTAAAATATAAAGTTCAAAGGCAGCAAAGGCAATATGATCAAATCGCAATGCTTTTGACCCATCTGGCATTTGGTATGCCAAATCTGTACGCGTCCAATCTAACACAGGCATAAAATTATAACACACCGTATCAATACCACATTGAGCAAGATGGCGCAGTGTTTGCTTATAGTTATCAATCCATTGCTGATATTGTCCCGTTTGTGTTTTAATTTCTTCGTGAACCGGTACACTTTCTACTACTGACCAAACCAAACCAGCTTGTTCAATCTCTGCTTTACGTTTTTCAATCTCTTCTACTGACCAAATTTGCCCATTTGGAATATGATGAAGCGCAGTGACAATTCCCGTTGCGCCAGCTTGACGAATATCTGCTAGTGAAACAGGATCTTTTGGTCCATACCAACGCCATGTTTGTTCCATAAGAATTTCTCCATTCAAAATTATTTGGCTTTATAAATATGATCATTCTGTCATCAAACATATCACTACCTACCCTTTGCTATACTTTTTATGGAGGAACATCTCATTCTCATCGGATCTTCTTGTAACACTTTTGCTTCTTGTGTTCCATAAGATTCAATAGTAGTATGCTCTAGGTAAACTTCATATCCATCAGACAACAATTCGATTACTTTAGGAGCTCAATCGAATTTTCCGACTTTGAACGCCAATGTAGCAATATCAAATCCCAACAAAGACTGGATTTCGATTAAACAAATAACCATCAAAATTAGGGTCATCAAGATCAGATAATTCAAATAATTTCTGTTTTACATTTTCAAGATGCTGCCACATGGTTTTTTTAGCAAGCGCAGGATCTTTTCGTTGAATACTATTGAGAATCGCTTCATGATCTTTTAACCATAATCGACGATAATGATGTACTTTAATATGCGAATGAAGCCCTTTCCACATCGGATTAGAACGATATTTCCATAGCTCTTTTTGCATCTGAATTAAAACTTCATTCTGCGTTATTTCTGCAATCGCAGTATGAAATTCTTCATCTTCAGAATAATCATCATCACCGCCTTTCTCTAAAGTGATATATTCGCGCTTTAAAATTTCCTTCAAGCGTACAATATCATTACGGTTTGCTTGAATTGCTGCAAATTCAACAATACTACTTTCTAATAATTGTCGAGCTTGCAACAATTCAAATGGTCCTACATCTAAATAATCAAAACTATCATTACTACTTGGTAAATTAATGACATAGACACCAGAACCCTTTTTAACAGAAATCAGGTTCTCTAGTTCCAACATAATTAATGCTTCTCTAACGACAGTCCGACTGACTTCAAAACGTTCCGCAATATCACGCTCTGGAGGTAATCGCTCACCAATTGTATAAATCCCTTTGCGAAGCTCGTCTTTTAATAATTCACCAATTTTTTTATAAGATCGTAATGGATAGTTTTTACTCATAATTAAAAAGCCTTAAATACTACAAACAATAACAGTACCAATTTAAATATTGGTATAACAAATTATAATTTAATATAACATAACTACTGTATTTTACGGATCTCTTCTACAATTTTGTATGTGTCAGGATCTGTTTTTTGTAATTCTTCGTACATTGGAATAACCGCAGCTTTAAATGTCGATTTGTCTACTTCAGCAAAGGTTGACCCCTGCTTAATCGCAGATTCTCTTTCTTTATTTTCAGAAGCAACCCAAAGCGCTTGCATTTTAACCGTAGCCTCATTAGCGGCTTGCTTCAATGCTTTTTGTTCATTTTCACTTAAACCATCCCATACTTTTGCTGAAATCACTAACACATCAGGTACCATAGTGTGTTCATCTAAACTAAAATATTTAGATACTTCACTATGGCGGCTCAATGTATAAGACGGAATGTTATTTTCAGCAGCATCAACTACTCCTTGCTGCAGAGCTGTATAAAGCTCACCATAAGCTAATGGTGTTGGATTTCCTCCTAAGAATTTCACCATATTGACTGCTGTTGGACTAGGCTGGACTCGTACTTTCAAGCCTTTTAAATCCGCAGGTGCTTTAATCGGTTTTGATGTATAGAAACTTCTTGCCCCAGCATCTAAGTAAGCTAAACCAATAAAGCCATTTTCTTTCGATGACTGTAAAATATTTTGTCCAATTGGACTTTCCATCACTTTATAATAATGTTCCTTACTGTTAAATAAATAAGGCAAATTATATACACCATATGGTTTACTAAAAGCTTCTAATTCAGCAGCATTCGATTTTGCTAATGCTAAAGCGCCCTTTTGTACAAGTTCTAAAGACTCACGTTGTGAACCAAGTTGAGCATCGGGATAAACACGAATTTTAAGCTCGCCATTTGTTAATGCTTCAGTACGCTTCGCCATGAATTGTAATGCTTCATGAACTGGATGCGCCCTATTTTGATTATGGCTTAATTTTAAAGTCGTACTTGCTAATACATTAAGAGAAAGCCCCAATGCAATCGCAGTAATAACCACATTTAATGAGAATTTTTTCATAATCATCTCCTTTCATTTCATTCACTTTAGATCTATAAGAGTAATACCCCATTTGGCATGCCAATAATTGTATTTTTTTTCGTTTTAGTCAAAATTATTTATCTAAAAATGAGACCAAAATCACAAAATAAACAAAATTGGAATTCCAATTTAAAAAATGTGACCTCGATCTCATTTAAAATGGTGTGATTATTATAGAATTTGCTGCATATTTATCATTACAGGAGGGATTCATGGAAAAATTGTTTAAATTGGTGAACCAAATATTAATTGCTTTCTTAGTTTCACTTTCCGCAGTACTTGTAATCTGTGTCGTTTGGCAAGTCATCTCTCGTTATATTCTCAGCTCAGCAAGCATTGTAACTGATGAACTAGCTCGCTTTCTCTTTATGTGGGTAGGTCTTATCGGCGCAGCTTATGCAACGGGATTAAAAAGACATCTTGCGATTGATTTATTACTCATGAAAAGTAAAGGAAAAAATAAAACACTTCTTGAAATCTTTATTTCTTGCGTAATGCTCTTTTTTGCAGGATTTATTCTTGTTTATGGTGGTGCTAATCTTGCTTGGGATACTCATGTATCAGGACAGATTTCACCATCACTTAGTATAGACATGGGGCTTGTTTACCTTTGTTTACCTGTTTCTGGAATCATTATGATGTTCTATATTCTTATAGACCTTATTTCAAAATTTAATAAAACTGGTCAACAACTTAATTAAGGAGCAACTTACTTATGGAATGGACAAGTATTCTCGCCCTTTTTGGCTCTTTCGTTTTAATGTTAGTACTTTCAGTGCCAATTTCCTTTGCTATTGCAATTTCAACATTAATCACGATTACAATTAGTTTACCATTAGATGGAGCCTTAACTGTTGTCACTCAAAAAATGGCATCTGGTTTAGATAATTTTGCGTTGTTAGCAATCCCCTTTTTTATTTTAGCGGGTAATATCATGAATCGTGGAGGCATTGCCATCCGCTTAATTGCTCTCGCTAAAGCATTAGGCGCTAGATTACCAGGCTCACTATTCCACAGTAATGTACTTGCCAATATGCTATTTGGCTCAATTTCTGGCTCCGCCGTTGCCTCAGCAGCTGCAATGGGAGGGATCATGTCACCTTTACAAAAGAAAGAAGGTTATGACCCTGAGATTTCAGCTGCAGTCAATATTGCATCTTGTCCAACAGGATTACTTATCCCACCAAGTAATACTTTGATTGTTTATTCTCTTGTTTCAGGTGGTACCTCTATTTCCGCTCTCTTTCTCGCAGGTTATCTTCCAGGCATGCTAATGGGATTAGGCATAATGCTTGTAGCGGGCTTTATTGCCAAACGTAAAAATTATCCCCTAGAACCTGCGCCAAGTTGCAAAGATGTCATGCTAAAAACTATTGATGCATTACCCTCTTTATTACTTATTTTTATTGTCATTGGTGGCATTATTGCTGGAATATTTACTGCAACAGAAGCCTCTGCAATTGCCGTCATCTATACTTTAATTCTTGCTGTTGGATTCTATAAAGAAGTAAAAATTAAAGAACTCCCAGCAATCATTCTAGAATCAAGCATAACAACAGCAATTGTTTTATTACTCATAGGTGCCTCATCCGGCATGTCTTGGGCAATGGCAAATGCAGATATTCCTTATTTGATCCAAGATGCCTTACTCGCTGTTTCTGCTAATCCAATTATTATTATGCTCTTTATCACTGTACTTTTATTAATCGTTGGTACTTTTATGGATATGACGCCAGCAGTGTTAATTTTCACACCTATTTTCTTACCTATTGCGATGGAACTCGGCATTGATCCCGTTCATTTCGGTATCATCATGACCTTTAACCTTTGTATTGGTATCTGTACACCACCTGTTGGTAGCGCGTTATTTATTGGCTGCTCAGTAGGTCATGTGAGTATTGATCGAGTATTAAAACCGATGTTGCCATTTTTCGTTGCACTCATTGTCACGTTATTAATGGTGACATTCATCCCTGATATCAGCTTATTACTGCCTAAATTATTCCTTAATTATTCACCCATGTAATTAAATCATTTAGGTAAACCTCGAATACAGTTATTGATAAGGAAAAATTATGCAAATTCCATTTAATCATCAATTTAAAGATAAAGTTATTGTGATTACTGGTGCTGGCGGTGTGTTATGTGGCTTTCTATCTAAGCAGCTAGCAAGAACAGGAGCCAAAATCGCCTTACTAGATATTAACTTAGAAATGGCAAATCATTTTGCAGAGGAAATCACGCAATCGGGAGGGATTGCGAAAAGTTATCAAACGAATGTTTTAGAACTGAATAGCATTCAAGCAACAAACGAACAAATTAAAAAAGATTTTGGTCCCTGTGATATTCTCATTAATGGTGCTGGTGGTAACAATCCTAACGCAACAACAGACAATGAATTTCATGAATTTGAACTACCTGACAATACTAAATCCTTTTTTGACTTAGATAAAAGCGGCGTAGAGTTTGTTTTCAACCTTAACTATCTCGGCACACTTCTTCCTACTCAGGTTTTTGCGAAGGAAATGGTAGGGAGGAAAGGTAGTTGCATTGTCAATATTTCTAGTATGAATGCTTTTACTCCACTCACTAAAATTCCTGCCTATTCAGGCGCTAAAGCAGCCATCAGTAATTTTACACAATGGCTTGCAGTGCATTTCTCTCATGTTGGTATTCGTTGTAATGCGATCGCACCAGGTTTTTTAGTGAGTAACCAAAATCGTGCGTTGTTATTTAATACTGATGGCAGCCCAACAGCAAGAGCACATAAAATTTTAACTAATACACCAATGGGGCGTTTTGGTGAAGCCGAAGAGTTAGTAGGTGGCATTTTATTCTTAATTGATGAACGCTATTCAAGTTTTGTGAACGGCGTTGTATTACCTATTGATGGTGGTTTCTCAGCGTATAGTGGTGTGTAATAAGTTGTTTTAAGGAGTAGGTGAAATGAAATCCTTTCTATGTGAAAACTTTTTACTTTCGACAAAAACTGCAGAAAAGCTGTATCATGACTATGCAGAAAATATGCCTATTTTTGACTATCATTGTCATCTTAATCCAAAAGACATTGCTGAAAATCGGCAATTTAAAGATTTAGCAGAAATTTGGCTAGAAGGCGATCACTATAAATGGCGTGCAATGCGCACTGCTGGCATTGAAGAACACTTAATTACAGGTCCATCCACCAATTATGAAAAATATTTAGCTTGGGCGAAAACAGTTCCTCTTTGTATTGGCAACCCTATTTATCACTGGACACACTTAGAATTACGTCGTCCGTTTGGTCTCCACAATAAGTTATTTAATCCCGAAAGTGCGGTAAAAATTTGGCATGAATGCAATGAGATGTTGCAGCAGCCAGCATTTTCTGCACGAGGCATTATGCAACAGATGAATGTCAAACTTTCAGGGACTACTGATGATCCTACTGATTCTTTAATCTATCATAAAGCAATTGCAGAAGATAAAACATTTGATATTGATGTCGTACCAAGTTGGCGACCAGACAAAATTTTTAAAATTGAACTCCCAACATTTAATCCCTATATACAACAGCTTGCTGAAGTCGCTGATATTGAAATTACTAATTTTGCAACATTACAACAAGCGATTTTAAAACGACTTGATCATTTTGATCGACATGGCTGTAAATCTGCCGATCATGGTATTGAAATTGTCCGTTTTGCTGACATACCAACAGAACAAGAACTAGATAAAATCCTACAACAACGCCGTCAAAATCAACCACTGACCGAACAACAAATTGCGCAATTTAGTACTGCAATATTGGTTTGGTTAGGACAAGAATATCATAAACGTCAGTGGGTAATGCAATTGCATATTGGTGCTATTCGTAATAATAACAGCAGAATGTTTAGATTATTAGGTGCTGATAGTGGCTTCGACTCTATTGGCGATCGTATATTTGCACAACCACTTGCAAAACTCTTAGACGCTATGGATAACACAAACCAGTTACCTAAAACAATCCTCTATTGCTTAAATCCTCGTGATAATGAAATGATCGGCAGTATGATAGGTAACTTCCAAGGCGATGGTATTGCCAGTAAAATTCAATTCGGCTCAGGCTGGTGGTTTAATGATCAAAAAGATGGCATGGAGCGTCAATTAGAACAACTCTCTCAACTGGGATTATTAAGCCAATTTGTTGGTATGCTCACGGATTCTCGCAGTTTTCTTTCTTATACTCGCCATGAATATTTTCGCCGCATCTTATGTGAAAAATTAGGTCGTTGGGTTGAAAACGGAGAAGCACCAAATGATTTAACATTATTAGGTAGTATGGTTCAAAATGTTTGCTTTAATAATGCAAAACGCTATTTTAAATAAGGAAAATCCATGAAGAAAATAGCAATTATTGGTGAATGTATGATTGAGCTAAATGGTGAGGCATTTGGTCGTATGTATCAAACTTATGGTGGAGATACCCTGAATACAGCAACTTATTTAACTCGCGTCACCCCATCAACAGTACTTGAAGTACAATATATCTCAGCAATGGGAACAGATAAACTGAGCCAACAAATGATTGAGCATTGGCAAACTGATGGCATCAATACCAATTGGGTACTGCGTGACCCGAAACGACATGCAGGTCTCTATTTAATTCAACTGGATGCACAAGGTGAGCGAACGTTTTTATATTGGCGTAATCAATCCGCTGCGCGTTATTTATTGCAACATATTGAGATAGAAAAAGTATTTGAAGCACTGATAGCAGTAGATATGATTTATTTAAGTGGTATCTCTTTAGCTATTTTACCTGATCATGACAGAACAGCATTAATTACAAAGTTAATTGTACTTGCAAAGCAAGGCATAAAAATTGCTTTTGATAGTAACTACCGCCCTGCACTTTGGGAATCACTGGAAAAAACACAAGAAATTTATACCGCACTTTTACCTATTGTTGATCTGGCGTTAGTCACGTTCGAGGATGAACAAGCTATTTGGCAAGATAAAAATGCTCTTGATACCATCCATCGTTTAAAACAAATGGGAGTCAAAAAAGTTATTGTCAAACAAGGAAAATCTGGGGCAATGTGCAGTGATCGTCATAACAATCAATGCTTTGTGCCAACACAAGAAGTCAACAATATTGTTGATACAACTTCTGCAGGTGATGCATTTAATGCAGGCTTCCTTAATGGCTATTTGCAAGGTAAACCATTATATGTTTGTTGTGAACAGGGTCACCAATTAGCAGGGCTTGTCATCCAGTATCAAGGTGCAATTATTGATAAATCAGTAACAGCTCATTTAATAAATACATTCAACTAATTAATATTTAAGGATTTTTATGAAATATAATACTGATCAAATTATTGAAAAGTTAAGAACAATTAAAGTTGTGCCAGTGATTGCAGTAGAAGAAGCGGAAACAATTTTACCCTTAGTAGAAACTTTAGTCCAAAATGGCTTACCTGTTGCAGAAATTACTTTTCGCTCTACTGCGGCTGAACAAGCAATCCGTTTAGTTCGCCAACATTATCCTGAAATATTAATTGCAGCAGGTACAGTATTAACACCAGAGCAAGTCATCCAAGCCAAAAATGCAGGAGCTGATTTTATTGTCACACCGGGCTTTAATCCTAACATTGTCAAACTTTGTCAAGAGTTACAACTTCCTATTACACCGGGTATCAACAATCCCATGTCGATTGAAGCCGCACTTGAAATGGGCATCACTGCGGTTAAATTCTTCCCAGCTGAAGCTTCTGGCGGCGTAAAAATGATTAAAGCCTTACTAGGTCCTTATGCACAATTACAAATCATGCCAACAGGCGGAATTGGTTTACATAACATTCAAGCGTATTTAGCAATTCCAAATGTTGTTGCTTGTGGTGGTTCTTGGTTTGTGGAGAAAAAATTAATTCAAGAGAAAAATTGGGATGAAATTGGACGTTTAGTACGTGAAGTTTTAGCTAAAATTAAATAATCGCCCCACCAATAAAAAATGCGAGTTTAATACTCGCATTTTTTGTCTGTTATTAAGCTAATTTAGCCTTGAGCACTGCTAATAGCTGCTCTTTAGCAATCATTTCTTTCTCACCTAAACGACGATTCTTATATTCAATTTCGCCTTTCTCAAGATTTTTCTCACCAATCACAATCATATGCGGCACGCCAATAAGTTCCATATCCGCAAACATCACACCAGGACGTTCTTTACGATCATCAAAAATAACATCCACACCTTGTGCCATTAAAGTGCGGTATAATTCTTCAGCAAATTGCTGCACGCTTTCTGATTTATACATATTCATTGGTACAATCGCCACTTTGAATGGAGCAATATTTTCTGGCCAAATAATGCCACGCTCATCATGATGCTGCTCAATGGCTGCTGCAATCACACGCGTTACTCCGATACCATAACAGCCCATGATCATGGTTTGTGGACGACCATCTTCGCCCTGTACCGTGGCATTCATCGCAGCGGAATATTTGGTGCCTAATTGGAAAATATGACCTACTTCGATACCACGTTTAATTTGCAAAGTACCTTTACCATCTGGGCTAGGATCACCTTCTACTACATTACGTAAATCGGCTACTTGTGGTACCGCCAAATCACGTTCCCAATTAATACCAAAATAATGTTTACCGTCTTGGTTTGCACCCGCAGAGAAGTTATCCATATTGGCGACGGTGCGATCGATCACAATCGGCATTGGTAAATTGATTGGGCCTAATGAACCTGTACCCGCACCTACTACTGCACGAATTTCTTCGTCGGTAGCAAACTGTAATGGGCTTGCGACGATATCCACTTTCTCCGCTTTAATTTCGTTTAACTCGTGATCACCACGTACTAACAATGCCACTAACTTGTGACCGCTTTCTTCAGTCGCGTGCACCACTAAGGTTTTTACTGTTTTTTCAATTGGTTGATTGAATTGTGCTACCAATTCCGCAATGGTTTTTGCATTAGGCGTATCCACTAAACGTAATTCTTCTGTTACTGGTCCGCGCTCACCTAATGCTACTGCTTCGGCAAGTTCAATATTGGCGGCAAAATCTGACTCAGTTGAAAACACTACATCATCTTCACCACTTTGTGCTAACACTTGGAATTCATGGGATGCACTCCCACCAATTGAACCTGTATCAGCCTGTACGGCACGGAAATCTAAACCTAAACGATTGAAAATATTGGAATAGGTTTGATACATCACATCATAGGTATTTTGCAAACATTCATGTGTAGTATGAAAAGAATAAGCATCTTTCATCACAAACTCACGCGAGCGCATGACACCAAAACGTGGACGTACTTCATCACGGAATTTGGTTTGAATATGGTATAAATTGAGTGGTAATTGCTTATAAGAACTCAATTCACGGCGCACTAAATCCGTAATGACTTCTTCATTGGTTGGTCCAATCACAAAATCACGCTCACCACGATCTTTAAAACGCAATAACTCCGGACCATATTCTTCCCAACGACCAGACTCTTGCCATAATTCTGCTGGTTGCGTAACCGCCATTTTCACTTCTAACGCACCGCTTTTATCCATTTCTTCACGAATAATGTTTTCTACTTTATGTAACACACGTAGCCCTGTAGGCAACCAAGTATAAAGCCCCGATGCTAACGGACGAATCATCCCTGCACGCAACATTAATTGATGGCTAACAATACTTGCCTCCGCAGGCGTTTCTTTTAAGGTTGAGAATAAATATTGACTTGTACGCATTAAGATACCTGTATGAGTTCTAAAACTATGTATAAATAGAAAAAAATTGTGGGTTAGTTTATCACTGAGTAGGGTTTGCACAAAGAGTTATACGCAAATTTGCATATAAAAATGTAGAATGAAATCGCCTGTGAATGCCACCTTTTCCCTTTGGATAACTCAGCTTTCAATAAGCAAAAAAGAAGCAATAAAAAATAGGTTAAATGAGCGAGACCACTTAACCTATCACTTGATTGCGCGAGAAAATTAATAATGTTGTTGTAAAAGCGACAAATATCGTTGATAAACATGTTCATAAGCCGCAACATGTTGTGAATTAGGCTGTACCACTGATTGTTGGTCAATATGTACAAATGCCTCACATAAACTCTCTAACTCCCCCTCACCATTTGCCCACATAGCCTGAATCGCACCACCCAATGCAGCAGCTTCCTCTTCTTTTAAACAGACTACTTCAGTGTTCATAATATCCGCGATCATCTGCCGCCAAACTGCACTTTTTGCCCCACCGCCGATTAAGCGAATTTGTGAAGTTGATAAGCCTGCCTGACGGAATAAATCTAAACCATAACGTAAGGTAAAACTGGCGGCTTCCATCATCGCTCGGCATAAATTGGCTTGAGTAAAATTAGCTGCGTCTAACCCTAAAATACTGGCTTTCGCTTGCGGCAGAGGTGGAACACGTTCGCCATTGAAGAAAGGTAAAATCGTAATGCCTTCTGCGCCAATTGGACTTTGTTGAATAAACTCATTGAATTTTTTCACATCAATTTGCAACAAATCCATTAAGTTTTTATTGGCTGATGTCATGTTCATGACACACACTAAAGGCAGCCATCCTCCCGTGCTTGAGCAGAAATTCGCGATTTCCATTGGTAAACCAGCGAGAGGCGTATCCGTATAAGCATACAGTGTGCCTGATGTGCCTAAACTCATGGTGGCAATGCCTTGTTGAATATTCCCCGTACCAATCGCCCCCATCATGTTATCGCCACCACCAGTAGATACAATCACCTGTTCAGATAGTCCTAACAACTTAGCGATTTCAGGGCGTACTATACCTATTTTTTGTTCAGACGAAACGAGAGGAGGTAAAACACGCTGTGGATCAAGTTCTGGCGCAAGTAAACGAAATGCAGCTAAGTGCCATTGACGTTTTACAACATCAAAATAGCCAGTTCCTGAAGCATCACCATATTCCATACAAAAGTTGCCAGTTAACCAATAATTAAGATAATCATGAGGCAACATAATTTTAGCAATACGTTGATATTGCGCTGGATAATGTTTCCTGAACCAGAGGATTTTTGAAGCGGTGTATCCTGTCTGTACCATAATACCGAGCTCGGCAAAGGCTTTTTCTTTACCACCAAGCGCATTCACAAATTCCGTATTTTCAACTGTTGTCTCAGTATCACACCACAATTTTGCATTATACAAAGGCTGATCATTTTCATCTAACATGACTAAGCCATGTTGTTGTCCAGACACACCAATGCCTTTAATTAAGTGCGGTTCAATTTTTGCCACTTTTATCGCTTCACGAAACGCATCGACTAACGCGGCTGTCCACCATTGTGGCTGTTGCTCTCGACGCCCTTCACTGTTCTCAATAATCTCATGTGGTGCATAACCAACTCCAATCACTTTTTTCTGCTGGCTATCCACGACAATCGCTTTTGTCCCTTGTGTACCACAATCAATGCCGATATACATATCCTTCCCCCTAAAAAAGTGCGGTATAAAATTGAACAAAATTATACCGCACTTTGAGAACTATTTACTGAAAATATAGTGATTAACTAGGTTTTCTAAATATTCTTGTTGACCAGAAACAGGTTTTGGATCCAAACTCTGCGTTTCTACCAGTTGTGCCAGTTCAGCTAATGAAGTTTGACCTGATAAAATCTGTTGCCCCAGTGGCGATTTCCAACCAGCATAACGTTGATTGACGACTTTTTGTAACGCTTGTTCTTCCAGCATTTTTGCTGCCCGTCTAAGCGATAAAGCAAGGACATCAATCGCACCAATATGACCATGGAATAAATCATAAGGATCAGTACTTTGACGACGAATTTTGGCATCAAAATTAAAGCCCCCTGTTGTAAAGCCACCGGCTTTGAGAATTTCATACATGACTAATGTGTTTTCTTCTACACTATTAGGAAACTGATCTGTGTCCCAACCTAATTGTGGATCACCACGATTGGCATCAATAGAACCGAAAATATTCAACGCCGTAGCCATCGCGATTTCATGCTGGAAAGTATGTCCTGCTAATGTGGCGTGATTGGCTTCAATATTGACTTTAATTTCACCTTCCAAACCAAATTGTTTTAAGAATCCATAAACAGTGGCAACATCATAATCATATTGATGCTTCGTTGGTTCTTGTGGTTTTGGTTCAATCAGTAACGTGCCTTTAAAGCCAATTTTGTGTTTATGTTCCACCACCATCTGCATAAAACGTCCAATTTGTTCACGTTCATGCTTTAAATCTGTATTTAATAGAGTTTCATAACCTTCACGTCCTCCCCATAGGACATAATTCTCGCCGCCTAAACGCTGAGTTGCCCCCATCGCGGTAAATACTTGTGCTGCTGCCCAAGCAAAGACTTCAGGATCAGGATTAGTTGCCGCGCCAGACATATAACGAGGGTGAGTAAAACAATTTGCGGTTCCCCATAGCAATTTCACCCCAGTGTCTTCTTGTTTTTGCGCAAGGATATCAACCATTGTATTAAAGTTTGCCAAATATTCTTTAAATGAATTGCCTTCTGGCGCCACATCAACATCATGGAAACAATAATAAGGCACACCTAACTTACTCAAAAATTCAAAAGCAATATCCGCTTTTTGCTTTGCGCCATCTAACAGGTCACCTGTTTTTTGCCAACTACGATCTAAAGATCCAATACCAAACATATCGTTCCCTGTCCAACAGAACGTATGCCAATAACACACCGCTAAACGTAAATGTTCAGCCATCGTTTTACCTAAAATGACTTCATCAGGATTGTAATATTTAAATGCAAAAGGATTACTGGAATTCGCGCCTTCATAGCGAATCTTATCAAGTTGACTGAAATAATTGGACATAGTCAATTCTCCTGTAAATGTCAATAAACATAAATCTCGAAATCATCATGCTAAAAACGAAGAAACAGCTCAATTATGTTATTTCACATTGGGATTTAGATTATTGGTTATTGTGGCTCACATCACAAAAAAGAAAAAACGTAATGGAAATATCAGATTTAACAATTTAAACCATTAGCTTCAAGCTCTAAAGTTTGTATAAATCCAATATTGGAGAACATGTATGGCAGATAATCTCTTTGATGTTTTTACTGACAGATCGAATTGTAATAGCGCCAAATGGGCAATTACTCGTCAATATGGCAAAGATATGATTTCGATGTCTGTCGCAGATATGGATTTACCCGCGCCTCAAATGTTAATTGATTATTTAGCACAACAAAATCGGACCGGGATCTATGGTTATACGATATTACCTGACAACTATTACGATATTGTCAGAAGATACCTACTTCGCCATTATCAGTATGAAATAGCCAACGAACACATTATTTTTTGTCCTCGCATAATTCAAGCGATCTCTATTTATATTAAAGAGTTTACTTCACCAAAAGACAGTATCTGTCTCCTCACACCATCATATGCTCCCATACTCAATGCGATTTTATTGAATAATCGAACAGTTAAACGCTGTGAATTAATTTATCAAGCAGGAAAGTACGTTATTGATTTCCATCAACTGGAAAAATGTTTTGAAACAGCAAAAACCTTTATTCTGATTTCACCACATAACCCTACTGGCGTCGTCTGGTCACGTAGCGATTTACAACATATTGCAGCGTTAGCAGAAAAATATGGCGTGTTTATTTTATCTGATGACGTTCATGCTGATTTCGATTTTTCTGGTGACAAACATATGATTATTTCCGCAATAAGCGCATATGTTGAAAAGCACTCCATCATTTGTACGTCACCCGCCAAAACATTCAATATCCCGGGACTTGAAATTGCCAATCTACTTATTCGCAATAAAAAGGTCAGGGATAAATTTCAAGGCTGTATGCAAGCCTTAGGTATGCATAACCCAAATTTCTTTTCCATTCCCGCCCTTCAGATTGCTTATCAATATTGCGACGACTGGCTTGATAAACTAAAACATTATATTTATCACAACAAATTGATTGTAAAAGATTTTTTCACTCAAGAAATACCACAATTGGAGGTATTCAACAGCGAAGGCACTTATCTGATTTGGGTTAACTATAGCAAGCTACAGATCAATGAAGAAAAGCTGAAACACTGGTTTCTTGATTTATCCCATATCGAAGTGTCTTGGGGAAGTGATTTTGGTCGCGAAGGACAGTCTTTTTTCAGAATGAACGTCGCCATGCCGCGCGCCTTATTAAAAGAGAGCCTACAAAAAATGAAACAAGGTCTAGCGTTATTAATGCAAGAGGAGCTTAATTATGAAGATGAACAATGAAATAAAAATCCCCACATTGCCACAAGCTTTATCTCCTATATTGGTTATGTTGGTTCTATTAGGTTTAGGTTATGCATTCTTTGACTTACCGCCTGAACCATTGATGGTAATTTCCTGTGTATTTGCTGGATTTTTAGTAAAACATTTAGGGTACAATTACAGCGATATCTTAAATGCTATCGCAGCTAAAATAGCTAAAACAATGCCCGCATTGTTAATTTTAATTACTGTTGGATTATTAATCGGTACCTGGATTGCTGGCGGTACAATCCCTATGATGATTTATTACGGCTTAAAAATTATCGACCCTCAATTCTTATATATCACCGCACTTGTTTTAACCTCTATTGTATCTGTTTGTACAGGTACGTCTTGGGGGTCTGCGGGCACAGTTGGTGTTGCGTTTATGGGTGTTGCAATCGGATTAGACGCCAACTTGGCGGCGACGGCAGGTGCGGTCGTCGCTGGGGCTTATTTTGGTGATAAACTATCGCCATTATCCGATACAACAAACATCGCTTCAGCCGCCACTGGTGTTGATCTTTATGAACATATCGCTCATTTACTTTATACTACTCTGCCTTCTTTCATACTAGCAGCGATCATTTATGTTGTTTACGGCATGAGTAGTAATTTTCATGATGTTGCAACCCCAGAAAAAGTATTAGCAATGCTTTCAGGATTAAAGCAAATTTATCATTTTAATGTCATTTTGTTACTTATTCCTATCGTCATTATTTTATGGGGGTCTATTACTAAAAAGCCGACAATCCCCGTTATGCTACTTTCAGCCGCGATTGCTGTATTAAATGCATTATTCATTCAAGGGTTTTCATTGCATGATGTGATCAATAGTGCGGTCAACGGATTTAATGTTTCAATGATCAAAAATGACATAGCAATCAGTGCAGATCTAGCGCGGCTTTTAAATCGAGGCGGAATGAATGCGATGATGGGCACTTTATTAATCTGTTTCTGCGCATTATCTTTCGCTGGTATTTTATCACTCAGCGGTGCGTTAGATGTGATCATCAAACATTTGCTTAAACTAGTAAAATCTACAGCTTCTTTAATCTTTGCGACTATCCTTTGTGGATTAACCATGATTGGAGTGACTTGTAATGGGCAAATTTCTATCTTAATTCCGGGTGAAATGCTAAAAGAAGCTTACATTGAACGTGGATTACATCCTAAAAACCTCAGTCGAACAGTTGAAGACTCTGCCACAGTTATCGAACCTATCCTACCTTGGACAGCAGCAGGCGCTTATATGGCAGGCACACTTGGTGTCGCGACACTCTCTTACCTACCTTGGGCTGTATTGTGCTGGAGTGGTATTGTCTTTGCCATGCTATGGGGAGTGACAGGATTTGGTATTGCAAAATTAAAATAGCTGCCGTTTTTTACCATAATAACATCGCCGCTCAACCTGATGAGCGGTGATTTTTTTTATTCTTCCAATAAAGGCATTATGTTATTTCACTTTGGACTTTAGATTATTGGTTATTGTGTAGCAAATCACAAAAAACAAAAAACGTAATGCTATTACAAGATCTGATAATTGCACTTCATTTGTAATCTGCTCAAACTGACTATGAGTTAAGCAGTGACTACTCGAAATATCACTTATCCAACTACTTTGAGGTGGCCTATGAAAATTAAATCAACATTACTCGCAATCACTACTGCATTAATGTTCTTAAACAATACTGCTATTGCAAAAGATTTAAAAATTGGGATGTCTATTGATGATTTACGCTTAGAACGCTGGCAAAAAGACCGTGATATTTTTGTAAAAAAAGCCGAAGAATTAGGGGCAAAAGTCTTTGTCCAATCTGCTAATGGTGATGCTAGCGCTCAAATTTCTCAAATTGAAAATATGTTAAACAAAGATATTGATGTGCTGGTTATCATTCCATTTAATGGTGAAGTTTTAGGGAATGTCATTTCAGAAGCCAAAAAAGAAGGCGTAAAAGTATTAGCCTATGATCGTTTAATTAATAACGCAGATATTGATTTCTACGTTTCTTTTGATAATGAAAAAGTCGGTGAGTTACAAGCACAAAGTATTATCGAGAAAAAACCAGAAGGTCATTATTTTTTAATGGGTGGCTCACCTGTAGATAATAATGCGAAGTTGTTTCGTAAAGGGCAGATGAAAGTATTACAACCACATATTGACAGTGGAAAAATTAAAGTGGTTGGCGATCAATGGGTCGATTCTTGGTTAGCGGAAAAAGCCTTACAAATTATGGAAAATGCGCTCACTGCTAACAAAAACAATATTGATGCAGTAGTCGCGTCTAATGACGCTACGGCAGGTGGTGCAATCCAAGCATTAAGTGCACAAGGTCTAGCGGGTAAAGTGGCTATTTCAGGGCAAGATGCTGATTTAGCCGCAATCAAACGTATTGTTGATGGTTCACAAACTATGACAGTTTATAAACCAATTGCTCATTTAGCCAATAAAGCCGCTGAAATCGCTGTCGAATTAGGTAAAGAGCAAAAAATAGACGCGAATTCGACCCTCCATAATGGCATGAAAGAGGTGCCAAGTTACTTGTTAGAGCCTGTTATCGTCACTAAAGAAAACATTGATGACACCGTGATTAAAGATGGTTTTCATAGTAAAGAGGCAATTTATAAATAATCTTTTTAACTAAAATAACAAGGTAGTGCAACTACACTGCACTACCCTGTTAGGGAACGATAAATTATGGCGAAATTATTAGAAATGAAAAACATCACAAAAAAATTTGGTGATGTTGTTGCTTTAAATAATATTTCAATTTCGCTAGAAATGGGAGAAGTGCTTTCTCTCTGTGGCGAAAATGGTTCCGGCAAATCCACCTTAATGAAAGTATTATGTGGTATTTATCCACATGGTGACTATGCAGGTGAAATCTACTTTTCAAACGAAAAACTCATTGCCAAAAATATCAAAGATACCGAAGAAAAGGGTATTTCAATTATTCATCAAGAGCTCGCGTTAGTAAAAAACATGTCTATTCTGGAGAATATGTTTTTAGGCAATGAAATGACGCAGCTAGGATTCACTAATGACAATGAAATGTACTTACGTTGTCAGGCATTATTACAACAAGTGCAATTAGAGGTTGATCCACATACGCAAGTTAGAGAACTGGGTTTAGGGCAACAACAATTAGTGGAAATAGCGAAAGCATTAAATAAAAAAGTCCGTTTACTCATTCTAGATGAACCTACTGCCTCATTAACTGAAAAAGAAACGGCAATTTTGTTAAATCTTATTAAGGATCTACAGGCACACAATATTGCTTGTATTTATATTTCACATAAATTAAATGAAGTCAAAGCCATCTCCGATAATATTTGCATTATTCGAGATGGGGAGCATATTGGTACGCATCCTGCTAAAAAGATGAGCGAAGATGACATTATCACGATGATGGTCGGTAGAGAAATCACTTCATTGTATCCTCATCAAGCGCATTCCATTGGTGATGAAATTCTACGCATAGAAAACTTAACGGCATGGCATCCAACAAATACCCATATCAAACGCGTTGATAACGCAAATTTTGCTTTACACAAAGGGGAAATTCTTGGCGTAGCAGGACTCGTAGGTTCTGGGCGCACAGAAATGGCACAATGTATCTTTGGATCTTATCTAGGAAAATATCAGGGTAATATTATCCTTGAAAATCAGCCTATCCAGATTAAAAACTGTGCGCAAGCCATTGCCAATCATATTGTCATGGTGCCAGAAGATCGTAAAAAACATGGCATTATTCCAATTATGGGAGTGGGGCAAAATATTACTCTCGCCTCTCTCTCACAATTCTGTTTTGGAAAAAAAATCATTAATGCTCCGCTTGAAGAAACGATCATCAATCAATCCATCGCTAAACTCACCGTCAAAACTTCCTCAACACAGCTGGCTATTGGGCGTTTAAGTGGTGGCAACCAACAAAAAGCGATTCTGGCAAAATGCTTGTTACTGAATCCCAAAATCTTGATCTTAGATGAACCGACCAGAGGAATTGATGTCGGCGCCAAATATGAAATTTATAAGCTAATCAACCAACTCGCACAAGAAGGTATGGCGATTATTGTTATTTCATCTGAACTACCTGAAGTACTTGGTATTAGCGATCGCATATTAGTGATGCATCAAGGAAAAATTAAAGCAGATCTTATTAATAACAATCTGACCCAAGAACAAGTGATGGAAGCGGCACTTAAGGAGTAACCAATGAACAAATTAAAATCAATTAATTTACAAGTTTATATTATGCTTATTGCCATTGTGATTATTATGACGTTTTTCTCATTTGCAACCGATGGTGCCTATTTAAGTGCAAGAAATATATCAAATTTACTACGCCAAACTTCCATTACGGGAATATTAGCTATCGGCATGGTCTTTATTATTATCTCGGCAGAAATTGACTTATCTGTTGGTTCCTTAATGGGTCTGTTGGGTGGGTTTGCGGCGATTACTAATGTCTGGTGGCATTGGCCATTACCCTTAACTATCCTGATTACATTAATATTAGGGCTTATGTTGGGTGCTTGGAATGGCTGGTGGGTTGCCTACCGAAAAGTACCTTCTTTCATCGTCACATTAGCAGGTATGTTAGCTTTTAGAGGCATTTTAATTGGTTTAACTAATGGTACAACAGTTTCACCAATTAGTGCAGAAATGACCGCTATCGGGCAAGGTTATTTACCAGATAGCTTAGGCATGCTGTTGGCGACCATTGTGTTGTTTTTCTTTGTTGTTTGGGGCAGCTATCAACGTAAAGCTCGCCAAAGACTCAACTTAGCAGTACAACCTGTCACAAAAGACACGCTAACCTATGCTGTAGTTACTATTTTAGTATTAGGTGCAATTTATTTGCTAAATACCTACCGAGGCGTGCCATTTCCCGTTTTAGTATTGGCTTTACTGACTATTATTGGTACATTTTTAGCCAGAAAAACCGCTTTTGGTCGCCATATTTATGCCATCGGTGGCAATATTGATGCGGCAAGATTATCTGGCATTAATGTCGAAAAAGCCAAGCTAATTATTTTTGCTTTAAATGGACTTTTAGTCGCCATTGCAGGTTTAATTTTAAGTGCACGTTTAGGCGCAGGCGCACCATCGGCAGGTCAAAATGCAGAACTTGATGCGATTGCGGCTTGTGTAATTGGCGGCGCGAGCCTTGCTGGTGGTATAGGTACTATTTATGGTGTAGTAATAGGTGCATTTATTATTGCTTTACTGGATAACGGAATGAGTATGTTAGATGTCCCTACATTCTGGCAATATATCGTAAAAGGCGGCATTCTCCTTCTCGCAGTATGGCTTGATACAGTAAGCAAGAAAAAAGCGTAATTTACTCTCAAATTCATGTCTCATTCCACCGCTGACTACTTTGTTTAGCCAAAAGTGCGGTGGAATTTTTATCATTTTGCTAAGTTTACTTTTTTATCTTATAGTGGAACAAGCAAAGGAGATAAAAATGTCAGAACAACCTTACAAAGTTGCCCTACTCTTTAATGCAAATAAAATTTATGACCGTGGTGTAATTGAGGGGATTGGACAATATATCCAAGCATCACAATGCACCTGGGATATTTTTATGGAGGATGATTTTGTCTATCACAAAGAAGACATCCGAAATTTATCTATTGATGGTATTATCGCTGATTTTGATGACATTGAAACCGCAGAATTGCTGCATAACATTAATGTACCAATTATTGCTGTAGGTGGTTCATACCAAAACCCAGCTTATTATCCTGATCTCCCTTATGTCGCAACAGACAATTATGCACTAATCGAAACAGCTTTTCTTCATCTTCAACAGAAAGGAATTAATCGTTTTGCGTTTTATGGTTATCCTGCTGAAAGTGAAAAACATTGGTCATTAGAACGCCAAAATGCTTTTATTCAGCTAATGCAGCGTTATGAACATAAGCCACAGTATTATCTTGGCGATAAAACTAACTCGCAAAATTGGTTAGAATCGCAAGACAGGCTGTGCGAATGGCTAAAAAAGCTTGCAAAACATACTGGGATTATTGCTGTAACCGATGCTCGTGCGAGACATTTACTCCAAGCTTGTGAACGGCTCCACATTGTTGTTCCGGATGAACTGTGTATCATTGGGATCGATAATGAAGAACTGATTCAATACTTATCCAGAGTCTCACTTTCTTCCGTTGTACAAGGAACTAGCCAAATTGGTTACCAAGCCGCTAAATTGCTTCATCAGCAACTCAGTGGATATCCAGTATCACATAAACCTATATTAATTCCACCAATTAATGTCGCAGAACGCCGTTCAACAGATTATCGCTCGTTACAAGATCCTTTAGTTATTCAAGCCATGCATTTTATTCGCCATCGTGCCTGCCAAGGTATTAAAACCGAACAAGTATTAGATCATTTACGTATTTCCCGTTCTAATTTAGAACAGCGTTTTAAAAATGAAATGAACAAAACAATTCATCAAATCATTCATGAAGAAAAATTAACCCGAGCACAATATATGCTACGTTTTACTGATATTTCTACGCAAGAAATTGCTGAGATTTGCGGTTATCCATCAGTACAATATTTCTATGCGGTATTTAAAAGAGAATATGGGAAAACCCCAAAAGAATTTAGATTAAAATAGTGCTATCAGACCATCCAATCATTTTATGTTTGTGCCGCAATAAAACTTTGCAATGTTTCATAACTGACCGCACCACCTGTGGCTGACATAGAGAATAAATTAAAATATGCCAAGCCATGCCCGAGTTTTAACACCTCAACTAAAGGCAAATGATGGTGTAAACCATAAAGCACACCAGTACAAAAAGCATCACCAGCCCCTAACGTACTAATAACGTGTTTCTTCTCCACCCAATAAGATGGCACTCCAATCTGTTCCCCTTGTTTATTTGTTGCCACTGCCCATTTTGGCTCATGCACAATCACAGTATCTCGCACACCTTGTGCTATAATTTGTGCTGCCATTTGTTGTAATACTTCTGGTGTAGATGCTAAATGCTCACAATCCGTCAGCCATTTCGCTTCAACATCATTAATAATGACATAATCGACAAAAGGTAAAATTGGTTGGATTTGTTGGATGAAAATGTGTTTATCTGACACAGAAACTAAATCAATAGAAATCAGTAAACCTTGTTGATGTAATTGTGTCAGTGTATTCTTGAGCTGAGCGACATCCAATAATTGTGGCAATAACGGAAGGTATGCAATATGTGCAATTTTAGCGGGATGATGAATTTGCAAAATATGTTCCGCTTGGTACTGTGCCATCGCTCCCACATAATGAAAAAAAGTGCGGTCACCTGTGTGTGAATTTATCATCACATCTGTAAACGAAGTAGGTAAATCTAATTCAACCACATTATCTACATTCACACCATGTTGCTGGGCTTGACGTAAAATAAACTGTCCTTCACTGTCTTTACCAATTGCCCCCGCAAGAAAACGCGGTAAGTCTGGATCAAGTTTCGCTAAATTAAACAATATATTAGTACAGCCACCACCACAATGAAGTTCGACTTTTGAAATGGTGGCTAACATAGATTCTTGCGGATAATCTGAAATCAATAAAGTACGATCAACTAACAAATTACCAATTGCGAGAATACCATTACGTGCCTGCATAGTATTGTGCCTTATTAATACTATTAAAAATGTGCATTTGTTCTGCAACAGTATGGCTAATTGCTTGTTGCACATTATTCATCATAATCAAGTAATAATTATATTTAGCGTCTAATTCAGTATTATTTATATCTTGTTCAACTTGTTGTAACGCGGCTTGTGACATACCAGTAAAGAAATTGATTTTACAAATGCCACGCTGAATCGTCTGTTGGAAATCTTCTACACTTAAGCCTGACCCCCCATGTAAAACCAATGGTACAGAAACAGCCTGATGAATTTGCTCAAGTCGCGCAAAATCTAATTTAGGTACGCCTTTATATTTACCATGCGTATTACCAATTGCAACAGCAAGTGCATCAATCCCCGTTTCACTGACAAATTCCACTGCTTGTTCCACTTTGGTATATAACGCCACATCAGCGCTACTTTCTAATGCACCGCCTTCATCCCCCCCCACTGCGCCTAGCTCACCTTCCACTGAAATACCATAGTTTTTACACAGTTCAACTACCTTGCGGGTTTGTGTAATATTTTCGGCATAAGGTAATTGTGAACCATCAAACATAATTGAAGAAAAACCGCACTTAATCGCACGCTCAATCGTAGGGAAAGTTAAGCCATGATCCAAGTTTAAACAAACAGGTATCCCAGCAAGTGCTGCTTTTTTCTTGATATATTCTGTCGTTGGCTCTAAATCAATATACTGTAAATGTACCTCTGCTACGTTAATAATCACTGGCGATTGATGTTGTTGCGCCGCAGCAAAAACTGCATCAATAAAATTGGAATCAATCGCATTAAATGCGCCTACTGCAAATTTGTGTTGGTTTGCGACAGCCAACATGGATTTTAAATTTAACAATGCCATGTTATTCCCCTTTTAAATAATGGTTATAATCACTACACAGCAAGTGAATTGGTGTTTCGTCTTCTTCAATGTGTGAGAAACGCCCTAAAGGCTCTAAAAAGCGATTATCAGTTAAATCATCATTTGCCATAGAAACTTCACCCGCTAACACCACGCCATCTTCAGCCCAAAAACTATGGTAGAGCAATGGGGTTAAACAAATACTCTGCCCGGGTTTAAGTTTAACTAGACCACCTGCTGGCACAGTCATTTGCTTGCCATCAATCGCAACGTGAATATCTGCGCTATCATCTAACAAATCCGTTTGCTCATCACGTTGATATAAGCGAATCACTAAAGTCCCGCCGCCACGATTAATAATATCCTCCATTTTTTTCCAATGGTAATGCATGGGGGTAATTTGCCCTTCTTTTACCATCATAATTTTCTCTGCATAAGGCTTATTGTTAGTTGCAGACTGATTACGAATGGTGAATAACGTTAAACCAAATTTGGCAAAATCATTCAAATTAAAATCTGTCACATCCCAGCCTAAACGTGCATCAAGAACTTCTTGTTGTGTACTAAGATTTGCTTGTTGCCAATCTTGCAAGCTGTAATCAGCAAATATGGGTAGATGGAAACAATAGCGCTGCATTAGCGCCTTTGCTTCCTCAATCACTTGATTAATTTCAGAACGTTTCATGCTCCCCTCCCCCCTTCAATAAGGTCTAAAGTGCGGTCGATTTTGCAAAAGTTTTGCTTATTTCTCCAACGGCCATAACCAAGCGGCACCGCGCACACCACTAGAATCACCATGTAACGCTTTACGAATTGGCGTATGGAACTCTTTACCAAAAATGTAATTTGGCATTAATTTTGGTACATTCGTATAAAGCCGATCGATATTACACACCCCACCAGCGAATACAATAACATCAGGATCCAGCATATTGACATAAGCCGATAACGCTTTGGCTAAACGACGTTCGTAAGCCTGAATTGATTGCTCGGCGAGCACATCCCCCTGTTCAGAAAGAGCAACAATCTCATTCCCTTTTAAACGCTGACCAGAACGACGTTCATAGTCATCGCATAACCCCGTACCAGAAACAAACTGCTCAACACAACCATAATGCCCACAATAGCATTGATTATGACGTGCAACTTCTCGTTCTTCTTCATCCATCCAAGGTAACTGGTTGTGCCCCCATTCACCACCAATACCGTTACCTCCATTATGAGGTTTACCATTAATCGCAATACCTGAACCAGAACCTGTACCTAAAATCAACGCGAGTACCACTTCATATCCGGCTCCTGCACCATCAGTGGCTTCAGATACGGTCATACAGTTTGCATCATTGGCAATACGTACTTCTCGACTTAATAAACGACACAAATCTTTATCTAACGCTTGCCCATTTAGCCAAACCGAATTGGCATTTTTCACTTTATGGCTAAAAGGTGAAATCGTTCCTGGAATACCAATACCCACCGTACCCATTTGTCCTGTAGCTTGTTCTGCATCATCAACTAGTCCTTTAATTGCTGCCAATGTTTCTTCATATGAACCTCTTGGTGTTGGCACACGTTTTCTAAACAGTTCCTTTCCATCATTAGAAAGTGCAATCACTTCAATTTTTGTCCCACCTAAATCAATGCCAATACGCATAGCCACCTCATAATGTTAATTTTGTGAATTGATGAATATTATTTCAGAACGAAATTATATATACTTTAGAAATTCTTTGTGTCATAAATGAGTCCAGCCATGCAACAAAATACGTCTATTCTTGTTATTGATGATGATGTTCAAATTTGTGAACTGCTTACCGATATTTTCGAAGAGCATGGTTATGCTGTTGTCAGTGCACAAACAGGCAAACAAGCATTAAGTTTGCTGCAATCTGGCGCCCATTTTTCTCTTATTTTTCTGGATTTAATTCTGCCTGACGTGAACGGTTTAGTCCTATTACAAAGTTTAAAAACAATGACGTCAGCACCTGTCATCATGTTAAGTGGGCTAGACTCTGAATCTGATATTGTGGTAGGTTTAGAAATGGGTGCCGATGACTACATTCCAAAACCATTTTATCCTCGTGTAGTAGTTGCAAGAGCAAAAGTAGTTTTACGCCGCCATCAACCACAACCTTTTATTGCAAGTAATATCCACCAAGGACTCACCTTTAATCACTGGATCCTTGATACTGAAAATCATAAACTTTATACCCCACAAAAACAGGAAGTAGAACTAACTCAAGGTGAATATACCTTGCTATATGCACTAATTGCTAATGCACAAAAAGTCCTTTCTCGCCAAAAGTTACTCGAACTCACTCACAGTGAAAGCTTAGAAATTTTCGATCGCACTATCGATGTTTTAATTATGCGCTTACGTAAAAAAATCGAGCCTAATCCCAAAGCGCCTACTTATATTCAAACTGTACGTGGTACTGGTTATTTATTTTCTGCTGCTGTTGAACGCTGTTAATTTATCTAATTAACTAGAATTCTACCACTTTTAATATAAAATCAATAAGTAAAGCACCTTTCCTCTTAGTGACAACTCATTGCTATAGACCAAATGGAAGGATTTCACCTTCCATTATATTTCGAATTACTTCGATAACGTCTATCTCTCAAATAAAACTCAATTTTTTCATATAATTCCCCCCTTTCTGAAAAAAGAAAGAGGGGGAAATTCAATTACTTAACAGTCCAACCTTTGTAATCTTTGATGTTATCACGAGTAATTAAATGTACTGGGATTAACACAGGATCTTTCGGGGCTGGTTTGCCTTGTAAAATATCATAACCAATTTTCACTGCTTCTGCCGCCATTACTTGTGGATCCTGAGCTGGCGTACCGCGGAATAAACTGTCTGATAATTTCAATGCTTCTTCACCATCTGGCGAACCATCCACACCCATAATGAAGAATTCACTACGCTGCGCCTGTTTTGCAGCTAAATCTGCACCAATCGCAGTTGGATCATTAATGGCAAATACCGCATCAATTTTCGGATGTGCAATTAATAATGAGGTCATCACTTCTAAACCACCTTCACGACTACCTTTTGCATTTTGGTTATGTGATAACACTTTGATATCACTATGTTTTGCAAATACATCTTGGCAACCTTGTACACGATCTTGTACTGCAGATACTGGTGGTCCATTAATAATGACGACATTCCCTTTACCATTTAATTTTTCAACGATAGTCTGGCAAGCAATTTCTCCTGCTTGGTAGTTATTTGAAGTCACTGTTGCATTCGCACCATCAGCCGCGACGTCAACCGCGACTACTACGATACCCGCATCACGTGCACGCTGTACTGCGGGTCCAATTCCTTTAGAATCTGCCGCATTAAGAATAATCATATCCGCTTTTGCCGCAATGAAGTTATCAATTTGTGCAACTTGTTGACCTAAATCATAACCACTTGATACAGAAACAACGTTCACTTTATCACCTGCTAATTCTTTGGCTTTTAATTCAGCTCCTTTCGCAATTTGCACGAAGAAGGGATTAGCCAAATCGCCCACTGTAACACCGATAGATTTTAATTCTTTTGCTTGCGCAAAAGGTGCGACTGCTAACATTAAAGATACTGCTAAAGTTTTTAATTTCATTACAATTTCTCCTATAAAGTGGATATTAAACTGAACGAGTACGGTATTTATCGATTAATACAGCAACGATGATTACCCCACCTTTAATAACGAGTTGCCAGAAATAAGACACGCCCATTAACGTCATACCATTATTTAAGGTGGCAATAATCAACGCACCGATGAGCGTACCTGTAATTGTACCGATACCGCCCACAAAACTTGTGCCGCCTAAAATAACAGCTGCAATTGCATCAAGTTCATAACCAACACCAAGGTTACCGTTAGCACTGTATAAACGTGATGCACTCATTACGCCACCAAGCCCAGATAACAAACCACTGGTTGCGTAAACAAAAATTAATACTAAAGACACTTTAATACCCGTTAAGCGAGCAGCTTGTAAGTTACCGCCTACGGCATAAATATGCGTACCCAATGTAGTACGACGCAAAATAAACCAACATACTGCAATAACAGCAAAGGCAATAATCACTAACCAAGGAATGGAGCCAAGATAACCATTACCGATCCAGCTAAATGAAATTTTTGAGTTAATCACTGTGGTGCCATCTGCGACTAGATATGCAGCGCCACGCAGAGCAGTATAAGTTCCTAGTGTCACAATAAAAGGAGGTAGCCCAGCGTAAGCAACGAGCAAACCATTAAATACGCCCATACCAAGACCAGCAAGCAAGGCAAGTGGTACAGCAAATTCAGCTAAAGCTGGGTTAAGTGAAGTCACTAAACCAATTACAGCGGTTACACCAAGAATAGAACCAACAGAAAGATCGATCCCTCCAGTTAAAATAACAAATGTCATCCCTGCCGCTAATACAATATTAATTGACGCTTGCCGTGTAATATTCAACATATTGGCTTCGGTCATAAAATTTGGTGCGACAAAAGAGAAAATAATGACGATTAAAATTAAAATCGGCAAAATCCCCATTGCTTGCATTGCATCCGCAATTGCAATCTTTTTAAAACCTGCTTTGGCTGGTTGTGCTGTTCCCATTTTTACCTCTCCTCAATTTTTAATTCTTTTTAATCTGATTCTATGATTCTGCACCACAAGCAAATGCCATAATGCGTTCTTGATTGATTTCATCGCCTGTTAACTCACCTACCGTATAGCCTTCGCGCATAACATATACACGGTCGCTCATACCCACAATTTCTGGCAACTCACTAGAAATCATCAAAATTGCGACACCTTGTTTTGCCATGTCAATCATCATGCGATAAATTTCACTTTTTGCGCCGACATCAACACCACGGGTTGGCTCATCCATAATAAACAATTTCGGCTGAATTGCCGCCCAACGAGAAAGCAACACTTTTTGCTGGTTTCCCCCAGATAAACCACTTACATTGACATTCGCACTTGGCACCCGCATTTTTAATCCTTCAATCGCTTCTTGCGTGGCTTGTTTACCTTTTGCCTGATTAATCACTAACATCGTAGCATCACGCTCAATGGTCGCCATCGTGACATTCTTCAAAATATTTAAATCAAGAAACAAACCTTCTTCTTTACGATTTTCAGGTAACAAAGCGACATGGTGTGCAATAGCATCACGCGGCGAGTGGAAACTGATTTCACCACCACTTAAATAAATTTTACCGTGAGTTGCTTGTTTTACCCCAAATAATAAATGTGCCAGCTCAGAACGTCCCGCCCCCACTAAACCAGACAAACCAATAATTTCTCCAGCCCTTACTACTAAGGAAGCATCTTTGACTTTATTACCATCAGACAAGTGTTCGACACGTAACACTTCTTCACCAGCAGGTACAGTTTCTTTATTAAATAAATCCGTCAGTGGACGCCCTACCATCATCTGTACCAACGTCGCCGAATCTAAGTTATCGCGGGTCAATGAACCTACATATTTCCCATCGCGCAATACACTAACACGATCTGCTAATTCATAAATTTCTGCCATTCGATGACTGATATAAATAATCGCCATCCCCTCATCACGTAATTTTTTCACTAATTCAAATAAACGCTCAGTTTCACGTGAAGAAAGCGCTGCAGTTGGCTCATCCATTACTAAAATACGACTATTACGATGCAATGCACGTGCAATTTCGACTTGTTGTTGCTCAGCAATGGTTAACGAAGAAACTTTTTGTGTTGCAGAAAATTGTGCGCCTAATCGATCCAATACTTCTTGTGACTCTTCAGCCATAGTTTTACGATCTAAACCAAACAGATTTTTAATTTCACGTCCAAGAAAAATATTTTCAGCGACCGTTAAATTAGGGGAAAGGTGAATTTCTTGATAGATTAACGTAATCCCTGCTTTAATTGCATCCTTAGGTGAAGAAATAGAAAAATGCTCACCATCAATGAGAATCTCACCAGCAGACGAAGTATAAGCGCCAGCAAGAATTTTCATCAGTGTACTTTTACCTGCCCCATTCTCTCCCATCAATGCATGAATTTCACCACGATAAATAGACAAATCCACATTTTGTAAGGCATAAAAAGTACCAAATCGTTTGGCAATGCCTTTCATTTCCAGTAGAGGGCGAACAGGCGAATCAGAACTAACTTGTGCCATCTTCATAAATCCCTTTTCAAATTAAACATAGTTTGCATTTAAGCACAGCAATATGAATGAAAAATGTTGAATCTCATTCATAATTGTCATAATTCTCAGTTTTTCTCAATTTTGCGAAAGGGATCACGAAATTCGCACAAAAACGACCGCACTTTACTCCAATATTAATGCAACATAACACTGCTCAAACTTTAATTAAAAGATGAATTATTTACTCTTTGTTAAAACAGAATCAATATTTCGTCTATTTATCTATTTATTAGAAAAGATATAATGCCCTTATATGTTGAACAGAGAGGGAATAAAAGAATGAAAACGGTATATCACGCAGCAAACAGTCGTGGCAACGCAGATCACGGTTGGTTAAAAAGCAGACACACTTTTAGCTTTGCGCATTATTATGATCCAACTCGAGTTCATTTTGGCGCGTTACGAGTCATCAACGATGATTTTGTTGAAGGTGGCATGGGCTTTGGTACTCATCCTCACGATAATATGGAGATTATTTCTATTCCATTGAGTGGTGATTTAGCACATAAAGACAGTATGGGCAATGGAAGTGTGATCCGTCATGGCGATATTCAAGTCATGTCTGCTGGGACAGGCATTACGCACAGTGAAATGAACCCTAACCCAGATAAGCCTGTGCAATTTTTACAAATTTGGGTCTTTCCAAATAAACGTGATGTGGAACCACGCTACCAACAAATTACGATTGCAAACACACAAAAACCAAATGATTTCCAACAAATCTTATCGCCTAATCCAGAAGATGAGGGGGTTTGGATTCATCAAGATGCTTGGTTTTCACTTGCCAAATTTGATCAAGGTGTTGCTAAAAACTATGCACTACACAAAACAGGCAATGGTGTGTACGCTTTTGTGATAAAAGGGAATGCGAATATTGGTGGTATTGAGTTAAACCAACGTGATGGTTTAGGGCTATGGGATACAGACAGTATTGATATCATTGCCACAAGCGATGCAGAAGTTTTGCTGATGGAAGTACCAATGGCGGTCGAATAATTCCCTATCACAAGTAAAAAAACCTGAGGCAATCCTCAGTTTTTTTTATGCCAAAATGAATTAGTACTAATTTTAGTTCAAAATAACAAATCTTATTATAAACATTCACTTTGATCTACATCAAAAACACTATTTATATACATCTAATGAGGTATAGCAAGCTATTACCTAGTTTATGTAAATTGAGCAAAAAATAAATCTGAGTAAATTACTCAATTATTAATAACAAGGAAGAAAAAATGTTAGATCAACAAACTCGTGACATTATCAAAGCGACAATTCCTGTTTTAGAACAACATGGCACAACCATTACTAAAACCTTTTATCACAATATGTTTAGTGCCCATCCTGAGCTATTAAACGTCTTTAATAAAACTAACCAAACACAAGGTCGCCAACCAATGGCGCTCGCCAGTACTGTTTTAGCTGCCGCAAAACATATTGATAATCTGGCTGCAATTTTGCCTAATGTGATGCAAATCGGGCATAAGCACCGAGCGCTAGAAATTAAAGCAGAACATTATCCCATTGTTGGTGAAAATTTACTTAAAGCGATTAAAGAAGTATTAGGTGAGGCCGCCACACCCGCAATTATTGATGCTTGGGCAAAAGCTTATGGGGTGATTGCAGATGTCTTTATTCAAGTTGAGCAAACAATGTATGATGCTGCGGCATGGGAAGGTTATAAGCCTTTTAAAGTCGTAGCTAAACGTGCTGTTTCTGATCAAATCACAGAATTTACTATACAAGCTGATTTCCCACTACCAATAGTCAAAGCAGGGCAATATATTACTGTACGCGTACAACCTGAAGGTGAAACCAATACAGCATGGCGCCATTATTCGCTCTGTTCAACGGACACTAATAATGGTTTAAAATTTGCCGTAAAACGTGAAGGTGTAGGTGAACAAAAAGGCTTAGTTTCACATTATTTACATGATCATGTACAAGTGGGTGATAAATTAGATTTTACCGCCCCAGCTGGAGATTTCTTATTAGCACAAAGCGATAAACCACTTGTTTTAATTAGTGGTGGCGTTGGTATTACCCCATTATTAGCTATGTTAGAACAACAAGTGAATACGAATGATCAACGTGAAATTCATTGGATTCATTCTTGCCGTAACCGCGAAAACCATGCTTTCAAAGCAGAAGTTGACACTTTAATTAACAAAGCAAGGCATGCTCAAAATCATGTAATTTATACTGCACAACAAGCGCGTATTGATGCAAACTTCATTGCTAAACATATTCCACAAGGTGCTGACGTATATGTTTGTGGCACTATTAGTTTTATGGAAAGTATGATTGATTTATTAAAACAACAAGGTTGGCATGAGAATGATATCCACTTTGAGCCGTTTGGACCAAAAATGAGTGTTGTCACTGTTTAACCACATTCCCTCGACCTACTTTAATGTTAAGTAGGTCGTTTCTTAGCATAAAAAACACAATTCAATTCATATTTATCATTTTTTTTCCGCCATTTATGCTTAAAATAGTGACTATCTAACTCAAGTGCGGTCTACATAATGAAAAACTGGAAAAACACTTTTTTTACTAAGTCTTACAGTGTACGCTTTCGTTTAATGCTCTTTTTGATCACAGCTATTTTTTTGATCGTTGTGATCAGTATGACTGCGATCATTGGCTTAAACAGCACCTATAATTCTTTATCTAACTTACGTGATCGTTCACTTACCCAAATGTTTTCCTCTATGACATTAGGTGTAAAAACAGCACAAATCTCCACTTATGCCAAGCGCCTTACCCAAACAACACGCGCCTTAGAGTATCAAGAGGAATCCAAAGCGTTGACTTTGCATGCACAACAGCTACAAACTCTGCTTGCTCAAGCAAAACAATCAACTTCAGAGCAGGATCAGCGTTTCGCCCACATCGTACATCACATTGATTTATTAAGTAAAAGCGTACAAGAATTATTACTGCAAACTCACAAACGTCATGTACTGCATACCAATATCATTAGTGAATTAAATCAAGGTTTACTTTATATCCAGCATATCAAAAGATTAGAAAAACGGACCGCACTTACCAGTGAGTTATCGCCCAATTTTATGTTACAGCTGGCTCGCGTAGAAAAATTAATCGAAGATGCCACCAAAAGCAGTTTTTCCACCAGCGTCTTTCTCAGTATTCAATCTAACTTTTTGTTCTTTCCATCAGTCGAAGACTTCACAGATATCCATGTTGAATTTAACAAGCTCAAACAGCTTTTTCCAACCATGATTCAAAATGCGGAAACATTGGCACAAATTAATCTACGTATTCAATTTTTGACTTTCCAAATTGATGCGCTAGTACAACAAATTAATCAACAATACACTCAACTTGCTAAAGAAAAAGTAGACAGCGTTAATGTTGATTCTGAACAAATTCAACAACTCTTATCTACCTTCTCACTATCTATTTTACTGTTTTCTTTATTCACTATTTTACTCATCATTATTCTTGGTCAATACATTTATTCCTTGATTGGTAAACGTCTTTATTCAATTACAGACGCGTTAAAACGCTTATCGCAAGGTGATAAAAATGTCACTGTACCACAGCAGCAAACTCAAGATGAAATTGGTGATTTAGCGCGTACTTTTGATATCTTTCATCAAAATGTAATTACGTTGGAACAAACAGATTCTTTGCTCAAAGAAAAAAGCGAATTATTAGAACAAACTTTTTTAGCTATGCGCGATGGTTTAGCCATTTTTGATAACCAACTTAATTTAGTTTCTTATAATGCCCAATTCAAAAGCCTGCTCCAAGATTGTTTCAATCAACATGAGCAACTGAGTATTCACTCACTCGTTGACTACTTCAACGCACAACAAGCGAAGGTGGTTGGTAGCGAGCAAGCTATTAATTTAGCGCTGTTGAAAAAAATTCGCCAAGCGCAAGATTTACTGGAAATTGAATACCAACAACAAATTTTGGAATGGCGTGTGAGTCCATTAAAAGATGGTTTAGTCACCTTTCTTATTGACCGTACTCAACGTAAAAAATTAGAAAATGAAATTGCACATAGCCAAAAAATGCGTGCTATTGGTCACTTAACGGGCGGTATTGCTCATGACTTTAATAACTTTTTAGCAGTCATTATTGGCAACCTTGATTTAATCGATCCCGATACTCTAAACGAGCGCCAAGCTAAGCGTCTACAACGCGCCTTGAAAGCTGCCGAAAACAGCGCGACTCTCACGCAACGTTTATTAGCTTATGCCAGAAAACAACCGCTGCATCCAACTACGTTAGATATCAATCAGCTTGTTCTGGAGTTTAATGATCTAATCAAACACACGATTCCACCAACAATTAAAGTGCGGTTAGATTTAGCCGAAAATTTACCACAAGTCTATATTGATAAAAATCAACTTGAAACCGCACTGGTCAATTTAATTGTCAATGCAAAAGATGCATTAAATAACGAAGGTAACATCATTATTCGTACAACACAACTCAATGTACAACGCACACATCGCCAAGAACATATGGTGCAATTATCCATTATTGATGATGGTTGTGGCATGGATGAACAAACACAGAAACATGTCTTTGAACCTTTTTTTACCACTAAACAAAATGGACGTGGCAGTGGTTTGGGCTTATCTATGGTATATGGCTTTATTCGCCAATCAAAAGGCCGTGTGACGATTGACTCTCGCTTAAATAAAGGCACTACAATTCACTTACAATTGCCAATTATGAAACAGACTCAAACACAAACGCGAGTTACACAACAAGACTGTGCAACTTGTGATATCCAATATCAGATTTTAGTGGTAGAAGATAAAGCCAGCTTACGCGAAACATTGGCAGAGCAACTGCATACCATGGGCTATCAAGTCATGTTGTGTGAATCTGGTGAACAAGCAATTGAATTACTCAGCCAAGGGCGAACCATTGACTATTTACTTTCTGATATTATGTTATCTGGCAAACTCACTGGCACAGATGTAGCAAAATGGGTAGTCGCTCATTTACCGCAGGTCAAAATTCTCTTAATGACTGGGCATACTGAGCAATTAGAAAAAGCAGAACAATTCCCTGTTTTAGTTAAGCCTTTTAAACAAAGAGAATTACAACAAAAACTGACCGCACTTTAACGCCGATAAAAAATCCACCTTAACAAGTGAAGGTGGATTTTTAGCACAGAAAGAATCCCTTAACCTTTTTTCCAACCCTGCATATACAACATTTCCAGTGCAATAGTCGCGCCAGCTAATGCCGTAATATCGGATTGATCATAAGCAGGCGACACTTCCACTAAATCCATTCCTACAATATTGACGTCTTTTAATGCACGTAAAATTTTCAATGCGTTATCTGTACTTAACCCACCACATACAGGTGTACCTGTGCCCGGTGCATAAGCAGGATCTAAACAATCAATGTCAAAGGTCAAATACACGGGCAACTCGCCAACTACTGCTTTAATTTTTGCGACGATTTGCTCAACACTCTCCTCATTAACTTGCGGTGCGGAAAGCACAGTAAATGGCAAAGTGCGGTCAAATTCTGTACGAATTCCAATTTGTACAGAATGAGCAGGATCAATTAAACCTTCTTTTGGCGCATGGTAGAACATCGTACCATGATCGTAATGACTGCCATTCTGGTAAGTATCTGTGTGTGCATCAAAGTGAATCATTGCTAACTGACCAAAATGCTTTGCATGTGCACGTAATAATGGCAAGGTAATAAAATGATCCCCACCTAAGGTTAAACAACGTTTACCTGCTTTGAGCAATGCAGTTGTATGTGCTTCTAATTCTTCGACAAAATTCTGGTTATCACCAAACGAATAAACTAAATCACCACAATCCACAATATTTAAGCGTTCACGCACATCAAAATCCCAAGGAAAACGACAATGTTCCCAAGCGAGGTTAACTGAAGCACGGCGAATAGCTTCTGCACCAAAACGTGTTCCCGCACGACCAGAAACAGAAGCATCAAAAGGAACGCCAGTAATCACCCATTCTGCCTCTGTTTCTGTTGGATTAAAATTAACAGGCAAACGTAAAAAACCAAAGTTATTGGAAACTAATGAAATATCTTCTTTATTGTGTAACGTATTGTACATAGTTGTTCCTATTAACTGACAAGCGCCATCAAAACTTGTAAAAAAGTGACCGCACTTTTGTCACCAATTACTCTTCTTCTAAATAAGTATAACCATTCAAACCTGCCTCAAGTTCTTTTAAGAACTGAATCGCTTCTGAAGCAGGTAAATTGGAATGTTCAATTTGCTCACGATAACGAGCCAGTAGCTTCTTGGGATCAAGATACACATACTGCAACATATCTGCTACCGTATTACCTTCATCATAATCCACAATGTTGACCTGGTTATTTTCTTCAACTAAAACATCAATCGTACTCGTGTCACCAAACAAATTATGCATATTACCCAAAATTTCTTGATAAGCACCGACCATGAAGAAGCCAACAAGCGGTGGATTATCTTCCTCATAATGTGGCATTGGCATTGTCGTTGTAATACCATCACCATCAATATAATGGTCAATTGAACCATCTGAATCACAAGTAATATCCAGCAATACTGCTCGACGGCTCACAGGCTGATTCAAATTTGAAATGGGGCATACGGGAAATAATTGATCAATGCCCCAAGCATCAGGTAATGATTGAAATAAAGAAAAATTGACATACAGTTTATCTGCGAAACGCTCTTGTAACTCATCAATAATTGTACGGTGTGAACGATGTTTTTCATTAAATAATTGCCCTACTTCGTGACAAATATTTAAATATAGCTGTTCTGCCCAAGCGCGTTGCGCTAAATTCAATAAACCCACATTGTACTGATTATGTACATCAGATAAATCAAATTGACTTTCATGAATCCAGCTACGTAATGAACGCTTTTCACGTGATGATTGAATATCTACCCAAGTTTCCCACATACTATGCAGTACACTTGGTGCTTCTTTTTCTGGTGCATTTAATGGTTCAGGCTTATAGCGCTCAATCCCAATGACATTAGAAACTAATACCGCATGATGTGCTGTCACACCACGACCTGATTCGGTAATAATCGTTGGATGTGGTAAACCATGTTCACGACAAGCCTGACCAATTCCCCATACCACCGTATCCGCATATTCATTTAAACCATAATTCACTGAGCAATCCGATTGTGTACGATTACCTTCATAATCCACACCCAAACCACCGCCGACATCAAAACATTGGATATTCACACCTAATTTATGTAATTCCACATAAAAACGTGCACTTTCACGGACACCTGTCGCTACATCACGAATATTGCCAAGTTGTGAACCCAAATGAAAATGTAAAAGTTGTAAGCAATCTAAACAAGCATGCGCCTTTAACATTTCCACCAGCGTCAACATTTGTGATGCAGATAAGCCAAATTTTGATTTTTCACCGCCTGAAGATTGCCATTTGCCCGATCCTTGCGAAGCTAAACGGGCACGCACGCCTAAACGTGGTTTTACCTTTAACTTTGCAGCCTCTTCTAGCACTAATTGGATTTCAGATAACTTCTCAATCACTAAATAGACTTTATGACCTAACTTCTCACCCATTAAAGCAAAACGAATATATTCACGGTCCTTATAACCATTACATACAATCACAGTTTGTGTTATTCCTGCATGCGCTAATACTGCCATCAATTCTGCTTTAGAGCCTGCCTCTAGACCTAATGGCTGTGCTGAGTTAATTAGTGACTCAACAACACGGCGATGTTGATTTACTTTAATAGGATAAACAAGAAAATAATTACCTTCATAACCAAAATCTTCACGTGCACGTTTAAATGCCTGATTAATCGAACGTAAGCGATGTTGGATAATTTGTGGGAAACAAAATAGAGTAGGTAAATGTGCGCCTTGTTCCCGTTGAGCTTTCTTGGCTAGCGCGGCTAAAGAAATACGATTTTGTGGTTTATCTGGATCTGGGCAAACAAAAATATCACCATTTTCATCCACGTTATAATAACGCATACCCCAATAATTGATATTACACACTTCACGCACAGTATTTTCAGCGAATGTTAACGAAGTGGTATCAGACTTTAAAATGACTTGTTCCAATGTCTTAGTTTACCTCTTAATAAGTGTTACAAAATAATTGCAAAATCAGACCGCACTTTGCTTGTTGTTATTGTTTATTACCTAAGCAAAAAACAGTGCTAGCATAAAACAAAACACACAAAAGCAATAGCCCTCTGCTATAAAAAATGGCGAATATATTGTTATTCGCCATTTCTTCTTATGTATTTCACTAACGATATTTATCGAGAAAACGATAGTAATTCGTACCAATAAATAATGCAGCTTGCTTAATGAATTTCCCACCATGTACTGTCGGGACTTTTAATTTCTCAAAAACACGTAAACGTTCATCATTACCTAAAATTGCCTCAGCAACAATACGCCCAGCTAACCCCGTTAAAGCAACACCATGCCCTGAATAGCCTTGCGCAAAATAAATATTCGGTGCAATACGTCCAAAATGAGGGTTGGAATTTAACGTCATATCAATCGGACCGCCCCAACCATAGTCTATTTTGACATCTTCTAATTGGGGAAAAACATGTAACATATTACAACGCATGACTGTTGTCATATCTAATCCCGGACTCGAATCACTCCCAAACAACAAACGATTATCTGCACTCAAACGATAATAATCCAAAAAATAGTTATTATCACACACAGACATACGATTACGAATCAAACTGTCTGCCATTGCATCAGTTAATGGCTCAGTGGCAATAATGAAACTTTCAACAGGTAAAATTTTACTAGCAATGCCACGGTGCATTGTTTTAGGTAGCACACTAATATAAGCATTCGTTGCCAACACAACATCTTTTGCAATAACTGAACTTTGATCCGTACTGACTTTGACTTTAGATTTACCTACCCGTAAATCCATGGCTGGCGAATGCTCATAAATTTCAACCCCTAAATCTAAACAGGCTTGCGCGAGTCCTAAACAATAATTCAGTGGATGTAAATGCCCTGAATTTGGATCAAACAATGCCCCTGTATAAATGTCACTGCCTAAATTCTGTGCTAACTTCGCCTTGTCCCATAACGTCATTGATTGATAATTAAAATATTCACGACAAGCTTGCTCAATCGCGACCAGATCCTCCATACGGCGCTGATTAAGTGCCAACGTAGCATAACCACGCTGCCAATCACATTGAATAGCATACTTAGTGATACGTTCATCAATAATATCTAATGCTTCAAGTGACATTTGCCAGAGTTGATTTGCCGTATCAAAGCCAACTGCATCAATATAAGCACTGATATCTTCTTCAAAACCATTAATCGCTTGCCCGCCATTTCGCCCCGAAGCACCAAATCCTACACGCGCACCCTCTAACACAATCACTTTTTTGCCCTGTTCTGCTAACTCAAGGGCGGCAGATAAACCAAAAAACCCCGCCCCAATCACACAAACATCTGCTGATTTACGTTGTGTCAATGTAGGTAAAGTGAAATGAAAATGACGAGTAGCAGCATAATAAGATTGGATATGCTCTTGATGAGAAAATTTCAACATAAAATGACTTGGTAATGAAAATTGCCGGCAGTTTACTCTTACTTAACAAGATGTCAATTTAATTCAATCAGGTTATAAAATTTGCTATACTCGGCGCCAAGTTTTTAAACTTAGTATTCATGCGGATCGACATACTAAAATCCGTTCATTTTTAACCGCACTTTATTGTCTTTGGACTTTGAGGGACTAAAAATTGAAAAGACTTTTTACCAATGTGATCAAATCACTTGCGTTAACCTCTCTCTTATTCTTCACCCATTCTGCTCTTGCTGCCAAAAAACTCTATGTTTACAACTGGACTGACTATATTCCTTCCAGTCTAATTGCAAGCTTTACTAAAGAAACTGGTATCGAAGTCATTTACTCGACTTTTGAAAGTAATGAAGAAATGTATGCTAAGTTAAAATTGCTGTCTAAAAACAACAGCTATGATTTAGTTTTTCCATCAAGTTATTACATTAATAAAATGGTAAAAGATGGCATGCTACAAAAGCTCGAACACACTAAATTAAGCAATTTTCATCACATTCCATCCCATTTATTAAACAAAGAATTTGATCCAAATAACCAATATTCGCTCCCTTATATTTATGGCCTAACGGGTATTGGCATTAACGCTGAAGAAATCGATCCACAAAAAATTACTAGTTGGGCAGATTTATGGAAAGCAGAATATAAAGGAAAAGTGCTGTTAACCGGTGATTCACGTGAAGTCTTTCATATTGCTTTATTATTAAATGGTAAATCGCCAAATACGACTAAAGAAAGTGAAATCAAAGCAGCTTATGAACGCTTAGTAAAACTGATGCCAAATGTCCTTGTCTTTAACTCTGATTCGCCTGAAGTCCCTTATGTGCAAGGTGAAGTTGCTTTAGGTATGATTTGGAATGGTTCAGCGTATTTAGGCAATAAAGAAAATCCAAATATTCAATTCATTTATCCCAAAGAGGGCGCAATTTTCTGGATGGATAACTACGCTATTCCTAAAACAGCACAAAATGTCGAGGGTGCCTATCAATTTATTGATTTCCTCTTACGTCCAGAAAACGCTAAAATCGTAATTGAACGCATGGGTTTTTCAATGCCAAATGAAGGTGTAAAAGCATTACTATCACCTGAAATGGTAAATAATCCAGTATTATTCCCACCAGCTGAAGAAGTACAAAAAGGAATTATGCAAGCTGATGTAGGTAAAGCTGTTGATCTCTATGAAAAATATTGGAATAGACTAAAAACAAATTAATAATGACAAAATTAAAGTGCGGTCAATATATTGAATATTTCGACTGCACTTTGATTAAAAAATATTTCAATTAACTAAACCCCTTTAATAAAGAATCAAAAATATAACTTTCCACCCGACTATAATTATTTTTCTTTAATCGGCATAAAGTGACAATCCAAGGAATAGGATCTTTAATTCGACGACAGACAAAATCATGAGAAGGATATTGTTCTACAATAGGCAAAGGCAAAATTGTTAATAAATCTTTATTAATTTTTGCTGAATTTAGCAAAAAATCCCAAGAACTAGATTCTAATATAATATTGGGATACACATTGTGTAATTCAAATGCCGAAATAAGTTGATGATAAATAAAAAAGGTTTTATCAAATATCGCTAGTTTTTCATTATGTAAATCTTGCCAAGTTAATATATTTTTCTGAGTAAGATGATGCTCTGGTGATAAGAAAACGGCTAATTCAGAATGAATTAACTCAAAAGAATCAATAATATTTTTTGAAATATGCTCTGGGTATAATAATGCAGCCAAATCAATATTACCTAATAACAATTCATTTCTTAATACATAAGCTCCTTGTTCCTTAATCGTAAAATTAATATCTGGATTATTTAAAATTAATTTAGGCATTATTTTAGAGAAGACAACAGATAGGACTAATGGTGGAATTCCAATGGTAATATTACCCGTGATTTGTTTTGCTGTTTTATGAAGATTTCTATTCATTTCATTATATTTATTAATGATCTCCTTTGCATCATTATAATAATTTTCACCAGCATAAGTTAAACCAACAATTTTTCCTTTAGCACGCTTAAATAATTGCACTGACTCTCTTTGTTCAAATTCATTGATCATCATGCTTAAAGCCGGTTGTGAAATATATAAGGTTTGTGAGGTGCGGCTTAAATTAAAATCATTATCTACAATAGAGATAAAGTAACGTAGATGTCTAATATCCATAAACATTCCCCTTCTGATTCCATTAGGTGAAATTAAGCTTAAAAGCATCCATCTCAATAGTCAACTAAAACTATAAAATAAATTTATATAAGACTAAAAAAACAATATTTTCTACGTAGAATATTTCTTGCTATCTTTTTGAATAAATAAACTACATCAGTTTACATAATTTTAACATTTTCAATAAAACAACCGTAATTAATAAGAGGTTATAAGCTAAAACTTTAATATTCACTAAAGTAATTAAACATATTTAGATGCATGTTTAATCAGAGTTTCTTTGTTTGATATAAATTTATTTTATTAAAATATATGGAGAACTACTATGTCTAAAGTAATACCTATTACTGATGTACAAAGTCATTTATCTGATGGAATGACGATTTTATTTGGGGGGTTTATGGGAGTCGGTACCCCAACTCGCTTAGTCCAAGCTATTTTGGACTCTGGGGTAAAAGACTTAACTATTATTGGAAATGATACCGCTTTCGTTGACACTGGCGTAGGTCCATTAATTGCCAACAAACGCGTTAAAAAAGTCGTTGCATCTCATATTGGGACTAATACAGAAACGGGGCGACAAATGATTTCTGGAGAGCTTGAAGTTGAACTCGTACCACAAGGCACTCTGATTGAACGAATTCGAGCAGGAGGCGCAGGTTTAGGCGGTGTATTAACACCAACAGGTGTAGGAACCGTCGTTGAAGAAGGTAAACAAACGATTGAATTGGATGGCAAAAAATATCTTCTCGAAAAACCAATCAAAGCGGATATTGCGATTATCGGCGCACATATATCAGATAAAAAAGGCAATTTAACTTACCAATTAACCACTCGTAATTTTAATCCTATCATTGCATTCTCAGCAGAAAAAACATTCGTTGAACCAACACAAATTGTCGAAGTAGGTCAAATTCAGCCAGACCATGTTATCACCCCTGCTGCACTTATTGATTACATTATTCTTCCAGAGGAACACTAAGATGAACGCAAAAGAACTGATTGCTCGCCGAGTCGCTTTAGAATTACGTGATGGTGATGTTGTAAATTTAGGCATCGGCTTACCGACTCAAGTCGTAAATTACTTACCCGAAGGTATCGATATTACTTTACAGTCTGAAAATGGATTTTTAGGTTTAGGACCTGTGACGGAAGCCGATCCTAATTTAGTTAATGCTGGAGGTCAGCCTTGTGGCATGCTCTCTGGCGCAGCGATGTTTGATAGTGCAACATCATTTGCATTAATTCGTGGTGGTCATGTTGATGCTTGCGTGCTTGGTGGCTTACAAGTAGATGAAGAAGCGAATTTAGCAAACTGGATGGTGCCCGGAAAAATGGTGCCAGGCATGGGTGGAGCGATGGATCTCGTGACTGGTGCTCGTAAAGTTATTATTGCAATGGAACACTGCGCCAAGGATGGCTCCTCCAAAGTGTTAAAACGTTGCACATTACCTCTCACAGCAATACATGCAGTACATATGTTAGTCACTGAATTAGCAGTATTCGAATTTATTGATGGAAAATTGCACTTAACCGAAATTGCAGAAGGCTATGACGTAGATGCTGTTCGGGCAAAAACTGAAGCGGAATTTGTTGTTTCGCCATTTATCAAAGTTATGCCGCTAGCACAATAAGGAGATTGTATGATTAGCACTATTTCCAGAGGAATGACGAAGTTTGTCAGCCGTTACTTACCAGATCCACTTATCTTCGCATTACTACTGACGCTAATCACCTTTTTTGTCGCGTTGGGTCTTACAGACTCAACGCCTGTACAAATGGTGAAATATTGGGGTGATGGTTTCTGGAATCTACTCGGATTTGGTATGCAAATGGCATTAATTGTTGTCACAGGTCATGCACTAGCTAGTTCACCACCAATAAAAACTATATTGCGTAACATCGCATCACTTGCTAAAACACCAACACAGGGGGTTATGCTGGTTACCTTCTTCAGTGCATTGGCTTGTGTTATTAACTGGGGTTTTGGTTTAGTAGTTGGTGCGATGTTCGCACGTGAAGTTGCGCGTAGAGTCAAAGGATCTGACTATCCTCTATTAATTGCTTGTGCTTATATTGGTTTTATGTCTTGGGGAGGTGGTTTATCTGGTTCAATGCCATTATTAGCCGCAACACCAGGAAATCCAGTTGAACACATTGCAGGACTTATTCCAATTCAAAATACATTATTAACGGGTTTCAATATCTTCATCACACTGGGACTCGTCATCTTCTTACCATTCCTGACTAAAATGATGGTGCCTAAGCCAAATGAAGTTGTTATGGTTGATCCAGATCTTTTAAAAGAAGAAGCTGATTACCAAAAAACCCTTTCGAAAGATGCACCGCCCTCTGAAAAATTGGAAGAAAGCCGTATATTAAGTTGGGTTATTGGCGTATTTGGTATTGGTTACTTAGTCATATACTTCATGGATAAAGGCTTCAATATCACGATCAATACCGTCAATCTCATCTTCTTAGTCGCAGGGGTACTACTACACAAAACACCAATGGCTTATATGCGTGCAGTCAAAGCCGCAGCAGGTAGCACCGCAGGTATTTTGGTCCAATTCCCATTCTATGCAGGTATCCAGTTAATGATGGAACATTCTGGATTAGGTGGATTAATCACAGAATTCTTTATCAACGTTTCTACTAAAGAAACTTTCCCATTAATGACGTTCTTCAGCTCTGCATTTATCAACTTTGCTGTGCCCTCAGGTGGTGGTCACTGGGTAATTCAAGGTCCTTATGTACTTGCAGCAGCACAAGCATTGGATGCGGACTTAGGAAAATCAGTGATGGCAATCGCTTATGGAGAACAATGGATGAATATGGCACAACCTTTCTGGGCATTACCAGCACTTGCCATTGCTGGACTAGGTGTGAGAGATATTATGGGCTACTGTATGACTGCGCTCATTTTCTCAAGTGTGATATTTATTATTGGATTAACAGTATTTTAAAACAAAGGAGAGGTTATGAAAAATGTCGTTATAGCAAGTGCAGTACGCACACCAATTGGTAATTTTAATGGAAGTCTATCAAATGTCAGTGCGGTGGAATTAGGAACTATTGCCATTAAGGCAGCAATTGAAAAATCAGGGATTGATATCGCTGCTGTTGACGAAGTCATCATGGGTCAAGTGTTACAAGCCGGACAAAAACAAAACCCTGCTCGCCAAGCCTTATTGCACAGCGGAATTTCACAAAATGTGACAGCTTACACTGTGAATAAGGTCTGTGGTTCAGGCTTAAAAACAGTCGCTCTCGCCGCGCAAGCAATTCGTGCAGGCGATGCTAATATCATCGTCGCAGGTGGTATGGAAAATATGAGCCAAGCCCCTTACTTACTAGATGCTAAAGCACGTTGGGGACATCGTTTAGGCAATGGACAGCTTAATGATGTCATTTTATTAGATGCTTTAGTCTGTGCTGAAAACCATTACCATATGGGAATCACTGCTGAAAATGTCGCCAAAAAATATGACATTACACGTGAACAACAAGACACAATGGCACTTGAATCACAACGTAGAGCTGTTACCGCAATCGAATCTGGCGCATTTAAAAATGAAATTGTTCCTGTAACTGTTAAAGTGAAACGAAAAGAAATACTTTTTGATACAGATGAATTCCCAAAAAAAGAAACAACGTTAGAAGGTTTATCAGCTCTTCGTCCCGCATTTGATAAAGAAGGTACAGTGACTGCAGGGAATGCGTCTGGTATCAATGATGGTGCAGCAGCATTAGTCATTGTTGAAGAAGAAACAGCAAAAGCACTAGGCTTAACTATTTTGGCTCGTATTAAAAGTTATGCAAGTGGTGGAGTTGCACCAGAAATCATGGGAATGGGTCCAGTACCCGCTTCACAAAAAGCTCTTGCTAAAGCAGGCTTGAGCTTAAATGACATTGACTTGGTTGAAGCCAATGAAGCTTTTGCCGCACAATTCCTTGCTGTAGGTAAAGAGCTTGGTTTTGATCCAGAAAAAGTCAATGTTAATGGTGGCGCCATTGCATTAGGTCACCCTGTCGGTACTAGCGGTGCACGCATCCTGGTCACACTTATCCATGCACTACATGCAAGGAACAAAACCTTAGGTTTAGCAACACTGTGTATCGGTGGCGGTCAAGGTATTGCGATGGTTATTGAGCGCATATAACTATATCACCCCAATTGCACCTTATGTATTCGCTTAGGCAGATAAGGTGCAAAACTCTCATCAAACTCACCGCACTTTTGCGGGTATCATATTCCTATATGGATTCAGGAGTCACTATGTTAAAAAACAAAGTTGCATTAGTTACTGGTGCAGCAAGTGGTATTGGTCTTGCCGTCAGCCAAACGTTAACACAAGAAGGCATTAACGTAGTTATGGTCGATATCAACGAAACTTTACTGCAAAAACAAGCTGAAAAATTACAAGCAACCTATGTTGTTGCGGATTTATCAAAACGCGAATCTTGTAAACTTGCAGTAGATCATGCTGTAAAAACATTTGGCAGTATAGATATTCTAGTCAATGTTGCAGGCATTCAAACCGTTTCCCCAGTTGAAGATTTCCCAGAAGACAGATGGGATTTCATGATTAACCTCATGCTAACAGCACCATTTTTATTAACAAAATACGCTTGGCCATATATGAAAAGAAATCAGTGGGGACGTATCATTAACTTAAATTCTATTCATGGTGTCGTTGCTTCTGAGTTTAAATCTGCTTATGTATCTGCCAAACATGGTTTATCAGGCTTGACTAAAACAACGGCGCTTGAAGGTGGACCGTATGGTATTACTGTGAATTCAATCTGTCCTGCCTATGTAAGAACCCCACTTGTTGACAAACAAATTGCCGATCAAGCCGCTCATCATAATATTTCAGAAACTGATGTCATCAGCAAAATTATGCTACAAAAGGCAGCAGTGAAACGTTTAATTGAGCCTGCTGATATTGGTGAGTTTGTTAAGTTCCTCTGTTCTGATGCCGCAGCATCTATTTCAGGTTCCTGCTTAACCGTCGACGGCGGTTGGACGGCAGGCTAATCAAGCACAACTTTAGCCACAATTGTTGTAAACAATTGTGGCTAAATTACATAGGGGAAAACCATGTTCAGTTTATTAGGAATTTTTATCGGTTTAGTACTACTGATGTTTTTAGCATTTAGAGGCTATTCCATCGTTTGGATTGCGCCTCTTTGTGCAACAGTTGTTGCTTTTACAGGGGATTTAAATGTCTTAGATGCTTACTTAGGCAGCTACATGACAGGCTTAGTTGGATTTGTTAAAGCTTGGTTTCCTGCATTCTTACTCAGTGCCATTTTTGGTAATTTAATGGATGTAACTGGTGGGGCAAAATCAATTGCGATCTGGTTAACTCGAATGCTAGGCGCCAAAAGTGCTATCGCTTCTATTGTATTAGGTTGTGCTTTACTTACTTATGGCGGTGTGAGTTTATTTGTTGTCGTTTTTGCAGTTTATCCATTAGCGCTCGCTGTCTTTAAAGAAGCCAATATTACTCGCCGTCTTATACCAGGTACCATTGCTTGTGGTGCATTTACCTTTACAATGACAGCATTACCCGGCTCTCCACAAATTCAAAACTTAATTCCAACAGCCTACTTCGGTACAAGTGCAATGGCTGCACCAATTATGGGTACAATTGCAGCAGCAATCTTATTCTTTGGTGGTGTAGCTTATTTAGAAATGCGTCGTAGAAAATATGCAAAAAATGGAGAATATTTTATTGAACCATTAGTAGAAAATTCTGCTGACGATAATCAAACAAATCTACCCTCAGCTCTATTAGCCATTCTGCCATTAATCAGTGTCATTGTTGTGCTTAATTTTGTTCCTGAATTAATTGGGCTAAAAAATGGTGATCCTAAAAATATTGTACTTGCCTTACTAGCAGGAATTGCGTTAGTAATTATCTTGAATTTAAACAAACGCACCACTTTTATTCCAGCAATTGGCAAAGGTACAAATGGTGCTGTAGGTGCCATTATTAATACTGCCGCGGCTGTTGGTTTTGGTAGCGTCGTACGTATCGCACCGGGTTTTGAACATTTAACAGCAATGATCTTAAACGTACCAGGAAACCCACTTATTTCACTGTCTGTTGCAGTAAACATCTTAGCTGGCGCAACAGGCTCAGCTTCTGGTGGAATGGGAATCGCACTGGAAGCATTAGGTGAAAAATACCTCGCAATTGCTAAACAAGCGAGTATTTCACCAGAAGCATTACACCGTATTGCCTCACTCTCTTCAGGTGGTTTAGATACTATGCCACATAATGGCGCAGTATTAACATTATTAAGCAATACGGGTATGACACACCGCGATTCCTATTTAGAAATCGCGATGACATCATTCATTCTGCCTATTGTTGCAACAATTGTTGTAATTACACTATTCAGCCTGTTTGGTATTTATTAGTCTTCTTAATGCAAAATACCTGTGTTAACGATGTTTACACAGGTATCTTCATTAGCTTACGTACAAACTACACATTATATTTTTGACGATATGCCACTAAATCTTCAATAGTCACAACAGGAAAACCAAACTTGTGTGCAAAGTCAACAATTTCAGGTGCGCGTGCCATTGAGCCATCATCATTAGTAATCTCACAAATAACCCCTGCACCTTTATAACCTGCTAAACGCGCTAAATCTACAGAGGCCTCAGTATGACCACGACGACTTAATACTCCTCCTTCTACAGCACGTAATGGAAAAATATGTCCCGGACGACTTAAATCACTTGGTTTTGCGCCATCTGCAACAGCAGCTTTAATTGTCGTCACACGATCTTTAGCTGATACACCTGTTGCAACACCTTTTGCTGCTTCAATAGTCACGGTAAATGCCGTCTTATTAACACTTGTATTATCCTGTACCATGGGTGGTAAATCTAACGCTTGACATAATTGGTCTGTTAAGCAGAGGCAAACAATGCCACTACCATAACGAATCAACATGGTCATTTGCTCAGTATTGATCGTTTCTGCTGGGAAAATTAAATCCCCTTCATTTTCACGATCTTCATCATCTAATACTAAAACGCCATGACCTTGTTTAAAAGCCTCAATAGCAGCAACAACACGCGCTTCTGCGTTACCAAAAGGAGATAAAATTGACTGATTCATAGTAAATTCCTTGAAATATAGAGATATTTAGATACCAGAATCAGGGCTGATGAGAAAAATTATGTGGCTAAGAAAATCTTAAACAAACAAAAAAGACAGGTTTTGATCACAAAACCTGCTTATTCTCTTTCATCCAGACTATACTGTCGGCTTTGGATTTACACCAAATCTGCTGACTTTGTTATTTACATAAATAACAAACGCTCGTGGGCTTATGCTAAGGCACTTACCACCGGTAGGGAGTTTCACCCTGCCCTGAGAATGCGTGCATAGTATAACGCAAACTTAATCTTGAAAAAATGTTTTTATTTGCAACAAGATTACATACAATAGACAAAATTTTCCCTAATATGAGGTCATTATGCTAAATCCTAAAAAAATAGAGCAAGTTATACAACAAATCCAAGATTCATTACCACAAGGAATTAAAGATTTAGGTCAAGATGCAGAAGCAAAACTTAAGCAAACACTACAAGCGCAATTATCAAAATTAGATTTAGTGACTCGTGAAGAATTTGATGTACAAACTCAAGTCCTAATGCGTACTCGTGAAAAGCTTGTTGAGCTAGAACAACGTGTCAATGCACTATTAGAACAAAAGGCATTACCTTAACTTGCATTGCACATTGCGGAAATCAAAGTGCGGTCTGTTTTGATAAAATTTCTGAATCATTACAAGGAATAAATTATGTCTTCTTTTGCTTACTTACAGCAAAAACGCAAACAATTAAATTTAAAAGTGAATGATATTTGTCAGCAAGCAAATATTACACGTGCTTACTTTAATCAACTGGTAAGTGGAAAAATAAAAAATCCAAGTGCTACAAAACTGAGTGCGTTGCATAAAGTGCTACAAATTACTGAACCAAATAATAAGAAAGTAGGTGTAATTTTCGGCAAATTCTATCCTGTTCATACAGGTCATATTAATATGATCTATGAGGCATTCAGTAAAGTAGATGAAATCCACATTATTGTATGTAGTGATACAGAAAGAGATTTAAAACTGTTCTATGATAGTAAAATGAAACGTATGCCAACAGTGCAAGATCGCTTACGTTGGATGCAACAAATTTTCAAATATCAGAAAAACCAAATTTTTATTCATCATCTGGTTGAAGATGGAATTCCAAGCTATCCAAACGGCTGGGAAGCTTGGGCAGAACAAGTTAAACTGCTTTTCAAAGAAAAAAACTTCACCCCAAGCATTGTCTTTAGTAGCGAAGTACAAGATAAAGCGCCTTATGAAAAATATTTAGGTTTGGAAGTCACATTAGTTGACCCAGAACGCCAATTCTTTAATGTATCCGCTACAAAAATTCGCAACAATCCATTCCACTATTGGAAATTTATTCCTAAAGAAGTACGTCCTTTCTTTGCTAAAACAATTGCAATTTTAGGAGGTGAAAGCAGTGGTAAAACAGTGCTCGTCAATAAACTGGCAACTGTGTTTAATACCACATCAGCTTGGGAATATGGACGTGAATTTGTTTTTGAAAAATTAGGTGGCGATGAACAAGCAATGCAATATTCCGATTATCCACAAATGGCATTAGGTCATCAACGTTACATTGACTACGCCGTACGTCACGCACATAAAGTTGCCATCATTGATACTGATTTTATTACGACTCAAGCCTTTTGTATTCAATATGAAGGCAAAGCACATCCATTTCTAGATTCGATGATCAAGGAATATCCCTTTGATGTCACTATTTTACTCAACAATAATACGAAATGGGTTGATGATGGCTTACGTAGCTTAGGCAATCAAAAACAACGTCAACGTTTCCAATTATTATTAAAAAAATTACTTGATAAATACAATGTATCTTACATTGAAATTGAATCACCAAGTTATTTAGAACGCTATAATCAAGTGAAAAAAATTGTTGAAAAAATTCTAAACGAAGAAGAATTGCCAACACTCACAAGTGAACATGGGATACAATCCATTTTTGAGGAAGACGCATGATTTTATTTGCAGGTGATCCACATGGCAATTTTGATCACCTATATCCTTTTATTCAAACACAACAAAATGTTGCACTTATTATATTAGGCGACTTACAGCTCACCACGCCCGATGAACTCAAGAAATTATCACAATATTGTGATCTTTGGTTCATCCATGGCAATCATGATAGTAAAACCGTCTCTGCATTCGAGTCAATCTGGGAAAGTAACTGGCAATCACGCAACTTACATGGCAAAGTAGTAGAAATTCAGGGTAAACGTATTGCTGGTTTAGGTGGTGTATTTCGAGGTCAAATTTGGATGCCGCCAAACAAACCGCTCTTTTTTGATCCTATTCATTATTGCCAATATTGTTCACAAGAAAAAATTTGGCGAGGCGGAATTCCGTTACGTCATCGAACGTCTATCTTTCCTTCAGATATCGAAGCATTAGAACAAATGCAAGCTGATATTTTAATTTGCCATGAAGCGCCTAAACCACACCCATCAGGTTTTACAGTGTTAAATGAACTTGCACATAAAATGAATGTACGACATATCTTTCATGGTCATCATCATGAAAATTTTGACTATAGTAATATGATTAATGAGTATAATTACCAAGTTACTAACGTTGGCTTTCGTAGTTTGTGTGATATAAATGGACAATATTTACTGATGGGAATTGATGATCGCTAAAGATCATCAATTTACCTTCCTGTTTCCCGTTCCATTCCAAACAAGAGTACACTGTATCTCATTTGCTTAAAAACAACTTAATTCAAAGAAAGTGCGGTCAACTTTTCGAAAGTTTTACTATATTTCTTCAGTTATTAATCTTACTAGCCCTAACTATATTCATAAAATCGGTAGTCTGGTAGTTTAACAATAAATAATGACAAATATAATCCATTGAAACCAGAACAAAAAAGAAAACCCACTAATTAGAATCAGTGGGTTTTATCTAAAAAATATAAGTTACAAAATCAACTTATCTAAATCATTATTCTGCAGCAGCTTCTTCAGTTGCTACTTCTGGGCGATCAACTAACTCAATATAAGCCATTGGTGCATTATCGCCTGCACGGAAACCACATTTCAAAATACGGGTGTAACCACCTGCACGTTGAGCAAAACGTGGACCTAATTCATTGAATAATTTAGCAACAGTTTCGATGTTGCGTGTACGAGCAAAAGCTAAACGACGATTTGCAACGCTATCTACTTTTGCTAATGTGATTAACGGTTCAACTACACGACGTAATTCTTTCGCTTTTGGCAATGTAGTCTTGATAATTTCGTGACTAACTAAAGAGCTTGCCATATTACGGAACATCGCTTGGCGATGGCTGCTATTACGGTTTAGTTGACGACCACTCTTACGATGGCGCATGACCTTATCCTTCTCAGAAAAATCTTTAACCTATGACCAAACTAGTCTTCAGCAATACTTGCTGGTGGCCAATTCTCAAGGCGCATACCTAGTGATAAGCCGCGCGAAGCAAGAACATCCTTAATTTCAGTAAGAGATTTCTTACCGAGATTAGGCGTTTTTAATAACTCAACTTCAGTACGCTGTACTAAATCACCGATATAGTGAATTGTTTCTGCTTTCAAACAGTTAGCAGAACGAACTGTCAACTCTAAGTCATCAACAGGACGCAACAGAATCGGATCGAATTCTGGTTTTTCTTCCTTAACTTCTGGTTGACGAACATCACGCAAATCAACGAATGCATCTAGTTGCTCTGCTAAAATTGTTGCTGCACGACGAATTGCTTCTTCTGGATCAATAGTGCCATTAGTTTCCAACTCAATCACTAGCTTATCTAAGTCAGTGCGCTGTTCAACACGCGCTGCCTCAACATTATAAGCAATACGATCAACTGGACTATAACATGCATCTACTAATAGACGACCAATTGGTCTTTCTTCATCTTGCGCATGTACTCGGGCTGATGCTGGTACATAGCCTCTACCACGTTGAACACGAATACGCATATTAATTGATGCATTTTCGTCAGTCAAATGACAGATAACATGCTCAGGATTTACGATTTCAACATCTCCATCATGGGTGATGTCTGCTGCAACAACAGGGCCAATTCCAGATTTGTTTAGTGTCAGAAATACATCATCTTTATTCTGAACTTTAACCGCTAGGCCTTTTAAGTTTAGAAGTACTTCAAGAATATCTTCCTGAACACCTTCTTTACTGCTGTATTCGTGCAATACGCCTTCAATTTCTACTTCAGTCACAGCACAACCTGGCATTGAAGATAGAAGAATACGACGCAATGCATTACCTAAAGTGTGGCCGAATCCACGCTCTAACGGTTCTAAGATCACTTTAGCATGAGTTGAGCTAATTTGCTCAATATCAACTAAGCGTGGCTTTAAAAATTCTGTAACAGAACCCTGCATTTTATCCTCTCTTTGCTTCTAAGCTTTAACTATTTATTATTTAGAGTAAAGCTCAACGATCAGATGTTCGTTAATGTCTGCTGATAAATCAGAACGTTCAGGAACACGTTTGAACACACCTTCCATTTTAGCAGTATCAACTTCTAACCAAGTCGGTTTTTCTCTTTGTTCTGCTAACTCTAATGATGCTTTAATACGTGCTTGTTTTTTAGATTTCTCACGAACAGCAACTACATCATTAACTGAAACTTGGAATGATGGGATATTAACAACACGACCATTTACAACAATCGCTTTATGACTCACCAATTGGCGAGCTTCAGCGCGAGTTGCAGCAAAGCCCATGCGATAAACAACGTTATCCAATCTACCTTCCAATAATACCAGTAAGTTTTCACCAGTATTACCTTTTAAGCGGTTTGCTTCTTTATAATAATTACGGAATTGACGTTCTAAGATACCGTAAATACGACGAACTTTTTGTTTTTCACGTAATTGACTACCATAGTCAGATAAACGCGGCTTACGGGCACCGTGTTGACCTGGAGCGGTATCAATTTTACATTTTGATTCAATCGCGCGCACACCTGACTTAAGGAATAAGTCAGTGCCTTCACGACGGCTTAGCTTGAGTTTAGGACCCAAATATCTTGCCATTTTCTTTCTCCAACTATCCTATGACGCCATTAAACACGACGTTTTTTCGGTGGACGACAACCGTTATGAGGAATCGGAGTCACATCAGTAATATTCGTAATACGGAAACCCGCTGCATTTAATGCACGAATAGTAGACTCACGACCAGGACCTGGTCCTTTCACCATAACTTCCAAGTTCTTTAAGCCGAATTCTTTTACAACTTCAGCGCAACGTTCAGCCGCAACTTGTGCAGCAAACGGGGTAGATTTACGAGAACCACGGAAACCTGAACCACCAGCAGTAGCCCATGCTAGAGCGTTGCCTTGACGGTCAGTAATGGTAACGATTGTATTATTGAAAGATGCGTGAATATGCGCTACGCCATCTACAACTTGTTTTTTTACACGTTTACGTGCACGAACTGGTGTTTTAGCCATTTTACCTTACCCCGACTTATTTCTTGATCGGCTTACGAGGACCCTTACGGGTACGCGCATTAGTTTTAGTACGTTGACCACGTACCGGTAAACCACGACGATGACGTAAACCACGATAACAACCTAAGTCTAATAGACGTTTGATGTTTAGTGTTACTTCACGACGTAAGTCACCTTCAACGGTAAATTTACCAACTTCGTCACGCAGTTTATCAATCTGCTCTTCAGACAATTCGCTGATCTTAACATCTTCAGCAATACCCGTTGCTGCACAAATAGCTTGAGCACGAGTTTTACCAATACCATAAATTGCAGTTAAAGCGATTACAGTGTGTTTATGATCAGGAATGTTAATGCCTGCAATACGGGCCACTATGCACTCCTATTATTTAACTAAGTTGACACTTTGATCTTGAAAAGCCCGTTTTCAGGATACTCAAACAAAGTGTCAAGGACATAAATGAGCTGAGCAGTATAACTGCTCAACTGGTTCTTTGCAAGAAAAAATATCAATTAACCTTGACGTTGTTTATGTTTAGGGTCGCTACAAAGGACACGAACAACACCTTCACGTTTAACAATTTTACAGTTACGACATAATTTCTTAACGGAAGCACGAACTTTCATTGCTTATCCCTTTTATTTAATGGACAAATTATTGTCCGAAACCTTTAAGGTTTGCTTTCTTCAACGCAGATTCATATTTAGTTGACATTAAATGACTTTGAACCTGAGCGATGAAATCCATAATCACCACTACAACAATCAGTAAAGAAGTACCACCAAAATAAAACTGTACATTCCAAGCTGATGTCATAACGTAAGGAACTAAACACACAAATGTGATATATAGACCGCCAATTAATGTTAAGCGTGTCATAATTTTATCAATATAACGTGATGTTTGTTCACCTGGTCTAATTCCTGGTATAAATGCACCAGATTTTTTCAAATTATCCGCTGTATCACGAGGATTATATTGCATTGCAGTATAGAAAAAACTAAAGAAGATAATTGCTACAGCATAAACAAGCAAATATAAAGGCTGACCAGGATGTAGTAACATAGATAATTTAGTTAACCACTCCAAGCTAGAACCTTCACCCAACCATTGCACTAATGTAGCAGGGAATAAAATAATACTTGATGCAAAAATTGCTGGAATTACACCTGCCATATTAACTTTTAATGGTAAGTGAGTTGAATGGCCACCAAGAATCTGACGACCTTGCTGGCGCTTAGCATATTCAACCTTAATTCTTCTTTGTCCTCTCTCAACAAAGACAACAAAATATGTAACTGCAAAGACAATAACTGCGATCAATAAGAGAACTAATAGATGCATTTGACCTTGGCGAGTTTGCTCAATAGTTTGACCAATCGCTGATGGTAAACCTGCAACAATACCTGCAAAAATAATTAGAGAAATACCATTACCAATACCACGTTCTGTAATTTGCTCACCAAGCCACATTAAGAACATTGTTCCTGTAACAAGGCTGATTACTGCAGTAAAATAAAAACTAAAGCCTAAATTAGGTACTAGTCCAGGTAACATATTTGGAAGACCGGTTGAAATACCAACAGCCTGCAAAGTTGCAAGTACTAAAGTTGAATAACGAGTGTACTTACTAATTTTACGGCGCCCAGCTTCGCCCTCTTTTTTCAATTCTGCAAGTGCAGGATGAACCGTCGTTAATAGTTGAATGATAATCGATGCCGAAATATAAGGCATGATACCTAACGCAAAAATTGACGCACGACTCAACGCACCACCAGAGAACATGTTAAACATATCAATGATGGTGCCTTTTTGTTGTTCAATTAATTGAGCTAACACGGCCGCATCAATACCAGGAACCGGAATGAAAGAACCAATACGGAAAACGATAAGTGCACCTAACACAAATAATAATCTGCTTTTAAGTTCACCTGTACCGCTTTGAGTACTTCTACTTTGATAACCTGGTTGCTTAGCCATTTATTTATTATTCCTCAACTGAACCGCCAGCAGCTTCAATTGCTGCTTTAGCACCTTTAGTTACACGTAAACCGCGAACAACCACAGCACCTTTTACTTCACCTGCTAAAATGACTTTAGCAAATTGAATATCTTTAGTAAGTACATTAGCTGCTTTTAAAGATTCTAAGGTAACTACGCCACCTTCAACTTTAGTTAATTCATTCAAACGAACTTCAGCTGTTACAGCTGACTTCATTGAAGTAAAACCAAATTTTGGTAAACGACGATATAAAGGCATTTGACCACCCTCGAAACCGCGACGAACACCACCGCCAGTACGAGATTTTTGACCTTTGTGACCACGACCACCTGTTTTACCTAAACCAGAACCAATACCGCGACCTAAACGTTTAGCGCTATGCTTTGCACCTTCAGCTGGTGATAGAGTATTTAAACGCATTCTCTTACTCCTCCACTTTAACCATGTATGAAACTTGGTTAATCATACCACGTACCGCTGGAGTATCGATTAACTCAACAGTATGATGCATATGGCGAAGACCAAGACCACGCAGTGTAGCTTTATGCTTCGGTAAACGAGCGATAGAACTACGTACTTGAGTTACTTTAATAGTTTTAGCCATTATCAATTACCCCAAGATTTCATCAACGGTTTTGCCACGTTTTGCAGCAACCATTTCTGGTGATTTCATATTTGCAAGTGCATCAATAGTTGCACGAACAACGTTAATTGGGTTAGTTGAACCGTATGCTTTAGAAAGAACGTTACGTACACCTGCAACTTCTAATACTGCACGCATTGCACCGCCCGCGATAATACCTGTACCTTCGCTAGCTGGTTGCATAAATACACGAGAACCAGTATGAGAACCTTTAATTGGATGCTGTAATGTGCCTTCATTTAAAGCTACATTGATCATATTGCGACGTGCTTTTTCCATCGCTTTTTGGATCGCTGCCGGAACTTCGCGCGCTTTACCATAACCAAAACCAACGCGACCATTACCATCGCCTACTACAGTTAATGCAGTAAAGCTCATGATACGACCACCTTTAACTGTTTTTGATACACGGTTTACCGCGATTAGCTTCTCTTGCAGTTCACCAGCTTGTTTTTCGATGTTTGCCATCTGAAATTACCTCTATTAGAACTGTAGACCAGCTTCACGGGCAGCGTCCGCTAAAGTTTGGACACGACCATGATATTTAAAACCAGAACGATCAAAAGCAACGTCTTTGACGCCTTTCGCTAATGCTCTTTCTGCAACAACTTTACCTACTACTGCTGCTGCATCTTTATTTCCGGTATATTTCACTTGCTCACTAATTACTTTTTCAACAGTTGAAGCAGCGGCAAGAACTTCTGAACCGTTCGGTGCAATTACTTGTGCATAAATATGACGTGGAGTACGGTGAATAACTAAACGTGTTACACCTTGCTCTTTCATCATATGACGTGCACGCGTTGCACGACGGATACGAGCTGATTTCTTATCCATAGTGTTACCTTAATTATTTTTTCTTAGCCTCTTTGATACGTACCACTTCATCAGCGTAACGTACCCCTTTACCTTTATAAGGCTCAGGACGGCGATAAGCACGAATATCTGCAGCAACTTGGCCGATTAATTGCTTGTCTGCACCTTTCAACACAATTTCAGTTTGAGATGGACATTCCGCTGTAATACCTGCTGGTAAAACGTGCTCAATAGGGTGAGAGAAACCTAAACTTAAAGCAACTGCATTGCCTTTAATTTGTGCTCTATAACCAACACCCACCAATTGTAACTTCTTAGTGAAGCCTTCAGTAACACCGATAACCATTGCATTAACTAATGCACGCGCAGTACCTGCCTGAGCATCAGCTCCAACGATACCTTCACGTGGAGAGAAGGTTAATTCGTTATTATCTTGTTTAACTTCAACTGCGTCATGAATGGTACGAGATAACTCGCCATTTTTTCCTTTAACTGTTAATAGCTGACCGTCGAGTTTTACCTCAACACCGGCAGGAATACTAACAGGTGCTTTTGCAACACGAGACATTTTCCTACCTCTCTATTAAGCTACGTAACAGATAATCTCACCGCCTAAACCCGCTTGGCGAGCTGCACGGTCAGTCATCACACCTTTAGATGTAGAAACAACTGCAACGCCTAAACCACCCATTACCTTTGGTAATTCATCTTTACGCTTATAAATACGTAGACCTGGGCGACTAACACGTTGAATACTTTCTACAACTGGTTTGCCTTGGAAATATTTTAAAGTAATTTCCAATTCTGGTTTAACACCATCTAAAACTTTAACGCTTTCGATATAACCTTCTTCAGCTAATACATTGGCAATTGCCACTTTTAGCTTGGATGAAGGCATACTAATCGCAACTTTGTTCGCAGCCTGACCGTTACGAATACGAGTCAACATATCTGCGATTGGATCTTGCATACTCATGTATTTTTACTCCGATTCCAAAATAAAGTGGTAAATTACCAACTCGCTTTCTTAAGGCCTGGGATCTCACCGCGCATTGCAGCTTCACGCACCTTAATACGGCTTAAACCAAACTTACGAAGAACACCGTGAGGACGTCCTGTTTGGCGGCAACGGTTACGCTGACGACTTGGGCTAGAATCACGTGGTAAAGTTTGTAACTTTAATACCGCATTCCAACGATCTTCGTCAGAGGCATTTACATCAGAAATGATCTGTTTCAATTCCATACGTTTAGCATAGAATTTTTCAGCTAGTTTTACACGTTTTACGTCACGTGCTTTCATTGATTGTTTAGCCATAATAACCTGCCTTATTTACGGAATGGAAAATTAAAGGCAGCAAGTAGCGCTTGACCTTCTTCATCACTTTTCGCTGTAGTAGTAATAGTAATATCTAAACCACGTACACGATCCACTTTATCATAATCGATTTCAGGGAAGATGATTTGCTCACGCACACCCATGCTGTAGTTACCACGACCATCAAATGATTTCGCGCTTAAACCGCGGAAGTCACGAATACGTGGAACAGCAATTGTAATTAAACGTTCAAAGAACTCCCACATACGCTCACCACGTAGTGTTACTTTACAACCGATTGGATATCCCTGACGGATTTTAAAGCCTGCAACAGATTTGCGTGCTTTTGTAATCAAAGGTTTCTGACCGCTAATCGCTGCTAAATCTGCTACTGCATTATCTAGCAACTTCTTATCGGTCAATGCTTCACCCACACCCATATTTAGGGTTATCTTTTCGATTCGTGGGACTTGCATGACAGATTTGTAGTTGAATTTTTCTTTCAATTCGTTCACTACTTGATCTCTGTAGTAATCATGCAGTTTCGCCATCGCATTACTCCAGTTTGTTAAATAATTTCATTGTTAGACTTGAAGAAACGTACTTTTTTACCATCTTCAAATCTAAAACCTACACGGTCTGCTTTGTTTGTTTTTGGGTTAAAGATCGCTACATTTGATGCATCAATTGGAGCTTCTTTCTTCACTAAACCACCTTCTTTTCCTAATGCAGGAACTGGTTTTTCATGTTTAGTAATAATGTTTACACCTTCAACAATCACTTTACCGTTTGGTAACACTTGAGTTACCTTACCACGCTTACCTTTGCTTTTACCAGCAAGCACGATTACTTCATCGTTTTGACGAATTTTTGCAGCCATTTGTCACTTCTCCTTACAGTACTTCTGGCGCCAAAGAGATAATCTTCATAAACTTCTCAGAACGAAGTTCACGAGTCACCGGTCCAAAAATACGAGTACCGATTGGTTGCTCTGTGTTATTGTTTAAAATTACACATGCATTACCATCGAAGCGAATGACTGATCCATCTGGGCGACGAACACCCTTCTTGGTGCGCACAACAACTGCTTTTAATACATCACCTTTTTTAACTTTACCGCGTGGAATTGCTTCTTTCACAGTAATTTTGATGATATCACCAATAGCAGCGTAACGACGGTGCGATCCACCTAGAACCTTGATACACATTACACTGCGAGCGCCTGAGTTATCAGCAACGTCCAGCATAGTCTGTTCTTGGATCATCTTAGTACTCCGCTAAAATTAATAAAACCCTTTCGGGACGAGCCTATTTACCTAATGTAAATAGGATGCGGATTGTAGCACAATTCATCAAAGAAAAACAAGATACTTTTCTCGTTTCTTGTCAGGTAAAATTTATAAAAATAGATTGCAATTTATAAGCTATTAATAGCCACCAAACTAATAAAAACTACCTTTTAAAAAATGAGACATAGTAAACAAGTAGTTTACGTAAATATGTAAGTAGTTTTGTATAAAATTTAGCTCAAGCTTCTTTTTTATTCTTCGTATTCACCATTGCTTAGTTTGTTATAGTAGGATTGTAGATAGTGTAAAAAGTGCGGTCGATTTTCTGTCTGTTTTGTTACAAAAAAGCCAAGAAAAAAATCTTCCTGGCTTATATTTTCGATTCAGTTTAAAACAAACCACTAATTTCTATTTTTCTGAGCGCTCATAGGCTGGATGCTTTGGCCCAACAAGTAAACCGCCATTTTTACCTCTATAAACAAGATTGCTCATGGCTGGAGAGGCAACTTGATACCCTTTATCTTTCGTTGTATCAATGAGTTGAGTCACAGCGGCTTTAATTAAAGCAGCTAGAAGACCATCATTACTATTGCTTGCCCCTTGTGTATAAGATCCCATCCCTTCCCAAAGCGTTTGACCTGTTTTTAAATCGACTAATTTACCCTCCAAGGAAACTGTAGTCACACTATCAATTAATTTGTAACTCGTACCATATTCATTCACATTGATATAAAAAATACTATCTGCACCAAAAATCTCATGCATTTTTTTCAATTGGGCGCTGCGAATTAAATTACCATCAGTTAATCCATTTTGTTTAAACACTTCATCAACTAAAGCAACAGGGTAAACATAATAACCACGTTCAGCTAATGGATAGGTTGCACGAGCTAATACACTGGTATCAGCCTTTACATCCACTGAATTGTTGACAGGCATTACCATCAAAATTGATTTTGGTTTACTCTGTTTAAACGCAGTATAATCATAAGATGCGACTTTCTCATTTGCACAACCTGTTAATAGGATAAAACTCGCAAGAAGAATTATTAATTTTTTCATTTTACTTATCCCTATTTCTTACGTTGTAAATACTGCATAAAAGTCGCACTTTCTGGATACAAACGTTGCTCCTCTTGGAAAGCAACACTTGCATCTGCTTGTTTACCTTGCTTTAGTAAAGCTAATCCTAAATGCCCATAAACCCCTGGCGCTACAGGTTTATTCTTTTCTTTTGCTTGTGCAATAATCTGATTTAATGCTTCTTCTTGCTTTGCAAAGTCCCCTTCCTCATTGTAATGGCTGTATACAACATCAGAATAGTTACCCCAGTAATACAAATCATGCTTTTTAGGTGAAGAACAGGCAGCTAAAAATACAGCGCTTAAAATTACAGTGACAAAATAAATCTTTTTCATCATTATTCCTTAGTTAACAGGGGACCAACGACCTGCTTCAATACCATTAACCAAGTTATTTACAGCTTCACGGATCGCTAAATTAAGCACTTTGCCATTTAAAGTTGCATCATAACCGGCTGTGCCACCAAAACCGAGTACTTCACGGTTAGATAAATTATACTCTCCCGCACCTTGTACTGAATAAACTACTTCTGAAGTGACTACATTTACTACATTTAAAGTCACTTTTGCATATGCAATTTGTTCTTTACCACGCCCTAAAATACCAAATAGCTGATGATCACCGACTGTTTTACGACCAAATTCAGTCACATCACCCGTAACTACATAAGCAGCCCCTTTTAATTTTTGTCTCTGCCCCTTAATTTTTGCTTCAGAAGCAATTTCACTCATATTAGTGCGATCTACAACAGAAAAACGTCCTGTTTGTTGTAAATGGGAAATCAAAATTGTTTTAGATTGGTTACTTAACTGATCTGGACCATCTGAAAAAACACCATTTTGGAAACTTGATTTATTATCAAATTTACCTACTGAAATGACTGATTTTACGCCTTGATAAGTACTTGCTGTTGCAGCAGCCTGTGTTGAAGTTGGTGCAACGACACGAGAACCCTCGTTTGCACAGCCAGTAAGCCCTAACGCAGCAATACACAATGTTGTTAGTACTAATTTTTTCATAATAACTCCTTGTTGATAAAGATAAGAGTGACCGTTTATCATCGCACTATAATGAAAGCAACCTCTAGAACATCTAGTTGCAGTAAAAGTGCGGTCTAATTTTTACAACTTTTTATAAAAGCAAACACACTATTATTCCTAAGTTTTGAATATGAAAAAGATTATTCATTTTTTCTTAGCGCTATTTTCTGGAAACGAATTAAAATGCTAAGAATAACCTAGGTAGGCTTAGAATTTTATCTAAAAAAAGACCGCACTTTTATAAGTACGGCCTTTTTCGATTAATTACAATAATTAAATTACTGCTTTTTCAACAACGCGAACTAAAGTCCAAGATTTAGTTTTCGAGATAGGGCGGCATTCACGCACTTCTACTACATCACCAACTTGAGCTTCATTGTTCTCGTCATGCACGTGTAACTTTGTTGTGCGACGGATAAACTTACCATAAAGTGGGTGTTTAACCTTGCGTTCAATTGCAACAACGAACGATTTGTCCATTTTGTCACTTACAACTTTACCTTGCACGCTACGAATTTTATCAGTCATTACTCACCCGCCTTTTCGGTTAGTACAGTTTTTACTTGCGCAATGCTACGACGCACTTGTTTTAACTGATGGGTTTGTTGAAGCTGACCGGTGGCTGCTTGCATACGCAATTTGAATTGCTCACCTAAAAGGTTCACTAACTCAGCATTCAGCTCTTCAACATTTTTGTTACGTAGTTCTTGAGCTTTCATTACATCACCGTCTTAGTTACGAAAGTGGTCTTAATTGGCAATTTAGCAGCTGCTAATGCAAATGCATTTCTTGCGATCTCTTCAGACACACCATCCATTTCATATAGTACTTTACCCGGTTGGATCAAGGCTACCCAGTACTCAACGTTACCTTTACCTTTACCCATACGGACTTCTAATGGTTTCTCAGTAATTGGTTTATCTGGGAATACACGGATCCAGATTTTACCTTGACGTTTAACTGCACGAGTCATCGCACGACGTGCTGCCTCAATTTGGCGAGCTGTTAAACGACCACGACCAACTGCTTTCAAACCGAAGGTACCGAAGCTTACTTCTGTACCTGCTGCAATACCACGGTTACGACCTTTGTGGACTTTGCGGAATTTTGTACGTTTTGGTTGCAACATCTAGCGATTCTCCTTACTTACGACCTTTGCCGCGTGTAGCCTTTTTAGGCTTGTCAGCAGGTTGTTGTTCTGGTTGCGCGATTGCAGCCATTCCACCGAGAATTTCACCTTTAAAGATCCATACTTTAATACCGATTACACCGTATGTAGTATGAGCCTCTGCAGTGTTATAGTCGATGTCCGCACGTAGTGTATGTAGAGGCACACGACCTTCACGATACCATTCTGAACGTGCAATTTCTGCACCACCTAAACGACCACTTACTTCAACTTTGATACCTTTAGCACCTAAACGCATTGCGTTTTGTACTGCACGTTTCATCGCACGACGGAACATGACACGGCGTTCTAATTGAGAAGCGATGCTATCTGCAACTAATTTTGCATCTAATTCAGGTTTTTTCACTTCAGCAATGTTGATTTGTGCTGGAACGCCTGCGATAGCCGCAACTGCGTTACGTAATTTTTCAACATCTTCGCCTTTTTTACCGATAACGATACCTGGGCGAGCTGTGTGAATTGTGACACGGATGCTTTTCGCTGGACGCTCAATAGTGATGCGTGAAACGGAAGCATTCGCTAATTCTTTATTTAAGAATTTACGTACTTTGAAATCGCCATCCAAGTTATCGGCGAAATCTTGTGTATTCGCGAACCAAGTAGAGCTCCAAGGCTTAACGATACCTAGGCGAATACCATGTGGATGTACTTTTTGACCCATTGCTATTCCTCTACTTATTAACGATCTGACACAACCACTGTAATGTGGCTAGTACGTTTTAAAATACGATCTGCACGACCTTTAGCACGTGGCATAACACGTTTCATGCTTGGACCTTCATCTACGAAAATCTTCGCTACTTTAAGATCATCGATATCTGCACCGTCATTGTGCTCTGCATTAGCAATTGCTGATTCAAGCACTTTCTTCACTAGAGCCGCAGCTTTTTTATTAGTGTAAGTTAAAATTTCTAATGCTTGAGCAACTTTCTTACCACGAATTAAATCCGCAACTAAGCGAGCTTTTTGCGCTGAAGTGCGAGCGTAACGATGTTTTGCAATAGTTTCCATCTTTTACCCCTTACTTCTTAGCTTTCTTATCCGCAGCGTGACCGCGGTAAGTACGAGTCGGTGCAAATTCACCTAATTTATGACCGATCATTTCATCAGATACATAAACAGGAACGTGCTGACGACCATTATGGACTGCGATGGTCAATCCGATCATTGATGGAATGATCATTGAACGACGGGACCAAGTTTTAATTGGCTTTTTATCCCCGCTTTCCACCGCCTTCTCTACCTTCTTCAACAAGTGTAGGTCAAGGAAAGGACCCTTCTTGAGAGAACGTGGCATGGCTTATCCTCTTTATTAATTAATATTATTTACCACGACGACGTACGATGAATTTATCAGTACGTTTGTTATGGCGAGTTTTCTTACCTTTAGTTTGAACGCCCCAAGGTGTTACTGGGTGTTTACCAAAGTTACGACCTTCACCACCACCGTGTGGGTGATCTACTGGGTTCATTGCTGTACCACGAACTGTTGGACGTACGCCTCTCCAGCGGTTAGCACCTGCTTTACCCAATACGCGAAGCATATGTTCTGAGTTACCAACTTCACCAATGGTTGCTGTACACTCAGCTAATACTTTACGCATTTCGCCTGAACGAAGACGTAATGTAACATAGTTACCTTCACGAGCGATAATTTGTACATAAGCACCAGCAGAACGCGCGATTTGACCGCCTTTACCAGGTTTTAATTCAACATTATGTACAGTTGAACCCACTGGAATATTACGCATTGGTAATGCATTACCAACTTTAATAGGCGCATTTACACCAGCTTGGATCGTATCGCCTGCAGATAAACCTTTAGGTGCTAAGATATAACGACGTTCACCATCTTTATAAAGCACTAAAGCAATATTTGCAGAACGGTTAGGGTCATATTCTAGACGCTCAACAACCGCTGGAATATCTAACTTGTTACGTTTGAAATCGATTAAACGGTAATGTTGTTTATGACCACCACCAATATGGCGAGTAGTAATACGTCCGAAATTATTACGTCCACCGGTTTTAGATTTAGTATCTAAAAGTGGTGCGTAAGGTTTCCCTTTATGTAATTCAGGGTTCACGATTTTAACAACGTGACGACGACCAGCGGAGGTCGGCTTACATTTAACGATAGCCATTATCTTCTACTCCTCCGAATTACTCTGCACCTTCAACGAAGTCAAGTGATTGACCTTCTTGAAGAGTTACATAAGCTTTTTTCCAGTCACTGCGACGTCCCATTCTTGCACCGTGACGTTTAGTTTTACCTTTCACTACAACGGTACGAACAGAATCCACTTTCACTTCAAATAATTGCTCAACAGCATTAGCAATTTCAACTTTATTTGCATCTAAAGCCACTTTGAAAACGATAGTGTTAGACTTCTCAGCGTTATTTGTTGCTTTTTCAGAGACATGTGGTGCTTTTAACACTTTTAGCAAACGTTCTTGTTGAATCATGCTAACATCTCCTCAATTTGTTTCACAGCATCAACAGTGACAACAACTTTATCGAATGCGATTAAGCTGACTGGATCGATACCTTGCACATCACGTACATCGACTTTGTATAAGTTACGTGCGGCTAAGAATAGGTTCTCGTCTAAGTTTGCTGTGATAATTAACACATCTTCAAGTGCTAATTCTTTTAATTTTTGTACTAAAACTTTCGTTTTTGGTGCTTCTACTTCAAATTTCTCAACAACAACTAAACGATCTTGACGAACAAGTTCAGAAAGAATGCTCTTGATTGCACCGCGGTACATTTTTTTGTTCACTTTTTGGCTGTGATCTTGTGGTTTCGCTGCGAAAGTTACACCACCTGAACGCCAAATTGGTGATTTGATATCACCCGAACGCGCACGACCTGTACCTTTTTGACGCCAAGGTTTTTTACCTGAACCAGACACTTCAGCACGAGTTTTTTGTGCACGAGAGCCTTGACGAGCACCTGCTGCATAAGCAACAACAACTTGGTGAATCAATGCTTCGTTGAACTCACGTCCGAAGGTAGTTTCAGAAACAGTTAGTGCGTTTGCACCTACAACTTGTAATTCCATCTCTATCTCCTGACTTATGCTTTAACTGCTGGTTTAACGATAACATCACTATTAGTTGCACCAGGAACGGCACCTTTCACTAATAGTAATTTACGCTCAGCATCAACACGAACAACTTCAAGTGATTGAACGGTTACACGCTCAGCCCCTAAGTGTCCAGCCATTTTTTTACCTTTAAACACACGACCTGGTGTTTGGTTTTGACCAATAGAACCAAGTACACGATGTGATAAAGAGTTACCGTGTGTAGCATCTTGAGTACGGAAATTCCAACGTTTTACACCGCCAGCAAAACCTTTACCTTTAGAAGTACCAGTAACATCAACTTTTTTAACATCCGCGAAGATGTCAACATTAATTTCTTGACCTAAAGTGAATTCTTCACCTTCAGTAGTACGAAATTCCCATAAACCGCGACCAGCTTCAACACCTGCTTTCACGAAATGACCAGCTTCTGGCTTAGTTACACGACTTGCTTTTTTAGAGCCAGTGGTAACTTGAATTGCAGAATAGCCATCTGTTTCTACAGTTTTAACTTGAGTCACACGGTTGGCTTCAATTTCGATAACAGTAACTGGAATTGAAACGCCATCTTCATTGAAGATACGAGTCATACCAACTTTACGACCGACTAAACCAATCATTGTAATAACCTCTTAATTAACCTAGGCTAATCTGCACGTCAACGCCGGCAGCTAGATCTAAACGCATTAATGCATCAACAGTTTTTTCTGTTGGCTCAACAATATCAACCAAACGTTTGTGAGTACGAATTTCGTATTGATCACGCGCGTCTTTGTTCACGTGTGGAGAAATCAACACAGTGAAACGCTCTTTACGAGTTGGTAACGGAATTGGACCACGAACTTGTGCACCAGTACGTTTAGCTGTTTCTACGATCTCCGCAGTAGACTGATCGATCAAACGATGATCGAATGCTTTTAAGCGGATACGGATTCTTTGGTTCTGCATTAGACCAGAGCTCCAATCAAAATTTAGCTAATAAAAAACTAACACCAACACTTTTCTTACTTCAAAAAACGAAAAGGGGTGCAAGTTAACCTGTTTTAGTTTCCCAATCGGAAACATTTTATGTATTACTTAGTAATACTCGTTTAATAAATGATTACATTAAACGGCTTCTCAGTGAGAAAGCCCGCGAATTTTACTGAAATCGACCGCATTTTGCAAGTCTTTTTCTCAATCATAATGAAGAAAATCCACTTTAAATAGTTTGCAAAGAATATTTTACCCTCATACATCGATGACATGCGCTTATGTTTAAAGTCTATTCAGTTACGCATGATTTCAAGTTATAATTTGTACTTCCTTTCCTTATTTCACCACATTAACTATGTCATCATTGACCAGTTTTAAAGCAAAAGTGCGGTATGTTTTACACAAAAAACTACGCCAAACCCATCGTGTTTCACGTAAAAGTTTAGAGTTTACTTGTTTATTAATTGGTGCCGCATTAGTTGCACTATTTTCATTAGGATTTGCAAAATTTGCCGATCTTGGGCTGGAATGGAATGCCCACTGGTCTGCTCAATATCCAATAGCAGTTTGGGTTGTGCTGCCTTGTGGGTTAGCATTACTCACTTGGTTTACGGCAAAATATACGCCCTATGTGGCAGGTAGTGGTATCCCACAAGTCATTGCCTCAATAAGTTTACCTCATGGTGCTAATAAAAGTCGTCTTATCTCATTTTGGCAAACACTGTGGAAAATCCCACTCACATTTTTAGCCATGTTGATTGGCGCTTCCGTTGGGCGTGAGGGACCTTCTGTCCAAGTTGGTGCTGCCGTTATGTTAGCTTGGGGTAATTTTTGTCGTAAACATGGTGTTGCATTCAATGGACTCAGTGCAAATGAATTAATGGCAACAGGTGCCGCAGGGGGTTTAGCTGCTGCGTTTAATGCGCCACTTGCAGGTGTAATTTTTGCTATTGAAGAACTAGGGCGAGGTGTTTTGTTACGTTGGGAACGCCGTGTACTGTTAGGCGTATTAGCATCAGGTTTTATCTTAGTTGCAATAGAAGGTAATAATCCCTACTTCCCACAGTATCATGGCGAAACTAGCGTACCTTATATGTTTTTATGGGTTGCACTTTGTGGTTCTGTTTGCGGTATACTCGGTGGAGTATTTGCTCGTTTGTTAGCCAAAGGTTTAGCAGGAATATCACCTACGAAAATACGTGGTTGGATTCGTCGTCACCCAATTTATGTTGCTCTTTTTCTAGGCTTGTTACTCGCTACATTAGGCACTTACACACAAGGTAAAAGCTATGGCACAGGCTATGATGTTGTCGCCAATGCATTAGATGGTGCTGAAACACCTACTGAATTAGGCATGTTAAAGCTACTATCCACTGTAGCAACTTATTGGACTGGTATCGCAGGTGGTATTTTCACACCGGCTTTAACAACAGGTGCGGGAATTGGTGCACAAATCTGGTCATTGACTGGCGGTATAGTGGATCAACGCCTATTAGTTTTACTCTGTATGGCGAGCTTTTTAGCTGGTGCTACGCAATCACCTGTCACGGCAAGTGTAGTTGTCATGGAAATGACTGGTTGCCAACCCGTGTTATTTTGGTTATTGATTTGTTGTTTAGTTTCGTCCATTATTTCACGCCAATTTCATCCTAAACCTTTTTATCATTTTGCGGCAGCACGTTTCCGCCAACGAATTCAAGAAGAAACCAAAGAAGAACAAAAATGAGCCAAAATCAACCGCACTTTTATCGTGGACGCTTTTCTGTTGCTCCAATGCTTGATTGGACAACACGCCACTGCCGCTATTTTCACCGCCAATTTAGTCGCCATGCCTTACTGTATACAGAAATGGTGACAGCAGGTGCAATTATTCATGCTAAATATGACCATCTCGAATTTTCTCTCACAGAAAATCCCGTTGCACTACAATTAGGTGGCAGTGATCCCGTCCAATTAGCACAATGTGCAAAAATTGCTGAAACACGAGGCTATCATGAAATCAACTTAAATGTAGGCTGTCCTTCTGATCGCGTTCAAAATGGCATGTTTGGTGCTTGTTTAATGGCAAAAGCCGATTTAGTTGCTGAATGTGTGAATGCGATGCAAGCAGTAGTAGAGATTCCTGTTACAGTAAAAACACGTATTGGCATTGATAATCTTGATAGCTATGAATTTTTATGTGACTTTGTACAAAAAGTACATAAAGCTGGTTGCCAAGAATTAATTATTCATGCACGTAAAGCCTGGTTATCAGGACTAAGTCCAAAAGAAAATCGCGAAATTCCACCATTAGATTATGAACGGGTTTATCAGCTAAAACGAGATTTTCCTCATTTATTTATGAGCATTAATGGTGGTATTAAAACGATTGAAGAAATACAACAACACTTGCAGCAGATGGATGGGGTGATGGTAGGACGTGAAGCTTATCAAAATCCCAGCTTATTAGGTCATATTGATCAAGCATTATTTGATCCAACCAGCCCAATTGTCACGCCAAGAGAAGCGGTAGAAAAAATGTTTCCTTATATTGAACAACAATTAAGTCAAGGTGTGTATTTAAATCACATTGTCCGCCATATGCTTGGCGCATTTCAACATTGCAAAGGTGCAAGACAATGGCGACGCTATTTAAGTGAAAATGCACATAAAACTGGAGCTGATTTAAAAGTTGTAGAAACTGCTTTAAGCTTTGTGGAAGCCTAGCTTAATCAACGTGCTTCAACAAAAAGTGCGGTGAAAATTTTCAAAAAATCCACCGCACTTTTACTCATCTAGTTAATAGGTTACAGAATATTCTCAAACTCTTCCATGACCCACTTCGGCCAAACACTGGACTGTACTTCCCCAATATGCTTTTTCTGTAGTAGCAACATCACCAAACGAGAACGCCCAATACCACCACCAATGGACAATGGTAAACGTCCGTTAATTAAATCTTGGTGCCAATCAAATTGAAGACGATCTTCATTTTTCGTTAAAGCAAGCTGCTTACGTAATGCTGTTTCATCGACACGAATCCCCATAGAGGAAAGCTCAAAAGCACGTTCTAAAACTGGGTTCCAAACTAAAATATCACCGTTTAAACCTTTATATTCGCCTTCTGATGGCGTGGTCCAGTCATCATAATCTGGTGCTCGCATATCATGTGGTTTCCCATCTGATAACTTACCACCAATGCCAATTAAGAACACCGCACCATGCTCTTTACAAATCGCATTTTCACGCTCCTTGTCATTCATATTTGGAAAACGTTGCACTAATTCTTCACTGTGTACAAATTTAATTTCTTTGGGTAAAAACTTAGCCAAACCAAATTTTTGACTCACTGCATCTTCTGTTTCTAACATTGCGGCATAAATTGATTTCACCGTTTCTTTTAAATATTCAATATTACGCTGCTGTTCAGAAATTACTTTTTCCCAATCCCACTGATCCACATAAACAGAATGGGTTTGATCTAATGAATCTTCATCTGGACGTAATGCCGTCATATGCACAAATAACCCTTCTCCTTCGGCAAAATTAAAACGCGCAAGAGTATGACGCTTCCATTTGGCTAACGAATGAACCACTTCAAAAGTCGCATCTGTGATCTGTTTCACATTTACTTGTACTGCTTTCTCTGCACCTGAAAGATTATCTTGAATACCATTACCAACTTGACTTAGGATAGGACCTTGAACTTCAACAATACCTAAATGTTCTGCTAATTTTTCTGTGAATGTGTTCTTCGCGAAGCTAATTTCTTGTTGCTGTAAAATAAATGATTTCTTCATTTTCGATACCTTAAAAATAGATCTACATCAAAATTGTTGGATATTATTTAATATTATGGGCATACAACTCAATACATTTTTGCAAAAAAGGGATATAATATAAATCTCATCAAATATAATATGCATTTTTTTAAATAAATTCTAAAAAGGTAGACTATGCACAACATTGATAATCTTGATCAGCAAATTTTACGTGTACTCACTAAAGATGCACGCACACCTTATGCTGAAATGGCAAAAAACTTTGGCGTGAGTCCAGGTACGATTCATGTGCGCGTTGAGAAAATGCGTCAAGCCGGTATTATTGAAGGAACTAAAGTACGTATTAATGAACGAAAATTGGGTTATGATGTTTGCTGTTTCATTGGCATTATTCTGAAAAGTGCAAAAGATTATGAGAAAGTAATAAAAAAATTAGAAGGATTCGACGAAGTTGTCGAAGCTTATTATACTACAGGTAACTACTCTATTTTTATTAAAGTCATGACCCACACTATCGCAGAATTACATTCTGTCTTAGCCACAAAAATTCAGTTAATTGATGAAATCCAATCTACTGAAACCTTAATTTCAATGCAAAATCCCATTTTGCGTGATATTAAACCCTAGCATAATGATAAGGAGAGATTATGTCAGAAGTATTCCATCTAGGTTTAACCAAGGCTATGTTAGAAGGTGCAACATTAGCCATCACCCCTGGTGCACCAGAACGTGTTGAAAAAATTGCCAGTTTATTAGAACGTCCAAAATTTTTAGCTTCAACACGTGAATTCACCTCTTGGCTTGGTTATATCGGAGATAAAGCAGTTGTAGTTTGTTCAACAGGGATTGGTGGTCCTTCAGTGTCTATCGCAGTTGAAGAACTCGCACAATTAGGTGTTCGCACCTTCTTACGTATTGGTACTACAGGGGCAATTCAACCACATATTAATGTGGGTGATATTTTAGTCACAACTGGTGCAGTGCGTTTAGATGGTGCGAGCTTACATTTTGCACCAATGGAGTATCCGGCCGTCGCAAACTTTGAATGTACTACTGCACTTTACAAAGCAGCGATAGAATGTGCCAATCAAAAAGTCTATGTAGGTATTACTGCAGCCTCAGATACATTCTACCCAGGTCAAGAGCGTTACGATACTTATAGCGGTAAAGTTTATCGTCACTTCCAAGGTTCATTACAACAATGGCAAGATCTCAATGTGATGAATTTTGAAATGGAATCTGCTACTTTATTTACTATGTGTTCTGCTTTAGGCTTGCGTGCAGGTATGGTTGCAGGTGCGATTGTAAATCGTACACAGCAAGAAATCCCAAATGAGGAAACAGCAAAAAATGTAGAAAAAAATGCTGTTGAAGTTGTAGTGAAAGCGGCAGCATTACTGGTTTAAAAATCACTATTTCATTGCTAAACGCTTGGTTAAATACCAAGCGTTTTTTTCATTTTTTATGTCGACAAAATTTAGCAAAAATCGACCGCACTTTGACTAGCTTTTCTTCTTTTTCTATACAATTCAAGCTTTTTTTGGATACTTTATCGCCTTTTGTATGCAAATTCTGTACAATAGTTTTATTTTTTCAATTTCATGAATATGTTGAGAGTTTTTTATGACATCTTCTTTACCAAATATTGGTTTTATTAGCCTCGGTTGCCCTAAAAATTTAGTCGATTCTGAACGCATTCTCACCGAATTACGTGCAGATGGTTATAACATTATTCCAAGTTATGAAAACGCGGATTTAGTCATTGTTAATACTTGCGGCTTTATTGATAGTGCTGTACAGGAATCACTTGAGGCGATTGGCGAAGCGTTAGAAGAAAATGGCAAAGTCATTGTAACAGGCTGCTTGGGCGCAAAAGAAGATCGTATCCGTGAAGTCCATCCTAAAGTCTTAGAAGTAACTGGTCCCCACAGTTATGAGGCTGTAATGACACAAGTGCATAAGTATGTGCCGAAACCAGACTACAACCCTTATGTTAATCTTGTACCTAAACAAGGAGTAAAGCTAACCCCAAAACATTATGCCTATTTAAAAATTGCTGAAGGCTGTGATCATCGTTGTACATTTTGCATTATTCCTTCTATGCGTGGCGATTTAGATAGCCGTTCCATTACACAAGTTTTAGATGAAGCGAAACGACTTGTCGATGCTGGCGTAAAAGAAATTTTGATTGTTTCGCAAGACACCTCTGCTTATTCACTCGACCAAAGCAAAGAAAATCAAAATAAAACTGTTTTCTGGAATGGTATGCCAATTAAGAACAACTTAATTAGCCTATGTGAACAGCTTGGCAAATTAGGCGTATGGGTACGTTTACATTATGTCTATCCTTATCCGCATGTTGATAACCTGATCCCACTCATGGCAGAAGGCAAAATTCTGCCTTATTTAGATATTCCGCTACAACATGCAAGCCCAAAAATCTTAAAAGCAATGAAAAGACCAGGTTCGATTGATCGCACATTAGAACGCATAAAAAAATGGCGCGAGATTTGTCCAGATCTCACGTTACGTTCCACTTTTATTGTGGGTTTCCCAGGTGAAACTGAACAAGATTTCCAATTACTCTTAGACTTCTTAGAACAAGCGCAACTTGATCGCGTGGGCTGTTTTAAATTTAGCCCTGTAGAAGGTGCTGTTGCTACTGATATGCCAGATCAAGTTGCAGAGGAGGTCAAAGAAGAACGCTTCCATCGCTTTATGCAATTACAGCAACAAATTTCAGCACAACGCCTACAACAAAAAGTAGGCAAAATATTAACTGTAATAATCGATGTAATTGATGAAGAAGACATCATTGGACGTTCGATGGCAGACGCGCCAGAAATTGATGGTGTTGTTTATATTGAAAACCCAGAGCAAATGGAGATTAAAGTTGGACAGTTTGTTCAAGTCCAAATTACGCAGGCAGATGAATACGATCTTTACGGTATTTTAACAATTTAATTACATCTTTTCACAACTTTACATAGCAAAGATAGTGATTAATTAATAACCATCGTAAAATTAATAATCAAGTTTACTTTACACATCCTTGTTTCCATAGCTGTACCAAATAGGGATTATAACCACTAGATAAATGAGAATTTTTCGATTCTCAATATATCTAATAGAAATCACAGGTGAAATAAATGAATAAAATCTATCGTACATTATGGAACACGGCTACTCAAAGCTGGATCGTTGTCTCAGAATTAGCAAAATCTGGTGGAAAAAGCGCATCAGCCAAAACAGGACTAGTCAATGGAGTAAGCGGTGTTAGTCTTACTTTGACAACAGTTACTGCATCTTTGTTATTCGTCAGTGGACAGGTTGGAGCTGTGGATGTGCTAGGTAACAAACATTCTATAACTGGCGATGTTGGTAATTATTGTTTTTTTGATAAAACAAGTCTAAGTGTTGTTTGCGGTGATGAAGCAACAAAAACCATTGATAAAATAGATAATAAACCAGCTAAATCTGTAGTCATTGGTTCCAAAGCAACTAATGAAGGGGAAAGTAATGTTGCGATGGGTATAAATAGCCAAACAAAAAATACTGCCTCGATAGCTATTGGTGCAAATGCAAAAGCATTAGACAACCAAGCAATTGCTATAGGTCAAGATGCAGCAGCTAATAGTGATTGGGATATTTCGATTGGTCGCCAAGCTGGCGCAAATCAAATTGAAGTAGCTCAACAAGGAAGAAATATTGCAATTGGTGATGGTGCTTTAAGAGGTGGTAAAGGATTAAATAACAATACCGCATTAGGTACTAGTGCAGGTGAACGATTATCAGGTACACATAATGTGATCATGGGTACTTATGCTAATGCAGATGAAGCAGTTCAATCAGCTAAAACCGCAGACAAAAGTTTCACGCCAAGTCAATTTAATATAAAACAAAATAACGATGGCAAATATTATGTCGATGCTAGCAATACTGTGGCATTAGGTCATCGAGCATTAGCAACTCAGCTAGCCGCTGTGGCAATAGGACAACAAGCAAAAGCATTAGGTAGTCAAACTATTGCAACAGGTAATGGTGCTAAATCAAGCGGTTCAGGTTCTGTCGCAACTGGTAGCAATTCCATTTCAACTGGAACTTCCTCAATAGCAATTGGTGGTACTGTGAATTCAACAGAATCAACTAAAACAATCGCCTCTGATCATTATGCTATTGCGATGGGTAATGGCGCACACGCTACTAAGTCAGATACAGTTGCAGTTGGTAGAAATGCTAAAGCAGCGGGACAAGGAACAATTGCTATTGGTTACAATTCTGGGGTGCTGAAATTATCAACAGAAACAACTGATGCTATCGTTGCAGCGACAGACGCCGTCTTTATCGGTAATAAAGCTGGCTATAAATCAAACAACAATCGTATGCAAGTATCTATTGGTAAAGACTCTGGTGAAGGAATTGTTGGTACAGAAAATATTACTTTTGGTAATGGCGCAGGTAAAAATACCAAAGGTAATACAAACATCGCCATCTCAAGTCGTGCGGGGCAAAATGTGGAAGGTCACGATAACTTTGCCGCCTTAATTGAAGCTGGGCAAAACATTAAAGGTGTTAACAATATTGCGATTGGTAAACACGCAGGTCGTGGCACAGATGCTAATCAAAAACTAGTAATCAATAATACTATTGCATTAGGTAAATCTGCACTTGCTTCTCAAAATGATGGTATCGCTATTGGTCAAGATTCCAAAACACAAGCAACCAATGCTATTGCTATTGGTCGCAGTACAACTATTAGTGATACGGGTCTAGGCTCTGTCGCAATTGGTGCATATAGTTCTGCAAATGGCGTAAATTCAGCGGCGATTGGTCAAAAAGCTGAAGCTTCCGGCTCAAATTCTTTTGCTGGCGGTCAAGACTCTCATGCAACAGGTAAATCATCAATCGCTATTGGTGATGGCGCGAAAAGCTCTTCTGACTCATCTATTTCTGTAGGGACATATTCTAAAGCCTCAGCTGGCGGTACAACTGCTCTTGGTTATAAAAGTAATGCACAGGGATATCGTAGTTCAGCGTTAGGTTCTGAAGCTTCCGCGACAGCAATCAGTACTAGTTCCGTTGCTGTCGGTGACAAATCTCAAGTTAATGCAGTCAAAGGGGTGGCTATTGGTTATAACGCTCAAGCAATAGGTGGCGAAACAGCCAATATTGCAATTGGTGATAGCGCTAAAGCAGATGCAAGCGGTGCAATTGTGTTAGGTACAAAAGCAGAGGCTTCAAGCTTAACTGGTGCGGATGGCAAAAAATATGGTGCATATTCAGCTATCGTTATTGGTACTGAAGCCAAAGCTATTGCACAACAAGCTCAAAATGGCAAATATGAAAATCCGAAAGATGCTATTGCTATTGGTACAAAGGCTGAGGCACATTATGCTAGCGCAATTGCTTTAGGAGCTGGTGCTAAATCTGATACCAAAGCACAAGCAATATCTATTGGTTATAATTCAAATGCAAAAGGCTATCAAGCCATTGCTTTTGGTTCTGAAGCAAAAACAACTGAAAACGCAGGTAGTTCTATTGCACTTGGGACGAAAGCTCATACCCGTGCGGCTTTTTCATTAGCATTTGGTTCAGAAGCAGAAACAGGCTTTGATGGCGGCAGTTTAACAGACGGTGCAGGGGCTATTGCTTTAGGACAAAAGGCGAAAGCTAAAAAACAAAGCTCAATAGCATTGGGTCAAGATGCTATTGCAGATCATAAAGATGCAGTAGCTCTTGGCAGTGGCTCACAAACAGCCGATGCAATAGCAACAACCCAAGCAACAGTGAATGGTTTTACTTATTCTGGCTTTGCTGGTACTACGCCTACATCAACGGTAAGTGTTGGTAAAGCAGGTGCAGAACGTACAATTACTAATGTTGCAGCAGGTCGTGTCACCCAAAATAGCACCGATGCAATTAACGGTAGTCAGTTATATTTAGCGCTAAATACACTAGGGCATGTTGGTGATACTTTAGTCACCAATGTATTAGGTGGAGATGCTGCAATTGTTAAAACAGGGGATACTGCTGGTACATTAACAATGTCAAACATTGGTGGTACTGGTAAAGGGACTATCCATGAAGCTATTCAATCCGTCAATAACACAGCAAAAGCCGCTAAAACTGAAGTGGTTCAAGGTAATAACATCGTTGTTACAGAAACCGTAGGAACCGATGGTAATAAAGTATACACTGTTGCCACGGCTAAAGAAGTCAACTTTGATAAAACTACTGTTGGCAGTGTACTAATTGATAAAAATACTAATGATATTACTGGATTAGATAATAAAGAATTGACCTCACCAGATTTTGGCAAAAAAGGGAGGGCAGCAACTGAAGAACAGCTAAGTAAAGCAGTAGATCAAGTTGCGAATGTTCTGGGTGGTGATGCTAAATTTGAAAATGGCACTTTAACTATGACAAATATTGGCGATACTGGTGCCAATAATATTCATGATGCAATCAAAGCAGTTAATGCAACAGCAAAAGCCTCTAAAACAACTGTTGTAGAAGGTGATAATATTAAAGTCACTACAGAAACTGCGGCTGATGGTAGCAAAACTTACACGGTTGCAACCAAAAAAGACGTGAAATTCGATAGCGCTGTTGCAGGTGGTACGAAAATCGATAGTAATGGTTTAACTTTCGTCAATGACGATGGCTCTAAAGTTGACAATAGCCCAAGCATCAGTAAAACAGGTATTAATGCGGGTAACCAAAAAGTAGCCAATGTTGCAAATGGGGATGTATCACAAAATAGTAAAGATGCCGTTAATGGTAGCCAATTATTTGCACAAGCTGAAGGTGTGAAAAATATCATTGGTGGCAATACAACCTATGATCCTACAACTGGTACTTATACAAATGCGAATATTGGCGGTACAGGTAAGAACAATATTAGTGATGCAATTAAAGCAAGTCGCAATGAAGTTTCTGCTGGCAAAAACATGACCGTGACGCCAACCCTAGGGGCTAATGGGCAGACGATCTATGAAGTTGCAACAAAAGACAATGTTGAGTTCAAAGAAATTAAAGTCGGTCCAAGTGTCACGATTAATGAATCAGGCTTACAAGCTGGCAATATTAAAGTTGATGCAACAAGTAATAAGATCAGTGGGCTTGCGAAAGGTGACGTTTCTGCAACAAGTACAGATGCAGTAAATGGCAGCCAGTTACATGAACTTAGCCAGAAGATTAATCAACAAGGCAATAACTACAATGCATTGGATAAGCGTATTAATAATGTAGACAGAAAACTCCGCGCAGGTATTGCTGGTGCGAATGCGGTGGCTGGTCTACCACAAGCTTATATTCCAGGTAAGAGCATGGTTGCTATCGCCACTAGTACCTATAAAGGTGAAAATGCGGTTGCACTAGGTATGTCACGTATTTCTGATAATGGTAAAGTTATCATTAAATTAACAGGTAATACGAATTCTCGCGGTGACTTTGGTGGAAGTATTGGTGCGGGCTACCAATGGTAATGGCTAACTATTGCTAGAAAGTACAATAAATTCGGCTCTATTCGATTGAATAGAGCCGAATTATATTCTAATTGCAATAAAATAAACGCCTGCGGCAAATTATAAAGAGATAAAGGAAGTAGAATGACAATCAATATATTATTTGTATGTTTAGGTAATATCTGCCGCTCTCCAATGGCAGAGTTTGTCATGCGAGAGAAAATTAAACGAGTAGGCTTACAAGATGCGATTAAAACCAGTAGTGCAGGAACCTCAGGTTGGCATAGTGGCGAAGATATGCACTGTGGTACCACAGAGATCTTAGATCTACATAAGATTGATAGCACTGGTTTTCGAAGTAAAAAAGTGCGGTCAGAAAATTGGCAATTTTTCGATTATTTACTTGCAATGGATGATCTCAATCTACAGGATCTCGAGATCATGTTTGGCCATCATCCAGAGAAATTATTCAAAATTACTGATCTCTGTCCTGATTTAGGCTATGACCATATCCCTGATCCTTGGTATAGCAAAAATTTTGCGCAAACTTATCAACTTTTAGACCAATGCTGTGATGCACTATTAAACAAAATACGTATCACACATTGTCTTTAAATTTGTGATCTTCAACACATTTATTTTGAGCAAATTTCGATAAGATAATGGGGAGGTAAGTACTTTTTATACTACAACGCTATAAGGAGCGCCTATGTTTCCAGAATTTCGTGATTTGATTTCTAAATTAAAAATTGAAGATGCCCATTTTAGTCGTTTATTTGATAAACATAATGAGTTGGATCAACGGATTAAAAATATTGAATCCCATATTGAACTTGGTACACCGATAGAAGTAGAAAATTTAAAAAAAGAGAAATTGCGTTTGAAAGATGAGCTTTATGCCATATTGAAAAAGCAAAGCTAAACTGCTCAAAATTGCTAAAAAAAGAACCGCACTTAATGTGCGGTTCTTTTTTTTCAGAGTCAAAATTAGTGTTTACATCCACCATTACCACAGCAACCTTCGTGATCATGATGGTGATGTTCATGATGATGACTGCCACAACCACAACCATGTCCGTCTTCATCACTATCGTGATGGTGTCCACCACAGCAGCCACCTTCTTGATGAATATGTCCATGCGAAATTTCTTCTAATGTAGCCTCACGAGTTGCCACTACTTCAACAGTAAATAACAATTCTTGACCTGCTAACATGTGATTGCCATCTACTACAACATCATTTTCTGCAACTTCAGTAATGACGACAGGTAATGCACCAATATCTGTATCAGCAATAAAACGCATTCCTACGACTAATTCATCTACACCTTGAAATACATCTTTTGGTACACGCTGCACCATATTTTCATTATATTCGCCGTAACCTTCTTCTGGTTTTACACGCACCTCAAATTTATCACCAACTGCTTTGCCTTCTAATGCATTTTCTAAACCAATGACTAAATTATTATGACCCTGTAAATATTCTAAAGGTTGGTTTGTTGGCGCCTCATCAACTAATACACCATCTGCCGTGCGTACTTGATAAGCAATACTCACCACCACATTTTTTGCAACTTTCATTATTACTCCGATTTTTTAACAAATGAATTTGATTATTGTATAAGAAATATGAAGCATTAGAAAGCTAATCATTGATTAATTCAATCTTCGCTTGTACTTGCGCGCGAATCTGGGTTTTCCCCGCTTCAAGTGCCATCTCATCTGCAGCATATGAGACTGCACTTGCACGCATCATTTTATTAGAGTAAGGACGTGGTGATTGAACAAAATGATCTGGCGTAGCAATGTTTAATTCGATGACTTTATAGCCTTTACTCTTTAAACTGGTTTGGATCACTTTCGCTTTTTGCTCAAATTTTTGTAACACCGCTTCTGTCATTTCATTTTCCAATGCAGTCAGTGTGTCTGGTGAAACGGAAGCATACAGTTTTTCAATCATTAATTGGTTGTTTAACTCTGAAACCAATTTAGAAAGTGCGACAGAGTCTTTACTTTGTAAAACAAGTTCAGCACGGCTTACCCAACCATTTTGTTTACCATCTTTGCCATAGCGCACTTGTGTATTACGATCTTGTGATTGAATTTGCACAATACTTTGCTTTTTCACTAAAGCAATTGCGGTATTAATACGCTCTGTCACATTTTTATTTAATAAACTAATGTCTTTACCTTCCTCTTGAGTGAACATGACTACTTGCATTAAATCTTGATTTACTTCTCTTTCAACTTCTGCACTAAAAGTCACAATATTACTTGGCTGACTTTCTGCATTCGCAGAAACGGCAAAAGGTAAAGCTAATAATGCTAATGTTAAATGTTTTAATTTCATAAAATATCCTTATTAGAGTTAAAAATAATCATTTATTAGGCAATATCACCCCTAAATAGTTCCAAAATAAAACCGCACTTTTAATAAGTATAAAAGTGCGGTCTTAATTTATGAAATTTTGATAGGCTTAGGCGTCATCTTCTTCCTCAAAAAATTCACCATCATCGCCATATTCATCATCACTCGCATTTGGATCTTCAAAATAAGTTCCCCACCCATCATAGAGACCAGCAAACTTTTCTACTAATGGAATTAATTCTTTTTGTTGAGCATCTATAATTTCGGGCTTTAATTCGACTTCACTAATAATATCAAAACAGAAAATAACTTTGCCATTATCATCTTCAAATTCTTCCGCTTCTGATACTTCATAGCCTGCTTTAAATGCTTCTACTGCTATTTTTTCTAACTTATCAAAGTCATGATGTGCAATATGATGTTCAATAATATAAAGCGCATTTGGATCACTGCCATCATTTAATAAATCAGTAATAATTTCGCGCGTTTCAGCTTGTAATACTTGTAAATCAGTCATAATCAATTTGCCTCTTAGAAATGAATTGGCGTTATTGTAAAAGGAATGGGTAGCCTAAACAAGGTAAGATATTTGGTGGTAAAAATAAAAAATCTTCCACTAAGGGAAGATTTTTTCTCGGTAAATGAAATTATTTTTTTAATAAATCACGGATTTCTGTTAATAACACTTCTTCATTTGAAGGTTTTGGCGGTTCAGCTGGCGTTTCTTCTGCTGGTGTTTCACGTTTTAATTTATTCAATGCCTTAATCATTAGGAAAATGGCGAAAGCAATAATAATGAAATCAAAGACGTTTTGAATAAATGCACCATAATTTAACGTCACTGCGGGTACATCACCTACCGCTTCTTTTAATACGATATTTAGATCTTTAAAATCAACACCACCAGTTAAAATACCTAATACTGGCATAACAACATCACCAACTAATGAACTGACAATTTTACCAAAAGCACCACCAATGATCACACCGACAGCCATATCAACAACATTACCACGCATCGCAAATTCGCGAAACTCTTTAATAAAACTCATAAAAACTCCTCACTAAACTTTACTTTGAATCAACGTGCATTATAGGAGCTTTTCATTTGTTGTACAGTGTATTTACTCTACTTTAAATAAAAAATACACTTGGCTGAAATAGCTTTTCAATATCAGATACAAATTTTTTATCGCTTAAATATACAATGACATGATCGTTATCTTCAATCACTAAATTTTTCTTTGCCATAATCACTTCATTACCACGCAAAACGGCACCAATAATTGCCCCTTGAGGTAATTTTAGCTCAGAAATTTTGCGACCAATAACGAGTGATGAATCTTCTTCACCATGAACAATAATTTCGAGTGCTTCTGCGACACCATGTCGTAATGACGCAACATTGACAGTATCTCCTTTACGTACATGGCTTAATAACGCTGAAATTGTTGCCTGTTGTGGTGAAACTGCAATATCAATAGTACCACCTTGAATAAGATTGATATATGCCATACGTTGAATAAGCACCATTGCTTTTTTCGCACCTAAGCGTTTCGCTAATAACGCAGACATAATATTGGCTTCATCATCACTGGTTAATGATAAAAAAACATCAATATTTTCAATCTGCTCTTCAAAGAGGAAAGATTGATCTGATGCATCACCACAAAAAATCAATGTATTAGATAATTTTTCTGCTAACGCGGTTGCACGCTCTGCATTACGTTCAATTAATTTTACTGAGCATTGCCCCTCCAAACGTTTCGCGACACCGATACCAATATTACCTCCACCAGCAATCATGATACGCTTATAAGGTTTTTCTAGACGTTGTAACTCGCTCATGACCGCTTTAATGTGAATTGTTTCACAAATAAAAGTGACTTCATCACCTGCTTCAATGATAGTTGAACCCTGTGGGCGAATCACTTTATCTTGCCGTAAAATAGACACAATACGGCACTCAATATGCGGCATATGATCTTTCAATGCAGAAATCGCATAACCGACTAATGGGCCACCATAATATGCCTTTACAACCACAAGACTAATACGCCCATCAGCAAAATGCGCTACTTGCAACGCACCGGGATAATCAATCAAACGCGTAATCTCATCTGTAACTAATTTCTCTGGTGAAATAATATGATCAATAGGCAACACATTCGTCTGGAATAATTTATCTTTTTCTCGTAAATATTCCGCATTACGAATACGTGCAATTTTTGTTGGCGTATTAAATAACGTATAACTAATCTGACACGCTACCATATTAATTTCGTCAGAACTGGTCACCGCGACTAGCAAATCCGCATCTTGCGCCCCTGCTTCGCGTAACACTCTTGGTGAAGAAGCCGAGCCATTCACAACACGTAAATCATGCTTACTTTGTAAATTTTCTAAACGTAGTGATTGATTATCAACCAAAGTAATATCGTTATCCTCACTCACTAAATTTTCAGCAAGTGTTGTCCCAACTTGCCCTGCACCAAGAATGATGATTTTCATTATTCTGTTCTCTCAATTACCAATGGCTTAACACCGACTTCTTGCGTATTTAAATACTGTTTTAGCTGCTCAACTTGACCACAAATGGTTTCCGTGATTTGTTCTGCCACTTCAAGATGATCTTGCCCTGCAGTTCTTTGTGTTTTACCAAATAATATGGCATCTAACAAACGCTCTTCTTGCATTCCTTCATCGCAATAACGCAAAACACCAACATCTTCAAATAAAGTCGCAACTCGACCAAGTTTTGCAACGACATTACCAATAACACTATCATCACCACCTAAACGGCGAAACAAAGATTCTTGTGGAAAACCGCCACAGGCTAATAAAAATAAGCGACGAAAAACCACATTGCGTGCAGATGCTAACTGCACATTTTCCCATGCGTCCTTAAAATCAGGATGTTCTGCATAACGTTCCGCTAAATCTACTGGTTTTAAAGCAAGTCTTACTAATGATGTTTCTGGTCGAAAATGAAATACGCAACTTGCTGTCGTTAGTGCTTCTGGCTCATAAGCATCATCTGCGTCTAAAAAAGCAATAAATTCTGCGTTACTTTGTAATGCTCCCCAATTTCTCGCTTTCGCAAGCCCACCATTGCGTGATAGCTTTTCTACGGTGACTTTCTCAGGAAATCGTGCTGCAATTTGATTAGCCAGTTTAAATGTATTGTCTGTCGAATTATCATCTACAATCCAAAGATGATTCAACGCATTTTGGTTTAATACTGAATTAACAGCTCGAATCAACGTTTTCTCTGCGTTATAACAAGAGATAACCACATCTACTTTGGGAAAAGACCCTTTATTGATATTCATAATTAAACTACCTTCCTTAATTTAGCATAATAAAAACCATCGCCGCCGTTTTCTGTTGGAATAAACTGAAAACCAACTGCGCTTTCTGTAGAAGCAAAAGGCAATTGCTCTAATTTAGCATCTACATTGTCCTGTAAAAATTGCCCAATTTGTAATGCATTTTCCTCAGGTAACACCGAGCAAGTTGCATATAATAAAGTTCCATTTGGTTTTAATATTGCCCAAAGGGCTTGTAAAATTTGTGCTTGTAGCAGCACAAGCTGTTCAATATCAGATTCTTGACGCAACCATTTAATATCAGGATGGCGACGAATCACGCCTGTTGCAGAACAAGGCGCATCTAATAAAATTCGGTCAAATTGGACCGCACTTTTACCCGCAACAATGCCAACCTGTTCTAACCATTGTGCTGGCTGGCTAGCATCACCGCAAATCACTGTCGCAGACTGTTGCATACGCGCTAAATTTTCATGTACACGTTTCAAACGGCTTTCTTCAATATCTAAAGCAACAACATGGGCTTTCGGTGCTTGTTCTAAAATATGTGTCGTTTTACCACCTGGCGCGGCACAAGCATCTAAAATCAACTCATGGTCCTGTGGCGCCAATAAAATAGCAGACCACTGCGCATGTAAATCTTGAACGCTAACATGCCCTTGTGCGAAAGCAGGCAAATTATTGACTGCGGTAGGCTGTGCCAAACGTAGTGCGCAAGGATTATCTGCACTAAAAGTATCAATACCCTGTTCTGCTAATAAAGCACGATAACTTGTTGTATCACTCTGTTGCTGATTAACACGGATCCACATTGGCGGCTTTTGATTATTGGCTTCAATAATATCACGCCAATTTGGATAAGCTTTTTTCAAACGATTTACTATCCATTCAGGATGTAATGTCTGCCAATGTTTATCGACTTGTGCTAAAAAATGTTGTTGCTCTCGTAAAAAGCGACGTAATACTGCATTAATTAGACCTCGAAACCCCTCGACTTTAAGGGTACTCGTTGCATTAACCACTTCATCAACTGCTGCATGAGAAGGAATACGGGTATAAAGTAATTGGTATAAGCCAACTAGTAATAAGCAATGTACAATGCGTTTTTTTCCCTTCAATGGTTTATCAACAATCAACTTAATAATATTTTCTAAACGAGGTAATACACGGCAAATGCCAAAACAAATTTCTTGTAATAAAGGTAAGTCTTGCTGCTTGATTTGGTTTTGTACCTCAGGCAACAACGTGGATAATGATTTTCCTTGATCTAAAACTTGTAAGATGATTTGAGCTGCCAGTGCACGGCTTGAAAGTGCGGTCTGTTTTTTAGCAGTTTTTACTCGCTTTTGCATTATAGTACCTTACCTACAGTGAACCACTCAGCTCGTCCATTCAACAATTCCTGTGCTGACATCGACTTCTTGCCTGCCGGTTGTAATCGCAATAAATTCAACACACCTTCTGCGGTGGCAACTTGAATACCTTTTTTATCTGCGCTTAAAATCGTTCCTGCTGGTTTATCAACATGTGGTAAAACGACTGCTTGATAAACTTTTATTAATTGCTCATTGCCAAGCTGATCTGTTATAGAAAAATAACTTATTGGCCAAGGATTAAAAGCACGAATACAACGTTCCAATATATTTGCTGATAGACTCCAATCTAATTTCGCTTCTTCTTTAGAAAGTTTCTCCGCATAATTCGACTGTAACTCATCTTGCTTCTCTGCAACAAACTTACCTGATTCTAAATGATCCAATACATCAATAAGCGCACTTGGTGCAATCTCAGCCAATCTATTATATAAACTAATTGAAGTTTCCTCTGGTCTGATATCACAATAGACTTTGTGCAACATGTCACCTGTATCTAACCCCTCATCCATTTGCATAATCGTCACACCTGTTTGTGTATCACCCGCCCAGATAGCACGTTGAATGGGGGCCGCTCCACGCCAACGAGGTAACAAAGAACCATGCACGTTTAAACAACCTAAACGGGGCGTTTCTAAAACAACCTTTGGTAGAATTAAACCATAAGCCACAACAACCATTACATCAGCATGTAATTCAGCTAATTCAGCTTGCGCTTCAGATTTACGCAGTGATTTAGGTTGATAAATAGGTAGTTGATACTGTTCGGCTAATTGCTTAACAGCACTAGCCTGTAATTTTTTGCCACGCCCAGCAGGTTTATCTGGCTGAGTGTACACAGCAACTACATTATGATGAGAGTCAAGTAAGGCTTGCAAATGTTTTGCCGCGAAATTAGGTGTTCCAGCAAAAATGATATTCAATGGTTTCATGATAAATTGGATAATGTTCTACGTTATGAATCAAAACACCCACGTTTTTAACGTGGGCTACTAAAAAATTATTTTTGTTTAGCGAGCTGCTTCTGCCATTTTATTAATTTTTCTTTTATGCGTTGGCGTTTTAATGGTGATAAATAGTCAGCAAAAACGATTCCATTTAAGTGATCAATTTCATGTTGAATACAAATTGCTAACAAACCATCAGCTTCTAAAGTGTATTCCTTACCATGACGATCTAATGCTTTCACTTTTACTTTCTCTTTACGAGGTACAAAACCACGCATTCCCGGCAACGATAAGCATCCCTCTTCAATACCTGTTTCACCACAACTTTCAACAATTTCAGGATTAATAAGTACATATTGATTTTCTTTTGTACCTTCAATATCAATTGTAATGATTCGCTGATGAATATCTACTTGCGTTGCCGCCAAACCAATACCTTCTTGGTGATACATTGTTTCAAACATATCATCAATAATTTCACGTGTTTTATCATCAACAACATCCACCGGTTTCGCAATAATTTTTAAGCGCTCATCGGGATAAACTAGTATATTTAATAGTGCCATAATCTCTCTTATTTCATTTATTAAGCTAATAAAGTTACCATTTTAACGGTTTTTTTACTTTTTT